>CAVSVZ010000026.1:0-107859 GCA_963731495.1 uncultured Alphaproteobacteria bacterium
TGTCGTGCGGATATAACGTGATAGACTTTGCACACACATGGTTTTCAGAATTTGTTGCTGTGAGCATATACCCGTCGCCGCGTCGTCTACCAAGGCATGGATTTGCCCCGGCGCACAATCCTTTCGTGTGCGTCGGGAAACAGCTCTTTGGTTGGCCGCTCCTTCGTGTCATTGAGCGCGGACAGCTTGTCGCTGAGATCATGCGCTGGCGACTTGAGCCCGTGAGCCAGCACGACAGCAATAACCAATCCATAGTCAAGGCATGCTAGCAGCGCACGCGAAACCTCAAACGAATTCTGGAGGAGTAGAGAGCTGTCAGACTCACTCGGTAGGCATCTTCCTCCTCGGCGATGCCGACATGACGATGGATGGATAGTGGGTTGGGGTGCGCCCCGAAATCTATCGCTCCCTGATAGCAATCGTTGATCCATTTGGCAGGCCCCTCTCGCTGCTCGGCAGCTTCAATCGCGCGGGCGGTCTTCGCGACAGCAGATGTAAATTCCTTTCTGCAGAGTTTCATTGCTTCGGCGCTCAGATGGCGATCGGCCCAGATGCGCTGCAGGGACTCGTCCTCGCCCATCAGGAACGCGTAGCACGCGGATTAAGCGCCGTACGGAACAGCGGGACATGGCCGCCTCATGTCCGGTCATCGCCATCCGAACTGCGCTCAGGTAAATCGTGAACGCGTTAACCGAGAGAAGCGTCTGGGTCGGAGGCATCTCCGGTTCGTTTGCCCACAGGGCGTCCTTGAAGAAGTCATGAATCTCCTCGATGGCGACGACCAGAGGCGAGCCGGAATCCAACAGCTCCTTGGTCGTCTCGTCCCCGCCAAGGACATAGTCACGGAACGAATGCGAAAGCTGGAACTTCACAGAGGGGCACTATAGTCGAAACCGCTTGTTGGAGCGACAAGTGGCGAGTTAGTCGCTCCTGGCAAGATCGGCGCTGTGTGGAGCATGAAACTATCTGCGAGCCTACGCGGGCAGCCAGTCGCCGGTGATCTGGTCGAGCGTGTATGGGCAGCTTTTCGGCAGCGCGTCGGCGGCCGTGTCCTCGCCATGGTCGCGTAATGCGCCTTCGGCAAGGCCGCGGGCATCGGCGTAGAGGGCGGGCAGCTCCTGCTGAAGCTCGCGGCGCAAGGTCGGCGTCAGCGCGTCGCAAAGCTTGATCCGCTGGCTGCGGACGGTGGCCCGCCAGCCGGCGCGGGGTTCCTGGGCGGGCGAGTTTTTCAGCGTCAGGAGATGCTCGAGGATGCTCCGGGTGCGGTTGCGTACCGCGCGCTTCATGGCACCGCCCACGTCCTCGATCTCCTCGATCAGATGGGCGAGGTCCAGCTCGGCGAAGCGGCCGGCGCGCAGCAGGTCGGCCTGGGCGTTGGACCAGGCGTAGAGATCGTCCTCATGCAGATCGGACCGTGCCTTGACCCGGGTGGCCATGAAGGGGCTCCGTCGGTTGCCATGACCGCAATGTAGCATGCTGCCGCCGCGGGGAGAAATGCGCGACGGCCGGGCCGCCATCTGCAGGATGAACGTCCGACGCATGGCGGGTAGACGGCTGTCTGCCAGATGTCGGATGTACGCGCTGCGCCCCTCCCGCCAAGGTCTGCCCGCCGACCGGACGTGGGGTCCGAGGCCGGCGGGCAACCATGGAAGGAGAGCGATCGTGTACGGGACGAGAGCCAGACCAGATGCATCGCGCGCAGCGTCGCGCACCGCTTGTGCGAGGGGGCGTCTCGGGCTGCCCGTGGGGCTGCTGGGGGCTGCCATGACGTTCGGTCCGGTCGCGCAGGCGGCGGACGGCGGGCACGGCGAGGCCGAGCCGTTCAAGGTGGCGAACATCCACTTCGAGACCAACGCCTCGGCCTGCGACATGGGCATTCAGATCGGCTTCGATACCGACGGCATCACGTCGGGCTCGGTGCGCAACCCGAACGGCCGCCGGGTCTACAGCTTCGCGTCCGCGGGCGGCATGAAGGCGACCGGCGGCCAGACCGAGGGCTTTTTGGAGGGCGTCGAGCCGCAGATCACCGAGCTGCTGGAGCAGCCGGAACTCGAGTGCGAACGTTCGGACGAGGAGGGGGAGATCTCGCTCGAGCAGCTGTTCCGGGCCTGGCCGGCTGGCGAGTACACGTTCAAGGGTCGAGCCAAGGGTGCCGCGTTCAAGGACCAGGCGGAGCTCACGTACCAGATCCCCGCGGGCCCGGTGATCACCGCGCCGGTGGAACCCGACAACGACGAAGTGTCGGCCGACGATCCGCTGGAGATCACGTGGGATGCGGTGGGCGAGGATGCGATCCTGCCGGAGCTCGGGAAGGTCACGATCGATGGCTATCACGTCGTCGTGGTCGAGACCGGGGCGGAAGCCTTGCCGCAGTTCGATGTCGACCTGCCGGCCGACGCGACCAGCGTGATGGTGCCGGCGGAGTACCTCAAGCCGGGCACGGTCTACCAGTTCGAGGTCCTGGCGAGCGAGGAGAGTGGCAACCAGACCATCACCGAGGGCTTTTTCTGCACCGTCGGGGTCGACCCCTGCGAAGCGCCGTAGCAGGCGCAGGGCGCCGGCGGATCACGGCGCCGGTTCCGGTCGCGATGGCGAAGATTGGGCGCCCGCCATCGCGGCTGGTCGGGGCCGTCACGCAGCACGGCCGCCCTGGCAAGCAGACATGGACCACTAGGCGCGAAAGAGAAAATCCGAGGGGGCCGCCGCTTTGTTGGTCTCGTGGCGTCGCGCGGCGGCTCGGCCTGCGCGTCCTTCAATGCATTGTTCCGCCCAGGTCTCCAGCGCGCCGAGCATCTCCGAGACCAGGTAGATACTCAGCGCCTCATCGGTGATGCCGTCGAGCGGAAGCCGGCGAGACAGACGAGGCGATCCTCGTCGTCGAGCTGAACGTGCCGCCGGTTGCGGCGAACAGCGGAACGTTGGCTGTCGCTGTCGCCTGCAGGGACGGCAGATGCTCGGCGTCGAACCACTCGCCGCCGATCGCACAGACCAGCGACTGCTCGTCGGCCATGACCAGCGCAATGCGGCAGTCACTGTCGAACTCGACTGCCCACACCGCGCGGTGGAGGTCGTGCCCCTTGATGCCGAAGTGGTCGGCGAACCCGTTGATCGCCGCCAGCGTGGTGTCATCGAAGCTCAGGGTATCGGCCATGTGCTCGCCTGCTGCCGCAGTCCCGACCCGGCGCCGCCGGCGTCGAGGCTGCCGAATGTTCAGCCGCGCTCCGCTTCATGAAGCGCGATCTCCATCGAGTTCGATATCGGCAACGGTAAATCGGCTCTGACTGTTCAACATGTCGAGCACGGTCCTGCTTTGGCCCTTGGTCGATACCGTTGCGCGCGCGAGTTCCTGATCACCGTAGCGTGAGCGCATGGCAGCTTTGACAAACTCGCCGCCTCGCGAGGTCACCTGGGGGTGCGACAGGCTCGACCCCTCGCTGGTCTTGAAGCCGTCGCTCCCCTGTTCCACGGTAATCCAGCGGTCCGGGTCATGTTCCGCCACGATGCCCATGAGAGCCTGGTGATCGAGGGCATGCTCCGCGAGCACCGAGCGCGCGCTCGCCTTATGGCTGCGGACCTCATTCTGTATTTGCTCATCGTCGTATCCTGTGTCCTCGTCGTTCAGGCATTTCGCGATGACGTCTGCATCTCCGATCCGGATCATGCCCGTCGGGGAGTTGACGGCCGGTCGCAGTTTCGCAAGCGCGAGGTCTTTCTCTCCGTCAGGATAGGTCTTGGCGATCGCCAGCATGCAGTCGCGCAATGCGCCCTTGCGTCTTTCGGCTTGATTGTCTTTGGAATCCAAGAAGTCGGCCAGGCGGTTGGTCTGGAGCTCGCGTCCACGATATGGAATGCTCGTCCAACTTGGCGTAGAGCTTGACCCGCCAGCAGCACGCAGCCTTTGAGCGCCTGCTCGGGGCCCAGATTCCCGAGCATACGAACCAGACCCGCGCCGAGCATCGCCGCGCCCTTGAGCTTGGTCAGGACGCCACCGGTCTGAATGTGAAGCGCTCCGGCGCGCACCATCGCCCCGCCTCTGCGCATCCCCCCAAAGGCCGCCTCGCGCCAGGCATTGGCATAGGCCGAGTCGTGCAGATCTGCGTGTGGGTCTGTCTTGTCCCACTTGGTATCGAAGCCTCGCAGGAATTGAGCGCCCCAACGGCCAGCGCCGGTAATCGTTGCATTTTGGACACGTCTGCCCAACCAGGTATGACCCCGCGTGGGGTTCGAGAAGGTGATGCCTTGAGTTGTGCGCCATCGCGAGGTGTCGGCCGGTGCATCGGGATTTGGGACAGATGTCCGATAGGCCGCGGTTTCGTTGAGCACACGCTGCGCGTTGTCATAGGAAATATGCTGGATGTCGTCAGGCATGGCGTGCCTTTCTGCTTCTGACCGCGACCGGACGAACTAGGCGGGCAGCCAGTTCATCGGTCGAATCCGCCGGTTCCGCGCTCTCGGTCGCCAGGGTGAGGACGATCTGCGACCTGAGGCCAGTGGCCATCGCAACGATCGTGTCGAGCTGGTCCATCAGATGGCGGCGTGCTCTCGTCGCCATCGAGATCGACCACGCCGCTGAGCAAGATCCGGCCATCGGCCAGGGCGGCCAGGGAGAGACCGGCCTCGAGCCAGGCTTCCCTGGCCCAGCGCAGGAGCTGCCGCACGGCGGCCGGATCGTCGAGGATCCGGCAGGTCGCCGATGACCAGGCTGGCGAGGACCGCCTCGTGCTCCTGGCGCAAGGCGATGCGGAAGCCGGCATGCGAGAC
The DNA here is from genome assembly GCA_963731495.1 of uncultured Alphaproteobacteria bacterium. GTDB lineage: Bacteria > Pseudomonadota > Alphaproteobacteria > Geminicoccales > Geminicoccaceae > DASUGG01. The sequence continues at coordinate 4,762 of CAVSVZ010000026.1, forward strand.
GACAAAGCCCTCGTCCGGCGCGAGCGCTTCGCACGGCAGACCCGAGCGCTCGATCTGTGCCTGCAGCGCAGGTTGATCAGAGCTTGCCGACGGGTTCGTGGCCCGATCGGACTGCTCGCCGCCGCCGCTGGTATCGCGGCCGTCCTCGAGGTGACCCTCGCGCGGATCCATCACCCGGTTCCTCCGACAGGTTTCAAAGGTACACCGCGGTATCCCTCGTAGTTTATAAGGCGGCCGACGCCAGACAAGGCAACCCCTGCCTGGGCCTGGGCTTCGGCGGCTTGGGTCATGGCTGCAAGAATGGTACGCTGTCGGGCCGGACGAGCCGCATTGCGAGGGCTTCGCGGGCGACCCACGGCGGCGCGGCGCGTGACAACACGTCGCACGCGCACGTAAGCTGCCGCCGACGTGCTTGAAGCCGCGAAATCCGAAAAGGCAGCGCTACGCGCTGAGATGGCATGGCCAAGATCGTCTCGCTACCCGACGGCGTGGAGTTCGATGCGCAGCGAGGGCGAGAGCCTGCTGGATGCGGCGCTGCGCGCCGAGCTGCCGCTGACCCATGCCTGCGGCGGCCGGGCGAAGTGCTCGACCTGCCGGGTCTGGGTGCTGGCCGGGCTCGAGCGGCTGTCCCGTGCGGACCGAGGCCGAGCAGGCGCTGGCCAGGCGGCTCGGCCTCGGCGACGAGGTGCGGCTCGCCTGCCAGCTGCGCCCCTGCGGCGACCTGCGGGTGCGCCGCCTGGTGCTCGACGAGACCGACCTGATGATGAGCAGCCAGCTCGATCGGCCGATCGCGACCCGGGTCGGCGAGGTCCGCGAGGTCACCGTGTTCTTCAGCGACATCGTCGGCTTCACGACCATCGCCGAGACGCTGCCGCCCTACGACGTGATGTACCTCCTGAACCGCTATTTCGTGCAGGCGGGCGAGATCATCGAGCGCAATGGCGGCTATATCGACAAGTTCGTCGGCGACGGGATGATGGCCCTGTTCGGCGTCGACGGCCAGGAGGATGCGCCGCTCCGCGCGGTCCATGCGGCGCTGCAGACCCTGGCCGCGATCGACCGCATGAAGCCGTTCATGCGGTCGATGTACGACGTCGACTTCGATATCCGGATCGGCCTGCATTACGGCGAGGCGCTGCTCGGCTCGGTCGGCACGCTCGGCCACGAGCGGCTGACCGCGATCGGCGATGTGGTCAACGTCGCCAGCCGGGTCGAGGAAGCGAACAAGGAGGCGGGCACGCGCCTGCTGATCTCCGAGGCGCTCCACCGCGTGGTCGAGGACCAGGTCGAGACGCTCGACTTCGTGCGCACGCGCCTGCGCGGCACCAGCGAGCGCATCACGCTGTACGAGGTCGCAGCGCTCAAGCCGGAGGCCGAGGCGGCCTTGAGCGCGCGGGCGGTGCCCGGCATCGAGCGCTATGCCGGCCGCGAGTGGCTGCACGTCGTTCGCCGAGGACGAGCTTGCGGTCGGCGAGCAGCGCATCCTCCGCCTCGAGCAGTGCGACGTGGTGGTCTATCGCAGCCCGGACGGCTACGTCGCCTTCAACAACGCCTGCCCGCATGTGCGGCTGCCGTTCTACGAGCTGGAGCCGCCGCCCGAGGAGCAGCGGCACCTGCTGCCGCCGCGGCAGAGCGTGGTGACCGAGGACCTCGGCATGGTCTGCCGCTGGCACGGCAGCTGCTTCGATCTGCAGACCGGCGAGATCCGCGCCTGGTGCCCGCTGCTGAATCCGGACGGCACCTCGCCGGGCTGGGAGTTTCTCGGGGACATCTCGAAGAACGTTGCGCCGCTCGAGGTGTTTCCGTGCCGGATCGCGGACGGCCAGCTCTGGATCTCGCTGGAGGAGAGTGGCGGGCAGAACGGGTCGGGGGGACCGGGCGTTGGCTGAGGCCGGTCGCGCGGCGCAGGGGGCGCAGGGGGCGCAGGTGCCGCCGCTGACCAGGGCGCAGCTGCTCGGCATGGCCGCCATGGCCATGGCGGTGTTCGTGATCGGCAACGACTTCACGGCGCTGTCGGTGGCGCTGCCGGCGATCGAGAAGGACCTGGCGGCCGACGTCACCACGGTGCAGTGGGTGATCACCGGCTATGCCCTGGTGTTCGGGGTGCTGATCGTCACCGGCGGCCGTCTGGCCGACATGTTCGGCCGCCGCCATGCCTTCCTCGTCGGATCGGCGATCTTCGCCGGCTTCTCGGTGATCGGCGGGCTCGCGAGCGATGCCTGGATGCTGCTGCTGGCGCGCGGCCTGATGGGCGTCGGCGGCGCCATGATGTGGCCCGCGATCCTGGGCATGTCGTTTGCCCTGGTGCCCAAAGGCCGGGAGTCGCTGGCGGGCGCTCTGGTCCTGAGCTCGGCCGGCTTCAGCAACGCAGTCGGCCCGCTGCTCGGCGGCGCGCTCACCGACTACGCCAGCTGGCGCTGGATCTTCTTTCTCAACCTGCCGGTCGCGATCATTGCCGCCGTGGTGACCTGGCTGGTGGTGCCGCATGTCGAGATCAATGCCGACAAGGAGCGGATCGACTACCAGGGCATCGTGACCCTTTCGGTCGGGCTGTTCGCCCTGCTGCTGGCGCTCGACATGGGCACCGATCTGGGCTGGAGCCAGCCGTTGATCCTCGGGCTGTTCCTGCTCGCGATCGTCGCCTTGCTGGCGTTCTGGCGGGTCGAGCGGCGGGTCGGCGACAATGCCCTGGTGCCCCGCCACGTGCTGGCCAATCGCACCTTCTTCGCCGCCAGCATCGCCACGCTCTCGATGTCGGCGCTGTTCTTCGGCGCGCTTTTGTACCTGCCCCAGTTCTTCACCAAGCATCTCGGCTACAGCGCGGTCGGCGCCGGGGCCGGCCTGCTGCCGATGATGGCCGTGTTCGCCCTGACCTCGTTCGTCTCGGGCAACCTCTACACCCGCCTGGGCGCCAAGCTGATCCTCTCGATCGGCGCGCTCTGCCTGGCAGGCGGCATGTATCTGCTGTCGTGGGTGAGCGTCAGCCCGACCTATGACGCGATGATCCCGGGGATGGTCGTGCTCGGGATCGGCATCGGCCTGTTCTACTCCTCGATCACCACGGTCGCGATCACCGCGCTCGATCCTTCGATGTCGAGCCTTGCGGGCGCGATCATCTACATGTGCCAGATCGCCGGCGGCGCGGTCGGGCTCGGCCTGAACACCGCGATCGTGGTCAGCGGATCGAGCCTGACCTTGGGCATTCACGACGCCTTCCTGGCGAACACCGTGCTTGCCCTGATCGGCCTCGCGGTGACCGTGCTGTTCATCGGCGGCCGGATCGACAAGCAGACGCTCGACCAGCTGGTGCACCGCCACCGCGCGCACGGCTGAGCGGGCTCTTGCCCTCTCCGTGGCGGCCCGCTCCCGGGTCGACATAGGTCGACCATCACCTAGTGCCGGGCCGGCGCCCAGACCTCGGGCTTGTGGTGGGCCCAGATCGTGCCGAGCCAGACGCCGCGCGCGCTCATCAGCACCAGGAAGGCAAGCCAGAGGCCGTGATTGCCCAAGGGCGGCATCAGCAGCCAGGCCGCCAGCCAGAACAGCACCAGCGAGACCGCCATGCCGTTGCGCATCTCGGCGGTGCGGGTAGCACCAACGAACACGCCGTCGAACAGGAACGCCCAGACCGAGATCAGTGGCGTCACGATCAGATAGGGCAGGTAGGTCATCGCGGTGGCGCGCACCGTCTCAATTCCCGTCATGCCCCAGACGCCGGCCGGGCCGAAGGCGGCGATGGCCAGGGCCAGCACCACCGCCAGGACGAGCGCCCAGGCCAGGTTCGCGCGGAACGCGACGCGCAGGCCCGGCCCGTCGCCCGCGCCGACCCGGCGGCCGACCATCGCCTCGGCGGCGTGGGAGAAGCCGTCCAGGCCGTAGGTGCACAGAAGGTGCAGGTTGAAGAGCACGGCGTTGGCCGCGAGGATCACCTCGCCCTGGCGGGCGCCCAGCGCGCTGAAGGTGAGAAACGCGGACTCCAGGCACAGGCTGCGCAGCAGCATGTCGCGGTTGACCGCCACCAGGCGCCGAAACGCGTCCGGCCGCCAGATCGCCTGCCACGACCAGCCGCCCGGCGCGAGCGCCCGCCAGGCCAGCCAGATGCCGAGCGCGAGGCCGCTATACTCGGCGGCGACCGTTGCCCAGGCGACGCCCGCGACCTTCCAGCCGAAGCCCAGGACGAACAGAACGTCCAGCGCCATGTTGAGCCCGTTGGTCGCGATCAGCAGCGCCATCGGGGCGCGCGCGTTCTGCAGTCCGAGCAGCCAGCCGAGCAGCACCAGCGTGACCAGGGCCGCGGGCGCGCCGAAAAGCCGGATCGCGAGGTAGGTCTCGAGCTCGGCCGCGACCCGCGCGCCCGGCTCGAACACGCGGACCGACAGCGCGATCAACGGGCTCGCCAGCAGGCCGAGCAGGACCGCGATGCCGATCGCGCACAGGACGCCGCGCGCGAGCCAGGCGAAGCACTCGGCAGGCGTCGGCGCGGCCGAACGCCTGCGCGGTCAGACCCGGTCGTGCCCATCCGCAGGAAGCCGAAGACGAAGTAGACCACGCTGAGCACGACGGCGCCCAGCGCCACCGCGCCCAGATAGTGCGGCGACGACAGATGGCCGACCACCGCGGTATCGACGATGCCGAGCAGCGGCGTGCTGACGTTGGACAGCATCAGCGGCCAGGCAAGACGCCACGCCTCGCGATAGGCGCTCATGCGCTGTCCCGGACGGCCAGATCCCGCTCAGCGCCGCGCGGCATGCCGCCGGGCGGCGCCGGGCTCAGTTGACGTAGTACTTGCTGTAGGAGCCCCGGTAATAGCCGGAATTCGGCGTAGTTGTAGCGGGCATGCTTCTTGACGTCGACGCGCGACAGGACCACGCCGGCGATGTCGGCGCCGGCCTCGAACATCTGGCGCATGCCGGCCAGCACGACGTTGCGCGGGGTCTGCTCCCAGCGAATGACATAGAGCGACTTGTCGACGATGCCGGACAGGGTCAGGCCGTCCGACACCGCCCCGACCGGCGGCGAATCGATGAGCACCAGGTCGTAATAGCTGCCCATCTCCTCGAGCAGGATGCGCATGGTCGAGGACCGGAACAGGTCCGGCGGGCTGACCACCCCGACCCCGGCCGGCAGGAAATCGAGCCCCGACTTCTCGTCGTGCTTGATCGCGGCCTCGGGGCTGACCCGCCCCGTCAGCACCTCGCTCAAGCCGTTCTGATTGGCAAAGCCCATCACTTCGTGCAGACGCGGCCGGCGCAGATCGGCGTCGACCAGGATTACCTTGAGGCCGGAGCGCGCCGACTGCCGGGCGAGCGACGCCGCGATCGCGGATTTGCCTTCGAGCGGCACCGAGGAGGTGATCAGGACGGTTTTGGGCGTGCGCTCGCCATCGGCCAGGAACAGGCTGGTGCGGATCCGCTGCAAGGCCTCGGAATAGGCCGAGTTCGGCTTCTGCACGATATAGTCTTCGGCGGCCGCGCCATTGGTCTGGCGCCGGGTCAGGTCGGGCACCAGGGCGAGCGCCCGCAGGCCGAGCGCGGACTGGACCTCGTCGGCGCTGCGGAAGCCATAGCCGGAATCCCACCGCTCGACCACGAACACCAGCAGCACGCCCAGGACCAGCGATCCGGCGAAGCCGATCATCGTCACCAGCTGGACCTGGGGATAGGAGGGGCCAGTCGGCACGGCCGCCGGCGACATGATCTCGGCGTCGGCGTCCTGCAGCTCCTGCTGCTCGATGATCTCACGGAAGCGGGTCAGGAAGGTGGCGTACTGCTGGCGATTGGCATCCGCATCCATGGTGAGGTCGCGCAGCTCGACCGAGGCCAGATCGACATTGGCGGAATCGGTCTGCAGCTGCGCCATGTTGCTCTGCAGCTCGCGCTCGCGCGCTTTCGCGACCGCGACCTCGTTCTGGAGATCGGAGATGATCCGCTGCACCTCGTCCTGCATCTTGGCCCGGACGCTGGCGAGCTCGCCGCGCGTGGTCACCATCAGCGGATGCTTCTCGCCGATATCGGTCGACAGCTCCGAGATCTTGCGAATCAGCTGGAGCTCCTGTCCCCGCAGGTCGGCCATCACCGGTGAGGTCAGCACCGCAGCGGCGGCCTGCACGCCACCTTCGGTGTTGACCATGGCGCGCGCCTGGCTGAGCCGTGCCTCGGCACCGGCCCGCTCCGCCTGAGCGAGCGCCAGCTGTGAGTTGAGCTGGAAGAACTGCAGCGTCACCGGGTTGCTGTTGTCGGTGTTCACCAGATTGTTGCGGCTACGGTACTCGACGATCTTGGCCTCGGCTTCGAGGACCTCGCCGCGCAGTTCCTGGATGCGCTTGCTGAGCCACTCGGTCGCGCGGTCGGCAGCCTGGAACTTCGCCTCGACCTGAGACACCAGGTATTCGTCGGCGATGGCGTTGGCGATCATCGCCGCCTTCGTGGGATCTTCGGACGTGAAGCTCACCCCGACGACGTAGGAGCCAGCAATCGGCTCGACCTCGAGCCCGCTGCCGAAAGCGTTGACCACCCGATTGAGCTGCAGCATGGCAGGATCGATCTTCGGGCCCCGCTGCTCCTCCTTGCCGCTCACCGTGGCGAGCCAGCTCTCGGGCACATAGCGCATGGGGTTCAGGAGTTCGAGCAGCGACGGCTGGCCGGCATCTTCGCGCAAGGCGCCATTGAACTCGGGATCGTCGACCAGGTTCAGCTGCTCCACCATGCGCTGAAGGTAGGCGGGCGAGGTCAGGAACTGGATCTCGCTCGCGATCGTGGCCGGATCGGCGATCAGCTCGTCAACCACGCCGGGGACCTGAATGACCTGTGCGTCGCGGGTCTGGATCTGGATCAGCGCCTGTGCGGTATACGCCGGCGTCTGCTGCGAGATGAAGGCATAGGTCGCGCCGGTGATCACGATTACCGTCGCCAGCAGCACGAACTTGCGGCGCATGACGGCACGCCACAGCTCCCGCAGATTGAGTTCTTCGCCAGGCTGCTCAGCACTGCCACCAGTGCTGCTGCCGATCAGGCGGAGTGCCTCATTCGCCATCGTTCTCTACCCTTACAATCAGTGTTGCCGCCCTGCCCAGCATACCAAACGAGCGTACCGACCATCATGACGGCCGCTCGAGACCGGTCGAACGTTTGCTCGGGATCCTCTGAACCTGGGTCCTCAAGCGGGTCGAAGCAAACTCTCCATCGCCTTGTGGCGCAGCGCTGTGAACCACTTCACGCTAACACGCGACGGCGCGAAGGGCAAGAATCCGCGCCGTTTGCCGCCGCCTGCAGGACGGTCCGAAGACCGTAGAGAAGTCAAGCCTCTCGGTGGTTACCAGGGTGCGCCCTCGGCGCCCTTTCGGTGACCGGGAGGGCCCGCGCAAGAGCAGCCGGTCATGGCTCGTGTGCCCGCGGGTCCATGGCATCCTGCAAGCCGTCTCCGACGAAGTTGAACGCGATCACCGTGATGAAGATAAGAAGGCCCGGGTAGATGGCCAGCTGCGGCGCCTGCCAGATCAGCTCCTGGGCATTGCTGAGCATGTTGCCCCAGCTGGGCAGAGGCGGCTGGATGCCGAGCCCGAGGAAGCTCAGCGTCGATTCGGTCAGGATCACGCCGCCCACCGACAGGGTGGTCGCGACGATGATCGGCGAGGCGATGTTGGGCAGCAGATGGGCGACCATGATGCGCACCGGTCGCGCGCCGAGCGCCACGGCGGCGCGCACGAAGTCGTGCTCGCGCACCGACAGGGCAGCACCCCGCACCAGCCGGGCGACCGTGGTCCAGCCGGCGAGCACGACGATCAGCAGGATGCGATAGAGGCTGGCGCTCTCGGAGCGCGCCAGCTCCTCCGGCACGCCGAGCTTGCTCAGATCGACCGCCGCCAGCACGATCAGCAGCGGCAGCAGCGGCAACGCGATCACCGCGTCGGTCAGGCGCATCAGCACGGCATCGATCCGGCCACCGACATAGCCCGCGACCACGCCGATCAGGGTGCCCAGGACCGAGGCCGCGATCGCGCCGACCAGGCCGACGAACAAGGAGACCTGGCCGCCATACAGCAGCCGCAGCAAGAGGTCGCGCCCCAGCTCGTCGGTGCCCAGGGGATGGCTCGTGCTCGGTCCCTCGAACCGGCCGAACAGGTTCACCAGATTGGGGTCGTGGCCGAGCAGCGCCGCGGCCAGCGGTGCCGCCAGGCAGGCCAGCGACAGCAGCACCAGCACGCCGGCGCTGATCACGCCGAGCCGATGGCGCAAAAATCGGCGCAGCAGCATGCGGCCGGGCGAGACGGCTTCGCCCCCGGGGCCGCGCGCCGCAGCGGCCAGCGGCGGGCCGGGCCGCGTGGCCGGGGCCGCGGCGATCGGGGCAGCAGCGGGCGACAGGCGCTCAGTCCGCATAGGAGATCCGCGGATCGAGCCAGGCGTAGACCACGTCCGCGCCGAGATTGGAGAGCAGGGTCAGCAGGGTCGCGAACAGCAGCCCGATCAGGGCCAGGTTGAAGTCGTTGCCGATGATCGCGTCGTAGATCATCTTGCCCATGCCCAGATAGGCGAACATGGTCTCGACGATCAGCGCCCCCGAGAACAGCGTGCCGAAGTTCAAGGCGATGATCGTCACCACCGGGATCATCGCGTTGCGCAGCGCATGGCCGACCACCACGCCCCACGGGCTCAGCCCCTTGGCGCGCGCGGTGCGGACGTAGTCCTGGCGCAGGGTCTCGAGCATCGCGCTTCGGGTGAAGCGCAGCACGCTGCCGACCGTCAGCAGGGTCAGGGTCAGCACCGGCAGCACCAGATGCAGGGCGCGATTGCCGAGCGAGCTGTCGCCGACCGCGTGCACGCCGCCCGCCGGCAGCCAGCCGAGGGTCACCGCGAACAGCAGGATCAGCAGCAGCGCCAGCCAGAACGAGGGCACCGAGATGCCGGCGAACGCGAACAGGTTGAGGCCGTAGTCGAGCCAGCTGCGCGGCCGCAGGGCGGCCAGGATGCCGGCCGGCAGGGCCAGGATCAGGGCGAGCAGGAAGCTCAGCCCCATCAGGAGCGCGGTGTTGGCCAGACGCGGTCCCATCAGCTCGGTGACCGGCAGGGCGTAGAGGCGCGAATAGCCGAAATCGCCGCTGAGCGCGCCCTGCAGCCAGTGGCCGTAGCGCTCGAGCAGCGGCCGGTCGACGCCGTACACCGCCTTCAGCCGCGCCAGGTCCTCGCTGGTGATGTTGGGGTCGCCGCTCGCCAGCAGATCGATCGGGTCGCCCGGCATCAGCCCGAGCAGCAGATAGATCAGGAGCGACATGCCGAGCAGCACGATGGCCGCCTCGATCAGCCGGTGGCTGAGATAGCGAAGCACCCGGCCTGCCTTGCTACACCCTCACCATCCGCTCAGCCGGTTCCGGCACCCCACTGCTCGACCCAAAGGGTGCTCGGATGCATGTGTCCGGTCGGCCTGATGCCATCCAGCCACTTCGGCCAGATGTGCGCGTCGGCGCGGAAATAGAGCGGCAGCGCCGGCAGCTGGTCGGCATAGATCTCCTGCAGGCGCCACCACATGGCCTTGCGCTTGTCGCGATCGCAGCTCGACCTCGATGTCGTCGATCAGCTGGTCGACCTCGGGGTTGACGTAGCCGGCGTAGTTCTGCCCGGCCCAGCCGTTGTCCGCGGTGGGGATCTCCTCGGAGTGCAGGATGGTCCGTGGCACATGCTCGGGCGCGCTCGACCAGGCGAACATCGCCATGCCGGGGAACTTGCGCTCGTTGACGGTCTGCCCGAAGAACACCCGCGCCGGCTCGTTCCTGATCCGGATGTCGATGCCGAGCCGGCGCCACTGGCTCTGCAGCACCTGCTCGACCAGCTCGCGCGTGCGGTTGCCGGCGGTCGACATCAGCTCGATCTGCAGCGGCTCGCCGGCGGCGTTGTAGCGGATGCCGTTCCTGATCTCGGTCCAGCCGGCCTCGTCCAGCAGGGCCGCGGCCGCGTCCAGATCCTCGCCATATTTGGTCACGTTCGGATCATAGACCCAGTCGAGCTCGCTGACCTTGGTGTCGGCGACCGGCTGGCGGCCGCCAAACAGCTGCTCGTTCATGGCCTGGCGGTCGAGCCCGTACATCAAGGCCTTGCGGACCCGCAGATCGGCCAGGATCGGGTTGTCGAGATTGACCTCGACGTGCTCGTAGAGCAGCCCGGGCTGATAGAACACCGTGAACCGGTCGCCGTTGCGCTGCTCGAAGGCGATCGCCTGGTCGAGGGTCAGGCCGAGCTCGCCGGCGATCATGTCGATCGCGCCCGAGAGCAGATTGGCCTCGAGCGCCGCCGTGTTCTCGATCACCTTGACCACGATCCGCTTGAAGTGCGGCGGCGTGCCCCACCAGGTCGGGTTGGCCTCGAGCGCGATATGCGAGCCGCTCACCACCTCGCTCACGCGGTAGGGACCGAACCACAGGCCGGGATTGGTCGGATCGGTATCGAACGTCGTGCGGTTGCGATAGGTCGCCGGATCGGCCTCGAAGACCGCTCGCTCCAGATGCGCCGGCAGCACGCGAAAGTCGCCCAGGCCGCTGTAGGTCGAACTCGATCCGGTCGTTGTGGACGACGAAGGTCTTGTCGTCGATCACGTCGATGCCGAGGATCCGCCGGTACAGCTCGGCATTGCTGATGCCGCTGTCGGGGTGCTTGCCGACCTCGTAGGTGAACAGCACGTCGTCGGTGGTCACCGGCGTGCCGTCGCCCCAGGTCGCGTCCGGCTGGATGGTGTAGGTGGTCGCCACGCCCGTCGCGCTCGCCATGGCCCTCGACGCCCTCCGGCAGCGGCTCGCGCACGGCCAGGCCGTTCTCGAAGGTCGGCAGCTCGGTGCACAGGAAGCAGGCCAGCTGCCAGTCGTGGTCATAGGCCGTGAACGGCCGCTGGGTCATGCCCAGCACGTAGCTCTTGGCGGCCATGGAATCGATGTTGGGGTGCAGGGTCGAGGGGAACTGGCTGATGCCGATCACCAGCTCGTCCTTGCCATTCCCGGAGGCCGCGTTGGCGGTGTCCGAGGTCGCCGTGCCGAGCGCCGCGGCCAGGATCATCGTCAGCGCGAGCAGGTGGCGCATCGTCACCTCCTTGATCGGTCCCATTCCACAACCTGCCGCGTTACATAGCGCTTATGGCCGCGCCGTCCAGTTGTAAGACGGAAGCGCCGTCCACGCCGCGGTACTGGCGCTTGCCATTCGCGCGCGCTGGGACCACCCTCGGGCTCCTGTGATCGACGTACCGCCACATCCCGCGTCAAAGGAAGCCATCCCCGTGATCATGCCCAACACCCTGCGCGACAAGCTTGCCGCGGGCCGCCCGACCATCGGCACCCACTATCTGTCCTGCGATCCCGACCTGCCGGAGATCATCGGCGACACGGGCTTGTTCGACTACGCGGAGTTCGCGGCCGAGTACTCGACCTTCGATATGCAACTGCTGTACCACATGGCGCGCGCGGGCCAGTGCGCCGAGCTGCCGCTGATGATCAAGCTCGACCAGGAAAGCCAGGGTTTCTGGGCGCAGGCGGCGCTCGGCGCCGGCTTCAAGGCGGTGCTGTTCACCGACATCCGCACGGCCGGGGACATCGAGGCCTGCCGGCGCGTGATCCGGGCCGACACGCCCGAGACCGGCGGCCTGATGGGGGTCAAGCTGCGCCGGCCGCTGATGTCGGGTTACGACCCGGAATCGTACATGGCGGACCTCGCCTCGATCGTGTTCACGATCATGATCGAGAAGAACGTGGCGGTCGAGAACCTCGACGAGGTGCTGGATGCGGCGCGGCGCCACGGCGTCGACATGACCCAGTGGGGCCCGGCCGATTTCGGCCTCTCGCGCGGCCAGCCGGGCCTGATGCGCACGCCGGAGATCCGGCCGTTCGAGGAGCTGGTGATCCAAAAGTCGATCGAGCACGGCGTGCCGCCGCGCATCGAGATCGCCGAGGTCGAGCAGGCCAAGCGCTATGTCGACCTGGGCGTCCGCCACTTCTGCATCGGCTGGGACCGCTACATCTACCGGACCGCGCTGGCAGGGATCGGCGAGGGCATGCGCAAGCTGGTCGAGACCCTGTAGCGGCTCCCTTGCACGTGCAGCCCCGGCGCATGGCGGTCTTGGATGAAATCGCTCGCGCGGGATTGATCGCGTCGAGTTCGATTTGACTTGCCGGCGCATCTGGCACAGGCTACCCGGCCAGTGGTGTAGGGGGCTTCGCGGCGCAAGGCAGCATCCACAAGGATTAGCGCCGCCGGGCTCAAACAAACGGGAGGCCCGAACATGAGTGACCAGATCAGCGTGAAGAGCGCCACGCCTGCTGTCGACCAGGAGGTCGCCACGCCGTCGCGGCGCAAGTTCCTCAAAGGCGCCGCCGTGGCGGGCGTGGGCGCGACGGCGGCAATTGCGGCGCCGAACGTCTCGCGTGCCCAGAGCACCGTGATCAAGATGCAGGGCGCCTGGGCGCCGCAGGACATCCTGAACGAGTTCGCCGAGGACTATGTCTCGCGCGTCAACGAGATGGGCGAGGGGCGCCTGAAGATCGACTATCTGGTGTCCGGCTCGGTGGTGAAGCCGTTCAGCGTGTACGACGCGGTCCACTCCGGCGTGCTCGATGCCGGCCACACGGTGCCCGCCTACGTCTACGGCAAGAACAAGGCGGCGTCCCTGTTCGGCACCGGGCCCGTGCTACGGCTGGGACGCCCACCAGGCGATCGCCTGGATCTACTTCGGCGGCGGCCAGCAGCTGCACCAGGAGCTGATGCAGGACATCCTCGGCTTCAACATCGTCAGCTTCTTCATGACCCCGATGCCGCCGCAGCCGCTCGGCTGGTTCAAGAAGCCGATCACCAAGGTCGACGACATGAAGGGCATGAAGTATCGGACCGTCGGCCTGGCGACCGAGGTGTTCCAGAACATGGGCGTCTCGGTCACCCAGATCCCGGGCGGCGAGATCGTGCCGGCGATGGAGCGCGGCGTGATCGACGGCTTCGAGTTCAACAATCCGAGCTCGGACCGGCTGCTCGGCGCGCCGGATGTCGCCAAGAACTACATGCTCGGCAGCTACCACCAGGCCAACGAGTTCTTCGAGATCATCTTCAACAAGGGGATCTTCGACGGCCTGGCTGCCGAGCAGCAGGCGATGCTGAAATACGCCAGCGAGGCAGCGTCCTCGGCCACCTTGTGGAAGGCGTTCGACCGCTACTCGGCCGACCTCCAGTCCCTCCAGACGGACGAGGGCGTCACGGTGCGCCGCACCCCGCAGGAGATCTTCTCGGCCGAGCTCGACGCCTGGGACCAGGTAGTCGAGCAGCTGTCCTCGGACGACTTCTTCAGCCGCGTGATCCAGTCCCAGCGTGAATGGGCGGAGCGGGTCTGCTTCTACGTCCTGGCCAACAACGTCGACACCAAGCTGGCCTACGAGCACTATTTCGGTCCGTTGAAGATCTGACCGGCGGTCCAGCCCGTCGGATTGAAAGCGTCGGGGCGGTGCCTGGCACCGCCCCGCGTCGCGAGCAGCCGCGGCTCGTGCCGTCTGGTGCGCGTAAGGAGGGGGAGATCGGTGGAGCGGTTCCTGTTCTTCGTCGACCGCCTGAGCATGTGGATGGGCAAGACCTTCGCATGGTGCATCCTCATCCTGACGTTCGGCGTCACCTACGAAGTCTTCATGCGCTATGTTCTGAACGACCCGACCTCGTGGGCCTACGACGTGAGCTACATCATGTACGGCGCGCTGTTCCTGATGGCCGGCGCGTACACGGTGTCGCGCGATGGCCATGTCCGCGGCGACGTCGTCTACCGGCTGTGGCCGCCGCGTGTGCAGGCGGGCATCGATCTCGTGCTGTACATCCTGTTCTACTTTCCCGCCGTGATCGCCTTCGTCTATTCGGGCTATGGCTTCGCCCACATGTCGTGGCAGTTCGGCGAGACCAGCGTCTACAGCCCGGCCAGCATCCCGGTCTACCAGGTCAAGGCGCTCATCCCGATCGCCGGCGTGGTCCTGTTCCTCCAGGGCATCTCCGAGCTGGTCCGCTGCGTGCAATGCATGCGCAGCGGCGCATGGCCCGCACGCTACCAGGACGTCGAGGAGCTGGAGTTCGGCGATCCAGCACTATCACGAGGACGAGGAGCGCACCCATCACGGCCATTCTGAGCAGGCGAAGCACAGCGAGCGGGCTGCCGGCCGATGACCGATCCGCAGATCGGCATCCTCATGATGGTGTTGTTCATCTTCATCATCATGCTCGGCTTCCCCATCGCCTTCACCCTGGTCGCGATGGGCGTGTTCTTCGGCCTGTACGCGATGCAGGGCCGGGTGTTCGACCTTTTGGTCCAGAACATCTTCGACATCATGTCGAACGACGTGCTGACCGCGGTCCCGTTGTTCCTGTTCATGGGCTACGTGATCGAGCGGGCCAGCATCCTCGATCGATTATTTTACAGTATCCAGCTGGCGGCACGCCGCGTGCCGGCCTCGATGGCCGTGGCCGCGCTGATCACCTGCGCCGTGTTCGCGACCGCCACCGGCATCGTCGGCGCGGTCGTGACCCTGATGGGCCTGCTCGCCTACCCGGCCATGCTCAAAGCCGGCTACGACACCAAGCTCGCCTCGGGCGTGATCTGCGCGGGCGGCACGCTCGGCATCCTGATCCCGCCCTCGATCATGCTGATCGTGTATGCAGCGGCGGCCGGCGTCTCGGTGGTCAAGCTGTATGCCGCCGCCATGTTCCCGGGCTTCCTGCTCGCAAGCCTGTACGTGATCTACGTCATCGGGCTGGCTATCCTGAAGCCGAAGGTCGCGCCCAAGCTGCCCGAGGAGGAAGCGGATGTCCCGTTTCTGGAGGTCGTCGGCCATCTCCTGACCTCGTTCTTCCCGCTGGCCATCCTGATCACCAGCGTGCTCGGCGCGATCCTGTTCGGGCTGGCGACGCCGTCCGAGGCCGCCGCGGTCGGCGCGCTGGGCTCGCTCGTGCTCGCGGTCGCCTACCGGGCGCTGACCTGGGAGCGCCTGAAGGAGGCGGTCTACCTGACGGCACGCACCACCGCCATGGTCTGCTACCTGTTCATCGGCTCGTGGACCTTCTCCTCGATCTTCTCCTATCTCGGCGGCCACCACGTGGTGGAGAACTTGGTGCTCAGCCTGAATTTGGGCACGGTCAGCTTCCTGATCCTGACCCAGTTCATCATCTTCCTGCTCGGCTGGCCGCTGGAATGGACCGAGATCATCATCATCTTCGTGCCAATCTTCCTGCCACTGCTCAAGCACTTTAACGTCGACCCGGTCTTCTTCGGCGTGCTGGTCGCGCTCAACCTGCAGACCTCGTTCCTGACGCCACCCATGGCGATGTCCGCCTACTACCTCAAAGGCATCGCGCCGCCGTTCGTGCAGCTGATGGACATCTTCCGCGGCTGCATGCCGTTCCTGCTGATGGTGTTCCTGTCGATGGTCCTGGTCTACAACTTCTCCGGCCTGGTCCAATGGCTGCCGAACTATCTCTATGGTAATTGAGCGATGACTGCTGCCGATGATGAACTGACGGGGCTTTGCGCGGGCGCGGCCGCGCGCCTGATCGCCGAGGGCAGGATCACCGCCGAGCGGCTGACGCAAGCCTGCCTGACGCGGATCGAGGCACGCGATTCCGAGGTCGAGGCCTGGGCCTTCCTCGATCCCGAGCATGCCCTGCGCCAAGCGCGCGCGGCCGACGCCTGGCGCAAGCGCGGCCGGCCACTCGGGCCGCTGCACGGCATTCCGGTCGGCGTCAAGGACATCATCGATACCGCCGGCATGCCGACCGAGCACGGCACGGTGCTGCACGCCGGTCGCCGCCCGCGCGACGACGCTGCCGTGGTCAGCCTGCTCAAGACCGCCGGCGCGATCGTGCCCGGCAAGACGGTGACCACCGAGCTCGCGGTCTTTGGTCCCAACAAGACCCGCAACCCGCACCACGCCGGGCGTACGCCGGGCGGCTCGTCGTCCGGCTCGGCCGCGGCGGTGGCGGCGGGCATGGTGCCGCTGGCGATCGGCACCCAGACCAACGGCTCGGTGATCCGGCCGGCGTCGTTCTGCGGCGTGTTCGGCTACAAGCCGAGCCATGGGCTGATCTCGCGGCGCGGCATCCTCGCGCAGTCGCCGCCGCTCGATACGGTCGGCGTCATGGCGCGCGACCTGGACGACTGCGCGCTGCTGGCCGAGGTCCTGATGGCGTTCGACGCGAGGGACCGGGCGATGCGGCCGCACGCGCGTCCCGACCTGCTCAGGGTCAGCCGTGAGGCGCCACCGGTGCCGCCGACGCTCGCGTTCGTCCGCCAGCCGGTCTGGGACCAAGCGGCCGAGGACACCAAGGCAGGCTTCGCCGAGCTGGCCCTGCATCTCGGCGAGCGGGTCGAGGAGGTGGCGCTGCCGGAGATCTTCGACGACGCGATCGCCGTGCACCAGACCATCATGGAAGCCGACCTCGCCAAGAGTTTCGCGCCCGAATACACACGCGGCCGCGATCAGCTGACCGGGCGGCTTTGCGAGATGATCGAGCGTGGCCAGCGGACGCTCGCGGTCGACTACAATCGCGCGCTCGAGCGTGTCGTGGAATACGACGCCGCGCTCGCCGCGCTGTTCGAGCGCTACGACGCGATCCTGACGCCGGCGGCAGCGGGTGAGGCGCCGGTCGGTCTCGAGAGCACGGGCAGCCCGATCTTCTGCACGATCTGGACGTTGTGCGGCACCCCTGCGATCACGCTGCCGCTGCTGACCGGTGCCGAGGGTATGCCGATCGGGGTCCAGCTGGTCGGCCAGAAGGGCGACGACGCCCGCCTGCTGCGCACCGCGCGCTGGCTGCTCGACGCGGTGCGTACATCCTCCGCCGACTAGTGCTCTGGAGCAGACAGATGATTCACATGTCTGCTCGCAGAGAGCACTAAATTCCAATGAGATAGTGCAGCGCGGGTCGGCAATCAGAGGAATCTTCTGATTGCCTCGCTGCACTAGCGATCGGCAGTGTCGCCGCGCACGGTCTCGACGAAGCTCATCACCATCGCCGCGACCCCGATCAGGATCACGATCCAGAGCGGCACCAGGTTCACATCGAACGCGAGCACGCCGACATAGCCGAGCGCGGTGGCCAGTGCGATGAGACCGGCAAGCAGGTTCATGGCGTATCTTTCGGGGCGCCCCAGGCTGGGCGCAGGGTTGCCGAGCACTACCTTACAGGGCCAAGTGGGCCATGACCAGTGCCCGGCGGGGCGCAGGCGCCCGCCTCGCGATACGCGCGCCGGGTGACAGGGCGCGTGACATGGTCTATCCCAACACGCGGGAAAGCCTCTGCCGCCTGGTGCCTGCGCATGTCCGAGCCCCGCCATCACCGCCGCGCGAAGATTCTGGCCACGCTCGGGCCCTCCAGCTCGACACAGGAGCGGATTCACAAGCTGTTCGACGCCGGCGCCGACGCGTTTCGGTTGAATTTCTCGCACGGCACCCACGATCAGCATGCCGAGCGCTATCGCAATGTGCGGGCGGTCGAGGAGGCGACGGGCCGGCCGATCGCAGTGGTGGTCGACCTGCAAGGCCCCAAGCTCAGGGTCGGTCGCTTTCAGCAGGGCCGGGTGGAGCTGCATGAGGGCGCGTCGTTCCGGCTCGACCTGGACCCGGCGCCCGGCGACCAGCAGCGTGTCTCGCTGCTCCATCCCGAGATCTTTCGGGTCGCCGAGCCCGACACCGAGCTGCTGCTCGACGATGGCCGGATTCGCCTTTGCGTGACCGCGACGTCAGAGGACGCGATCGAGACCAGGGTGACGATCGGCGGCGTGCTCTCGGACAGCAAGGGCGTCAACCTGCCCAAGGTGATGCTGCCGCTCTCGGCGATCACCGCCAAGGATCGCCAGGACCTGCAGTACGGGCTGGAGCTCGGCGCCGACTGGATTGCGTTGAGCTTCGTGCAGCGGCCCGACGACGTCGCCGAGGCGCGCCGTCTGATCGCCGGCCGGGCCGCGATCATGGTCAAGATCGAGAAACCGGCGGCGCTCGAGCGGCTCGACGAGATCATCGACCTGGCCGACGGCATCATGATCGCGCGCGGCGATCTGGGCGTCGAGCTGCCACCCGAGGACGTGCCGGGGCTGCAAAAACGGATGATCCGGGCGGCGCGCGACGCCGGCAAGCCGGTGGTGGTCGCGACCCAGATGCTGGAATCGATGATCAGCGCACCGGCGCCGACCCGGGCCGAGGCCTCGGACGTCGCGACCGCGGTCTATGACGGTGCGGACGCGGTGATGCTGTCGGCCGAGACCGCGGCCGGCGCCTATCCGGTCGAGGCGGTCGGAATCATGCATCGGATCCTGACCAAGGTCGAGCACGACCCGCTCTATCGCAGCTATCTGGACGCCTATCACGCCGAGGCCGAGTCGACCTCTGCCGACGCCATCTCGGCGGCCGCCCGCCACGTCGCCGGGGTCATGCACTCGGCCGCGATCGTCACCTACACGACCTCGGGCGCGACCGCGCTCAGGGCTTCACGCGAGCGGCCGGACCAGCCGATCCTCGGCCTGATCACGCGGCTGGCCGCGGCACGGCGCCTGGCCCTGGCCTGGGGCCTGCACGGCGTGGTCTGCGAGGATGCGCACGACATCGACGAGATGGTCGAGCGTGCCTGCCAGAAAGCGCGCGAGGAGGGCATCGCGTCGTCGGGCGCCAGCCTGGTGATCACCGCCGGCATGCCGTTCGGCACGCCGGGCGCCACCAACCTCCTGCGCATCGCCTGGGTGCCCTGAGCCGATGTTCCGCGGGCTCGGGCCGGGCGGCATCCGAGAAGCCCTTCAAGACGACCTGCGGCGGCGCGCCTCGCGCACAACGGCTTCGACCAGGATCGCATGGCAGCCGATCAGCAACACCGCCCCGCCGATCAGCGGCGGTGCACCGAGAATCCGGACAACCGTGGCCACGACCGACACGAGCAGCAAGACCGCGCCGGCAAGACGGATGTCGGCGAAGAACATGCCCGCGAGCTCGCCTGCGATGTCGCGCAGCAGGGTCATCGGGCGGCCTCAAGGCTCGGGCGACGCAACAGGCTCGCCATCGCAAGGCCGGTCGCGAGGAAGAGCGCGGCAAAGACGAGCAGCACCAGATCGTGACCCGGCCAGCCGATGCCGAGGCCCTCGCCGGTCCAGAACACGCCGAACGCCGACAGCATCACGCCGACGCCGAATTTCAGCGTGTTCTCGGGCACCCGGGCCAGCGGCCGGTGGACCAGAGCGCCGATGGCGAGCACGGCGACGCAGGCGGCCAGCGCGCCCGCGGCGGCGGGCCAGAGCAGCCCGCGTCCCGCGCCGACCGCGATGACGATGAAGACCACCTCCAGGCCTTCGAGCAGCACCGCCTTGAACGCCGCGAGGCCGGCGATCCAGTCGAGCGATGCGTGCCGCGCCGCGCCTCCTCGGCGAGGTGCTCGGTCTCGGCCGCAAAGGCCGCATCCTCGTCGTGCAGCGGGATCACGCCCGCCGACCGCAGCACCGCCTTGCGCAGCCACCCATGCCGAACAGCAGGAGAAGGATGCCGATGACCAGCTGCAGCAGGTGCAGCGGAACGCGGTCGAGCAGAGGACCGAGCGCCACGACCAGCAGCGCCGAGCGCGCCGAGCGCCGCGAGCGGTTCCCGTGACGGCGGGGCGCCAGCCGCGCAGCGTGGCCACCGCAAGCACGATGGTGAAGGCCTCGACAACCTCGACCAGGGACGCGACGAAGGCCGCGCCGACGGCGGGAGTCGCAACGCTCCAGGGGATCGGTCCGATCACGATCGCCTCGCGGTCGTTGGGAGCACTGCGTGCGTGCTCGATCGTGTAGTGTATCCGAGCCGGTCGGGCAAGCCGTGGAGTCGACCGGGCCCCTTGCGATGCCTCGGGCTGCGGCTTACAGCGCCTCGCCCCGCATCACGCGCGGCAGGTCGCCCAGCAGCCCCATGGCGTGGCGCATGAAAAAGCCCTTGAGGGGCGCGATCCGCTCGACCATCCCAAGCCCCAGCTCGCGTGCCAGGCGCAGCGGCAGGAGATCGTTGGCGAACAGCCGGTTCAGGCCGTCGGTGATCGCGATCAGGGCGAGCGAATCGAACCGCCGCCAGCGCTCGTAGCGCGCCAGGACCTGCGTGCTGCCGAGATCGAGCCCCAGCCGCTTGGCGTCGATCGCCAGCTCGGCCAGCGCCGCAACGTCGCGCAGCGCCAGGTTCCAGCCCTGGCCGGCGATCGGATGGATCGCGCGCGCGGCATCGCCGACCAGCGCCAGGCGCGTTGCGGTGTAGTGGTCGGCCTGGACCATCGACAGGGGATAGTGCCAGCGCGGGCCGACCAGCTCGAGCGCGCCCAGCTGGTCGCCGAAGCGTTCGGCCAGCTCGTCCATGAACTCGGCATCGTCGAGGCCGATCAGGTCGCGCGCCAGCCGGTTGTCGGCGGCCCAGACGATCGAGCTGCGGTTGCCGGTCATCGGCAGGATGGCGAACGGGCCGGAGGCGAAGAAGCGCTCGATCGCGAGGCCGTGATGGGGCAGGGCATGGCCGATGGTCGCCACCATGCCGGTCTGGTCGTAGTCCCAGCGCAGGGTCCCGATACCGGCGAGCGCCCGGGTCTGCGACTGCCGGCCTTCGGCCACGGCGCACAGCGCCGCCCGCACCTCCCGGCCGCCGGCGAGCCGGGCGGTGACCGCACCGCCGCGGCGATCGAGCCGGGTCACCCGGTCGGGCGCCGCCACCACCAGCGATCGGCCGGCCAGCGCCCCCGCGCGCCGCAACAGCGCGATCCGGATCAGCCGGTTCTCGACGATGTGGCCGAGCGGCTCGTCGCCGATCTGCCGGTGGTCGTAGTGAACCCGCAGCGGCGAATCACGCTCGCCGACCTCGATGTCGAAGATCGGCTGGGCGTCGGCTTCGAGCGCGGGCCAGACGTCGATCGCTTCGAGCAGGCGGCGCGAGCCTGGGGCGATCGCCGTGACCCGGCCGTCGAACGGTGGTGCGGTGGTCGCCGCCAGATCGCCGCGCTCGACCAGGAGAACGCGCAGACCCTCGCCGGCCACGGCGCAGCTCAAGGCGAGGCCGGTCAGACCGCCGCCGATCACCAGCAGATCGAAGCTCTGGTCGCGACTCATGGGCTACAGAGCACAACGAATAGGCATATCCGTCCATCGTGATGAATTATTAGGCAATTTCCCTCCACAAGGGCAAGGCAACGGCTTCGCTCGATCATCGGCAGCGACGTTGGCACAGGCTTTGCTCCACGAGGGGCGGCGCACGGCCGCACCATGCGCACGGCGGTAGGTCGCGTCACTTGTTGGCGATTTCGTAACGAAGGAGAACCTGATGAGGGGAATGGCCAAGACGGGGGGCTTGGCGGCACTGCTCGGCGCCGGCGTCTTGATGCTCGCCGGTCCTGCCGCGGCGCAGGACGCAGCGCCGGCCGGCGTACCGCAAGAGACCCAGTTCATCTTCAACACCCTGTCCTTTCTGGTGCACGGCTTCCTCGTGATGTGGATGGCGTGCGGCTTCGCCATGCTCGAGGCGGGCCTGGTGCGCAAGCGCACGTCGGCAACCATCTCCTCAAGAACATCGCACTCTATTCCGTGGCCGGCATCCTGTTCTACCTGATCGGCTACAACCTGATGTACAGCGGCGTCGACGGCGGCTTCCTGGGCAGCTTCGCGGTCTGGGGCCCGGACGACAGCGCGGCTGCCGGCGGCGATCTCTCGGCCGGCTATTCGGCGTCCTCCGACTGGTTCTTCCAGATGGTGTTCGTCGCCACCGCGGCCTCGATCGTGTCCGGCACGATGGCCGAACGCATGAAGATCTGGCCGTTCCTGATCTTCACCGCGGTCCTGACCGGCATGCTCTATCCGATCACCGGCTCCTGGCAGTGGGGCGGCGGCTGGCTCAGCGAGATGGGCTTTTCCGATTTCGCCGGCTCGACCCTGGTCCATTCGGTCGGCGGCTGGGCGGCGCTTGCCGGCGCGCTCCTGCTGGGCCCCGGAAGGGCAAGTACGGCCCGAGCGGCGAGGTCACGCCGATGCTGGGATCGTCCCTGCCGCTCGCCACGCTCGGCACCTTCATCCTGTGGCTCGGCTGGTTCGGCTTCAATGGCGGCTCGCAGCTGGCGCTCGGCAGCGGCCGCCGACGCGATCGCGATCGCCAACATCTACGTCAACACCAACCTGGCCGCGGCCGGCGGCGTGATGGCGGCGATGATCGTGACCCAGCTGATGTACAGGAAGATCGACCTGACCTTCGTGCTGAACGGCGCGATCGCGGGCCTGGTCTCGATCACCGCCGAGCCCCTGACGCCCTCCCCTGGCGCTGCCGTCATGATCGGCGCGATCGGCGGCGTGCTCGTGGTGGTCGACCGTGCCGCTGCTGGACAAACTGAAGATCGACGACGTGGTCGGCGCGATCCCGGCCCACCTGTTCGCGGGCATCTGGGGCACCATGGCGGTGCCGTTCACCAATCCCGAGACCGCGTTCGGCACCCAGCTGATCGGCGTGGCGTCGATCGGGGCCTTCATCTTCATTGCCAGCCTGATCGTTTGGGGCATCCTCAAGGCGACCGTCGGCATCCGCCTGTCGGACGAGGACGAGGAAGCCGGCATCGATCAGGCCGAGCTCGGCATGGAGGCCTATCCGGAGTTCGGTCCCAGCATGGCGCAGTGATCGACGCGGCGCTGCGCCGCCGCCTTCTCCCGATTCCCGGGAGCTTCCCAAGCCCGGAGGGGATCCCCTCCGGGCTTTTCTCCGTGGTTGAAGCAAGTTGCGCCAGAATGTTAAGGTAGGGTCGCACTGAAGGCGCGGCCGGCCCACCGGCGCGCCGGGGAGTCCCTGACGGTCATGCTCAACCCACGGCTCGAGCAGCTCAGCGACTACGCCTTTCCGCGCCTGGCGGCCCTGCTCGCGCCGCTCGCGCCGCCGGCCGGCCTCGAACCGATCGATCTGTCGATCGGCTCGCCGATGCATCCGCCGCCGCGGCTGCTGATCGATACCCTGGCCGAGCACGGCCATGCCTGGAACCGCTACCCGCCCGTGGTCGGCACGGCGGCGTTCCGCGAGGCCGCGGCGGGCTGGCTCGGCCGGCGTTACGGGCTGCCGGCCGGGCTGATCGATCCGGTGCGGCACATCCTGGCGGTCGCCGGCACCAAGGAGGCGCTGTTCCTGCTGGCCAAGGCGATCACGCCGGAGACCAGGGCCGGCGGCCAGCCCGCGATCCTGCTGCCGAACCCGATGTACAACGTCTATCTGGGTGCGGCGGTGATGGCCGGTGCCGAGCCGGTGCTGCTGAGTGCCACGGCCGAGACCGGCTATCTGCCCGATCTCGACCGGCTGGAGCCGGCGCTGCTGGCGCGCACCGTGGCGTTCTATCTGTGCTCGCCGAGCAATCCGGAGGGCGCGGCCGCCGGGCTCGACTATCTCAAGCGCGCGCTCGAGCTGGCGCGGCGCCACGATTTCCTCTTGATCGCCGACGAGTGCTATGCGGAGCTGTACACCCGCGAGCCGCCGCCCGGCGCATTGCAGGCGGCGCAGGGCCTGGGCGACAGCCTCGACCACCTGGTGGTCTGCCATTCGCTGTCCAAGCGCTCGAGTGCTGCCGGCCTGCGCTCCGGCTTCGTCGCCGGCGATCCCGCGGTGATGGCGGGGTTTGCGCGCCTGCGCAACTATGCCGCCGCGGTCCAGCCCCTGCCGGTGCTGGCGGCCGCGTGCGCGCTGTGGGGCGACGAGGCGCATGTCGAGGCCAATCGCGCGCTGTATCGCCAGAAATACGATCTGGCCGAGCGGCTGCTCGGCGGGCGGCTCGGCTTCTACCGGCCGGATGGCGGTTTCTTCCTGTGGCTGACCGTGCCGGATGGCGAGGCCGCGACCCGGCGCCTG
The DNA here is from genome assembly GCA_963731495.1 of uncultured Alphaproteobacteria bacterium. GTDB lineage: Bacteria > Pseudomonadota > Alphaproteobacteria > Geminicoccales > Geminicoccaceae > DASUGG01. The sequence goes on from CAVSVZ010000026.1 coordinate 28,607, forward strand.
TGGACCGAGGCTGCGATCAAGGTGCTGCCCGGGGAGTATCTCGGGCGCGCCGACGAGCGCGGCGTCAACCCCGGCGCCGGCAGGATCCGGGTCGCCATGGTGCACGATCTCGAGACCACCGAGACGGCGCTGCGCCGGATCGCCGAAACTCTGGACTAGAGCAGGAGAACGCCTTATGGCCGTTTCCATCGCTCCCCTGGCCGAACAAGGAGGCGTCGCCGGATTTCATGCTCCGCCGCGCCAGCGAGGCACTCGGCGCGCTGCTGGTCCTGGCGGCGCTGGCCCTGGCGCTCGTCCTGCTCGGGCACAATGCCAACGACCCCTCGCTCAATCACGCCACGGTCGGGCCGATCACCAATCCCCTGGGCTATGTCGGCGCCAGCATCGCCGATCTTGGCCTGCAGATCTTCGGCTATGCCGTCTGGGTGCCGGTGGTCGTGCCGTTCGTGTGGGGCCTTCGGCTGATCTTCGGCGCGCCGTTCGATCTGTCCTGGGCGCGGATCGTGGCCCTGCCGCCGGCGATCCTGGCGAGCGCCGGCTATCTGGCGACCTGGCCGATTTCGGACAGCTGGCCGTACTGGCTGGGCCTGGGCGGCTCGGTCGGCGATGCGCTGCTGCACCACCTGCAGGGGGTGCTGGGACCACAGAGCTATGGACCGGTCAGCCTGGTGGTCGCCCTGGCCTGCCTGGGCTTTGCGCTGTGGCGCGAGCTGTGGCTGGTCTGCAAGGCGGCGGCGCTCGGCCTGCGCCGGCTGATCTTCGGCGCGCCGGAGCCTGAGCAGCCGCGCTGGGCCGAGGCGGTCGACCAGCGTCTCGATGTGCGCCGCAACGGCCGCCAGCAGCCGGTCCGCCGGCGACCGCTGGCCACGGCGTTCGGCCTGGTGCGCGGCCTCGCCGGCCGCCTGCGCCTGCCGGCGCTGCCGTTCCTCGACAAGCAGTCGGATGGTGACGCCGGCAGGCACCCGGCGCCGGCCACGCGGCGGCGGCCCGGCACGCGCCCCGCGCCAACCCCGGAGCCGGCTGCTGCGCTGGCCAAGGCGGCCGCCACGCCCGCGACCCGGCCGGCCGCCAAGCCGGCCGATACCGAGCTGCTGAGCGACGGCCCGTTCAAGCTGCCGCCCCTGCGGTTCCTGGCCGAGCCGCGCGTGCGCACCAATGTCGAGATCGATCGGGCGATCCTGGCCGAGACCGCAAGAGCCCTCGAGAAGGTGCTGGACGATTTTGGCGTGCGCGGCGAGATCGTCGACGTCCGGCCTGGTCCCGTGGTCACGCTGTACGAGCTGGAGCCGGCGCCCGGCACGCGCGCCGCACGGGTGATCAGCCTGGCCGACGACATCGCCCGCTCGCTGTGCGCCATGTCGGTGCGCGTCGCCGTGGTGCCCGGGCGCAACGTGATCGGCATCGAGCTGCCCAACGACCAGCGCGAGACCGTCTATCTGCGCGACCTGTTGTCCGGTCCGGCCTACGAGGCGACCTCGGCCCAGCTGACCCTGGCGCTCGGCAAGGACATCGGCGGCGAGCCGATGGTGGTCGATCTGTCGCGCATGCCGCACCTGCTGATCGCCGGCACCACCGGCTCGGGCAAGTCGGTCGCGATCAACGCGATGATCCTCTCGCTGCTCTATCGGCTGCCGCCCGACCAGTGCAAGCTGATCATGATCGATCCCAAGGTGATCGAGCTGTCGGTCTACGAAGGCATCCCCCATCTGCTGGCGCCGGTGGTGACCGAGCCGCAAAAGGCGGTGGTCGCGCTGAAATGGGTGGTGCGCGAGATGGACGACCGCTACCGGCTGATGTCGCATCTGGGGGTGCGCGACATCTCTGCCTACAACCGGCGGATCGGCGAGGCCATGGCACGCGGCGAGCAGCTGTCGCGCCGGGTTCAGACCGGCTTCGAGCCCGGTACCGGCGTGCCGGTGTTCGAGCAGCAGCCGATCAAGATGGCCCACCTGCCGCTGATCGTGGTGGTGGTCGACGAGGTCGCGGATCTGATGCTGACCGCGGGCAAGGAGATCGAATCGGCGATCCAGCGGCTGTCGCAGAAGGCGCGCGCCGCCGGCATCCACCTGATTGTCGCCACCCAGCGGCCCTCGGTCGACGTGCTGACCGGCGTGATCAAGGCCAATCTGCCGAGCCGGATCAGCTTCCGGGTCAGCTCCAAGATCGACAGCCGGACGATTCTGGGCGAGCCGGGTGCCGAGCAGCTACTCGGCCAGGGCGACCTGCTCTATATGATGCCGGGCGAGCGGATCACCCGTATCCACGGGCCGCTGGTCACCGACGAGGAGGTCGAGCGCGTGGTTGCCTATCTGCGCGAGCAGGGCGAGCCGGACTATCTGGACTCGGTCACCGACGAGGCCGCGCTCGAGGGCGGCAGCATCCTCGATGTCGGCTTCGACGACCCGGCCAGCAACGAAGACGCGCAATATGCCCAGGCCGTGCAGATCGTGGCGCGCGAGGGCAAGGCCTCGACCAGCTTCCTGCAGCGCAAGATGCGGATCGGCTACAACAGCGCGGCCCGCCTGATCGAGCGCATGGAGGCCGACGGCCACATCAGCCACCCCGACCATGTCGGCCGCCGCCAGGTGCTGATGGAGCGCCAGGACGGCGAGGAGGTGCCATGGTGAGCAGCCGCGGCCTGCGCGCCGCGATGGCGTGGCTCGCCGTGGCCGTGGTCGCGGCCTGGCAGGCGACGGCGTGGGCGGCGTTGCCGGAAGCCGCGCGCGAGCCGATCGCCCGGGTCGAGGCCTATCTGAATGGCATCGACACGCTGCGCTCGAGCTTCGTGCAGATCAACCCGGATGGCGCCTCGCTGACCGGCGAGCTGTATTACGAGCGGCCCGACAAGATGCGCCTCGAATACGACCCGCCGAGCCGCATCCTGATCGTCGCCGATCGCTGGTGGGTGAACTACCACGACCGCAAGCTGAAGCAGGTCAGCCAGCTTTCGACCGGGTCGACCCCGCTCGGCTTCCTGCTCGACGAGCCCATCAAGCTCGGCGGCGACGTCACCGTCACCCATGTCGAGGATGCTGCCGGCGAGCTGCGCGTGACCCTGGTCCAGACCGACCAGCCGGACCAGGGCTCGATCACCCTGGTGTTCGGCGAGCAGCCGATGGAGCTGCGTCGATGGACCGTGGTCGACGCGCAGGGCCTGCCGACCCATGTCGTGCTCGATGGCGTCGAGACCGGCGTGGCCCTGGACGACGACCTGTTCGTGTTTCACAATCCTAGGTACGATCCTCGCGGACGCGAGTGAACGGTCGCCGCGCGTGGGACCTTGTTGCGGCAGATTAGTTGTCTTGATATGGCGAAAGTGCCATTGTTGTCGTCTTGATGAGATGCAAATCGAGTGCTCGGTAAGCATCTCGAGCATATGGATCAGGAGCAATGGAGGCGGTTCGCGATTACCTCCGCAAGATGCTGGACCAGGCGTTCATGCCAGTCGCGTCGCTCTTGCTGTGGTGTCGGGTCACGCCCAACCAGGTCTCGCTCGTCGGGATCTTGCTCAATCTGGTCGGCGCTGCGCTGATCGTCGATGGCCAGCTGGTGCTGGCCGGCGTCGTCTATCTGCTGGCGGGCAGCCTGGACCTTTTGGATGGCGCGCTGGCGCGGCTCGCCAAGATGAGCTCGCGTTTCGGCGCCTTCCTGGATTCGACCGCCGATCGCATCTCCGAAGGCGTGGTGTTTGCCGCGATCGCTTACTATTTCGCCCGGCACGGCCTGCCGGTCGATGCCGCCCTGACCGTGCTGGCGCTGCTCGGCTCGCTGCTTGTGAGCTATACCCGCGCGCGCGCCGAAGGCCTGGGCCTGGAGTGCAAGGTCGGCATCGTGACCCGCGCCGAGCGGGTCGTGCTGATCGCACTGGGCCTGCTGCTCGGCCTGTTGCCGGAGGCGATCTATCTCCTGGTCGTGCTGACCGCGTTCTCGGCCACCCAGCGGATCGTCCACACGCTGCGCCAGCTCTATCCGCAAGGATAGGTGTCCTCGCATCCCGGCGCGCCCCGCGCGTTCGTCCCAAGATCGCCTGGCGCTCAGCCGTTGGTTCCGGCGGGCACTTGCATTCCCGTTTTGATTGAAATATTCTCGCTACAATCTCCTTAAAGTTACCATTTTGCGAGGCAGCATGGTTGCACGCTGGTTGACCGTAAGCCTGTGGGCCTTGCTGGTCTGGCCGGCGGCGGCGCAGCAGGCGACCGACGCCAATCTGATCACCGCGATCGACGTGTCGGGCTCGATCAAGGCGGGCGAAGAGCATCTCGAGCTCGAGGGCATGGCCCACGCCGTGGCCGATCCGAAGTTCCTGGAGGCAATCGAGCGGGGCTATCACGGCCGGATCGGCTTCGTCGCCTTCACCTGGGCCAATGGCGAGTTCGTCCCCCTGGTGCCGTGGAGCCTGATCGGCTCGAAGGCGGACGCCGAGCGGGTCGCAGAGCTGCTGCGCACGGCGCGCAGCTTGTCTCCCATGGGGTACACGCTCGGGGCTCCCAGCAACGCACGGCCGTGGCGAAGCGGTCATGCGACCGACGTCTCGGCGGCGATCGAGCGCGCGATCGAGATCAGCGCCGCCGCCCCCTTCGACAGCTGGCACAATGTCATCAACATCTGCGCCAACGGCATCGACAATGTCGGCGACGGGCCGGCTGCGGCGCGCGACCGCGCGATCGGGCGCGGGCTCATCGTCAACGGCCTGATCATGGGCGATCGCGAGGACGCCGCCGAGATCGCGGCCTATTTCCGCGAGCACGTCCAGGGTGGCCCGGGCTCGTTCGTGATCGAGGCGCGCGCCTTTGCGGACATCACCCGGGCCCTGCTCGCCAAGTTCGTGGTCGAGCTGGCGTCGGTCTCGCCGCGCAGCCCTGTGCAGCTGCGTTGAGCAGGGTCCGGATCAGGCGCGCAGCCACCGCAGTTTTGATAGGGCGCGAGATCAGCTGCGTAGGCCCGCCGAGACCGATTGGCGGTAGCTGAGCGTCGACGGCACCAGGGCCAAGAGCCCTCCGATCACGATGAGTGCCAGGACCATCGAGACTTCCTCGAAGACTGAGCGCCACGGGCAGCACCACGCCGGTATCTGCCTCGATGGCCTTGGACAGGATCAAAGCGCCAAGCCACCCGAGGCCGAGCCCGAGCAAGGCACCGAGCGCAATCATGGTGGTCACGTGGCACCAGACGGTGGCAAACACATAGCTTCGAGAGGCGCCCAGGGCGCGCAGGACGGCCACCTGCCGTCGCCGCTGGGCCAGCGAAGCGAAGACGGCGAGACAAACAGCGGCAATCACCAAAGCCTGGGTACCCACTGCGATGATCGCCAGGATGTCGCGCGCGTTGCCCAGCAAGTCGTAGAGTTCGACCAGCACTCGGCGGGAAACAGGGCCATCGTCTCGGAGGTCCGATAGAGGGCTCGCAGGCGGTAGGCGTCGCCGAACGATGCTGGTTTGACGACAATCGCCGGCACGCCCGGGAGGTCACCGCTCCAGGGCGGACCGATTCACTTCGGTGCGGCGGCGCCTTCGGCATGGTGTTCCTGACCGGTCGGCAGCCCGTGCACGTCCCACACCGCCTCGACGGGGACCACGATCGCGCGATCCCAGGGCGAGCCCGTCCTCCGAGGCGACCGACGACTGCATAGTCGAATGCGGTGTGGACCTCGGCGTCGGGATCGGCGGCCGCCGAGATCGCCATGCACTGGCGAGAACCTCTCGCCGATTTCCAGATGAACATCGGCGCCGACGACGGCCTCATAGGCCGCTTCGAACGGGCGCCCCTCCAGACTATACCCGCTCAGAAAGACCGGCGTGACGCCTATGATCGGATATTGGTCGAAGAAGTCGCCGAAGGCGAGCGGTGAGGCGTAGGCAACGCCCTCATCTTCCTCCAGCTCTTTCAGGATATTGCCGTCGATCAACTCCATGCCTGCAGGCTGCAGGTAGACGGCGGTCAGCACGAGCTGGGTGGGACTGCCTGGCCCGCCAATCAACAGATCGAACCGGTCGCGGCGGGGCACTGCCTTGACGAAGCGCTCGCTCCTGCGCGGAAATGGCAACGCCGAGTGCGACGGCCACGGCGATCAGCGCGATCACGGCGACGACGCCGGCACGGCCCCGGCGCATGTCGGCCAGAACCACAGGGAGCGGATTGAACATCAGGCGGCACGATCCATGGGCGAGTGCAGGCGGCCGGCGACGACGCGATGAACCACGTCAAGGCGCTCCAACAGTACCGGGTCGTGAGTCACCGCCAGAAGCGTGGCACCCCGAGCGCGCGCGTGGCCGAGAAGCAGGTCGATCACCACCTCTCCGGCGTTCGCGTCCAGGCTGGCCGTCGGTTCGTCAACCACCAGGATTTGCGGAGATCGGAGCAATGCACGGGCAATGGCTACGCGCTGGCGTTCGCCGCGAGACATGAACGCGACGTCCTTGCGGGCGTCGGGCACCCCGAAGTCGTTCAACAGAGTGCGCGCCTGTTCCCTCTCGGCAACACTCGGTCGCACGCGTTCGAAGGTGAGCGGAAGCAACACATTTCGCAGCGGCAAGAAGCCCTCGAACAGATGAAAATCCTGAAAGACAAACCCCATGTGCCGGCGCCGCCAGCGATCTCGCTGGCCTTCGGCAAGCGCTGTGAGCTCGACGTCGCCCCACTGGACCCGACCGCTGTCCGGCGGTTCGATCCCGGTCAAGACATAAAGCAGCGACGTTTTTCCGGCACCGGATGGGCCCGTGAATCCCACCGCCACTCCCGGTGCGACGCCGATGTCGGCGATGTCGAGCACTTGCAGCTTTTCGCCGCCGCGGACCCGATAGGTGAGCTGAAGATCGCGTGCCCGCAACCCGTTGTCGGCATTGGTCGTGGCCAAGGCTAGTGCCGCTCAGACGATCTCGTAGACGGCGTCGGCCAGACGGAGCCGGCTGACAAATCCGGTGTCCTCATGTTTCTCGGTGCCGACCTCGAGCCGGCCCCTGACCCGAATCCGCCGGTTGAATTTGACGAAGCCCTGATGCTCGCGCATCTCCACGAACAGGATGTCTGCGGGCCAGTCGGCTTCATTGTCACAGAAGGGACAGACCGCAAGCGGGATCTTGGTCATCACGAAGAAGTCGGCGTCCGCCTTGAGCGGTGGCGCCATGTAGCCTTCGATCACGACTTCCTTGCCGGCCAACGCCAGCGTCCTGTCGGAAAACACCATGCGCTTGCCGTACAGCTCCTTGAACGCCATCGGAGCCAATTCGATCGGCCCGCAAGCTCGTGGGCAAGAGGAAGGGCACGATCACTGCGCTGCCGACGATCATGAAAGCGCGACGGTTCATGACGGAAACCCTCCCTTCCAATGATGGCGGTTCTGTTAACTTAGGTAATCGGGGCAGTACCCGGGAAGAGCGGGCCATTCGGCCCGCTCTTCCCTTCCCTGGATCGATTATTGGGTGTTTTCGAGCCGATCGAGGAGCCCGCCGCCTTCCGCCAGAAGGTGGAAGATATAGGTTTGCTCCACCGTGCCGTCCAAGAGGTGCGCCATCGGGCCGCGGGCATAGATGGCGACGTCTTCACCGGCGTGGGTCTCGCTGCTCTTCGGCACCGCCGCCTGCTGGATGAAGTCCTTGTCGGTGGTGTCGACCTCGGTCAGGTCCAACCGGCCTGCGACCTGATTGACCTTGTTGGGATCGTCCTCGTCCTTCACGTCACGGATCTCGAACATGGCGCCGGGACCGTTTGCGTAACTCACCGTAGTGTATGGCAGGCCGTCGGCGGCGACGTCGGGTTCCTCCATGGGCCGGCCGTTGTCGTCGTTGAGGACGACCTTGCCAAGGATCGGATTGCCTCGGACCGGGTAGCCGGCGATCGTGAACACGTGGGAGTGGTCGGCGCTGACCACGATCAGCGTGTCCTCTTCGCTGGTCATGTCGACGGCGGTCTGCACCGCCTCGTTCAGTGCGACCACATCCATCAGAGCTCGGTGCGCATTGTTGGCATGATGGCCATGATCGATTCGACCGCCTTCCACGAACAGGTAGAAACCCTCAGGGTTCTTGGAAAGGATTTCGATCGCCTTGGCAGTCATCTCGGCAAGCGACGGCTCACCCCCGACGTCCATCTGTTCGCGGTCGTCCTCGTACTGCAGGTGCGAGCGCTGGAACAGACCAAGCAGGTGATCGGTGCTCCCGGGGTCGATCGCATCGAACTGCTCTTGGTTCCAGACGAACGCGGCAATGTCGTACTTGTCGACCCACTCCTGGGTCAGATCACGTCCGTCCTGGCGCTCGCCGGTCTGGCCCTCTTCCTCGGGATCGGCCGCGTCCGCGGGCAGGAAGCTGCGTCGCCCGCCGCCCATCGCGACCTCGAGGCCGTCGCCGTAAGGGAAGTCGATCAACTGCGAGGCGATGTCTTTGCAGCCGGCCGCGAGCGCCTCCGGCGGCATGTCCTTGTCGTCCTCCCAATTACGCTCGGGCGTGTGCGCGTAGAGCGGAGCGGGTGAGGCGTGGGTGACGCGGGCGCTGGTCACGAGACCAGTGGACATGCCCACCAGATTCGGCAAGTTCGGCGATGCTGGTGACAGCGGCATCACGTGACGAACTCGCGAGTCGGCGCGGAACGCTGCATCGCTCACCCCGATCACACCGGCCTTGGCTTTGACGCCGGTGTGGTAGGCGGTCGCCGTGCCTGCCGAGTCCGAGACCTGCTGATTGGTGTTATAGGTCTTCGATAAGGCAAGGTACGGAAAGGTCTCGAAGCTCAGGACGTTCTCTTCGCCCAACTCACCCCTCAACTGGCCCTCGAAGATCCGGCCGGCGGTGACGGTGCTTACCCCCATGCCATCACCGATGAAAAGGATCAGATTTTTCGCTCGTCCTTCGATCGGCTGCACGGCCTTGGCAGCCTCGATCGCCGCGAGGCCTTGCTGTGTCCATGGGTCGTCGGCCTGCGCAAATTCGGCCCGCTCTTGAGCAATCGCACCTCCGGCGGCAAGAACTGCAGCTGCACTGCAAGCCATCCCGAACCACCGTCCCGCGTTCATCCCCTGTCTCATGTTGCCTCCACTGAGTTGGGCGCCGAGCAAAAGCTTCGGAAGCGAGTGAGGCTCGCCTCTCTTTGGTTCCTCAGCGTTCCTTGCGTCTATCCACGATATGACTGCGCACGCCCGATGACAAGAGAACGACGGGACAATGACGCGAGATAACCGCCGACGCATCGACTCAGGCTAGCGCCCGGCCGAGATAGTGGAAGGTCAGCGCTTTCGGGCCTTTCACCAGATAGCCGGTCTCGAGGTCTTCGATCTCGAAGCCTGCCTGCGCGATCAGGTGATCGATCTGCCGGTTCAGATGGCAGCCGCCGGCGAGCTTTTGCCAGAGTGGCGTCAACCGGTCCTGCCAGCGGCGCACGCGGGTCTCGGGCGCCTGGCCGTGCTCGATGAACAGCATGGCGCCGCCCGGACACAGCACGCGGCGGGCCTCCGCCAGCACGCGCGCGGGCTCGGCGACGCTGCACAAGGTCCAGGTGATCACCACGCTGTCGACGCTGCCATCCTCCAGCGGCAGCTCCTCGGCCGGACCGTGCAGCAGCTTGACCGGGAAGTGCAGCCAGGCGGTGTGCTTGCGCGCCATGGTCAGCAGCTCGAGCGAGGGGTCGATGCCGATCACCGCCTCGATGTCGCGCCGATAGAAGGGCAGATTGAGGCCCGAGCCGATGCCGATCTCGAGCACCCGGCCGCGCGCTTCAGCCACCTGGCGCTCGCGCAGGGGCTCCAGCCGCCGGTTGCGCATGCCGAGGTTGATCAGGCGCGGCAGGATCGAGTGCTGGTAGAGGCCCAAGCGCGCTCCTCAGGCTGAGGCTGCGGTCTGCGGCCCAGCCGGCCGGTCGAAGGACGGGACAGCGGGCGCGCGATGGTTATAATCCGCGCGCAAGCAAAGCACAGCCCATGTGCAGGGGAGCCTTCGATGGTCGATCTTTACGGCCGGCCGCTGTCGCGCAGCGAGCTGGCGGCGCGCACCGGCGCCTTGCAGCAGGTCGCCGGCGTCGAGCTGCTCGAGCTTGCCGACGGTCCGGAGCGCGGCGTGCGCGTCCTGTCCTTTCGGACCGGTGCCGGGCTCAGCTTCCAGGTCGCGGTCGATCGCGGCTTCGATCTGCTGGCCGCGGACTATCGGGGCGTGCCGATCGGCTGGCGCTCACCGACCGGTCCGCGTCATCCGGGCCTGACCTCGCCGGAGGAGAGCGCGGGCTGGGGTTTTTTGCGCTCGTTCACGGGGCTGCTTGCGACCTGTGGCCTGGACCAGGCGCTGGCGCCGGCCGGCTCCAGTGCCGAGCGCTACATCTATCCCGGCTTCGATCGCCACGACTATCCGCTGCACGGCCGCATCTCGCAGATCCCGGCGCGCCTGTTGGGCTATGGCGAGCACTGGCGGGGCGATCGCTGCGTCCTGTGGGCCGAGGCCGAGATCGCGCAGATGGCGGTGTTCGGCGAGAACCTGGTGCTGACCCGCAGGTATGAGACCGAGCTCGGCGCGACCACGATCGCGATCGACGATCGGGTCGAGAACCGGGGCTTCCGGCCGACCCCGCACATGCTGCTGTACCACTTCAATTTCGGCTATCCGCTGCTCGATGAGGGCAGCGAGTTCCTGGCGCCGATCCGGGAGATCGTGCACGCCATCCACGAGCTGCGTCGCCAGGCCACGGGCTATCGCATCCAGGGGCCGCCGCACAGGGATTTCTCGGAGCAGGTCTACCAGCACGAGGTGGTCGCCGGCGCTGATGGCATGGCATCGGCGCTGCTGATCAATCCGCGGCTTGGCGCTGGCGGGCTGGCGGTGCGCCTCGACTACGACCGGGCGGCGCTGCCCTGCCTGATCGAGTGGCAGTGCCTGCAGTCCGGCCTCTATGTGCTCGGCATCGAGCCGTCGACCAACCATCTGCTCGGCCGCAGCTTCGCCGAGGATCGCGGCGAGCTGATCGAGCTGCGGCACGGCGAGGTGCGCCCCTACCGCACGCGGCTCTCGGTGCTGGACGGCGGCGGGGCGATCGCCGAGGCGCGCGCCGAGATCACGGCGCTGCAGGAGCCGCCCGAGGATTTGCTTCCGGGTCAGCGACGTCTGGCCGGTCTTGAGGCAGCCGTCATGAACGAGATCCGCTGCGTGGTCCACGCGCGCGCCGAGGTTGGCGAAGGCCCGGCGTGGGACGATCGCGCCGGCGTGCTGTGGTGGGTCGACATCAAGAGCCAGCGCCTGTTCCGCTTCGATCCGGCAAGCGGCGACAACCGGGCCTGGGACATGCCCGAGCGGATCGGCTGCGTGGTGCTGCGCGAGCATGGCGGCCTGATCGGCGCGTTCCAGACCGGCTTCAAGGAGATCGATCCGAAGACCGGCGCGCTCACGCCGATCGCCGACCCCGAGCCGGACCAGCCGGGCAATCGATTCAACGACGGCAAGTGCGATCCGCGCGGCCGCCTGTTCGCCGGCACCATGGATGACGAGGAAGTTGCCCGCACCGGCACGCTCTACCGGCTCGATCCCGATCGCTCGATCCACGCCATGCGGCGTGATGTCGGCGTCTCCAACGGGCTGGGCTGGAGCCCGGACGAGCGCTCGATGTACTACGCCGATTCCATGCGCCGGGTGATCTGGGTGTACGACTACGACCTGGACACCGGCAGCATGGCGAACGAGCGGGTGTTCGCGCGGATCCCCGACGATGCCGGGGTGCCGGACGGCCTGTGCGTTGATGCCGAGGGCTTCGTCTGGAGCGCCCACTGGGGCGGCTGGCGGGTGACCCGGTACGCGCCCGATGGCCGGATCGACCGGGTCCTCGACATGCCGGTGCCACAGCCCAGCTCCTGCGCGTTCGGCGGGCCCGACCTCTCGACGGTCTACGTCACCTCGGCGGCGATCGAGATGACCGAGGCCGATTTCGCCAGGGCGCCCGATGGCGGCGGCCTGTTCGCGGTCGAGGTCGGTGTGCGCGGCCTGCCGGTGGCCCGCTTTGCCGGTTAGGCGCGCATCGACCTCCGGCGACCTGCGCGAGCGGCGCGGGCAGCAGGTCGCGATCCGGCCCTTGCGTCCGGCCGATCTCGACCTGGTCGGCGCGCTGCAGGAGGCCTCGATCCGGGCGCTGGGCGCTGCCACCTACAGCCCCGCGCAGCTCGAGGCCTGGGCGCGCTTCGGCTGGCAGGACCGGCACAAGCTGGTGCACGAGGGTGGCACCTTCTTCGTCGCCGAGCGGTCGGACCGGATCGTCGGGGTCGGCGGCTGGTCGTCGGACAGCCTGGCTGCCGAGCTCGCCTGGCTGCGCTATGTGTTCGTGCATCCGGACAGCGCCGGCCAGGGCCTCGGACGGCAGCTGGTCGAGACCATCGAGGCGTCCGCGCGCCGGCAGGGCAAGTGCACGTTCCGGGTCTGGTCCAGCTTGAATGCGACCGGCTTCTATGAGACGCTCGGCTACCGGAGCCTGCGCGATGGGCGCTGGCCGGTGACCGGCAAGATCGAGCTCGGCTACATGCTGCTGATCAAGGGCAGCTGAGCACCGCGCGACGGGGCTCGTCGAGCGCCGCTTGCTGCGCCTTCGGGTCGATGCTAGCGTCGATCGATCAACGAACCGCCGGTCCGGATGTGAGCCTCCGGCCGATCCAGTCAGGGAGACCTCCTATGGTGAAGCGAGTTGGCGCCATGCTCGGCGCACTGATCACGGCGTTGATCGCGACCGGCGCGGTCCAGGCCCAGGACAAGCCGACGATCGCCCTGATTCCGGGCCTGACCACGGATGCCTTCTACATCACCATGCACAAGGGCGCCCAAGCCGCCGCCGATGCGCTCGGCGTCAATCTCCTGTTTCAGGGCGGCCCGGAATTTAACCCGACCGTGCAGGTGCCGGTCCTGAACGCGGTGATCGCGCGCAAGCCCGATGCGATCCTGATCGCGCCGACCGACAAGCAGCAGCTGATTGCGCCGCTCAAGCAGGCGATCGACGCCGGCATCAAGGTGATCACCGTGGACACCTTCATCGAGGACGGTAAGTACCAGGACGGCCGCGGCGACGGCGACTTCCCGCTGTCCTACGTGGCGTCCGACAACGTGCTCGGCGGCTTCATGGCCGGCGCCGCGCTCGGCTCGACGATCGGCGAGCAGGGCAAGGTCTACGTGTCCAACGTCAAGCCCGGCATCTCGACCACCGACCAGCGCGAGGAGGGCTTCAAGCTCGCCATGCGCGAGCTCTATCCGAGCATCGAGGTGCTGGAGACCCAGTTCAACGACGACGACGCGAACAAGGCCGCCGCGCAGCTGCAGGCGGTGCTCGCGCGCAACCCGGACCTGCACGGCGTGTTCGGCGCCAACCTGTTCTCGGCGATCGGCGCTGCCGACGGCGTCAAGGCGGCCGGCAAGACGGGAGAGGTCAAAGTCGTGGCGTTCGACGCGCCGCAGCGCATCGTCGACGACCTCAAGTCCGGGCTGATCGATCTGGCGATCGCCCAGCACCCGGCGGAGATCGGCTATTTCGGCGTGATGACCGCCTATGCCGCGATCACCGACCAGTCGGTGCCCGCGACCATCGGCACCGGCTTCACGGTGATGAGCGCCGACAACATCGACGATCCCGAGATCAAGAAGTTCGTCTATTCCGACTGATCGGTTCAGGTGGGGAGGCTGCGCGCCTCCCCGCCTCGATCGAGAAGGCATTGTCCAGCCCCGCCTGCTTCGAACAAACGTTTAGCACAACTGCTCTCCGCGCAGGCGCGAGACCTCCTCCAGCCCAAGCTGATGTCGGCCTCGCAAAGCCCCTGCCCGCCGCGCTGGAACGGCGCATGGTGGGCCTTTGGGCCAGATATATGGCGAATTCTTGGTTGAGCTAATCCAAGTTAGTGTGTACCATCAATCGTTATGTAACGGATACGCACCGGAGCAAGCCCGGTTCAGTGCCCGGCATCTGGGGAATCCCGGCTAGGGCGAGACGCATGTCATACCAAGAACCAGGGTGGGGTGCATGTCATACCGAGAAAATGAGCTCGCTGTGCTGCAAGTGTGTTCTTTGAAAGAGCTGTTGGGCCATGAGAAGGAGATCGTGCGTCGGATCGGGGATAAGCACAATGGTGGCCACCTTCTGTTGCTAGATTTCGCAGAGGTTGTTGCGGGAAGTTCGTGTCGAGCTGATGCCTGAGGCGGTCAAGGAGGTCCAAAAATTCGCATCCCGAGTTCTTCGCGACTACGGGAGGGGAAAGTGCCTACGATCGGGTGGCCAAGAGCAAAGCCGGAGGCGACGTCCGGGTGACAGTGAACGGGTTGTTTCGGAACGTGGCGACATGAGCAGGCTCGGGGGTTTTGACTTCGTATGTCAGATTCGGCGAGACAAGCTGCTGAACCTGATGGTCGATGAACAGAACGGACTTACGGTGCAGGGGAACAGTCTGGCTACGCCATTCCGGCTGAGTATCGAGGGACCACGCTCTGGATTTCCGCCGCGCCGATCGAACACGGTCGATCTGGTGGTGAAATCGGTGGACTTGGCATTACAGGTGGGCACGAATCTGTGCACGTTGATCTTGCATCTCGAGGGCGGAGTGATCCGGCTGCCTGGCGCGCCGGATGCGGCCTTCACCGGCGGCGCGGTGAACGTTCAAATGCAATTGGTTGACGGCACATTCATTGTGGTGCGGATTGTAAGGGCGACGCTGGACGCTCCCGCGACGGCGGTTAACGCCGGCATCGCAAACTTCGCAGCGCGGGCAAATAGCGAAGTGGACAAACTGATCAACGCTGAACGGAACAAGGACGTCGATATCTATCCTGATGCCGGTTTGATCAAGCAGATATTGGTCATCTTTAGTAAAAACAAGAACCTCGACGCAGATACGTTCTGCGCCCACATCGGTGGTAATGACGCGGGGACGCTGACCTCCACGTTAGGATTGAAGACTTCTGTTTCCTATGCCATCTCAGCAGGCATCGTCATTGCGCAACTGCCGACAGCTGAGCAGTTGTCCCAGCCACACGTGACAATCACGGAGGTGAACTACGTCTTTCGCGATGGCGGTATCGACGTGAATGGAAAGTTTGACGGCCATGACACCTGTTGGTCGGTAAGTGGAGGCTCGTTCAGTCAGAGTTTGATCCCGTCATTGATGGCGCAGAATTTTGTTTTTACGCCAGATCCTCCAAGTAATCCTACGCCACGACTGGATTTTCATCTAGAGCTTAACTATTTGTGCATGCTCGGAAAAGCAGCGATTGATTTTATTGACTTTGCATTTACCCAGGCTTTTTTTTGCTTTATGGACCGTCACTGGCCAAGGCTCTGGGGATACATGGAGGTTTCGTTCCGCCTGCGACCCCTACACAGACGCGACCGGGATTGGTGCTGGGAGGCGTCACTTGGAACGACTTCCAAGTTTCGTCGGAAGGATTCGTTCTTCTGGGAGAGCGAGCTGGCGGCGGAGTGGTGTCGGCAGTGCAGCAGCCTGCAATCCATATACGAACGAACGATGCCCCGGAAAATCTGCACGCCGTGGCACAAGGCAGTGTGACCGTACAGGGTCCTACGTGCGCGCCCAAGGCGTTCGATTACGTAGAATCCATACAGGATGATAGAAATACTTTGAGCATCGATACGGAATGGGTGTTCGAACCGGTCGAATATATATGGACGGTGAATGGGCTGGCGCTCACTCCGGCGGTGGTTGTCATTGGCGCCAGAGGATTGCAGGCGCTTGATTACGCGGGAACGGTGAAGGTGGCGTTGCCTCCTCCGAATGGGACTGCCATTTACGGACACTCGATTAATCTGATGTACAGCGTCGGGGGCCGTACGCTGCGTTTGTACGCGCGCAATGAAGACGCCAATTATGACATACGCGTCGAGGTGCGTGCGACCGACGCTTTGGGCCGAAGATTTTCGGACGCAGTCAACCTGATTATGGTAGGAGACATCGTGGAATTCGGGCAGGATTATGAAGATTACATGGACGCTTGCGTGAAAGCTGCCACCGATGTGGTGAACAAGAAGGGCCGTAAGCAGGGCAAGGTGGAGCCCGGTGAGCCGCAGGAGCGCTGGAGAGACCTCTTGGACGCAGTGACGCAACAGGCGTGGGAAGGAAATGTCGAGGCGCAAGCGCTCGTCCCCGGGATCATGAAGGCGGTGGGCTTGCAGACGGTGGGAAAAGCGCTCTCAACTCAACGGGGTGTCCGATGAGGAATGATCGATAGTCGTTACCGCGGGCCAATTGATGATTTCGTTTCTTCGGGCTCGAGATTGAGATCTGGCGCATTGGGGACTCGCCCCCGGCGCCGCGCTTCAACATCATTACCGAACGACTGGTCCAGGTCGGTGGGCCGTGCTGCCCGGCAGACCGAAGACAAGGCGCAGCAGCTACGCTACTGGCAGGCTTTCAACGACTATCTGGAGGCCCACCCCGACCTTCGCCCGAAGACATCTGCCCGGCCGCGCGACTGGGCGGGATACAGCACAGGGGGCCCCATCCTGAGCGCCGCGATTAACACCACGAGGGGTCGCATCAGGGCCTGCCTTCGCATGCGGGGCGAGAGCCCCAAGGCCGATTTCGCCGCTTTGCGAGAGCATAAGGACGACATCGAGAGGACTGTCGGCAAAGCTCTAAGTTGGGAGGAACTCCGGACCTCTGCCCGGATTGCCCTATATGAGGATGTCGATCCGACCGACGAAGCGGATTGGCCCAATCAGCATGCTTGGCTTGCCGATGCGCTCGTAAGGCTCGATCGAGCCTTAGGGCCACACGTCCGCACCCTGCAGGATGGTGAAGCTGCCGAAAGTGTGGAGCCTTCGGGACCCGAGTTGCCGCGGGCGTCGTAGACAACGTCCCGCCTGTCGCGGCAGTCTCTTGAGCCTGGTAGCGGCGTCCGCCATTTAGGCCGCAGCGCGCGACGCATGGACCGCGCGCTCGGCGATCAGCCTGATGGGGACGTCCGAGACGTTCGCCGGCAGCGCGCCGTTGGCCTCCAGCAACTCCGGCACCATCACGCGCAGCTTGGCCACCAGCTGCTCGATGGTGTCGGCTTCGGTCACCAGGCGCGGCACATCCTCGCTCTGCGCCACCCAGACCGACGCCTCCGGGTCCCAGTCCGCGTTCACTTTGAACTCGCGCATCGCCCCTCCGCTTGGTCGACCGCGCTCGGCCAGGTTGCCTCTGCAGTGAGGTATACCACACAACGTTGCGGCGCGCTGCTCGCCGCGCGCATGCGGGTCACGAACCAGCACGACACGGCCGGGCGAACGCACAGGCTTTACCGTGATGAGCGCCGACAACATCGACGATCCCGAGATCCGCAAGTTCGTCTACTCGGACTGACCGGCTCAGGTGGGGCAGGTCCTCTGCCTGCCCCACTTTTGCCTCAAGGAGCGGCCGCCACCGTTCGGGTCACGCGCCACAGGCGCCAGGCTTCGGTGCCCGTGGCGGGTGAGGCGTCTACTGACCGAAGGTGGGCAGCGCGCCCTTGATGGGCACCGGGCTCATGCCTTCATGCTCGGCGACCTTGCTCTCGAGGCCGAACACCCAGAGCATGCCGCCCTTGGGCGCCGAGAAGTAGAAGCTCGGATCGCCGCCGAGGCCCGAGGGGATGGCGACGTACTGCGCGCCGTCCAGCTCGTAGGTGATGGGCGAGGCGTTGATCCCGGAGCCGGTCTGGAACTTCCAGAGCACCTCGCCCGACTTGCCATCCAGTGCTAGCGCATTGCCGAGCTGATCACCGGTGAACACCAGGCCCGATTTGGTCGCCAGCAGGCCGGCGAACAGCGGCAGCGGGCTCGCCGTCTCCCAGACGAACTCCCGCTCGGCGACGTCGAACGCCTTGATGTAGCCGACGTCATCGGCGAGGCGATACATCTGATAGTCGACGCCCATATAGGGATCGCCCGCCTTGTAGGCCACGTCCTTCGCCGACCAGGCGGTCATGCCCATGGCCCAGTGGTTGGTGGCGAAGTAGACGAGGCCGAGGTCCGGATTGTAGGCCATCGGAAACCAGTTGGTGCCGCCTTCGAGACCCGGGACGATGGGCTCGACGGTCTCGCCGCCGGAGCGCGGGCGCTTGGCCTCGTCGACCGTCGGCCGCCCGGTCTTGGGATCGAGCCCGGTGGTCCAGTTGATGCCCTCGATGGTGGGCACCGCGTCGACGAAGGCGCCGCTGTCGCGATCCAGGATGTAGAAGAAGCCGTTGCGGTTGGACTGAACGGCGAGCTTGCGCATCTGCCCGTCGATCTTGGCATCGAGCAGGATCGGCGCATTGTTGCCGTCGTAGTCCCAGGCGTCGTTCGGCGTGTACTGATAGCCCCACTTGATCGCGCCGGTGTCCGGATCGAGCGCCAGCAGCGAGGAGCTCCAGAGGTTGTCGCCCTTTCTGAGGTCGGAGTTCCAGGGCCCGGGATTGCCCGTGCCCCAGTAGAGCGTGTTGGTCTCGGCGTCGTAGGCGCCCGGCTGCCAGGTGGTGGCGCCGCCGGTCATCCAGGTGTCGCCGGGCCAGCTGTCGTTACCGGGCTCGCCAGGGCCCGGAATCGTGTAGGTGGTCCACTTCAGCTCGCCACTCTCGGCATCGTAGGCATTGAGGTAGCCGCGCACGCCGTATTCCGCCCCGGCGATGCCGACGATGACGAGGTCCTTGACCACCAGCGGCGCCCCGGTCGCGGTCACCGCCTTCTTCCAGTCGTCGATGGTCTGCTGCCAGACGACCGAGCCGTCCTTGCGGTCGAGCGCGTAGAGCTTGGCATCGAGCGTGTTGACGAACACCAGATCGCCCTTGATGGCGAGCCCGCGGTTGACCGGCCCGCAGCAGAGCATCGCCTCGAGGCCTTCCTCGTATTCGGGCTCGAACGACCACAGCCGGGTGCCGCTCCTGGCATCCAGGGCGAACACGCGCGAATAGTCGGCGGACAGGTAGATCACGCCGTCGCGGATCAGCGGCGTTGCTTCGAGACCACTGAGGCCACCGGTGGAGAAGGCCCAGACCGGGCGCAGCCCGGCGACGTTCTCGGGCGTGATCTGATCGAGCGGGCTGAAGCGCTGGTTGCGATAGTCGCGCCCGTAGATCAGCCAGTCTGCGGTGTTGTCCTGGGCATCGAGAAGATCGTCGCTGGTCACCGGGCCAGCGAGCGCCGAGGCCCCGGTCAAGGCGGCGATGGCGGCGCCCGCGATGGCGAGCGCGCACGCGCGCATTCTGGTCGATAGGTGCATGGTGTTTCCCCCCTACAGATGGTGCGGCAGGTTCGGCCGGCCGCCCGATCCTTCTGCATACTCTGCGGGTGCCATCGCCTCAACCGTACAGCGGCGTTCGTAGCCGCTGCCGTCGCACAAAGGCCGGTTTCGCGAACCGCCGGCTGGACATCATGCGGCCATGAGCACGCTCGGCTCGTGCATGCCGTCCGGGTCGAACTGGCGCGGCTCGAAGGCAAGAGAGGGAGCCGCGCTCGCCGGGGAACAGGGCTTGAGGGCGCAAACCGATGAAGAGCAGCAGCACGCCCTGCTGCGTCCGGCCCCTGCGAGCTTTATTTCTTTTTCGATCGACTCTTCTTCGGTGCCGCCCATCATGCCGTGGCCCATCATGCCATGGCCCATCATGCCGTGGCCCATGCCTTCTCCTTCCTCGCCTTCCATCAGCTCCTTGATTTCGGCCGGAATGTCGTCCTCGGTGAAGGACTTCTGAACCTCTGCGTTATGGACGAAGGCGACGATGTCCGCGAGATCCTGTCCGGTGAACTCGATCTGATGGCCCAGCTCGTCGTACTGCATGGCGATCATCGGTTCCGCACCGCGCCACATCTTTGCGAAGAACTCGAAGGGGTTCATCTGCGGGGCCATGGTCGCGGCGTCGAGCTTGGGGGCGTCCTCGCCGCCGACGTGATTGATCGAGTGGCAGACAACGCAGCCCTTACTGGCAAACAGCGTCTTGCCGCGGACCGGGTTCATGGCCGGCAGGATCAGACCCGGGGCAATCTGTTCCGGCTGGCCTGCGGCCAGCGCCGTTCTGACGGCTGATCCTCCGGCGCTACTCGCGAGATCCACGCCCCAGAAGGCGATGACAAGTCCCCCCATCGCAATCGCCGTCCGTGTGGTCAGTTTCTTCGTTGTCATTTCGACCTCCACCCGGCTGCGCTGCCGTGCACCCTTGCGCTTGCGAGGGGCAGTCACTTCGGGGGGCGCCGCCGGTCACCAAAGGTTGCTCGAATGTACGCGCTCGGAAGATATCACCAGCCGCCATGGCGCGGAAGCTTCGACCGTTCGGGTGGATTGCATGGGTCCACGTGGCGAGCGAGGCACCAAGAGCCGTCCATCGATCGACCGCATCGCCGCAACGGCTGGGCACAGCCCCTTTGCTTCGAGACCGATGCGCAGGCTGGTGTTCATGAAGGCGCCAAGCTAAGGGTGATGCGCAGGGGCGGTCCTGGCTCGGATCGTCACGGTCCGGCGAGCGCATGCGGGAGCTGGGCATCGGACGAACCACCACGTCGCTGCGGGGAGGAAGAATGGTCACCGGCAACGCGATCGCTGGATGGCGGCGCTGTCTGAGGAGCGTGTCTTGGCAGTAACCACCGCACCGGCGCACGAGGCCGACGACGAGCAGCATGCGATGCTGCGTTTTCTGGCGGCGTTCTGGCCGTGGCTGTTCCTGATCGCGTTGCTGATCTTCTTCGAGACCTGGGCGCGTGCCGCCTACGGCCTCTCGTTCCTGCTCAATCCCTTCAATCTCCAGAGCATCGCGGTAGCCACCGCGCTACCGCTGCTGCTCGGGCTCGGCCAGACTTACGTGATCATCGCCGGCGGCATCGACCTCTCGGTCGGTTTCGTCATGGGCTTTGCCGCCGTAATCATGGCGCGGGTCATGCAGCAGCTGGCCGGCATCCCACCTGGCCTCGCGCTCGGGATCGGCCTGATGGCGGGCTTCCTGGTCGCGCTGATCCCGGGCCTGATCAACGGCCTCTTGATCGCGCAGCTGCGCGTGCCGGCCTTCATCGGCACCCTCGGCATGTACGGCGTCGCGCGCGGCAGCGGCTTTTTGGCGGCGGGCGGCACCACCGTGCCGGTCAACAACCCCTGGCTATTCGAGATGGGCAGCGCCAAGCTGCTCGGCGTGCCGCTCCCCGTGGTGATCACGATCGTCGTGGTGGCAGCACTGCACTACGTGCTCTCGCAGACCCGCTTTGGCCAGTACACCTACGCGATCGGCGGCAATCGGGTGGCGGCCCTGCGCTCGGGCATCAACGTGCGCCGCCACACCGTGATGATCTACCTGATCGCGGCCGGCTGCGCCGGCATTGCCGGGATGATCTACACCGCGCGTTTTTCTGCGGGCGCCGCGCAGGCGGGCGAGCCCTTGCTCTTGGATTCGATCGCCGCGGTGGTGATCGGCGGTGCCAGCCTGTTCGGCGGCTCGGGCACCATCATCGGCACGGTGATCGGCGCGCTGATCATCGCCGTGATCCAGTACGGCCTGGTGTTCATCGATGTCGAGCCGTTCTGGCAGTTCGTCGCGGTCGGCGTCGTGATCATCGTCTCGGTGGTCGTGGACCAGTCGCAAAGCCGCCTGAAGGGCGAGCTGCACGAGGAGGTGTGACGCCTCACGAGCGTCTTTGCGCACCGGGATGCTCGACCATCTTGCCGGGGTTCATGATCCCTTGCGGATCGAACAGCCCGCGCAGCTTCTGCATCATCTCCAGCTCGATCGCCGACTTCTGGCCGAGCACGCGCGAAACATTCTCGAGCCCGATGCCGTGCTCGGCGCAGATCGAGCCGCCCAGGCGCCAGATCAGCCCGTCGACCCGCCGGTAGATCTCGGCACACTGGGCGTCGAGCTCGGGCCCGGGCTCGCCCTGGGGCCAGACCGAGACGTGCAGGTTGCCGTCGCCGACATGGCCGAAGGCATCGATCCGCGCCTCGGGCTGGATCGCCGCGACGATCGCTTCGGCCTCCTGCAGAAACGGGATGATGCGGTTGATCGGCACCGAGGCGTCCCACTTCAGGGTCCGGCCCTCGTACAGCTGGGGCCCCGGGATCTCGTCCCTCAGATGCCAGAGGTTCTCTTCCTGGGCGAGCGACTGGCTGACCACCGCATCGCTCAAGAGGCCCGCCTCGAACGCCGCCTCGGAAAGCCGCACCAGCATCTCCTCGACCCGCTCCGCCTCGCGGCCGGAGAAGCGGATCAGCACGCACCATTTGGCATCGGTCTCCAGCGGCCGTTTGATCGTGGGCACGCGCTCGGTCGCCCGCCGCACGTTCCGGCCGGGCATCAGCTCGAACGCGGACAGGGCATCGGCGCCGATATTACGCGCCAGCACGAACAGCTCCATCAACCGCCCGATCTCGGCGACCGCACCGAACATCGACTGGTTGACCGGCAGGCGCGGATGCAGCTTGAGGACCGCCTTGGTGATGATCCCGAGCGAGCCCTCGCCGCCGATGAACAGGTGCTTGAGATCAAAGCCGGAGGTGTCCTTGCGCAGCGCACGCAGCCCGTCCCAGACCCGCCCGTCCGGCAGCACCACCTCCAGGCCGAGCACCTGATCGCGCGCGGGACCGAAGCGCAGCACGTTGATGCCGCCGCCATTGGTCGATAGCGCGCCGCCGACCATCGCCGAGCCGCGCGCACCCCAGTTCATGGCGAAGCTGCGGTCGACCTGCTCGGCGGCATCGTGCAGGGCCTGCAGGATGACGCCGGCTTCTGCGGTGATCGTGTAGCACTCGGGATCGACCGACAGGATCCGGTTCATCCGCGCGAGCGACAGCACGATGCACGGCCGATCGGCCAGGGGGACGGCGCCGCCGCAAAGCCCGGTATTGCCGCCTTGGGGCACGATCGCAACATCGTGCTCGGCGCAGATCTTTGCGATTCTGCGACACCTGCTCGGTCGAGGCGGGCCGCGCGACCAGAAGCGGCTCGCCGCGCCAGACCTTTCGCTCGTCGATGCAAAACGCGGCCATGTCGCCGCCCTCGAGAAAGCCGGACGCTCCCAGCTCATCTTTCAGTTCAGCGACGACGGCGTGCGGCATGGCGGCCCCCTTTTGCTCGATCTCATGGCATGGGCTGGGAAGTGGATCAGGATGCGCCCGGCCGGGCCGCGAGGCAAGCTGACGGCCCAAGCCAGGTGACGTACGAGATTTTGTGTCAGGGGCAGGAGGGGGTACTCCGCGGAGTTGGTGAGACCCGCAAGATGGAGCACCCCCGATGCCGCAGACTGCGACGATCAAGAGCCTACCCGCTGCGTTGCGGATGATGAAGGCCATGCAGGCCGAGGATGTCGAGTGGGGCGAAGACTACCGCCAAGCGACGCGTCAGGCGCTGGCGGAGCTGCTCGGGGGCCGGATGGATGCGCTGATCGACGCGCAGCTCGAGCGCATGGCCGAGCTTGGCCAGGCCGATCGCCGCAACGGCTGCTATCGCCGCTGGCTGCTGACCGAACTCGGCGCCATCGAGCTGGCGGTGCCGCGCACGCGGACCTTCAGCGCGCTCAGGGTGGTGCGGGCCTATGCCAGGCGCGCCAAGGACGTCGACCGCATGATCCTCGCCTGCTTTGTGCTCGGCCTCTCGACCCGCAAGGTGGCGATCGCGCTGCTGCCGATCCTCGGCCGGCCGGTCAGCGCCGCCACGGTGAGCGCCGTGGCTCGCCAGCTCGATGGCGCGGTGGCCGCGTTCCATCGCCGGCCGCTCCAGGATCAGTACCGCGTGCTGGTGCTCGATGGCGTCGTGCTCAAGCGCAAGACCGGTGCCGGCGCGCTGGCGCGGCCAGTCTTGGTGGCCCTCGGGCTGCGCCCCGACGGCAGGAAGGAAGTCATCGACTTTCGTCTGGCGGGCGCCGAGAGTGCCGCGCAATGGGAGCAGTTCCTGGGCGATCTGATCCGGCGCGGCCTGACCGGGGAACGCCTGGAGATGCTGTGCGTCGATGGCGGCTCCGGCCTGCTCGCCGCCTTGCCCACGGCCTATCCTGAGGTCCCGGTGCAGCGCTGCTGGGCGCACAAGATCCGCAACGTCCTGAACAAGATCCGCAAGCCCGACCAGGCGGCGATCAAGGCCAGCCTGCATCGGATCATGAACGCTACGACCCTGCCCGGGGCCTGGTCCGCCGCGCGCCGCTTCGCTGATCGCTGGCAGACCATCTATCCCAAGGCGGTGGCGTGCCTGCGCGCAGATCTCGACCAGCTGCTCACCTGCTTCCGCGATCCGACCCTCGAACAGCGCAAGGCCGTGCCCACCACCAATGCCATCGAGCGCCGCTTCCGCGAGGTCCGCCGCCGCACCCGCCCCATGGGCACCTTCCAGGACAAAACCTCCATGGATCGCATCCTGTTCGCCGTGTTCATGCACGAGAACCGCAACCAGGGCCTCGCCACCCCCTTCGCCCTGACACATAACTCTTGACGTTACCCCAAGCCAAGGATTGACGGCGACCGTCCGGCTCCGCGATGTTGTGTCAGGTCGAATCTCAGGTGACCCGATGGCTCTGGAACACGCTGGCGAGCCGCTCCTTCAGGCCCGCAACCTGTCCAAGCGCTTTGGCGGCGTCCAGGCGCTACAGCAGGTCTCGTTCGAGCTGCATGCCGGCGAGGTGCTGGCGGTGGCCGGCGACAACGGCGCCGGCAAGTCGACCCTGATCAAGTGCATCTCCGGCGTGCATGCGCCGGACGAGGGCGAGATTCTCTACAAGGGCCGGCCGGTCGAGCTGGCCAATCCGCGCGAGGCGCGCACGCTCGGCATCGAGACGATCTATCAGGACCTGGCGCTGGCCGACAATCTGGACGTCGGCGCCAACGTGTTCTTGGGGCGCGAGCCGCGCATCCGCCGCTTAGGTATTCTGCCCGCGATCGATCGCCGCCAGATGCGTCGCGCCGCGCGAGACGTGCTGCACACGCTCGAGATCGAGCTGCCGCGCGGCAAGCTCAACCAGCCGGTGCGCACGCTTTCGGGCGGCCAGCGCCAGGCCGTCGCGATCGGCCGCGCGATCTATTGGCAGGCCGAGGTGCTGATCATGGACGAGCCGACCGCAGCGCTGGGCGTGCCCGAGCAGCGCAAGGTGCGCGAGCTGATCGGCCGGCTCAAGCAGCAGAAGGTCGCGATCATCTTCATCTCGCACAATCTCGTCGACATTTTTGCGGTCGCCGACCGGATCCTGGTGCTGCGCCGGGGCATCGCGGCCGGCGAGCGGCGCACTGCCGAGACCGACCACGACGAGATCGTGCGGCTCATGATCGGCGCCGAGCCCGCCGCGGCGTAGGCCAGCAAACGGCCGGGAAAGCGCGGTGGGCATCATGGTCCCCCGTTCCGATGTCAAAACAGGTCGGTTGTGTGTGTGCGGCGTAGTGAGAGGCGGGGCGACCGTCAGTGAAGCCACCGCGATGCGCAAAGGCCGCCTTGCACCAACTTCCTGCCGCGGCCGCGACCGCGCGGCGTACCCGCAAGCATTGTTGCGTTCGTAATGGCGGTTGACAGCCGTAGCATTTAAGCTACATAAGCTGTCTCGGATATGTACGACCTTGAAGAGTACATTGAGGAAGACGGATCCAGCCCGTTTGCCGAATGGCTGTCGGGGTTGCAGGACAAAAGAGCGAGAGCACGTGTGCTGGCCCGGCTTGACCGCGTTTCGCTTGGCAACCTCGGCGACTGGAAAGCCTTGAGTGGCGTCGGCGGCCTTGCCGAGTTGCGCGATTCTTATGGTCCCGGCTATCGGGTGTATTTCAGCTTCATAGGCCAGAGCGTCATCCTGCTTCTGGCCGGATCGACCAAACGGGACCAAAAGAAGATGGTCCAGAGAGCCGGAGCTTATCTGGAAGACTACAAGAATAGGATGAAGTTATGAAAGCGAGCCGCCCTTTCTCCTTGACCCAGCGCGAGCTGCTCAATGACGCCGAGAGCGCAGCATTTTACCTTGAGGAGTTGCTGGCCGCTGATGACACGGCCGCCTTCAAGCTTGCCCTGCGCAATGTTGTGGAGGCTCGCCTTGGGGGGATGCGAGCCCTTTCCGACGCGACCCAGCTCAACCGCGAGGCGCTCTATCGTGCTCTGTCCGAGGATGGGAACCCGACCTTGGAGACGCTGACCAAGGTCCTGCGTGCGCTCGGCCTGCGCGTTTCCGTAACGCCGGAGGGTACCTTGCAGGATTCGCCGGCGAAGCGGCTCCGTGCGGAGCGGCCGGTCCGACGCAGCGCAAGCTGAGGTCGGGCCGCGAGGAGCCGCTTCGGACCGATTCCTGAGTCTCGATCAGCCTTGCGGCATCGGCCTTCGGCCGTGCGCCTCGCTGGTCGGCAGGTCCTCTTCGCGCAGCCAGCGATGGATCAGGCCGCCCAGGATGCCGCCGGCGATCGGCGCCACCCAGAAAAGCCAGAGCTGGCCGAGCGCCCAGCCGCCCGCGAACAGCGCGACGCCGGTGCTGCGCGCCGGGTTCACCGAGGTGTTGGTGACGGGAATGCTGATCAGATGGATCAGGGTCAGCGCCAGGCCGATCGCGAGCGGGCCGAAGCCGGCCGGCGCGCGCTTGTCGGTCGCACCCAGGATCACCAGCAGAAAGAACGCGGTCAGCACGATCTCGATCAGCAGCGCCGAGGTCAGCGAATAGCCGCCCGGCGAATGCTCGCCATAGCCGTTCGAGGCGAAGCCGCCGGCGGGATCGAAGCTCGCGGAGCCGCTCGCGATGACATACAAGACGCCGCCCGCGACGATCGCGCCGACCACCTGCACGACCGCATACGGCAGGACGTCGCCTAGCGGAAAGCGGCCGCCGGTGGCGAGGCCGATGGTCACCGCCGGATTGAAGTGGCCGCCCGAGATGTGGCCGACCGCATAGGCCATGGTCAGCACCGTCAGGCCGAAGGCCAGGGCAACCCCGAGAAAGCCGATGCCGAGCTCGGGAAAGGCGGCCGCCAGAACGGCGCTGCCGCAACCGCCGAACACCAGCCAGAAGGTGCCGAGCAACTCGGCGCCCAAACGACGTGTCATATGATGTCTCCACCCTCGAATTGTTTGCTTCGGACAACAAGGCGGCGGATCAACGCCACGGTGACTTCTGGCTGTCAAGCCTTCGATGCGCCGTCGACGCCTTCACGATCGCGCGCGACGGCCTGATGCACGATCGCTCTGGTTCCTGATGTCTCGAGGATCGACTAGGCTCACCCGGCGCGTGCGCGATCCAGGAGGGGAAGGGCGATGCGGCAATCCGTCTGGGCACTGGCCGTTTTGGCTTTCGCTGCAGGAACCGCCTCACAGGCTGATGCGCAAACCGCCGAATTGGTCGATCTCGAGCTGGTCCTGCTGGCGGATGCCTCGGGCTCGATCGACGATGGCGAGATCCGCTTCCAGCGCCAGGGCTATGCCGCCGCGATCACCCATCCCGAGGTCCTGCGGGCGATCGCCCAGGGCTACGATCAGCGGATCGCCGTGATCTATGTCGAGTGGGGCACGGTCGGCTCGCAGGACGTCGTGGTGCCCTGGACGATCATCGATGGCCCGGACAGTGCCGCGGCGTTTGCCGATGCCCTGATGGCGGCGCCGCGCCGGGCGTTCGGCCGCAACGCCATGGGCGAGGCGCTGGCCTTCGGCCAGGCGATGATCGAATCCAACAAGGTCGAAGGTTACCGTAAGGTGATCGACCTGTCGGCCGACAGCGCCAACAACTGGGACGGCCTGTCGATTTCCGAGGCCCGCTCGAGCGTCCTGTTCGCCGACATCGTGATCAACGGTCTGGCGATCCTGTGCCGCCACTGCTCCGGCCGGCCGATCCGCTACGACCTCGAAGCGGCGTTCGCCGAGCGGATCATCGGCGGGCCCGGCAGCTTCGTGATCACCGCGACCGGCGACGACAGCTTCGCCGATGCCGTCCGCAAGAAGCTGATCCTGGAGATCGCCGGCACAGCCTCGCCGGACCTGCAGCTTGCGCGCGAGTAGGCCACGGTTGCGACCGGCGGTCACTGAATTCGGACTTCATGACCATCGCCGCATTCGCACGATGCCCGCGTGTCTGTCGCCGAAACCGGCCCGCGATGGCTGTGAGACGTTCCGGCACTGAAACAATTGTTACCCGAAGCCCCGGTGGCGGACATCGGACAGAAGCACACGGCCCGTACAAGGCCGGACAGCGCATGAGCCTTCTGGCGAACAGGAACCCGAACGATGATCGCCCGCACCGCCAATCCTGGTCTGCAGCAGCCGCGCCGTCGCCTCGTGCAGGTGCTGGCCGATGCGCTCAGCCTGGTCTTTCGGGGTGCAACTGCCGTCGCCGACGACGTCGGATGGTCGGCCTGGCGCTGGTATCAGGTCCGCCACAGCGTGAAGGTGCTGTCCGGCCTCGACGATCATATGCTCAAGGACATCGGCGTGACGCGAGCGAGCATCGTCGGCGCCAGCGCCTGTCGCGCTGCCGAGGAGGAGACGATCCGCCGCCACGCGCCCTGGTGATCTGCGCCCGTCCGCCGGCCAGGCTTGCTCAGGGTTGCGCATTGGCGGGCTGCGCGCGCAGCGCGAGCGTGCCGTCGAAGCGGGTGCGGCATTGCCAGGGGTGGCGCGTGATCAGCGTCAGCGGCGCCCCATCCGTCTGGTTGCCGACCACGATCCGCGTCACAAGCTCGACCGTTGCCCGGTCTTCGTCACAGGCGGAAGGCGGCACGATCTGACCGCCGTCCAGCAGGCGTACGGTCACGCTCGCGACCGGGCCCTCGTCTGGCAACCTGTCGGGCCTGTCCCTCCACCCGCGGTGCTTCTTGCTCCAGCCGTGATGCTCATCGCTGAGCTTCACGGTGACCCGCAGGCGTGGCTCGCCCCCCCTTGGCGTCTCGAACACCGCGCGATGCGGTCTCGCGCCGTGGCGCGGCATGAGCATGATCGGCGTGATCGTCTTGCCGTTGGCATCGGCAGCAAGCTCGCCGTTGCCACCGGCCCCACCGCGGCCCCTTTCCAGCAGCAACAGGTCGACCGACATCGACGCGCTGCGCAGGTCGATGGTCTTCGACAGGGGGAAATCTCCGCTCAGGCGCAGTCGTGATCCGCCGCTGCCGAGCTGCACGGCGCGTCCAGAGCTCAGCAGTGGGCTCGCCGTGCCGCCGGAGGGGGCGAAGAAGTCGGCAATCTGGGTTCCCGAAAAGCCCTTCGGGTAGTTGCTGTGGCCATTCTCGATCTGGTAGCCGATGCCGCAGGGGTTGCTGATCGACGGGCTGCAGTTGGTCGCCGCGGTCCACACCATCGGGCCGTCGTTGGTGCCGTCGCCGACATCGTTATCCTCAATGCCATAGTACAGACCCGGCTTTTGGTCATCCTTGCTCGTGTCTGTGAGATATACGCCCTCGTCGTCGGCGCTGGAGTAGATCTCGCCGAGATCGGAATTCTGATTTAAAGGAAGGATATCGACGCGAGAGTCGGTTTTTTCGCCATTCTGAGTATAAAAGGGCGCGTGCACAAAATCAACGAAGGCTGCTTGATTGCCGATGGGCTCAAGGTCGGAATGCCCCTCGAACGACGGCAGTTGATCGATGTAGACGACATCCTGAGGCCAGGTGTTGTTGTTCTCGGAGGTGTGGATACCCTGGTACTGCAGTGCTATGGCATTCTGTTGAAAGAGGAAGTCCGAGCTGTTGCTATAAAAATCGTAGGCACTGGTCGATGACGAAGGCAGACCATCGCATTCTAGGTTGGTCAAACATTGATTCATCTGGTACAGAAGGGTGCCTTCTTGATCCCCATTGGTACCGACGTCGTCGATATAGCGTTGGTGCAATGCGGTCAGCGTGTCCGTCAGTTTCAGCAGATTGGTCGGGTCGTAGCCGTCTTGTGCCACCGCGTTGTTGAGATAGATGGCTCGATCGCTCAACGTCTTGACCTGATTGATCAAAGTCAATTGATACTGAAGCTTGTCTGCGTTGTCGCCGAGCGTATTACTCGAAATCGAGGCCGGTGATGTTGAGCGTGCTCACGGCATCCAGGGTTGGCTCGCTCGGGATCGAGGGGACATCGGCGACGCCCTCCGGAAACAGCGCCCAGCTGCCGAGGTCGGGGCCGCTGCCCCCTGACGGCTGGTCGTTCGCGAAATCCGCGACATTGCTGGAGATCGAGCCGTCCATCGCCGCAGCCCACGTGTCGCAGGCGCTACTGGTACCGGTGCAGCAAGATTCCAGGCTGGAAGCGTTGTTGAGGAGGTCGGTCATGATGTTGCCGGCATAGCTGCCCCCTCCTTCGATCTGCAGGCCAAAGCCGCAGGAAAAGGCGGAATGCGACACCGACGTCGCTTCGCTCACCGTGGTACTCAGGCTCGCCAGGCCGACGTCGCTGGCGCTGAAGGTGTCGGTGAATTTTTCCGACTGCTCGCTCGAGCTTGACGCCCAGTTGAGCTGGCCGGTGACCACCATGCCGCCATAGACGATGGCCATAAAGGTGGAGCCGCAGCTCTGGGGAAAGGTGCCGGCGTTCGCCTGCTGCTTGCCGAAATCGGTCAGGGACACCGTCGAATCGACGTCCGCGGGATTGCCCGTCGTGTCGACCGTGTTGCTCAGGTTGAACAGGGCGGCGGCGCTGAAATAGGCCGAACCTGAGTTGCTCGACGACTGATAGTTGTCACTGTAGGAGAAGTCGTTGCTTCCGTTGAAGGCGTCATAGGATGCGCTGGCGCTGGCGGAGACGTTGGTGGACTGGGAAAAGCTCGAGATCGCATCCGAGGTCTGGAAGGTCGTATCGAGCGTGGGGTTGGCCGGTTCGGGTGTGGTGAAGTTGAAGCACTCGCCGCCGGGCGCGCCCGGCGCGATGCCTCCGCTGCTGCCGGCCGGGTTGTAGCCGATCGAAGCGCCCGTGGTGTAGCCGCTGCTCGCGCTGACGGCCTGCGGGGGTGCTGCCACCAGCTGCGCGAAGTCCGCCACGCTCATCTGCTGCGCCGGCAGGGACGCGACCGAACGCAACAGCTGGCCGTAGGGGTGAGCCAGTCCCAGGACTTTGCCGTCGGCGCGGCGAACCAGCCTGATCTCCGCCAGCCTGTCGTCGAGCACCTTGACCTCGACGACATACGCATCGTCCGCCTGCGCATGGGCCGGAACGGCGCCAAGAAGCGGCCCGATCAAAGCGAGCGTGAGCCCTGCGGGCGCGGCGCGCCTCCAAAGGTTGTTAAGCCGATCGCCGGTGTCCGGCATCATCGGACCCCCCTTATGTTGTTCGTTCTGCCTACGGCTGTTGCCGGTCAGCATCATGACTTGAAGCGAGGGATGCAACCTGCACCGGCGTCACGATCATGCTACCGAGCACGGTCGCCAGGATGCAGCGGTCGACCGGTTCGAAGGCGCTAACGTTGAACCGACCCTAGCCCGGGCCGGCGCCCGTGTGTTGCACCTCTGTCAAAAAGTGCCGGCTGCCGTACCCGAGGGCGCCTGGCTTCGATCTCCGGTTGGTCGAGCCCGGGATCGGCATGGATCACCAGGGGCTCCTGCGGGTGCCAGGGTCAGCAGGAGGGTCGGCGCCAGCCTCGAACGGGATTGCCGTCCCTTCGACCTGCAGCCCGCATCGTCATCAGCGCGCGGGTTTCACTCGGAGAAACTTGATTCGATAGACCTTCTCGTTCCAGATCTGACCCGGGTCCTCTTCCGACCGGCAGACGAAATTGAACCCCCCGAAGACATAAGAGTATCCCGCGGTCCAAACGCCCGCAGGGCGCTTGACCGGTGGCGGGATATTGGCGATCCCGGCAATCTCGGTCCATGCGTCTTCCTCGACGTCGTAGAGGAACAGATCATTGGTGACATTCTGGTCGAAGGGCGCGCCGCAAAGGGAAACGCCCCCTTCCTTGTCGCCGCCGAACACAAGGGCTCCGTCGGCATTGACGCCGATCGAGGCCATGTTGCGGGCAGGGCCATCGGCCCCTCGAGTCCAGTCCCCCTCGGCGATATTCCACGCCCAGGTCTCCTGATCGAGGGGAAACACAGAACGTGACGGGTTGATCGGCTCACCGCCATAGATCAACAGCCTCTTGTGACCATCCGCCTCGACGACTCCGCCGAGCGCCATACGCTTGTTCTTCGGCCCCATGTGGTCCGACAACATGGACCAGGCCATGTCCTGGGTATCGAAACGCCACAAGTCGTCATGGGTGGCATAGGGCACCACCGAACCGTCTTTTGATCTCGAGACCCCTCCGAACACGAAGAGATCGTCTTGCCAGACGATCATCACAGCTCCGCTCCGTGGCGACGGACCTCCCAGTGCGCTGAGATCGCTCCATTGATCGGTGCTCGCATCATAACGCCAGAAGGTGTCTTGTGCCGTGGTCACGGCCAGGGACCGGTCGTGCTTGCTGCCGCCGAACACGTAGAGCTGCGCTTGTGCGCAGTTCCTGATCGCCCCGATGGCTGGAAAGGCGCGCGCCGTGCGCCGGACGGTCGAGTCCTTCGCGCGCTCGGTGAAGGTGATGACGGGGGCGTCTTCGGGTCCGGTGATCTGCCACGCGAACAGTGAATTGAAGAAGGTCGGGCCACGCTTGAAGTGATCGACGCTGCCGCCGAACAGATATCCCGAAGGAACTTCGTAGCATCGATTCCACGCGTTGCGGCCAGGTTATCGCGCGGAAACGGGCTCGTGCCCCGGATCCGCACTTCCTGCCAGGCATTGCCGATGTCGGTGGCCCATGCATGTCCGCCAAAGGCCATCGCGATCAGCAGCAGCAGCAGGGGCCACATCGGTGGGCGTTCATGCGCCGTCGCGGCTCGAGGCTTGCGCGCCCGGCAGGTGCTGGGCTCGGCGTTTCGCAGCAGGTCATGGAATGGACGACCTCGCCTGTCGGGGATCTTCTCGGTCATTCCATACGATCCACTGAGCCAAAATTGACGAGCGGTATGCGGACGATCGGACGTCGCGACAGTTTGAACCGACCCGCGCACAAAGGTGCGAGCATGGAGTCCGCAACTTTCACGCGAAATCATCCAACCTGCAGGCTAAAAGAAGACACCGCGCGGGGCGGTTGTCCAGGTGTTTTAACACTCGCGTTGGCGATTTAATGAGCCCACGACGTGCCGGCACCTCGATGGCATTGACGGGCCGCCAAAACCTCGCTGAGATCAGCGATGCGGCGACCTCGATGCCAAGCGGAACAGGTTTGAAAGGGAGGACTAGCCATGCCGGCGACCGACTGGAGCGTCGAAGGCGACTATTTCGAGACCTGCAACTGCGCTTTCCTGTGTCCTTGCATCGCGACCAACATGGCGGCCAGGCCGACCGAGGGCGAGTGCAAGGTGGCGCTGGCGTTCCATGTCACCAAGGGCAGTTTCGGCGCGACGCCGCTCGACGATCTGTCGTTCGTGGTGGTCGCATCCACGCCGGGCGCCATGATCGAGGGCAACTGGACGGTCGGGCTGATCGTCGACGAGCGGGCAAGCGAGGCGCAGCGCGATGCGATCACGGCGATCGCGTCGGGCGAGGCAGGCGGCCCGATGGCCGTGGCCGCTTCGCTGATCGGCACGTTCGCGGGCGTCATGAGCAAGCCGATCCGGTTCGAAAAGAGCGGCCTCGACCGGAAGGTCTCGGTGCCGGACGTCCTGGAGGAAGGCATGGCCGGCATGCCGACCATGACCGATCCGGCCGAGCCGATCGTGATCGACAACACCGCGCACCCGGCCAACGCCCGCCTCGCGCTCGGCAAGGCCACGCACAGCCACCTGCATGCCTTCGGCATCGACTGGGACGACGACGGCGGCGAGAACAACGGCCACTTCGCCACCTTCAGCTGGCGAGGCGACCAGCCCCCGTCGGGCTAAGAATGCGGCCACCGGCCGATGTCGGTCAGTCGAGGTATGCCGGCACACGTTCGAGGATCCGATTCTCGCCGATCCGGCCGCAGATTGCCGTCAGCCGCTCCCGGTGAGCGCCGCGCCATCGCAAGTCGTCCAGGCTCTGCGGCAAAGGAACGTCGCTGCGTAGTGTGGCAAGTCGCTTGTAAAGAGCGGCCTCCTCCGATCCCTGGCGGAGGTTCTCTGCCAGCGATCTTGCGCCCCGTACGCTGACGCTCCACTGGGTTTCGTCGGCAGGGATGGCGTCGATGTTGCCGTAGGCCGCCAGCAGGCTTGCGGCCGACTTGGGGCCCCAGCGGGCAATCCCCGGGATGCCGTCCGCCGCGTCTCCCACGAGCGCCAGGTAGTCGGGGATCGATGCGGGCGGAACCCCCCATTTTGCGAGCACCTCGTGCTCGTCGATCACCTGGCCGCTCATGCGGTCCAGCATGACGATCCGTGTGCCTCGGACACACTGCGCGAGATCCTTGTCGCGTGAGCACAGCAGGATCTGGTCGACCGCCTTGTCCGCGGACCATTTTTTGGCTGCGGATGCGATCGCGTCGTCGGCCTCGAACGCGACCATCGGCCAGACGACGAGGCCCAGCGCCTCGCTGACCTCCTCGGCGAGCGGGAACTGCTCCAACAGTTCCGCATCGACGCCGGCACCGGTCTTGTAGCCCGCGAACAGCTCGTTCCGGAACGACTCGATGACATGGTCGAACGCGATCCCGACGTGCGTGACGTCCGGGTCGCGCAGCATCGCGAGCAACGATCTCAGCAGTCCACGAGCCGCGCCGACTTCCATGCCGTCGGCCGAAACCGACGAAGGTACGGCGAAGTAGTTGCGGAACAGCTCGTAGGTGCCGTCGATGAGATGGATCTTCATCTCGGTGTGTGGGCAGGTTCGATGCGAGCGAGAACCGCGCTTAGAACGTCAGCTCTTCCTGGCGCTCGATCCTGGCCTCGTCGAGGTCCATGTTGAGGCCGGGCGCGTCGGGGGCGCGCAGCACGCCGTTCTCGGGCGCGATCGGGTGTGCCAGGAAATGCTGGTGGATCGCGTTCCACTTGACCAGGAATTCCTGGTACGGCGTGTGGATCGGCGACTGGGTCACCGAGAAGTGGATGTTGGCCGGCGTCGAGTGGCCGTGCGGGATCGTGATCAGGTCGTGCACGCTGGCATAGGCGGCGATCTTGAGAGTCTCGGACAGGCCACCGCACCAGTAGATGTCGGGCTGGATGACGTCGAGCGCCTCCTGGTCGACGAAGCGCTTGAAGCCCCAGCGGGTGTATTCGTGCTCGGCACCGGCCAGCGGAATCGCGATCTTCTGCTTGATCCGCCGGTAGGTGTCGATCCGGTCCGGCATGGCGCATTCCTCGAGCCAGCGCGGCCGGAACTCGGCGATCCGTGAGGCCAGCTCGACGACGTAGCAAAAATCCATGCTCTGCCAGCAATCGAGCATGATGTCGTCGTCGGGACCCAGCGCCTCGCGCAGGGTGCGTACCAGCTCCACGTTCTTCTTCATGCCGTCGGGCCCGCTCATCGGACCGTGCCGGAAGAACCACTTTTGGGCAAGGTAGCCCTGCTCCTGGTAGGCCTTGGCCCGCTCGCGCACCAGGCCCGGGTCCTCGACATGGTAGCCCAGCATGCTGGCATATGCCGGGATCTCCATCCGCGTCGGGCCGCCGAGCAGGCGCCAGACCGGCTGGTCCAGCCAGCGCCCCTTGAGGTCCCAGAGCGCGCAGTCGACCGCGCTGATCGCCATCATCGGCTCGCCCTGGCGGCCGTGCACCAGCGCGCGGTGCATCAGGTCCCACAGGAACTCGCTGGCGCGCGGGTCGCGGCCGGTGATCAGC
Source organism: uncultured Alphaproteobacteria bacterium (assembly GCA_963731495.1). Taxonomy (GTDB): domain Bacteria; phylum Pseudomonadota; class Alphaproteobacteria; order Geminicoccales; family Geminicoccaceae; genus DASUGG01. The sequence continues at coordinate 64,167 of CAVSVZ010000026.1, forward strand.
GGTGCCAGCTGGGTGCCGATGATGTGCGCGATGCCTGGCGTCATCGGCCCTGCGATGCCGTGCACTCCCTCGTCGGTGTCGATGCGCAGGAAGGTGGCCTCGAGCCGGAAATGCCGGTCGTCGGTCTGCTCGGCGCGGCTATGATGCGCGACCCAGACCGGCCCCTGGCGGCGGAACTCGTCATAGATGTCGAGCGGCCGGACCAGCCGCTCTTCCCAGAACGTTCCGTCGGTCGCCATCGTGCCGTGCAGCGTGCGCAGGCTGACCTTGTCGATTTTCACAGGCTGCCTCCCCAGACTCGTCAAGGCGCGCAACGTCGGGCGAACCGGCCCGCATCGTCAAGACCGGACCCTCGAAGCCAGCGTCGTTACGCCGGCTCGTAGCGCTTGACGTCGATAGCCCCCGCCTTCTTCTCGACCTGAGCGAGGTCGTATTGCATCTGCTGTCGCAGCCAGCTCTCGACGCTGCCGCCGAACGCCTTGGACAGCCTGACCGCCATTTCGGGCGAAATCCCGGCGCGCCCATTGAGCAGCTCCGAAAGCGACTGGCGGCTGACGCCCAGCACTTCGGCGGCGGCCGTGACCGTCAAGCCTGCAGGATCGATGCACAATTCGCGGACCACTTCGCCAGGGTGCGGCGGCGCCTTCATTGCCATGGACAATTCCCCTAGTGGTAGTCGACCAGATCCACGTCGTGTGGTTCCTGGTTCTCGAACCGAAAAATGATGCGCCAATTCCCAGACACGTTCACCGCCCAGAATCCTTTAAGGTCACCCTTCATCGGGTGCAGGCGCAGGCCAGGCAAATCCATGTCTGCAGGCTCTCGACTCGTGTCCAGGCGTGCGAGGATGGCTCGGACGCGGGTGAGCCACTGCGGATTGATACCTCTCGTCCGATCTCGTTCGTAAAGGTCCCTCAGCCCCTTGTGCCTGAACGACCCGATCATGTGGTCGTGTAAGCTGTCAGGCGACGGTTGTCAACATGGCGACAATCGCATGGAAAATATCATCTTGCCGACTGCTAGCGTCCGGTGTGCTGGTGGATCATCACGAAGATGAACAGCACGCAGAAGACGAACAGGCCGAGCCCGGTGCCGTAGAACACGTCGTCCTTAGCGCCGCTCGCCAGGAACAGGCCGAGCAGGCCAAGGACCCCCATCACGCCACCCAGCACCAAGCTGCCCATGATTCCTTCCTTCATTTGTACGACGCGCTCTCTCATGCCTCGTGCTCGACCAGGTCGCGATAGGCGTGCCAGGTGGCATGGCCGATCAGCGGCAAGGTCACGATCAGGCCCAGATACAGGGTCACCAGACCGGCCCCGACGAAACCCGCGATCAGCACTCCCCAGAACAGCAGGGTCGCCGGGTTCTCCTTGACCGCGACGATGCTGGTCGCGATCGCCGTGATCACATTGCCGTCCGGACGATCCAGCAGGAGCGGTATCGAGACCACGCTGATCGCAAAGGCCAGGCCCGCCAGCACGGCGCCGATGATCGTGCCGGTGATCAGGAATGGCAACCCCTCGGGACTGAGGAAGGTGTCGCCGACCAGGGTCTCGAGCGATGGCGGCGCCAGGCCGTAAAATAGCATGAACAGCAGGGCGGCGATCCGGATCCAGGCGAACAGCAGCAGCATCAGCGCGATGCCCATCAGGCCGATCTGGCCGGCGTTGCGGCCCCAGGCGAGCACGGCCACCTTGAGGTTGACCGGCTCGCCGGCATCGAGCCGCCGGCTGACCTCGTACAGCCCGACCGCCAGCAGCGGGCCGACGATGATGAAGCCGCAGACCAGCGGCAGCACCAGGTAGGTGAGGCCGGACAGCCACAGTCCTAGCGTGATCGCATAGCCCACGATGGCGAAGATCACGCCGTAGGTCAGGCTCACCGCAGGCGCCCGCCAGAGATCGCGCCAGCCGGCCGCCAGCCAGGCCCACGGCCGATCCAGCTCGATCCTGCGAATCCGCGGCGCTTCCGTGGTGAACACCGGCACTGCTTCTGCCATTTCGTCCCTCCGATCGGCTCGTCATCGACGCGACGCGACGGGTTTCCTGAGACTGCTTATGATTTTAGTGTGAATCACGCCAATTGATCCAGATCAATGGGCGGCTCGAGCGGGCCCTTCTAGGGTTTGCGCGGCCGCAAGTCGGATCGCTAGCGAAAGGTCACCATGAGCACCACAGCAGAAGGCGCGATCGCAACGCCGCCCTACAATTTCGAGGTCGTCCGCTGGTTCACCCTCGCGACCATCTTCTGGGGTGTCGTGGCGTTCCTGATGGGCACGCTGATCGCGTTTCAGCTGGCCTATCCGATCCTCAACCTCGGCCTGGAGTGGACCACCTTCGGCCGGCTGCGGCCGGTCCACACCTCGGCGGCGATCTTCGCCTTCGGCGGCAATGCGCTGATCGGCACCTCGCTCTACGTGGTGCAGCGGACCTGCCGGGCCAGCCTGTTCGGCGGACCGGCGCTCGCGGCGTTCCTGTTCTGGAGCTACCAGCTGTTCATCGTGCTGGCAGCCAGCGGCTACGTGCTCGGGGTCACCCAGAGCCGCGAATATGCCGAGCCGGAGTGGTACGTCGATATCTGGCTGACCGTGGTCTGGGTGATCTACCTGGTGATCTACCTGGGCACCATCCTGCGCCGGCGCGAGCCGCACATCTACGTCGCCAACTGGTTCTATCTCGCGTTCATCGTCACGATCGCGATGCTGCACATCATCAACAACCTGGCGGTGCCGGTCTCGTTCACGGGCGTCAAGAGCTACTCGCTGTTCTCCGGCGTGCAGGACGCCCTTACCCAGTGGTGGTATGGCCACAATGCCGTCGGCTTCTTCCTGACCGCCGGCTTCCTCGGCATGATGTACTACTTCATCCCCAAGGAGGCCGAGAGGCCGATCTATTCCTACCGGCTGTCGATCGTTCATTTCTGGTCGCTGATCTTCCTCTACATCTGGGCCGGCCCGCACCATCTGCACTACACAGCACTACCCGACTGGGCGCAGACGCTCGGCATGACCTTCTCGGTGATGCTCTGGATGCCGTCCTGGGGCGGCATGATCAACGGCATCATGACCCTGTCAGGCGCCTGGGATAAGCTGCGCACCGACCCGGTGCTGCGCTTCCTGGTGGTCTCGGTCGCGTTCTACGGCATGAGCACCTTCGAGGGGCCGCTGATGTCGGTCCGCCAAGTCAACGCGCTCAGCCATTACACCGACTGGACGATCGGCCACGTGCACTCGGGCGCGCTCGGCTGGGTGGCGTTCATCTCGTTCGGCGCGCTCTACTTCCTGGTGCCGCGCCTGTGGGGCCGCACCCGGCTGTACTCGCACCGCCTGGTCGAGGTCCATTTCTGGATCGCGACGCTCGGCATCGTCCTCTACATCACCGCGATGTGGGTCTCCGGCATCATGCAGGGCCTGATGTGGCGCTCCTACGACCCACAGGGCTTTTTGCAGTACTCGTTTCTGGAGACGGTCGAGGCGATGCACCCGTTCTACGTGATCCGGGCGTGCGGCGGCGTGCTGTTCCTGATCGGCGCGCTGGTGATGGTCTACAACTTCTGGCGCACGATCAAAGGCGACGTCCGTGAAGAGCAGGCGATCGGCGCGCCGCACATCGCGCCGGCGGCGGAGTAGGCGCGATGTGGGGACACGACAGGATCGAGCGCAACGCCATCCTCCTGCTGGTGCTGACCCTGATCACGGTGGCGATCGGCGGGCTGGTGGAGATCGTGCCGCTCTACACGATCGAGAGCACGATCGAGCCGGTTCAGGGCGTGCGGCCCTATTCGCCGCTCGAGCTCGCCGGCCGCAACATCTATATCCGCGAGGGCTGCTATCTCTGCCACAGCCAGATGATCCGGCCGTTCCGGGACGAGGTCGAGCGCTATGGCCACTACAGCCTGGCCGCCGAGAGCATGTACGATCATCCGTTCCAGTGGGGCTCCAAGCGGACCGGGCCGGATCTCGCGAGGGTCGGCGGCAAGTATTCCAACGACTGGCATGTCGCCCATCTGATCAACCCGCGCGAGGTGGTGCCGGAATCGGTCATGCCGCCCTATGCGTTCATGGCGGACCGTCCGCTCGGCTATCAGGACATCGCCGAGCATCTGAAGACCAACCGCACGGTCGGCGTGCCCTATACCGACGAGATGATCGAGCAGGCGCGGGCCGACCTGGCAGCCCAGGCCGATCCCGATGCCGATACCGACGGCCTGCTCGAGCGCTATCCCAAGGCGGCGACAGGCGACCTCGACGGCAACCCGAACCGGCTGACCGAGATGGACGCGATCGTCGCCTATCTGCAGATCCTCGGGCGGATGGTCGACTTCACCGACATCCGCACCGAAGACATTCTGCAGTAGCCCAGGCCTGCGGGACGAGCCCAAGGAGGGAGCGATGGAGACCATCTACGGCTGGGCCAACGCGCTCTGGCCTTTGTGGCTGACGATCGTGTTCTTGGGCATCGTCGCCTGGGTGTACTGGCCCAAGCGCAAGGCCCGGTTCGAGAAGGATGCGCAGATTCCGTTGCGTGACGACGACAAGCAGGACCGCTGAGCATGCCGACCAAGGTCGAGAAGGACGCCGTCACCGGCCAGGATACCACCGGGCACGAGTGGGACGGCATCAAGGAGCTGAACACGCCGCTGCCCAAGTGGTGGCTGTACGTGCTCTATGCGACCATCGTCTGGTCGGTGGTGTGGTGGTTCCTGTATCCGAGCTGGCCCTGGGGTCCCGGCTATTTCCATGGCCTGACCGGCGCCAACCAGCGGGTCGAGTACGAGGCGCGCATGGCCGCGGCCCGTGAGGGCCAGGCCGCCTACTTCAAGCGGATCGCCGCGGCCGATCTCGACCAGATCAACCAGGATCCGGAGCTGTTGAGCTTTGCGCTGGCCGGCGGCGGCGCGGCGTTCGCCGACAATTGCGCGCCCTGCCACGGCCTGGGCGGCGCCGGGCAGGCCAACTACCCGACCCTGGCCGACGACGTCTGGATCTGGGGCGGCACCCTCGACGACATCCACACCACCATCCAACACGGCATCCGCAGCAATGACCCGGACACGCGCTTCAACGAGATGCCGGCATTCGGTGATATCCTGTCGCGCGAGGAAATCGATGCGGTCGCCGAGTATGTGCTCTCGCTCTCGGATCGAAGCGACAATCCGGAGCTGGCGGCCCAGGGTGAGACCATCTTCGCCGAGCAGTGCTCGGTGTGTCACGGTGAGCAGGGCGAGGGGCTGCAGGAGCTGGGCGGGCCGCGCCTGAACGATCAGATCTGGCTGTATGGCGGCGACAAGGCGGATATCGTCGCGCAGATCACGCGGCCGCGGCACGGCGTGATGCCCGCCTGGAGCGGCCGTCTCGATCCCGAGACCATCAAGATCCTGGCCGTGTACGTCCACGCCCTGGGCGGCGGCCAATAGGCGGAGGCTGACCGGCGTTGCCATGAACGATGCCGTCGCTACGCAGGACACGGTTCCGGTCGAGGATGCGGTCTCCTTCAAGGAGCTGAAGAAGCAGCCGCTCTATGCGGCACGCGTGCCGATCCACCCCAAGGCGGTCGACGGCCTGTTCCGGCGGATCAAGTGGCTGGTCCTGATCGTCCTGCTGGCGCTCTACTACATCGCACCCTGGCTGCGCTGGGACCGCGGCCCGGGCGTGCCCGATCAGGCGCTGCTGATCGACATGCCGGGCCGGCGCGCCTACTTCTTCTGGGTCGAGATCTGGCCGCAGGAGATCTATTTCCTCACCGCACTTCTGATCCTCGGCGCGTTCGGCCTGTTCCTGGTGACCAGCATCGGCGGCCGGGTGTGGTGCGGGTTCACCTGCCCGCAGACCGTCTGGACCGATCTGTTCATGTGGGTCGAGCGCCTGATCGAGGGCGATCGCGGTGCCCGGATCCGGCTCGACAAGGCACCGATCAGCCGCGCCAAGGTCACCAAGAAGGTGCTCAAGCACGTTGTCTGGCTGCTGATCGCGGCGGCGACCGGCGGCGCCTGGATCATGTATTTCAACGATGCGCCGACGGTGACCTTTGCGATCCTGACCGGCAACGCGTCGTTCGCGGTCTATTTCTTCTTCGGCCTGTTCACCGCCACGACCTACCTTTTGGCCGGCTGGGCACGCGAGCAGGTCTGCACCTATATGTGCCCCTGGCCGCGCTTTCAGGCAGCACTGCTCGACGAAGAGAGCTACGTGGTCACCTACCAGAAGTGGCGTGGCGAGCCGCGCGGCCCGCATCGCAAGGGCCAGAGCTGGCAGGGCAGGGGCGATTGCATCGCCTGCAACCAGTGCGTCGCGGTCTGCCCGATGGGCATCGACATCCGCGACGGCCTGCAGCTGGAGTGCATCGGCTGCGGCTTGTGCATCGATGCCTGCAACGACGTCATGCGCCGGGTCGACCGGCCGCTCGACCTGATCGCGATGTCGACCTCGCGCAATCAGGCGGACCTGGCGGCCGGCCGGCCGACCGAGCACCACATCCTGCGGCCGCGCACGATCATCTATGGCAGCATCATCCTGGTGCTCGGCATCGCCCTGCTGATCGCGCTGACGATGCGCTCCTCGGTCGACGTCAACGTCCTGCACGAACGCAATCCGCTGTTCGTCACGCTGTCCGATGGCAGCATTCGCAACGGCTATACGGTCAAGATCCTGAACAAGAGCCATGATACGGAGCACTACGAGCTGAGCCTCGAAGGGCCCCCGGGAGCGACCCTTGCGGTGATCGGGCAGGAGGGCGAGGGCGCGCGACAGGCGGAGCTGTCGGCCGGTCCAGACACGGTGACCAGCTATCGGATCTTCGTGACCGTGCCGCGCGACGAGATCACCGAGGACGTGCAGCCCATGCGCATGGTCTTGAGGGAGCAGGCAAGCGGTGCCACGGTGAGCCACGACACGGTCTTTCGGGGACCCGCATCATGAACCGGCTGGCGGCGTCGTTGCGGCAGGGAGATCGCTGGATCCCCCTGCTGTTCTTCGTCTTTTTCGGCGTGGTGCTGATCGCCAACGGCAGCCTGATCTTCGCGGCCTTCGTGAGCTGGCCGGGGCTCGAGACGACCAGCGCCTATCAGCGCGGACTCGTCTACAACAAGATGCTGGCCGCGGCCTCGGAGCAGGCTGAGCTCGGCTGGAAGGTCGGCTTCGACTTCACCCAGGACGGGCCGCGGCGCGGCGTCGTGGAGGTCGACCTCGAGGACCGTTTCGGTAATCTGTTGCGCAATGCCGAGGTGCGCGCGCAGTTTGTGCGACCGACCAGCGAGGGCAGCGATTTCGGTGTCGTTCTCGACCATCAGATCGGTGGGCGTTATCAGGCCGAGGTCGAGCTGCCCCTGGAGGGGCAATGGGATGTCCGCATCGCCGCAAGCTCGGGCGGGCAGAACTATCGCCTGAGCGAGCGCATTTTCCTGCGACCGTGACCGCGCTCCACGCGGCGCGGACCGCGCCCGGGCCCGTCGGGACCCCGGCGCTCGACCCGGACGCCTACATTTTGCAGGCGAATGGGCTTTGCACCCTGCACCTGATGGTCGAGGGCGTGCATTGCGGCGGCTGCGTGCAGCGGATCGAGCGGGCGCTGCGCGCGGACCCGGCGGTCGAGCGGGCGCGGGTCAATCTGACCACGCGGCGCCTGGTGATGAGCTGGCGCGGTCCGGCGGAGGTCGCCTCGCGGCTGGTCGATATCGTGTCCCGGCTCGGCTACCGGGTGGTGCCCTATGACCCGCAAAAGCTCGCGAGCGGCGACGTCGCAGCCGAAAGGCAGCTGCTCCTGGCCATGGCCGTGGCCGGCTTTGCCGCCGGCAACGTGATGCTGTTCTCGATCTCGGTGTGGGCCGGGTACTTTCAGGGCATGGGCCATGCCACCCGCGATCTGCTGCACTGGTTCAGTGCGCTGATCGCGCTGCCGGCGATCGCCTTCGCCGGGCGGCCGTTCTTCCATTCCGCGCTCGATGCCCTCCGGCACGGGCGGACCAACATGGACGTGCCGATCGCGCTCGCGATCACGCTCGCCGCCGCCATGAGCCTGTTCGAGACGGTCCGGGGCGGCGAGCACGTCTATTTCGATTCCGCGATCATGCTGCTGTTCTTCCTTTTGGTCGGGCGCTATCTGGACCGGCGCGCGCGCGGCGTCGCCCGCTCGGCGGCCGAGCGGCTGCTGGCCATGGACGCCGGCAGCGTCACCGTGCTCGATGCCGACGGCACCAGCCGGATCGTGCCGAGCGCTGCCGTCCGCGCCGGCATGACCGTGCTTGCCGCAGCCGGCGAGCGGATCGGCGCCGACGGGCAGATCCTTGCCGGCGAGTCCGAGGTCGATACCAGCCTGATCACCGGCGAGAGCCTGCCGGGCCGGGTGCGCCCGGGCGACCCTGTGTTCGCCGGCACGGTCAATCTCGCGGCGCCGCTCCGCCTCGAGGTGAGCGCGGTCGGCGAGCGCACCTTGCTGGCGGAGATCGTCCGGCTGATGGAGCTGGCCGAGCAGCGCCGCGCCAGGTTCGTGGTGCTCGCCGATCGGCTGGCGCGGCTCTATGCCCCCGCCGTGCATGGCCTGGCGCTCGCCACCTTCCTGGGCTGGACCCTGATCATGGGCGCGTCCTGGCAGACAGCGCTGCTCTATGCCATCGCCGTGCTGATCATCACCTGCCCCTGCGCCATGGGGCTCGCGGTGCCGGCGGTCCAGGTGATCGCGAGTGGCCGGCTGCTGGCGCGCGGCGTGCTGCTGAAATCGGCGACCGCGCTCGAGCGGCTGGCAAAGGTCGACACCGTGGTGCTCGACAAGACCGGCACCTTGACGCACGGCCAGCCCGACCTGGAGGGTCCGGTCGATGCCGATGCGCTGCGGCTGGCGGCATCGCTCGCCGGCGCCAGCCGGCACCCGCTGGCGCGCGCCCTGTGCCGGGCGATGCCGGGCGTGGCGGTCGCCGATGGCGTCGAGGAGGTGCCGGGCCGCGGCCTGCGCCGGGGTGCTGTCCGGCTCGGCAGCCGTGCCTGGTGTGGTCTCGAGGATGCGGGCGATGCCGATGGTCCCGAGCTTTGGCTGAGTGCTCCGGATCTTTGGCCTGATCGCCAGCCGGTCCGCTTTGCCTTTCGCGACCAGCTGCGCGCCGATGCCGCGACGGTGATCGGGCACCTCGAGCAGGACGGGCTCGGGGTCGAGCTGTTGTCGGGCGATCGTCCGGGGGTGGCCGCGCAGATCGCGCGCCAGCTCGGCATCGAGCGCTGGCGCGCCGCATGCATGCCGGCCGACAAGGCGGCGCGGCTCGAACAGCTGGCGGACGAGGGGCGGCGGGTGCTGATGGTCGGCGACGGCCTGAACGATGCGCCCGCTCTGGCCGGCGCCTACGTCTCGCTCTCGCCGGCGACCGCTGCCGATGTCAGCCAGACCGCGGCCGATGCGGTGTTCCAGGGCGAGCGGCTGGCGCCGCTGCTCGAGCTGCTCGAGGTCGCGCGCAAGACCGATCGGCTGATCAGGCAGAACGTCGCGCTGGCGCTGATCTACAACCTGATCACCATCCCGATCGCGATCGCAGGCCTGGTGACGCCGCTGGTCGCGGCCCTGTGCATGTCCGCCTCCTCGCTGCTGGTGGTCGGCAATGCGCTTCGCCTGCGGATCGGGGCCGTGCGATGAGCGTGCTGGCCTATCTGATCCCGATCGCCCTGTTCCTGGGCCTGCTCGGGCTCGGTGCCTTCGTCTGGGCGTTGCGCAGCGGCCAGTTCGAGGATCTCGACGGCGCGGCCGAGCGCATCCTGTTCGACGACGACGAGCCGGCCGGGCGCTAGCGCATGCTGGCTGTGCGTCGACCGGCGCGAAAGCGCGCGCTGACGTGACCGTTCGCAACCTGGATGCCCTGCTCGAGCCGCGCTCGATTGCGCTGATCGGCCAGGGGCAAGCCGATGCGGTCGCCCGGGTGGTTGCGCAGAACCTGCTGAGCGGTGGGTTCGAGGGCACGGTCATGGCGGCCGATGGCGATCTGCCCCTGCCTGAGATCGTGGCCAGCTATCCGAGCGTCGAGGCCCTGCCGCAGGCGCCCGATCTCGCCGTGATCACCAGCCCGCCGCAGCACGTGCCGCCGATCGTGGCGGCGCTTGCGGCCCGCGGCACGCGGGCGGCGGCCATCACCTCGAGCTTTGCCGGTCTCGGCGCCCAAGCCGGCAAGGTTCGGCAGGCGATCCTGGACGCGGCGAGGCCCACCTGCATGCGCATCCTGGGCCCCAACTGTCAGGGGCTGATGATGCCGGGCCGGGGCCTTTGCGTCGGGCTGGCCGAGCGGCAGCCGACCGCCGGCAAGCTTGCCCTGATCGCGCAATCCGGTGGCGTGCTCAATTCGGTGCTGGATTGGGCGGGCAGTCGGAACATCGGCTTCAGCCACCTGATCGCGCCCGGCGAGATGGCCGATGTCGATGTCGGCGACCTTCTGGACTACCTGGCGACCGACCGCCATGCGAGGGCGATCGTGCTGCACGTCGAGGCGATCGCGCATGCCCGAAAATTCATGTCGGCGGCGCGCGCAGCGGCGCGCTCGCGGCTGGTCGTGGTGATCAAGGCGGGACGCTATCCCGAGGCCACCGCGCCAGCGCGCCGACCGGATGCGCCGATCGGCGCCGATGCGGTCTATAGGGCTGCGTTCCGGCGCGCCGGCATGCTCGAGATCGCGACCCTCGACGAGGTGTTCGACGCGGTCGAGTCGCTGGCGAGCGGGCTGGACGTGCGCGGAGATCGCCTGGCAATTGTCTCGGACAGTGGCGGCATGGGCGTGCTGGCCGTCGATCACCTGCTGGCGGACGGCGGTCGTCTGGCCGAGCTGGCGCCCGAGACCGTCGCCCGGCTCGACCAGGTGCTGCCGGCGCGCTGGAGCCGAAAGAATCCGGTTGATCTGGTCGGCGATGCGCCAGGCGAGCGCTACGGCCAGGCCCTCGATGCCGTGCTCGCCGATCCCGGCAATGACGGTGTCCTGGTGGTCAACTGCCCGAGCGCGCTGGCCGATGGGGTCGAGGCGGCCAAGGCGACGGTCGCCGCGGCGAGACGGCACCGGCGCCCGCTGCTCACCAGCTGGGTCGGTGAGACCGCGGCCGCTCGGGCCAGAAAGCTGTTCGCCGAGCAGCAGATCGCCACCTATGCCACGCCCGGCGACGCCGTCCTGGCCTTCCTCCATCTGGCCCGCTACCGCCGCAACCAGGCGATCCTGCGCGAGGTGCCGCCTTCGATCCCCGAAGGTTTTTCGCCGCGGGTCGAGGACGCCGAGGGCGTGATCGACCAGGCCCTGGCGGACGGACGTGGCGACCTTGGCAAGGCGGAGACCGAGGCGCTGCTTGCCGCCTATGACCTGCCACCGGCCGATCTGGTGCCCGAATTCGTGGTCGCAGTTGTAGAGGATCCGCTGTTCGGACCGGCGATCTCGATCGCGCGGGGCGGTGCCGTGCCCGCGTTCGGCCTGCCGCCGCTCAACCTCGCGCTGGCGCATGACCTCGTGCAGAGCGCCGGAATTGATCGCGCCCAGGAACCGCTGGCGCTAGCACTGGCCAAGATCTCGCAGCTGATCTGCGATCTCGACCGCGTGGTCGGGCTGGAGCTCGGCCTGACAGCAGGCGGCGTGCCGGCACGCGATGGCCGCATGCGGATCTCGAGCCGGCGGCCCGGCGTCGCGCGCCTCGCGATCCGGCCCTATCCCAAGGAGCTGGAGCAGCCTCTGGCGTTGCGCGACGGCGCCCGCCTGCTGCTACGCCCGATCCGGCCCGAGGATGCGCCGGCGCTGCGCCACATGGTCGAGGCGCGGACCAGGCCGGAGGATCGCAGGCTGCGCTTCTTCACCGCGATCAAGGTGCTCTCGCCCGACCTGTGCGCGCGCCTCACCCAGATCGACTACGACCGCGAGATGGCGCTGGTGGCACTCGATCCCGAGGCGGCGGTCAAGGACGCGTTTTGCGGCGTCGTGCGGATCACCGCCGAGCCCGATCGCGAGCGGGCCGAATACGCCGTGCTGGTGCGCAGCGACCTGAAGCGCCAGGGCCTGGGCAGGCGATTGATGGAAGCCGTGATCGCCTACGCGCGCGGCCAGGGCATCGGCGAGATCTACGGCGAGGTGCTGCGCGAGAACACGGCCATGCTGCGTCTGACCGAGGATCTCGGCTTTCGGCGCGAAGCGACGCCCGACGCCCCGGAGTTGGTGAACGTCCGCCTACGCCTCTAGCCGTGCCTCGGGCGGGTCACTCGGGGCACCACGATCGAAGCGTGATGGCTCGGGCGCCTCGTTCACCAGGCCGTCGGCCAAGGCCTTCAGACGCGCGGGCTGACAAAGGGCCACATGCTGCCGGCCGATCAGGCTGATCAGGCCCAGACGCTTGAACCGGCTCATGGTCCGGCTCACGGTCTCGATCGTCAGGCCCAGATAGTCCGCCATGTCCTGGCGCGACATCGGCAGATGGATCACGCTCGCCAGCCGACCCTGATTCCGGGCGCGCTCGGCCACGCCGAGCAGGAACGATGCGATCTTCTCGTCCGCGCTTTTGCGGCCGAGCAGCAGCATCTGCTTTTGCGCCTGACCGAGCTCCGTGCAGGCGAGCTTGAACAGCGATTGGGCAAGGGCGGGATCGGTCCGCGCCGCGGCCTCGATCGCCTGCCTGGGATAGCGGATCAGCGTGACCGGCGAGACGGCTTCGGCGCTGTAGGCATGGTGTGCCAGGCCGGTGATGCCAAAGCAGCTGCCTTCGCTCAGGAAATCGATCACCTGCCGACGGCCGTCGGCGATCGCCTTGTAGAGGCGGACGGTTCCCGAGACGATGCGAAAATAGTGCGCGATCGGGTCACCCTCGATGACGATGGTCTGACCGGGTGCCGCCATCATGGTGACGCCGATGGCCGGCGGTGGAGCGAACTCACCCAGGCAGCACGGGCTGCCGCCGTCGTCACAGCCGTGGGCTTCGACCTCGCTTCGATCGTGCAGCGCCAGAGACATCGCCATCATTGCTCTCCGCCCCCAAAACAATGCTCGTGAACTGCATGTGCTCCATAGCTAAGACCTGCGGTGATGGCGGTAAATCAGGTGCACTACGTAGGTATTGTTGCGTAGGGACTATCACGCATCCGGGCGGCGGCGCTCGGATGCATGACCGCCCAAGGCGAAAGCGATGAGCCGCAGCAATTGTTGGTCGCCGAACGGCTTCTCCAGAATGGCGACCACGCCCGGCGGCAGGTTGGCCTGTAGCCGCCGATTGTGCATCCGCGCGCTCATCAGCACGGCCGGCAGCTTGATGTGACGCGCCACCAGGATGCCGACCAGCTGTGGACCATCCATCTCCGGAAGGTCGAGATCGATCAGAAGACAGCCGGCCCTTTCCGGCCGGTAGCCGTCCAGGAAGGTTCGGGCCGAGCCGAAGGCGGCCACGGTGTAGCCGACCAATTCGAGCAGCACCGTGAGCGCATCGCGCACCGCGTCGTCGTCTTCAACGACGTAAAGGACCGGATCCGCCCCGGGCATCACCCTGAGCTCCAGGACCGGCGATTCACGGTCAGACAAACAAGCTTCACGCATCGACGCCATGTGCTGTCGGTGCCAACTGCCCGGTGATCTTCTGATTGGACGGCGAAGTATTGCAGACGGCGGCGACCGCAAGAATCAGGTCGATTGCGTATAGGGATCTCTACGTACAGGAGCGGCGACCAGTCAAGAAAGGGACGATCTGCTCCGCCGCGCCGTCATAGCGGCTGAGGATCGATACCCACCGCAAGGGCCAGCCGGACCAGCTCGGGAAGGCTGCTTGCGGCCATCTTCTCCATGACGCGCGCGCGGTAAATCTCGACCGTTCGCGGGCTGATGTTGAGCTCGAGCGCGATCGCCTTGTTGGAGCGCCCGATCACCAGCTGCTCCAGCACCTCGCGCTCGCGCGGCGTCAGCAGCTCCAGGCGGCGCTCGATGTCTTGCGTCTGGCCCGCGGCGCTCTCGCTGTCGGCGGTGCGTCTGGCCACGCTCACGCGGGCCTCGCGCACCGCCTCGCGCACGCGCGCCAGGAGCATGCCGGCATCGAACGGCTTCTCGATGAAGTCGACCGCCCCGAGCTTCATCGCCCGGACCGCCATGGGCACATCGCCGTGACCGGTCATCAGGATCACCGGTGGCGCGTCGGCGCGCTCGGACAACGCCGCCAGCAGCTCCAGACCATTCATGTCCGGCATCCGTACGTCGGACACCAGACAGCACTCGGCTCGCGCCATGCCGCGGTCCAGCAGATCTCTCGCCGAGGCGAACGTGGCCACCTCGAAGCCTTCCGCCTCGAACAGCACCTGGAGCAAATCCAGCACGGCCTCGTCGTCGTCGACGATGAATACCGTCGGGTTATCGGCCATCGGGCTCGTCCTGGCCGTCGGCGAGCGGCAGGGCCAGGTGGAAGATCGTGCCGCCACCAGGGTTGCCGGTCGCCCACAGCTTGCCGTCATGGGCGTCGGCGATCGAGCGACAGATCGACAGCCCGATCCCGATCCCGCCGGGCTTGGTCGTGACGAAGGGCTGGAACAGACGGCGAGCGACCTCGTCGTCCAGTCCGGGGCCGGTGTCGGACACCTCAATCTCGACGCTGTCGGGGCCGGCGCGCCTGGTCCGAATGGTGATCTCGCCGTGGCCGGTCTCGCTCAACGCATCGACGCTGTTGCGGACCAGATTGATGATCACCTGCTGAATCTGGATCTTGTCGATCATCACCAGCGGCAACCCTTGCGCCAGATCGAACGTTGCGGCGATGCCGCGTTCGCTCGCGCCGATCAACGCGAGGTTGGCGGCGTCATGAACCACGCTGCCGATCTCCTCCGCGGTGCGCTCGGTCTCGCCTCGGGCGATGAAACGCCGCAGATGCTGGATGATCTGGCCGGCGCGCTCGGCCTGGGCGACCGCCTTCTCGATCAGCTCGCCGATCCGGCTGGTGTCCGCCAGCGCGCTGTCCGGGAACAGGCGCCGGCACGCCTGCATATAGTTGATGATCGCGGTTAACGGCTGGTTCAGCTCATGCGCCAGCCCCGATGCCATCTCGCCCATTTCACTCAGGCGCGACACGTGCAGCAGCTCCGAGCGCAGATCGTGCAACCGCTGCTCGGCATCGCGGCGCGCACTGACGTCGCGCAGAAAACCGGCGAACAAACGGTGGCCGTCGGCCACCACCTCGCCGACGGCCAGCTCGACCGGGAAGGCGGTCCCGTCGCTGCGCTGCGCGCGCACCTCGCGACCGATGCCGATGATCCGCTTCTCACCGGTGCGCAGATAGCGGGCGAGATAGCCGTCGTGGCGCTCGCGGTCGGGTGAAGGCATCAGGCAGCTGACATTGCGGCCGATCACCTGGTCGGCGCGATAGCCGAACATCTTTTGCGCGGCGGGATTGAACGATTGAATGATGCCCTTCTGGTCGATCGTGATCAGGCCGTCGGGCGAGGTCTCGACGATCGCACGCAACAGCGCGTCACGCTCTCGCCGGGCGCACGCCGACTGGCTGTCCTTGTGGTGATCCCGCGATGACATTCGAAACATGCCGCGAGCGGCAGTGCCCCTCTCCGCTTCCCCCGCTGAATTGACCTATATCAACTTGGGTCGCAATGGGGGATGGCCTAGTGTCGCGCCTGGCACAAATCCGGGAGCGAGTGACGTGAAGGCGATGGTGCTCGATCGACCTGGCGTGCCGCTCCGGCTCGCCGACCTGCCCATGCCGGAGCCGGGCGAGGGCCAGATCCTGGTCCGGGTGAGCGCGTGCGGCGTCTGCCGCACCGATCTGCACGTGGTCGACGGCGAGCTGACCGAGCCTGCATTGCCGATCGTCCCGGGCCACGAGATCATCGGCCATGTGGTCGAGACCGGGCCGAACGTGGAGCGCTTTCAGAAGGACGAGCGGGTCGGCATCCCGTGGCTCGGCTATACCTGCGGCGTCTGTCGCTTCTGTCGGACCCAGCGCGAGAACCTCTGCGACGCGCCACGCTTCACCGGCTATCAGATCGACGGCGGCTACGCCCAGTACACCATCACCGATGCCCGCTACTGCTTCCCGGTCCCCGGCGACTACAGCGATGCCGAGGCGGCGCCGCTGATGTGCGCGGGGCTGATCGGCTATCGCTCGCTCGAGATGGCGGGCGAAGCAGAGCGCCTGGGGATCTATGGCTTCGGCGCCGCGGCGCACATCGTGGCGCAGGTGGCGCGTCATCGTGGCCAGCAGGTGTTCGCCTTCACGCGGCCGGGCGACGAGGAGGCCCAGGCGTTCGCCCGCGACATGGGCGCCGTCTGGGTCGGCGGCTCGGACCAGCGGCCGCCCGAGCCGCTCGATGCGGCGATCCTGTTCGCGCCGGTCGGCGCGCTGGTGCCCGCGGCGCTCGAAGCGGTCGCCAAGGGCGGCGTGGTGGTCGCGGGCGGCATCCACATGAGCGACATCCCGAGTTTTCCCTACGACATCCTGTGGGGCGAGCGGGTGGTCCGCTCGGTCGCCAACCTGACCCGGCGCGACGCCGAGGCGTTTCTGGCGCTCGCACCGAAGGTGCCGGTGAAGACCGAGGTCCAACCGTTTCCGCTCGATCAGGCCAACGAGGCGCTGACCCGGCTGCGCGAGGGCAGGCTGCGGGGCGCCGCCGTGCTCCTACCGGGCTGAGCTCAGCATCCTGCGCGCGCGGGCCGCGACGGTATCCGGATCGGCGCCGGCATCCAGCCTAGACCAGGCAAGCGAGCCCGGATCGACCTCGAGCTGGGCCTGCAGGACTCGTGTGGTGGCATCGGATGCGTCGTTCGTGCGCTCGCGCACGCGCGCCAGAAGGACGTCCGCCGGTGCGGTCAGCCAGAACCCCTGAAAGGGCACGCCTGTGGCGCTCGCCAGCTGCTCGATCCGCGCGCGATCGGTGCGCTCCAGACAGACCGCATCGACGATCACCGAATGGCCGGCACGGAGCAAGGTCTGGGCTCGTGAAAGCAAAGTATCATAGACCTTTAGAGATACTTCCTCCCCGTAAGCTTCAGGGCCGAGCCGCTTGGTCGGGGCCGCGCCGAACAGTTTTTTGCGGATCACGTCGCTGCGCAGCGTGACGGCGCCGGGTGCTGTACCGAGGCCGGGCGCCAGCGCGCGCGCCAGGGTCGATTTGCCCGTGCCCGAGACACCGCCGATTGCGATCAGGCGCGCCGGCTCGGGCACCAGAAAGCGCCGCGCCAGCTCGAGATAGCTGCGGGCGACGCCGATCTCGTCCGCGCGTTCGGCCTCGCTCGGCTGCGAGCCGGCGGCAAAGCCCAGGACCTTGGCGCGGATCACCGCACGACACGACAGAAATAACGGCAGCAGCGCGGTCCCGGCATCATCCCAGGTGGCATCGAGATAGCCGCTCAGGAGCCGCTGCGCGAGCGCGCCGAGATCCCGATGCACCAGATCCATCAGCAGAAAGGCGAGGTCATAGAAAGTGTCGATCGTGGCCAGCGCCTGGTCGAACTCCAGACAGTCGAACAGCACGGGCCTGCCGTCCAACAGCACGATGTTGCCGAGATGGAGATCGCCGTGGCAATGGCGCACGAAGCCCTCTTTGCGGCGCTCCTCGAGCAGATCACGCGCGCGCTCGAGCGCGGTCAGGCTCGCCCGGTTGACCGCACGCACCGAGTCCTCGTCGAAGACCGGCCCGACCAGCGATTCGAGGTCGCCGGCATTGCCCTCGATCACCGCCGCCATGGCGGCATGGCCGCCGAGGTCGGATCGGCGTTCGGCCTCTTGGTGAAAGGCGGCGAGTGCCGCCGCCAGGTCATCGATCGTGCCGGGCTCGAGCGCGTCGCGCCGGGCGATCCGATCCAACAGCGCCGCCTGGTCGAAGCGCGTCATCTCGAGCAGCCACTCGACCGGCTTTCCGCCGCCGTCGATCGCCAGCCGGTCGTGCTCGCTGCGGGTGATCGGCACGACGCGGTGGTACAGCATGGGCGCGGTGCGGCGATTGAGCCGCAACTCGGCATCGAGCGCCTGCTTGCGCCGCGTCAGCGTCGAGAAATCGAGAAAGCTGTAGCGCACGGCGCGCTTCATCTTGAAGGCGCGCTCGCCGACCAGGAAGATCTCTGCGGCGTGGGTCGTGATCCGCTCGACCTCGGCGCCCGGCGCGCCGAAGGCATCGCCCTTGCTCAGGAAGGCGCAGAGCCTGTCCGGATCGACCGGTTCAGGTCCCACGCGCAGCCATCAGTGCGCGAGCAGGATAGGCAGATCGTATTGGCTGAGCACGGTGCGGGTCACGCCGCCGAACACCAGCTCGCGGACGCGCGAGCGCCCATACCCGCCCATCACCAGCAGATCGGCGCGAAGCTCCCGGGCCTTGGCGAGCAGCGCGCTGCCGACCTGATTGTCCGGATACATGGGATGCGCCTCACAGGACACGCCGTGCCAGGCGAAGTACTTCGCCAGGCCGTCGGCACGCTCGACATCGGTGCGCGGGCTGGCCGCGGTCAGGACGTGCACCTCCTCGGCGTTGTGCAACAACGGCAGGGCGCCGGCCACCGCGCGCGCCGATTCCGCGCTGGCGTTCCAGGCCAATGCGATCACCTTGCCGATGGTTTCCGGCACCTTCTCCGGCACCAGCAGCAAAGGCCGGGTCGCGTGCATCAGCGTGACCTCGAACATATGCCGCCGGTGCGCGCTGCCGTTCGCGTGGATCCCGCCGAACACGATCAGATCGGCCAGCCGGCCCTCGATCGGCAGCACGACTTCCGGACCACCGCTGATGTCACGCCACGCAGCGGTCACGCTGTCGGTGCCGGTCGGCTGGTCGGCGAGTGCGGCATCCGCGGCGGCTCGCGCCGCATCGAATGCCTGCTTGGCCAGCTTGGAGCGCGCATTCCAGGTTGTGGCCGACGCCCGCGTGACGTTGTTGATCAGCTCCGGCGTGGCCTCGCCCTCGAGGCTCATGATGGCCTCGACCGGGTCCGGCCGCATGAACATCGCATCGACATGCGCGCGAAAGGGCGCGGCAACCATGTAGGCGGCGGTCAGGCCGACCTCGTCATCGTCGTCGCCAACCATGGGAACCAGGATCACACGCATGATGACGATCTGCTCCAGGCAATGAATTCAGCTTGATATAACAGGCTGGCTCGGATTGTGGAAAGTGGGCTTGAGCCAGGTCAAAGGCTGGACCCGGGGCGGGCTTATGCTGCACGATTCGTCGGTACGCGATCATCGCGGTACGACGGGAGGACATCGGCATTCGAGAGGCGCAAAGACCATGATCACCTTCGAAGACTGCCTGGCGCTGTGCGAGCTGACCGAAGACGAGATCGACGCGATCGCCGAGCATGAGCACCTGCCCGAGACCGTAGCGCTCGAGATGGGCAGCTTCCTGATCCATGGGCCGGGCGGCGAGCTTCGGATCCAGCGGATCATCATCGACGACATCAGCGCCGCGCAAAAGCGGGGCGATCTGGTGCACGCGGCGCGCCTGAAGCAGACCCTGCGGCGGTTCATCGAGCAGCACCCGGCCTGCAACTCGACAGACTAGCGCGCCCTGCGCGATCGGCGAAGAGGTTGCGCCAAATCGAGGTTGACCCAAATCAATGACGCGTCACCCTCTCCAGGCAGCAAGCTGCAATCGGTAACAATCAGAGGAGGGGGCTATGCAACGCATCCTGGTGGCGCTCGACGGGTCGGAGCACGCGGAGAAGGCACTCGGGCTGGCAAGCGATCTGGCGAGCAAGTACGGCGCCGAGCTGCTGCTGGTGCACGTGCTCTCGGACAAGAGCCTGACCGAGGCGGAAGAGCACATGGCCGAGGTCGAGTTCCTCGACGAGCTGTCCGCCGCGCCCGAGTTGGCCAATCCGCTCCAGGCGCGCAGGGACGCGCGCGCCGCGACCCAGCACCTGCTGCACGGCTCGAGCGCGCTGACCCGTCGCTTTCGCGAGGCGGTCGGCCGGCGCCTGATGGAGACCGCCACCCGCAAGGCCAGGCAGAGCGGCGTGAGCACGGTCCAGACCATGATCGAGGACGGCAATCCGGCCGACGCGATCCTGCGGGTCGCGGGCGACCACCATGCCGACATGATCGTGATGGGCAGCCGCGGGCTGGGCGAGGCCAAGAGCCTGCTCTTGGGCAGCGTCTCGCACAAGGTCGCTCACCTCGCCGGATGCACCTGTGTTACGGTCAAGTGAGCAACCCCCCGGGCGATGGAGACAGGGCATGTCGTTGAGGCGGATCAGGTTGGAACTGGCGCGCAATGCCGAGTATCCGGAGGGCAGCGCCAACCACGGCTATGCCTTCGTCGCGCCGCTGACCGACGACGGTCATCTCGATCCGGCGGGCTGGCGCGAGGACGGGTCCGACTGCACGGTGCGCCGCTTCTGGGCCGGCCACGACGACGAGCACGGCCGTCTGGTTCACCATCGCGGGCGCAACTGGGCCTTCCACTATGCCGGCATGGCCGAGGACGACGAGGAGCCGATCTTTCGCTTCGACCGTCACCGCTTCGTGGTCGGCGAGTATGTCTCGATTACCGAGCACGACGGCGTGCAGCGCACCTTCCGGGTCGTCGAGGTCGTGCCGTTCGAGGCATAGTGGTCGCCCGGCAGTACGTCGAGCCTCTTGGATCGGTCACTTCAGGAAAGCCAGCAGCATGAGCATCAGGATCATCCTCACCCCCATGTTCGGCGACGACGCGGATGCGGCCGCGGCACAGGCGGCGTTTGCCGTCACCCGCCGGTTCGACGCGCACGTGGCGGGTCTGTTCGTCCGGATCGATCCGCTCGACACGATCCCGATCGTGGGCGAGGGCGTCTCGCCCACCATCATCGACGATCTGACCAACGCCGCGCAGGCCGAGATGGATCGGCGCTCCGCTGCCGCCAAGGCCCATTTCGAGGCAGCCCGAACCGCGGCCGGCATCGAGCTGGTCGAGAAACCGCCGGCGCCCGGCGGCACCTCGGCCCGCTGGAGCGAGGTGACCGGCCGGCGTGACGAGCTGATTCCGCACAAGGCGCGGCTCAGCGACCTCGTGGTGTTCGGTGCACAGCCGGCCAATTCGCCGGAGCTTGGCGGGGCGATCGAGAACACGCTGGCGGCCGGCGGCCGCCCCGTGCTGCTGGCGCCCAAGGAGGTCCACACGATCGGCGATCGGGTCGCGATCGCCTGGAACGGCAGTGCGGAAGCGGCCCGCGCGCTGTCCTGCGCGCTGCCGTTCATCGAGGCGGCGAGCGCGGTCCATATCCTCACCGCCGAGGCCGGGGGCACGTCGTTCGAGGTCACCGAGGAGCTTGCCGACTACTTCGAGTGGCGCGGCATCGCGTGCGAGCGCCAGGCGGTCAAGGTCGACGACGACGTCGGCCCAGCCTTGACCCGCGCCGCCCAGGACGCCAAGGCCGATCTCATGGTCATGGGCGGCTATGGACGCTCCCGCCTGCGCGAGCTGATCCTGGGCGGCGTCACCCGGCACGTCCTGACCCACACGCAGCTGCCGGTCCTGCTCGCGCACTGAGGCCACCGCCTGGCTCAGGGTCCCTTCCTGTTGGATTCGGATCCCGATGTTTGATTCGAATCAATGCGGCCGCCGGCCATAGCGGCAGATTGGCGGTCGATCCGAGCCCTTTCGGGGGCGCGCATGCAAGCAGGAGGGAACCCATGTATTGGCCAGCGCTTCGCCCCTTCGCGCGTGGCAAGACCGAGGTTGCGGCGACCGAGGGCGACCCGTTCAGCGCCTTCCGGCGCGAGATGGACCGCCTGGTCGACAGCTTCGGTCGTGAGTTCGGCTGGCCGGCACCCAGCCAGGCGGGCGCCATGGCGCCGTCGATCGACGTCAGCGAGACCGACAGCGAGATCAAGGTCGAGGCCGAGCTGCCGGGCGTCGATCAGAAGGACGTCGAGGTGGTCGTCAGCGACAATGTTCTGACCATCAAGGGCGAGAAGAAGTCGGAGAAGGAAGAGAAGAAGAAGGACTACCACCTGGTCGAGCGCTCGTACGGCGGCTTCGCCCGCTCGGTGACGCTGCCGTTCGCGGCCGAGCCCGACAAGGCCAAGGCGAGCTTCAAGAACGGCGTGCTCACGGTCACCCTGCCCAAGCCGCCCGAGATGAAGGCCAAGGCCAAGAAGATCGCGATCAAGGCCGACTGATTTCCGTTCGCACCGGTTGCCGGGCGGCTCTTCGGGGCCGCCTTTTTTGTTCGTGCAAGGCGCTAATGCTGTGCCCTTGCCAGGCGCGCGGCGAGCTTGCCCAGAGCGACGATCACCGCGGTCAGCATCAACGCCGCGGCGATCACGGCGAGCGCGACCAGGGGCTGGCTCAGCGATTCGGGCATCAGCAATAGCACGAGGCCCAGGCCCAGCATCATCAGACCCGAGAGCAGCTTCAGAACCCGCCCTTCCTCCTCCTTCAGCTTGCGTCCCCCGAGCGTCGCCACGAACAGCACGACGATCGCCAGCAGCGGCAGCACGTAGATCAGGTTGTAGAGGGCCAGATAGAGATAATAGGCGGGCGTGCTCAGCGCGTGCAGGGTCAGGATGCGCGTGAACACCAAAGGAAAGCCGGCGGTGCACAGCAGCTCATAGCTGTTGGCCGCGAGCGCCAGGACCACGGTGCCGAGCAGCACGGCGGGCAGGCTTGCCGCGCCGATCAGTTTTCGCGTGCGCTGGTACAGGCCGGGCTTGGCGTGCTCGGGGATCGAGAGCGTCGGCCCGCGGCGCAGCCAGACATAGTCCTTGACGTTGAGCAGGCCGACCAGCACGGCGACCCCGCCGGCGATCAGGGTCACCACGCCGAGATGGCCGACCAGCAGGAACAGGTTGAGCCAGGCCGCCATGAACAGGAAGTACAGCAGGCCCGAGCACAGCACGAACACGCCGCCGACCAGGGCCATGCGCGCCCGGCTGCGGGCATGGATCATCAGGCTCAGCAGGAACAGCAGGACAAAGAAGGCGCAGGGATTGAACGCATCCAGCCCGCCGAGCACCACGGTCATCAGCGGCAGGGAGAGCGCCTGCGGTTCGATCGCGCCGAGCAGCGGGACCGTGATCGGCGGCATCGGCGCCTGCATCTTGCCGGTTGTTGCCTCAACGTCCGCCACGATCTGCTCGTAGCACGCGCCGAGTGCCTCACGCAGGTACAGTCCGGTGGTCCGATCGTCGCCATAGCCGTGGAAAGCGGTGCCGCAATAGAAAAACGCCGGCACGTAGGCCGCCTCGACCTCGAGCGCCTCGGCAAAGGCCTGGTAGGTGGCGGCATTC
Source organism: uncultured Alphaproteobacteria bacterium (assembly GCA_963731495.1). Lineage (GTDB taxonomy): Bacteria > Pseudomonadota > Alphaproteobacteria > Geminicoccales > Geminicoccaceae > DASUGG01. The sequence continues at coordinate 87,334 of CAVSVZ010000026.1, forward strand.
GCCGGGTCCGAGACCTCGAGGGCGACCACCTCGAGCCAGGGCAGCTCGTCCTGCAAGCCGTCGAGGAAGCGCAGGGCGCGGTGGCAGTGCGGGCAGCTGATCGACCAGAACACGTAGAGCCGGATCCGCTCGGAGCCGTCGTCGGCCTGGCGATGCCACTGCGGGGTGAACGGCGTGGCTTCCTGTGCCCGCCCGTCGAGCGCCGGCAGCAGAAAAGCCAGCCATATGGTGACGAAAAACCTGAAGATCCGTGGACCCAAAGCGCCGATATCCGGCAGCCGTCGCCGATCTCACAAAAGGATCAGCAGGCCTGCTCGGTCGGCGTGCACTCGTTGATCTCGAACTCCTCCAGCTCGTTGTTCTGGATGGCGTCGAACAGCCGGCCGTCCTCGCAATGCGCCTTGGCGATCACCACGAGATTGCCGTTGACCACGCGCTCGATCACGCCGCTGTAGAAGTTGACCTTGCAGTCGTAGTCCCAGCGCAGCTGGGCGGCCAGATCCTCCTCCCAGTCGGCCTGGGCGGGCCAGGCGATCACGATCAAGGCAAGAGCAAGGAGGGATGCTTTCATCGTCAACTCCCGTGTCAGGCCGGTGACCTTTCGCCATGGCGCCGCCGTCGGGGCATTGATTCAAATCAAGGAGCGTCGCAGGGGCGACCGCGAGGCTCGACCGCGCGGGGACCGAGCTTCGGGCAGAGGGAGAACGGACCGTGGCAGATGCCCTTGCTTCGAGCACTCGGTCGCCAACATGTACCTGATCACGGTAGCCATACTGGCCGGCGACGAAGGTCCCGGTCACGCTGGGCAACATCGTCGGTGGCGCCGGCCAGGCCGGTGCGCGACGCACCGGCGCGATCCGGGACATTGGGGAGTGACTCATGACGCTACAGCCCGCGAAGCTGCACGAGATCACGGAACTCCTGGGCGACATCGAGCCCGCCAAGGCCGAAGCCATCCTGGCGACTCGCGCGACGGTCGCGGAGATCGAGGAGGCGCAGGCCTGGGCCGCCGGCGAGAGCGACGTGATGGGTGGCGACCTGGCGCGGCCGCTGAGCGGCGCCGTGGCCGCCGTCTACGAGATCCTCAGCACCGAGGAGCCGCTGGACGATCGGGACTGAGCGTGCCCGACGTGGCACGTCGGGCGACCATCGATCGCCGCCTGGAGGGCGATCCCGGCGCCAGCCTGCTGCTGACCGATCTCTATCAGCTCAACATGCTGCAGGCCTATCGCGACGCCGGCATGACGGTGACCGCGGTGTTCGAGTTCTTCGTGCGGCAAGCTGCCGGCCGAGCCGAGACTTCCTGGTCGCGGCCGGGCTCGAGCAGGTGGTGGGCTTCCTCGAGCGCGCGCGCTTTTGCGCGACCGAGCTGGACTGGCTGCGAAGCGAGCGGACGGTTCAAGCGGGATCTGATCGACGACCTCGCGCGCTGGCGGTTCACCGGCGACGTCCACGCCATGCCCGAGGGCACCGTGTTCTTCCCGGACGAGCCCATCCTCCGGGTCGCCGCACCCCTGCCCGAGGCGCAGCTGATGGAGACCCGGATCATCAACCTCCTGCACTTCCAGACGCCTGATCGCCTCCAAGGCCGCGCGCATGGTGCTGGCCGCGCCCGGCAAGGTCCTCGTGGACTTCGGCCTGCGCCGCGCGCATGGCGCCGAGGCCGGGCTGTTTGCGGCGCGCGCAAGCTATCTGGCCGGGTTCGCCGGCACGCGCCACGGTGCTGGCCGAGCCGCGCTTCGGCGTGCCGATCTTCGGCACCATGGCGCACTCGTTCATCCAGGCCCACGACGACGAGGACGAGGCGTTCGCTGAATTTCGCGCGCGCCCGCCCGGACTACACGGCCCTGCTGATCGACACCTACGACACCGCGGAACGGCGCGCGCAAGGTGGTCCGGCCTGGTGCCGCGGCTGGCGGCCGACGGCATCGCGGTGCGCGGCGTGCGCCTGGACAGCGGCGATCTGGCCGCGCATCGCGCAGGCAGCGTGCGCGGCATCCTCGACGACGGCGGACTGCAGCGACATCACGGATCTTCGCGAGCGGCGGCCTCGACGAGCACTAGCTCGCCGCGCTGGTCGCCGCCGGCGCGCCGATCGACGGCTACGGCATCGGCACCAGCCTGACCACCTCCGAGGACGCACCGGCGCTGGACTGCGCCTACAAGCTCCAGGAATATGCGGGCCGCGCGCCAAGCGCAAGCGCTCCGCAGGCAAGGCGACCTGGCCGGGACGCAAGCAGGTCTGGCGGCGCGACGAGGACGGCATGATGGCGGGCGATGTGCTCACGCTCGAGGACGATCCGGAGCTGGCAGGGTCGCAGCTGGAGGCGCTGATCGAACCAGTGATGCGGGGCGGCCGCCGGCATCCGCGCCTTGCCGACCCTGGAGCAGGCGCGTGAGCGCGCGGCTGCCCAGCTGGAGCGTCTGCCGGAGCCGCTGCGCCGGTTGCGCTCGGACGCGTCCTATCCGGTCACCGTGTCGAAAGCGCTGCGGACGCTGGCGGCCGACGTTGACAAATCGGTCTGAGAGCGGGATAGGCGCGGCCGGTAGTGCAAACGCAAGGGTTGCGGATGGGCGCCCTACGCCCGAGCAGGCCGGTCCATGGCTGAGCTGAGTTCCGAATCGGCCGATGCGGCCCGGTGGCAGGTCGAGCCCGACCCGTCGGCCGGCAACACGGTCCGCGTCACGCTCGCGGGCAGCTGGCGGCTCCAGGACCGGCTGCCGAGCGCGACGTCGGTCTACGACCAGGTCGAGGCGCGCGGCGGTGCCCGCCGGGTGGTGTTCGATGCCGGGCAGCTGTCCGGCTGGGACAGCGGGCTCCTGACCTTCCTGATCAAGCTCGAGCAGCTGTTCGCCAAGGGCCAGCTGGAAACCGATTCGTCGGGACTGCCGCAAGGCGTGCAGCGGTTGCTGCGGCTGGCGTCGGCGGTGCCCGAGCGGGCCGGTGCCAGACGGGTTGCGACCGCCGATCCGTGGCTGGCGCGGGTCGGCAAGGCAACCCAGGCCTACGGCCGGAGCAGCGTCGCGGCCATCGCTTTTCTCGGCGAGGCGACCCAGGCGTTCGGGCGGCTGCTACGTGGTCGGGCACGCTTTCGGTATTCCGATCTGTTCGCGGTCATGCAGGAGGTCGGCGCCCAGGCGCTGCCGATCGTCAGCCTGATCAGCTTTCTGGTCGGCGTGATCCTGGCCTTCATGGGCGCGATCCAGCTGACCCAGTTCGGCGCACAGATCTACGTCGCCAACCTGGTGGGCATCGGCATGGCGCGCGAGATGGCGGCGATGATGGTCGGCATCATCCTGGCCGGCCGCACCGGCGCCGCGTTTGCCGCCCAGCTCGGCACGATGCAGGTCAACGAGGAGATCGACGCGCTCTCGACGCTGGGCCTGTCGCCGATGGATTTCCTGGTGTTGCCGCGCATGCTGGCCCTGATCCTGATGACGCCGCTGCTGTGCGTCTACGCCGACTTCATGGGCATCCTGGGCGGCGCCATGATCGGCGTCACCATGCTGGACCTGCCGCCGATCGGCTATCTGCAACAGACCGAGGGCGCGATCCGTCTCGCCGACTTTGCCGGCGGGCTGCTCAAGGCCGCGGTCTATGGCGTGGTGGTCGCCGTGGTCGGTTGCCTGCGCGGCCTGCAGTGCGGGCGCAGCTCGGCGGCGGTCGGGCTGGCGACCACCTCGGCGGTGGTCACCAGCATCGTGTTCATCATCGTCTCGATGGCGATTTTGACCGTGGTGTACAATGTGCTCGGGATTTGACGCGATGATCGATCGGACGGCGCAGATGCGACGGGCCGTGCAGACGGCGGAGCAGTCATGAGCAAGCAGGCGAGCCCGACCCTGATCGGCGCCTTCGTGGTCGGCGCGATCGCACTGGTGGTGATCGGCCTGCTGCTGTTCGGCGGAGGCAGGTTCTTCGCCGAGCGGGTCAAATGGGTGGCCTACTTCCCGGGCTCGGTGAAGGGGCTGCGGATCGGCGCGCCGGTCAACTTCCGCGGCGTGACGATCGGCGATGTGGTCACGATCCGGGCGCTGTACGACGAGAAGGACGGCAGCATGCTGATCCCGGTGGTCGTCGAGATCCAGCCCGAGCAGGTCACGGTGATCGACCCGGTCGGCGCGCAGCGCAGCGAGAAGGCCGAGCTCGCGGACCTGATTCAACTGGGTCTGCGCGCCCAGCTCCAGGTCGACAGCCTGGTCACCGGCCTGCTTTCGGTCGACCTCGACTTCTATCCGGACACGCCGCCGGAGCTGGTCAAGATCGAGAGCACCGAGTTCAGTCGGTATCCGGAGCTGCCGGCAATCCCTTCGCGCATGGAAGAGCTGGACCAGACACTCGGCGTGGTCATGCAGGAGGTGCCGGGCCTGCTCAAGGATATCCGCGGGCTGCTGAGCGAGGTCACCTCGGGCAAGACCGCGGACAACGTCGACAAGATCCTCGCCGACGTCGTGGAGTTTACCGACAGCCTCGACAAGGCCGGACCAGCCATTGATCGCCTGGTCAAGCAGGCCGAGCAGAGCGCCGCCTCGATTCAAAAGGTCGCGGAGAGCGCTGAGCAGATCATGACCGGCAATCAGGAAAAGATCGACGCGACGATCACCGATCTGCGGGACACGGTCGTCGCGGTCCAGCGCATGGCCGATCAGGTCAACAACCTGGTCGCGGAGAACCGGCAGGGCCTGCGCGACTTCACCGAGACAGGACTGTACGAGATCACCGGGCTGGCGCAGGACGCCCAGCGCATGGTCAACCAGATCACCCGCGTGACCGAGCAGCTGGAGCGCGATCCCTCGCGTTTTCTGTTTGGCGATCGCGGCGCAGGTGTGAGGGCGCAATGACGGTACGGATCGAGATCGGCCCGCGCGGCTCGCGGCGCCAGCTTTTGCGGGCGGGCCTGAGCCTGAGCCTGGTTGCGGGGCTGGGCGCATGCCAGCTGCCGGGCTCGCGGCCGCCACCGCGCGAGTTCCGGCTGACCCCCAAGACCACTTTTGACGAGCTGCCCAAGGTCGACTGGTCGCTCGCGATCGCGCGCCCGGATGCGAGCCCGGCGGTCGACACCACACGCATCGCGGTGGTGCGTAGCGGCGTCGAGGTCGAGTATTATGCCGACGCCCGCTGGGTCGACCGGCCCTCGGCGATGCTGCAGCCGATCCTGGTGCACTCGTTCCGCAATTCCGGTGCGATCGAAGTGGTCGGCGACGACCGCGCGACCTTCCGTCCCGACTTCGTGCTCAATACCGATCTGGTCACCTTCCAGGCCCTGCAGGAGCAGGGCAAGCCGCCCGCCGCCCGCGCCCTGATCTCGAGCAGCCTGATCCAGATGCCACGCCGCAACGTGGTCGGGTCCACCGAGATCGGCCGCACGGTCGAGGCGTCCGGCGGCGATCTGAGCGCGATCACCGCGGCCTTCGACGACGCGCTCGGCAAGGTGATCAAGCGTGTGGTCGAGTGGACCCTGACCACCGGCCAGCAGGCCCGGACCAGCTGAGGACACGCCGGCGGCGACTGGCCGACCAGGATCTGATCGAGCGTTTCACGGCGCAACGCTTCGTGCCGCAAGGGCAGCGAGCACCGTTCACCTGCCCGATCCGCGGGCTCGTGATCGCCGACAATCTGGATGGTGCCGAGCAGGCCCTGGTGCGTGAGCTGGGGCTGGGTCGCTCGCTTGCCGTGGTCAGCGACCAGAACACGTACGAGGTGCTGGGCCGCCGGGTCGAGCGGGCGCTCGGCGCTGGCGTGACCAGCGTGGTGCTCGAGCAGCCCCAGGCCGACGAGCTTACGGCCGAACGGCTGGCCGAGCGCTCGCGCGGCGCCGGCGCCCTGATCGCGGTCGGCTCCGGCACCCTGAACGATCTGTGCAAGCATGTCGGCCATCGCACCGGTCGGCCCTGCATCGTGTTCGGCACGGCACCCTCGATGAACGGCTACACCACCAGCACGGTCTCGATCAGCAGGGACGGCTACAAGCACAGCCTGCCCGCGGCCGCGCCGGTGGCCGTGTTCCTCGATCTGGCGATCCTGGCGGCGGCACCGGTGCGCATGATCCGTGCCGGGCTCGGCGACGTGCTCTGCCGCGGGACGGCCCAGGCCGACTGGCTGTTGAGCCATCTCCTGCTGGACACGTCCTATGCCGAGGACCCGTTTACGATCCAGGCGGCGGACGAGCGGATCGTGCTGGAGCGGGCAGGGGAGCTGCCGACCGGCGATCCACGGGCGATCCTCGCACTGGCGCGCCTGTTGGTGCTGGGCGGGCTCGGTATGCTGATGATCGGCTCGAGCCATCCGGGCTCGGGCGGCGAGCACGGCATCAGCCACTACGTCGACATGTTCTTGAAGCCCGCACCCAGGCTCTCTCCATGGCGAGCAGGTCGGCGTGGCCAGCCTCACCATGGCGCGCCTGCAGGCCGAGATTCTTGCGCACGAGGGGGTGCCACGGGTGGCGCCGCGGGCGATCGACACGCAAGCGATGCGACGGCGCTACGGTCCCGTGGCCGACGACTGCATCGCGGTGATGCGCGCAAAGACCCTGGATGTTGATCGGGCGCGTGCGCTGAACGCGCGGCTCGAGGCCCGCTGGCCCGCGCTGCGCCGCCGCCTGCAGGCCGTGGCCCTGGCGCCCCAGCGGCTCGAGCAGGCGTTGGCCGCGGCCGGCGCCGCCACGCGGCCCGAGCAGCTCGGCATCGATCCGGCCTTCTATGGCGAGGCGGTCCTGCACGCCCGAGAAATCCGCGAGCGTTACAGCATGCTCGACCTCGCGGCCGACGCCGGCCTGCTGGACCGGTTCGTCCAGCGCCTGAACTAGGCTGCGTTCAGCCCTGCTCGAACAGGGCTGTAGAGAGATAACGCTCGGCGAACGAGGGGGCGATCACCACCATCAGCTTGCCGGCCATGTCAGGTCGTGCCGCGACCTCGAGGCCCGCGGCCAGGATCGCACCCGTCGAGATCCCCCCGGGGACGCCTTCCGTGGCGGCCAGCTCACGCGCTGTCGCCAGCGCCCCTTGATTGGAGACCGTGACGATCTCGTCGATCAGGCCGACCTCGAGCACCTCGGGGATGAAGCCGGCGCCGATCCCCTGGATCATGTGCGGCCCGGGCTCGCCGCCGGACAGCACCGGGCTGTCCTCCGGCTCGACCGCGACCATGCGCAGGCTCGGCCGGCGCGGCTTCAGCACCTGGGCGCAACCGGTCAGCGTGCCGCCGGTGCCGACGCCCGAGACGATGCAGTCGACCTGGCCGTCGGTGTCGACCCAGATCTCCTCGGCGGTGGTGCGGCGGTGGATCGCCGGGTTGGCGGGGTTGGTGAACTGGCCGGCCAGGACCGCCTTCGGGGTCGAGGCGATGATCTCCTCGGCCCTGGCGATCGCGCCGGGCATGCCCTTTTCGCGCGGGGTCAGCACCAGCTCGGCGCCCAGGAAGGTCAGCATCTTACGCCGCTCGATCGACATCGATTCCGGCATGGTCAGGATCAGCCGGTAGCCGCGCGCGGCGCACACGAAGGCGAGCGCGATCCCGGTGTTGCCCGAGGTCGGCTCGACGATCACCGAGCCCGGGCCGATCTTGCCGTCGGTCTCCAGCGCCTCGATCATGCTGACCCCGATCCGGTCCTTGACGCTGCCGATCGGGTTGAAGAACTCGAGCTTGAGCGCGATGTCGGCCTTGGCGCCATGGGCCGCCGCCATGCGCGGGATACGCACCAGCGGCGTGTTGCCGATGGTCTCGGCGATGCTGTCGTAGATCCGGCCCCGGCCCGGGGCGTCCAGCTTGAGCGGTGGGCGATCCTGTTCGGTCATGGAGTGCCTCCGGGCTTTTGTGCGCGCGGCCTTCACCTTAGGGGCGCGCGGGAGGGTTGCGCAATCGCCCCTTGTCCGGACGCGCTCGGTCGCCGATGTAAGCGCCGAGTCGGAGCCATCGGCGCCGGGTGAGGGCAGACCACGATGAAGACAGTGCAGACGGTAGCTGACCTGCGACGGGCGGTGCGTGCGATCCGTTCGCAGGGGCGGCGCATCGCGCTGGTGCCGACCCTGGGCGCCCTGCATGAGGGCCACATGTCGCTGGTTCGGGCGGGCCGGCAGCACGCCGATGCCGTCGCCGCCACGATCTTCGTCAACCCGACCCAGTTCGGCCCGAATGAGGATCTGGACGCCTATCCGCGCCAGATGGCCCAGGATTGCGCGATGCTCGAGGACGCCGACGTCGATCTGCTGTTCGCGCCCGCTCTCGAAGAGATGTACCCCGACGGCTTCGCGACCAGCGTGCGGGTCGCGGGGCTCACCGAGGTGCTGTGCGGCGCCGACCGGCCGCATCATTTCGGCGGCGTCGCCACCGTGGTCACCAAGCTGCTGCTGCAGGCCCTGCCGGACGTCGCGATGTTCGGCGAGAAGGATTTTCAGCAGCTGCTGGTGGTCGAGCGGCTGGTGCCGCGACCTCGACATCTCCGTCAGGATCCAGGGTTGCCCGACCTGGCGCGAGCCCGACGGCCTCGCGCTGTCCTCGCGCAACAGGTATCTTTCGCCCGAGGAGCGGGCGATCGCGCCGGCGCTGCACCGGGCCCTGCAGGAGGTCGCCGAGCGGTTCCGCAGCGGCGAGCCGATCGCCCCGCACACCGAACGCGCCAGCCGGAGCCTGCTCGAGGGCGGCTTTGCGGCGGTCGACTATCTCGGAGGTGCGAGACGCGAAGGACCGGCGCCGCTGTGCCCAGCGCGACAGCCGCCCGGCGCGGGTGTTCGGTGCCGCCCGCCTCGGCACGGTGCGCCTGATCGACAATGTGGAGATATGACCATCGAGATCGCACATCATGGGCGGTTTGCCTACCGGGCGATCCGTGACGGTGTCCGCGCGCGCTGGCCGAATGGTGCCGGCCTCGCGGTCTATCTGGGCCTCAATCTCGAGCACTTCTCGTTCGGCGAAGGGCTCGGCGCGGCGCTCGCGCCGGGCGGGCCGCAGCCGGACGTGCTGAACCATGCCTGGCGCGAATACGGCAATCGGGTCGGCGGCTGGCGCCTGCTCGACCTGTTCGAGCGGCTGTCGCTGCCGGCGACCGTGCTGCTCAATGCCAGCATCCTGGACCACTGTCCCGAGCTCGCCGATGCCTTCGCCGCGCGCGGCGACGAGATCGCCGGCCATGGTCGCACCAACTCCGAGCGCCAGTCCGACCTGTCGGAGAGCGAGGAGCGGGCGCTGATCGCCGAGGCGACCGGGCGCATCACCGAGCATTTCGGCAAGGCGCCGACCGGCTGGCTCGGCCCCTGGATCGCCGAGAGCACCGGCACGCCCGATCACCTGAAGGAGGCCGGCTACCACTATCTGCTCGACTGGTGCCACGACGACCAGCCGACCTGGTTCGCCACGGCGCACGGGCCGATCCTCTCGGTGCCCTATCCGCAGGAGATCAACGACATTCCGGCGATTGCGGTCCGGCGGGCGAGTGCCGCCGAGTTCGCCGACATGATCATCGACCAGTTCGACGAGATGCTGGAGCAGGCCGGGGCCCAATGCCTGGTCATGGGCATTGCCCTGCATCCCTACATCGTCGGCCAGCCGTTCCGGCTGCGCCACCTGCGGCGCGCGCTCGAGCACATCGCAGACCGGCGCGAGCGCGTGTGGCTGACCACCGCCGGCGCGATCGCCGAGGCCTGGACCGGGATCCAGCCGCCCGCCGAAACGTCGGGAGTTGATCGCAACCTCGCTTGATGTCGAGATCCGGTTAGCCTCACGACGCGGCAGACCTCATCTTGGCCCGGTAGTCGGTCGCGCTGCATCCCTTCAGGCGGCGGAACTCGCGGTAAAAATTCGATTTGGTGGGCAGGCCGACCCCCTGCATGATCGCGGTGACCGGCTGGTCGGTGGTGGCCAGCAGTGCGGCCGCCTCTTCGATCCGGTACTGGTTGACGAACTGCGAGACGTTCAGGCCGCGCTCGCGGTTGATCGCCTCCGACACGCGCCGTACCGGCACGGCCAGGCGTCGCGCCAGGCGCGACAGGCTGAGGTCGGGATCGCGGTACAGGCGGCGCTCGGCGAACAGCGCGTCGATCCGCTCGAGCAGGGCGCGATCGGCCTGCGGGTCGGCCGGTGAGGCGTCGGGCTCGGCCTGGCCGGTCGGCACGACGTGCTCGGCCGGGTCCGGGTTCCTGCGCGGGTACAGCACGACGGCCGCGAGCAGGAACGGGATCACCAGCGCATTGCCCGCCGCGATCAGACCGGGCACGCGGTGGCCGCGAAGCCAGGTGACGTCGATCGTGATCGCGGTGTCCGTTGCCAGCACGCCGCAGAGCAGCAGGATGGTCGCCAGCAGCCAGGCGCGGGCGTTCGGAATTGCGCTGAACGCGGTCAATTCGAAGGCATCGGGGCCGCGCCGGTAGAGCCTGGCCAGCAGCGCGATGTAGCCGGCAAAGCTCACCGCGATCAGAACATCGATCAGGCTCAGCATTGCCGTCGACAGCCAGCACAGCACGACCGCGGCCATCGCCAGGGCGGCGTGCACGCCGGCGGTCGGGCCGAGCCGGCCATCGGGCGTCGCCATCGCGCGAAAACCCAGATAGGCCAGCGGCCCGATCGCGAACGGCAGGAACCGCTGATAGCGGGCGATCGCCTCGATCCCGTAGCCGAAACGGATGCCGACCAGCACGGCCTGCACGAAGAACAGGCCGAACAGCAGGGCAAAGCACGCGCGGCTGGCCGGAGAGCCGGCGGTGCTGCGCGCGACCACCACCAGCAGGGCCAGGGCGATCAGCGCGGTCACGAACGAGATCGGCAGCGACAGAAGATGTGGCGTGGTCATGGCCGCGCAGAAGGTTCTCGATCGCGATCGAGGACCGGAACGCCGGCCCCGGCCCGCTGACTCGCGCTGCGCCGATACCTTATTCGAGGCGCATCACCCCGAGCAAGGAGCACCCCCGATGCGCAATCTCTCCCTGGCCCTCTGCGTCGCCGCGGCTCTCGCGCCGGCGCTGGCACAGGGCCAACCCTATGCGGTTGGCCTGACCGAGCTCCAGATCGCGGACCCCGAAGGTCTGCGCCCGCTGGACGTCCAACTGCTGTATCCGGCGGAGCAGGGCGGGCAGCCGACCCTGTTCGGCGGTAATGGCGCGCTCGCGCAGTTCGAGGTCCGGGCCGACGCCCCGATGGCGGCCGGACGGTTCCCCCTGGTGCTGATCTCCCACGGCCTCTACGGCATGGCCAGCAACTATGGCTGGCTCACGACCGAGCTTGCCGCCAACGGTATGATCGTCGCGAGCCCGGTCCATCCGGGCACCGCCTGGATCAACAAAGATTCGCCGGAGATGCCCAAGCTCTGGCAGCGGCCGCGCGACCTTTCTCGCGTGATCACCTACCTGAGCGATGACCCGACATGGCAAGACGCGATCGATGCCGATCACATCGCGGCGATCGGCCACTCGCTCGGCGGCTACACGGTCATGGCCCTGGCCGGCGCCCGCTTCGATACCGCTCGCTATCAGCGCTACTGCGATGCCCATCCGGACCGGGCCGACTGCCGCTGGTATCGTCGCGCCGAGGTCGGCCGGCAGGCGCAGGACCAGCTCGAGCAGTCGCTGGCCGATCCCCGGGTGGATGCCGTCGTCTCCCTCGATCTCGGCTTCACCCAGGCCTTTTCGCCCGAGAGTGTTGCAGGGATCGACATTCCGGTCCTGGTGATCGGTGCCGGCAGCCACCTGCCCGATCTTCCGGTCGACGCGGAATCTCGCCATCTCGCCAAGATGCTACCCGAGGCGACCACGATCTATCTCGAGAGCGACGAGATCACGCATTTCATGTTCTTCTCCGAGTGTCGGCCTGGCGCGGTCGGCGATGCTGATCGCGATCGGCGAGGGCGACGAGATGATCTGCGAGGATGGCGGCGAACGCAGCCGGGCGGACCTGCATGCCGAGCTGGTCGAGAGGATCGGGCAGTTCCTCCAGGACGCCGGTTTCGCGACGCCCGCAGCCGGCTGATCGTCGCCTCTGCACCACCCGCGGCCTCCCCGCTACCCGGCACCGGCGTGCGCTCATGGGAGCGGGGAGGGCGCTCCGGTCGACGGAACGTATCGTCCCAAAGCGGCTGCCGCACAGGCATGGCCGCAACAACAGGAAGCACCACCATGACCCCTCATCGCCTTGCCATGGCCGCCATCCTTGCCGGTCTGGCGACGCTGGCCCTGGTCGCCAGGGCTGGCACCTTGGAGCTCCCCGCCCTGCCGGCAGCGGCCCAAGCCTATGCCGACCGGGCCGCCGCGATGGTCTATGCGCCGCACGTGCGGCAGGGATCCCTGCTCATGCTGCGGGGTGGCGTCGGCGATGGCTGGCTCACCCTGCACGGCGAGGCCGGCTGGTGCCGGCCCCGGCCCGTCGATCTCCTGTACGGCGACTTTGCCGGCAGCGACATCGGAATTTCCGCGGCCGGGCCCATCCTGGTCCTGATCATGCGGCCCGACCTCGCCCGGCAGCTGCGCGACGGCCAGGATCTCGCCAGCAAGGGCCTGGTGGTGCGCTACGCCGCCGACCTCGGATCGGCCGCAGCCACCGATGCCCCATCCGGCGCCGCCGACGATGCGGACGTCATCCTGCTGGGCGACCTGCGCGACAGCGGATTCGTCCTCGACCCCGACACGCCCTTCACCGACCTCTTCGGTGCGGCCTCAGGGAGCTGCGGCTACCCGACCTGGCGCTCCGCTCTGCGCGACGATCATGGCTGACCCCGCTTCGGCCACGTCGGCTTGTATGGAAGATCGTGGCGCGCGAGGCGACCGAGCCCTTGGACCGCGGATCACGCGTCTCCGTCGGAATCACCGGTGGGCAGCGGGTTGCGTGACACAAGTCCCCACAAGGAGGAATCCGTCTCCGACCCGCGCGCGCCGATCTCGACCAGGAGCTGCTTGGCCTCCGGCTCCGACAGGCCGGTCACGTTGGACAGGGTCGAAAGCCGGCGCCAGTTGTGGCCCGCCGCCAGCATCCTCCTGAGCAGCTCCTTCTTAGGTGCCGCCGCCTTCGCTCTTCGATGCGCTTGCAACCAATCCGTGACCAGGATGCCGCCCAAGGATGCGCCAGCACCCGCAATCGCGCCAAGGAAGGCCGCCAATCCGCTATCCACCGCCTGCGCTCCCCGTGTTCCGCCACGATCGCGGCGCGCACGGCATGTGCCGCCGACCCCGGCACGTGGACCGGGCACGCCTGTCCATCAATGGTGGAACGGTGGTGATAAATCAACTTGGAATTGAACCTGCGAGGCGCGCTGGAGCGCAGGCAGCCGCGCGCCACCCCGGCTGCCCGGCTGAACAACCTCCTTGGAAATGACAGCTAGCGCATGATCAGGTCGACACGGCGCCAGCTCGCTCCCGCGCCAACGAAAACGGCTCCAGCAGCCTGCGGCTGGGGCTGATCGGCCGAACGTGCCGGCGCGCTCACTCCGGCATGATCTCCGGCCGGTTGCTGGGGAACGTTGCGATCGTCGCAGGGTCGACGTTCAGGTGCTGGGCCACCATGGCGGGCGGCGTGTGGCTCAGCCAGTCCGACAGCGAGATGCTCGCGAAATGGTCGCTGCGGAACACCGCCAGATATTGCAGATCGGTGTCACCGACATTGCTGATGTAGTGCCCGTTCTGGCGCTTGACGTAGCCGATGTCGCCCGGGTTGAAGTCCATGGTCACCGCCTTGGGGCCGGTGTCGAACACCGTCATGCGGCCCTGGCCCTTGATCCAGTATTGCCACTCGTCGGCATTCGGGTGCCAGTGCATGTCGCGCAGGGCGCCGGGGCCGCAGGGTCACGAGTGCTGCCGCGATCGTCTTCGACACCTTGAAGGTGCTGCTGTCGACGATCCGCGCCTCGCCGCTCTGGTTCTGGATGGCCGGCGGCATCGCGCCGAGCGAGAAGGTGAACGGTTCCAGCGGAAAGCCTTCGGTGCCCTTGACCGCTGCCTGATCGGCCGCGAGGTCGCCCGGCAGCTGGCCCTGGAAGATGTAGAGGCTATGCAGTGGAATGTTGGCAAAGGTGTCGGCCGGGACGCCAAAATTCTCGGCCAGGATGTCGGGCGGCGTGTGCGCCAGCCACTCGGTCAGCAGCAAGGTGTTGTATTCGCCGGCAGCACCATTGTCGAAGCAGATGATGAACTCGCAGCCGTCTGGCCCGAGCCCCTGCAGGGAGTGCGGATGGCCGGGCGGAAAATACCAGAGATCGCCCTGCTTGACGTCGGCGAAGTAGGCGCGGCCCTGCGGGTCGAGCACGGTGATCGGCAGTGGCCGTAGCTCATGTAGGCCCACTCGGCGGCGAGGTGCCAGTGCAACTCGCGGATGCCGCCGGCGGACAGGCGCATGTCGACGCCGGCGATGGTCTCCGCGATCGGGAAGTCGGCCTGGGTCACCTGGCGGGCCCAGCCACCGTTCTGGATGCGCTTGGGCGCGTTGTTGAACGACGCCCAGAACAGGGGCATGTCGCCGAGGTCGGTTGCGGGCGGTGAGACGGCCGAGGGGAACTGCCCGGCGAGTGCCGGGTTGTGCGGGCCGGGATCGGTCAGGCTGCCCGGACTGGCGTTGATCGCGCCCTGCGGCGGCGCGTCGGGGTTGCCGAACTCGGCGGCGCGCGCCGCTGTCGTGGCTACGGCGCCGGCCGCGGTGGCGGCCAGCACGTCACGTCTCGAGATCATGGCGACACCTCTGGTAGAAGCCGTTGGCCCGATTTCACGCGAGCATGACGGCCTTTGGCGATGCCGCCAAAGGCTTGATTCCCCAATGGGTGGCGCGCCCGCCTGAACCTGAAGGCGCCGATGCAGGCAGCCTTGCGCGGGCTCACTCCGGCTCGAGCGAGGTGATGTAGGCGACCAGATCGTCGACATTGAGATCGAGCACCTGCGCGACCTGGGGCATAGCCACGTGCGGCGCGATGATCTTGTCCCGGATCTGGTCGGGGCTACGGTAGATGGCGATCGCGGCGAAGGACGGCGGGTCCTGCTTCATCTGGCCCTGCCGCCCGATGTCGTGGCAACGGCTGCACCAGTCCGCCGCCAGGTTCTGGCCCGCTTCGGGGTCGCCCTGGGCACAGGCCGGATTCTGCGCCAGCGCGATGCCGGCAAGGAAGATGCAGGCGATCGGAAAGCGCAGCATGGGTCGGAGCTCGCTTTGTGGCAACCTCCCGCGCAACCTTGCATGCCCACAGCCTTTCGTCGAGGTGCGCCAGAGGCTAGGCTCAGTCGCAGGTCGCGGGACTTGGCCGCGACGTGGCTTCCGGGGGAGGAAATTCCGTATGGAGAAAGAACTCGCCGATCGGACGGCGCTGGTGACCGGCGGCGGTCGGGGCATCGGGCGTGCGACCTGCGTCCGGCTGGCCAAGGCTGGCGCGCGCGTGGCGATCAACTATGCCGCCAACGATGCGGCCGCCCAAGAGACCCGCCGGCTGGTCGAGGCCGAGGGTGTCGGCTGCACGCTGGTCAAGGCCGACGTGTCCGATCCTGCCGACGTCCGGCGCATGGTCGAGCAGGCGAACAGCGCGCTCGGCCCGATCGACCTCCTGGTGCACAGCGCCGGCGTGGCCGAGGCGGGCACGCACGACGAGATCGACTTCGAGACCTGGCGCCGGGTGATGGCGGTCAACCTGGATGGCACCTTCCTGACGGTGATGGCGGTCAAGGACGCCATGATCGCGCGCGGCTACGGCCGGATCGTGTGCATCGCCTCGATCGCGGGCCTGCGGCCACGGCCGACGATGCTCGCCTATGGCACCTCCAAGGCCGGCGTGATCGCGTTCGCGCGCAACTGCTCCGAGGCGCTCGCGCCGCATGTCCGGATCAACTGCATCGCACCCGGCCTGATCGACACCGACATGCCGGCCGCCTCGCTGACGGATGCGGTGCGCCAGCGAATGATCGACGCGACCCCGCTCAAGCGCATCGGCCAGCCCGAGGAGATGGCCGAGCTCGCCCTGTTCCTACTGTCGGAGCGCTCGAGCTACATCACCGGCCAGGCGATCTCTGCGGACGGCGGCCGGGTGACGCTGCCTTAGGGGGCCAGTGCCGACTCGTCAGGAATCCTGCGGCTCTCGGGTTCGATCGGCATGGCGCGTCCGCCGGACACCGGCCGTGGCAAGGGCAGCCGGGCAGGGTTCGGACCCGGCTCGGCCTGAATCGTCAGGATTTTCCGGGCTCTCGGGTTCGTCTGGTTGCGCCACACGCGCCGGGGCGGGTGTGACGACCGCGAGCGCGGGCGCAGGGGCCGGCGCTTCGGGGACAGTAGGCGCCGCGGCCTCTTGAGCCGCGGCCTCGGCCGCCGCCTGGAGCGCTTTGAGGGTGCGCAGCGCCCGGGAAAACTCGGCGAGCGTGCTGCCGCGATAGCGCAGCAGCGTGTCGAACGCGCGCGGGCCGTTGCTGTCGCGGATCATGGCTAGGCCGAAGCTGGTGGTGCCATGGATGTTCTGCGCGAACACTTCCGCCTCGATCCTTTCGGCGCGCTCGAGCCGCCAAGTGGCGGCGACGATCCTGCGCACCAGGACCGCCTGCAGCGCACCCTGTGGTGCCAGCTCCGCCATCAGCGCGGCCTCGAGGGCGTCGAAGGCAGCCAGATCCTCGTCGCCGAGGACCACGCATTGTTGGGCGCGCAGGCCATGCTTGAGCGCGTTTTTCGCGGAGCGCGCTTTGCCTTCCGGGGTCTTCGGTCCTTTCGACTTGGCATCATTCCTCCGACTCGCCTCGGCGCGCGCGCGGCGCGCTGGACAGGCCAAAGCTTGACATGCGAACAATTCCTTCGCTGACGGAGGAGGCGGCCGGGGACGAAGACCGCAAGATGCATCAGTTTAGCTGGAAACAGGAATATAATCCATATCTCGATCACGACAGCCACGCACGGCCGAGACTGAGAGTGGAAGCCGCAGCTTCAGCTTCTCTTAGCAGACGATCTCGAAACCGAGCCGAGGTCAGGCGCTGCGTGGACGAGGCCTTGCTTACCGCCAGCCTCGATCAATTTCCTTGCCCGGTCGAGATGCGGGCGGATTTCGATCGTTCCGGGCAGCGGGTCTCCCCCGGCTCTCCTCCCTTCGCGGCTCGCGCCATGACCTTCGATCGCAGCCCTTCATCATGGCCTGCTCGTGGACCCGATGCCGACATCGTGGGACGCAAAGGAGCGGCTTCAACCGAGGGGGCCGGCGAATAACTCGTTCCCAAAGGGAGCACGTGCTATATGCTCTGTGATTGAAGAGCCGACGCATCCGTCGGCTTGACCGGAATGCAAAGGGACTCCCTTGGAACGCGTGGGAGTCGAACGCAGGCTGGCGGCGATCCTGGCCGCCGACGTGGTCGGTTATAGCCGGCTAATGGAAGCCGACGAGGCGGGCACGCACGCCCGGCTCAAGGCGCTGCGCAACGACCTGATCGACCCGGCGGTCGCGCGTCACAAAGGCCGTACCGTCAAGCTCACCGGCGATGGTGCCCTCGTCGAGTTCCCGAGCGCGGTCGGCGCGGTGCTCGCTGCCGCGGAGATCCAGCGTGCTGTCGCCAGGCACGAAGCCGACCGGCCCGCAGGCGAACGGATCGCGTTCCGCATCGGTATCAACGTCGGCGACGTGATCATCGAGGACGACGACATCTATGGCGATGGCGTCAACGTCGCGGCGCGTCTCGAAGGTCTCGCTGAGCCGGGCGCCATCTGCGTCGCGCGCAACGTCTACAATCAGGTGAAGGCAAAGGTCGACTTCGGGTTCGTGTCAAAGGGCGAACAGCGGGTCAAGAACATCAGCGAGCCGGTGAGCGTCTACCAGGCCCTCCTCGACGGCGCCAGATGGCAACCGATACGCCGCTCCGCCTCCTGGCACCGTGGCATGATCGCCGGGGGTGCCGCGCTCGCGTTGGTCTTCGCCGCTGGCATCGCAGTTTGGTTCCAGCCTTGGAGGGCGCCAAACGAAGCAGTCTCGGCCGAACACGAGCCGCTCAAGCTGCCCTCGAAGCCGTCGATCGCGGTGCTACCGTTCGCCAATCTGAACAACGACCCCGACGAGGAGCTGTTCATTGACGGTCTGACCAATGACATCATCACCGATCTGTCGAAGTTCTCGACCCTGTTCGTGATCGCAGCCAACTCGACGTTCCAATACAAAGGCAAGGCGGTCGACATGCAGGAGGTCGGGCGCGATCTGGGCGTGCGCTACGTGCTTGAGGGCAGCGTGCAACGCGCAGACGACACACTCCGGATCAACGCCCAGCTGATCGACGCGACCACTGGCGCCCACGTCTGGGCCGAACGCTACGATCGCGAGGCCAAGGATTTCTTCGCGGTTCAGAACGAGATCACCCGCAACGTCGTTGGCGTAATCTACCCGCTCGCCGAGGGCCGTGGCAAGCTGCAAAAGGTGGAACTCGAGCAAATCGAGCGCACGCCAACCGAAAACCTCGAGGCTTACGACTATTTCCTCCGTGGCATGGTTTACATGGACCGTTTTACCAGAGAAGATAACCTTCGAGGGCGAGAAATGTTTGAGAAGGCGATTGAACTTGATCCACACTACGCTCGTGCAATGGGCAAAAATGTTTGGACTTATCTGCTAGAGTACTGGAACGACTGGAGCGACAACCCCGAGCAAACGCTCGAGCAGGCGATGCAGATGGCCAAACGCGGGATCGCCGCCGATGCGAACGAACCGTGGGCCTACTGGGGCCTGGCATCTGCCCTCGTCATGCGAAAGCGTTTTGACGAGGCGCTGAGGGAATACGAGAAGGCCTATGATCTGAACCCCAACGACGCCAACGTCGTCACCGAGCTCGGCTGGGGCTTGGCCCTTATGGGCCGCGCCGAAGAGGGCATCCCGCTGATGCAGCAGGCGATGCGGCTCAATCCGTTTCACCCCGATTGGTACTGGACCAACCTGGGCGAGGGTTACTTCATGGCCGGCCGATACGAAGAGTCGGTGGCAGCACTCGAGCAGATCACACAACCCTGGAGCCGTATCTACCAGGTCCTGGCGGCGAGTTATGCCCAGGCGGGTCGAAGCGAGGACGCGCGGGCGGCGCTAGCCAAGCATCTAAAACTCGAGCCGCAGATGACGCTCGAGCACGCCGTCGCCTCCATGCCTTTCAACGCGGAAGGCCAAGAGCGCTACCGCGAAGCCCTGCGGAAGGCGGGTATGCCGGAGGAGCCGCAGCCCGGGGCGTAGCTATGCGTGGCCCTTCTCATGTTGCCGGGGGGCCGGTGATCGCAACGAACTAGCCAGACGAACGCCGGCTCGCCGCCATCCTGGCCGCGGACGTCGTGGGCTATAGCTGGCTCGGGTGACCGAGGCCGACGGGGAGCGCATACACGCCCGAAAACCCTTTGCCACTCGCGGTCCTGGCTACAAGCAGAAGTGCCAGGGCCTTGCTTCAGTGATGTTCGATTTGCTGAGTAGTCGCTGTTGGGAGATGCGCTGAGGACTCGCCGCAAGATCCCAACAAACCACGGCACCGGTTTCGGCCCATGCGACCGGGACCAGGGGGTAGCTACCCCTCCAGCCCGAGCAGCAAAAGGCGGCTTACGCAAGGCTGGCGCGCCCCGGCACCGAGCGCCGCTCGGCAACATGCGCCCGCAGGATGGTCAGCAGCGTTCGGGCGATCGGCAAAACAGCCGCCGAGCTGCGATAGCTGACGCCGGAAGGGAACCGGTCGATCGTGCCGACGATCGGCAGCGCCACGAGGTCGTGCGCGGCGGCCTCCTCGATCAGCGGTCGGGCGAGCAGGGCCAGGTAGTCGCCCTGGCGAGCGAGCGCCATGCCGGTGGCATAGTCGCGGGTCTCGGCGACCACCCTCGGCGGCGCCAGCCCGGCCCGCTCGAAATAGGCGTGAAAGCGCTGGCGGCTCTCGAGGTCGAGCGGGAACAGGATCCAGGGGAACACGCTCATGGCCGCGGGCGTGACCCGATCCTGCGCGGTGAGCGGGTGGCCGACCCGGGTCAGGACCGCATGGTCGATGATCGCCAGCTCCTCCTGGACCAGGTCCGGATCGCGGCTCGCATGGTCGCGCAGGCCGCCGGCATAGACGTCGATCTCGCCCTCGAGCAGGGCCGGCATCAGCATGCTGCCCGAGCCGACCTGCAGCTCGACCCGCGCGTCCGGAAAACGCTCGTGTAGTGCTACGATCACGGGCGGCAGGTAGCTCAGGCTCCAGACCGGCCCGGCGCCGATCCGCAAGGTGCCGGCATGGCCGCCCTTGAGCGCCGCGATCTCGGTCATCGCGTAGCGGTATTCGAGCTCCATCAGGCGCGCCCGGCGGCGCAGGATCTCGCCGAACGGGGTCAGCGCCATGCCGCGCGGCCGCCGGTGGAACAGCCGCACGCCGAGCTCGGTCTCGAGCTGCCGGAGGTTCTTGGTGAGCGCCGGCTGGCTGATGCCGATGGTCGCGGCGGCTGCGGTCAGGCTGCCGAGCTCGGCGATCGCGAGGAACTGCTGCAGCAGGCGCGAGGTCATGCGCAAAGGTATAACCGGGAGTGATCGATCCGGCCAGACAAGCTATTAGCAATGATGCGATCGCCGTGCCAGGATGACCCGAAGCAAGGCTGCGCCGGCAACGCAGCGGCAGGCCGTT
>CAVSVZ010000027.1:0-41021 GCA_963731495.1 uncultured Alphaproteobacteria bacterium
TTGTTCTGGCGCTAGCCGGCACGCGCGGCGGCAGCTTGGCACGCAACGGCAAGTGATTGCCGTAAATCGCATCCTCGACCGTCACTGGATGCTCATGCGCTACGATGCAAGACGGCGCCACGCTGCCTTCGACCTCGAGGTGGAAATCCACAACCCTGTGACGGCCGGCGCCGTCATCCCCCGCGCCAACCTCGGCTGCCAGGAACTCACAGAGCCGTGTGAGCTGACCGATCGAAAACCGGGCAAGTGGAAGATCGCAGGCCAAGACCGTTGGCGTGCCCTTGCCGGCCAACCGACGCTTGTAGTCGGTCCCTGTTACCCGCGATAGCAGGACGGCGACGGCAAACACGGAATGGCTGCCGTAGATCAAGTAGTAGCCGGCGGCCTTGCGGAATACCGCAGGATAGAGATGAAACGAGATCTTGTCCGCGTAGATCAATCGAATCTGCACCTCGAGGATGTCTTTGATTCTCCGCCGCACGTCGGCTGGGTCTTCGTCCGTCAGCAAGAGGCTTTTGCAGATGCGGGTCAGTCGATCCGGTGTCATCGGAACGATTCCATCACGCCCATAGCTGTCGAGCTGGGTAGGGCTGCAGCCGTGATAGAGTCGGATGCCGTCGTATGCCTCCAGCAGTCGCGGGGGCAAGGCCATCGCCAGTGGGGCGGTGGTGGGTTTGGAGCCGGCAACGTCCAGGATCAAGGCCCTGACAGCGGGCTTCCAAGAACCGGCTTCGTCATAGTGGAACGTCCGGGCGCCTGCCGTCATGAACTGCGAGCTCTCCTCGCCGTCACGACGACATCCGATTACAGGTTCCGCCCCGATAGGCGACGGCGCCGCCGGAGCGGAACGATGGCGCGTGGTCCCGCGTCCTCCGCGATCACTTGCAGCTGCTGACCGGCGGTTGGGCATACCCCAACATGAAGGTGAAGATCTGGTTGGTCGGATAACCCGACGATGCCGATCCGGGATCGCAGATCGACGCGGCGTAGGCGTGGCAGGTCACGCAACTCGTCGCCTGCACGAAGGTCTCGGCCGTCGTGTTCGCGAGGTTGCAGTCGTTCAGGGTGCCGAATCCCCTGTTGCCGGCTTGATTGGGCGTCCAACAGTTCGAGGTTTGATCCGGCGTCGCCGGGTTCTGCGTGCCGATGAGCTCGTAGTTCGCCCACACGGTGCCAGCCAACGCGCTCGCCCACTTGCCCGCTGCCTTTTTCGCGTAAGCCGGGATCGGCGTGACTCGCGAGACGTTGACGATCTTGGCTTGGGGCGCCGGCTCGACCGGCGTGGTGCTCGGATCGATGTATTCCGGCCGGTTTGCGTAGCTGTCGCCCACGCGGAAGCCACCGACATACTCCGGCGTCGGATCTCCCCCGGGGTTGAACGACGGCCTGTCGCCCGAGACGTTGTCCACTTGCTCGAAGGTCGCCCAGAACCAGGTCGTCTTGGTCGAAGGGGTCAGGCGAAGGATATGGAATCCGACCAACCCGAAGGTGAACGGACCGTGACATCCGCCGGCGCCGTCCAGCGTGAAGGCCTGCATGTTGTAATACCGCGTGGGGTCGTCGGTTGGCCCGAGGCGCCGCCACGAGGCCTTGACCTCCACCACCCCCTGCTGGGCATAGGCCGGCAGGCTCCTGACGTCGGGGCTCTTGTTGTCGGTCGGGAAGGTGGCGTCGAAGCCATTCGCCTTGTTGTCGGCGACCTGTTTGGCACTGCCGTAGTAGCCGGTCCTGAGCAGGTAGTTGAACTCCGCTTCGTTCATCATCACGTCGTAGCGCGCGTAGTAGCCCTGTTGGTCGGTCAGCGCGCCGCGTAGCCCCTCGATACCGGTGGCCGTCGGAAAGGGAAAGCCCGCCTGATTGAGATCGCTGCCGAAAGCATGGTCGCCATCTCTCGAGGCTTTCAGGACGCCCGAAGGCTGGGCCGACGTTTCCTGGAAGACCTCGGTCGCGCCGTTGCCGCACGGCATGGTGGCGCTCGAGTTCCATGGCGCCGGCGACTTGCCGTCCTGCAAGAAGATGTCCCCGCGGCTCCGGTATGTCTGCCACACTATCGGCAGCAGCTGGCCGCTCGAACCGACCGCGCCGAGCTTTTTCCCTCCATCGGGCTCGCCGCGGTACGTTCCCGTTGCCGGCCAGTTCAGGGCGATGAAGCTCTGATAGGCAAAGTCGCTCCACGCGTCCTGGCTGGGGGCTGCCGCTTCGATCGGCATGATCCAAGGTGGATTGGCCGTTTGGGCGCCGGCGGTAGCGACCGCGAGCGCAACGCCGCCAACGGCCAGAATCGATCCTATGAATGACCGTCGCATCGTGTCGCCTCCTAGGCTTTTCGTTGCGGTGCTGAGCTGCTCGCCGACATTCGGCGGCGTCAGGATTGCGGAGCGCCAGCATCCATCCATCGGAGAAAATCCTGAATTTGAGCGTCCGATAGGGGCGCGCCTGGCGGCATCCGTCCCGGACCGGCGCTGGGCAGCAGACGGCTGTAAATCTGCTGCGCATGGGCCTTCACGTTCTGGTAGTCGGCCAGGTCCAGATTGCCGCCGCTGATCTGCAGCATGTGGCCGGCATACGGGGACAGCATCGGCTCGATCGTGGTGTCCCAGGTGACGGGGCCGCCGGCCGGGGTGGTGCCGGATGCTTGCGCAGGGTCACCTTCCGGATAGCCATCGCCCATCCAGGTCTTGAAATCTGCGATGTCCTGGTCCGGCAGAGGCTGGCCTGGCGGCATGCTCTTCGAGCTGATGCGGTCATCGATGATGGGGCCGGCGGCTCGGACGCTTTGATACGAAGAAAGATCGATGTCGCCGCCACTGACCTGTTTCATGTGTTGGATCCAATAGGAATTATCGAACATGGCCTTGATTCGGTTGTTCCAGGTGATCGCCATTCTTCCCTCCTCGACAAGGTGATTAGCGTCGCCCCCGGTTCTGTCCGGCCCGTCAAACTTGAGCCGCCCGCCGCAATTCATCAACCGGTATTTGTGGTGACGGCCGACCGCGCGCTACTTTAGCGGACGTTCGTCTATAAGTCCTGACCTGCTTGAACCACTTGCGGGAAATCGGCCTCTTCTTGGGGTGATCCGGTGTCAAGTCCTTGAGCCCAAAGCGCAACCAGCCACCGCCGGAGCCGACAACGCCGTGCGCGCTCCTCATCCGGCGCTTGACGTGTAGGCTCAAGCGATGCGCAAGGTGCTGTAACGCGACCTGTACGAGGATGACTTCTTCGCCTGGACCCGGATGCAGGCGAAGGAGCTCCGGCGGTTTGCCCGCACGCGGCCCAACCTGCCGCTCGACCTCGCGCACCTTGCCGAGGAGATCGCCGATTAGGGCAAGGAGCAACGCAATGCGCCGCGCAGCTGGACCGTCCGCATTCTCGAGGGAGAGCGCGAGGAATGGGAGTGATTCGCTCCTGGCCGGGACGGTGCTTGCCCCGCCCGGCCGCGGTGCTTGGCGTGAGGGTCCGCGACCGGGACCTGCTGCTTGAAGGAGCCTGCTAAGCCGCCTGTCGCCGCGCCCGGTTGACGATGTCGACGAAGCGGCGTGCGGTGTCGGCGCAGGTGTCCAGCTCGGCCTGGTGGTGTGACGGCAGCTCGACGATCATCACGGTGCCGGGCCGGAACGGCAGCTGGGGCAGGATCGTCTCCCACGGGATGTCGCCCCAGCCCATCGGCAGATGCAGGTCGCCCATGCCAAACGCGATGCGCTCGGCGTGCATGTAGAAGCCGCCCATGGTCGTGGGCCGGCCGAAGGAGTCGTGCACGTGCAGATGGTTGGCACACGGCGCGAACGCCTTCAACGCGTCCAGAAAATCCATGCCGCGAAAGGTGGTCATGATGTAGCTATGGCTGAAATCGAGGGTGCCGCAGACCTGTGGGTGATCGATCTCGGCGATCGCCCGGGCGAGCCGCACCGGGTCGGCGGTGTAGCTGGCGGCGTCCTCGACGAACAAGGTCTCGACCGCGATCTTGACGCTATAACGGGCGGCGAGGTCGCCCATCTCGCGCAGCGCATCGCGCTCGATCGCGTGCAGCCGCTCCAGGAACGGCGCTGGCTGCGCCGGCACGATGCCGGGATGCTGGACCATCACGCCGGCGCCGACCGCATCGCACAGCTCGAGCATGGCGCGGCAGACCGCCTTGTGCAGGTCGAGATGCGTCTCGTCCATAAAATTCACGGCGAGCGTGCCGTGCACGGTGTAGGCGAGCGAGTGCCGGGCGCAGATCTGCTCGAGCCTGCGGCGCCGGTCGGCCAGGATCCGGCCGCCGGCGATCAGCTCGTGGGCGCACAGCGACAGCTCGGCGTGGCTCGCGCCGGTCGCGGCGATCCGCGCCAGCACGTCATCGAGGTCGCTGAGGTCGGGCGCCGCGCTGTCGGTGTCGAAGCCGAAGCCGGCGATGGTCGCCGCCCGTTGCGTGCTCATCAGTTCGGCTCCCTTCCGCCGTGCGCCCGAACAGTGTAGATCGATCGCGGGGACATCGCATCTCACATCGCACACGGCTAGATCCCGACCGTGACAACTGTGCGGCAGGCAAGCCGCCGGGCCCGGATCCGGCGACGAGGCGCTCCATCAGGGAAGCCGGCATGAAGGCGTTGTTCGCCGATGCGGATTTTCGCCGGGTGTGGTGGGTCGGCGCCCTGGTCGGCGGGCTGCGCTGGCTCGAGCTGCTCGCGATCGGCGTCTACGTGCTCGAAATGACCGGCTCGCCGTCGATGGTCGCCCTGATGACGGTGGTCCGCATGGCGCCGATGTTCCTGTGCGGCCTGCCGGCCGGCGCGCTGGCCGACCGCTACGAGCGCAGGTCGCTGCTCCTGCTCGCCCTGGTCGTCCTGATGCTGCTCTCGCTGGTCCTGGGCGCGCTTGCCGTGACCGGGCAGATCACGCTCTGGCAGATCGCGATCGGGGCGTTCTTCAACGGCGTGTTTTTTGCGGCCGACTTCCCGGTGCGCCGGATCATGATCGGCGAGATCGCGGGCGTCGATCGGCTGAGCCAGGCGATGGCCCTGGAGTCCGCCACCAACAACGCCACCCGCATGTTCGGGCCGGCGCTCGGCGGGCTGCTGCTCGAGACGCTCGGTCTGCAGGGCGTGTATCTGCTGGGCGGCGTGCTCTATCTGGTGAGCCTGGTCCTGATCCTGCGGGTCGGCTTTCGCTCGCATCGGCCGGAGGGGCAGACCGCCAACCTGCTGACCACCTTGCGCGAAGGCTGGCAGTTCGTGCGCGGGCGGCGGCTGATCGTCGGCACGCTCGTGGTCACGCTGGTCTTCAACTTCTGGGGCTTTGCCTACATCACCATGGTGCCGGTGATCGGCGAGCGTGTGCTCGGCCTATCCGCCTTCCCAATCGGCGTGCTGATGTCGATCGAGGGCCTGGGCTCCCTGCTCGGCGCACTGGTCGTGGCGGCGCTGATCAAGCCGATCGCCTACACCCGGCTCTATCTGTTCAGCACCATGGGGTTCCTGCTCGGGGTGCTCGGCTTCGGGCTGTCGAGCTGGTTGCCGCTGTCGCTCGCGCTCAACCTGTTCTGCGGGTTCACCCTGGCCGGTTTCTCGGTGATGCAGAGCACCATCATGTTCCTGACGGCGCGCCCGGAGGTGCGCTCGCGGGCGATGGGCGTGCTGACCGTGGCGATCGGCGCCGGCCCGCTCGGCATGCTGCACGTCGGCTGGCTGGCCGACTGGATCGGCGCCGCTGCCGCGGTCCAGATCATGGCGCTCGAGGGCCTGGTGGCCCTGGCACTGACCGCCGTCCTCTGGCCCGAGATGTGGCGCGCGACCGACCTGTCGCGGGCGGCCGTAGACGCTGCCGACTAGGCCCTCGGCTTACATCCGGGGCGCGACGTCGAGGCGCGTCGCCAGGCCTTCGAGCTCGTTGCTCGGTGCCGGGTAGCGCTGCACCACCAGCGGGTCGTGGCCCGGCACGATATGATGTTCGGAATCCGCGAGCCGCCGGCAGGTCTGCCAGCCTTCCATCATGTCGCCGACATTGAACACGATCGGGAACGGATTGCCGGTCTCCATATTGGCGTAGAAGTGAATGGCGTCCGAGGCGACCACCACCCAGCCGCGCTCGGTGTGCACGCGCACGATCTGCAGGCCGTGGCTGTGGCCGCCGACCCAGTGCACGCTGATGCCCGGAGCGATCTCGGCATCGCCGTCGTGGAACGCGACCCGCCCGGCGTAGAGGCGGTGCACCATGTCGACCACGTGCTCGACGTCGAACGGCAACTGCAGCTTGCCGTGGCACATGTAGCGCCCGGTCGCGTAGGCCATCTCACGGTCCTGCAGGTGAAAGCGCGCACGGGGAAAGATCCCGAGATTGCCGGCGTGGTCGAAGTGCAGGTGGGTGACAATCACGTCCTCGACCTGGTTGGCGTCGACGTCGATCGCGGCCAGGGCTTCCCGCGGGTTGTGCAGAATCGAGCGCGCGCGGCGTTCTCCGGTCGCATGGTCGAAGCCGGTGTCGATCACGAAGGTCCGTTCGGGCGAGCGCGCCACCCAGACGAAGAAGTCGAGCGGCATCGGCCCGTCGTGGACGTCCATGGTAAAGGCGAAGTTCTGCGTGGCCGGCCGCGACAGCTCGGCATATTTCACGGCGAACAGCTCATAGGTGGCGAGTGACATGGGACCTCCCTCTCGGTTGCCCGGACCTGAGCCGGCCCCCGAGTATGGCCACAGATCAGAGGCCGCCCAAGCTGCCGCCTTGACATGTGGCGCGCATGTTCGCATGTGCTGCACATGTCCAAGATGATCCAGATCCGCAACGTGCCCGACGAGGTGCACCGCGTCCTCAAGGCGCGCGCCGCGAGAGCAGGCATGAGCCTGTCCGACTTCCTGCTGCGCGAGATCACCAGGGCCGCCGAGCGGCCGACGCTCGATGATTTCTTTCGACGCGTCCGGCAGCGAGAGCCGGTTGTGCTGGACGAGGATCCTGCGGTCACCATTCGCAAGCTGCGCGGTCCGATGCCTTGATCGTGGTCGACGCTTCGGTCGTCGCGCACTGGCTCCTGACAGACCGGCCCGCGCAGCTCCCGCCGCCGGGCCTGGACATCGACGCGGAGCTGGCGGCGCCTCACCTGATCGATGCCGAGGTCGGTCATGCGATACGGCGGCACCTGCTTACCGGCTTGATCTCACCGGGCCGGGCGGAGGTTGCGCTCGAGGATTTCATGGCGCTTCCGCTCAGGCGCTATGCCCACACCGCCCTGTTGCCGAGAGCCTTCGCGCTGCGCGACAACGCCACGATCTATGACGCTCTCTATCTGGCGCTCGCCGAAGCCTTGGACGCTCCGCTTCTGACCCGCGACGGCGCACTGACCCGCGTACCTGGTATCGACGCCTCGATCCAGCTCGTCACCAACGGTTCGTAGGACCGGTTCGACCTCTTCGGCCGCGCCTTACCGCTGCGACCGGACGTGCGCACGATGAGCGCCCGTGGCCTTGACCTCGACATTGGCGGGTGGTGCGCTTTCGTCCTGCTCCAGGGCGTCGGCGAGAGCGCCGTGCTGGATCGCGTCCTCGGCCCGGCGCGCGGTCGGCGCCTCGACCACCCGGGTCGGGGCAGTCTCAAGTCGTCGCCCTGGACATCCTTCTCGCCGGCCACGTCGGCCAGCGCCTGCGGCGCGATCAGGCCATGCTCGGCAGCGTGGCGGGCGATCGCCATGCTGTCGGCGGCGAGCAGCAGGCTGCTGCCGGCCTCGACCACCTCGGCCGCGAGATCCTCGATCGCGCGCCGGCGCTCGGGCTGGCGGCTGACATTGCGAATGTAGATCGCCAGCACCCGGCCCGGATGCTCATTCACGATCTGCGCATAGATCTCCGGATCGCGCTGGCCGCTGTCGCCGATCAGGACGAACGGCAGATCCCGATACAGGGCCAGCATGTTGCGGATGAGCTCGAGCTTGTGCCCCTTGGCCCGGCGCGGCAATGGGCTCTCGAAGGTCAAGCCCCATTCGCGCAGAAACAGCAAAGGCCCGACCGGGATCCGATGCAGGTGGAAGAACGCGTCGAGCACATCGTAGATGCTCCAGGGCGCCCGCGACACATAGAGCATCGGATTGAGCTCGCTGCCGGAGACGCCGTGGTGGAGGGCGCGCAACAGCGCGGCCACGCCCGGAAACGCGACGCGACCCTCGGCGCCCTGCATGAACAGCCGCCACAGCATCACCGCCTTGTTGGCGACGCCGGTCTCCATGATCGTGTCGTCGATGTCGCTGATCACGACGTAGCGGCAGGCAGGCGGCGGCACGAACACCTCAGCCTTCGCGCGGTGGCCCGGCGGATCGAGCAGCTCCAGCTCCATCTCGTGCCAGTGGTCGCCCTCGACCGGCGACAGGTCAACCGCGAGATGAACCCGGAAATAGCCGTCGCGGTCGGTCCGCAGCCGCTGCTCGGCGTCGCCCAGCCGCGCGACCAGCGGCGCATCGGCGATGCTTCGTCGCCACAAGCGTCGCCACAGATCGCGCAGGTCCCCCCAAAGCCCTTCGGGCGCCTCAGGCCCCGCCGGCTGCCGGAAGGCGCGGCCGATCGCGAACACCTCATGGCGCGTGCCGTAGCCGCGATAGGTCTGCAGCACGATCTCGCCCTGGCTGCGCGTGGCGCGGACCGGGCGCGCCAACAGATGCAGCAGCGCGCGCAGCCCACGGCCGAGCCTGGCGAGCACGCCCTGTCGCGGGGAGATCGAGCCGCGGTCAGCCAAAGATCGCCTTGAACCGGTCGATGCACGCGCGGAAGCCGGCTTCGAAGTCGCCGTCGCCGCGGTGGTAGACGCTCTCGAACGAGACCACGCCCTGGTAGCCGTCGTCCTTCAGCGCCGCCGCGATCGGCGCGAACTGATCCGCGAGCTGCCCCTTGCCCATCTCGCGCACCTCGAGCCAGGCACGCGCCGTGTCGACCTGAACGTCCTTGATGTGCAGATGACCGAGATAGCCGCCGCGCAGCTCCTGATAGCCGTCCGGCCAGGCGCGCTCATGCCCATAGCAGGCATTCGCCGGGTCCCAGAGAACGTTGAGGTGATCGCTGCCGATCGCCTCGCACAGTCTGCGTCCGGTGTAGGCGGAATGGACCATGGTGCCGTTGCCGGTCTCGACCACCAGGGTCACGCCCTCCCGCTCCGCCAGCTTGACCGCCGGCTCGATCAGGGGCGGCAGCGCGTCCCAGGCGCCCTTCGCGACGTTCCAGACCTCGGCGCCATGCGCGCCCCACAGGATCATCTCCTTGCGCCCGCTCATGATGCGGACCAGCGGGCACTCCAGCTCGTGCGCCATCTCGATGCAGCGCTCGAGGCCGGCCATGTGCCGTGCGTGCAGCTCGTCGCCAGGCCGGGTCGACATCGGCATGCCCGCGAACACGTGGCGCGAGATGCAGGCGACCTGCTTGCCATGGGCTCTGATCAGATCACGAGCACGCCGGCGCTCGTTGGCATCGAGGTCGCCCACCTCCTTGTCCCACAGGAACTGCAGCTCGGCATGGTCGAGGCCGAACGCGTCCATGACCGCAAGCGCATGCTCGAAGTCGCGGCTGATGCCGTCGGTGATCACGCCGAGCTTCATCGCCCTCGCGCCCCGTTCATCGCCTCAGCTCCGCGCCGACGATCTCTTCGATGATTTGCGCCACAATCCAGTTGTCGCCGTCCGGATGCCTGGTCTTGCCGGCCTGGAACAGCTGCATCGCGGTGCTCGCGGTGAACAGCGGCACGCCGAGCTCGCGCGCCAGGTCGAGCGCGATGGTCAGATCCTTGTGCATGGTGGCGATGTGGCTGCCGGTGGCCACGAACTGACGATCGATGATGTTGGCGATCGCGGTGTTGGCCACGCCGCAGCCTGCGCCGGAGGTGCTGACCACGTCGTAGAGCACCTGGCCCGTGACGCCGGCTTTGGCGGCGAGCGCCGTGGCCTCGAAGGTCGCGCTGAAAATCGAGCCGATCAGCGACTGCAGGCAAGCCTTGACGGTCTGTCCCATGCCCGGCTGGTCGCCGACCCGATGGATCGTCCCGCTGACCGCTTCCATCGCGGGCCGGCATCGGCTCAACGCCTGGTCCGCACCCGCCGCCATCATGGTCAACGTGCCATCTTGAGCGCCCCGAAAACCGCCGCTCACCGGCGAATCGATCAGGTCGATCCCGGTGCCCTCGAGCGCCCGGCCGATCTCGCGCGCCTCCGACGGCCTGATGGTCGCTGTCAGGATCACGGCGGCGCCGGGCTCGAGCGAGCGGACCAGACCGTCGTCGCCTGCGATCACCGATCGCGCCTGCTCGCCATTCATCACCATGACGAACACCGCCTCGGCGCCGGCGCCGACCTCGCCCGCACTCGCCGCCGGCTGGCCGCCCATCTCGACGAACGCCGCCATGCGCCGTTCGCTGAGATCGAAGCCCGCGGTCGTGAAGCCGGCCGCAATCAGGTTCCTCGCGAGCCCGCTGCCCATGTCGCCGAGCCCGACCACGCCCACGCGCTTCATGCGCGCACCCCGCAACGTCTCATCGCAAGCCTCCCCTTTGTTCAGCATCGGTCAATCGGATCACCCAGAACGCCGGCTTCGAGAAGGCCGGCGACCTCGTCTTCCGAATAGCCGAGCCCGCCAAGGATTTCGAGATTGTGCTGGCCGAGGGCCGGCGCGGGCGCGCGCACGGCGCCAGGTGTGCCCGAAAGGCGCGGCACGATGTTGTGCATCGGAATCGCCTCCATCAGCCGGTCGGGCAGGTCGATCAGCACCTCGCGGTCGCGCACATAAGGGTGCTCCGCCAGATCGGCCTCGTCGCAGACCTGGCCGACCGTGACCTCGGCCGCCTCGAAGAAAGCGAGCACGTCGGCCTGGCTGCGTTGGGCAATGAAGTCCTTCACGATCGCCTCGATCTCCTCGCGATGGGCGAGCCGGTCGGCATTGGTGCGAAAGCGCGGATCGCCCGCCAGATCGCCCCGGCCGATCGCCCGCAGCAGCCGCTCCGCCATCGCCTGGGTGCCGGTCGACAGCGCCACGTATTTGCCATCGCTGGTCGCATAAACGTCGCGCGGCGCCTGAATGTTGCATCGGCTGCCCATGCGCTCGCTGGTCGCGCCGGTCAGGCGGTACTCGGCGGCCTTGGGACCGAGCATGGCGAGGATCGGCTCGATCAGCGAGAGATCGATCACCTGGCCCCTGCCGCCGCCGGTCTCGATTGCGCGCAGCGCGGTGAGCGCCGAAACCGCGCCATACAGCCCCGCGAACGCATCGGCCATGGCGAACGACGGCACCACCGGCGGCCGGTCGGCGTGACCGTTCATCGCGGCAAAGCCGCTGAACGCCTCGACCAGGGTGCCGAAGCCCGGCTTTTGCCGCCAGGAGCCGCTCTGGCCCCAGCCCGAGATGCGCACCACGATCAGGCGGGGGTTGCGGGCGTGCAGCGCATCGGGAGCCAGGCCCATGCGCTCGAGCGTGCCCGGCCGAAAGTTCTCGACCAGCACCTGCGCGCCCTCGACCAGGCGGAGCAGCACGTCGCGGCCCGCCTCGGCGCGCAGGTCGACGCACAAGCTCTTCTTGTTGCGGGCATAGACCTGCCACCAGACCGGCACGCCCTTGGTGGTCCAGTTGCGCAGATCGTCGCCCCGGCCCGGCTTCTCGACCTTGATGACCTCGGCGCCGAGGTCGGCCAGCACGTGGGTCATCATGTTGCCCGCGACCAGGCGCGACAGATCGAGCACGCGGACGTCGTCCAGCGGGCAGCGGGCTTCGGGCTCGAAGGCATGGCGCATCGAACAGGCTTTCCTTGGCGGCGGACGGTCCAGGGTAGCGCGCCGGGCGCATCTGCTCCAAGCTACGCCTCGGGAAGCAAAAACGGGAACCCGCCTTGGCAAGCGAGCAGCCGGCCGCGAAGGCGGCCGCCGCCGTCGATCAGCAGCGGCTGTGGCAACGGCACATGGCGATGGCCGAGATCGGTGCCATCGCGGACAACGGCGTGCGCCGGCAGGCGCTGACGCCCGAGGACATCCGCGCGAGAAGGCTGCTGCTGGACTGGGCCGGCGCGCATGGCTGGCAGGCTTCGGTCGACTCGATCGCCAACCTGTTCCTGCGCCGTCCCGGCAGCGATCCGGGCGCGGCGCCGGTCATGGTCGGCTCGCATATGGACAGCCAGCCGGCCGGCGGCCGGTTCGATGGCATCTATGGCGTGCTCGCCGGGTTCGAGGTGCTCGAGGCGCTCGATGCCGCCGGCATCGCGACCCGCCGTCCGATCGACCTGGTCGCCTGGACCAACGAGGAGGGCGGACGGTTCGCGCCGGGCGCCATGGGCTCGTCGGTGTTCGCCGGCACGCTCGATCTGGCGGACTGCCTCGAGGTGACCGACAGCGCCGGCATCCGGTTCGCCGACGCGCTCGAGGCGACGCTCGCGGCCACGCCCGGCCTGCCGCGCCGGTCGTTCGGCTTCGAGGTCGCGGCCTATGTCGAGCCGCATATCGAGCAGGGGCCGCAGCTCGAGGCCACCGGGCACCAGATCGGCGTGGTCACGGGCATCCAGGGCGCGCGCTGGTACCGGGTCGAGGTGAACGGCGAGCCCGGCCATGCCGGCACCGCACCGCTCGGCGGCCGCAAGGACGCGCTGCGCGCCGCGGTGCGCATGATCACGGCCCTGCAGGAGCTGATGGATGATCCGGGCGACCAGGTGCGCTTCACCGTCGGCCGTGTGGTGGTCGAGCCCAATTCGCCCAACACCGTGCCGGCCAAGGTCACCTTCAGCATCGACTTCCGCCACCCCGAGCAGCGCGTCCTGGAGGAGCGCGGCGGGCGCATCGAGGCGGTCTGCCGCGCCCAGGCCGGGCTGTGCGAGGTCATGATCACCGAGACCTTCAACCGTCCGCCCTGCGTGTTTCCTGCCGAGATCGTCGATCTGGTCGAGCGCGCCGCCGAGCTGACCGGCCACAGCCATATGCGCCTGGCCTCGGGCGCCTTCCACGACGCCAATTTCGTCGCGGACCTGGCGCCGACCGGCATGATCTTCGTGCCGTGCTTCAAGGGCATCAGCCACAGCCCGGCCGAGTACGCCAAGCCCGAGGACCTGGCCGCCGGCGCGCGTGTCCTGGCCGCCACCCTGGTCGAGCTGGCGGGCATTTAGGAAGCATTCTTGCGGGCGTCGCGCGCCTCATAAACTCCGGCAGCCGTCGCCGTCCAATCTGCGACAGCCGGGCTGGGGTTCCGGTATTCGACCCGAGGGCCTCAAATTGGAGATGTGGAGATGACGCATTTGAGCCGGACCTTGCTGATCGCCGCTTCTCTGGCGATCGCGTTCATGGGGGCGCCCGATCCGGCGATCGCCCAGACCGCCGAGAACTCCTGTCAGGGCGAAGATGCCTGTCTCGGCAACACCGGGACCGTCGCCCAAGACACGTGCAACGGCCGCCGCGCCTGCGCCGGCAACAGCGGCAACATCGCGAGCGGCTCGTGCAATGGGCTGCGAGCCTGCAGCAACAACAGCGCCCAGGTTGCCCAAGAACTCCTGCAACGGTAAATCCGCATGCCGCGTGAAAGTAGGCGACGTTGCCTCGAACTCCTGTAATGGATTAGGCGCCTGCGCACATAGTTACGGGGCCGTCGCACCGGACTCCTGCAATGGCGAACACGCTTGCGTAGACACCAGCGGTGCCATCGCGCAAAATGCGTGCAATGGAAGACGGGCTTGCCTTCTCAACAAGTCCGATATCGGACCTGGCGAGTGCAATGGTCCTCCAGTAAACGGCAAAGGCGTCTGCCAGCCATAGCGCCGACCGCATCAGCCACAGCCCGGCCGAATACGCCAAGCCCGAGGACCTGGCCACCGGCGCCCGCGTCCTGGCCGCCACCCTGGTCGAGCTGGCCGGCGCAGCCTGAGCCCTCGGGTTGGCAGCGCCGGGCGGCGATGCTAGTGCTGGCAGCAACCCGGTCCTGGCAGACAGGGCCGCAGATCAGGGAGCACATCATGACGGCATTGCATCCGAAGGCCCTCGCGCCGGCCCTTTCCGGCATCGCGCTCGGCGCGGCGGCGCTGGCGCTGCTCGGCGTCTCGCCGGCGCTGGCCCAACAGACTTTGAAGGTGCAGACCAGCCAGAGCGCCGGCGACTTCACCTTCATCTACATGACCGAAAAGTGGGCGCCCAAGGTCGAGGCGATGAGCGGCGGCCAGCTCAAGCTCGAGCTGCTGCCGGCCGGCTCGGTGGTGCCGTATCGCGAGACCATGGACGCGGTCGCCACGGCATCCTGGACGGCGATCTCACCGCGATCTCCTACTTCTCGGGCCGCGACCCGGCGTTTGCGATCATCGGCGATCTGATCGCCGGCTACGACACCACCGACCAGGTCCAGACCTTCTGCATGCTGGGCGGCGGCAAGGAAGTGTTGCAGGAGGTGATCGACGCCCAGACCGGTGGTGCGGTGCACGTGATCGGTTGCGGTCCCTATTCGAAGGAAGCGCTGGTCTCGACCGTGCCGATCCGCACCGTCGAGGATTTCAGGGCGTCAAGATCCGCTCGCCGGAAGGCCTGGCGGCCGAGGTGTTCCGGCGCGCCGGCGCCAGCCCGGTCGCGCTGCCGTTCTCCGAGGTGTTCACCTCGCTCGAGAAGGGCATCGTCGACGCAGCCGACGCCAGCGCCTACGTCAACAACGACAACACCGGCATGCACAAGATCGCCAAGTACCCGATCTATCCGGGCATCCACTCCATGGCGGTCCTGCAGTTCACGCTCAACCAGGACGTCTGGGAGAGCCTGGACCCGCAGCTGCAGACCATCCTCGAGGTCTGGTACTACGCCGCCTACAACGACCTGCGCCGCTATGCGGATCTCAAGGACCACGAGATGGTGCAACGCGACAAGGCCGGCGACGGCCCCGAGGGCATCGAGGTGATCGACTGGCCGCAGGAGGAGCGCGACAAGTTCCGGAAGATCGCCGTCGGAGCGTGGAAGGACTACGCCGCGCAGGGTGACCTCGCCCGCAAGGCCTTCGAGGCGCACATCAATTACATGGAGTCGATCGGCCTGCTCTCCTCGCAGGAGGCCAAAGAGGCGCTCGGCAGCTGAGGGTCGGGCGGCGGTTCGCCGCCGCCTACCTCTCGATCCCAAACGCGTCTGCATCCGGACCGGTCCCGTGCGTGGCTTGCTGCGTGCCATCGACCACCTGAGCCAGTTCCTCGGCCAGGCGTCGGCGCAGCTCTATCTGATGTGCGCCCTGATCACGACCTACGAGGTCGTGATGCGCTACATCTTCCACGCGCCGACCCAGTGGGCGTTCGAGGTGGTGATGGTGCTGTGCGCCTCGGCCTGGATGCTGTCGGTCGGCTACGTCACCCGACACCGCCGCCATATCGGCATCACGGTGCTCTACCTGATGGCGCCGCCGCGCGTGCGCTGGGCGCTCGACCTGTTCATCAACATCGTGGCGCTCGGCGTGGTGCTGATCCTGCTCTACGCGGTCTGGGAGCCGGCCGTGCGCTCCGTCGAGCGGATCCAGCGCAGCGGCAGCGCGTTCAACTCGCCCGAGCCGACCATGCTCAAGGTCATGCTGGTGATCGGCGCGGGCCTCTATGCGCTCCAGCTGATCGCCAATCTGGTCAAGCATTTCCGCCACGAGGACGAAGAAGCCCCGACCCTCGCCGATGAAGGCGAATAGGCGTGGATATCGGCACGGTTACCCTCCTGATCGTCGCAGCACTCCTGCTGCTGATGATGACCGGCATGCCGCTCGGCGTGGTCACGCTGACCGTCTCGATCGGCACCGCACTGATCTATTTCGGGCCGCGCGGCCTGTTCCTGGTCGCGAGCAACGTCTACGGCCTGCTCGAGAACTATCCGCTCGTGGCGGTCCCGCTGTTCGTGTTCATGGCCAGCATCCTGGAGCGTGCAGGGGTCGCCGAGGACCTGTTCAACGCCATGTCGATTGTCTCGGGCGATCTGCGCGGCGGGGTCGCCGTGCAGACCACCGTGGTCGCCGTGGTGATGGCCGCGATGACCGGCATCATGGGCGGCGAGATCGTGATGCTCGGCCTGATCGCGCTGCCGCAGATGCTGCGCCTGGGCTACAACCGCAGGCTGGCCATGGGCACGATCTGCGCCGGTGGCTCGCTCGCCACGCTGATCCCGCCCTCGATCATCATGATCGTCTACGGCCTGACCGCCCAGGTCGGGATCGGCGATCTGTTCCTGGCGGGCGCGATCCCGGGCGCGCTGCTGGCGAGCCTCTACGTCGCCTACATCATCGTCCGCTGCCGGCTCAATCCCGACCTCGCTCCGCTCGCCCCGCTCGCCATGCGCCGGATGCCGGCCGCAGAAAAGCTGCGGGCGATGCGCGGGCTGATCCTGCCGCTCGCCGTGATCGTCTGGGTGCTCGGCTCGATCTATGGCGGCATCGCCTCGGTGACCGAGGCGGCCGGCGTCGGCGTGATCGGCGCGGCGCTCGCGGCGCTCGCCCGCGGCCGCCTGTCCTGGACCATGATCCAGGCGGCGCTGCGCCAGACCATGGTGACGGTCGGCACGATCATCTGGCTGATCCTGGGCGCGGTCAGCCTGGTCGGCATCTACAATATCATCGGTGGCAACACCTTCATGCAGGACCTGCTGTCCGGGCTCGA
This sequence comes from uncultured Alphaproteobacteria bacterium, assembly GCA_963731495.1. Classification (GTDB taxonomy): domain Bacteria; phylum Pseudomonadota; class Alphaproteobacteria; order Geminicoccales; family Geminicoccaceae; genus DASUGG01. The sequence goes on from CAVSVZ010000027.1 coordinate 16,561, forward strand.
CCTGCCGCCTCTCGGCGTGATCCTGGTGATGATGGCGATCCTGGTGGTGCTCGGCACCTTCATGGAGTGGATCGCGATCGTGTTCATCACCGTGCCGATCTTCGCGCCCGGTGGTGGTCAGCCTGGGCTTCGATCCGATCTGGTTCGGCGTGCTGTTCGTCATGAACATGCAGATCTATTTCCTGTCGCCGCCGTTCGGCCCGGCCTGTTTCTGGCTGAAGAGCGTGGCGCCGCCGGACGTCACCCTGCAGGAGATCTTTGGGTCGGTCTGGCCATTCATCGGCCTGCAGATCACGGGCCTGGTGCTGGTGATGTTCTTTCCGCAGATCGCGCTGTGGCTGCCCGAGGTGGTGTTCGGCTAGACCCGGTGCTTCTGCAGGATTCCTGCAGCCGGGCGCTGGCGGCCCGGGGATTTGCGGTGCCATCGGACAAGCTGTGCTAGAGTATCGGGCCGGTTGCCAGGAGGCGATGATGGCGACGAAGGTGCGTCCCAGGGCCGAGGACCTGTACGACGAAGATTTTTATGTCTGGACCGAGGTCCAGGCCGGGCTCTTGCGGGAGCGCCGGTTCGAGGCGCTCGACCTTGCCAACCTGGTCGAGGAGGTCGAGGGCTTGGGCGACGCCAAGAAGAGCGCGGTGCTGAGCAACGCCAGCGTGATCATCGAGCATCTGCTCAAGCTCCAGCACAGCCCGGCGCAAGATCCGCGCAACGGCTGGATGGATTCGGTCGCAGAGCACCGAAGGCGCCTCGAGTTCGATTTGACGCCGCGGCTTGCGCATATTCTCGGAGACGAGCTCCCGCGCGTGTATCGCATTACCCGCCGCGACCTCGAGCGCGCGCTGCGGCGATACGGCGAGGACGTCGCCGCCGACGCGCTGCCGGAACGTTGCCCCTACACGGTCGAGCAGATCACCGGCGACTGGTGGCCGTGAGCTATCGGGAGGCCGCCGGACGTCGACCGAGGCCGCCCTTCTTGCGCGACAGCTGGATCGCCTGGCCCTTCTTGGACGAGATCACCCGGCGATTGACGCCGGCCCAGCCGATCTCGCCGAACAGCCGGCCATATTCGATCTTGGGACAGCGATCCATCACGACGTCGAGCCCGGCCTCGCGTGCCCGCGCCCCGGCCTCGTCGTGTCGCACGCCGAGCTGCATCCATAAGACCTTGGCGCCGATCCGGATCGCGTCCTCGACGATCGGCGGCGCTTCCGGCGACTTGCGGAAGATCTGCACCATGTCCGGCGGCTCGGGCAGATCGTCGAGCGAGGCGAGCACGGTCTCGCCCAGGATCTTCTGGCCGGCATAGCGCGGGTTGATCGGGATCACCCGGAAGCCCTTGGTCTGCAGATAGAGCATGGCGAAGTAGGACGGGCGCATGTCGTTGGCGCTCATGCCGACCGCGGCGATCGTCTTCACCCGCTTGAGGACGTCGCGGATATAGGCGTCGTCATAGGTGAGCTTGCTCATCGGACCATCCCTTCGACCCGCCGCTCAGGCCGGCCACTTTGGCGCGCGTTTCTCGATGAACGCCGCGAGGCCCTCCTCGAAATCCTTGCCCAGGGCGTTGTCGACGATCACCTCGGTGGTGAAGGCATAGGCATCCTCGAGGCCCATCTCCAGCTGCCGGTAATAGGCGCGCTTGCCGAGCGCCAGGACCTCGCGCGGCTTGTCCAGGAGGCGCGCAACCATGCTGTCGAACGCCTCCTCGAGCCGCTCGGGCGGCACCACCTTGTTGACCAGGCCCAGCCGCAACGCGTCTTCGGCCTCGATGAAGTCGCCGGTCAGCAGCATCTCCATGGCGGGCTTGCGCGGCACGTTGCGCGACAGCGCGACCATCGGCGTCGAGCAGAACAGGCCGTATTTGACGCCGGAGGTGGCAAAGCGCGCATTGGTCGTGGCGAGCGCCAGATCGCAGGCCGCGACCAGCTGGCAGCCGGCGGCGGTGGCGATCCCGTCGACCAGTGCGATCACCGGCTGCGGCAGCCGGCTCAGCGACAGCATGACCTTGCGAGCATTGGCCGAACAGCGCGCTGAGCGTGTCGCGCTCGCGCTCGCCGGCAATCTCCTTGAGGTCATGCCCGGCGCAGAACGCCCGGCCCTGGCCGGTGATCGCCACGACGCGCGTGGCGGGATCGTCCTTGATCTGGTCGAGCTCGGCCTGCAGGGCGCTTAACAGCTCGCGCGAGAGGGCGTTGTACTGGTCGGGCCGATTGAGCGTCAGGCCGGCGACGCCCTCGACGTCGCTGCGCAGCAGCACGGGCTCGGGCGCCGGGGCCTCGTCTTCAATCATATCCAGGTCGGGATCGGCAGCGTCGTCCATTCTGGCCTCCCGGAGCGCGTCTGTCGCAGTCCATTTCCCGCTATGGTGCTCCTTATATGCCGATCATGACCGTGTGCGCCAAGCCTGCCGGAGGAACCATGGACCAGAGCGCGACCAGCGAGCCGAAGATCTCCGAGGCGGCGTTTCGGGCGCTGGCCTTCGAGGGCGTGCCCTATGCCGGCCAGCTCGGCTGCCGGATCGAGCGCTTCGAAGCGGGCCTGCTGACCATCCGCATGCCTTACCAGGAGCTGTTGCAGCGTCCGGGTGGCACCATCTGCGGGCCGGCCCTGATGGCGCTCGCCGACGTCACCCTCTATGGCGTGGTCATGTCGATGATCGGCGAGGTCGCGCTCGCGGTGACCACCGACATGACCATCCACTTCCTCAGCCGCCCCAGCCCGCGGGACGTGATCGCGACCGGCCGCCTGCTCAAGCTCGGCCGGCGGCTTGCGGTCGGCGAGGTGACCATGGGCAGCGATGGTGATGCGCGCGAGATCTGCCATGTGATCGGCACCTACGCGATCCCGCCGCAGCTGCCTTAGCGCCCGACCACGGGCGGATTCGACGCCGCGCAGGGGTGCCAGACGTTGACAGCGGGCAAGGTTCGGCCTAGGTAACGCCCGCGGCTCGGATCGTTGCGGTCCGGGCATCTTTTTGTCGTGCGACCTTCCGGCGACTTATCGACAGGCCCGAGCTGATGAAGACCTATTCCGCCACGCCCCGCGATATCCAGCGCGCCTGGTACCTGGTCGACGCCGACGGCCTGGTGCTTGGCCGTCTGGCGGCCCTGGTGGCCGAGCGCCTGCGCGGCAAGCACAAGGCGATGTTCACGCCGAACCTCGACTGCGGCGACCACATCGTGGTGGTCAATGCCGAGAAGGTCGCGCTGACCGGCAACAAGCGCGCGCAGAAGACCTATTACCGGCACACCGGCTATCCGGGCGGGCTCAAGCAGCGGACCGCGCAGCAGGTGCTGGAGAGCGCGCATCCCGAGCGGCTGATCGAGAAGGCGGTGCAGCGCATGCTGCCCAAGGGCGCGCTCGGCCACAGCCAGCTGAAGAAGCTGCACGTCTACAGCGGCCCCGACCATCCGCACCAGGGCCAGACGCCGGCCGCGCTGGATGTGGCCACCCTCAATCGCAAGAACAGCATCAAGAAGAGCTAGCCGATGGCTGAAACCCCGACCCGCACCCTGGCCGATCTCAAGGAGCTCGCACAGGCGGTCCCGCCGGAGCCCGAGATCGCGGCACCGACACCCAAGATCGACCGGCAGGGACGCTCCTATGCCACCGGGCGGCGCAAGGAAGCGGTGGCGCGGGTCTGGGTCAAGCCGGGCTCGGGGCGGGTCACCGTCAACGGCCGCGATATTGAGGTCTACTTTGCCCGGCCGGTATCGCGCATGATCATCAATCAGCCGTTCGTGATGGCGAGCCGGGTCAACCAGTTCGACGTCCACGCCACGGTCAAGGGCGGCGGCCTGTCCGGCCAGGCGGGCGCGCTGCGGCATGGCATCAGCCGCGCGCTCGTGGCCTACGATCCGGGCCTGCGGCCGGTGCTCAAGAGCGGCGGCTTCCTGCGACGCGATCCGCGCCGGGTCGAGCGCAAGAAGTACGGCCTGCGCAAGGCGCGCCGCAGCTTCCAGTTCTCCAAGCGCTGATCGGGCCTGCTGCCGGCGCCCCCGCTCAGGCGGGGACCCGGATCTCCACCGTCGTGCTGGTGCCCGCCTTGTCGGGCGCATAGACGAAGTGCCGGCTGCAATACGGGCACTCGACCTGCCCGGACTGATCGATCGCCAGGAAAACCCGCGGGTGGCCGAGCGCGCCGCCGCCGCCGTCGCAGGCAGCAGTCTTGCTGTCGACGTAGATTTCCTCGATTTCTTCGATCAGCTCGGGCATCGCCTGACCCCCTTGCGCGCGAGCGCCGTTTCGTGGTTGCGCCCTGGATCTGGGTCGCGCCTTAGATAAGGCGGCGGCGCGACGATTGACAAGGGCGGCTCAGCGTCGCGGGCCTGTCTTGCGCGGGCGGTGTCGGAGAAAACGGCTCGAGGGAGGGCGCGATGATCCTGGTGTTCGGCTCGCTCAACGCCGATCTGGTGCTTCAGGTGCCGGCCCTGCCGCGGCCGGGCGAGACCGTGCTGTGCCCCGGCTACGTGCTCGAGCCGGGCGGCAAGGGCGCGAATCAGGCAGCGGCCGCCGCCAAGGCCGGCGCTTCGGTGCGCATGGTCGGCTGTCTCGGCGAGGACAGCTTCGCCGATTTCCTGCGGCAGACCCTGGCGCAGGCAGGCGTCGACGGCGCCGGTATCGCGACCGCAGACCAGGCGACCGGCATCGCGGTGATCGGGGTCGAGCCCGGCGGCGAGAACCAGATCATGGTCGGCAGCGGCGCCAATCTCGCGACCCGCGCCGCGCAGGTCGACGACACCGAGCTCGGGCCGGGCGTGACCCTGCTGTGCCAGAACGAGGTCGACCCCGAGGCGACCTTCGGGCTGCTGCAGCGGGCCAAGCGCCGTGGTGCGCACACCATGTTGAACCTGGCCCCGGCGGCGCCGGTTCCCGACGCCGCGCTCGATGCGCTCGACCTGCTGGTGGTCAACGAGATCGAGGCGAGCATGGCCGCGGGCCATCGGGCCGGCTCGGGACAGACGGGCGATCCGCGCGCGCTCGCCTGGGACCTGGCGACCCGCCACGACCTGACCTGCGTGGTGACCCAGGGCGCCGAGGGCGCGATCGCCCAAGGGCCCGCGGGTGGCTGGCGGATCGGCGCGCTCAGGGTCGAGCCGGTCGACACCACGGGCGCGGGCGATGCCTTCGTCGGCGTGCTCGCCGCCACCCTCGATCGGGGCCTCGCGCTGCCGGAGGCGTTGCGTTGGGCGAGCGTTGCCGCAGGGCTCGCCTGCACCCGGCTCGGCGCCCAGACCAGCCAGCCGCTTGCGGCCGACATCGAGGCGCGCCTGGCCGATCTCGCACCGGCCACGCCGCTCGATTGACCGAGGGCCCCAATGGCTAGACAGGTCGATCCGGTGCCCAGCTGGACCCTGCAGGACGCAAAGAACCGGTTCAGCGCGGTGGTCGAGCCGTCCGAAAGGGGCAGGCTCAGCTGGTGACCAGACGTGGCTCGCCGGCCGTGGTGGTCATTGCCGCCGAAGAATATGCGCGTTTGCGCACGTTCGGGCGAGCCGCGCAAGCATCGTTCGTCGACCATCTGCTGGCCATGCCATGCGACGACCAGGAGTTCGAGCGGATCGACGCCGATCTGCGCACACCTGAGTTGTAGTGTAGCTGCTCGACACGGTGATCCTCTCGCAGCTGCGCAAGCTTCGGCGCGATCCCCAGCTGGTCACCTGGCTCCAGCACACGAGACCGGCGGATCTGGATCTGAGCGTCGTCACCATCGGCGAGGTCGAGAAGGGTATCGCGAAGCAGCTTCGGCTCGATTTCGGCGTTCGCCGCGCGGCTGGCGGCGTGGCTGGACACCGTGCTCGCCCACTATGCCGGTCGGGTTCTCCCGGTCGATATTGCGGTCGCACGGCGCTGGGGACAGCTCGCCGACGCCCATGGCCACGCTGGAGCGGACCTGTTGATCGCCGCCACGGCGCTCGAGCATGGCCTTGCCGTGGTGACGCGCAACGTCCGGCATTTTGCCGGCACGGGTGTGCACCTGCTCGATCCTTCACAGGGCTAGCTGTTCGCGCGATCAGGCGCTAAGCGCAGGCACACGCGGGGTCGAGTTTGGGCTTGCGCTATGTGGCACCCGACCTACACGTCCAGGTTCACGACCTTGAGCGCGTTGGTCTGGATGAACTCGCGGCGGGGCTCGACGACGTCGCCCATCAGGGTCGCAAAGATCTCGTTCGCCTCGTCGACGTGCTCGACCTTGACCTGGTAAAGCGTGCGGACCTCGGGATCGAGCGTGGTCTCCCAGAGCTGCGCCGGGTTCATCTCGCCCAAGCCCTTGTAGCGCTGGATCGAGAGGCCCTTGCGGCCCAGCCCGGTCAGGGTCTCGACCAGCGCGATCGGGCCGCCGAGCGCGCTGTCCTGGCCCTTGCGCTGCAAGCTGGCCTGCCCGGCGAAGGCATCGCCGAGGGCTGCGATCGCGCTGTTGAGGCGGCGGCCCTCGGGGCTGCGCGCGATCTGCGGGTCGAGCCGGAAGCGATCGCGCCGCTCGCCGCGCTTGCGCACGAACACCAGGGTGCCGTCCTCGGCGCGCGCACCTTCCCAGCTGTCGCCGGGACCGGCATTCAGGCGCTCGGCGATGCGCCCGGCGAAGCCCTGCCCCGCCGCGCGCTCGGTCAGCGCGTCCTCGGTGAGCGCCCCGGTGAGCACCGCGGCCTCGACCAGCTCGGCCGGCAGCCGGCGCTCGAGCGCGTGCAGGAGGCCGGTCGCCCGGCGCGCGACCTCGACCAGCTCGGCCAGGCGCTCGCCCTCGTAGACCGTGCCGCTGGCCGCGACCAGGCGCGCATCCTCGAGCCCACTCGCCAGCAGAAAATCGTCCATCTGGCCTTCGTTCTTGAGGTAGCGCTCCATATTGCCGCGCTTGACCCGGTAGAGGGGCGGCTGGGCGATGTAGAGATGGCCGGCCTCGAGGATCTCCGGCATCTGCCGGTAGAAGAAGGTCAGCAGCAGGGTGCGGATGTGCGAGCCGTCGACGTCGGCGTCGGTCATGATGATGATGCGGTGGTAGCGCAGCTTGGCGAGGTCGAAATCGTCGCGAATCCCGGTGCCGAGCGCCGTGATCAGCGTGCCGATCTCGTTCGAGCCCAAAATCTTGTCGAGACGCGCGCGCTCGACGTTCAGGATCTTGCCGCGCAAGGGCAGGATCGCCTGGAAGGCCCGGTTGCGGCCCTGCTTGGCCGAGCCGCCGGCGGAATCACCCTCGACCAGGAACAGCTCCGACTTGGCCGGATCGCGCTCCTGGCAGTCGGCCAGCTTGCCCGGCAGGTTGGCGACGTCGAGCACGCCCTTGCGCCGGGTCAGCTCGCGCGCCTTACGTGCCGCCTCGCGCGCGGTCGCCGCCTCGACCACCTTGCCGATGATGGCGCGCGCGGGTGCAGGATTTTCCTCGAACCAGCGATTGAGCGCGTCGCCGATCAGGCCCTGGACCACCGGCTGGACCTCGGAGCTGACCAGCTTGTCCTTGGTCTGCGACGAAAATTTCGGGTCCGGCATCTTGATCGACAGCACGCAGGTCAGGCCCTCGCGCGCGTCCTCGCCCGACAGCGTCACCTTCTCGCGTTTGGCGATGCCGCTCTCATGGGCATAGGCCTGGATCGAGCGGGTCAGCGCCGCGCGCAGGCCGGACAGGTGGCTGCCGCCATCGCGCTGCGGGATGTTGTTGGTGAAGCACAGGCAGTTCTCGTGATAGCCGTCGTTCCACTGCAGCGCGGCCTGGACCTCGACTTTATCGCGCTCGCCGGCAATCATGATCGCCGGCTCGTGCAGCGGCGTCTTGGCGCGATCGAGATAGCTTACGAAGGCCTGCAGCCCGCCCTCGTAGTGCAGCACCTCCTCGATCGGCTCGGTGCCGCGCTCATCGCGCAGCGTAATGGTGACGCCGGCATTGAGGAAGGCCAGCTCGCGCAGCCGATGCTCGAGCGTCGGGTAGCTGAACTCGGTGCGGGTGAACACCTCGATCGAGGGCATGAAGGTGATCTCGGTGCCGCGCCGGCCGCCCGCCGGCCCGGTGACCGCAAGTGGTGCCACGGGCTCGCCGCCGTCGGCAAAGCGCATGGCGTGCTCGGTCTGGTCGCGCCAGATGCGCAGCTCCAGCCACTCCGACAGCGCGTTGACCACCGAGACGCCGACGCCGTGCAGGCCGCCCGAGACCTTGTACGAGTTCTGGTTGAATTTGCCGCCGGCATGCAGGCGGGTCATGATCACCTCGGCTGCCGAGATGCCCTCGCCGCCATGGATGTCGGTCGGGATGCCGCGGCCATTGTCGCGCACCGTGACCGAGCCGTCGGTGTTGAGCGTGACCTCGACCCGATCGCAATAGCCGCCAAGCGCCTCGTCGATCGCATTGTCGACCACCTCGAACACCATGTGGTGCAGGCCGGAGCCGTCGTCGGTGTCGCCGATATACATGCCCGGCCGGCGGCGCACGGCCTCCAGCCCTTCGAGCACCTGGATCGAAGTGGCGTCGTAGGCTTCCTCGGGGGTCGGATCAGGCAGCGCTGTGGACATGTGGGTCATACTTCAAGGGTGGTCATACGGTTGCAGGGTGGAATCGCGAACCGCGAAATATTGCGCGCGCGCGCCGAGCGGCGCGAACAGCGAGGGATCGGTGCCGGTGAGCCAGGCCTGGGCGCCGAGCGCGCACAGCTGCTCGAACAGATCGCCGCGCCGGCCGGCATCAAGATGCGCGGTGACCTCGTCCAGCAGCAGCAGCGGCATACGCTCGCCCTGGGCAGAGCGCAGGCGCGCCTCGGCCAGCACGATGCCGATCAGCAGCGCCTTCTGCTCACCGGTCGAGCACTCGGCCGCGGCGCGGCCGCTCGCCTGCTCGTGCACCTCGAGGTCGCTGCGATGCGGACCGATCGCGGTGCTGCCGGTCTCGGCGTCCTGCGTGCGGCTCTCTGCCAGGACCCGGGCCAGGCGGGCCTCGACGTCGAGGGCCGAGTGCTGGTCCAGCCAGGCCTCGGCATCGCCGCGCAGGGCCAGGGCCGGTCGTGGAAATGTGCCGGTCGAGCCGGCGAGCGCGGTGCAAAGGTCCGCAACCGTTTGCCGGCGCGCCGCGGCGATCGCGACGCCGGCGGCGGCCGCCCGCGCCTCCAGCGCCTCGAGCCAGGCGCGATCGAACCGGCCGGCGCGCAGCAGCCGCGCGCGCTCCTTCAGCGCATGGCCGTAGCGCGCGACCTGTGCCGCATGCGCCGGATCGCCGGCCAGCACCAGGCGATCGAGAAAGCGCCGCCGGCCGCTGGCGCCGTCCTGGAACAGGCGATCCATCGCCGGCACCAGCCAGATCGCGGCGACGGTATCGGCGAGCGTCGTCTGGTTGGCCGGCGCACCATCGATCTCGACCAGGCGCCGCTCGCGCAGACCATCTTGGAGCCGGCCCGTGGCGAGCGCGCACGGACCGCCGGGACCGTCGAGCATGGCGTGGACCGACCAGGCGGCGGGGCTGCCCGCAGCGCTGTCCGGCAGACCGCCATGGCGATCGACCTCGGCCAGCCGGGCGCGCCGCAGTCCGCGGCCCGGCGCCAGGAACGAGATCGCCTCGAGCAGATTGGTCTTGCCGGCGCCATTCGGCCCGGTCAGCACGACCGGCCGCGGATCGAGCGCGAGACGCAGGCGCGCATAGGAGCGGAATGCGCTCAGGCCGAGCTGTCGGACCGCGAGCCGCCCGATGGTGGGGCGCTGCGCTGACCGGACCGGCTGGTCGAGACGTCGATCGAACGCGAGCGCCATCACACCCGCATGGGCATCAGCACATAGAGCGCGCTATCGTCCTTGGGATCACGCACCAGGGTCGGCGAACCGGAATCGGCGACCGCGAACTCGAGCTCCTCGCCTTCGATCTGAGCGCTCATGTCCAGGATATAGCGAGCGTTGAACCCGATCTCCAGCGGCTCGCTGGCATAGGAGACGTCGAGCTCCTCGACCGCCCGGCCGGCATCGGGGCTGACCGCGGACAGGGTCAGCCGGCCCTCGGAAAGGCTCAGCTTGACCGCGCGCGACTTGTCGGTGGCGATCGTCGCGACCCGGTCGACCGCTTCGGAAAGCGCCTTGGTCGGCGCCACCATCAGCTTGTCGTTGCCGCTGGGGATCACCCGCTCGTAGTCCGGGAAGGTGCCGTCGATCAGGCGCGAGCGCAGCAGCGCGCGTCCGACCTTGAAGCGGATCCTCGCATTGGAGAGCGCCACCTCGACCGTCTGCTCGGGCTCGACGTCGTCGATCAGCCGGCGGACCTCGTTGACGGTCTTGCGCGGCACGATGATCGGCGGCATGCCGGCAGCACCCTCGGGCAACGGCGCCTCGACCCGGGCCAGGCGATGACCGTCGGTCGCGACCGCGCGCAGAGCGCTGCCGTCCTCGAGCGCATGCAGGTGAATGCCGTTCAGGTAATAGCGGGTCTCTTCGGTCGAGATCGCGAACTTGGTGCGGTCGAACAGCCGGCACAGGTCGCGGGCGGTGAGCGCGAAGCTGTGGCTGAGCCCCTCGTCGGTCATGCTCGGGAAGTCGGCGGCCGGCAGACAGGGCAGATCGAAGGTGCTGCGCCCGGCGCGAAGGTTGAGCTCGGGGCCGTCCTTGGCCTGCTCGATCGCCACCAGGCTGCCCTCGGGCAGCTTGCGCACCACGTCGTACAGGGTGTGCGCGGGCGCCGTGGCCGCGCCGGGCTGGGTCACCTCCGCCTCGACCTGCTCGATCACCAGCAGGTCCATGTCGGTGGCGGTCAGGCTGATGCCGCCCTGCTCCGCCTCGAGCTTGACGTTGGACAGAATCGGGATGGTGGTGCGGCGTTCGACCACGCTTTGCACATGGGCAAGCGCCTTCAGCAGCGTCGCTCGCTCGATAGCCAGCTTCATGGTGTGCGCCGAGCTTCCTTTTCGGGCGCCATCGACCCGGGTGGACCTACCCCGGCGGAGGGCCATTTTTGCGCGACCACCACGATGTCGCGACCGGACCCCTTCCGGGACCGGGAACCTACCATCAATGGCTTGAGAGCACAGCAAAAAAGCTCGCACCGGCCGTGGCCGGCGCGGACTCCCGCCAGCCGGGCGCGTTAGCCCTGCAGCAGCCGGCGCAGCAACTCGATATCCTCGCTCAGGACCGAATCGATCGCGCGCAGCTCGTCGATCTTGCGGATCGCGTGCATCACGGTGGTGTGGTCGCGGCCGCCGAATTTTCGGCCGATCTCGGGCAGCGAGCGGGGCGTCAGCTGCTTGGCCAGATACATCGCGACCTGGCGCGGCCGGGCGACGGCGCGGGCACGCCGGGCCGAGTGCATGTCGGCGATCCGGATGCGGTAGTGCTCGGCCACCAGCTTTTGGATGTCCTCGATCGTGACCCGCCGCTCGTGGGCGCGCAAAAGGTCGCGCAGCACGTCCTGGGCCATCTCCAGGGTGATCGCGCGACCGACCAGGATCGCCTGGGCGATCACGCGATTGAGCGCACCCTCCAGCTCGCGCACGTTCGAGGTGATGCGATGGGCGAGGAAGGCGAGCACGTTGTCGGGGACCGCGACCTCTCGAGCGAACTCCCTCGCCTTGGAGTGCAGGATGCCGAGCCGCAGCTCGTAGGTGGTCGGCTGGACGTCGGCGACCAGGCCCCAGCCGAGCCGCGATCGGATCCGCTCCTCCAGCCCCGACAGCTCCGGCGGGCTGCGATCCGAGCTGATCACGATCTGCCGGCCGCGATCGGCCAGGGCATTGAAGGTGTGGAAGAATTCTTCCTGCGTGCTCTCCTTGCCGCCGATGAACTGGACATCGTCGACCATCAGCACGTCGGCCGAGCGGAACAGCTCCTTGAAGCTCATGGTGTCCCTGATGCGGAGCGCCTTGATGAACTGGTACATGAACTTCTCGGCCGACAGGTAGACCACCTTGCGGCCCGGGTTCTGATCGCGGATCTGCCAGGCGATCGCGTGCATCAGGTGGGTCTTGCCGAGGCCGACGGGGCCGTAGAGGAACAGCGGGTTGAAAGGCGGCGCGTCGAGCGCGGCGACCCGTCTGGCGGCGGCAAAGGCCAGGTCGTTGGACTTGCCGACCACGAAGTTCTCGAAGGTGAAGCGCGGGTCGAGCGGCGCGCCGATGTCGCCCTCGGGAGGCTGCGTCGTCGTCTCGCAGGGTGCCGGTGCCGGCCTCAGCACGGCCGGCGCAGGTGTCGCAGGCGCCAGCTGCGCGCGCGCCACCGAAGCGGGCTTGACCGTCGATGGCGACTGGACGGTCAGGGCGATGCCGTGCACCCGCGGATTGACGCACCGCCACAGCGCACGAATCCGATCGGCGTAGTGCGCGGCCACCCAGTCGCGCAGGAAGCGGGTCGGCACCGCCAGCAGCACGCGGTCGCCGTCGAGCCCGACCAAGTCCAGCGGCGCCAGCCAGGTCCGATATGCGGTGTCGTCGAACTCGGTGCGCAACAGCCCCTGCACCTGTGACCAATGCTCGTCCAGATCGATGGAAACAGTCTTGGGATGGAGGTTCATCGGGACCTCGGAACTCGGCAATCTGGTTTCAAGCTGAGGCATAGCCAACTGCCCACTACTATCGAGCGACGTCGGTTTCATTGTCTGGGCACTAAGATCTCCACGGGATCGGCAAGTATCACACTTGCGATCACAAGCAGTCCCCCTTTGTCAACAGAACTCGGGAAGTCAACCACCGGGCAAACGATAATCCGCCCGCGGACTGCGTGCAAGGAGATCGAAAGGAGAACGCGAGATATCGCCCTTTGGTTGAGTTGATTGCCCTAAATATTGTTCGGGTATTTATCTATGAAGCAACGCTGATTTCGATAAAATTGTATTCAATTCCTCGACTGAGGGCAGTCGAAGCGCCCGTCGCTCACCGAGCAGCGCTAACTGCTCGCCTGTTCTCCAGCACTGGTTTCTGAGCCGCCACCGGCCACGAGGTGGTTCACCTTGCGAGCCAGGCGTGAAATCCGACGCGATGCGGTATTCAGCTTGAGGACACCCTTGGTGACCCCGCGACGGATCTCAGGCTCGGCGACCCGCAAAGCGTCCTGGGCGGCCTGGTGATCGCCGCTGGCCAATGCCTGCTCAACCTTTTTGACGTATGTGCGAATCCGGCTGGTCCGGGCGCGGTTGATCGCGGTCCGTTTGACCGTCTGACGAATGCGCTTCTTGGCGGAACGATGATGCGCCATCGGGGGCCTTGCTCCTGGTGTTCGGTGAACGTGCGGCATCCCGCCACACACGGCCGCTACCGGCCGCAACGACGCGACGCCTATAGCGCCAGCGCCGGGCGCCGTCAACGGAGAGCCCGCGCCGGCGCCGACCCTGCAACGCTCGGCGAAGGTCGGATCAGCGCTGACTGAACGCTGGCGTCCGCTTCTCGACGAAGGCCTGCATGCCTTCCTTGCGGTCTTCGGTCGCGAAGGTCGTGTAGAACAGGCGCCGCTCGGCGCGTACGCCTTCGGCCAGGCTGGTCTCGAAGGCGAGGTTGACCGCCGTCTTGGCCATGGCGACGATCGGCTGCGATTTCTCCGCGATGGTATCGGCCAGCTTGATCGCCTCGTCGAGCAGCTCGGCCGCGGGCACGACGCGTGCGACCAGGTTGGCCCGCTCGGCTTCGGTGGCGTCCATCATACGCCCGGTCAGCACCATCTCCATGGCCTTGGCCTTGCCGATCGCGCGGGTCAGGCGCTGGGTGCCGCCGGCACCCGGGATCGTGCCCAGATTGATCTCCGGCTGGCCGAACCTCGCGGTATCGGCGGCAATGATGATGTCGCACATCATCGCCAGCTCGCAGCCGCCGCCGAGCGCATAGCCGGCGACCGCGGCGATCACCGGCTTGGTGCACGCCGCCACCTGCTGCCAGGGCGCGATGAAATCCTCCTGAAAGGCGGTGATGAAATCCTTGTCTTCCATCTCCTTGATGTCGGCGCCGGCGGCGAACGCTCGCTCGGAGCCGGTCAGCACCATGACGGCGGTGCCCGGATCCCGATCGAAGGTCGCGAGCGCCTGGCTAAGCTCGGCCACCAGCTGTGCGTTGAGCGCGTTCAGCGCCTTGGGCCGGTTCAACGTGATGAGGCCGATCGGACCGCGGCTCTCGACCAAGATCGTCTCGTATGCCATGCGGTTGCTCCTGAGCGAGGTCCTCTGGGGTGGGCGGACCTCCGGGCGTTGCGTGGTTCGGGTCGACGCAGTCCCAAGCACCCTTTCGGGGGCTGCGCGACCCTGCCTAACTGGGGGCGAATGATCCGGGATCAAGTGAGCGCCGGAATTAACTCCATCGCGCGCGCGGCCGTCCAGCTTCTTTTCGGCCGCCGGTCGGCAGCCACGTGGCCGACCCGTCAACGCTGGCAGCGGGTGCACAGATAGGTCGCGCGATGGGCCTGAACCAGCTTCTTGATCGGACGCCTGCATTGCGGGCATGGCTCGCGGTCGCGGGCATAGACCGCAAACTGGTTCTGGAACACGCCGAGCTCGCCATTGGTCTGGACATAGTCGCGCAGCGAGGACCCTCCCGCGCCGATCGCGTCCTCCAGCACCGCGCGGATGGCCTGCGCCAGCCGGGCGCTCTGCGCCGGGCCGAGCCCGCCCGCCATGCGGCGCGGCGACAGGCGCGCCCGAAACAGGCTCTCCGATGCGTAGATGTTGCCGACGCCGACCACCAGGCGCTGGTCCATCAGGGCGACCTTGAGCGGGCTGATGCGCCCGGACAGCACCGACCCGAGCGCGCGCCCGTCGAAGCCGGGATCGAGCGGCTCCAGGCCGAGCCCGACCAGGCGCGGATGGCGCTCGAGCCCTTCGGTGCTGGCCAGATCCAGCATGCCGAACCGGCGCGGATCGACGAAGCGCAGCAGGCTGCCGTCATCGAAACCGAAGGTCAGATGCTCGTGCGGGCCGGCTGGCGGCCCGTCGAACAGCAGCCGGCCCGACATGCCGAGATGCAACAGGATGGTCTGGCCACCCTCGAGCTCGGCCAGAATATACTTGGCGCGCCGCGAGAACCGCACCAGCCGGCGGCCGGTCAGCCGTTCGGCCAGGCGCTCGGGCAGCGGAAAGCGCAGATCCGGCCGGCGCTGCACCAGGCTCGTGATTTGCCGGCCGGTCAATCGGGCGGCCAGCGCGCGCATGGTGGTCTCGACTTCGGGCAGCTCTGGCATCTCTTACCAACCGGTCGCCGGCCCGGCCGGAACGGCCCTTGCGCGGCGCGATGCTTGTCGGTGCCGGTGGCCTCGCCTAAAACCGCGCGACGGACCGCTCACGACCTCTCTCAGGGCCCCGACCGCTGACCGCATCATGACCGATCGCTTGCAGCACGCCCGACAGCAACTGGCAACCTCGTTCGGCTACCAGCAGGTCCGGCCCGAGGACAAGGCGTCGCTGGTCGGCAGCGTGTTCGAGCGGGTCGCCAGCCGTTATGATCTGATGAACGATCTGATGAGCGGCGGCGTACACCGGCTCTGGAAGTCGGCGATGATCGACTGGCTGGCGCCACGTCCGGGCCTGCGGCTGCTCGATGTCGCCGGCGGTACCGGCGACATCGTGTTTCGCGTGCTCGACCGGCTCACCCGCAAGGGCGGACCGGCGCCGCAGATCACGGTCTGCGACATCAACCCGGCGATGCTCGCGGTCGGCCGCGACCGGGCGATCGATCATAACCTGGTCGCGCCGATCGCCTGGCTGTGCGCCGATGCCGAAGCGTTGCCGGTGGCGGATCGCAGCGTCGACGCCTATACCATCGCGTTCGGCATTCGCAACGTCACCCGGATCGAGCGTGCGCTGGTCGAGGCGCGCCGCGTGCTGCGGCCGGGCGGCCGCTTCCTGTGCCTGGAGTTCTCGCAGCTGCAGCTCGACGGCCTGCGCCCGCTCTACGACCGCTACTCGTTCACGGTGGTGCCGTGGCTCGGCGAGCAGGTCGCCGATGATCGCGCCGCCTATCAGTATCTGGTCGAGAGCATTCGCCGGTTTCCCGATCAGGCCACCTTCGCCGGCATGATCGAGCAGGCCGGTCTCGAGCGGGTGCGCTTTCGCAATCTGTCGGGCGGTATCGCGGCGCTGCACTCGGCTTGGCGCCTCTAGCATGTCCCGCCTGCGCGACGCCCGCCAGCACCCCCGCCCGACCATCCACAGGGCACGCTGTTGCTGGGTAGCCGGGCGAGGGTGTGGGCCGGCGCCGAGCCGAGAGGCGCTCTAGCGGCATGCTGCGCACGGTCCGCAATCTCTGGCGCCTGGCCCGGATCGGGCGCTGCCTGGCGCGCTACAACGCCCTGTTCCCGCTGGAGCTGGCGCCGGTGCCGGAGCTGGTGGTGCGGATCGCGCGCGCCGTGTCGCGCAAGGATGCGCCCGGGCGCCCGGGCGAGCGCCTGGCCCAGGCGCTGCAGGAGCTGGGCCCGAGCTTCATCAAGCTCGGTCAGAGCCTTGCCACCCGGGCCGATCTGCTCGGCCAGCATCTGGCCGAGGACCTGTCGCAACTGCAGGACGCGCTGGAGCCGTTCGATCCGACGCTGGCGCGGCAGATGATCGAGCTCGAGCTGGGCCGGCCGATCGAGGACCTGTTCGAAAGCTTCGACGACCGGCCGATCGCGGCGGCCTCGATCGCCCAGGTACATTTCGCCGTGACCAGCCAGGGCGAGCCGGTCGCCGTCAAGGTGCTGCGCCCGAACATCGAGCGGCTGATGGTCCGCGATCTCGACTTCTTCGCCTGGATTGCGACCTGGGTCGAGCGCCTGCAACCGGCCAGCCGTAGGCTCCGGCCGATCGCCGTGGTCGAGACCATCGCGGCCTCGACCCGGATGGAGATGGACCTGCGGCTCGAGGCGGCCGCGGCTTCGGAGCTGGCGGAGAACTGCGCCGAGGACGAGGGCTTTCGCGTGCCGCGGGTCGACTGGGAGCGCACCGCGCGCCGCGTGCTGACCCTGGAGCGCGTCAGCGGCATCGCCTCGGACGAGCGCGAAGCCCTGATCGCCGCCGGCTTCGATCCCGACGTGATCCTGGCCAAGGCCGCGGAGATGTTCTTCAAGCAGGTGTTCCGCGACGGCTTCTTCCACGCCGACATGCACCCGGGCAACATCTTCATCGACGCCAAGGGTGATCTGGTGCCGGTCGACTTCGGCATCATGGGCCGGCTGGACCGGCCGACCCGGCGCTTTCTCGGCGAGATGCTGCTGGGCCTCTTGACCGCGGACTACGAGCGGGTCGCCGACGTCCACTTCGCCGCGGGCTACGTGCCGGCCAACCAGGACAAGGCGGCCTTTATGCAGGCCTGCCGCTCGATCGCCGAGCCGATCCGTGGCCGGCCGCTGGCCGACATCTCGGTCGGCCGGCTGCTCGGCCAGCTGTTCGAGGTCACCGAGATCTTCGCCATGGAGACCCAGCCGCAGCTGCTGCTGCTGCAGAAGACCATGGTGGTCGCCGAGGGCGTCGGGCGGGCGCTCAATCCATCGGTCAACATGTGGCAGCTGGCCCAGCCGCTGATCGAGGAATGGATGGCCGAGAACCTCGGACCACAGGCGCAGCTGCGGACCGTGGTCGAGGATGGCCTCGAGGCGGCACGCCGCCTGCCGCATCTGGTCGAGCGGGTCGAGCATACCCTGGAGGCCGCGGCCTCGGGCGGCATCAAGCTGCACCCGGCGTCGCTGGCCGCCCTGCTTGGTCAGCGGCACGGCAGCCAGTTGCTGCCCTGGGTGCTGTGCGCCGTGCTCGCCGCCGCGCTGCTGGTGGTGATCCTTGCCTGAACGGCGGCCGAGGCCGTCCGCAGGTCAGGCCGACGCGAGCCTCGAGAGCCAGGCGGCGATCGCCTGGCCGATCTCGTCCGGCGAATCCTCCTGGATGAAGTGGCTGCCCTTGACCGTGACCTCGTGCTGGTTCGGCCAGCTCCGGCAGAATTCCCGCTGGGGCCCGACCAGAATCGCGCCGGGCTCGGCATTGACCAACAGCTTGGGCACATCGCTCGTCTTCAGCCAGTCGGCGTAGGCCTGGACGATCGCCACGACGTCGGCAGGTTCGCCATCGAGCGGGATTTCTCGTGGCCAGGTGAGCGTCGGCCGGCGCGCCTCGCCGGGTTCGGCAAAGGGCCGCCGGTAGACCGCCATCTCGGCCTCGCTCAGACCGCGCAGCACCGAGCCCGGCAGCACCCGCTCGACGAACACGTTCTTGTCCAGCACCATGCTCTCGCCGGCCGGCGAGCGAAAGCCCTGGAACAGCTGCCGGATCGGCTGCGGCCACTCGGCCCAGCTCATCGGCCGCACGATCGCTTCCATATAGGCGATGCCCTTGATCGCGCCGCGGTGGCGGTTGGCCCAGTCGAAGCCCAGGGCCGAGCCCCAGTCGTGCACCACCAGGGTCACCCGATCCTCGACCCCGAGCGCAGCCAGCAGGCCATCGAGAACATCGCGGTGCTCGACGAAGCGATAGCGGTCCGGACCGGACGGCTCGAGCTTGTCGGAATCGCCCATCCCGATCAGGTCCGGCGCGATGCAGCGGCCGAGGCCCTCGAGATGCGGAATGACGTTGCGCCACAGATAGGAGGAGGTCGGATTGCCGTGCAGCAGCACGATCGGATCGCCCGTGCCGCGCTCGGCGTAGGCCATCGTGTGCCCGTTGACCTCGATCCGGCGCTTGGCAAGCTCCTCGGTGCCGACCATGATACCTGCTCGCAAGAGGGGGCGTTGAAACGATCGAAACACGAAAGGCGGTGCCCTGTCATCGCCCAGAAACGAGCGCGGCGCAGTTTCTCCCGTTTCCGCCGCGACAAGGGAGAAGACGGCATGGCCTATGTCGACTGGATGATCAAGGGGCCCAAGATCGCATCCTGCAGCTGTGACTACGGCTGCCCGTGCGAGTTCAACGCGCCGCCCACGCACGATGTCTGCGAGGGTCTCGAGGCGATGGAGATCGCCGAGGGCTACTTCGGCGAGGTCCGGCTGGACGGCCTGCGCTTTGCCGCCTCCTATCGCTGGCCGGGTCCGGTGCACGAGGGCGGCGGCATCGTCCAGGGCTTCATCGACGAGCGTGCCAGCGAGGTCCAGCGCGACGCGCTGATGAAAATCGTCTCCGGCCTCGAGCAGGAGCCCACCACAGCCTTCAACATCTACGGCTCGACCATCGAGAAGGAGTTCGATCCGGTGTTCGCGCCGATCGCGTTCCACTGCGACCTCGAGCAGCGGGTCGGCAGCTTCTCGGTGCCGGGCCATCTCGAGATGACCCTGGAGCCGATCAGGAACCCGGTCACCGGCAAGCCGCATCGCGCCCAGATCCGCCTGCCCGAAGGCTTCGAGTTTCGGGATGCCGAGATGGCGAGCGGCACCTTCTCGGGCACGGGCGACATCAAGTTCCAGAACAGCAACTGCTACGGCTTTTTGACGGTCGTCGCCTACGGGCCTTACGGCGTGATCGAGACCAGCTAAGCGCAAAGGGAGGCGGAGCCATGGCCTATGTCGACTGGAGCATCAAGGGGCCGGAGCTCAGCACCTGCAACTGCGATTTCAGCTGCCCCTGCCAATTCAACGCCCGGCCGACCTACGGCGACTGCAGGGCCGCGATCGCGATGCGGATCGACGAGGGGCATTTTGACGAGGTGCAGCTCGATGGCCTGCACTGGGTAAGTCTGGTCGCCTGGCCGGGACCGATCCACGAGGGCGATGGTGCGTGCCTCGCGGTCATCGACGAGCGCGCCGACGAAGGCCAGCGTCATGCGCTTCGGACCATCCTGTCGGGTCGGGAGACCGAACCGGGGGCGACCATCTTCAGCGTGTTCGCGAGCACCTTCACGACCGTGCATCCGCCGCGCTACGGACCGATCGCTTTCGCGATCGACATCCCGGCGCGGGTTGGCCATTTCGCGGTTCCGGGTCTGGTCGAGGCCAAGGCCGGGCCGATCCTGAACCCGGTGACCAAACAGCCGCACCAGGTGCGCGTGGTGCTGCCGCATGGCTTCGAGTATCGCGAGGCGGAGTTTGCCGACAGCGCCGTCAAAGCGGGCGATCCCGTCACGCTCGACTGGGCGAGCGGCCATGCGCACCTTTGCATGCTCCACATGACCCCACACGGGCCGGTCGGTTGATGGGGGCTGGTTGATGAGCACACAGATGTCGCCGCTCGAAGCCGTTCTCCGGCGCGATCGCGTCGTGGTGATCACCGCGCTGACCGTGGTGATCGTCGCCTCGTGGCTGTACATCCTGCTCGGCGCCGGCATGGGCATGAGCGCGTTCGAGATGACCACGCCGCCGTTCGGCGGCCCGGCCGACATGGGAGAGTCGGCTTCCATACAGCCGGGCGCCATGGATTCCAGCACCATGGGCTCGGATGCCGAGACCATGGAGCAGGCAGGCTCGGGGGCCATGAGCGAGGGCTCCGGCATGGCCATGGGCGACGGCATGGTCATGGCCATGGCGCCGATGGCCTGGAGCCTGGGCTACGCGGTCCTGATGTTCTTCATGTGGTGGATCATGATGGTGGCGATGATGCTGCCGAGCGCCGCTCCCATGATCCTGCTGTTCGCGCGCTTCAACCGGACCCAGCGCGACAAGGGCGCGCCCTATGTGCCGACCGGCGTGTTCGCGCTGGGCTATCTTCTGGTCTGGGCCGGCTTCAGCCTGGTGGCGGTGACCGCGCAATGGGGGTTCGAGCGCACCGGCCTTCTGTCCTCGATGATGGCCAGCACCAGCGTGATCCTGGGCGCAGCACTGCTGATCGCGGCCGGCGTCTACCAGCTGACGCCGCTCAAACATGCCTGCCTCAAACATTGCCGCTCGCCGCTGTTCTTCATCAGCCACCACTGGCGTCAGGGCGCATGGGGTGCGCTGCGCATGGGCCTGGAGCACGGCGCGTTCTGCACCGGCTGCTGCTGGTTCCTGATGGCGCTCCTGTTCTATGGCGGCGTCATGAACCTGTTCTGGATCATCGGCCTCGCCTTGTTCGTGCTGCTCGAGAAGGTGGCGCCCGCCGGCCACTGGGTCGGCCGGGTCACGGGCATCGGCCTGATCGCCTGGGGCGGCGGCCTGCTGCTGATCACTGCCTGACCATGGCGCGCGTGCGCGACGTCCCGATCGAGGAGGTGCCGGCGGCGCTGCGGCCGCTGTACGAGCGCTTCTCCGGCGCCTATGGGCCGTTCGGCAACCAGGTCCGGGTGATCGCCCATCGACCGACGGCGCTCGCCCACCTCATGGGCCTGCTGCTCGAGCTGGCCGACGAGGCGCTGCTGCCCAAGCGCTATCTCGAGATCGCCCTGGTCGCGACCTCCAAGCTCAATGCGTGTCGCTACTGCGTCGCGCATCACACGCCGCGGCTGGTCGATCAGGGCCTGCCGGCGACGACAGCGGCCGCGATCCTCGAGCCCGATTGTCCCGGCCTCGACGAGGTCGATCGTCTGGTGCGCGACTTCGCGGTCGCGGTGACCCTGACGCCGCAAAGGATCCCGGATGCGATGTTCGCGCGCCTGAAGGAGCACTTCGACGACGCTGAGATCGTCGAGCTGACCCTGCGCACGGCGCTGTGCGGCTTCTTCAACCGGTTCAACGACGCTTTGCAGATCGAGATCGAGCCCGATGCGCTGCGCGATCTGCTCGCATCCGGCGGCGCGCTCCGAGACCTGGCGACACCACCAGCCTAGAACACGTTCCGCTTACCCGGAAGCGGGCTGGTTCCGTGATAACGGAAGCGCGCTAGGCCAGCTCTTCTGCCTTGCCGGGCTCCGAGACGAACCAGATCCAGCGCTGCTCACCCGATGACCAGCCCTTGTACAAAACGCCGTCCTTGTAGCGATAGATCTGCAGCCCGAACTGCTCGCCGCCCGCCAACGTCGGGAATTGGAGGAGAAGCTGGCGGTCGACGATCTGCCAGTCGCCCGTCTCGCGACGATCGCCGACCATCTTGTCGATCTTGCCGTCGCCATTTGCTTCATGCACGGCATAGCTGTGCGACGCTTTGTCGCCGGCTGATGCCATGGGCGGCAAAGAGGCCTGATCAGTTGGCGCGCGCCGGCGGGAAGCCTGCCCGCATATAGGTGATGATCTGCCAGATCTGCTCCTGGCTCAGCCTGTCCTTGAACGCGGGCATCTGGGTGCCGAACGGCTGGCCGCCCTCGCTGATCGCCCACATCAGGTATGGGTCGACCGCCTGGGGCATTCGGATCAAGTGAGAGAGCAGCGCCGGCGAGGGGTAAAGCGCGCTGCCGGCTTCGCCGCGGCCCATGCCTGTCGGGTCATGGCAAGGGACGCAGTTGACGGCGTAGAGCGCTCTGCCGCGCTCGACAGTGGCGGGCGTTCGGGTCAGCGGGTTCTGGGCGCCACGATAGGCGGCCGGCACGCCGTCCCGGATGAACGTCTCGTGCCGCGCCATCCGCCAGCTCGATACGTCGTTCATATGCTCAGGCCGCCAGGTATCGCGCCGGGTCCAGCTAGGGTCCCACATGTCCCAGCCGAGCGGCGGATCCGCCAGCTGGGCGCGGATGGCTCCCGCCGGAAGCAGGGCCGTGCCAAGGCCGACCGCTGCGACCAATGCCAGCCATCTGAGATTCGGCTCATGCTTCCCCCCGAAGACACGATGCGATCTGCGGCCATCATATGATACGACCTCGCCGTGCCATCCTTGACCTGCCTCAAACCCCACGACGGGCCGGTCGGGCGCGCGATCTTGTTTTCCTTAGCGGCCGTGCCCATCGTCGCCCGTCATGGGCGTCGGTGGAAAGTCCTGGTGCAGGCTGGCATATGCTAACTTGCGGCGCACGTTCATGAGGTTGCCATGCGCACGGTGTCGATCTTCCGCAACAACCGCAACCAGGCGATCCACCTGCCCAAGGATTTCGCGTTCCCTGGCGCGACGGAGCTGACCATCGAAAGGTCGTCTCACGCCGCCTCGAAGAGACGCTTGAAAAACTCGGTGTAGAACCGGCTACCGGGATCCATCCGGGCGCGGATCGTGAGGAACTGGTCGATCTCCCCGCGGAAAGCTTTTTGCGCCTGGTAGGGGGCGAGCGAACCCGTCTGGTTGAACAGCGGCGTGCCGTCGTGGTCCGAGCAGAACTGATTGTAGGCGATCAGAAAGCCTTCCCAGCCCGGCAGGCCGGTGGCGACGGGGTCGAGCGTCAGCGCCGGCCCACGGCGGGTGTAGGAAAACAGCGACTGCCGATCCTGCACGATATGATAGCCGACATTCATCAAGTCGCAACGGTAATGGTTGAGCTCGTTGTACTGCTTGCAGAAGGCGAAGTAGTCCTTGATGGCCTGTGAATAGGTCTCGCGCGGGAACGCCCAGATCGAGAATGTGTAGGAGGCGTAGCCCGCGGTGTCGGCGTAGCGGATGACCTGGTCGGCAGGGCTCGAATCCTGGTCGCGGATCAAGCGCACGAGGACCAGCGAGGTGAGACGGTTGAGGCCGTTGATGATGGCAAAGCGAAGCGCTCGCACCGGGATGGCATAGCCGAGCGTCTTCGCGATGAACGGCCAGAGCGTCTTCCACGTGTAGTTGCGAACGCGCCACTGCCAGCTGTCCGGCTCGATCGGCACGTCGCGCGCATTCTCGCGGTACTCGATCACGACCCGGTCGAGGAACGGGAAGAGGTAGAGCATCATCGAGCGGTCCTGGGCGATCAGCTCGTCCAGCCGGTCGGCAAACTCGTTCACGTGGAACGCCGCATGCTCGAACCTCATGGCGCTGATCTGCTTGACCTTGAAGGTGACTTCATAGATCACGCCGAGCATGCCGTAGGACGAGCGCATCGCCGCCATGAGCTCGGGCTCGTTGTCCTCGGTGACCTCGAGGATGGAGCCGTCCGCCTGCACCGCCTTCATCCCGACGCAGTAGGACGCGACCTGACCGAACTCCCAGGCGCCGTCGGCGAAGTAGGACGCATCTTTGGTGCCGCCACAGGCGCCGGAGCCGACCGTCAGGTTGCCGATCTCGCAGTTGACGTAGAACTGCAGGCCCTCCTTCTCGAGCGCCTTGGCGGCGTCGATGTGAAGGACACCGGCCTCCATCGTGATCGTCTTCGTCTGCTTATCGATCGACAGGATCTTGTTCATGCCCTTCATGTCGATCACGGTGCCGCCGTCAGCCACGACGCAGCGGGTGGTCGAGTGGTGCGAGCCGCGAACGCGCACCGGCGCGGGATACCGTGCACGGTCGTTGACGATCCGCTGGATGTCTTCAACCGAGGCCACCTCCTCGACGGAGTTCGCGTCGTACGAAATTGATCTCTTCCAGTTGAAGACCTCGACTTTCGGCATGAGACGATCCCCCTGTCGCTATTCCGTTGATCATGCGGCCGGATGCGGGAAGCAGGTGTCGGGTTGCCGTTGCGGCAGGCCGGTAATCTCACCCCAGGGCATTGTCAGAGCAATTGTCTGTGCCAGCTTCCTGTCCCTACCTTCTTGGGTTCGGGCACTAAATAACGGTTTGCCTGGCATCGATCACGGGGCGCGACTTTCGAAGGCAACAACCAGCGAAAGAAGACTACCAGAACAGTTTGGTCTGACAATGCGCCGATCAGCTGCGATGTCCGGTCTTGGCTAAGCTTCG
>CAVSVZ010000028.1:0-18461 GCA_963731495.1 uncultured Alphaproteobacteria bacterium
GCAAGCTCATAGGGCATGAACTTCTTGCCGGCGGCGACCGAGAGCACCGGGTGGTGTAGCACTATCCTGGGCACGTTGGGCATGTTGCCGTTGATCAACTGCACGACGCTCGGGTTCTAGGCACCGACCGCGGCGATCGAGCAGCCGTCACAGCCAATCCCGCGAAGTCAGAACGCTGCATCTCCTCGATCGCATCCAGGGTGAAGCGCGGGCGGAATGTGGTCATGGTTCGCACCTTCGCGCGGGACTCCGGCTCCGTTCTCACCATTCGTCGGCATCGACGGTCCCGAGCCTCGGCATCCTGACAGTCACCCGGCAGCCTACAGCTTGCCCTAAGGACAAGATCAGGACGCGGTGTCGTGCCTGACCGTGTCGCAAGCGCAAGAGATCGAGAGCGCCGCCCAGACACAGGAACCCGGAGACTCTTTGGGAGCATCAAGCAAGGTGCGATAATGGGCATCGACGTCGCCATGCTGACCCTGGAGAATTGAGATCTACAGGTCGGTCTCCTGAAGGTGCTGCTCGAGCACGCCGAGCAGATGCTAACCAAGGCCGCCTCGTCGCCGGCGAGCAGGCGTGCACCTCGTCGATCGAAAGGCTATCCGCCGCAGACCGATCATCAGGCGCGACGGCCGCGCTGCGCGCCGTTCGTATACCCGGTAGCGTTCGCTCTGGCGCGCCGGCGGAGGCAGCAGGCCGGCTCGTTCGGGTACTGATAGCGAGCGAAGTCGCCAGGTCGCCAATCCGCCGGCTGTGATGGCCGCGCTTTTGTCAGTGTAGGACATGAGCGACATTTGGAGCGTCGTGGACACTGCAGCGAGGGCAGAAGTGACGCAATCGGCCGGGCCGGACGAGCAGCAGGGGATGCGCCTGCGCATTGCCGGCGTTGTGCAGGGCGTGGGCTACAGGCCGTTCGTCTATCGGCTGGCCCATCGACTCGGGCTCCAGGGTGCCGTCTGGAACGATGGCGCGGAGGTCGTGGTCGAAGCGGTCGGCCGCAAAGCGGTCCTCGAGCGCTTTATCCACGTCATGCGCACCGAGACGCCACCTGCGGCGCTGATCGAGCGGATCGAGCATGCGCCAGCTCCCGATCTTATCATCAGCCACTGCGGCGGCTTCCATATCTCGCCCAGCCGGAACAGTCTGCCGGCCACCCTCGGCGTCAGCCCGGACCTCGCCACCTGTTGCCAGTGTCTGACCGAAATCGACGATCCTGCCGACCGTCGGTTCGCCTACGCGTTCACCAACTGTACCGACTGCGGACCGAGGCTCAGCATCCTCGAAGGCGTGCCCTACGACCGTCCCGAGACGACCATGGCGGTCTTCACGATGTGCGATGCCTGCGAGCGTGAGTACGACGACCCGCATGATCGCCGCTTCCACGCCCAGCCGAACGCGTGTCCCACATGCGGTCCCACGCTCCGCTTCGAGCGGCGGGCGGGCCGGAGCCTCCTTACGGCTTGGCCCGCGATCTCGCGCGCCTTCTGGGATTTGATCCACGGGAGCGGCTCGGTCGCGATCAAGGGCATCGGCGGCTATCACCTGGCTTGTCTCGCAACCGACGAGACCGCCGTTCGGAGATTGCGCGAGCGCAAACATCGGCCGGATAAGCCGCTCGCCGTGATGGCGCGCTCCCTGGATGTGCTGCGCCTTTACTGTGTCATCTCGGCAGCGGAAGCGGCTTTGCTGCACAGCCCGCAGGCACCGGTTCTTCTGCTTCGGCCGAGCGCAACCTCCGAGGTCGCGGCCGCGGTCGCGCCGGAGCAGCACCGGATCGGCGCGATGCTGCCCTATTCGCCGCTGCACCATATGCTGTTCAAGGACCGCGACGATGTCCTGGTCATGACCAGTGGCAATCTTTCGGACCGGCCACAGATCATCGACGACGACGAGGCGAGCACGACGTTTGCCGAGACGACCGACGCGATCTTGAGCCATGACAGGCGGATCGCCGTACGGGTCGATGACAGCGTTGTTCGGTTCGATGGTTCCAGGCCCGTTCGTCTGCGGATCGGCCGCGGCCTCGCGCCGCTTCGTATCGCAGCACCGCCGGGCCTGGAGCGCGCATCGGGGATCCTGGCGCTCGGTGCCCAGCTGAAGGCGACGTTCTGCCTCGGGCATGGCGGAGGGCTCGTGCTCTCGCAGCATATCGGCGATCTGGAGCACGCCGAGAATCGTGAAGCGCTGGCGAGCGCTGTGCGGCACTATCTGCGCCTTTACCACTTAACGCCCGAACGGGTGGTGCTCGACCTGCATCCCGGCGTCGGAAGCGGCGAGCTTGCGGATGAGCTGGTCGCACAGACCGGGGCCCGGATCATCCGGGTCCAGCATCATCACGCCCATGCCGCTGCGTGTCTTGCCGAGCACAGCTGGCGCCGCGACGCTGGGCCCGTGCTCGCGATCGTACTCGATGGCCTCGGCTACGGACCGGATGGGACGCTCTGGGGCTTCGAGTTCCTGTCCGTGGACTACGCCGGCTACCGCCGTCTGGCGCATCTGAGGCCAGTCGCGATGCCGGGCGGCGAAGCCGCGATCCGTGAGCCGTGGCGCATGGCGCTGGCATATCTGGCACAGCAGGGCGACTTTGCGACATTGCGCCGTGCCTGTCCCGAGCTGCCGCTGCTTCGAGGTCGCGAGCGCCAGTGCCGCCTCTTGCTGCAAGCCGTCGCGCAGCAGATCAATGCGCCGCTGACGAGTTCCTGCGGGCGGCTGTTCGATGCCGTCGCGGCGCTGGCGCTGGCGCGAGAGTGGACCACCTACGAGGGCCAGGCGGCGGCGGAGCTCGAAGCCGCGCTGTGGCGCGAGCGCTGCGCAACGGCCGCGTCCGCTGCCTACCGGCTGGACGTCATCCAGGAGGAAGAAGGTCTGCCGGCGCTGGATCCGCGGCCGATCTGGCCAGCCCTGCTCGCCGACCTGAAGGCCGGCTGCACGCCTGGCGGCATCTCGCATCGCTTCCATCTCGGACTGGTGGATGGGATCCTCGCCATGGTCGGCCACCTTGCAAGGCAGCACCCCGAGCTGCCGCGCACCGTGGTGCTCTCGGGTGGGGCGATGCAGAACGCATTCTTGCTGCGCGCGCTCCGGATCAGGCTTGCACGGTGCGGCTGGCGGGTGTTGACTCACCGCATGCTGCCGCCGAACGACGGGGGGCTCTCGGCGGGACAAGCGGTCATTGCGGCCGCGCTCGACGAAGGGGCAAGCAGCGCATGTGTCTAGGCATTCCCGGCCTGATCATCGAGATCGTCGATCCAGAAGCGCGCCTGGCGCTTGCCGATTTCGACGGCGTCCGACGCAAGGTGAACATCGTCTGCGTCCTCGAGGACTCGGCGCAACCGCAGGATCTGGTCGGTGCCTGGGTGTTGGTGCATGTCGGCTTCGCGATGAGCGTGATCGATCAGCAACAGGCGGCGGAGACCCTGGCGATCCTCAGCCAGCTCGGCGAGCTGGAGAGAGAGATGGCTGAGATACGGGATTCGCGTACCGCCTGAGCAGAGGCCACGCGTAAGGAGACGCGGCGTGAAATACGTCGACGAGTTCCGTGACCCGCAAAAGGCGCGGGCGCTCATGGGCGAGATCGAGCGGCTGAGCGCAGAAATCGAAATCGGCCGCATGCGGCCGTTGCAGATCATGGAGGTCTGCGGCGGCCACACCCATACCATCTTCCGCTACGGGCTCGAGCAGATGCTGCCGCAGTGCGTTGAGCTGGTGCACGGTCCAGGATGCCCGGTGTGCGTGCTGCCGGTGGGCCGGGTCGACGACTGCGTCGCCATCGCCGAGCGGCGAGAGGTCATCTTCACGACCTTCGGCGATGCGATGCGGGTGCCGGGCTCCAAGAAAAGTCTCCTGCAGGCGAAGGCGGACGGCGCCGATGTCCGCATCGTCTATTCGCCGCTCGATGCGCTGGCGCTGGCGCGCAAAAACCCCGATCGTGAGGTCGCGTTCTTCGGCCTCGGCTTCGACACGACGATGCCGAGCACCGCGCTCACCATCCTGCAGGCGGAGGCCGAGGGCCTTACCAACTTCTCGGTCTTCTGCAACCACATCACCATCGTGCCCACGCTCAAGGCGCTGCTCGAATCGCCTGATCTCGCGCTCGACGGCTTCATCGGTCCGGGCCATGTCAGCATGGTGATCGGCACCGGGGCCTACCGCTTCATCGCAGACCAGTATTGCAAGCCGTTCGTGGTCTCGGGCTTCGAGCCGCTCGACATCCTGCAATCCCTGCTGATGGTGCTGCACCAGATCCGGGATGGCCGCGCCGAGATCGAGAACCAGTACACCCGGGTCGTGGTCGCAGGCGGCAATGCGAACGCGCTCCAGGCCATGGCCAAGGTCTACGAGCTGCGCGAGCATTTCGAGTGGCGGGGGCTCGGCTCGATCGACCATTCGGGCGTACGGATCCGTGATGCCTACGCCCGCTTCGATGCCGAACGGAAGTTCCCGGTGCCCGACCTCAGGGTGGTGGATCCCGCTGCGTGCCAGTGCGGCGAGGTGCTCAAGGGCCTGATCAAGCCGCGGCAGTGCCGCGTGTTCGGCACGGCCTGCAGGCCCGAAACGCCGATGGGTGCGCTCATGGTGTCGTCGGAAGGTGCCTGTGCCGCCTACTACCAGTACGGCGAGCGCGCCCGAGAGCCGGTGGCCGAGCCAACATGAGCCCTACGCGTCGCCGGGCGAGGGTGACCCTGCCGACGATCACCCTCGCGCATGGCGGCGGCGGCAAGGCCATGCGTGATCTGATCGACGACGTGTTCGTCGGTGCGTTCGACAACCCGGTACTTGACCCGCTGGAGGATCAGGCCCGGATCGACCTTGCCGCTCTGGCGCGCGAAGGCGATCGCATCGCGCTCACTACCGACAGCTTCGTGGTCGACCCACTGTTCTTTCCCGGCGGTGACATCGGTCGGCTCGCGGTCTGTGGCACCGTCAACGACCTCGCCGTCGGCGGCGCGCGTCCGGTCTATCTGACCTGCGGCATGATCGTGGAGGAGGGCCTGCCGATCGATCTCCTGCGCCGGGTGGTCGCCTCGATGCAAGAAGCCGCCGCGCAGGCCGCTGTCACGATCGTGACCGGCGATACCAAGGTCGTGCACAAAGGTGCCGCCGACAAGTTGTTCGTCAACACCACCGGTCTTGGCGTGATCCCGGCAGGCGTCGATCTCGCCGCAAAGAACCTTCGTCCGGGCGATCGGATCATCGTGAGCGGAGCGCTGGGCGACCACGGCATCGCGATCCTCGCCGCGCGCGGCGATCTCGACTTCGAGACGGACCTGCTGTCCGACTGTCGGCCGCTCCATGGTCTGGTGCGCGCAATGCTCGACGCCTGTCCGGAAATTCGCGCGATGCGCGACGTGACCCGTGGCGGACTTGCTGCCGTCCTCAATGAGTTCGCGCAAAGCTCGTCGTGCCGCATCGAGATCGACGAAGATGCCCTGCCGCTGCGCTCGGAGGTCCGCAGCGCCGCTGAGCTCCTGGGGCTCGATATTCTTTACCTCGCTTGTGAAGGCGCGCTCGCCGCCGCGGTGCGGGCGGACGCCGCCTCCGAAGTGCTCGAGGTCATGCGCGCGCATGCCGACGGCGCGCAAGCCCGGATCATCGGCCAGGTCACCGAAGGCCGGCCCGGCGTGCGGATGCGCACCACCTTCGGCAGCATTCGCGTAGTGGACATGCTGATCGGCGAGCAGCTGCCCCGCATCTGCTAGATTTTGGATGCGCCAGGACCCGGCAGCGCTTGCCTTCTCATCCTCTGTCCGATGCTTCGAACATCAGCCATATTGATCGAGATCAAGGAAGCGAAGGCGAACCACGGGGAAACGTGCCGTCGGCCCATCCGCTTGGGACTGTCGTCGCATCCCTCGAGAGTCGGCGATCAGTTTTGCCCTGACGGGGATTGGAACCAGCATTGGCGCCCTCTGAACTCGACCAGGGCCAGGAGGTCCTCATTTCCCGCGGCGGCCTCGATAAGCTGATCCAGGTCTTGTCGGCGGAAGGCTATCGCGTGGTAGGGCCCACGGTGCGTGACCAGGCGATCGTATATGACGACATCGGCACGACCGCGGACCTGCCGGTTGGCTGGACCGACGAGCACGAGGGCGGCCACTATCGCCTGTATCGACGCGCCGATGACGCACTGTTCGGCTATGTCGTCGGTCCACACTCCTGGAAGCGGTTCCTCCACCCGCCCGTGCAACCTCTGTGGCGGGCCGAGCGCGGCGCCGACGGCTTCGAGATCCGGGCCAAGACCGAGCCTCACCAACCGTTCGCGTTCGTCGCCGTGCGGCCTTGCGATCTGCACGCTATTGCCGTGCAGGATCGCGTGTTCCTCGACGGGCCCTATGTCGATTCCCACTACCAGATGCGCCGCGAGGGCGCCTTCATCCTGGCCGTCAATTGCGGCGAGGCGCGCGGCACCTGCTTTTGCGTGTCGATGCAGACCGGTCCTAAGGCGGGAAGCGGCTTCGACTTGGCCTTGACCGAGCTCGAGCCCGACGGCGATCACCGCTTTTTGATCGAGGTCGGCAGCGCCCGTGGCGCGGCGGTTCTCGCCGAGGTGCCGCAGCGTCCTGCGAGCGAGGACGATCGTGCGGCCGCGCGCGCCGTGGTCGAGCGGACGGTCGCGCGCATGGGACGGCAGATGCCGCAGGTGGATATGCGCGAGCTCCTGATGAACAACCTCGAGCATGCCCGCTGGGACGACGTCGCCGATCGCTGTCTCAGCTGCGGCAACTGCACCATGGTCTGCCCGACCTGCTTTTGCACCGACACCGAGGAGGATCTCGATCTGACCGGCGAGACCGTCGGCCGCACGCGCAAGTGGACCTCGTGCTACACCCTCGACTTCTCGTACATCCATGGCGGTAGCGTGCGCGGCTCGGCCAAGTCACGGTACCGGCAATGGCTGACGCACAAGCTCGCGACCTGGCATGACCAGTTCGGCACCTCGGGCTGCGTCGGCTGCGGGCGATGCATCACCTGGTGCCCGGTGGGGATCGACATCACGGAGGAGGTGCGGGCCATACAGGGTGGCGAGGGGGCTTGAGGAGGTGGCGGTGCACGGACTCGACAAGATCATCAAAGCCCACCCGTTCTTTGCCGACCTCGAGCCGTCTTATTGCGAGCTCATCGCAGGCTGCGGCCGCAACGTCCGTTTCGAGGCCGGGCAATATCTCTTTCGTGAGGGCGATTCCGCAGATCAGTTCTATCTGTTGCGCCACGGACGGGTGGCGTTCGAGATCACCGTACCCGGGCGCGGGCCTACCCGTTTTCAGACCCTGGATGCAGGGCAGATCGCCGGCATCTCGTGGCTGGTGCCGCCCTATCGCTGGAACTATGACGCCAAGGCCGTGGAGCTCACCAGGGCGATCGCGCTCGACGCCAAGTGTCTGCGGGGCAAGTGCGAGCAGGATCATCACCTCGGCTACGAGCTGATGAAACGCTTCGTGCCCGAGCTGGTGCGCCGCCTCCACGCGACCCGGCTGCAGATGCTCGACGTTTACGGCAAGCCCGCCGCCTGAACCATGGATGCGGCGCTTGGAACCATCGCCGACCCGCTCGTGCCGACGCGAGCACGTGTCCTGCGCAGACGGCGCGAGCTCGCGGACACGTGGACCCTCGAGCTCGAGCCCGAGGATCCTGCGTTGCTGCGCTTCGGGCCGGGTCAGTTCAACATGCTCTACGCCGTCGGCATCGGCGAGGTGGCGATCAGCGTGAGCGGTGATCCCACCTCTGGCGCCCCTCTGATCCACACCATCCGTGACGTGGGCATGGTGTCGCGCGCGCTCACCCGGCTGCAACCGGGTGCAAGCCTCGGCGTGCGCGGGCCATTCGGCAGCACTTGGCCGGTCGAAGCCGCGGTCGGCCAGGACGTGGTGGTTGTCGCCGGCGGGCTCGGTCTCGCCCCCCTGCGCCCGGCGATCTACCGGCTCCTCGCCGAGCGCGAGCGCTACGGACGGATCGCATTGCTCTACGGCACGCGCAGCCCGTCCGATATCCTTTATCTCCGCGAGCTGGAGCGCTGGCGCAGGCGCCTGGATGTCCAGCTCGAGGTGACCGTGGACCATGCCGGCGAGGACTGGGGCGGCCACGTCGGCGTGGTCACGCAACTGATCCCGCGAGCAGCCTTCGATCCGACACAGACCGTGGCACTGGTGTGTGGCCCCGAGATCATGATGCGCTTTGCCGGACTTGCCCTTGGCGATGTCGGCGTCGCCGACGACGCGATCTATCTCTCGATGGAGCGCAACATGAAATGCGCGCTCGGCCAT
This sequence comes from uncultured Alphaproteobacteria bacterium, assembly GCA_963731495.1. Classification (GTDB taxonomy): domain Bacteria; phylum Pseudomonadota; class Alphaproteobacteria; order Geminicoccales; family Geminicoccaceae; genus DASUGG01. The sequence continues at coordinate 8,262 of CAVSVZ010000028.1, forward strand.
TGCGGGCGGTGCCAGTTCGGGCCCATGCTCGTCTGTCGGGACGGTCCGGTCGTGAGCTACGACCGGATCGCGAGACTGCTTGCAGTCCAGGAGCTGTGACGTGGCGGCCCGCAAAAAGCCAAAGCTTGCCGTCTGGAAGTTTGCATCCTGCGACGGCTGCCAGCTCAGCCTGCTCGATTGCGAGGACGAGCTGCTGGCCGTGGCCGATGCCATCGAGATTGCCTACTTCCTCGAAGCGACCCGCGCCGAGGTCAAAGGTCCCTACGACCTTTCCCTCGTGGAGGGCTCGATCACGACCGAGCATGATGCCGAGCGGATCCACCGGATCCGCAAGAGCTCGAAGACGCTGGTCACGATCGGCGCCTGCGCCACGGCTGGCGGCGTTCAAGCGTTGAGAAACTTCAAGGACGTCAAGGATTTTACAGACATCGTCTACGCCCGGCCTGATTACATCGACACCCTGGTCACCTCGACGCCGATCTCAAGTCATGTGCACGTCGACTTCGAGCTGCAGGGTTGCCCGATCAACAAACGCCAGCTGCTCGAAGTGATCGGCGCCTTCCTGCAGGGGCGCAAACCCGCGGTGCCGGCGAACAGCGTGTGCATCGAGTGCAAGCGCAGGGGCAATGTCTGCGTGATGGTAGCACATGGCACGCCGTGCCTCGGCCCGGTCACCCACGCCGGCTGTGGCGCCATCTGCCCGTCGTACCATCGAGGCTGCTACGGTTGCTACGGCCCGATGGAGAGCCCGGACGTGCGGGCGCTGAGTGGCTGGTTGAAGCGGCTCGGCATGGACGATGCCGCGATCAGCCGTCTGTACGCGACCTTCTATGTCAATGCTGAGCCCTTCAGCGAAGAGTATCGGCGCCATGGCCCGTAAGACGATCAAGGTCGCGCAGCTGGCGCGGGTCGAGGGCGAAGGCGCGCTGAGGGTCACGATTTGCGATGGCGCCGTGACCGACGCCCAGCTCAACATCTTCGAGCCGCCCCGCTTCTTCGAAGCCTTGCTGCGCGGCCGGCAGTTCACCGAGGCGCCCGACATCACCGCGCGCATCTGCGGGATCTGCCCGGTCGCCTACCAGATGAGCGCCGTGCATGCGATGGAGGACGCGCTCGGGATCAGGGTCGATGGGCAGCTTCGAGCCCTGCGACGCCTCATCTACTGTGGCGAATGGATCGAGAGCCACGGCCTGCATGTGTACATGCTGCATGCGCCCGATTTTCTCGGCTACCAGAGCGCGATCGAGCTTGCCCGCGACCATGGGGACATCGTGAGACGCGGCCTCGGGCTCAAGAAGGCCGGCAATGACATCGTGGCGCTGGTCGGCGGGCGCGAGGTTCATCCGATCAATGTCAAGGTGGGTGGCTTCCATCGAGCACCGACCAGGCGTGAGCTTCAAACGCTGGTCGAGCCCTTGGAGCGGGCACGCGACGCCGCGATCGAGACCGTGCGATGGGTCGCCACGTTCGATTTCCCGGCCTGCGAGCGCGACTACGAGTTCGTATCGCTGCGGCATCCCGACGAGTATCCGTTCAGCGAAGGCCACATCGTCTCTAACCGTGGTCTGGACATCACCGCGCGCGAGTATCCGGACCACTTCGAAGAGCTGCATCTGGCACACTCGAACGCGCTGCACAGCCGCCTCAAGGCGCGCGCCCATTATTTTCTCGGTCCTATGGCCCGTTACAGCCTGAACTTCGACAGGCTGCCGGAGCTCGCCAGGCAGGTGGCCAGGGAAGCGGGGCTCGCGCCGGTCTGCAGGAATCCCTACCAGAGCATCATCGTGCGCAGTGTGGAGATGGTGTTCGCCTGCGACGAGGCACTGCGGATCATCCGCGACTACGAGGAGCCCGATCGCTCGGCGGTGCCCGTGCAGTCGTGTGCCGGCGTAGGTCACGGCGCGACCGAAGCGCCACGCGGCATGCTCTATCATCGCTATCGGCTCGCCGAGGACGGCGCGATCGAGGATGCGGTCATCATCCCGCCGACGTCGCAGAACCAGCCGACCATCGAGGAGGACCTTCGGGCGTTCGTCGGCGCCTGGCTGGACATGCCCGACGACGACCTGCGCTGGCGCTGCGAGCAGACGGTGCGCAACTACGACCCCTGCATCTCCTGCGCGACCCACTTTCTCAAGCTTGAGATCGACCGCGCCTAGCGGAGCCGGGGCGTATGGCTGATGGACGGCGGCTGATCCTGGGCATCGGCAACCCCGAGCGGGGTGACGATGCGGTCGGCTACGAGATTGTTCGTCTGCTGCGCGGCCGCCTGCCCGCCGGATTCGAGGCCCTGCAATGCCCAGGCGAAGCGACCGCCATCGTTCAGGAGCTGGAGGGCGCCGATGTGGCCGTCGTGGTCGATGCCAAGGTCTCCGGTGCGCCGCCGGGCACGGTGCAGCGCTTCGACGTGACGGGACAGGTCTTGCCGAGCCGGCTCGCGGAGGTGTCGTCCCACGGCTTTGGCTTGGCGCAGGCGATCGAACTCGCGCGTGCCCTCGGCTCGCTGCCGCGCCGCTGCATCGTCTACGCCATCGAAGGGGCGCAGTTCGAGCCGAGCGCTGTCTTGTCGGCAGAGGTTGCGCGCGCGGCCGGGAAAGTGATCGAGTGCATTCTCGACGAGATCAAATCACCAGAGGACGGATAGACAAGCAGACCGATGCATGAAGCCTCCTTGATGACCCACCTGATGCGCCAGATTCGCGAAGTCGCCGTGGCTGAGCAGGCATCGCGCGTGGTCAGGATCAAAGTCTGGTGCGGCGCGCTCAGCCACATGTCGCCCGCGCACTTTGCGGAGCATTTCAGCTTAGCGGCCGCCGGTACCCCGGCCGAAGGCGCCGAGCTCGACGTGACGGTTTCCGACGATCCCAGTGATCCGCATGCGCAGGACATCGTGCTCGAGAGCGTGGAGGTGGAGACCTGAACGACCGTGGGCCGGGGGCGCGGCTGTAGCTGGGCAGGGCCGTGAGCGGCGCATGCTGCGCAGCGGCGCAATGCGAGGCGATCTCTGCGGCGCTGGTGCCGTACCGTTCGAGCAGGGCGTTGACGCGCGCCGGTTCGAGGCCCGATGCTTCGGCCGCCTGTGCAATCCACCGATCCCGCGCGGCATCGTCTTGCGGATAGTCACGCCCGCCGCCGATCGCGAGATCCGATGTGCTCCGCGTGCGCTCGCGCCCGAGCCGCGCGAGAAGGAAGCATGTCCGCGACTTCCTCGGCGAGTGCCCGAAATGTCGTCCATTTGCCGCCGATCAGCGACAGCACCGGAAAGGCACGGTCGGCGTCCGGCTCGTCGACGCGCACCACCTGATCGCGGGATACGGCGTCCGGATCGAGCGCATCGCTCGCCGGCAGCGGCCGCACACCGCAATATCGATAGACGATATGCCGCTCGTCGATCTCGAAGCCCGGGAACAGCGCCCTGAGCCCAGCGCCTGCAGCGGCCGCACGACGTGCGGCGCGTTGGCGAGCAGAAGGTTGCGTTCGAGGGTCGATTCCGCGACCAGCCTGAACTCGCCCGTCTCCAGATACTTCAGACCGCCGTGAATCAGCCGTGACGGCGCGGCACTCGTGCCGCTGCAGATGTCGCCCCTGTCGACCAGCAGAGCGTCGACTCGGCCTGCGGCTACCACGGCCGGACCATGCGCTGTTTCGCCATCTCGATCGGCCCGCGGTCATCTGGCACCTGTACGGCCCACCCGCACGGCCGAGGGTCGCTCCGTCCTGTTCGAGGACACGAACAGCTACGCGCCGGGCCGGCTGCTCGCGACCACGCTCGACCCCTGCTACCACCACGGCAGCCACTTCATGCTGGCGACCACCCGCTTCATGCTGGCGACGCCACGCTTTCTGGAAGCCTTTTTGGCGTGGCTCGAGGAACCGTAGGGCGGCGCTCGCTATCGAGCCGCGCGCTGTTATGCCAGCTTGCGTACGTCCGTGATATGGCCCGCGATCGCTGCAGCAGCGGCCATTGCCGGCGACATCAGGTGGGTCCGGCCGCCGGGCCCCTGCCGGCCCTCGAAATTGCGGTTCGAGGTCGAGGCGCAGCGCTCGCCCGGCTGCAGCTTGTCGGCGTTCATCGCCAGGCACATCGAGCAGCCGGCGTCGCGCCATTCGAAGCCGGCATTCGTGAAGATCTGATCGAGACCTTCCTCCTCGGCCTGGTGCTTGATCAGACCGGACCCCGGCACGACCATCGCCTGCACGCTCGACGCCACCTTGCGACCCTTGGCGATCTCGGCCGCGGCCCGCAGGTCCTCGATCCGGGAGTTCGTGCACGAGCCGATGAACACCCGGTCGATCGCGATCTCGTTGATCGGCGTGCCGGGCTCGAGCGCCATGTAGGTCAGTGAGCGCTCGGCTGCCCGGCGCCGGCGCTCGTCTTCGAACCTGGCCGGATCGGGCACCTTGCCCGAGATCGGCTGGACATCCTGCGGGCTGGTGCCCCAGGTGACCTGCGGCTCGATCTCGGCCGCCTGCAGCGTGACCTCCTTGTCGAACCGGGTGTCCGGGTCGGACGGCAGCGTACGCCAGTGCGCCACCGCCTGCTCCCAGGCCGCGCCCTTGGGCGCCAGCGGCCGGCCCATCAGATAGCGGTAGGTGGTCTCGTCCGGCGCCACCAGACCGGCCCGCGCGCCGGCCTCGATCGACATGTTGCAGACCGTCATGCGGCCTTCCATCGACATGTTGCGGATCACCTCGCCGGCATATTCGATCACATGGCCGGTGCCGCCGGCGGTGCCGATCTTGCCGATGATCGCCAGGATCACGTCCTTGGGCGTGACGCCGATGGGTAAGGTGCCCTCGACCGTGATCCGCATGTTCTTGGAGGGCCGCTGGATCAGGGTCTGGGTCGCCAGGACATGCTCGACCTCGGACGTGCCGATGCCGAATGCGAGCGCGCCGAACGCGCCATGTGTCGCGGTGTGGCTGTCGCCGCACACGATGGTCGTGCCCGGCAGGGTGAAGCCCTGCTCGGGACCGATCACGTGGACGATGCCCTGACGGACGTCGTGAACATCGAGCAGGTCGATGCCGAAGTCCTTGCAGTTCTGCTGCAGGGTCTCGACCTGGATGCGCGAGGTCTCGTCGGCGATACCCTTGTGGCGCTCGGTCGTCGGCACGTTGTGATCGGGCACCGCCAGGGTCGCGTCGACTCGGCGCACCTTGCGCCCGGTCTGGCGCAGGCCCTCGAACGCCTGCGGGCTGGTCACCTCGTGCACCAGATGGCGATCGATATAGAGGAGCGCCGTACCGTCCTCCTCCTCGTGCACCACGTGCGAGTCCCAGATCTTATCGAACAGGGTCTTGGCCATCACGGGGCCTCCTCATGCTCCTTCGTGCGCCGGCACCGCCCGTGCGATTCGCACGCACGACATGCCGACGAGCGCCGGGCCCGCCACCGGAGCGGCGTTGCCATGGCGGTGGCAGCGGTCTCAGTCTGCGGCGTCGTCGACCGGTTCGTTGGTGGCGGCGCCGCCAGCCTTCTTGGTCGGCCGCTCGTCACGCCGCTCGGCGATACGCGCCGCCTTGCCGGTCCGGCCGCGCAGATAGTACAGCTTGGCGCGTCGTACCCGGCCACGGCGCATCACCTCGATGCCGGTGATCTGCGGGCTGTACAGCGGGAACACGCGCTCGACGCCCTCGCCATAGCTGATCTTGCGCACGGTGAAGGCGGAGTTGATGCCGCGGTTCTTGCGCGCGATGCACACGCCTTCGAAGGCCTGGACGCGCTCACGGGTGCCCTCGACCACCTTGACGCTGACCCGGATGGTGTCGCCCGGCGCAAACTCCGGAATCAGGCGGTCGGCGGTGAGTTGCGCGATCTGCTCCTGCTCGAGTTCCTGGATGACGTTCATGGCAACCTCACTTGCTGTCCGCCCTGGACGGCCCACTCGCCGCCCCGGCCCGGTGATCGACACCAACATGGCGCGCCCAGAGATCCGGGCGCCGCGATCTGGTCGTGCACTCGGCCTGGTCCTTGCGCCAGGCCCGGATGCGCTCGTGATGGCCGGACAGCAGCACGTCCGGCACCGAGCGACCCTCCCACTCCTGCGGGCGGGTGAAGTGCGGGTATTCCAACAGCTGGTCCGCAAAGCTCTCTTCGCACAGCGACGCCGCCGAGCCGACCACGCCGGGCAGCAGCCGCACGCAGGCATCGATCAGCGCGATCGCCGCGGGCTCGCCACCCGACAGCACGATGTCACCGAGGCTCACTTCTTCGAGCGCTCTGGCCTCGACGACCCGCTGGTCGACCCCTTCGAAGCGGCCGCATAACACCACAAGCCCAGGCCCTTGAGCAAGTTTTTGCACGCGCGCCTGCGTCAACGGGATACCGCGCGGCGTCAGATAGAGCTTCGGGCGCTGTGGGGCTGTTTCTGCCGCCGCATCGATTGCGCGGGCGACCACGTCAGGCCGCATCACCATACCGGCACCGCCGCCGAACGGGAGGTCGTCGACGCTGCGATGCCGGTCCGTCGCGAAATCGCGCGGATTGAGCGTCTCGAGCGACCAGATACCGTCCTGCAGCGCCCGACCGGCGAGCGAATGACCGAGCGGCCCCGGAAACATTTCTGGCAACACCGTGATCACGGTCGCAGCCCAGGGTGCGCTCATGACGCCACGCTCTCGCGGCGCTTCTCGGGCTCCGGGCGCGGCTCGGGCAGCTCGTCCGGTACAAGCTCGGGCGGCGGCGTCACCACCACGCGACCCGCCGCCAGGTCGACCGTGTGCACCGTCTCGCGGTCGAACGGCAGCGCCACCGTGCGGCCGTCGTCGCCGATCACCTCGAGGATGTCGCCTGCGCCGAAATTGCTGAGCGCGCGCACCGCGCCCAGGCGTGCGCCGTCGGCGCGCAGCACGTCCATGCCTTCGAGGTCGCTGTGGTAGAACTCGTCGGGCCCGAGCTCGGGCAGCGCCGCGCGTGGCACGAACAGCTCGGTGCCCCGCAGCGCCTCGGCCGCGTTGCGGTCGCGGATCCCCTCCGCCTCGACCAGGATGCCGCCGCGGCTGCAGCCGATCACCTTGAGAGCAAACAGCCGCCTGCCTTGCCGATCGTAAACAGGACCGTAAGTGGTCGCGTCCTCAGGTCGCTCGGTGAAGCAGCGGAGCTTCAGCGCGCCACGAATGCCGTGCGCGGTCGCCACTGCGGCCACGCACACCCAATCGCTCGCTTGCCGGTCCATCTCTCCGCAATCCGACCACGAGGGCCTCTACGCGCCTTCGGCCGGCTTTTCGGCTTCGGCGGGCTCTTCGGCTTCGGCAACGGGGGCCGGCTCGGAGGCATCGGCGGCGGCCGCTTCGGCCGGCTTTTTGGCTTCGGCCACTGCGGCCGGCTCCGTGCTCTCGGCGGCAGGTGCTTCGGCTTCGGCCACTGCGGCCGGCTCCGCGCTCTCGGCGGCAGGCGCGGGGGCAGGCTCGGGCTCGGCCTGCGCTGCCGGCGCAGCACTCGCTGCGGGCGCGGCGGCCGGCGCGTTCTTTGCGGCCTCGGCGGCGGCTTCGGCCTTCTTGGCCTCGATCGCCTTGGCACGCTTGCCGGTGCCCCGGAAGTGCACGGTGTTCTCGGTGATGCCGGCCTTGTCGAGGAAGCGGGCGACCCGGTCGCTCGGCTTGGCGCCGTGGCCCAGCCAATGCCGGATGCGGTCCTCGTTCAGGACCACGCGCTCGGCGGCATCGCTCGGCAGCAGCGGATTGTAGGTGCCGAGCCTCTCGAGAAAGCGGCCGTCGCGCGGGCTGCGCGCATGGGTCGCCACCAGGCGATAAATCGGCCGCTTCTTGGTCCCGCCGCGGGCCAGGCGAAGTCTCACACTCATCGATCTCGATTCCCGTACACAGGCGCACCGCTGTCTACACCGGTGCAACAGCAATGTCATGCCCGGATCGCTCCGGGCACGGACGCCACCTCAAACCAAGCGTTCGGCGTGATTTCGCCAAGCACCGCCGGCCAGAGAGATAGTCACCGCCGGTGATGGGGTCAAGCGCGAGCTGAGACGTCCCGACAGCATGCCGCGGTTGCCGGACTCCCAAGAATGCTCCGCCCGTCTTGGCTGAGGGCCGAGCCTCGGCTTGACACCTCCCGGATTTGCGACAAGCCTTCCGGTTTCTTGGTCCGCCCGTCGCGGAGGTCGACGCACACTTCGAGCGGCGCACCATGGCAACGCAGGGGAGGCAATCATGGATGGCTTGCGGCTGAAGCTCGGCGCGGCGGCGAGCATGCTTGCGCTCGGCATCGTCTGCCAGCAGGCGAGCGCCCAGACGCTGCGCTTTTGGACGACCGAGGAGCAGCCCGACCGGCTCGCCAAGCAGGAGGCGCTGGCGGAGGCCTTCAAGGACGAGACCGGCATCACCGTCGAGGTGATTCCGGTCACCGAGACCGATCTCGGCACGCGCGCGACCGCCGCGTTCGCTGCGGGCGATCTGCCCGACGTCATCTATCTTACCCTGCAATACGTCCAGCCATGGGCGGAGGCCGGGATCCTCGACTGGGACGCCGCGACCGAGGTCATCGAGGACCTGGGGGCCGACACCTTCGCGCCGCGCACGCTCGAGATGGCCGCCTTCGAGGACGGCTACGCCGCCGTTCCGGTCGACGGCTGGACCCAGATGATCCTCTACCGCAAGGATCTGTTCGACCAGGCGGGCCTCGAGCCGCCGGACACCTACGAGCGGATCACGGCCGCGATCAAGGCGCTTGCACAACCCGCCCGACATGTACGGCTTCGTCGCCGCGACCAAGGTCGACGAGAATTTCATGAGCCAGGTGCTCGAGCACGTCTTCCTCGCCAACGGCGTCTCGCCGGTCTCCGCCGAGGGCGAAGCCCGGCTCGACGAGGACCAAGACGATCGAGGTGCTCGAGTTCTACAAGGCGCTGGTCGATGCCGAGCCCGCCGGGCGATCTCTTCTGGCAGCAGTCGCGCGAGCTCTACTTCGCCGGCCATGCGGCGATGATCATCTGGTCGCCCTTCATCCTCGACGAGCTCGCCGGCCTGCGCGATGCGGCGCCGATCACGATCGGCGACGACCCGACCAGCCGCGAGCTCGCCGGGAAGACGGGCATCGTCACCAAGCTTCGCCGGGCCGTCCAACCCCGACGGCGCCGCCTGGGGCGACATCCGCTATTTCGGCATCACCAACGATGCCGCGACCGACGACGCGATCGCCTTCGTCGAGTACAGCATGGACGAGGGCTATATGCAGACGCTCTCGATCGCGCCCGAGGGCAAGTTCCCGGTGCGGCGCGGCACGGAGGACAATCCGACCGCGTACATCGACGCCTGGAGCGAGCTGCCGGTCGGCGTCGATCGCAAGGCGGCGCTCGCCGAGATCTACCCCAAGGACGTGATCGACGATGTCGTCGCCGGCCTCGCGCGCGCCGACCGCTGGGGCCTGGCCGAGGATCAGCTGTCGCTCGCCTCGAAGATCATCAACAGCCAGGTCCTGAACCGGCTGGTGCGCGAGTATGTCGACGGCGAGCGCGCGGCCGCAGCGACGGTCGAGCTGATGAACCAGGAGCTCGCCAAGATCGCCGGCTCCTGACCCGCCGAAGCGCAGCGGGCCGTCGCCGGCATGGCGACGGCCCGGAGTCCGACGATGCGACAGCGGCAAGCAGGGACCAGCATGGCGGCGCGCGAGGCGTGGCTCGCCTACGGCATGTTCGCGCCGACCTTTCTGATCGTGCTGGCCGTCGTCCTGTTCCCGCTGCTCGCGAATTTCTGGATCAGCGTCAAGCCCGTCGGGCTCGAGGACCTGCGCGCGCCGGCACCGCTGGTCAACCCGCGCCTGCGCGGCGATGCCGCAGGCGGCCGGCGATCGGCTGGAGCTGCAATACCGCCTGCGCAGCACCTCACGGGACCGTCCGATCGCGGCGGTCGTGCTCGAGGACGTGCTGCCGGAAGGCCTCGTGCCGCTCGAGCTCGACGAGCGCTGCACCCTCGACGACCGGCAGCTCAGCTGCGAGCTCGGCGACTGGGAGGGCGGCCATCGCGAGGTTCTCACCATTCCGGTCGAAGTCAGGCAGGCCTATCTGGCGCTCGGCGAGGACGGCCCGGGAGCCTGCGCCGACGGTCACCGGCCGGGCGAGCAACCCGTTGCTGTCCTCGAACTTCACATTGCAGAACTTCCGCCGGGTGATCGACGCGCGCGAGTTCTGGAGCGTGCTCTGGGTCACCTTCGCCTACACCATCTTCGGCACCCTCGGCTCCCTGATT
>CAVSVZ010000029.1:0-22864 GCA_963731495.1 uncultured Alphaproteobacteria bacterium
TGAAGGGTCGCCGCCGTTCATCCATGACGACCTTGTTTTGGGCGCCGATCGGCTCAAGGGCGAAGCGGCGGGCCTTGTCGTGACTTACAGCAATGCCGCTCAACGCTCCGCTTGGCAGCTTGAATCCCTGGTAGATACCCAATCGCCAACGAAGCGAAGCTAGCGCGGCGCCAACGTCGCGATCAGCGCGTTGACCGTCTCGGCCATGCCCATCGCGGCGGCGAAGTCGAACTGGTTGATCACGATGAAGGCACCGACGCCGCGGGTCGGCGCGAAGGCCAGGTAGCTGAAGAAGCCCTGCAGCCCGCCCGCCTTCTGCAGGATCAGCGGGCGATCGCCGTCCGGCATCATCACCACCCAGCCGAGCCCCATGGCGTCCATGTGGCCGGATTCGTCCATGCCCGCGACCGTCGTCAGCCCGTCGCGCTGCAGATAGACGGCGTGGTCGAGCAGCCGGATCTCGGCGTCCTCGGCGCTGAACCGATCGAGGTGCCAGCGCAGCCAGCGCACCAGGTCGTCGGCGGTCGAATACAGGCCGCCGGAGCCGACGATCGCCGGCCCGCTCGGCGCGTCCGGCAAGGGCTCGCCGTCGAAGCCGTGGCCCTGCATCAGACGTTGCTTCTGCTCGGCCGAGGGCGCGAAGGTGGTATCGGCCATGCCGAGCGGACCGGTGATGCCGTCCGCCAGAAGCTCCGGATAAGGCCGCCCGGCGGCGCCCGCCAGCGCGCCGGCCAGAAGGTCGAAGCCGAAGTTGGAGTAGAGCACCGCCGAGCCCGGCTTGAACAGCAGCCGATGGCTGCCCAGCCAGGCCCCGAAGGCTTCCGTGGTGATGGTGCTGAAGGGGTCGTCCGGCGGTCCGGGGGTATGCTCGACCTCACGCGGCAGCCCGCCGGACTGGGTGGCGAGATCGACCAGGCGGATCGCGCGGCCGTCGACCGAGGGCAGGGGGACGCCGAGCTCGAGATGGTCCGACAACGGATCGGCGAAGCCGACGGTGCCGTCGGCCGCCAGCCGCGCCAGCATCTCGCCGGTGAACACCTTGGTGATCGAGCCGATCCGCACCAGCGACCTGCCGTCCGGCTCGACACCGGAACCCTTCGAGGTCTCGCCGAAGCCGAACACGGCGCTGTCGTCACCGCGCACCGCGGCGATGATCATGCCCGGCACGCCGGTCTCCAGATACATCACCGTGCCGGTAAACCCGACCACCTCGTCGAGCAGCGGGTCGGCTCGGGCCGCACCGGTGGCGCCGGCGAGGGCCAACGCGAGCGCGAGCGCGCGCGAGCGCAGGTGGAGCAGGCCAGAGTGTTTCGCCACCAACATGCGACATTTCCTCCCTAGGTGCAGACCCAGCGTAGCGAGTTCGGTATGGTCGCAACAGCGATAAGGCCCGTGACCATTCGCGCGGTCCGGCACGAGCACAAGGGGGGCGAGGTGGATCTGGGGATGAGCGGCAAGGTGGCGCTGGTCACGGGAGGCAGCAAAGGAATCGGCCGGGCCTGCGCCGAGAGCCGGCGAGCGAAGGCTGCGACGTGATGATCGTCGCCCGCACCGAGTCCGACCTGGAGCACGCAGCAGCGGTAATCGCCAAGGCCAGCGGGCGGCGCATCGAGATCTGCGCCACCGACCTGCGCTCGCCCCAGGGGTGCGAAGCCGCGGTCGGTGCGCTCAAGCATGCCTTCGGCCGGCTCGACATCCTGGTCAACAATGCGGGCGCCACCCAGAGCGGCGATTTCTTCAAGCTCGACGACTCGGTCTGGGAAGACGGCTTTGCGCTCAAGTTCTACGCCTACGTCCGCCTGTCGCGTGCGCTCTGGCCGCTGCTCAAGGACTCGCAGGGCGCGGTGGTCAACATCATCGGTGGCGCGTCGAAGACGCCGAATGCCAACTTCATGATCGGCGGCGCGGTCAATGCCGCGATCACCAACTTCACCAAGGCGCTGGCCGAGCTCGGCCTGCGCGACGGGGTCACGGTCAACGCCGTGCATCCCGGCATGACGGTCACCGGCCGGCTGGATTCGCTGTTGAACCAGCGCGCCGCCGCCGACGGCATTAGCCGCGAGGCGTTCGAGCAGCAGGAGCTGGCCCGCTCCGGGCTGCGCCGCTACGGTCGGCCGGAGGATGTCGCACGCCTGGCCACCTATCTGGCATCGCCGCTTGCCGAGCAGATCCACGGCGCCGATCTGTTCGTGGACGGCGGCGCGACCAAGACCATTTTGTAAGGAGGTGTCTCGACCCCAGCGTCCGGGGCGATCCGGCCGACAGATCGCGACGGGAGGCGATCGGATGAGAGGGTTCGCCTTACCCGCGATCGTCGCGGTCCTGCTGATGGCTGCGCCGACCGAGGCGCAGAACCCGCTGAGGTCGTCCGACCCTCGACCCGAAGCCTTTGCGGCGCCCCCCTATCCCTCGAAGTTCGTCGAGATCGACGGGGTGCTGATACACTATGTCGACGCGGGCGTCGGCGACCCTGTCCTGTTCCTGCACGGCAACCCGACCTCGTCCTATCTGTGGCGCAACGTGATGCCGCAGGTCGAGCCGATCGGCCGGGTGATCGCGCTCGACCTGCCGGGCTTCGGCCAGTCCGGCAAGCCGCCGACCGACTACACGCTGCAGGACCAGCAGCGCTACGTCGACGACTTCATCGAGGCGCTCAACCTCAAGAACCTGACGCTGGTGATGCACGAATGGGGCACGGTGCTCGGCCTCGACTACGCCCGGCGCAACGAGAGCAACGTCAAGGGCGTGGTGCTGATGGAGGCGATCGTGCCGCCGCGGTTTCCGATGGCCTCCTACGACGACATGGGACCCGCGGGCGAGCTGTTCCGCCGCTTTCGCGATCCGATCGAAGGGCGCAAGCTGCTGATCACCGAGGACATGTTCGTCGAGGGCCTGCTGGCCAATGGAGCGGTCACCCGGGAGCTGACCGAAGAGGAGATCGAGAATTACCGTCAGCCTTTCCTCGATCCGGCCGACCGCGAGCCGATCTTCGTCTGGGCGAGCGAGCTGCCGATCGCCGGCGCGCCGGCACGCAACGTCGAGGTGGTCGAGCGGATCGGGGACTGGCTCAAAACCTCGGACGTGCCCAAGCTCCTGCTGTACGCCCGGCCCGGTGCCCTGGTGCCGCCCTGGGTCGCCGAGTGGATGGCCGAGAACGACCGTAATATCGAAGCGATCTTCGTGGGCTACGGCCGACACTACATTCAAGAGGACGAGCCCGAGATGATCGGACGCAACATCGTGAACTGGTACCAGCGAAACCTTCGCTAGTGTGGCGGCCCAGGGTGCGAGAAGAGAGGAAACGCCTGATGAGCCGAGCCGCCGACGCGGACTACGTCGATCCCGAAACTGCCCAGGTTCTGCGCGAGATCGCCGAGGCCGGTGTGCCGCCGGTCTCGAGCCTGCCGGTAGAGGCGGCACGCGCCCAGGCCGAGGAGAACAACCGGGCCTGGAACCAGGATTCTCCTGAGCTCGCCAGTGTCACCGAGCTGGCGATGCCCGGACCCGCGGGGCCGATCCGGCTGCGCCACTACCGGCCGAGCGAGGCGGAAACGTTGCCGCTGGTGATTTACGTTCACGGCGGCGGCTTCGTGATCTGCTCGCTCGACACGCATGATCGCGTGATGCGGCTGCTCGCTTTGGACAGCGGTGCTGCCGTGATCGGGGTCGACTACCGCCTGGCGCCGGAATACCCGTTTCCGGCGCCGCTCGACGACTGCGTCGCCTCGGTTCGGTGGATCGTGGACGAGGCCGCGACGCTCGGCATCGATCCGCAGCGTATCGTGCTGGCGGGCGATTCGGCCGGCGCCAATCTCGCGCTCGCAAGCCTGCTCGATCTGCGGGATGCGGGTGACCTCGAGGGCGCAACGCCGCTGGCAACGCCGCTGAAGGGCGCCGCGCTGTTCTACGGCTGCTTCTGGCGGCGCCTGGACACGCCGTCACAGACGCGGTTCGGCGACGGTTCCTGGCGTCTCGGCACCGCCGAGATGGGCTGGTTCTGGCAGCACTATCTGGGCGACCCCACGACGCCCGACCCGCGGGCGGAGCCGATCTACGCCGATCTTTCCGGCTTGCCGCCGCTGTACCTGACGGCCGCCGCGCTCGATCCGCTGTATGACGACACCATCGAGCTCGACCGGCGGCTCGAAGCCGCCGGCGTCGCGCACCAGCTGCACGTCTATCCGGGGTTGGTGCACGGCTTCATGCAGATGACGCCGCGCTGTGCGGCCGCGCGCGCCGCGGTGCGCGATGCAGGTCAGGCGATCCGTCGAATGCTGAGTTGAGCGCTAGGCGTGCGCTGATAAACGCGAAGTTATGGCCGGATCGCGGCAAGCGTGACGAAGCCCAGGAAGTTCTCCGCGAGCTTGTCTCAGCGCGTGGCGATGCGACGGCGCTGCTTTGGCCGGTGGAAAAACCAATTCAATCCGATGGCGGTCTTGCGACAGGAACGGGCTGAAGCAGATCGGGTCCATTGGGGAAACAGCGGTTTGATGGCTCCCAACTCCGCATCCGACAGGGCATGTCGCATGCTCGAAGTCCCTTTTGGGAGCTTGAATCACGCGACCGCCAGCTTCTGAACGTGACCGGTTCGCCATCCAAGTCGGACATGTGGGCCCACCTGCCGAATGGCCGAAGATGTGAAGGGTTTCGGATGCCGGCCGGTTGTGACGTAGCGGGCAGCGCCGAGGGCCGGCGTCCGAAAGCCTCCAGGGAAGGAACCCGCGGGGGCCGGATGCTACCTTCTGGGGGCTATGGGGATTTGACGGGCGCCAACGGTGGGCGGCGGCGTTGGGGACGGCTTCGATGGAGGCGCTGGATCGCTTGGGCGGCGGAGAGATCGCGAGAGAGGTGGCGAGGAGTGCGATCTCGGGCGCCCAGGGCCGTCGATGTCGGTGCGATCGGCGGTCCGGGTCGTAGGATCGGAGGGATGAGGGTGCGGTCGGCCTGTCGCTGGTGGCGATGGCCTGCGGCGGGCTTGCGCTGCGATGAGGGGTTCTTGGGGGTCATGCGGCCTCGGTCCTGATCCCGGGTTCGGGCCGAGGCGGGTCGCGCGGGCCGCCGCCGCGCTCGAAGGTCTCGATGACGATCATGCGCCCGCCGCAGCACGGGCATGGCGGACGATGGTCGGTTGGCGCCGTGGCGGTGGCCTTGGTCGTCGCGTCGGGCGCCGTTGGCGGCTCGAGTGCGGCGAGCAACTCCCTGGCACGGGCAATGTTCGCCTGGCGCGCGGCGCTCGCGAGGAACCCGTAGTGGCGGATGCGGTGGAAGCTCTTGGGCAGGACGTGGAGCAGGAAGCGCCGGATGAACTCGCCGGGCGCGAGGGTCATGGTCCGGTAGCGCTGCTGCCCGTTGCGACGGTAGTCCTTGGATCGGAACGTGACGCCGTCCGCGTCGAGGGCGACCAGCCGGCGGTTCGAGATCGCGACGCGGTGGGTGTAGCGCGCGAGATAGGCGAGCACCGCTTGGGGCCCGGCGAAGGGCGGCTTGGCGTAGACGAACCAGTTCTTCTTACGGAGCGGTGCGAGCTGCGCGGCGAAGGCCTTGGGGTCGCGCAGGCCGGCGTGTTCGCCGAAGAACGTCAGCCGGCCGCTCGCGTGAGCGGCTTCGAGCTTCTCCAGCATCAGCCTGCGGAAGAGCTTCGCGAGCACGCGCACCGGCACGAAGAAGCCCGGCTTGGACGCGACCCACTTGGATCCATCGGCCGAGCGCCCGCCGCCGGGCACGATCATGTGGACGTGCGGATGATGGGTCATGGCCGAGCCCCAGCTGTGGAGCACCGCGGTGATCCCGATCCTTGCCCCGAGGTGCTTCGGGTCGGCGGCGATCGTCAGCAGCGTCTCGGACGATGCCTTGAACAGGAGATCGTAGATCATCGCCTTGTTCTGGTAAGCGATGTCGGCGATCGCGGCCGGCAGGGTGAAGACGAGGTGGAAGTAGGGCACCGGCAAGAGCTCGGCTTGTCGCTCGGCCAGCCAGTCCCTGGCGGCGGCTCCCTGACACTTCGGGCAGTGGCGGTTGCGGCAGGAGTTGTAGGCGATCTGGGTGTGGCCGCAGTCCTCACAAGCCGCGACGTGGCCGCCGAGCGTCGCGGTGCGGCAGCTCACGATCGCCGACATCACCTGGAGCTGGCCGAGGCTCACATGCCCCGCATTGGCCCGGCGCCAGGCGGTCCCGTGGCGATCGAAGATGTCGGCGACCTCCAGCCTCGGGCGGCCCACGGCCGCCGGGTCAGGTCTCCGCTCGTGGTCTCCCCTCGGCGAGCGGCCCGAGCCGGTCGAGCGGGCTGATCACCGCGCGGATCGTGGTGGTGGCGACCCGAGTGTAGAGCGCTGTCGTGTCGAGCTTGGCATGACCCAACAGGACCTGGATCACGCGGATGTCGATGTTCTGCTCGAGGAGGTGAGTGGCGAAGCTGTGCCGGAGCGTGTGCGGCGTCACCCGCTTCTTGATCTCGGCCATGTGGGCGGCAGCATGGCAAGCGCGATTGAGTTGACGTGTGGTCAGCGGCAGCAGCGGATCGCGGCCAGGGAACAGCCAGGCTTGAGGCCGCGCGATGCGATACCAGTCGCGCAGCAGCTCGAGCAGTTGGGGTGACAGCATCGCACCGTTTATGCGTGCGCGCCCTGGGCACGCACCGACGAGCGCGGCGGATCCGGGCAGCGTGAACCGGCCCGCGCCTGCGGCGCCGGCGATCGGTTGCGAGGGATCGCTGATGCCGTGGCACAGCCCGGTCGCCGGATCGCGGGCGACGCCGGACGGGCAGGAGAAGAGCTTCGGAAATACCAAGCGCTGCGCGACTTCGAGCGTGAAGGAGTGTGCCAGCTCCTGCAGGACCTCGTCGCCAACCCGCGGGTCGACCCGGACCGAGCCGCGATCGGAGGCGTCGATCCGGGGCGCGTTGAACGCCTCCTCGAGGGAAAGCCCGTGGTCGAGCATGAAGGCCGCGACCTGCAAGGTGCAGGGCATGATGTGGTTGGCGCCGGACGCGCCGACGGCGAACAGCGCCTCGCCCGCCCGGGTCGCGATGGTCGGGCACATGTTGCTGGCGTTGATCCGCTTGCGGCCCGCCATGGTGGTCGGATAGCCGGGCCGCGGGTCGAAATAGGAGACGGCGTTGTTCATCAGAACGCTCGTGCCGGGCAGGACGACGCCGCTGCCGAAACGGTTCAGCAGCGTGTAGGTCAAGGCGACCATGTTGCCGTCCGCGTCGACCGCGCTCATGTGGCTGGTGCAGCCGCTGGTCTCGGGCTCGCGTCCGATCCGACGCTTGTGGGCGCGCCACGCAACGTTCAGCGCGTCGGCGTAGACCTTGTAGGCGTGCGCCCCGAGACCGCTGCCGGGCTCGAGATGCTGCTCGATGTGGCGGAAAGCGTCGATCAGCCGCGGACCGCCGCTGGTGGGCCCCGCGGTGTGCAGGTCGACGCCGCGGTGACGGCCGGCGAGCGGCTCGTGCTCGAGCATCTGGTAGGCGGCGAAGTCGTCGGCCGTGATCCTGCTGCCGCCCGCCTGAAGGTCGGCTGCCATGCTCGAGGCCAACCGGCCCTGGTAGAAGACGTCCGGCCCCTCCTCGGCAAGGGCGCGCAGCGTCGCCGGCAGGCGGCCGAGCGGCAGCAGCTGCTCCGGCGCTGCGGGCCCGCCGTTCTGCAAGTAGATGGCGGCGGCCGCGGGGTCCTTCTGCAGTACCGGCTGGCCGAGGGCGATCATCAGGGTCGCGAACCAGTCGACCGGCACGCCACGATCGGCAAGGCGGATGGCGGGCTCGAGGACCCGATCGAGGCCGAAGCCGGCCGAACCGCTCGAGGCCGCGGGCAAGGCCGCGGACCGCGCCCGGTACCGTGATCGAGCCATAGCCCTCGACGTTGCGGTTGCCGCGGACCCCCGGGAAACCCATGATCGCATCCGGCACCGAGGGGTCGAGCGGGTAATCGGCGGTGTCGATCGCCGCCGGCAGCATGCCCTGAAAGTCGAGCACATAGGCGCGGCGCTGCTCCGCCATCCAGACCACCATGTAGCCGCTGCCGCCGAGGCCGCACATCCACGGCTCGACCGCGCTGAGCGCGAAGGCGCAGGCGATGGCGGCATCGACGGCGTTGCCACCCGCGTCGAGCATGGCTGCGCCGGCGCGGGCAGCCAGCCAGTGCTGCGAGGCGACCACGCCCGCTTCGCTGCTGACCGCGCGCTTGGTCACCTGCCATTGCTCGACGTTCCGGTTCATGCTTGCCTCCAGCTGCTCGCCCGAGCAGACTACGGCCCGATGGGCCTGGTGCAAGAGCCGGCGCAACCAGACAAGCGCAAGCAGCCAAAAGGAGATCGGATGAGCTACGTGATGCGGGACATGCCGGCGGCGGTGCCGGAAGCGTTGCTGGCGAAGGCGCGCGAGGTCGAGACCGCGACCATCGGCCATCGCCGCCACATGGGCTTCGTCGACCGCGAGGTCCGCGCCATGCTGCCGGGTCGCCGGATCGCCGGCACGGCGGTCACCCTGGCGCTGCCCGGCCAGGACTCGACCCTGCTCCACCACATCGTCCAGTTCCTTCGCCCGAACGACATCCTGGTGATCGACCGGCTGGGCGACCACAAACACGCCGCCGTCGGCGGCGGCGTTGCCTGCGCGATCAAGGCGACCGGCTGCGTCGGCGTGGTGATCGACGGCCCGTGCACCGACCTCGCCGAGATCGAGCAGTACGACCTGCCGGTGTGGGCGCGCGGCGTCGCCCCGATCACCACCCGCCTGTACGACGTGGGCGGCAGCTTCAATGTCGACATCGCCTGCGGCGGCGCCGTGGTCCATCCGGGCGACCTGGTGGTCGCCGATCCGTGCGGCGTCCTGGTCATGCCGAGCGACGAGGCCGAGAGCGACATCGACTGGGCACTCGGCAAGCAGGCGGCAGAGCCGGAGGGGCACCGACGGCTGATCGCGGGCGAGCGCCTCGGCGAGCGCTCCGGCGCGTCGGCCATGGTCGAGGCGAAGCTCGGCCGGTGAGGAGCGCGCCTCGCTAGATCACCTCGCGCCGGCGGGCCGGCGGCTGGTCGAGCAGCTCGGCCAGGATCTGCAGGCCAGTGCGCAGGCGCTCGCGGCTGCCGGCGGCGGAAAGGGAAATCCGGACCGCATGCGGCGCCTGGTCGCGATCGACCGCGAACGCCGTGCCCGGGTCGACCGCCACGCCGCGCTCCCGGGCACTCGCCACGAACTGCGAGGTGCGCCAGGGCGCCGGCAGCGGCAGCCAGAGGTGATAGGCCGTGGGCTGCGCCCGATAGTTCCGATTGCCCAGAACGTCGCGCGCCAACTCCTGGCGGATCCTGGCCTCGACCAGCTGGCGTTGCGCCAGGCGCAATGCGGTGCCGTCGCCCAGCCAGAGCTTGAACAGCTCGGCCATCAGCGGCGGACTGGTCAGGAACAGATCGTGCTGCACCTCCGCGATCGGCTGCTGGTAGGGCTGCGGGCAGTGCATCATGCCCAGCCGCAGGCCGGGTGCGACGCTCTTCGAGGCGCTGGTGATGTAGATCGTCCGCTCGGGTGCCAGGGTCGCGATCGGCGGCGGACGTCGCTCGGGCAGGCGGCCGTAGACGTCGTCCTCGATCACGATCAGGTCGTGTTTGCGCGCCAGATCCACGATCGCCCGGCGGCGCTCGGCCGACATGGTCGCGGTGGTCGGGTTGTGGACGGTCGGATTGAGCACCAGCAGGCGCGCCGGCTCGGACCGGCAGGCGGCGTCGAGCGCTTCCGGCAGCACGCCCTCGTCGTCGAGCGCCAGTCCGCGCAGGCGCAGGCCGGACCGCTCGGCGATGTGGCAAAGGCCGGCGTAGGTCAGGCCCTCGATCAGCACGCTTTCGCCCGGCGTGGCGAGGCCGAGCAGGGTGGCGAACAGCGCCTGGTGGGCGCCGCCGGTGAGGATCACGTCGTCGGCATCCGCTTCGATGCCGAGCCCGCCGATCCAAGTGGCGGCCGCGGCGCGGTGATCGGCCAGCCCGCGCTTGGGCGTATACGACATCAGGTCTTGCAGCGCTGCGGGCCTGGTCGCGAGCGTGGTCAGCGCATCGCGCAGGAGCGCGTGGTCGCTCGGATCCGGTGGTGCGTTGACCGTGAGCTTGATGACGTCGTCGGTGCCGTCGTCGATCGGGTTGACGCGGGGCACGGTCTCGACGGCGCGCACGAAGGTGCCGCGGCCGACCTCGCCGCTGACCAGGCCGCGCGCCGCGACCACGGCGTAGGCCCGTGTCACCGTGCCCACGGTGATGCCGAGGCGATAGGCGAGATCGCGGTGCGGCGGCAGACGCGTGCCCGCGGCGAGCGTGCCCGTGGCTACGTCCTGCTCGATGGCGTCGGCCAGCGCGAGGTAACGCGGTCCGGATCGCGTGCCGAGTTCGGGATTCCAGATTGTCATGGTAACAATCTAAGCATTGACACGACAGATCCGTCAAGATTGTATCCATCGACGAAAGGATTGCGCCATGAGACAGCAGGATTGTATCGATACAATCGCGCGGGGCCCGCGCTTGTCCGTCGAGCCGACGATCGGTCGGTTCTGGCTGGGATGGCTGGTAAGCCGCCTGGAACGCATGCCGGAACAGCTGCTGCTGTGGCTCGACCGGTCGCGTCAGCGTCGCCATCTCGCCGCGATGAACGACCACATGCTGCGCGACATCGGTCTCAGTCGTGCCGACATCTCGGCCGAGACGCAAAAGTGGTTCTGGCAGCCCTGATCCCCACCACGCCGGCCGGTCTGGACCCTACCTCCAACGGCGCGACCATCGAGGAGCTCTGCGATGCGCTACCGTTTCGTGACTGCGGATGTGTTCACCGACCAGCCGTTCGGCGGCAACCCGCTGGCCGTGCTGCCCGATGCGCGCGGCATCGACGAGGGCGCGATGCAGAAGATCGCGCGCGAGTTCAATCTGTCCGAGACCGTGTTCGTGCTGCCGCCCGAGACGCCGGCCCACGTGCGAAAGCTGCGGATCTTCACGCCCGCCACCGAGATACCGTTCGCCGGCCACCCCACCGTCGGCACCGCCCTGGTCCTGGCCCGGCTCGGCGAGCTGCCGCTGCAGGGCGCGACCACGCGGATCGTGTTCGGGGAGGGTGCCGGCCCGGTGCCGGTGACCATCACGGTGCAGGGCAACCGCGCCACCTTCGCTCAACTGAGCGCGCCGCAGGCGCCGGATCTCGGCGAAGAGCGGCCGGCCGAGCTGATTGCCTCGGCGCTGTCCCTGGCGCCGTCCGATCTGGTGGTCGATCAGGGCCTGCCGCGCGTTGCCTCGTGCGGTCTGCCGTTCCTGCTGGTGCGTCTGACCTCGCGCGAGGCGCTCGCCCGGGCGCGGCTCGACCGCTCGGTCTGGGCGCGTCAGCTGGCCGGCACCGCCGCCGAGCACCTGTTCATGTTCACCGACGATACCGGCGATGACGCCCACGATGTTCGCGCGCGCATGTTCGCGCCGGCCGGCGGCGTCGAGGAGGATCCGGCGACCGGCAGCGCCGCGGCCGCGCTCGGCGGCTGGCTCGGCATCACCTCGGGTCCGGTCGACGGGGTGGTCCGCTGCGTGATTGCGCAGGGCCTCGAGATCGGCCGGCCGAGCCGGCTCGAGGTCGAGGTCGAAAAGCGCGCCGGCGCGGTCACCGCGGTCCGGGTCGGTGGCAGCGCAGTGCTGGTCAGCGAGGGCACCATCGACGTGCCCGTCGCGGAGTCATACGGGCAGGAAGCCGCGCAGGCACAAGCGCGGCCCTTGGAGGAAGTCTGATGGCCGATCTGTTGCCGATGGACCAGCGCGACGGCGTGATCTGGCTCGATGGCGAGCTGGTGCCGTGGCGCGACGCGCGGATCCACGTGCTGAGCCACGGCCTGCACTACGCCAGCGCCGTGTTCGAGGGCGAGCGGGTGTATGGCGGCCGTGTGTTCCAGCTCGCCGCGCACGGCCGGCGCCTGCTGCGCTCCTGCGCGATCATGGACATGGCATGTCCCTATGGCGCGCCGGCGCTCGATCAGGCGGCGCTCGCGGTGGTCCAGGCCAACGGCATCGAGGACGGCTATCTGCGCCGGATCGCCTGGCGCGGCTCGGAACAGCTGGGCGTGGCGGCGCGCGCCACCAGGATCCACGTCGCGATCGCGACATGGCCCTGGCCGCGCTACTTTGCCGGCGCCGCCGACGGCCTGCGCCTGACGTTCGGCGACTGGCGGCGGCCGCCACCGGAATGCGCTCCGGTGCTGGCCAAGGCGAGCTGCCTGTACGCGATCGGCACGCTCGCCAAGCACGTCGCCGAGCGCGCCGGCTGCGACGACGCGCTGCTGCTCGACTGGCGCGGCCGGGTCGCCGAGGCGACCGGCGCCAACATCTTTTTCTGGCGGGACGGCGCGCTGCACACGCCGGTGCCCGACGCCTTCCTGGACGGCATCACCCGCCAGACCGTGATCGGCCTGGCCCGCGCCCGCGGCATCGAGGTGATCGAGCGGGTGATCATGCCCGACGAGCTGGCCGGCTTCGAGGCCTGCTTTTTGACCGGCAGCGCCGCCGAGGTGGCCCCCGTGCGCCAGATCGGCGCCCATCGCTACGAGCCTGCGTCGATCACGCGCCAGTTGTCGGACGATTATGCGTCATTGGTGCGCCGCCCCGACGCAAAAATGCGCCGCCCGGCCGCTTAAAGCGTCGCCAGCGCCACGAAGCAATGTCGGATTGTACCCCTCCCGCGGTGATGGGCGATCTTGTTATACAAGAATTTTTCGTGGTAACAATCCGCGATTCAGGGTGACAATGTCGCTTTTATAGGGTGACAATTGCCCCGGACGGCGACCGCCCGACGGGATGCTGGCGCCGTGGAGGCGTTCGGCCTCTCTGTCCGGCGACACCGCAAACTACGAGAATTTCTGCGGCGCTCAAGCCGGTATGGTCTTCGGACCGTGCCGGTTGTGGTGCGTGGATCCAACCGGTCCTTGGCCTCGGCGCGCGTGTCGCATTTACGAAAGAGTAACATCTGATCCTTACGATTGCCGATGGTCCATGCGATCGTGCGAATCCGTGCCGGCGACGCGCCGCCTCCAGGTCGCGAGCAACCTGCCCCTCGCGAAGGAGTTCCTGCAGGAGCTGTCCGACTTCGAGACGAAGGTGTCGGCTGCCGGCAACCTGCTCGTTGACGTGCAAGGGGCCGACCATCACGGCGATATGGCGGTCGCGACCGCCGTCGCGCTGTTCCTCGCGACCACGCTGAGACCCGGCTACACCGGAGAGAGCAAGGTCGAAGGCTGGTACTGAACCGCGAGCGCTGCGCGACAAGCAACGAGCGGACCCGGCCCCTATGATGATACCCGCGAACCCCACAGCGTTGCTTCTCTGCCGGTTCTCTTGACGGCGATGTGGTGGTCGCGACTGCGCTCGCGTTGTGGTCGCCCATCAGGGAGGATGGAGGTCGGCAGGTTTGACGGTTGGTATTGACCAATGTCTAAAGCTACTGAGTTTGTGGAACAATCCGCAACTATCAAGCTGTTAATTTCATTTGTAGAGGTGTCCCACGAAAGCAACTAGTAACAAAAATGGACATACCACAAACAAAAAAATTGGCCAAAACAGTGCTCGTGTCGTTCTGGATGGTCTATATATGTTCTCATCTTTAGAGTCATCATATCTCTCATAATGAGCTATCTCGTAGCACGCATCATACGCGCCATCCGTCAATTTTCCGATGAGGATATAAGCAACAACCAAAATCCCACTTGTCAACACAGACGCGAAGAAGTTAATTTGTGTGCTCATCACAACCGATATCGCCACCCAGAGCCCGGTCGCTGCTATGGCGACTTCTTTCGCGTTTATTACTTCTTTGTCTTCGCCCGTTTCCATGCTTATTGGCTACCGTTTAGGCCGCACTCTCTTTGGTGACGGATATCGCGGGTCGCATACCCTAGCAACGGCGAGATGGGTAAATCAAGCTAACGCAGCCCAATCACTGGGCGGCTCGCTGGACTAACCATCGAGCGCGGCGGCAGTCAATGCTGCGTCGCGCCCGGCCGCACGGCCTCCGTCAACAGCTCCCTGACCACGCGTTCGACCGCGAGCCAGTAGGCCCAGGCGTCCTCGTCCCGCCCCTCGGCAGCCTTCTGGGCGACGTATCGCGGCGCGTCGGTACCGCGCCAGCGGACGAGGTGGCCGGCTGAGCGGTAGGTGCCGGTCGCGGCAACCGTCGATCCCCTCAGCGCGACCTGGCATCGCGCTCGTGATCCTCGACTGCTGAGCGCGGCATGAGCCGGAAGAACTCCACAAGGCTATCGGGATCGGGCGGAGGAGGGCGTTTATCAACGTGGCACAAGTACCTCGAAGCGTCAGGGCCCCAGTCGAAGTATAGCCCTGTGCCTGGCTCTTCCAACATGCCTGCGGTCTCGCGCGTAATTTCAAGGTTCTGAGAGAAGAGTAACCTTCGCTTCTGATCTCCGAGCAAATGCGCAAACACGTCTAGGCGGTAATGCCCAGCAATGAACTTAAATGATCCCCCGTCGTTCGGCGCAAGAAAGTGATGATTTGTGGCGACGCCTGTCTCCCCGACAAACAATCCGCTGCCCCTGACCAAATGTTCTCGTTCTCCGTAGACCCAGATACTGAAGTTTTGGTGGGCCTCGTTTCTAGACAAGGCGACATACATGTTCTCTATTATGCGGCCCCGCTTGGACGTCGAGAACAGCAGCGTTCGTAGATAGACCTTCGGCAACGGCGCATCGTCGCTCGACCGTGGAACGTCCGGACCGAAGAAGATGAGAGTAGGTTGCGTCATCTTCACGGTGCCGCGTCGGAAAAGGGTGAGCCACGCTGTTGCGGCCGAGATGCCCAGCGCCAGAGCTGAAAAGACGAGAGCGACTTGATCTGCCATCGTTCGTGCCTGCTGCGCAGGCTAGCGCATGACGCTAAGGTTGGGTAGGCAGTATCGCTTCACACACCGCTCGGCGCCCAAAGGCGATGGAATGAGCATGCCCAGGACACCACGCGTGAGGTTCAAGACCCTTGCCAACCGCCTGACCGGCTTCACGACGCCGGTGTTTGGCATATCGTGGGAGCCACCAAAGACCAGAGCGCGACGTGATCCGCAAGTTGGTCAACTTCCTTGAGGATCGCCGCGTGCTGTTCAACCCATTCGCGCTTGAGGTGGAGTGGCAGGTAGTCGAATCCGTAACCCAAATTCGCGTGCGGCTGACCGAGGTTTTGGACGAACTAAGCGAGGGTTCGCCAGGCGCGGCTCCGGTGAAGGCAATGCGCGCTGCGTGCAGACGCTTTCTGGACGAGCCGCATCCAAGGCTACCGCACATAGGGCCGCGCTGGGGCCATCCTGATGGCAACGGTTTCTTGGTCGCGTTGGGAGAGCTACGCGCCACCGTCGGAACGCACCTCGCCTTTCTAGCCACTCAGTACGGCATCGACGTGGAGGGAGATTTGGCATCGGTGCTTCCGGCGGAGGACAAGGGATAGTTCATGGAAGCCAAGCAGGTCACAGAGCTCCTCGTAGCCGAGAAGCTCGCCGGCATCGCGCTCGATACGTCAGAATTTGAAGCTCAGGGTATGCGGTTGGAAACCGGCCTCTTAGCCCAAATGGCCCAGTTCTCAGGCGGGAAAGTTAGTTTCCTGATTCCCGACGTGGTAATGCGAGAAGTGCATTCTCACCTGGTAGCTCGCACATCCGATGCTCAAAACGAAATCCTACGTGCACTTCGAAAGGGCGCCGGTCTTTGGGATCTCGGTGACGAACTGCGTGATAGCGTCGCCAAACAGCTCTTCCGCGAGAAGGGACCAGAAGCTCAAGTCGAAGCGCGCTTGCAGAAATATGCAGAAACTACCGGGCTATCGAATCTTTCCGCAGATGAACACGTAGATCTCAAGGCCTTGATAGGTATGTATTTTGGTTCAAGGGCACCATTCGAGGGCAAGGCCGCTAAAAAGAGTGAGTTTCCAGATGCTATCGCTTTGCTTTGTCTGGAAGCGTGGGCCCAGAAAAATGATGCCTACCTACTAGTGGTTAGTAGAGATAGCGGATGGGTCAAGTTTTGTGAACGAGCAGAGAGACTTATTCCGTTAGGTGACTTGGCGCTTGCACTCAGCTATTTCCAGCTACGTACGAACGCTTACGCCGTATGCAAAGCATTCTCGCAGATGTATGAGACTGGGCTTCCCAAGGAGCTAGCGACGGTCATACGAAGCAGGCTAGATGATAGCATATGGGAAGTGCAATTCGACGTCGAGGCGGCGTCAAACTATCCCTATGAACATGAAATATCCGATATATCGGTAATAGACTATCACTTTACACCTGCGGGTGAGAACGAGGAGGAGCTCGCAGTGCCTATTCGATACGACACGAATCAAGTAGTGGCAGCGGCTGAACTTTCTATACGGGTTTCCGTTGATGTACATTTTTCGTTTTCTTATCGAGATCCTATCGATAAGGACGATATCCCATTTGGTTCGTCCACAGTGTCCTTAGAGAGAGATATAACTGTCGAGTGTCTACTGACCTTTGAGGGTGATTTCGAAACTGACCCTGAGGAGTTCGAGTTGACGGCGTTCGAAGTGCTGCCGACCAGAGAATATCTGGAGATGGGAGAAGTTGGACCTAATTGGCTGAACGAAGAACGGGACCATGACGCATGAGCAAGGTGCTGGCGGATCCCTCGTTCGCCCCATCTTGACTGCCACACCTTCACAGTAGAGCGGAACGGTACATATTGGTGCAAAGCTGGTGCAAACTGGTGAGGGGCCGAACATGGCAACGCCGTCAACCCGTTGGATTGGCGGCGTTTATTTGGTTGCGGGGGAGGATTTGAACCTCCGACCTTCAGGTTATGAGCCTGACGAGCAGCACGGTGATTTTCTCCTTCCTGCCGGTTGCCCCGTTCCTGCCTGAGCGCCCCGATAGGCCAGCGGGTTGCTGCCCATGGGCGCGGCGTGCGACTTGGTATCGCACGCCTACGGCACCGGGCAGGCTTTGGCCTGCCAGATCTCGGTCGCGTACTCGGCGATCGTGCGATCGCTCGAGAATTTGCCGGAGGCGGCCACGTTCAGGATGGCCTTGCGCGCCCAGGCGTCGCGGGTCGGCGTACAGGGCCAGCAGCTGGCGGTCGGCCTCGAGATAGGCGGTGAGGTCGGCCAGGTGCATGTAGTGGTCGCCGCTGCGTCAGCAGGGTCTCGCGCAGCGGCTCGAACACGCCGGGCTCGTTGCGGCTGAAGTGGTCCGAGAAGATCAGGTCGAGCGCGGCGCGGGTTTCCGGCTCGTGGTCGTAGTGCCAGCGCGGGCTGTACCAGCCGCGGCTCTCGGCGACCTGCTCGGCGGTCAGGCCGAACAGGAAGAAGTTCTCCTCGCCGGCGGCCTCGGCCATCTCGATGGTGGCGCCGTCGCGCGTGCCGATGGTCAGCGCGCCGTTCATCATGAACTTCATGTTGCTGGTGCCGCTCGCCTCGTAGCCGGCGGTCGAGATCTGGTTGGAGACGTCGCTCGCCGGGATCAGCCGCTCGGCCAGCGACACGCAGTACTCGGGCAGGAACACGACCTTGAGGCGGCCGCGCACGGCCGGATCGCCGTCGATCGTGCCGGCCAGGTTGTTGAGGAACTTGATGATGAGCTTGGCCAGGTGATAGGCGGGCGCCGCCTTGCCGGCGAAGAAGAAGGTGCGCGGCGCCATCTCGAGGTCCGGGTTCTGCCGCAGCCGGTTGTAGAGCACGACGATGCGCAGCCCGTTCAGCAGCTGCCGCTTGTACTCGTGGATGCGCTTGACCTGGCTGTCGAAGATCGAATCGGGATCGACCGCCACGCCGGACGTCGTGTGCAGCCATTCGGCAAAGCGCGCCTTGGCCGCGCGCTTGGCGGTGCGGATCGCGTCGCGAAAGCCCGCGTCATCGGCGAGCGGCTGCGAGCCTTGCGAGCTCGTCGAGGTCGGTGATCCAGCGGTCGCCGATCGCCTCGGTGATGCAGGCGGCCAGCGCCGGATTGGCCAGCAGCAGCCAGCGCCGCGGCGTCACGCCGTTGGTCTTGTTGTTGAAGCGCTCGGGGTACAGCTCGGCGAGGTCCCTGACCGTCATCGTGCGCAGCAGCTCGGAGTGGATGGCGGCGACGCCGTTGGTGCTGTGCGAGCCGACGATCGCGAGGTTGGCCATCCGGATCTTCGGCTCGCCAGCCTCCTCGATCAGGCTCACGCGCTCGATGCGGCCCTCGTCGCCGGGGAAGCGCGCCCGCACCTCGTCGAGCAGGCGGCGGTTGATCTCGAAGATGATCTCGAGATGGCGCGGCAGCAGCACCTCGAACCACGCGCAGCGGCCATTTCTCCAGGGCCTCGGGCAGCAGCGTGTGGTTGGTGTAGGCGAGCGTCTGCCGGGTCAGGTCCCAGGCCTGGTCCCAGCCGAGGCCGGCCTCGTCGAGCAGGATGCGCATCAGCTCGGGCACGGCCAGGCGGGGTGGGTGTCGTTGAGCTGGATCGCGACCTTGGCCGGGCAGCGCGCTCCAGTCGGCGTTGCTCCGGCGGAAGCGGCGCACCAGGTCGGCCAGCGAGCAGGCGACCAGGAAGTACTCCTGCACGAAGCGCAGTCCCTGGCCCATGCTCGGTGGAGTCGTCGGGATAGAGCACGCGGGTCAGGGACTCGGCCGTCAGCCGCTCGGCCAGCGCGCTCGACGAACTCGCCGTGCGCTGAACGCCTGGAAGTCGAAGATGTCGGGCGCGCCGGCGGCCCACAGCCGGAGCGTGTTGATGGTCTTGCCGCCGTAGCCGACCACCGGGCGATCGAACGGCAGGCCGAGCAGGCTCGACGGCCGGCCGGTGACCACGCCGAGACTGCCGCCGCGCACCTCGAACGAGCAGCCGAGCCTGACCTCCACCTGCTCCTGTGGCCGCGCGACCTCCCAGGGGTCGGGCCGCCGCAGCCAGTTGTCCGGCTGCTCGCGCTGCCAGCCGTCCTCGATGGTCTGCCGGAAGATGCCGTACTCGTAGCGCAGCCCGTAGCCCATGGCCGGGATCTGCATCGTGGCCATCGAGTCGAGGAAGCAGGCGGCCAGACGGCCGAGGCCGCCATTGCCCAGGCCGGCGTCGGGCTCCTGCTCGAGCAGGGCGTCGCGGTCGAGGCCCTCGCGCTCGATCACGCGCCGCGCGAGCGGATCGAGCAGGAGATTCATGATGTTGTTGGCGAGCGAGCGCCCGATCAGGAACTCCATGGACAGGTAGTAGACCCGCTTGGGGTTCTGCGCGCTCGTAGGTGTCCTCGGTGCGCAGCCAGCGCTGCGAGAGGACGTCGCGCACCGCGCGCGCAGCAGCCTCGAACCGCTCGCGCGGGCCGAGCGCCTGGGCATCCACGACGTTGTCGAACATCAGATGCCGCTCGTAGAGGGCATCGCCTGTGCCCGTGAACTGGATCGGGCCGCAGCCATACTGCTCGAGCAGCTGCTTGATCTTCGGGTCGGCCGATGTTCTCGCGTCCGCTGTTGTGTCGCTGCTCATCGCGTCATCCTCCCCGCGCGAGTGGCGCTTTGCGTGCTCCTGTTACCGGCACCGCCGAGCCGGTGCGCTCGCGACGCCAGGGTCACCTGCAACCAGGAGATGCGGTTTGCGTTGTTGGTCGTGACCATCAGATCCGGCCTTGATTTGGATCAAGATGCAAGCCGCGACCATTGCTGCAAATAACGGCCAGTGTTCGCACTATTGCGTTTTTTGTGGACGACTTGGCGGCGTTCGCGTCGCGATCGGTTCTGGCCTCGCCCTCAGACCGGCGGCCGCGCCGACCCGCGACGAACCACCCCTAGGCCGGCGGCCGGACGTGCGCTACGTGGTCGAGGGCACGCCCTGGTCAGCCGATGGGCGGGTGGCACGCATCTTGGCCGCCTGATCCTGGCCCAGCCATTCCGGACGGGAAGAACGGATACCGTGTCGAGCAATCCCCCAGACAGCGCGCGAGAAACCTACCACGCGATCGATGCCGCCGAGGTGGTCCGGCGGCTCGAGGTCGATCCGGCGCGCGGGCTGTCGCCGGAGGAGGTCGCCCGGCGCCGCGCCGTCCATGGCCAGAACCGGGTCGAGGGCGATGCCGGGATCCATCCGCTCGCCATGCTGGCGCGGCAGTTCACCGACCTCATGATCGTGGTCCTGCTGGTCGCGGCCGTGATCGCCGGCCTGATCGGCGAGGCCATGGATGCGATCGCGATCATGGTGATCGTGGCGCTCAACGCCCTGATCGGCTTCGTCCAGGAGTACCGGGCCGAGCGCGCGCTCGCCGCCCTGCAGGAGCTGAGCGCGCCGCATGTTCAGACGGTACGGGCGGGGCGCAGCGAGCAGATCGCCGAAATCGAGCTGGTGCCTGGCGATGTCGTGCTGCTCGAGGCCGGCAATCTGGTGCCGGCCGATCTGCGCGTGATCGAGACCGCCGATCTCTCGGTCAACGAGGCTGCGGTGACCGGCGAATCGGTGCCGGTCGGCAAGAGCGCCGATGCCAAAGTCCCCACCGACGCGCCGCTCGGCGACCGGATCACCATGGTCTACAAGGGCACCCAGGTGCTGGGCGGCCGGGCGCGCTGCGTCACCGTCGCCACGGGCAGTGAGACCGAGCTCGGCCGCATCGCCGGGCTGATGCGCGCCCGGGAGCGGCCCACCACGCCCCTGCAACGGCGCCTTGCGCGCTTCGGGCGCCACCTGTTCGTGGCGGTCGTCGCCATCTGCGCGCTGATCTTCGTGGCGGGATTGCTGCGTGGCGAGCCGCCGCTCCTGATGCTGCTGACCGCGGTCAGCCTGGCCGTCGCCGCGATCCCCGAGGCCCTGCCGGCCGTGGTGACGATCGGGCTCGCGCTCGGCGCCAAGCGCATGGCCGGGCGCCACGCGCTGGTGCGGCGGTTGCCTGCGGTCGAGACCCTCGGCTCGGTCACGATGATCTGCTGCGACAAGACCGGCACGCTGACCCGGAACGCCATGCGGGCCGAGCGCTTCCTCGCGCCCGCAGGTCAGGCGGACGAGCTGCCCGCCGCCGGCGATGCCAGCGAGGTCTGGCGCAGGCTCGGGCGTGCGATGGCGCTCAACAACGACGCCAGGCCCGATCGGGACGGCGCGATCCAGGGAGACCCGACCGAGGTGGCCCTGCTCGAGGCCGCGCGAGAGGCCGGCTATGACCTGGACGCGCTGCAAAGGCATGATGCGCGCGTTGCCGAGATCGCCTTCGATGGTAAGCGGCGGCGCATGACCACCATCCACCGGGATCACGATGGCATCCTCGCCATCGTCAAAGGCGCCCCCGAGGCGGTCCTGCCGCTTTGCCGGGACCAGTGGGGCAGCAGCAGCCCGGAGCCGCTGGAGCGCGAGGCGGCGCTGAAGCGCGCCCAGGAGGTGGCCGAGAGCGGCTACCGGCTGCTGGCGTTTGCGCAACGCAAGCTGGATGCGCTGCCGGAAAGTTTGAGCGCGGACGATGTCGAGCGCGACCTTACCTTTCTCGGGCTGGTCGCGCTCGCCGACCCGCCGCGTCCGGAGGTGGAGGAGGCCCTGGCCGCCTGCGCGAGCGCCGGCATCGCGGTGGCAATGATCACCGGCGATCATCCGGCCACGGCCAAGGCCATCGCGGTTCGCCTCGGCATCATCAACGACGATGACGGTGTAATCACCGGCGCGGATCTGCAGAAGCTGTCCGAACAGGGGCGGGGCGAGGTGGCCGCTTCGACCCGCGTCTACGCCCGGGTCTCGCCCGAGCAGAAGTACGACATCGTCACCGCCCTGCAACGGCGCGGGCAGTTCGTCGCCATGACCGGCGACGGGGTCAACGATGCGCCGGCCCTCAAGCAGGCCGACATCGGCGTGGCCATGGGCCAGAAGGGCACCGACGTCGCGCGCGAGGCGGCAGACGCCGTGCTGCTCGACGACAACTTCGTCACCATCGTCGCCGCGGTGCGCGAGGGCCGCCGGATCTACGACAACATCCGCAAGTTCATCAGCTACACCATGACCAGCAATGCCGGCGAGATCTGGACCATCCTGCTGGCACCCTTTCTCGGCCTGCCGCTGCCGCTCCTGCCGATCCAGATTCTGTGGATCAACCTGGTCACCGACGGCTTGCCGGGGCTGGCGCTCGGCATCGAGCCGGAGGAGCGCGGCATCATGCGACGGCCACCGCGGCCGCCCGACGAGGGCGTGTTCGCGCACGGCATGTGGCAGCGCATCATCTGGGTCGGGCTGCTGATCGCAGGCCTTTCGCTCGGCGCCCAGGCCTGGGCCTATGAGAGCGGCTCCGAAAATTGGCAGACCTTGGTCTTTACCGTGCTGACGTTCTCCCAGCTGGTGAACGCCATGGCGATCCGCTCCGAGCGGGATTCGATCTTTGCGATCGGCTGGTTGAGCAATCTGCCGCTGGTCGGCGCCGTGCTGCTGACGCTGGTCATGCAGCTGGCCGTGGTCTTCCTGCCACCGCTCCAGGCCGTGTTCAAGACGACCGGCCTCAGCCCCGCCGAGCTCGCCGTGGCGCTGGGCCTGCCCTGGGTGGTGCTGGTTGCCATCGAGATCGAGAAGCTGCTCTTCCGCCGCGGGCTGATCTACCAGGTCAAGCCGTCTCGCCCGCCGCGACGGTAAGTGCCTCGGGCACAATGTCCGTATTCTGTGCGGTGCGGATAATCCAGCCGGCTTCGTCAAGCGATGCGACGAACAACAGCACGCCGCGTCGCGGTGCGCCGGCCGAACCATCCGGCTCTTCCTGTCCGGAAAGCGTCCATAGGCTGTGCACCGTCGCCAGGTCCGGCCGCAGAGGCTTCACGGCCACCTCGTCGATCTGCAGGTGCGTGTTGCGAAAGAACGTGCGGTGGGCAAAGGCGTGCGCGTCCTCGATGGCGTGGCGATCCCGCCACCAGATGCCGACCACGTTGACAAAATCGGCATCCTCGGCAAACAGC
>CAVSVZ010000030.1:0-232002 GCA_963731495.1 uncultured Alphaproteobacteria bacterium
TCCGTACCAAAATGGCCGTGGTTCGGTTGCGTCAGAGAAAAGGGCCGGAGAGAGGCGGAAAACGGCCCGAAATGGGCCTCTCAGGCCGGGTGCTGTGGTTCGGACAAATGGCCGGAGAAGGCCCGCATTCTGCGGGCTTTCGGCCGCTGATCAGGAGCGGAAAAAGAATGTCCCGACTGGCGAGACTGGCGGAGGGAGAGGGATTCGAACCCTCGGTACGCTCGCGCGTACAACGGTTTTCGAGACCGCCCCGTTCGACCGCTCCGGCATCCCTCCGCGTGACGGCGCGAGGTCGAGAGAGGGTGTAGTGGCTCGCAGGCCGGTTCGCAAGGGTCCCGCCGCGCGTGTGACCGCCGCCTGGTGTCCAACCTCGGCCAGGCGGCTTGAAGGATGCTGGCCGCGACGCCGAGGCGGCTTGAGGCCTACCCTGCCCACCTCGCGCGCGCAAACGGCCACGCGCGGCTTCCGCCGTCCCTGGTCGTGTCCTAGGGTGCTCGTGCAGTGAGGCGATCAGAGGACTCCTTTGATGGCCGACGCGTGCTGCACGATCTCATGGCAATCGAGTGCTCTCGGCAGACGTATGCACCATCCGTCCGCTCCAGAGCACGAGGGCGGCGATAGCGACGGAGGCGACGGTGAGCGACAGCGAGATCACGATCGAGACCATCGAGGCTGCCGAGAAGCTGGCAGGCGTGCGCTACACGGCGGCCGAGCGCCAGCTGATGCAGGGCAATCTCGAGGGCCAGATCGAGGCCGCGCGCGCACGCCGCGCGCTGACCCTGGCCAACAGCGTGCCCATGGCCTCGCGTTTCGATCCGCGCCTGCCGGGCTTTCCCGCGCCGCCGCCGCAACGGCCGCTGCGCCCCTCCGCGGCCAATCCGGGACCGCTGCCCGATGACGACCAGGACATCGCCTTCGCCCCGGCAACGCAGCTGTCGCAGTGGATCGCGCGCGGCGATCTGTCCAGCCGGCGGCTGACCGAGATCTACCTCGCCCGCATCGAGGAGTATGGCAAGCGGCTGGAATGCTTCGTCACCGTGACCGCGGATCTCGCCCGGGCGCAGGCCGACGCCGCCGACGCGCTCCTGAAGGCAGGCACCCATCTCGGGCCGCTGCACGGCATCCCCTATGGCCTGAAGGATCTGTTCGACACCAAGGCCATTCGCACCAGCTGGGGCGCCGAGCCCTACATGGACCGCGTGCCGGACAGCGAGGCGCGCATCGTAGCACTGCTGCGCAGCGCCGGTGCCGTGCTGCTCGGCAAGACCACGCTCGGCGCGCTCGCCTATGGCGACATCTGGTTCGGCGGCAAGACCCGTAACCCCTGGAACCTCAACGAAGGCTCGAGCGGCTCGAGCGCGGGCTCGGCCTCGGCCACCGCCGCCGGCTTGTGCGGCTTTGCGATCGGCACCGAGACCCTGGGCTCGATCACCTCGCCCTCGCAACGCTGCGGCACGACGGGACTGAGGCCCACCTTCGGCCGCGTCAGTCGCGCCGGCGCCATGGCGCTGTGCTGGTCGCTCGACAAGATCGGGCCGATCTGCCGCTCGGTCGAGGACTGCGCGCTGGTGCTGGCCGCGATCAACGGTGGCGATCCGGCCGATCGCAGCTCGATCGACGCCCCGTTCAACTTCGATGCGCAGGCCGGAATCGAGGGCATGCGGCTCGGCTGGCTGCCGGCGGCGTTCGAGGAGGAGGCGGCCACCGACGTCGACCGCGCGGCGCTGGAAGCAGCCCGAAGGCTTGGCATCGAGCTGGTCGAGCTGAGCCTGCCGGACCTGCCCTACGGCTCGCTGATGGGCGTGCTCTACGCCGAGGCTGCGGCGGCCTTCGAGGAGCTGACCCTGACCGATCGCGACGACGAGCTGACCTGGCAGGAGCCGGGCGCCTGGCCCAACGCGTTCCGCAAGGCGCGCTTCCTGTCCGCGGTCGATCATGTCCAGCTCGACCGGCTGCGCTACCGCGTGATGGAGGCGGTGGGCGGCCTGTTCGACCAGGTCGATGCGCTGATCGGGCCGTTCATGACCGGGCCGATGCTGGTTGCGAGCAACTTCACCGGCCATCCCTGCCTGCATCTGCGCGCGGGCTTCCTGCAGGCGGCGACGCGCTCCGACCCGTCGCTCGCACACGGCAAGCTGATCACCGGCGAGGCGGCCGACGACCAGGCGACGTTCGAGGTGCCGCAGGGCATCTCCCTGTGGGCCGGCCTGTTCGACGAGGGGCGCCTGTGCAATCTCGGCATGGCGCTGGAGGCGGAGCTGGGCGTCGCGCAGCGTCGGCCGAGCTTCGCGAAGGCGTGAGCGAGGCGCCGCCGGCTTCGACTTACGCCTTGGGCGCCGGCGCGCGCAGGTGACAGGCCACCTGATGGCCGGAGCCGAGCCTGCGCAGCGGCGGCGTCTCGACCCGGCAGATGTCCTCGGCGATCGGGCAGCGCGGATGGAACGCGCAGCCGGCGGGCGGATTGACCGGGCTCGGCACGTCGCCGCGCAGGATCGCGCGCTCCCGTTCGGCGCCCGGCCGCGGCACCGGAATCGCGGCCAGCAGGGCCTCGGTGTAGGGGTGTCGCGGCGCCGAGAACAGCGTCCTCTTGTCGGCCAGCTCCACGACCTTGCCCAGATACATCACCGCGATCCGGTGCGAGATGTGCTCGACCACCGCGAGGTCGTGCGAGATGAACAGATAGGCGAGGTTCGAGCCTCGCTGCAGGTCGCCGAGCAGGTTGATCACCTGCGCCTGCACCGACACATCGAGCGCCGAGACCGGCTCGTCGGCCACGATCACCGAGGGCTCGAGCGCCAGCGCCCGCGCGATGCCGAGCCGCTGGCGCTGGCCGCCCGAGAGCTGGTGGGGATAGCGCTTCATCTGCTCGGGACGCAGGCCGACCCGCTCGAACATCTGCGGCGACCAGCTGTTCCTTCGCAGGGCCGGACGCAAGCCCGTGGATCTCGAGCGGCTCCGCCACGATCCGCCCGCAGCGCATGCGCGGGTTGAGCGAGGAGAACGGGTCCTGGAACACCATCTGGATGTCGCGCCGTCGCTCGCGCAGCGCCGCGTCGCTGGTGAGCGTGATGTCCTTGCCGTGCAGCAGGATGCGGCCATCATCGGGCTTCAGCAGGCGCATCACGGTCTTGCCCACGGTGGTCTTGCCGCAGCCGCTCTCGCCGACCACGCCCAGCGTCTCGCCCGCGCTGATGGTGAAGCTGACGCCGTCGACCGCATAGATGAAACCGCCGCCGCGTCCGAACAGGCCGTGGCGCAGCGGGAAGCGCTTGACCAGATCGTCGACCTCGAGCACCGGCCGCGCCCTTTGCGTCGAGCTGTCCGTTACCGGCGCGGCCTCAGCCATGGACCGCCTCCAGCATGGCGCTGTTCCAGCAGGCTGCGGCATGGCCCGGACGCTTCGCTTCCAGGGGCGGGGCTTCGCTCCGGCACCGGTCGGTCGCGAGGCGGCAGCGTGGCGCGAAGGCGCAGCCCTCGATCTCGTCGCGCATCGAGGGCACCGTGCCGGGGATCTCCTGCAGCCGCCGGCCGTCCGACTCGGGCTCCAGCGAGGAATAGAGGCGCGGCACCGAGCCAAGCAGGCCGACCGTGTAGGGATGCAGCGGGCGGGCGAACAGCTCCTGCACCGTGGCACGCTCGACCACCCGGCCGGCATACATCACGACCACCCGCTGAGCCATCTCCGCGACCACGCCCATGTCGTGCGTGATCAGGATGATCGAGGCGCCGACCCGCTCCTTGAGCTCATCCATCAGGTTCAGGATCTGCGCCTGGATGGTGACGTCGAGCGCGGTCGTCGGCTCGTCGGCGATCAAAAGGCGCGGGTTGCAGGCCATCGCCATGGCGATCATCACCCGCTGGCGCAGCCCGCCGGACAGCTGGAAGGGATATTGCCGCGCGCGGCGTGCGGGCTCGGGCACGCGCACCAGCTTGAGCGCGGCGACTGCGGCCTCCAGCGCCTCCTTCCTCGGCAGACCCTGGTGGATCTCGATCGCCTCGGCGATCTGGCGGCCCACGGTCATCACCGGATCGAGCGAGGTCATCGGCTCCTGAAAGATCATCGAGATCGCGTTGCCACGGATCTGGCGTAACTCCGCTTCCGAAAGCGTCGTCAGGTCGCGCCCCTCGAACCAGACATGACCTGCCTCGAGCTGACGCCGGCGGCGAGGGCAACAGGCCGAGCATCGAGAGGGCGGTGACGCTCTTGCCGCTGCCCAATTCACCGACCACCGCCAGCGTCTCGCCACGATGGACGTTGAACGAGACGCCGTTGACCGCGCGGACCACGCCCTCGGAAGTGTGAAAGCGGATGTGCAGGTCCTCGACCGTGAGGACCACGTCATCCGGTTGGCTGTGAGCGACCTGCGAGCAGTCGGGTGCCGCGATCTCGACGATGGTGGTTCTCCCCCGCTGCACCGGGTCGGGTGGTGTTCGGTGCCAGCACGCGTGATTCGGGCTCTTGGCCCGTTTTGTGCAATGCAGCGCCGTTGACTGAGCATAACGCCGGGCTAAGGTGAATCAACGGCCGCTTCGAACCGACGGGGCGGGATCGGGCACAAAGGAGAACAGACAATGAAACGCCGAGGGTTTCTTGAAGAGTTCGAGCGTCCTGATGGGTGGCGCGCTGCTGGGGTGCGGCGCTGCGCCCGTTCCCGCTCGCAGCGCAGGACAAGACGCCGGTGCGCGGCGGCACGCTGATCTGGGGCCATTCCGAGACCACGCAGAACCTCGACATGCATCAGACCGGCACCGCCTCGACCGGCCGTCTCCTGCAGAACGTGCACGACGCGATCGTCACCGTGGACCACGACTTTACCGTGATCCCCAGCCTCGCCGAAAGCTTCGATCTGAGCGAGGACGGCCTCACCTACACCTTCAAGCTGCGCCCGGACGTGAAGTTCCACGACGGCACCACGATGACCTCGGCCGACGTCAAGTATTCGTTCGAGCGGGTCAAGAACCCCGACACAGGTGCGGTCAATTTCGAGGTCTTCAACGACGTCGAATCGATCGAGACGCCGGACGACCTCACCGTGATCGTCAAGATGTCGCAGATCAACGCGCCGTTCCTGTCGCGCTTGGCCGAGAACGGCGCCGGCGTGGTGATGCCGAAGGACTCGGGCGACATCCAGGGCACCACGCCGACCGGCTGCGGCCCGTTCAAGTTCGTACGGCGCGAGTTCGGCAACGAGGTCGAGCTGGTCCGCTTCGACGACTACTGGCAGGGGCCGGCCTATCTGGATGGCGTGCTGAGCCGCGAGGTGACCGAGCCCAACGTCCGCCTGACCGGCCTGCGCACCGGCGAGATGCACCTGATCAACGACATCCCGCTCGATCGGGTCGACGAGATCAAGGCCGACCCCGAGTTCCAGGTGCTGAGCTGGTTCCCGCTGAGCTGGGCGTTCCTGAACTTCAACCACGCGGTCCCGCCGTTCGACGATCCGCGCGTGCGCGAGGCGCTCGACCTGATGGTCGACAAGGACGTGCTTGTGCAGGGCGCGCTTGTGGGGCCAGGGCGTGGTGACCGCGTCGCCGAGCTTCCCGACCTCGCCGACCTACAACACCGACCTGAAGGTGCGTCCGCAGGACTTCGAGCGGCGAAGGCCTTGCTTTCGAGATGCCGGCTTCGGGCCTGATCAGCTCGAGTTCGTGTTCAAGGTGACCACCAACTATCCCTGGCACGTCGAGGCGACCCAGATCATGCAGGACTGGTTCCGCCAGGGCGGCGTCAAGGTGACCACCCAGCAGCTCACCTGGTCGGACTGGCTGAGCCAGTGCTGGGTCGACCGCGACTACGAGGTCACCATGATGAACTTCTTCACCCTGTGGGAGCCGGACTTCCTTTACTACTCGCTGTGGCACTCGACCGGCGCCTTCAACTATCGCAACATCAAGGATCCGAAGATCGACGAGATGACCGAGGCGGCCCGGCGCGTCGATCGATCCGCTCGAGCGCGCACAGATCTACAAGGACGTGCAAAAGCGGGTGCAGGACGAGACCCATGATGTCGTGCTGTGGTTCCGCAACGGCACCGTGGCGGCCCAGCCGAGCGTCGGCGGGCTCGACAAGCTGGTCCATCCGAACGGCTCGAACCTGGAGTTCCGGCACATCTGGCTCGAGGCCTGAGCCGGGAGCCGCGAGCGGGCAGGCGCGAGTGATGCCGCCCGCCCGCTCCGAGCTTCCCTGCGTCCGCTCTTCTTTGGCGACCGCTGAGCCCGCATGACCTATCTCGCCGGACGCCTCGTGCTGTTCGCGCTGACGCTGCTGCTGATCTCGGTGGTGACCTTCGCGGTCACCCACATCCTGCCCGGCGACGTCGCGACCATGATCATGGGGACCCGCGGCAACCCGACCTCGATCGCGGCCCTGCAGCAGAAGCTGGGGCTCAACGATCCGCTGATCGAGCAGTATGCCCGCTGGATCGGCGGCCTGCTCAGCGGCGAGTGGGGGGTGAGCCTGCGGTTCAAGGAACCGATCGCGACCCTGATTGCACAGAAGCTGATGGCGAGCGGCATGATCGTGGTGCATGTCGCTCACGATCGCGCTCGCGCTCGCGATTCCGCTCGGCGTCTGGAGCGCGATCCACCGCGATCGCTGGCAGGACACGCTGGGCACCGGCGCAGCGCTCGCCGGGATCAGCCTGCCGGATTTTTTCTGGGGCATCCTGCTGATCCTCTTGTTCTCGCGCTGGCTGGGCTGGCTGCCATCGTCCGGCTTCGTGTCGCCTTCCGAAGATTTCTGGCTCGCCGCTGCAGCATGCGCTGCTGCCCTCGATCGCGCTTGGGCTGAGCCTGATGGCGCATCTCACGCGGATGACCCGCTCCGCCATGCTGGAGGTCATGAGCCAGGACTTCATCCGGGTCTGCCGCGCCAAGGGGCTGAGCGAAGGGGCGGTGATCTTTCGGCACGCGCTGCGCAACGCGATCTCGCCGGTGGTGACGGTGGCCGGCCTGCAGCTCGGCTATCTGTTCGGCTCGATCATCGTGATCGAGAGCCTGTTCAACTACACCGGCATGGGCTGGCTCACCTACCAGGCCCTGCTCAACCGCGACGTGCCCCTGATCCAGGCGACGGTCTTCCTGATCGCCGCCGTGGTGATGCTGTCCAATCTGATCGTCGACGTGATCTACACCCTTCTCGATCCGCGCATCGGGCTGCGAGTGAGGCGATGCGCACCCTCCTGACGCCCAAGGGGCTGATCGGTCTGACGCTGGTGACGCTGTTCGCCGTGATCGCGATCGTCGCACCCATGGCGCTGCCCGAGGAGCTCAGCACCAAGATCAACGTGCTCGCGCGCCTGGCACCACCGTCGCTGGAGCACCCGTTCGGCACCGACCAGCTGGGTCGGGAGCTGATCTGGCGCGTGCTGCTCGGGGCGCACACCTCCCTGGTGATCGCGATCTCGGCGGTCGCGCTCAGCATCGTGATCGGCCTGCCGATCGGCGTGCTGGCGGGCTATTTCGGCGGCTGGGCCGACAGCGCCCTGATGCGCCTGGTCGACACGCTCCTGGCGCTTCCCGTGCTGCTGCTGGCGCTGACCATCTCGGCGGTGCTGGGCCCGAGCCTGCCCAACACCATCCTCGCGATCGGCGTGGCCTTCTCGCCCTATCTCGCGCGCATCGTGCGCGGCGAGACGCTGAAGGTCGCGGCGCTGCCCTATATCGAGGCCGCCCGCTCGCAGGGCGCCTCGAACGCGCGCATCATCCGCCTCCACGTCCTGCCCAACATCATGGCGCCGGTGATCGTGCAGGCGACCATCTCGGTGGCCTTCGCGATCCTCGCCGAGGCGGGGCTCTCGTTCCTCGGGCTCGGCACCCAGCCGCCGACGCCGTCCTGGGGCCTGATGATCCAGGCCTCGCGCGACTATCTGGATGTCGCGGCGTGGACCGCGATCGTGCCAGGCGTCGCCGTGGCGCTCACGGTCCTGGGGCTCAACATGCTGGGCGACGTGCTGCGCGATGCGCTCGATCCGACGGTCGTCTCGGATCATTGAGCAAGGGTCGGCAAAGCGCTGTGGTCGACAAGACCATTGCTCGAGGCTCGCCAATCTGCAGGATTGATCTGGATCAACGACCGATAAGGCGGCTTCGATAGTGGTCGATCGCGTGAAAGCCAGGCTGATCAGCGTTCCCGTGCCGGTCGTTCGCCGCAGGCCGGCGGGCGGCGATGTGTCTTGAGCGCGCAGGAGCCTTCGACCTCCACCCGGATCGGCCGGATCGTCTCGGTGCGCGGCAGCGTGGTCGACGTCAGCTTCCCCGAGCGGCCTGCCGCCGATCAACCAGAAGCTCGTGGTCGAGCGCGAACCGCTCGCTGGTGATCGAGGTCGCGGCCCATCTCGACCATCGCACGATTCGCGGCATGGCGCTGAGCACGCCGAGCGGCCTCGCGCGCGGCATGGCGGTGATCGACACCGGCGGGCCGTTCATGGTGCCGGTCGGCGACAGCCTGCTCGGCCGGATGCTGAACATCTATGGCGAGCCGATCGATCGGCAGCCGCCGCCCGAGAACGTCACCTGGCGCTCGATCCACCAGCCGCCGGTGCCGCTGGCCCGGCGCGAGGTCCGCTCCGAGATCTTCGAGACCGGCATCAAGGCGATCGATCTGCTGGCGCCGCTCGAGCGCGGCGGCAAGGCCGGGCTGTTCGGCGGCGCCGGCGTCGGCAAGACGGTGCTGATCACCGAGCTGATCCACAACACGGTCGGCCAGTACCAGGGCGTCAGCCTGTTCTGCGGCATCGGCGAGCGCTGCCGCGAGGCCGAGGAGCTGTATCGCGAGATGCGCGAGGCCGGCGTGCTCGACAAGACCGTGATGATGTTCGGCCAGATGAACGAGGCGCCGGGCGTGCGCTTTCGGGTCGGCCACGCGGCGCTGACCATCGCCGAGTATTTTCGCGACGTCGCCGCGACGCGACGTGCTGCTGATGATCGACAACATCTTTCGCTTCATCCAGGCGGGCTCGGAGGTCTCGGGGCTGATGGGCCGGATCCCGTCGCGGGTCGGCTACCAGCCGACCCTGGCGACCGAGCTGGCCGAGCTGGAGGAGCGGATCTGCACCACCGCGAGCGGCTCGATCACCTCGGTCCAGGCGGTCTACGTGCCGGCCGACGACTTCACCGACCCGGCCGCCGCACACACCTTCGCGCACCTGTCGGCCTCGATCGTGCTGCAGCCGCAAGCGTGCTGCCGAGGGCCTCTATCCGGCGATCGATCCCTTGCAGTCCGCGTCCAA
Source organism: uncultured Alphaproteobacteria bacterium (assembly GCA_963731495.1). GTDB lineage: Bacteria > Pseudomonadota > Alphaproteobacteria > Geminicoccales > Geminicoccaceae > DASUGG01. The sequence goes on from CAVSVZ010000030.1 coordinate 9,231, forward strand.
GATGCTGAACCCGGCGGTGGTCGGCGCCCGGCACGACGAGATCGCCCGTGGCGTGCGCGAGACCCTGGCGGAATACGAGGACCTCAAGGACATCATCGCGATGCTGGGCCTGGAGGAGCTGTCGGAGAAGGACCGGCGCACGGTCGAGAAGGCGCGCCGGCTCGAGCGCTTTCTCACCCAGCCGTTCTTCACCACCGAGCACTTCACCGGCCATGGCGGCCGCCTGGTCACGCTCGAGCAGACCCTGGACGGTTGTTCGCGCATCCTCTCGGATGAGCTCGCGGCCCTGCCCGAGCGCGCGTTCTACATGATCGGCGCGGTCGACGAGGCGCTTGGCCCGGAGCACCCGGCCGAAGAGGCCGCAGCGTGAACGCGATGCGCCTCAAGGTCACCTTGCCGAGCCGGGTCGCGCTCGATCTGGCCGTGACCAAGGTGATCGCCGAGGCGCAGAACGGCTCATTCTGCCTGTTGCCCCACCACGTCGACATCACCGCTGCCCTGGTGCCGGGCCTGCTGAGCTTCACCTCGACGGATGGCGAGCCGGGGCTCCTGGGCATCGACGAGGGCGTGCTGGTGAAATGCGGCGGCGACGTGCTGGTCGCGACCCTGAACGCGGTGCGCGGCGATGATCTTGCGACTCTGCGCGGCCGCCGTGCAGGCGCAGTTCGTCGAGCTCGACGAGCACGAGCGGGTCGCGCGCAGCGCGCTGGCGCGGCTCGAGGCCGGCGTGGTCCGGCGCTTCCTTCAACTCGGCGAGCAGTCTCGGTGACGGATCGGGAGAACGGCTCTGAACCGTCACAGCACAAGATGCTCGAGCAGGTCGCGCGCAAGGCCGATCGCAAGCTCAAGGCGCGCGGCCAGGAGCATCGCAGCGTCTGGTTCGGCCTGGGCATGTTCGGTCTGGTCGGCTGGGCGGTGGCGGTGCCGACGCTGTTGGGGATCGCGTTCGGCGTCTGGCTCGATGCCAACTGGCCGGCAGGGCGCCTGTCCTGGACGCTCACACTGCTGGGCGTCGGCATGGCGCTCGGCTGCCTGAACGCATGGTACTGGGTACAACGCGAGAGCCGCCATGAGTGAGCCTGGGTCACCTGCACCAAGGATCCCGCTCGATGATGAGCAATCTGCATCTCACGCTGCTGACCCTGGGCGGCCTCCTGCTGATGGGGCTGGCAACCGATGCGATCGGTCGCAGGACGCGCCTGCCACGGGTCACGCTGCTGGTCCTGTTCGGTGCCGCGATCGGCCCGCCAGGCTTCGATCTGCTGCCGATCGTGGTCGAGGAGTGGTATCCGCTGTTCGCAGGCTTGGCACTGCTGATGGTCGGCTTTCTGTTGGGCGGCAGGCTTTCGGCGGCGACGCTGCGCGCCAAGCGCCGGGAGGTGCTCTGGATCTCGGTGTTCGAGGTCGTGGGCGTTGCCCTGCTGGTCAGCATTGGCTTGATGCTGCTTGGTTTCGACCCGGTGCTTGCTTTGCTGCTCGGCGGCATCGGCCCGGCCTCGGATCCCGTGGCGACCAGCGATGTCGTCCAGCAAGTGCGTGCAAAGGGGCCCTATACCGACGTGCTGCTCGGCGTGGTCGCGATCGACGATGCCTGGGGCCTGATCGTGTTCAGCCTTCTGCTTGCCGCGGCCGAGGCCATGTCCGGCGGCGGTGGGGTCGCCGAGACGCTCGCCGCCGGCGGCTGGGAGCTTGGCGGCGCGCTGTTGATCGGCGATCACGCTCGGCGCCGCCTCGGCCTATCTCACGGGCCGGATCGAGCCCGGCGAGCCGAGCCAGAGCGAGGCGCTCGGCGTGGTGTTCCTGTGCGGCGGACTGGCGCTGTGGCTGCACGTCTCCTTTCTGCTCTCGGCGATCGTGGTCGGCGCGATGGTCGCCAACTTCGCCCGCCACCACACCCGTCCGTTCCACTCGATCGAGGACATCGAGTGGCCGTTCATGGTGCTGTTCTTCGTGCTTGCCGGCGCGTCGCTGCAGGCTCGACGGCTTGCTGCAGATCGGCATCGTCGGCATCGTCTACATTGGGCTGCGCACCGCCGGACTGGTCGCGGGAGCATGGTTGGGCGGCGTGCTGAGCGATGCGCCGCCGCTGCACCGGCGCTGGATGGGCCTTGCGATCACGCCGCAGGCGGGCGTTGCTTTGGGGATGGCGCTGATGGCCGCCGCGCGGTTTCCCGAGCTCGAGGAGACGATCATCGCCGCTGGTGGTCGGCACCACGGTGTTCTTCGAGCTGGTGGGACCGGTGTTCACCCGTCTTTCCCTGTATCGGGTCGGCGAAGCCGAGGCCGACTGCGAGGCGCAGCAGGCGGGTACGGTCGGCTCGTGATCACGCAGGCCATCATTCTCCTGGGCTTTGCCGCGATCGGCGCCGTGCTGGGCGCGCTGTATTTTGGCGGCCTCTGGCTCACCATCCGCCAGCTGCCGCGTCTGAACCACCCGATGCTGTGGTTGCTCGCCAGCACGCTCACCCGCCTCGCCCTGGTGCTGGCCGCGTTCTACCTGGTGAGCCAGGGTCAGTGGGCGCGACTGCTCGCCTGTCTGGTTGGCTTCGTCGCGTTCCGAATCCACCTCGTGCACAAGACGCGATCCGGGATGCATAACCAGCCGGTCCATCATGATCATCAGCCCTGACGAGATCGTCTATTGGCGGTGGGGGCCGCTCGCCCTGAACGCCACGATCGTGTTCACCTGGGTGGTGATGGCGATCCTGGTGATCGGCTCCTGGGCGATTACCAGACGGATGTCATCCGGGCCCGAGATGTCCCGCTGGCAGAATCTTCTCGAGGTCGTGGTGAGCGGCATCCGCGATCAGATCCGCGCTGTCAGCCATCGGGAACCGGGCCGGGTGATGCCGTTTGTCGGCACCTTGTTTCTGTTCATCGCGACCTCGAACCTGCTCCTCGTGGTGCCCGGTTTCCGGCCGCCCACGGGATCTCTGTCGACCACCACGGCGCTCGCGTCTTGCGTGCTGATCGCCGTGCCGATCTACGGCATCGCCGAGCGCGGCCTGCTCGGATATCTCAAGAACTACGTGCAGCCGACCGTCTTCATGTTGCCCTTCAATATCATCGGCGAGGCATCCCGAACCCTGGCCCTGGCCGTGCGGCTGTATGGCAACATCATGAGCGGCACCGTGATCGCCGCCATCCTGCTCGCGCTGGCACCTTTGGTGTTCCCGGTCCTGATGGATGTGCTGGGGCTGCTGACCGGCCTGATACAGGCGTACATCTTCGCGATGCTCGCCATGGTCTACATCGCATCGGCCATGGCGGTGGACGATGGGCAGACGCCACGCCGCGAGGAATGACGGATGAACTCTCGAGCAACGGAGGATCGTGAATGGACGCCCTTACCGTGATCGGCGCGGCGTCGGTCATCTCGGCCGGTATCACCATCGGCGTCGGCGCGATGGGTCCGGCACTCGGCGAAGGCCGGGTGGCGGCGGCAGCACTCGCCGCCATCGCCCAGCAGCCCGACGAGGCCAACACCATTACCCGGACCCTGTTCATCAGTCTGGCGATGATCGAGTCGACCGCGATCTACTGCTTCGTGGTCTCCATGATCCTGATCTTCGCCAACCCGTTCTGGAACTGGGTCATCGCCCACGCCGGAGGCTGAGCCATGTCGGTCGACTGGCTCACGGTCGCCGCCCAGATCGCGAACTTCCTGATCCTGGTGTGGCTGCTCAAGCGTTTCCTCTACCAGCGTGTGATCGATGCGATGGACCGGCGCGAGCAGAACATCGCGGCGCGGCTGGAAGAAGCGCAGGCGCGTACCAGCGAGGCCGAACAGGAGGCCGAAGCGTTTCGTGACAAGAGCCGCGAGCTGGAAGAGCAGCGCGCAGGCATGCTGGCCGCCGCCAGCGCGGAGGCCGACGCGATGCGCAGCCAGCGGCAGGATGCGCTGCGCGGCGAGATCGAAGCCACCCGGCGCGCCTGGCAGCACCAGGCCGAGCGCGAGCGCGAGGCCTTTCTGGGCGCGCTCCGCGACCAGGCGGCGACCCGCTTTTTGGCATTGGCGCGACGCTCGCTCGGCGAGCTCGCCAATGCCAATCTGGAAGCGCAGATGGTCGAAACGTTTCTCCGCCACCTCCATGGCGACGAGCGCGGCGCCGTCGAGGAGATCGCCGCGACCTGTCGGGCCGCGGATGAACCGGTCACCGTCTCGAGCGGGTTCGATCTGCCATCCGAGCTCAGACGAAGGATCACGCGCGCGATCCATGGCGATTTCGGCGACGATCTGGCCGTCAGCTACGAGATCTCTTCCGACATCTCCTGTGGGCTCGAGCTGTCCGGCGGCGGCCGTAGCGTGCTGTGGAGCCTGGACGGCTATCTCGACGGCCTGTCGGCCAGCCTTTCGGCGGTGCTCGCGGAGAACGGCGTCGCCGCCGGTCGCTCGGACCAGGAGGCCGGTCTGAGCCATGCTTGAGCAGACTGCGGATCAGGCGTTTCGCGCCTTCGATACGGCGTTGCAGCGGCAACATGCCGAGATCCAGTCCTTCGAGATCGGCACCGTCCTGCAGGTCGCCAGCGGCATCGCCCGGGTCGAGGGGTTGCCGGAGATCCAGACCGACGAGCTGGTGCGCTTCCCTGGCGAGCTGCTCGGCATCGCCTCGAACCTCGAGCCCGATGCGGTCGGCATCATCCTGCTCGGCGACAGCGAAGGTCTGCGCTCGGGTGATCGGGCGCGTCGCACAGGCCGCGTGATCGATGTGCCGGTGGGCGAGCGCCTGCTCGGGCGGGTGGTTGACGCGCTCGGCCGGCCGCTCGACGAGCATGGGCCGGTCGAGACGATCGAGCGAGGGCCGATCGAGCGCCCTGCGCCCGCCGTGCTCGACCGGGCGCCGGTCGCCGTGCCGCTGCAGACCGGGATCAAGGTGATCGATGCCTTGATCCCGATCGGCCGCGGCCAGCGCGAGCTGATTCTCGGTGACCGCCAGACCGGCAAAACGGCGATCGCGATCGACACGATCATCAATCAGCGCGACCAGGGCGTGCTCTCGATCTATTGCGCGATGGGCCAGCGCTCCTCCGCGGTCGCGCGCGTGATCGCCGATCTGCGGGCGCACGGCGTGATGGATCGTTGTATCGTGGTCGTCGCCTCGGGCGAGGACGCGCCGGGCCTGCAGTTCGTCGCACCCTATGCCGCAACCACCATGGCCGAGGCGCTCATGGCGCGCGGCCACGACGTCCTGGTGGTCTATGACGACCTGACCCGGCATGCCCAGACCTATCGCGAGCTGTCGCTGCTGCTGCGTCGCCCGCCCGGCCGCGAGGCCTATCCGGGGGACATCTTCTATCTGCACTCGCGGCTGCTGGAGCGCGCCACCCATCTGCGCGAGGATCTGGGCGGCGGCTCGCTGACCGCGCTGCCGATCATCGAGACTCAGGCGCAGAACCTGTCCGCCTACATCCCGACCAACCTGATCTCGATCACCGACGGGCAGGTCTATCTGTCACCCGATCTGTTTCGAAAGGGACAGCTGCCGGCGGTCGAGGTCGGCCGGTCGGTCTCGCGCGTCGGCGGCCGGGCGCAGCGGCCGGCCTATCGCGCGGTGACCGCGGATCTCCGCCTGGCTTACGCGCAGTTCGAGGAGCTCGAGGCCTTCTCGCGCTTCGGCACCCGCCTCGACGCGGCGACCCGGGCCAATCTGGAGCGCGGGCGGCGGGTGCGCGCGGTCCTCAAGCAGCCGCAATACGATCTCCAGCCCGTCGAGGCGCAGATCGCGATCCTTTTGGCCGTGACGCAGGGACTGTTCGATCCGCTACCGCTCGAGCGCGTCGCCGACGGCGAGCGGGCGATCCGCGCCGCGGTCGGCCAGGCGCCGGATCTCGCCCGTCAGATCGAGACCGGCATCACGCTCGGCGATGCGGAGCGCGCGAGGCTGGTGGCGCTCGCTCAAAGCGCGCTCGAGCGCGAAGGCCTGATCCCGGCGGGCCGTGCCGATGCGAACCCTTGAAGCGCTGCGCAAGCAGATCGAGACGACCGAGGACATGGGCTCGATCGTGCGCACGATGAAGGCGCTCGCCGCGGTCAGCATCCACCAGTTCGAGCGTGCCGCGGCGGCGATCGCCGATTACGAGGCCACGGTCGAGCTCGGGCTTCAGGCGCTGCTCATGCATCCGGGCGCGCCGCGTGGCCAGCCCGACGCCGGCCCCCGGGCCGCAGCGGCGGCCAGGCGCGCGCTGATCGTGTTCGGTTCCGACCACGGGCTTTGCGGCCGCTTCAACGACGAGGTCGTCGCGGCCGCGCTGCACCATCTCGGCGCTGGCTTCGACGGCCGCGTCCTGGTGGCCGGCGTACGCGCAGCCGGCCGGCTCGAGGCGTCCGGCCGCACGATCGATCGGATCCTGACCCTGCCCGGCTCGGTCGACGGCCTGTCGACGGTCGTGCATGAGATCCTTCTCGTCGTCGATCGCTGGCGTACGCTGGATCAGGTGAGCGAGGTCGCCGTCTGCCACAACCGCCGCACCGAGCACGTCGCGGCATCGCCTTGCATCACCCGGCTGCTGCCGCTCGACGCCCTGCGCGTGGGCGAGCTGGCCGGCCGCCCCTGGCCAACCCGGGCGCGACCGATGTTCACGATGCAGCCGGCAGCCCTGCTGTCTGCGCTGGTGCGCCAGCTGCTCTATGTCTCGCTGTACCGGGCCTGCGCCGAATCCCTCGCCAGCGAGCATGCCAGCCGCCTTGCCTCGATGCAGGCGGCCGAGCGCAACATCGCCGACCGCCTCGACGAGATGCAGGCGGAGTTCCGCAGCCGCCGGCAGGAGTCGATCACCGAGGAGCTGCTCGACGTGATCGCCGGCTTCGAGGTGTTGAGCGCGCCGCCGGCCAAACGCACGCCAGCTCAGCTGCCACCGCCGAACTTGTAGGTAAGCAGCGCGCCGAAGATGAACTGGTTGGCCGAGCCCTCCTTGGTGACCGGGCTGTCCTCGGCGTCGTCCAGCAGCCGGTCATAGGAGAACACGCCGGTCAGGCCCCAGCTCTGCCAGCCGGTGTAGCTGAGCGCCACGTCGCCGCCGACGTCCTTGAAGCCGGCACTGGCGTCGTACTGGCGCAGGCCGCTGCGCTGGGAGTCCTCGGCGTCGACGCCGAAGTAGGTCTCCATGTACCGGCCCGAGGCATAGGTGGTCGTGAAGGCGGTCTTGAGGACCCAGCTCGGGTTGATCGGATAGGTGTAGGAGCCTTCGAAGCCGGCCAGTTGGCCGTCATAGGCATCGGCCACGTCCTGCGAGAACCAGAACTCGCCCCGCCAGCGCTCATAGCTGGCGGCAACGAAAGCGCCAAGCTCGACCGCGGTGTCGGTGCTCTTCATGTCGTCGACGCGATTGTTGTCGACGTCATCACGCTTGGGCCGGACCCGCAGCCGTGGTCCGAACTCGATGACATCGACCCCGAGCACGTTGGCCTTGGCGGTCAGGCCGGTCAGATTGAAGAAGCGATGCTCGCCCTGCCAGTTGATGTACGGGACCGGCACGACCTTGTAGTCGTCCGATCCTTCGTAGTCGGGCGCGGCGGCAACGCCAAGACCGAGCGTCCAGCCGGTGCGGTCAGACGGGACCGGAACGGGTGTTTCCGAGCCGTAGTCGACCTGCGCCAGCACGCCCGTCGGCATGGTGACGATCGCGACCGCAGTGACCAGGACGGCAACGGACAGACGATGGCGCATTCCCCAAATCCCCGACTTTGTGGCCCATATTGGCGCGTGAGCATAAGCGGTGCCGTGACGTGCAGCAACGCGTCCTATGTGGGCCGGATTGTCGCAACCTCGACGCGAATCGGGCAACCACGCCGAAATTCAGCTGGAACCGTCCTCACCCGCCAAGCAGGGCGTGTCGGAAACGGTCTTTCAGGTGGGCGCCATCCTTGGGCGGCAAGACGAACGGCAGCGGCTCGGCGCGCACCTTGATGTCAAAGAACACCGGCCCGGGCTGGGTGCGGATCGCCGGTACGGCCGCTTCGAGCGTCGCCTGGTCGTGCACCGCACCGGTCACGGGAAAGCCCGCGGCGTGCGCCATTCCGGGCAGATCGACGTCATGGGCGGTGTGCGTGGGCTGCATGCCGGTCTCGCCATAGCGCTCGTTGTCGAACACCACGATCGCGAGATTGGCCGGGCGCTGGACCGCGATCGTGGCGAGCGTGCCGAGACCCATCAGCATGTCGCCGTCGCCGGTGATCACCAGCACCCGTCGGTCGGGCTGCGCCAGGGCCAGACCGAGGCCGAGCGCCGCCGCCCCGCCCATGGCGCCCCAGAGCGGAAAGTTGAGCGGATGGTCGCCCACCGCCGTGACGTCCCAGTTGGTGCTGCCGAGGCCGGCGACGACCAGCAGGTCGCCCCGCTCGGCAAGGAGGGCCTTGGCGACCTCGCGCCGCCGCAGGGCAAAGCGTTCGCTGCGCGTGATGTCCATGGTCTAGCGTCCGAAGGATTTGGTGCCGATCATCGCCTGGGCGATCAGCACCGCGACCGGCACCTGGCCCTCGAACGCCATCTGGCCGGCGGCGCGCACCGTGTCCTCGGCGCGGGCGGAGTCGTCGAGCCGATGCACGATCGTGCCGGCCAGCTCCAGCGTGCCGGCCACGCGCTGACCCATATGCAGCTGCCATGGGTTGAACTCGCCCCACTCGCCGCGCATGGTGATCAGCATCAGGAGCGGAAAGCGGCAGATCTGGGTCAGCGAGAGCATGTTGACGCAGTTCCCGAGGCCACTGCTCTGCATCAGCAGCACGCCGCGCTGGCCGCCCAGCCAGGCGCCGGCCAGCAGCGCCACGCCCTCCTCCTCGGTGGTGAGCGGCACGCTGCGCATCCCTGGCCGGTCGGCGCACAAGGTGATCAGGCGCGCGTGCCCCGCGTCCGGCACATAGGCGACCTGGCGCACCTCGAGCGCCACCAGCTCCCGAAAGATGGCATCCGGCCAACCGCTCACGCGCCCTGCCTCCTGTCTGATCGCCGCGCAAGTGTGGCCGGCGTCGCCGCATTCGGCAAGCCGCCGAATGCCCACCGCGGAACTGGTTCCTGGTGCGGCCGTTCTTGGGTCAGGCGGCCGGCGAAGACGCCGGCTTTTGTGGAAGGAACCCCAAGATGACGCTGAAATACCTACTCGCAGGAGTTGCGGTGGTTGCCCTGATGGCGCAGCCGGCCCTGGCACAGGACGTCCAGAAGCCGCAGGCCCAGGCCGGGCAGGCGCAGCTTGCGGACGTGGATCTCGACTTCGCCGAGGAGGCCGCGCAGGGCGGTCTGATGGAAGTGCGCCTGGGCGAGCTCGCCGTGCAGCAGGGCAAGAGCACCGCCGTGCAGGATTTCGGCAAGCGCATGGTCCAGGATCACGGCAAGGCGAACGACAAGCTGATGCAGATCGCCCGGCAGAAAGGCATCGAGCTGCCGCAGACGCTGTCCGAGGATGCGCAGGAGACCTATGACGACCTCCGCCAGAACATGGGCGCGGAGTTCGACGAGGCGTATATGGACGAGATGGTCAGCGACCATGAGGACGATGTCGAGGCGTTCGAGGACTACGTCGACGAAGCCGAGGATCCCGATCTGCGCAGCTTCGCCGAGGCGACGCTGCCGACCCTGAAAGAGCATCTGGAGCTCGCCAGGCAGACCCAGGAGCAGTTGGACGAGCAAGACGACGCCCAGACCGCGATGGCAACCGGTTCGGACACGGATGCCGACGATGCAGAACGGAAGGGCTGGGTCAGCATCGAGGACGCGCTCGGTTCGGAGGTGGTCAACGAGTCTGGTGACGAGGTCGGCGAGATTCAGGATGTCGTCATGAAGGACGATGCCTACTTCGCCGTGGTGTCGGTCGGCGGCTTTCTCGGGATCGGGGAAAAGGATGTCGCGCTGCCGCTCGACGAGCTGAAGCTGGGCGAGGACGAGAGCTATCTGATGTCGAAGCAGACCGAGGACCAGCTCGAGAAGATGCCGGCTTACGAGCAGACGCAGTACCAGCCCTACCAGCGCTGAGGATCGGTCGACGCGCCCTGACGAAGGGCTGTCCATCGGCCCTTCGTCTCAGGCGTGGCCGCTCCTCACGCTGCGCGAGCGAGTGTCGCGCGGACCTCGGTCGCGCGAGCAAGCCGGCCTCCGGCGTTCTCGATCGCCGATGCTGCCTGCTCGACCCAGGCGAGATTGGTCGTCCCGGTCCCGAGCGGCGCATCCTCCAGGCCGACCCGCACGTGACCACCGGCAGCGACCCCGGCCGGGATCAGGGGGCGGATGTCGACGGCGAGGCCGGCGATCATCCACGGCGCAGCCGGTGCCTCCTGTTCCAACAGCTTCCGATAGGCTTCGAGCGCGTAGTCGGTCGGCGGAAAGCCGAAGATAAAACCCTCGGAGAACATCAGGCGATAGATCGGCGTCGGCGCCTCCGGATGGAGTCGATGCAAGGCGGCGCCCATGCGCAGGAAGCCGGGCTCGTAGATGGCATAGCTCGGGTGAAAGCGATACCGAGCGGCCAGCTGCAGGCCGTGACGGATGTGGCTTTCCGGGTTCAGATAGACAAAACCCTCCTGGCCGCTCGGCATATGGTCGTAGTGGGCGAAGTTGACCGAGCCAGGATCGACCACCGCCCATTCCAGCAGGCCGCGCCGTGCCAGTTCGTCGACCGCCCCGAATCGCTGCTCGGCCGACATCGGTTGCGCGGCATCGGGGCTGCCGGCGAGCGGCAGGGTCGGATAGACGATCACGTCCTCCTTGCCGCGGATGCCCTCGATGATGCGCGCGTAGGTCTCGGCGTCGTCGCGCTGTCGCCCGGTGCTCTCGTCATAGGCGTGCAGATGGATGATCGCGGCACCGGCCCTGGCACAGGCAATACCATCGGCCACGATCTCGTCGACGGTGACCGGGATGTCGGGCTGCAGATCGCGCGACCACGGCCCGTTCAGGGCGACCTCCAGCCATACCGGCGCCATCACCGATCGCCTCCGTTGTGGGGCCCGCTCAAAACCCCGGCCCCATCAGCACCTCCGGCAGCCACAGCGCGATCTGCGGGAACAGGCAGAGCAGCACGATCGCCAGCACCATGCACAGCACGAAGGGCAGAGAGCCCCAAAGAATGGTCGGCAGGCGCACGTCGGGCGCAATGCCGTTGATCACGTAGAGGTTCAGCCCGACCGGCGGTGTGATCAGGCCGATCTCCATGTTGATGGTCAGCACGATGCCGAACCAGATCGCGTTGAAGCCCAGCCCCTCGAGGATCGGCAGCAGCGTCGGCGTGGTCATCAGGATCACGGCGACCGGCGGCAAGAAACAGCCGGCGAGCAGCAGGAACAGGTTGATCCAGAGCAGCACCACCCAGCGATTGACCTCGAGGGCCGCGATCTGCATCGCCAGAGTCTGGGTGATGAACAGGCTCGACATCATGTAGCTGAACAGGTCGGCGGCCGCGATGATCATCATGATCATGACCGCCTCGCGCATCGCATCGCGCGAGATCCGCCACAGGTCCTGCGGCCGGCGCAGCCGGTAGATCAGGATCACCAGGACCAGGCAGAACAGGGCGCCGACGCCCGCGGCCTCGGACGGCGTCGCGATGCCGCCATAAAGCACGTACAGGACGCCGGCGATGATCAAGAGGAACGGGCCGACCTTGGGCAGCACCTCGAGCTTCTGGCGCAGCGTGTAGCGAACGTCCGCCGCGATCACCTGAAAGCCGCCACGCCACGCCGCAAAAATGCCCCAGGCGATGAACAGCGCGGTCAGCATCAGGCCGGGCAGAAGGCCCGCCGCGAACAGCCGGCCGATCGAGGTCTCGGTCGCGATGCCGTAGACGATCAGCGTGATCGACGGCGGGATCAGGATGCCGAGCGTGCCGCCCGCGGCGATCGAGCCGGTCGCGACGCCATCCGGATAGCCCCTGCGCCGCATCTCCGGCACGCCCATCTTGCCGATCGCAGCACAGGTCGCGGGCGACGAGCCGGACAGCGCGGCGAACACCGCGCAGGCGCCGAGGTTCGATGCCAATAGCCCGCCCGGCACGCGGTACAGCCAGCGATCCAGCGCCTCGTACAGGTCGGCGCCGGCGCGCGAGCTGGCGACCGCACCGCCCATCAGGATGAACATCGGGATCGACAAGAGCGTGAAGCTGTCGAGCCCGCCGTAAAGGATGTCCGGCACGAGGCCGAGCGAGCCCACGCCCTCGAACCACAGCAGAAAGCCCACGGCCACAATGCCAAGACAGAACGCCACCGGCGCGCCGGTCAGCAGCACGGCCACGGTGACCACGGCGACCAGCAGCCCGATCTGCAGCTCGCTCACGTCGGCTCGCCGCTCTCGAATGATCCTTCGATTGGCGCCTGCCGGCCGGTCAGCAGCGCCAGCAGGCCGGCCAGTGCCTGCAGGGTGAGGAGGCCCATGCCGAGCGGCACGGCGAAGTAGGGAATCCAAAGGGGCGGACGCCAGACGGTCTCGGCGTGCCAGTCGTTGGCCCAGGCGTCATACCAGAAGGCGAAGCCGTACCAGGCCAGCACGGCGCAGAAGACCAGCGTCACCAGATGCGCGACCACCGCCAGCGCCAGGCGGCCGCGCGGCCCCAGGTAGAGCGGCACGAGATCGACATTGACGTGGCCGCGCGTCAGCAGAACGTAGGGCGCACCGACGAAGGTCGCGGCGATCAGGCTGTAGGTGACGAACTCGTGCTGCCAGATCGCCGAGGCCCGCAGGACGTAGCGCACGAACACCATCTCGCTGATCACCACCACGGCGGCCAGCAGCAGGCCGACGGCCACCACGCCGCCCGCCGACGAGAGCGCGGAAACCGCAGCGATGAACCGGTCGAGCAGGTCCGGGCGCGCCTCCCGCGGCCGGACGCGTTGCGCCATGTCGGCGGGAGGCTCAGTGGGTGAGGCTCACTCGACCGAGAGCGCCTCTTCGATCAGCTTGTCGCCGCCCGGAACCTCCTCCGAAAAAATCTTGTAGGAGGAGCCCTTGGCGAGATCGAGCCAGGCGTTGAACTGGTCCTGGTTCATCGTCTCGACCTCGACGCCCGCCTTCTCATAGGTCTCGACCAGCTTGTCATCCAGGCCCTTGGCTGCGTCGAAGAAGAAGTCCTCCGCCTTCTGGCCGGCCGCGAGCAGCGCCTGTTGCTGCTCGGGCGTGAGCTTCTCGAAGCTCGCCTTGGACATCAGGATCGGCTCGTACATGAACCACAGGGCGAAGTCGCCGGGCGGGGTCAGGCAGTCGACCTGCTCGTAGATCCGATAGGAGACGAAGCTGCCGGAGCTGGTGTTGACCGCGTCCAGCACGCCGGTCTGCAGACCGGTATAGATCTCGGAGCTCGGCATGGCGTTGATCGAGGCGCCGGCCGCGACCAGCATCTGCTCGAATGCCGGGCCGGCCGCACGCATCACCTTGCCCTGGGCGTCGGCCGGCTCGAGGACGCAGCCGCCCTTGCCGGCAAAGCCGCCGGCCAGCCAGGCGTCCGACAGGACCATCACGCCGGCGTCGTCGATGATCTTCTTGATGTCGTCCATGAAGGCCGAATCGTTCAGGCGCCTGGCGTGCTCGTGGTTCTTGACCAGGCCCGGCATCAGCGTGGCGCTGAACTGCGGATGCTCGCCGCTGGCGTAGTCCAGCGGGAAGGCGGAGATGTCGAGCTGGCCGCCTGACCATCGCATCCCACTGCTGGTTCGGCTTGAACAACGACGCGGCGGGGTAGATACGAATGTCCAGGCCAACGTCGGCATCCGCCACTTCGCGCGCGATGATCTGCACCATCTCGTCACGCACATCGCCCTTGCCGCCAGGCCACTGATGCGATGCCTTGAGCTGAGTCTGGGCCAGGGCGGCGGTACTCAGGAGCATGCCGCTCAGGCCGACGGTCAATGCAGTTCGCACAACCCTGATCATCGATCGCCTCCTTGGATGATTGCTTGGCACCCGCTTCGGGCTTGCCGACTCTTATAGAACCGGCGCGCACGGTTCGCCAGCCGGCTTGTCAGGCCGGCTTGTCAGGCCCGCCGGGATCGGCGATACGGTCCGCGCACCGACATCGACAGATCCGCACCATAAGGAGGGAACTTTGCCCGAGGCACCGCTGACCGACGCCGAGCTCGACGCGCTGCGCCAGTTCGACACCCCGACCATCTGCAACGCGCTCGAGCTGGTCGCGCCCGGAGCGCCGCGCGATCGGCTTCACCACCCAGCACCCTGATCTGCCCGTTCCCCGAGCTGCCGCCGATGGTCGGCTTCGCCCGCACCGCGCTGATCCGCTCGGCCCTGCCGTCCGGGCAGTCGGCCGCGGAGCAGCGCCAGGCTCGGCTCGAGTACTATCGCTATGTCGCGAGCGGCAGCGGCCCCAAGATCTCGATCATCCAGGACATCGATTCGCGGATCGGCTTCGGCTGCTTCTGGGGCGAGGTGCAGAGCGCGATCCACAAGGCGCTCGGCTGCCTCGGGCTGATCACCGACGGTGGCGTGCGCGACATCGACGCGCTGGCACCCGAGTTTCAGGTGCTGTGCGGCAAGATCGTGCCCTCGCACGCCTGGGTGCACAGCGTCGCGCATGGCGACACGGTCGACGTGTTCGGCATGGTGGTGCGCTCGGACGACCTGGTCCATGCGGATCGCCATGGCGCTGTGGTGATCCCGCACCAAGTGGCGCGCGAGGTCGCCAAGGCGTGCGAGCTGTGCGCCCGGCGCGAGGAGCCGATCCTCAAGGTGGCGCGCAGCGCCGACTTCTCGCTCGAGGCGCTCGAGCGCGCCATGGCCGAGGCCGCCGAGATCCATTGAGCCGCGGGCGGCGCAACGTTCCATGAACTCGTCGCTTCTAGACTTCACCGCCTATTCGACAATCCTGTTCATTGACAGCATGGTTGCGCTTGAAGCGAAGCCGTTGCCGATGCTGCCGTGGCATGAGATCGACGCCGCCGGCCCAATCCTTCTGATGGTCGTCCCGCAAGTGAATGCGGAAATCGACAAGCGCAAACGGGACGGGCGTCTGGGTAGACGGGCGCGGGAGTTTAACCGGTTGATTGCTCCGGCTGCAGAATCGGCATCGCCCGCGCGGATATCCGATCGCCCACCGGTCGTCGACATCGCGATCGCTGCCTGTGATCGCATCGAGTGGGACGTGCTCGACGATCTCGATCCTGAACTGGGGGATGCGCGCGTCGTCGCTCAAATTCTGCACGCGCGCGGCATGCCGCTCGAGCGCAAGTCGCTGTTCAGTCACGACATCAATCCGATCGCCATGGCCACCCGCTACGGGATCAAGACGCGCAAGATGCCGGATCATTGGCTCTTCTTGAGCCGGAGCCCAGTCCAAACGAAAAGGAGATGAACAAACTCAAGGCACGGGTGAAGGAGCTGGAATTCGACTGAGCCAAAGCTTGATGCCAGCGTAAATTTCGCCATTGATACACCATTGCAGCTATTCCACGTGACTTAACTCTCTCAGGAACAGCAATCGAAATTGGTCGACTATATCCTCGCCGAAAATCCTAAACCGAGGCATATCAAGTTGCCGGAGTTGTGGCCGATAAGTTCCGGCTACGACCAAAGTCTCGATGAGCGGTATGAAAAATACCGTTTGTCGGTCGTGCCGAGGCATGCGTCAACACTCCATCGCCGTCTTGAAATGCACTACAGCCAGATTTCCGTTTCTGCTCCACATTCGGAATACTGGGCACATACAGGCCGAAAACCTCGTCGTAAAGCTTACGGCGATCGGCGGCACGCTCCATGATCGCTTCGCATGCTACCCGCTCTTCGGTCCACCCGCCCCGCAACCGAAGCCATATGATCCCTTGAGAGCATTCCCTAACTTCGACGTCGGGCATCTGCGGCAGCAGGTGGGGCGTCACGAGATGGAGTTCGCCGCGGGGCCCGATCGCAGTGACATAATCGAAGTGTATTGCGCGGACTTCCGACAGGGGCGGGAATGGCGATTCCAGGGAATTGCCCAAGTCGATCCGCACGCTGGAAGCCCATTCAGGGTGCAGGTCAATGTGACGGCATCGAACTTGCATGGGGCGATAGATCGGTCATTCGAGCTTGAATACACCAGCAAGAGCGTCACATCCGACGAGCTAGTTGGCTTGGAGAGCCGCGAATATCACATCGAGATTCCAATGGCGCAGCAATTCGCCGAAGCAGTCGAGGCCGGGAATTCGGAGTGGTTCGATTTCGTCCACAACGAGGAGAACGACGACTTGGATTGAGCGTTGCCGGCCATTCGCTCGACGAGTATTTCTCGGCGTCGTCAGGCGGGTCTTGCGCTAGGGCGCAGGCGGCAGAGGTGAGTTTCACCCGACATCCAGCCGCCGATGGCGATGGCGGCGAAGTGGCGCGCAGCGCCGACT
The DNA here is from genome assembly GCA_963731495.1 of uncultured Alphaproteobacteria bacterium. Classification (GTDB taxonomy): domain Bacteria; phylum Pseudomonadota; class Alphaproteobacteria; order Geminicoccales; family Geminicoccaceae; genus DASUGG01. The sequence continues at coordinate 25,531 of CAVSVZ010000030.1, forward strand.
TCGCGCTCGAGGCGATTGAGCGCGCCATGGCTGAGGCCGCCGAAATCCAATGACAGGCGCAACCTCGCCAATCCAAGGGCTGGACTCGGGTGACGTCAGCGGCCGATGGAGGGGAGCGTGACATGAGCGACGAGCTGGTCTTCTACACCAACCCGATGTCGCGCGGCCGGATCGTGCGCTGGATGCTCGAGGAGGTCGGCCAACCCTATCGCACCGAGATTCTCGACTACGGCACGACGATGAAGGCGCCCGCGTATCTGGCGATCAATCCGATGGGCAAGGTGCCGGCGCTGCGCCACGGCGAGACGGTCGTGACCGAGAGCGCCGCGATCTGCTGCTATCTGGCCGATGCGTTTCCCGATGCCGGACTGGCGCCGCCGCCGGGCGACCGCGAGCGGGGCCCCTACTACCGCTGGCTGTTTTTCGCCGCCGGCCCGCTCGAAGCCGCGGCCACCAACAAGGCGCTCGGCTGTCGAGGTGCCCGCCGAGCGCAAGCGCATGGTCGGCTACGGCAGCCTCGAGGACGTGATGGCGGCGCTCGAGGCGGCGTTGTCCGAGCGCACGTGGCTCGCCGGCGACCGCTTCACCGCCGCCGACCTCTATGTCGGCGCGCACCTCGGCTGGGGCATGCAGTTCGGCACGATCGAGAAGCGCCCGGCGTTCGAGCGCTACGTCGAGCGAGTCAGCTGCACGGCCGGCCGCGGTACGGGCGCGGGAGATCGACGACGCGCTCGCTGCGCGAGCACAAGCCGCGGGCCTCGGATCAGATCTTTTCGGCCGACGACATGCCAGAACGCCGCGCGCAGCGCCTGCGCGACCCGGCCTCGAGACCGATGCGGACGAGCCGCCCGGCCGGATCTCAGTTTGCCGCGGGGTCCTTGTGTTACCTGAGATCCTGCAGACTTTGAGCGCGCCGATCTCCTAATCACGCGCCTTTCACGAAGTCTGCGAAAGCCTCTGCGTAGTCGGGGTGCCAGCGCGACAGGGGCGGACGGTTCTCGACGATGTCGCCGGCTGCCCAGAGGATGCGCCGCTCGTCCAGCGACCTGGGGACGTCGTTGTCCGGGCACAGGATGTAAAAGTCCCCGGCCTCCAGACGCTCCATCATGAAGTCCACGGTCTGTTCCGGCGTCCAGGCGCCAGCCGGCTTTTCGCTGCGACCCTTCGCGGTGAGTCCCGTGAACACGAACCCCGGGATCAGCAGATGCGCGCTCAGCCGACCGCCCGGCGCGTTCCGCAGCTCGTGCTGCAGCGCTTCGGTGAAGGCCTTCACACCGGCTTTGGAGACGTTGTAGGCCGGGTCGCCCGGTGGCGTGGTGATGCCCTGTTTCGAGCCGGTGTTGATGATCAGGCCAGGCCGCCCGCGCTCAAGCATGCCGGGCACGAAGACCTGCGTGCCATGGATCACGCCCCATAGATTGACGCCGAGGATCCGCTCCCAGTTCGCAGCCGGCCCGAACATGTCGCTGCCTGGCTGCACCCCGGCGTTGTTCATCAGGATGTCGGCGCCGCCGAAGCGCGCGCGCACCGCCTCTTCCAGCTGGTGGATCTGGTCCAGGCGACTGACATCGGTCGCTTTGGCCATGATGCCGGCCGCGCCGTCCGGCGCTGCGGCGGACAGGATTTTCGCCGCCCGGGAAAGCCGATCCTCGCCCAGATCGGCAATGCAGACCCGCAGACCGAGACGGGCGAAGCGCGTCGCCGCAGCAAGGCCGATACCGGCAGCGCCGCCGGTGATCACGGCAACGGAATCGGGCGTCAGAGCGGGATGGGACATGGTATTCTCCTGGCTGCGAGAGGGGACCCGGTCGCCGGCAAGCACTGCCTTAGCAAGATGCGAACGGCGTCGACGCCGACGCGCTCAAGGGCGCCATGGCCGACCGGGCGGAGCTGCACGCTGAGCGCGGGCATGGCTGGATCGGCTGAGATCACAGCGGGCGGGGTACAGCTACCCGGAGCCTGCTGGCCCAGTCGCGCAGCCGTTCGATGATGCCGGGGTAGAGCTCGAGCCCGTTCGCGAGCGCCGCCCGCTTGCGGGCCATGGCGCCGTCGCCCGGCACGCGCACCCGATCGACGCCCGGCTGCGGCGGGCTGTTACGCGCGGCCTGGGCCAGCCACTCGGTCTGCCGGCGAAAGGCGGCAAGGCCACCGAACGCCTCCGGGTCGAGCACCTGGACGAACACGCTAGCGCCCCACTCCGGCGGCGCCTCGACCCGGCCGAAACCGCCCAGGCCCTGGGTCAGCGCTTCGATCATCAGAGCGAGCCCAAAGCCCTTGTGGCCGTATTCGACGCCGCCGATCGGCAGGATCGTGCCGGGCGGATCGGTGAACAGCACGGCGGGATCGTCGGTGGCGTGGCCCTTTGCATCCAGCAGCCAGCGGCCCGGCAGCTTTCGGCCCTCCTGATGGTAGCGGCCGGTCATGCCGTTGGTGCTGATCGAGGCGCTGATGTCGACCAGGATCGGATCGCCCTCGGTCGGAATCCCGGCGGCGATCGGGTCCGGCGTGACCACCGCGCGGGTGCCGCCGAACGGCGCCACGCTCGCCTCCGAGGGGTCGGACGAGGCGATGATCGCCATGCAGCCCTGCTCGGTCGCGCGCGGCAGATAGGCGGCCAGGCAGCCGATATGGGCGCTGCGCCGGATCGCGATCGCGGCCATGCCGTAGCGGCGGGCCCGCTCCACGCCGAGCTCGAGCGCGCTGTGCCGTGAGCCACACGCCGGGCAGGCGGCAGCCGTCCCAGGTCACGGTCGGGCCGCGATCGGCGATCACCTCGGGCGCACCGGTCTTGGCCATGCGCCCGGCCTCGATCTCCTCGAGATAGGCGCCCGCCTGGGCCAGCCCGTGGGTGGTGTGCCCCATCAGGTCGGCCTCGACCAGCAAGCTCGCCGTGGTCGTCGCCTTGTCCCGATCGAGACCTGCGCGTTCGAACAGCTGGCTGGTGAGACCGATCAGCTGATCGGCGGCATAGCGCTCTGCCATGGGTGGCACCCCCTCCCGCGCATAGATGGATGTACGATTGACGGACCGGCATGCCACGTTCACAGTTGCGCAACAAGCCGCCCGTCGGCGGTGGAGAAACCAGGGATGACGGCGACGAAATCGTCGTCAAACAAGCAAGGGAGGACACCCGTCAAATGCCGGCTCCAGGCTTGAAGGAGATGGCCCATTCGCACGAGCTGAAGCTCGGGCATTTCATCGTCGAGTTCGCGACGCCCGGGATCGGTCAGATCCTGAAGGCGGCCGGCTGTGACTTCACGCTGTTCGACACCGAGCATTCCGGCTTCGGCTTCGAGACCATCAAGAGCGTGCTGCGCTACATGCAGGCGGCCGATCTGCCGACCATCGTGCGCGTGCCCTCCAAGGAGTACCATCACATCGCGCGTGCCGCCGACATGGGCGCCGAAGGCATCATGCTGCCGATGGTCGGATCGCCCGGCGAGGCTCGCCAGATCCTCGACTGCATGAAATACGTGCCGGTCGGCAAACGCGGCGTGGCGCTCGGCGTCGCGCATGATCGCTACATGCCCGGCCCGACCATGGACAAGCTCGCCGAGGCCAACCGCAAGACCACCCTGTTCGCGCAGATCGAGACGCGCGAGGGGGTCGACAATGCCGATGCGATCGCCGCGGTCGATGGCGTCGACTGCCTCTGGGTCGGCCATTTCGACCTCAGCTGCTCGCTGGGCATTCCCGGCCAGTTCGACCACAAGGACTTCACCGACGCGATCGCAACCGTCGCCAAGGCATGCAAGAAGCACAAGAAGAGCCTGGGCCGTCTGGTGCCGACGGTCGACGACGCGGTCACGTTGTATGGCCAGGGCTTCGACTTCATCTGCTATTCCGGCGATGTGTGGGCGTTGCAGGGCGCGGTTGCAGCCGGCCTGAGCGAGATCCGCGCACGCACCAGCGAGAAGACCGGCAAGGTCAAGGCCAAAGCCGGCAAGAGCAAGAAAAAGTGACCTTCGGGAGGTTGTGGTGAGCAAGTTTCGCGTCGCGCTCAGCGGCGACTTCATGAGGGCGGACGGCACGCCGGCGTATCCGGATTTCGACCTCTCGCCGCTCGAGCAGAACCCGGCGGTCGAGTACCAGTTCATTGCCGGCAACGGCACGATCCATGCCGCCGACCTCGAGGGCTTCGATGCCCTGATCCTGCTGATTCCCCGGATCGAGCCGGAGAGCTTCCCGAGCGACGGCCGGCTCGCGATCATCGCGCGCTTCGGCGTCGGCTACGACACCGTCAACGTCCAGGCCTGCACCGACCATGGCTGCGCCCTGGTGATCACGCCCGATGGCGTACGCAGGCCGGTGGCGGTCTCGATCATCACCTTGATGCTGGCGCTGACCGGCCAGCTGACGAGGAAGGATCGGCTGACCCGCAGCGGGCCGCCGGGCTGGGGCCAGCGCCACGACCACATGGGCATCGGCCTGGTCGGCCGGACCCTCGGCTCGCTCGGTATCGGCAATATCGGCGCTGAGCTGTTTCGCCTCGCCAAGCCGTTCGACATGAGCTTCATCGCGCACGATCCTTACGTCGATCCGAAGCTCGCGAGCAGCCTCGGCGTGCGCCTGGTCGAGGTCGACGAGCTGTTCCGCGAATTGGACGTGCTTTCGATCAGCTGTCCGCTCAACGAGGCCACCTACCACATCGTCAATGCCGAGCGGCTCGCGCTGATGAAGTCCTCGGCCTATGTGATCAACACCGCGCGCGGTCCGGTGGTCGATCAGAAGGCGCTGACCGAGGCGCTGCAGGAAGGCCGTATTGCCGGCGCCGGGCTGGATGTGTTCGAGCAGGAGCCCAATCCGGCGGACGATCCGCTCTACCAGCTCGACAACGTGCTGCTGACGCCGCATGCGCTCTGCTGGACCGACCAGTGCTTTGCCGGCATCGGCGCGGCCGACGTCAAAGCGGTGCTCGACGTGATGCACGGCCGCGTCCCCACGGGCATCGTCAACCGCGCGGTGGTCGACCAGCCGGTCTGGCAGGACAAGCTCGAGCGCTATCGCGCGACCTTCGGCGGCTGACGGCTCAGCCCTGCACCGCGCCCAACGTCAGGCCGCGCACCAGGTGGCGCTGGACCAGCATGCCGAGCACGATCGACGGCACCAGCGAGGTGACGGCGAGCGCGCTCGCCTCGCCGTACTGCGACGCCTGAAAGCCGAGGAACGCGCGGAACACGGTCGGCAAGGTGAACGCGTTGCGGCTGGTCAGGTTGAGCGCGAAGAAGAACTCGGTCCAGACGAAGATGAACGCGAACACGGCGGCGACCACGATCCCGGGCACGGCGAGCGGCAGGGCGACCCGCCGGAACGCACCCCAGCGGGTGCAGCCATCGACCAGCGCCGCCTCCTCCATCTCCTTGGGCAGCTGCCGGAAATAGGCGTACATCATCCAGACCGAGAGCGGCAGGGTGATCACCGTATAGATCAGGATCAGGCCGATCCGCGTGTCGTACAGCCCCCAGCCGCGATAGAGCAGGAACACCGGCAGGACGATCGCGATCGGCGGCAGGAAGCGCTGCGACAGGACCCAGAACGACAAGTGCGGGCCGCCGGTGTTGAAGCGGGCCAGGCTGTAGCCCATGAGCGTGCCGAGCAGGGCGGAGAGCACCGTGGTCGCGCTCGCGACCACCAGGCTGTTGATCAATCCCTGCAGCCCGCGATAGGCGAACAGCGCGGCCGTATAGTGCACCATGGTCGGCTCTGCCGGAAACCAGACCGGCGGGATCGCCAGGTAATCGCTGGTGGGCTTGATCGAGGTGACCACGACCCAATAGAGCGGCGCCAGCACGAACGCCAGAAAGGCGGCGATGTAGAGCAGGCGCACGACGCCGAAGCCCACCCGCAGCCGCGGGCCGCGCCGGCTGCTGCCGGCCGCGGCCACTAGCGGACCTCCGGGCGCAGCAGCCGGCGCACCAGCACCATGATGATGACCGCCGACAGCGCCAGGAAGATCCAGCTACCGGCCGTCGCCTTCGACAGATGGAACTGCTGGAAGCCGATCTGATAGAGGTAGAACGAGGCGGTGTAGGTGCTCGAGCCCGGCCCGCCGCCGGTCATGACATAGATGATGTCGAACAGCTTGATCGCATCGAGCAGGCGAAAGGTGATGGCCAGCAGCATGATCGGTACCATCAGGGGCACCGTCACGTGCGCGAAGGCCTGCCAGCGTGTGGCGCCGTCGATCTCGGCGGCCTCGTGAATTTCCTGGGGAATGGCGGTGAGGCCCGACAGCAGGATCACGAACATGAACGGCGTCCACTGCCAGACGTCGGCGGTGATGATCGCGATGAAGTTCCAGGGGGTCCGGGTCAGCCAGCTGATCTCCACCGGCTGACCGATCAGCTTGCCCAGGAGATAGTTGGTCGGCCCGTAGGGCTGCTGGAGCAGCAGGGACCAGAACTGGCCGACGATCACCGGGCAGATGAACAGAGGCACGATCAGCAGCAGCATGACCAGGCCGCGGCCCCGGAACTGCTTGACCAGGGCCAGCGCCAGCATCAGGCCAAGCACAAACTCGACCGCGACGCTGGCTCGCCGAGAGAATCGCCGTGGTGACCAGCGACCAGCGTGCGATCGGGTCGTTCACGATCTCCCGGAAATTCTGCAGGCCGACGAACGCGTGTCCGGGGATCTCGAAGTCGTAGTTCACGAACGCGACCCAGATCGAATAGATCAGGGGGTAGATCGTGAGCGCCAGAATCAGCAGCACGGCCGGAAGCACCAGCAACCATGCGATATGCCGGTCGGCCCATGAGAACGGCGCGGCCTTCCTGGCCGTGCCGTCGGCCGTGATACCGTTCACGCGGACGCCGTCTGCCATCGCGCTTGCTGGTTCCCGTCAGCCCGAGATGCAGCCCCGGCGCCCGCCGCGAGCCGCGGGTGCCGAGCTCGCGCAACGAGCGCAGCCCCCGCGGTCGAATAACCCGGCTATGACGATGATCCCGGGTCAGGTGATGTGGACCGCAAGGCCCAGTTTCTCGATGGTGTTGTCCGCGTAGGCGCCAGGCAGCTTCACGAACTGCTGATAGGCCTCGCGCTGGCTGTCGACGCCGAGCCGCTCGGTGACGGCATCCCACTCCGCGGCCGACCGCTTGAGAGCGGTCTGGGGATCCTCGCCGGCCCAGACCGCGGTGCACATGCGGTCGACCGAGAGCGCGTAGTCCTGCCAGCCTGGCATGATCATGTCGAGCACCGCGCCGTTGGCCGAGTTGCTGAGATTGATCAGATAGTCCTTGGCGTTCGGCCAGAGCGCCCGGTACAGCGGCGAGGTGTAGTGCGACAGACGGTACGGGTCGCGCAGCGCGAACGGCGCCATCACCCTGGCCAGCGACACCGCAGGGCTGGTCGCCCACTGCATGAACAGATAAGCGGCCTCCTCGTTGCTCGAGCCGGCGGCCAGCGCCTTGACGTAGCCCGAGGCCTGCTCGGGATTGCCGCCGGGCACGACCGCGTAGCCCGACTTGCCGACGATTTGCGACTCGGGCACGAACGTGATCGCCTTGTCGCGTTGCGCATAGTTCTCGGTCATGCGGCCGGTCGGCGGCCACGAGATCAGCATGGCGACCTTGCCCTGCAGCCAGGCCACCCACGCGGCCACCGCGTCCATGTCGTTGTTGCCCGGGATCGACGCCTGGTTGGCGGCGATCATCTGCTGGAAGGTCGTGAGCCCGGCGTCGGAGTCGAGCTGCGCCTTCATGGTCTCCTCGTCGAAGAACCGCCCGCCGTTCGAGCGATACTCCTGCAGGAACGAGAACTGGTTGCCCGGGCTGCCCGCCTTGCGGAAATGCGCGGCGCCATAAACGTTGGGCGCCAGCTGATCGGTGATGAACTGCGCGACCTCGGCGTACTCGTCCCAGGTCTGGGGCACGCGCAGGTCCCGATTGAATTTCGCCTTGTACGCCTGCTGCAGCTTGGGGTCGCCGAAGATATCGGTCCGATAATACAGGGCGAGGACATCGCCATCATCGAAGAAGCCCCAGCGCTTGCCCTTGTAGGTCGGCAGGAACTGGTAGAGCGGGTGATAATCCTCGAGATCGGCCTTATCCATGTACTGCTCGACGTAATCGTCGATCGGCAGGATCACGCCGCCGTTGGCGAGCGAGGGAATCCAGGCCGGCTCGATATCGAGGACGTCGTAGGCGCCGGAGCCGGCAAAGTGCTCGGCGATCGGCTTGGAGTACTGGTCGGGATGCGGCAATTCCTCGACGTTGAAGCCGATGCCGGTCAGGTCCTGCCAGAGCGGTCCGGAGAAGTTCCTGGGCTCCAGTGCCTGCAGGCCCAACTCGTAGGTCATGTTGAGGGTGGCACCCTCGTACTGCTTGGCGGCCTGGACGGCGCGATAGGCCGAGTTCTCGGGGGGGCCCTCGGTCGATGCCTTGACCGCGGCGGCCTGGGCCTGTCCGAACGGCGTGCTCGGATCGGCCAGCTCGACCGCCGCCAACGCCGACGTCGTCCATGCCCCGGTGCCGAGCAGCGCCAGGCCTGGCCGGGCCACTGCGGCCGCGCCGCCAAGCTCGATCAGGCGCCTCAGGAAGGTCCGCTTGGAGGTGTCACCCTGCAACCAAGAGTCGATCTCGGCCGCCAGGCCTTGCTCAAAGTCCCGCCGCTTGCGATTGCCGGTCATTGATGTGCTCCCTGACCGCCGGGCGCCGGTCGTTGGCCGGGCCCCGCTGAGTGCTGTTGATTGTCGTCCACGTAGCACCAATCCCGCCAGGCTGACAACAGCGCGCCTGCTGCGAAATAGCCATGGAGTTGAGCGCCGGCAGGAGCGACCAGCTTACCGAGGGTGCTGACATCCCCGTGCTCATCCGCTAGGAGTCCAGCAGGCACCGGATGCGCGCGCGCATCTCGAGATGGCCAGGCATCTCGACGCGGGTGTCGAGAGCATCAGGGGGTTGTCGCCGCGGCGGACGCCCGTCATAAGCAGGGAGGCAAGAATGGCACGTAGAACGGGAGCCGCCCTCGGGCTGGCGGCCTTGGTGGGGCTCGGCTTGAGCGGTCAGGCGCTCGCGCAGAGCGCAGCCGAGCGCGCGGTCGAGGCGGCCAAGCAATATGCCGGCACCGAGATCACGATCGTCTGGGAAGCCGGTCTGCAGTCGCTCGATCCGCTGAATTTCTCGGGTCCCAAATGGAAGGAGCTGACCGGCATCGACGTCTCGGTGATCGAGGTGCCGACCGCCGAGATGTTCACCAAGATCCTGCAGGAGCATCGTGCCGGCACCGGCGCCTATGATGCGCTCAACGTGATCCCGGCATGGATGCCCGATCTGGTGCGTGCGGGCGCGCTCGAGGATCTCGATCCCTATGTCGACAAATACGGCTATCGCGAGGAGCTGCAGGAGATCGCGCCGGTCTATCGCGACAACCAGATGACCGTCGACGGCAAGATCTACGGCTTCCCCGACGACGGCGACGTGTTCGTGTTCTACTACCGCAAGGATATCTTCGACGAGATCGGGCCTGGAGGCCGCCCAAGACCTGGCAGGAGATTCGGCAGAGATCTGACAGACCAGATCACCGAGAAGAACGCTCCCGACATGTACGGCGCAGGCATGTTCCGCGCGAACCCCTACCCGTTCTTCCTGTTCCAGGAGCGGTTCCGCGTCGAGGGCGGCAAGTTCTTCGATGCCGACACCATGAAGGCGACCGTGAACAGCGACGTCGGCGTCAAGGTGCTGACGGAGATGCGGGAGGAGAACAACTGCATGCCGCCGGGCGTGGAGACCTGGGGCTTCGTCGAGAACCTCGCTGCCTTCCTCGCCGGCGACACCGCCATGACGGTCTCCTGGCCGCCCTATGGCCGCTGGGCCGCGGGCTACGGTACCGATGAGGAGGCGCTCTCGTGGGTGCCCAAGTCGCAGATCGCCGGCAAGGTCGGCTATGCGCTACCGCCGGGCGGACATCCGAGCTTGCCGCGGGGTTCTCGCTTGCGGTCTCGTCGGACTCGGCCAACAAGGAGGCGGCCTATCTGTTCATCCAGTGGTTGAACAGCAAGGAGATCAGCCTCGAGCGCGTGCAGCTGCCCTACGCGCTGCGCGATCCGTTCCGCGAGAGCCACTTTGCGAGCGAGGAGTACAAGTCGCGCTGGCCGGACGCGCCGGAATATCTGGCGGCGCTGCAGGAGGGTGCGGTGAGCGGCCTGCTCGATCTGTCGATCATGCAGACCGACCGGTACGAGGAAGCGATGCGCCAGGGTCTGTCCCGGCTGTGGGCCGGTGACGACCCGAAAGCCATCCTCGACGACATCGCCGCCCAATGGGACGCGACCACCGAGGAGATCGGCGTCGACAAGCAGCGCGCTGCCTATCAGGACTGGGCGGCCAAGCCCAACGCCTATCCGAACTGACCGATCGAGGGCCGCGAGGTGCATCGCCTCGCGGCCCTCAACCTGACATCCGAGGAGAGAATGTCCGACTTCCCTGCGCTGGTCTCGAGGATGCGAGAGGTGCGCTAGAACGTCGATGGCGGCAACTGTTGCCCCCGGTATTGGCCAGCGGATCGGTCTGTTCGCCGATCGCCGTTTCAAATACCTCATGATCTGGCCGGCGGTGCTGGTGCTGCTGCTGATCGGCATGTTCCCGCTGGTCTACACGCTGATCGTCAGCTTCCAGCACATCACCATGATGACGGAAGACACCTCCTTCAGCGGCTTCATCAACTACGCGAGGCTGTTCAAGGACCCGCGCCTTTGGGGTGCGATCGGCCACACCGCCCTGTTCATCGTGGTCGCGCTGCCGATCGAGCTGGTGCTCGGCATGGTCATGGCGCTGCTGTTCCTCGACCGCATGCCCGGGCGGCAGGTCTTCATCGCACTCCTGGTGCTGCCCGCGGTGATCTCGCCGATCATCGCCGGCGCCACATGGCGGCTGATGTTCGACAACCGCTTCGGCCCGATCAACCAGATCCTCGGCTGGATCGCGGGCGAGCCGGTGACCCTGCTGTGGACGGTCAATCCGGTGCTCGTCTATCCGGCGATCATCCTCTGCCGAGGTCTGGCAGTGGACGCCGTTCATGTTCCTGCTCCTGCTGGCCGGCCTGTCCAACGTCGACCAGTCGCAGCTGGAGGCCGCCGAGATCGACGGCGCCGGCTACTGGCGCGTGTTCTTCAGGATCGTGCTGCCGGCGATCTGGCCGGTGATGGCGATCGCGCTGCTGATCCGCGCGCTCGACCTGTTCCGCCTGTTCGACATCGTCTGGGCGCTGACCAAGGGCGGGCCCGGCACCATGACCGAGACCATCTCGATCTACGCCTACGTCCAGGGCTTCCAGCAGTTCGAGACCAGCTACACCGCGGCGATCGCGTTGCTGATCATCGTGATCCTGTCGGTCCTGGTGATCGCGGCCCTGCGCCGCATGGAGATCGCGCGATGAGCGCCTCCGCCCCCACGAGGGACAGATCGGCCCGGGCTCGACCTGGCGCGCGCGCGAAGTGCGCAGGCTGGCGCTGCGCTACCTGATCGCGCTGGCGCTGACCGCCTTCTTCCTGTTCCCGATCTACTGGCTGTTCATGATCTCCTTCAAGACGCCGGAGGAGATCTTTGCCTCGCCGCCGGTCTGGTGGCCGAAAGCCTCCAGTTCGCCAACTACGCCGTGCTGTTCAAGGACGGCGACGTGGTCACGGTCTGGAACAGCCTGGTGGTGGCCGGCGTCAGCACGGTCATCGCCATGTTGCTCGGCACCATCTGCGCCTACAGCCTGGCCCGCTTCCGCACCGGCGGCGACAACCTCGCGATCTGGATCATCTCCCAGCGCATGATCCCGCCGATCGCGATCGTGTTCCCGATCTTCCTGCTGTACGTCTGGCTCGGCTGGGTCGACACCTATCTCGGCCTGATCCTGCTCTACACCGCCTTCAACCTGCCCTACGTGATCTGGATGATGCGCGGCTATATCGAGGACATCCCGCGTCGAGCTCGAGGAGAGCGCGCTGGTCGACGGCTGCACCCGCTGGCAGGTGCTGCGCAAGGTGGTGTTCCCGATGGCGCGCGCCGGCCTGTTCGCGACCGCCGTCTTCACCTTCGTGTTCGCCTGGAACGAGTTCATCTTCGCCCTGGTGCTGACCCGGAGCGAGGTCACCACTTTCCCGGTGCAGGTGACCCACTATTTCGGCGGTCAGTCGAACTTCTGGGCCAAGATCGCCGCCATGAGCGTGCTCGGCACGGTGCCGATCTTCATCGCCGTGGCGATCATGCAGCGCTACCTGGTGCGCGGCATCTCGCTGGGCGCGGTCAAGGGGTAGAGAAGTTGGCACGACTCGCAGATCACCGGGCTGCACAAGTTCTACGGGGCAACCCATGCCGTGCGCGGCATCGACCTCGACATCCCGGAGGGCGAGTTCGCCGTGCTGGTGGGGCCGTCCGGCTGCGGCAAGAGCACGCTTGCTGCGCACGATCGCCGGCCTGGAGGAGGTCGACCACGGCACCATCGAGATCGACGGCGAGGTGGTCAACGACATGCGCCCCAGCGACCGCGACATCGCCATGGTGTTCCAGAACTACGCCCTCTACCCCTACATGAACGTGTTCGAGAACATCGCCTTCGGCCTGCGCGCGCGCAAGATTTCGCCGAAGCCGAGATCGAGACGAGGGTCCACCGCGCGGCCGAGATGCTCGACATCGCCGGCCTGCTCGAGCGCCTGCCGCGGCAGCTCTCGGGCGGCCAGCGCCAGCGCGTCGCCATCGGCCGCGCCATCGTGCGCGACGCCCGCCTGTTCCTGTTCGACGAGCCGCTCTCCAACCTCGACGCCCAGCTGCGCGACGAGATGCGCGCCGAGATCAAGCGCCTGCACCAGGAGCTCGGCAAGACCATGATCTACGTCACCCACGACCAGATCGAGGCGATGACCCTGGCCGACCGCATCGTCCTGCTGCGCGACGGCGAGATCGAGCAGCAGGGGGCGCCGCTGGACCTGTTCGAGCGGCCGCGCACGCGCTTCGTCGCCGGCTTTCTGGGCTCGCCCTCGATGAACTTCGTGCGGGCCACGCTGAAGGGCTTGGGCCGCGGCATGGGTGCTGGCGCCAGCCCGGGCGACCGGCTGGCGGTGCAGTGCGGCGAGGCGGTGCTGCCCCTGCCGGCGACCGCGCTCGCCGGCCTGACGGGCCGCGTCGGCCAGGAGCTGCTGTTCGGCGTGCGGCCCGAGCATATCAGCCGGGTGCACGATGGCAGCGCGCGCGCCGGCCTCGCCCCGCTCTCGGTCACCATCGACCTGATCCAGCCGACCGGCTCGCGCACCTACGCGACCTTTGCGCTCGCCGGCACCGAGGTGATGGCCGAGCTCCAGGCGCACGACGTCGAGCGCACCGGCGAGCGCCTGCAGCTGCATGTCGACATGAACCGCGCGGTGCTGATCGACCCCCAGACGGAGCTGGTGCTCTGAGCACCGTGACCGAAACCCCCAGACCAACATCAAAGCGAGGAAACGACCATGGCCTTCTACGAGCTTCGCCAGTACGAGATCCGGCCCGGCAAGATGGCCGACTGGCTGACCCTGATGGAGGAGGAGATCATCCCGTTCCAGGTCGGCAAGGGCATGGTGATCGCCGGCAGCTTTCGCGGCGAGAGCGATGATTTCGTCTATGTCTGGATCCGCCGGTTCGAGAGCGAGGCGGAGCGCGAGAAGCTGTATGCCGCAGTCTACCAGGACGACCACTGGAAGACCTCGATCTCGCCCCGGGTCGGTGAGTGCATCAACCGGGAGACGCTCAACGTGCAGCGGATCGTGCCGACCAGCCGCTCGGTGTTGCGCTAGGAGAAATCCCCTTCGAGACTTGCACCGCGGGACCAGCTGGCTCCGGCACCGGGTCATGATCGACCTCCACCTATTACAGCTACATCGGGCCGTGGGCCGCGCTTGGGCCGTCAGAGAGGGGGGTGAGCTGCGCCGACGAAACGAGCCCGAAAGGCGCTCAAACTCAAGCTTTTTGGCGGGGCGGGGTCTCAGGGTAGCCATCGCCGGCGAGTGGACGATGGTCGGAACCTCGATCGTCGGGCAAGGAAGGCGTCAGGAAACACGTGCATGGCGCAAGGCTGCGGCAACCAAACGGACCCGAGAGGCGCAGAGATCAAGGCTTTTGGAGGTCCGGTAGGGGTCAACTTCCCTCGCGGCCGATCACGCCGTTGGGCATCCAGCGCTTTCACTGCCCCACCCGCCGCCCCCGCCCGGCCTTTTCGCCAGCGCACGGAGTCCCACGATCGCATGGGCCGTCGGAAATGATGGCTAACGGCCATTGGTTAATGATCGGTTGACGTCAGGCGCTCGCCAAAAAACCTGGCGTGCACCGGTCAGTTGGCGGATTTCCCCATGGGGCCCATCATCTCGTTGACCATGTCCTGCGTGAGCATGCCATTGGGCTGCATGCCCATGCGGGTCTGATAGGCTGAGACAGCCCGGTGGGTCTGCGGTCCCATGATGCCGTCTTCGGGCCCGGCCTGATAGCCGAGCTGGTTCAGCCTTCGCTGCACCGAGCGCATGGTCTCACGATTCATCATCTCTGTCTGCATCCGCTCGGTCATGCCGCTTTGGGACATGCCGCTCTGGGACATGTCGCCCTGCTGCATCCCCATGCCCTGGCCCATGCCCTGGCGCCCGCCTCGACCGCCTCCCTGGCCGCCACCACCGCCTCCACCGCCACCGCCGCCGCCCTGGGCGAGGGCGAGGTTGGGGCCGACGTCGATCGGATGGAGGTTGAGCGCGATCGGGCTGATCGCCAGGCCGATCGCGAGAATCGACATGCCCGCCAGCGCAGGCACCGAATGTCTGGTCTCACGCATCACCACTCTCCCTTTGCGGACGGCGTGCCGCCCACGCGACACGGCTGGCCCCTGGCTTGGCATACGCTGCCGCTGACGCATTGATCTCCATCAACATGCCGAAGCGGTCGTCGAGGGCTTGGGAGGCAAAGGGTTCAGCCTTTTCGGGCCAGGGCAGGGATGTGGAGAACGTAGCAGGCCGAAACGGGTCGAGGTCGGCGGACTGGCCGCGCGCGCCAACACGATGAGCGCGCATTGGCCAACCGGGCCGAGACTGTCGCCTCACTTGAGGCAGCCCGCGCCACGCTGCGCGCAGGCGCGGGTCAGGCGGGGTAGGCGCCTACGGACATGCCGCCGCAGACGTAGAGCGTCTGGCCGGTCACGAAGCCGGATTGCTTGCTCAGGAAGAACATCACGGCGTTGGCGACGTCGTCGGGCGTGCCCAGGCGGCGCACCGGAATCGCGGCGATGATCCGCTCGGTGGCCGGCTCGCCCGGCGGGTTGACGGCCTCGAACAGCTCGGTCGCGATCGGTCCCGGCCCGACCGTGTTGACCGTGATGCCGAGCGCGGCCAGCTCGAGCGCCCAGACGCGGGCCATGGCGGTGATGCCGCTCTTGGTCGCGGCATAGACCGTGCGCTGCTCCTTGCCGAGCACGACCCGGCTCGAGATGTTGACGATCCGCCCCCAGCCGGCCCGGCGCATGCTCTCGACCGCGTGCTTCGCGCACAGCATCGGAGCCACCAGGTTGAGCGGCGCCAGGCGCTCGAAGTCGTCGGCAGACGTGTCCACGAGCGGCTTCGCCAGCGACAGCCCGGCATTGTTGACCAGCCCCACCACCGGACCAATCGAGGCGATCCGCTCGAACGCTGCCGCGATCGCCTCGCGCCGGCGCAGATCGGTCTCGATGAAGGTCTCATGCTCGGGACGAGACACCGCAGCGGCCGGCGGCTTGATGTCGAGGTTGACGACGTGGCGGCCCTGGTCGAGCGCCTGGCGGACACAGGCGCGACCAATCCGGCTGCTGCCGCCGGTGACGACGATGACTTCTTGCATGAGAGACCCCGAAGCGTGGCGCTGCGCGCGGCCGATGCCGGAACGTCCGGCGGATCGGAACGGTGCATTTTATGCGCTATGGCCGATCGAGGGACAGGTCAAGCGCCGGCGTGGGTCGCGGGGCAGATCCGTGGGCTTGGGTCAACCAGGTCCATGCGATCGTGGGACTCTGTGCGCCCGGCGCCGGGCAGGGTGGTGCAGGCAAGCGACGCGGCGCAGCGGCGCGGGCGGTGCAGGCAAGCGTGGCGAGACGCGCACCTGGCGTGGCGGCGCCTGGTTCTGGCGATCGGTGCGCACCTGCTGCCAGCAATCGACGCGCCGCTTGTCGACCGACGCGCGGGCTTTCGCCGGCCGGCGAGTGGCGGTAACCTCGGGTCGCCGGCAGCGGAGCCCGAGCAGGGCGCCGTCCAAGCCCCGGGGACCAGAGCCAGAAACGTCAGGGAGGCCGTCCATGAGTGCGTCGTCACGCATCAAGCTGTTCGGGACCGAGGAGCCGGTGACCCCGCCGAAGGTGCTGCGCGCGGGCCTGCTCACCTGCGAGCTCGAGGCCGGCAACCTGCGCACCATCAGGGTCGGCGGCAAGGAGGCGCTGCGCGCGCTGTCCTTCATCGTGCGCGACAAGGACTGGGGCACCTACAACCCCGAGATCAGCAATCTCGAGGTCGAGCAGGACGCCGGCGGCTTTCAGGTCGGCTACGACGCCCGCTGCAAGGACTCTTCGCAGGAGCTGACCTACCGGGCGACCATTAGGGGCTCGGCCAATGGCAGCCTGGCGTTCGAGGCGACCGGCACGGCAGTCAGCGATTTCGTGACCAACCGCACCGGCTTCGTGGTGCTGCATCCGATCGAGGGCGTGGCCGGCGCGCCGGTCGAGGTGCTGCATGTCGACGGCAGCAAGGAGACCTCCACCTTTCCGGCGCTGATCGATCCGGTGTGCCCGTTCCGGGATCTGCGCGCGCTCACCCACGAGGTGCTGCCCGGGGTCAAGGTGACCTGCACCATGGAGGGCGACGCCTTCGAGATGGAGGATCACCGCAACTGGAACGATGCCTCCTACAAGACCTATGTCCGCCCGCTGGCCAAGCCCTGGCCCTATACCATCAAGGCGGGCGGGACCACCGAGCAGTCGGTGCGGCTCACGCTCGCAGGCGCCGCGCCCGAGGCGTCGTCGGGGACCGGCGCGTCCGCGGAGGCGATCCGGGTCACCGTGGGCGACCAGGTCGGCGAGATGCCGCGGATCGGCCTCAGCCTGCGCCCGGAGCACCTCGAGGCGACCCTGGTGGCAGCCGATGCGCTCCGCCTGCTGGCGCCGCAATATCTGGTCTGCCCGTTCAATTCGCGCATCGCCGACGGCTACTCGGGGCCGGACGTGGTCGGGCGCTCCACCTTCCCGTTCGACCGGCGGGTGGCGGAGCCCGGCAAGGTGATGACCCTGTATCGGGCGATGGGCGAGGCGACCGGTGCGGAGCTGGTGCTGGAGGCCGTGCTCGCCTGCCAGGATGCGGACGGCAAGCCGTCGGCCGACGAGGCCATCATGCGGCGCGACGTCGAAGCCGTGCGGGCGGCGGCCGAAGGTGTCGGCGTGCGCTTTGCCAGGGTCTCGGTGTCGCCGGCGTGCGACCTGAAATGCACCCTGCCGGGCAGCGTCTGGCCGCCCTGTCCGCCGGCCGGGGCGATCTACGCCGCGACGCGGGAAATCTTTGCCGGCATGCCGCTGGGCGGCGGCATGTTCTCCTATTTCACCGAGCTCAACCGCAAGCGGCCGCCGGCGGACCTGCTCGATTACGTGGTGCACACCAGCTGTCCGATCGTGCATGCCTGCGACGACCGCACGGCGATGGAGAACCTGGAAGCGCTGCCGCACATCATCAAAAGCGCGCGCGCGTTCATCCACGGCAAGCCCTATGAGGTCGGGCCGAGCAGCATCGGCGCCCGCGACAATCCCTATGGCGCGACGGCCACACCCAATCCAGGCAACGGCCGCGTCGCGCTGGCGCACATGGATCCGCGCCAGCGCGGTCTTTTGGGCGCCGCCTGGAACCTCGGCTATGTGGCGCATATGGCGCGCGGCCATGTCGATGCCGTGGCGCTGTCCGCGCCGGTCGGCGAGTTCGGCCTGATCTACGCCAAGATGGACTATCCCCAGCCCTGGTTCGACCAGCAGGGGCAAGGCGTCTATCCGGCCTATCACGTGCTCCGGGGCATGGCGGCCGCGGCCGGCCAGCCGCGCCTGGAGACCACGCCGTCAGACGGCTCGAGCGTGCAGTCGGTGGCCTATCGCAGCGGCGACGAGACGTTCCTCTGGCTCGCCAACCTCACCGGCGAGCCGCAGACGGTGGAGCTTGCGGGCCTGACGCAGGACGAGGGCCGGATCGCGCGCCTGGATGAGACCACCTTCGAGGCGGCCGCGTCCGGACCGGACGGCTTGGCCGATGCCGGCCTGTCCCTGGCCGGTCCGATCGAGCTGGCGCCTTATGCCGTGGCACGCGTCACGGTCTCTTCATAGCCGCTGCAGCGAGCCCATCAGTTAGAGTCCTCTGATGGCCGGCTCGCGCTGCACGATCTCATGGGGAAGCCAGTGCTCTCTGCGAGCGGACATATGAGCCATCCGTCGCTCACAGCACCAGGCGCCATCGCCGGTCGCTTTTGCGATGAACAGCGCGCGCCGAGTACTGGCAGCGCTGCAATGCTCGGCTGCGGTTGATTGCTGATCCTGCGCTGCGATTTGCGTCGGATCGCGGTCGACTGGCCGAATTGTGAGCCAGCGTCGCGAATGAGATTAGCTCTTCCAACACGATCCGCGGTGTTCTAGTGTCAGCGACGCGGCGAGCCTGTCGCCGCTGACGCTTGCCCAGTTGGCGCCGATTGCGGCAAAGGGAGTTCGCGCCTGCAGGGCGACGTCCCGAGGACAGCAGGGGAAGTCGATGGAAACCAAGATCATCTGGCTGTTCGTGTTTGTCGCCCTGTACTGGGCTTACTGCATTTTCTGGGGCATCAAGGGGGCGATCAGCGCGCGCACCGCGAGCGACTACTTCATCGCGGGACGACGCATCTCGCTCTGGGTGTTCGTGCTGGCCGCGACCGCCACCTCGTTCTCGGGCTGGACCTTCATGGGCCATCCGGGTCTGGAGTATGTCGACGGCTTTCCGTACGCCTATGCCTCGTTCTACGCGATCACCATCCCGTTCACCGGGCTGATCTTTCTCAAACGACAATGGATCATCGGCAAACGCTTCGGCTTCGTCACGCCGGGCGAGATGCTGTCCTACTACTTCCGCTCGGATTCCATCAGGATCCTGGTGATCGTGGTCGCGCTGGTGTTCTCGGTGCCCTATCTGGGCGTGCAGCTGCGCGCCTCGGGCTTCCTGTTCAACGTGCTGACCGACGGCCTGCTCAGCGTCGACGTCGGCATGTGGGTGCTGTCTGCGGTGGTGTTCGTCTACGTCGCCTCGGGTGGCCTGCGCGCGGTGGCCTATGTCGACACCCTGCAGTGCATCCTGCTGGCGGTCGGCATCGTGGTGATCGGCATCATCGCGCTCAATGCGGCCGGCGGCTGGGCCGTGCTCAACCAGGACATCGGCCTGCTGGCGGGGATCGACACCAAGCTCACGCCTGATGGCTACAGCCACTACGTCGCCGTACCGGGCGTAATCCAGTTCGTCTCGGATGGTCCCAAGGCCGAGGGTGGTGCCTGGACCGGCGTCATGATCCTGACCTACATGTTCGCGTTGATGGGCATCCAGTCGGCCCCGGCGTTCTCGATGTGGGCGTTCTCCAACCACGACCCGTCGCCGTTCGCGCCGCAGCAGGTATGGGCGTCGTCGTTCGGCATCGGCATCATCCTGTTCCTGTTCACCGCGATGCAGGGCATGGGCACCCACTTCCTGGGGGCGGACCTGAAGTTCGCGGCCGATCACCCCGACCGGGTCGCGACCAATTCCGCGGCGACGATCCAGTCCAACTTCTTCGAGACCAGTCATCGCGATGCGGTCAAAGGCGCGGCGCTCACGCTGGCCGAGCTGGACCCGATGGTCCGGCAGGCGCTGACCATGCTGGGCGAAAGCAAGGAGGTGCCGACCATCGCGCAGCTGGCCGAGGCCGGCAACGAGAGCGCCAAGTCCCTGATCGCCTATCAGGCCGATCTCGGCGAGGTGCCGGCGCTCGGCGACATGATGGAGCAGGAAGGCAAGCAGGGCATGCTGGTGCCGCAGCTGATCAATCTGATCGCGTCGGCAGCGCCCTGGCTGGTCGGTCTGCTGTCGGTCTGCGCGCTCGCCGCCATGCAGTCCACGGGCGCCGCCTATATGTCGACCGCGGGCGGCATGCTGACCCGCGACCTGATCCGGCACTTCCTGATCCCCAATGCCGGTCACGGCCTGCAAAAGCTGTTCGGGCGGATCGGCGTCGGCGTGATCGTGCTGCTGGCGCTGCTGGTCGCGACCACCTCGACCGATGCCCTGGTGCTGCTCGGCGGCCTCGCGGTCGCCTACGGCTTCCAGATGTGGCCGGCGCTGATCGCGGTCTGCTACTGGCCGTGGCTGACCCGCTCGGGCGTGGTGCTGGGCCTGATCGCCGGCCTGATCGCGGTGACGCTGACCGAATCGATCGGCCAGAACTGGTTCGGCATCACCGCCTGGGGACGCTGGCCGCTGACCATCCACTCGGCCGGCTGGGGCATCTTCTTCAATCTCGGCATCGCGATCATCGTCTCGGCGATCACCCGCGACGACATGGACCGCAAGATGGAGTTCCACACCTTCCTGGCCCAGCACGCGTCCCTGCCGCCCGAGAGGAAGAAGCTGATCCCGCTGGCCTGGATCATCACCCTGGTCTGGTTCTTCTTCGGCATCGGTCCGGGCGTGGTGATCGGCAACTGGGTGTTCGGCAGCCCGACCGACGCCGCCACCTGGACCTTCGGCATGCCCTCGATCTGGGCCTGGCAACTGCTGTGGTGGGCGCTCGGCGTGTTCATGATGTGGTTCCTGGCCTACGTCATGCAGATGTCGACGGTGCCCGAGACCGAGGTCGAAGTTCCTGGCCGAGGACATTGCGGAGATCGAGCGGGCGCATCCCTGAGCTCGATCGCATCGGTAGCGTCGGGGGAGGGGCTTCGGCCCCTCCCTTTCGTTGTCGGGGCAGCTCGGCGTATCCTGCACGGACGGGGGACACAGCGTCGGAGCGCGAAGATGGCCCTGAGCTGCCTGGCACGATCTGCCGCCGTCACGGTGCTAAGCCTGTCGGCAACGTTCGCGGGTGGAGCCATGGCCAAGACCTACACCCTCTCGATTTCGGGCGACAGCGGGGCGCGCTACCAGGGTGCGTGCACGGTCACGGTGGCGTCGGGCGACGAGCGCATCGAGCTCGAAGGTGCGGTGCCGCTGCAGCGGCTGTTTGACGGGGATGGCCTGTCCTGTCGACTTCGCGCCCAAGGGCGCGTAGTGGTCGAGATCAGCTACGATGGCAGCCGCGCCCGCTCTGCGACCCATGGCGGCACCGTCCAGGTCAGCGCGCGCTGACGGGCCATGTCGCCCTGGGGGTATTACTGGCTCTCGGTCGCGGTCCTGGCCGGGCTCCTGTTCTGGCCGGTCTCGAAGCTGGTCTGGGTGCTGAGCGTGCGCCGCCTGGAGCGCCGGCAGGGCCATGCCCTGAGCGATCGGGACCGGCAGGGCCAGCGCAACCGCGCGTGGTTCCTGGCGATCGTCCTGTGCGTCGCCTTCTCGGCGCTGTTCAACTACCAGATCCTGGACATGGCGGGCTATGAGTAGCCTCGGGGACGACGCGCTGACCAAGGCCCTGAAGGTGGTCGCGATCGCGATGGTGGTCGGGTTCCTCGGCTGGGCGCTGTACGACAAATTCTTCGTCAGCAGCGCGCCCGGCGATCTCGCCTATCACGAGGCCAACAACCTGTTCGAGGACGGTTTTTACGAGCGGGCGGCGGACCGCTATCGCGAGGCGTTGGGCGAAGCGCCGGACCACCTCTATGCGCTGCGCGGGCTTGCCCGCAGCCTGCACAAGACGGGGGCTTACGACGAGGCGCTCGCGGTCTACGACCAGGCGATCGCCCTGGCGCCGGATTTCGCCGGCACCTATGCCAATCGCGGGATTCTGCTGGATACCATGGGGCGGCACGAGCAGGCGCTTGCCGACTACACCCGCGCGCTCGATCTCGACCCTTCGATCGCCGACGGGCCGCACTGGCTGACGCGGTTTTTGCGCAACCAGGCCGAGGCGCCGCCGACCATCGCCGATCGCGCCGCCTATCTGCGCGCCGAGCTCGCCAAGCCCGAAGGCGAGCGCGTCCTGCTGATGCCCGAGGTCGACGCCCAGCAGCGACCCTATCAACAGTAGTGATGCCGTGCTTCAGTCTGCATCGAGACTATCCTGGTTGCGCTTGCAGGCAGGCCGGGCGCTACGGGGTCAGGATCGCCAGACAACGTACGAGGAATTCAGACCTCCTGCGTTCTCGCTATGGGATTTACCGCCTTTTCCACGGCCATAGATGCCATGTTATAATAATTATAGAGTGTGGCATTGTCAGAGCGCCAAGGTGAGGCAAATGAGGCGGCGCGGTGGAGACGGCGAAAAAGCCGCAAGGAAACGTGACCGAGAGGGCGAGTCGCTTCACGATTCAGCCGGAGCCGCGCGTCGCCGGCGTCACATTGCTGCCGGTCAGCAGGATCAACTCGACCGCCTGACCCGCGAACTATCCGAAGCGCATGAACACCAGGCCGCGGCCAGCGAGGTGCTGGGCATCATCAGCCGGTCGCCGAAAGACGCTCAGCCTGTGTTCGACGCGATCGTGCAGTGTGCGTCGCGATTGTGCGATGCGGAACTCAGCGCCGTTACCCGCTTCGACGGCGAACAGCTTCATCTTACGGCGGTCAGCAACATGTCGCCGGAGGAGATGGCCGCATATCATAGGGTGTTCCCGCGACCGCCCACGAGAGGCTTTGTCGTGGGCCGTGCCTTCCTCGAATGCGCCCCGGTCCAGGTCGAGGACGTGACTACTGACCCGGAATATGACCCGAGGACGCTCGAGATCCTGCAGCGCGCCGCACCCTATCGGAGCTACCTGGGCATCCCGATCGCCCGAGACGGCGTCCCGATCGGGGCGATCGGACTGGGGCGGCGCAAGGTGCTTCCCTTCACCGAACGGCAGATCGAGCTGGTCCAGACCTTCGCCAACCAGGCGGTGATCGCGATTGAGAACGTGCGGCTGTTCAAGGAGGCGCAGGATCGCACGCGCGATCTGACGGAGGCATTGGAGCAGCAGACGGCAACGTCCGCGATCCTTCGCGTGATCAGCACCTCGCCGACGGAGGTGCAGCCGGTGTTCGAGACGATAGTGCGCAACGCCGTCGCCCTCTGCGGAAGCCTGTTTGCGAACGTGTTCCGGTTCGATGGCGAGCTGCTCCATCTCGGCGCCAGCCACAATGTGGGCCCTGACTACGTGGAGCTGCTTCGGGAGAAGTACCCGATGCCGCCCAACTCTTCCCAGGTTTCCGGACGATCCCTGCTCACCAGGTCGGTGGTCCGACTGGAGGACGCGCTGGCCGATCCGGACTACGATCAGCGGTTCCCGGCCATGGGCTGGCGCCGAATGTTGGGTGTGCCGATGCTGCGCCAAGGCGAGCCGCTCGGTGTCATCGTCGTCGGCTGGGCCGAGGCTGGACCCGTACCGAAGACCCAGGAAGATCTGCTGAGACAGTTCGCCGACCAGGCTGTCATCGCGATCGAGAACGCACGGCTGTTCGACGAGGTGCAGGCGCGGACGAAAGAGCTCACCGAAGCTCTCGAACGCCAGACCGCGACTGGCGAAGTGCTGGGCGCCATCAGCCGCTCCCCCACCGATCTACAACCGGTGCTGGACACGATCGTCGCCACCGCCGCCCGCCTTTGCCAGGCGGAATGGGCGGTCATCTCCAAGCTCGAGGCCGACGGCAGGTATCACCCGGCCGCCGCGATCGGCAACGACGAGAAATACCTGCGCTTCCTGGCGCAGAATCCGATCCCTGTCGGGCGAGGAACCGTGGTCGGCCGCACCGCCCTCGAGGGCAGGACGCTGCACCTCCCCGACGTGCTCCAGGACCCCGAGTACACCTGGTCCGAGGCCCAGGCGAAGGGTGGCTTTCGGACCGTGCTCGGGGTGCCGCTGCTTCGCGGCGGCGCGGTGATCGGCGTGCTCATTCTGTATCGAAATGTCGTCCGGCCGTTCAAGGAGAAGGAAATCGAGCTGGTCACCACCTTCGCCGATCAGGCGGTGATCGCGATTGAGAACGTGCGTCTGTTCGACGAAGTGCAGGCGCGGACGAAAGAGCTGACCGAAGCTCTCGAACGCCAGACCGCGACTGGCGAAGTGCTGGGCGTCATCAGCCGCTCCCCCACCGATCTGCAGCCGGTGCTGGACACGATTGTCGCCACCGCCGCCCGCCTTTGCCAAGCGGAATGGGCGACCACCTACAAGCTTGAACCCGACGGCGCGTATCACCTGGCGGCCGCGATTGGCAACAACGAGGAGTTCTTGCACTACCTGGCGCAGAACCCGGTCGTTCCCGGGTGGGGCACGATGGCCGGACGCACCGCCCTCGAAGCCAGGGCGTTACACGTTCCGGACGTGTTCCAAGATCCCGACTACAGCTGGCCCGAGGCGCAGGCGAAGGGAGGCTTCCGAACCGTGCTGGGCGTGCCGCTCGTTCGCGGCAGCGCGGTGATCGGTGTGATCGTCCTGGCGCGCAACGTCGTCAAGCCCTTCACGGACAAAGAGATCGATCTTGTCACCACCTTTGCCGACCAGGCGGTGATCGCGATCGAGAACGTGCGCCTGTTCGAGGAGGTGCAGGCGCGGAGCGCCGAGCTGAGCGAGGCGCTCGAGCGCCAGACCGCGACCAGCGAGGTGCTGGGCGTCATCAGCCGGTCGGCCACCGATCTGCAGCCGGTGCTGGACACGATCGTGGCGACTGCCGCCCGCCTTTGTGAGGCGGAGTGGGCGATCGTGATGCGGTTAGCGTCCGACGGGAAATATTGGCTCGCCGCCACGAGTATGGCCGACGACGACTTTGTGGCGTGGCGGGCTCAAAACCCGATCGTCGTGGGGCGCGGCACGGTCACCGGACGGACCGTACTCGAGCGCGCGACGGTCCATATCCACGACGTTCTGGCCGATTCGGAGTACGCTTCGCCCGAATCCCAGGTCAAGGGTAGGTATCGAACCGTGCTTGGTGTGCCGCTGCTACGCGGGGATGCGGCGCCAGGCGTCATCGTTCTCGTGCGGAACGTCGTCAGGCCGTTCACGGAAAAGCAGATCGAGCTGGTCACCACCTTCGCCGACCAGGCGGTGATCGCGATTGAAAACATTCGGCTCTTCACGCAGCTCGAGACCCGCAACAACGAGCTTAACGAGGCGCTGGAGCAGCAGACGGCGACCTCGGAAGTGCTCAGGGTGATCAGCAATTCACCGGGGTCGCTCGAGCCGGTGTTCGATTCGGTGCTCGAGAACGCGGTGCGCATCTGCGGGGCGGAGTTCGGGATTCTGCTTCGGCACGCCGACGGCGAGTTTTCACACCGCTGCAATGTTAAACGTGCCCGACGCCCACCGCGAACATCTCAGTTCCGGGCCGCTCAAGCTCGGCTGGGGAACCGCCACGGGCCGCGCGGCCATGACCAAAAAGGTCGTTCAAATCGTCGACCTCAAGGCGGAAACGGTCGCGGAGGACGAGGCCACGCGCAAAGCATCTGTCGAGCTTGGCGGCATACGAACCCTCTTTTCCGTGCCCATGCTGCAGGAAGACAACGTTGTCGGGGCGATCACGATCTATCGTAAGAGGGTCGAGCCCTTCACTGAGCGGCAGATCGAACTGGTCAGCAACTTCGCCAACCAGGCGGTCATCGCGATCGAAAACACCCGCCTGCTCAAGGAACTGCGCGAGTCCCTGCAGCAGCAGACCGCGACCGCCGACGTGCTCAAGGCGATCAGCCGCGCGACCTTCGATCTGCCGACAGTGCTGAAGACGTTGGTCGAGGCTGCGGCCCGGCTGTGCGAAGCCGATCAAGGGACCATTGCCCGCGAGCAGGCAGGCGTGTTCCGTCGCGTGGCGAGCTACGGCTTCTCGGAACAGTTTAACGAGCTGATCAGCATCTTGCCGGTGGCGATGGAAAGGGGCTCGGCGACGGGCCGCGCGTTGGCGGAAGGGCGAATCGTTCACATCCCCGACGTTGAGTCCGATCCGGAATACACCTTCGTCGAGGCCAAGAAACTCGGCGGCTTTCGAAGCATCCTTGCAGTGCCCATGTTGCGGGAAGGCCTTGCGATCGGCGTTCTGGCCTTGACACGGAGGGAAGTGCGCCCGTTCACCGAGAAGGAGATCGAGCTCGTCGCCACCTTTGCCGATCAAGCCGCCATCGCCATCGAGAATGTGCGCTTGTTCGAGAGCGCCGAGGCCCGCTCGCGCGAGCTGGCGCGGTCGCTCGAGGATCTGCGAACCGCGCAGGATCGCCTGGTGCAGACGGAAAAGCTCGCCTCGCTCGGACAACTGACCGCCGGCATCGCGCATGAGATCAAGAATCCCTCTGAATTTCGTCAACAATTTCGCGGCCGTCTCCACGGAACTGGTCGAAGAATTGCAGGAAGCGCTCGCGGGCGTTCACCTGGAGGGGAAGACGGCCGATGAGGTTGCCGAACTTTCGCAGATGCTGCGCGGCAATCTCGACAAGATCGTCCAGCACGGCAGGCGCGCCGATTCGATCGTCAAGAACATGCTGCTGCACGCGCGCCAGGGCTCCGGCGAGCACCGCAAGCGTCGATATCAATGCCATCGTCGAGGAAAGCCTCAACCTGGCCTATCACGGCGCCCGCGCCGAAAGGCAGGGGTTCAACATCACGCTGGAGCGCTCCTTCGATCCGACGGCCGGCGAAGTCGATGTTTTTCCGCAGGAGATCACACGGGTCCTCCTCAATCTCATCTCGAATGGCTTTTACGCGGCGACGAAGCGCAAAGCCGGCGGCGACGGTCAGGACTACGAGCCGACGCTGAAGGCCGCGACCAGAAACCTCGGCGACCGCGTCGAGATCAGCATACGCGACAACGGCACGGGCATTCCGCCGGAGGTGCAAGAACAGCTGTTCCGCCCGTTCTTCACGACCAAGCCGGTCGGCGAAGGCACAGGCCTCGGCCTCTCGATCAGTCACGACATTGTCGTCAAGCAGCATGCGGGACTCGGTCGAGCTGGATACGCGGCCTGGCGAGTTCACCGAATTCAGGATCATTCTGCCGCGCGCCGCGGCGAGCCTTGGCGCAGGAGCGTCCGCATGAGGCTGCTGATTCTCGTGGTCGACGATGAGCCCGATGTCGAGCTGCTGTTCCGACAGCAGTTCCGCCGGGAATTGCGAGCGGGCCACTTCACCATGGAGTTTGCCCAAAGCGCCGATGCGGCCCTCGAGCGCATCACGGACGTGCACGATGTCACCCTCATTCTGATCCTTTCCGACATCAACATGCCGGGTGTCAGCGGTCTCGACCTTCTGCCGCGGGCCAAGGCGGTCCGGCCTGATGTCCCGATCATCATGATCACCGCCTATGGCGATCCCGAGACCGAGCGCAAGGCGCTGTCCGGCGGCGCCGAAGGGCTTCTCACCAAGCCGATCGACTTTGCGCGTTTGCGGAGCGAGATCCAGTTGCGGGTCGGGCCCGTCCCATGACGGCGCGCATTCTGTTCGTCGACGACGAGGCGGATCTGGAGCCTCTCATTCTGCAGCAGTTCCGGCGCCAGATTCGGGAAGGTGCCGTGAGCTTTCTGTTCGCCCGCGACGGCGTCGAGGCCCTCGACCGACTGGCGGAGAACGGCGACGTCGACCTGGTGGTCACCGACATCAACATGCCGCGGATGGACGGCCTGACGCTGCTGGAGAAACTCCAGGACGACGAGGAGCGGCTGTCGACCATCATCGTTTCGGCCTATGGCGACATGTCGAACATCCGCACCGCGATGAACCGCGGCGCCTTCGATTTCCTGACGAAGCCGATCGACTTCCTCGACCTCGAGGCGACGATCGCCAAGACGATCCGGCATGTCGAGTTGTTGCGGGAGACGCGGCAGCGCCTGCTGGCGGCCGAGCGGGCCTATGCCGCGCTGTCACGCTATTTCTCGCCCAACCTCGCAGAACGGCTGGCCGGACACGGCGATGCAGGAGGCGAACTTGCCGGGCGACGCTGTGAGATCTCGGTCCTGTTCACTGACATCGCGAACTTCACCAACCTCGCCGAGACGCTCGATCCCCGCCTCCTGGCAGAGCTTCTCAACAGCTACCTGGCCGGCATGACGGACATCGTCTTCACGCACGAGGGCACGGTGGCGAAGATCGTCGGCGATGCGCTCCATGTGCTGTTCGGCGCGCCGGGCGAGCAGCCCGACCACGCTGCCCGCGCGGTCGCCTGCGCGCTCGCCCTGGACGAATACGCCGAAGCCTTCCGCCGACGCTGGCACAAGAAGGGCGTCACGTTGGGAATCACCCGCATCGGAGTCCATGCGGGCCCCGCGATCGTCGGCAATTTCGGCGGCGGCCGCCTGTTCGATTACACCGCCTACGGCGATACCATCAACGTGGCGGCCCGCCTCGAGGCCGCCAATAAGCAGCTCGGCACCCGGATCTGCGTGAGCGCGGCGCTGGCAGCGAAAGTGGAGCATTTCCGCGGGCGGCCGGTCGGTGACCTGGTTTTGAGGGGCCGCTCGGATGCCTTGCGGGCCTTTGAGCCTCTGGAACCCCAGCAGTATGAAGATGCATCCGCGCTTCGCTACCTGGAGGCGTTTGCCAAGCTCGAGCACAATGATCCCGGCGCGATTGCGGCGTTCGCCGCGCTGGTCGGCGATCGGGCAGACGATCTCCTCGCGAGCTTCCACCTCAAGCGCCTGTTAAACGGCGCAACCGGGACACGCATCGCGATGGACTGATGCGACGGACGGAAATCGGAACCGAGCGCTGGCCGGTCTGATCCGGTCGGTCAGGCGGCAGGCTCGGGTCACTCGGCTTCCGTCGGAGTTCCCGGGTAGATCTTGTGATGGCGCGTGAGCTGTGGTAAATCCTTCCTCGCAAGCGCCCTGGCGTCGCTTGATCACCGGCGAGCGCGTACCAGCCCATGCCGCATCTCGACCAGCCATACCGGCACCACGTCGCGCTCACCGAAGGGGCCGGGCGCTTGACCCGCACGATGTGGGGCAAGCTGACACGCCTCCTGGGGCCGCCTTGCAGCTGGATCATCGAGACCACGGACGCCTGGTGGACGGTGCTGATGTCCGTCCTCCTGGTCATGACCATTGCGCTGGTCGGTTGGGATCTGACGTTGTACGGGCCGCAGAAGGTCGACTGGCTGTGGATCACCGGCTATCCGGTAGCGCTCTTCATTCTCTTTCGTTCGACGGGTCTTCCCGATCGGATCTTTTATTTGCGGGAAAGTCTCATCAATCAGGGGATTCTCGAAGCCTACGATCCCGCGACCAATCCGGAGCCGTCGCTGGCGCGTGAGCGCGAGATGCGCGAGGCGGGCGGCGCAGGGATCGACGTTCTTCGCATCATGAAAGGACGCATCCTGCCGCACACGGCGCTGCTCACCGTGCTGATCTGCGTCTTTGCCAACATCGTCATCCACCGGGTCGGGCTATACCGGGTCGTGCCGGTCGATGCCGGCGCCGGCAAGGTTTGGAATGCCTTTGCCAACCACGCGCTGGGTCACGCCTATGTGCTGCTGTTGAGCCTCCGACTGGGGCGGGCCGTGGCGTTCAGCGTGCTGATGTGGACGCACCGGCTGGTCCGATTGCGCGCACTGCAGGTCGACGGCAGCGAGACCGTCTATCGGGTGCGCCTCAACCCCCAACCGGCTCATCCGGACGGGATCTGCGGCCTGAAGAACATCCTCGATTTCTGGACGTTCGAGGCGAGCCTGCTGGTCCCGCCCCTGGTCTACACGCTGTCCTGGCTGGCGCTCGCCGGCTCTCCCTTCTGCCAGTCAGCGTATTGGTCCCTGTGCAACGGGAACGCCGCCGGGGCGATCGAAACATCGTATACCGCCAGCCCGGTCATCGTGTTCTTCTGGTTCTCCCTGATCCTGATCGTCCTTCAGGTGCTTGCGCTGTGGTGGCCGATCCTGGCGCTCCGTTTCCACATGGAGCACGCACGCACGATCGTCAGGACCCGGCTGGACGCGATCGCCAGAACATCGGCCGATCTGCGCTTCAAGGTCGTGAATTCGCAAGATCCCGAGGAGAGGAAAAAAGCCGCCGAGCAGCTGGCCAACGCGCTTGAAGCCTACAAGGACTACCAGGCCCTTCCCCTATGGCCGATCTCGCGGGCCACGCTGACGGCCCACCTGGCTCAGCTCTGGACGTTGTTGGTCTTCCTGGGCGTGGTGCATCAGGAGGACAAGATCTGGCCGATGGTCGAGCGATTGTTCGTTTCCCACTAGAGATTTTTCATTTCCCACGAAGGCGGACGCTGGGTGATCTTGTGTCCCCCGACAAACTCGCAGCGCCGAGCGCAGCCACGAAGCACGAAGATGCGTACCATGGTGATGGAATTCCGCGCGGACAACCCCCGGCGCAGGGCCGACATGCGCTGATCGATTACCGCTCCCCCTTACGCTGCAGGCTCCGAGCGAAGGTGGGAGCAGGCGGCTTTCAACAAAGGCATACCCTTTCGAGGTCCATGGCGCAGGGCCACGCTCAGGCACCGCCTCGGGCAGCTCAGGCGGTGGACCTGGCGGTTTGCGAAATCGCCCCGGGCTGCCGCGATCGCAGCACTCGGCGTGGCGCTCGCCGGCTGGTTCCTGCCCGATCTGCGCACCGACCTGGCCGCCTGGCTTGGCGAGCCGGACAAGGCACTCGCTGGGACGCGCGATATGGTGTTGCGGCCGGACGGCGCCGGCGCTGGCCCGACCCTGCTGGTCCTGCGGCCGCCGGTTGCCGGCTCGGGCAGCTTTCGCCTGTGCGCCGAGCGGCGCCAGCCGAACTGCGTGATCGACGGCGACACCATCTACTATCGCCGCCAGAAAATCCGGCTCGCCGACATCGACACGCCGGAAGTGTTCAGCCCGAAATGCCCGTCCGAGGCCGCGCTTGGCCGGCGCGCGACCGAGCGCCTGCTGGCGCTGCTCAACGCCGGGCCGTTCGAGCTCATGCCGATCGAGCGCGACACCGACCGCTATGGCCGCAAGCTTCGCATCGTCGCGCGCCACGGCCGCTCGCTCGGCGAGATCCTGGTCGCCGAAGGCCTGGCCCGCCGCTGGGACGGCGCACGCCATAGCTGGTGTGGCTGACGACAGCCACGCGAAGCCATTGAAGCGCGCCGCCAACACCGCCATCATAGACGCCTCCTTTCGGTCATCCCCGAACCGTCCCCTCGAGCTGGCCCTGGAGCCGGCCCTCTAGCTGGCAAGGATTGCCGCCATCTTTGCGTCCGACCTGCGCTCGGAGATCCGCTGGCTGTCGAGCGGTTTCCTGCTGATGCTCTGCTCCGGGTTCGGCCAGACCTACTTCATCGCGATCTTCGCCGGCGCGCTGAAGGCCGACCTCGCGCTCACCGATGGCCAGTGGGGCAGCCTGTTCACGGCCGGCACGCTGGCGAGCGCGGCGCTCCTGATGTCGGCCGGCAGGCTCGCCGACCGCTACCCGATGCGCTGGCTCGGGGTCGGCGTCATGGCGGGGCTCGCCCTGACCTCGCTGGCCATGGCGTCGGTGGCCTCCGCCTGGATGCTGGCCGGCGTGCTGTTCGGCCTGCGGTTTTTCGGCCAGGGCATGATGACCCATGTGGCGATGACCGCCATGGGCCGCTGGTTCAACCGCAAGCGCGGCCGGGCCGTCTCGATCGCCGCGCTCGGCTTTCCGGTCAGCGAGGCGTTGCTGCCGCCGGTCGCGGTCGCCCTGATCGGCCTGGTCGGCTGGCGGCTGACCTGGGTCGCGGGCGCGCTCGCGCTGGTCGCGACGGCGCCCGTCCTGATGCTCCTTCTGCGCCGCGAGCGGACTCCGACCGCCGGTCGGGCCACGGCCGGCGACCCGCGCTATCGCGAGCGTCACGCCTGGACCCGCCGCGAGGTGCTGCGGACCCCGCTGTTCTACGCCCTGCTGCCGGGGCTGCTGGCGCAGCCGTTCATCCAGACCGGCAGTTTCTTCAACCAGGTCACCATCGTGCAGATCAAGGGCTGGCAGCTGTCCTGGTTCGCGGCCAGCTTCTCGGTCCTCGCCGCCGTCAGCATCCTCGCGGCGCTCGCCGCCGGCTGGCTGGTCGACCGCTTCGGCGCACGTCGCCTGCTGCCGGCCTACCTGGTGCCGCTCGGGCTCGCCACTCTGCTCCTGACCTATGTCAGCAGCGCCTATGTCCTGCCGGTCTACATGGCGTTGATCGGCCTCACCAGCGGCGGGGCTTCGACCATCCAGGGCGCGCTTTGGGCCGAGCTGTACGGGACCGAGCATCTGGGCGCGATCCGGGCGCTGGTCATGGCCATGGTGGTGTTCGCCTCGGCGCTCTCGCCGGCGCTGATCGGCATCCTCTTGGACGCCGGCGTGCCCCTGGAGACCCAGCTTCTGGCGATGGCCGTCTACTGCTTCCTCGCGGCGCTCTGGATGGGCTCGCTCCAGCCGCAGCTCAACCGCCTCGCCGCGGCGTGAGTCGTGCCAACGGAAAGTGCGCCGGAGCGTGTCCGGGACATCCGCCCAGGCGCGTTACGACATCGTAGCGCTCGCGGCGGGCTTTCAGCGCGTCGCGTTGCCTCGTACAGTGCGCCAATCTAGCCGCGGTTGAGGAGGGCCCATGCCGATCGTCGAGCGCGACCCATGGCGGATGCAGTATTTCGAAGGCGTGCAATGCCCCGACAACGTGTTCGTGCCGACCGAGGACGGCGACGCCTACGAGCTCTATCCGCAGTATCGCTGGCTGTACAACAAGCTCCTGGTCGCCGAGTCCCAGGACATGGCCTGCGGCCTGCACGGCATGGAGCCCAAGAAATTTCCGGTGTTCTCCAAGCCGGTCTACAATATGCGCGGCATGGGCGCCGAGAGCCGCATCTTCCGCTCCGCCAAGGAATACCTGCTCTACCAGAAGCCCGGCCACTTCTGGATGCCGCGGCTGGAGGGCGAGCACGTCTCGACCGACGTCGCCGTGGAGGGCGGCGAGCCCAAGTGGTGGCGCCACGTCATCGGCGGATCGATCGGCGATGGCATGTTCGACTACTGGACCGTGCTGGCGGCCGCGCGCCCCGAGATCGAGCGCTATTGCGGCGACTGGCTGCGCCGCCACCTCAAGGGCTATACCGGCATGGTCAACTTCGAGACCATCGGCGCCCGGATCATCGAGGCCCATCTGCGCTTTTCCGACCAGTGGCCGGATCTGTACGGCAAGGGCTGGACCGACGCCCTGGTCAAGCTCTATGCCGAGGGTTGCTGGGCGTTTGCGGACGACGACCGCCACGATGGCTACAGCGTGGTGCTGTTCGGCCCGCACGGCCAGCAGTACTGGCATCCGAACCCGGAGCTGGTCGACGAGCTGCGCTCGCACCCGGCGATCACCAGCATCCAGATCACCTTTCACGAGGACCGGCCGCCCAGGGCGCACTCGATGCCGCCCGGCGGCTTTCGCCTGGCGATCATCAATTGCTGGGAGCTGGCGGCCGGCGTGCAGGCGCGCGAGCGCCTGGCGCTGCGCTTTTGGGCCACCCAGCAGATCGTGCCCAAGCGCCCGCGCCGCAAACGCGCGGCCGCCACGGCGGGTTCCTAGCGCGAACAGGCTCTGCTCGCACGCTCCGCTCCTCCAGCGTGAACAGGGCGGGCCGGCTCTCGAGGTTGGTTCGGGCCCGCGCGCGCTTGCACCACGGGGCAAACCGGCGCATCACTGTCCGCCGAAGGCCAACCAAGAAGCCCGGTCGGGGGGCTGCCATGGCCTATGGCGAGCGGACGATGCAAAAGGGCGACCGCGGCGACGACGTCCGCGAGTTGCAGATGCGCCTGGCCGGATTTCGGGGGACCGTGCCGGACGGCGTCTTCGGTTCTGGAACCGAGCTCCAGGTGACGGTGTTCCAGCGCGATTTCATGGGCGAGCGCCGACCGACCGGGGCCGCCGACCCTCCGACCCTCCAGGCGATAGTCGAGTTCGCCCAGCGCTTCCCCCTGGATTTCGAGAGCATGAAGTGCCCGTGCGGTGTCTGCGACGGCTTTGGCAGGGGGCTGTTCAAAGGCAGGTACCGCCCAGGCCAACCGCATATCGAGGCGTACTACCGCTACGAATATCCAGGCATGCACCGGATGCTTTTGTGGTCCGTGCGCGCGGCCTTTTTCTACATGCCCGAATACAGTTTCCTGATCAATTCCGGCTACCGCTGCAGCGAGCGCAACAAGCAGCGTGGCCGGACCAGCACGAACCACCACGGCAAAGCCATCGACCTCGACGTCCCGCCGCAGCTTGGCGAGGACAAGCGAGACGACATGCGACGCTGCGACCTGATCCGCGGCAAGCTGGTCGAGCTCGCCAACGCCCAGATCGGCTGGGCCGCCACGAACCGCAAGGCCCTCGAACCCTCCGATATTGCCCCGACATGGGTGCACTACGACGTGCGAACCTATGAGCGCAAATACCTGAAGGATACGGATTTCGTGAAGACCCCCGAGGAGCTGGATCGGGCTCCTGAACAGCCCGCGGAAGTCGGCACCGTCTGAGACCCCTCAATATCCGCACCCGACTCTGCGTTCCTTTCCCCGCCCCCGCGGCTTTCGCCTGGCGATCATCAACGGCTGGCATAGAGCCATGGAGCTGCACGCAACGGAGATGATCAAGATGATCCACCGCCACGCCGCCCCACTCGACGAGGTGCCGGGCTTCTTCGCCTGACGCGGCGCCAACCGGATTGGGACGCTGCCCTTCGTTTCGAAGTGGCCGGTGGATCGAATTTTTTTGACGCAGTGTGACCACGGTCACATCCAACGCGGACCGTGGCGGCCAGTATGCCGTCGATATTTTCAGGGAGCGCGCCACACGGCCGCTGGAGCTGAGGGCAACGTCATGAACCGCCCGACCTTTGAGGACACCTATCCGAAGTACGAGTTTTCCGAGCTGGTCCGCGTCGGCCTCGCGATTGCCGCGTGGATTCTCCGGCTGGCGCATCGAGCCCAGGCACGCCGGCCGGAGGCGGCGCCCCCAGCGGCCGGGAACGCGCTTCACGCCAATTGAGGCGCCCCCCCAGATCAGAGACGCCGTGCTGGCCGGCAGTTTCTGTTGGTCAACGGGTCGTGCGCGCGCAGCCTTCCCGCGGGCAATCCAACCTTTTTTGGGACGGACGCCGCCCGGATCGAGCATCCAGCCTCGGGCTTGAAGCGCACAACGCTGATTTCAAAACCAGGCGCGGCGGGCGAGGTCCATCTTTTGTGCATCCCGTGTGAGCTCGTTCACACGCGGCGCCGACCAGACGCCCCACTATATCCTCGAGATTTCAAGGAGAGCGTGCCGGGAAGCGGCCGTTCGGCCGTCCACGGCAACCTCGCAGCTCGAGGGCCCATTGATGGACGACCACCCGACGTTCGAGAAGACCTATCCAAAGCACACCTTCTCCGAGCTGGTTCGCCTCGGCCTTGCCCTTGCCACGTGGATCATACGGGTGCGCCGCGCCAAGGCGCCCGCGCCAGCGGCGCCACGCACCCCATCGGTCGATGACAGGCTCGCCGCCGATTGAGCCGACCGTATCGCAGACCGCCAGGCACCTCGACGACGTGAGCTTCACCGTCGTGCGCTCGAGGACGGCCGGGCCGCCGCGAACCGCAAGGCCCTTGAGCCCTCCGATATCGCTCCGACCTGGGTGCACTACGACGTGCGCTGCTATGAGCGCAAATACCTGAAGGATGCGGATTTCGTGAAGACCCTCGAGGAACTGGATCGGGCTCCTCAAGAACCTGCGGAAGTCGGCACGTCCTGAGGCTAGTGCAGCGAGGCCATCAGAAGAGTCATTCGATTGCCGGCTCGCGCTGCACTATCTCATGGGAATCCAGTGCTCTCTGCGACCAGACATATGAATCATCTGTCTGCGCCAGAGCACCAGGCGGTATCTCCCAGGGCGTCTATGCGAAGACGACCTTGAAAGCGTAGTCGTTGAGCCGGACGGGGGAGGCCACGGTGGACCCATCGAGATCGGTCATCGTGATGGCCTGGCCGGCGGTCAGCGACTGCGATCCTCCCGTCGAATACGCGCCGATCTCGTCGAAGTAGACGACGCCGAAGCGAGCGAGGGGGCTGATCGTCGGATTGTTGTCGACCAAGCCCCGGGTGACGCCGGCACCGATGGTGACGGCGGGTGGGAACCCCGTGTCGACCTTGAAGTTGACGGTCTGGCCCGTCGTCTCGTTGGTCAGGAAGTAGTGTGCGGTGCCGGGCGGCTTGGTGTCGAGACACAGGGCCGCGCTCAGGGCGTCGCCGGGTGCGACCGGCAGGTTCACCTGACCGACGGCGTTGGCCCAGAGCACGCTCGTGACGTGCTGTGAGGAGTTGACGGTCATCTCCACATGGACATCGAGGAACCCCAGTCCGACGAAGGTGTGGAACAGGTTGATGTTCAGGGGCTGGGGAACGAAGACGAGGTGGGGCACGGTCCAGTGGATGAAGAGGGCGGTAAACGGTCCGGAATGGCTGGTCAGCGTATACCCGCACGACTCGA
Organism: uncultured Alphaproteobacteria bacterium; assembly: GCA_963731495.1. GTDB lineage: Bacteria > Pseudomonadota > Alphaproteobacteria > Geminicoccales > Geminicoccaceae > DASUGG01. Next base: position 62,012 of record CAVSVZ010000030.1, read on the forward strand.
AGGTCGACGACCCGAGTTCCGCGAGCCTGGACCCGCGTGCCGCCGGCAGGTCCTCGACCTTCGGTTTGAGATGGTCGAATCCCTGATAGCGCCGTGCGTACCTTTCCCACAGCGCGGCCATTTCGGGCTCCTTGAACCGGTCGGGTCTGCGCGGCAGACCGTACCGCTCGAGGTCGTCCTTCTTGGCGGCGAACGGGTCGAAGCCTTTCGGTGGCGGTGAGAGGACGTGTAGCTTCGCCTTGCGGGGGTTTGGTGCAGTCATGATAATCACCTCCGGGCGGCTCGTCCCGAGGCGGACGTGCCGCACCTTGTCAGATTATAACCGACACCAGATTCCTGGCGTTTCCGAGGGCAGAATCGCGCCTTTGAGGGGCTTAGGCAACGCCAAATCGCCGTACCCGCAGGCGAAACGCGATCGAAGCGGGCGGTCGAGGGCGCAAGAAGAAGGCGGCCGATAACGCCGAACCGGAAGCTTCCTAAGCTGAGCACGGGCGAGGAAGCGGAAGCCTTCCTCGAGCAGGCCTGTCAGAACTCGACTTCTCGCCGATCAAGCCGGTGCGGTTCGAGCTCAAGAAGAAGGCCGCGCGCGTCACACATGCGCCTGCCGGAGCCATTGCTCGCGGCGGTCAAGGCGCGAGCCAAGGCCCGCGGCATCTCCTATCCGCGCTTCATCCGCGAGGCCCGCGAACATGCCCTGGCGCGGAAATGATGTTCCCGTCGCCTCGCTCCACCAGGGTACGAGCGCTGGCAGATGGGCACCAGCAGCTCCGAGCCGGCGGTTTCGGCTGCCCAGTCTAGCAACCACCCCCCCTCCATGTAGTTAGGACAAGCGCTTGACCAGAACCGAGATCCACCTCTAGTGCACTGACGCATTCAGAAGATTCACTTTGGCGAGGATCTTGCGGGCGGGCTTGGACCAGATGAAGGGTTTGGGATCATCGTTGTGCTCGGCGATGTAGCGGTGGATCGCGGCCTGGAGGTCGACGATCGAATGGAAGCTGCCGCGGCGAATGCGGCGGCGGGTCAGGGCCGAGAAGAAGGTCTCGACCGCGTTCAGCCAGGAGCCCGAGGTCGGCGTGAAGTGGAAGGTCCAGCGCGGATGGCGAGCGAGCCAGGTGAGGACCTTGGGGTGCTTGTGGGCACCGTAGTTGTCCATGATGGCGTGGATCAGCTTGCCGGCCGGCACGGCGCCCTCGACGGCATTGAGGAAGCGGATGAACTCCTGGTGCCGGTGGCGCTGCATGCAGCGGCTGATCACCGTGCCCTCGAGCACGTTGAGCGCGGCGAACAGCGTGGTGGTGCCGTGGCGCTTGTAGTCATGCGTGCGCGTGCCGGCTTTGCCCGGCTTGAGCGGCAGGCCCGGCTGGCTGCGATCGAGCGCCTGAATCTGCGCTTTCTCGTCCACCGAAAGGACCAGCGCGTGCTTGGGCGGCGCCATGTACAGGCCGACGATGTCCTCGAGCCCACGGGTCCGGCTACGCCGGCCCGAGGACAGGCTTGGCGGCGAAGTCGGGATCGTTGGAGCGCTTGAAGGTGCGGATGCGATGCGGCTGCAGCTTGTGGGCGGCCCAGATGCGCTGGACCGAGCGCAGGCAGACGCCGACCGTCCTGGCCATGGCGCGGCCGGTCCAATGGGTGGCCTCGCCGGGCGGCTCGGCGCAGGTCAGCGCTACCACGCGATGAACGGTCGCGTCGCCCAGATGCGGTCGGCCTGGCCCGCGCGCCGCGTCGCGCAACAGGCCCTCGACGCCGGCTTCGGCGAACCGCCGCTGCCAGCGCCAGACCGCCGGCCGGCTGACGCCGGCGTGCCGCGCCGCCTCGGCGACGCTCAGCCGCTCGGCCGAAGCGAGGATGATCCGAGCCCGCGCCACGTGCTTCTGCGCGCGGTTGCGATCGGCCACGATCGCCTCCAGACGAGCGCGATCCGAAGCCGAGACCAGGGGACATACGATCTGAGCCATGCGCCCAACATGGCACAACACCTCATTCATGTGAATCTTTAAAATGCGTCAGTGCACTAGTCCCAGCCGTGAGCCTGGTAGAATCCGGCACGGTTCAAAACATCGCGTGAATAATCGCGTCCGGAAGTGTAGAAATCCAGATCCAAGCCCTGACGGATCGCCTGCAGGACATTGTGGGTGCCGCAGTTGTACGCGGCCAGCGCCCCGCGCAACAGAGCCCGGCCATGCAGCACGGTGCGGCGGCGCAGAAGCGCCCGTGCCTCCGCCACCATCTGGCAGGCTTGGCGGATATTGGCAGCCGGGTCGCGCCAGTCGCCGGTGCGGGCAAACGCTTCGGCATCATAGTCGATCCGCAGGAGCCCGCGGCCAAAGCCTAGGCCGTCGGCCGGCAGCGGCAGGTCGCGCCAAGGCCGGGTGAAGGGCCGTGGAACCAGGTCGACCGTGCCATCGGCGCCGCGCGGCTTCAAGGCCAGTCCCCAGCGCGACTGGCGCGAGCCGAGCCCGGCGAGCACCGACGGCAGAAGGCCGACTTCGGTGGCGGCCGTCTCGATCACCGCACCGTGGCGGGCGGCCGGCACCAGTTCCTCCGACAACTCCGGATGGTCCCGCCGGTATGAGGTCGCAAGGTGATCACTCCAGACGGGGTATTGGGGATCGAGCAGGGCCGTCCACGTCTCGAGCCCGACCACGCCGTCGGTGCGCAGGCTGCGCGCGAGCTGGAAGTCACGCACCGCCTGCTCCGTGCCATGGCCGAACAGGCCATCGACGACGATGGCGCGGTCGGTTTGCCGCAGGCGGGCCTGAAGCTCGCGCACCTTGTCGCGTAGCTGGGGCGAGGTGTCGGGGAAGCCGTCGTACAGGCGCAGGACCATGGCGGCCATGAAGATTCCTATGCAGGCTGTGAAGTGGCGATCATTGAGGTATATTTTCCTATCATCGTTCCGCCGATCCGTCAAGCAAAACACACCCGCCCGCCGTGGTTGGGGTTCGGTGCTTTGTCATCGCTGCAAGCTCGCTCGCGCGGATGCCGTTCCGGTTCAGATCTGCTAAGGAAGCGGTCCGCAACCTGGAGGCGTTCGATGAATCAGCCCCTTTGGCAGCCGTCGAGCGGGCGCATCGCGGCGGCCAATATGACCGCCTTCGCGCACATGGTCGCGGCCCGGCACGGCCAGTCGCTGACCGAGTACGCCAGGCTTCGTGCCTGGTCGGTCGAGCAGTCGGCCGACTTCTGGGCGGAGCTCTGGCGCTTTGCCGAGGTGCGGGCCAGCCGGCCATCGAACCGGGTCCTGGAAGATGGCGGCCGCATGCCGGGCGCCCGCTGGTTCGCCGGCGCCAGGCTCAATTTCGCCGAGAACCTCCTGCGCTATCGCGACGATCATCTCGCCATGATCGCCTGGAGCGAGGATGGCAAGCGGCGCACCCTGACCTATGCCGAGCTGTACCAGCGGGTCGCGCAGCTGGCGGCGGCGTTGCAGGCAGATGGTGTCGGTCCGGGCGATCGAGTGGCAGCGGTGATGCCGCACATCCCCGAGACCATCATCGCGATGCTGGCGACCACCTCGCTCGGTGCGGTCTGGTCGTCCTGCTCGCCCGATTTCGGGGTCCAGGGCGTGCTCGACCGGTTCGGGCAGATCGCGCCCAAGGTGCTGATCACAGTCGATGGCTACCGCTACAACGGCAAGCCGATCGATGTGCGTCCCAAGCTCGCCGAGATCGCAGGCCGGCTGCCGAGCCTCGAGCGCATCGTGATGGTACCGTTTCTCGATGCCGCCGCCGGTGCTGGCCCGCTGTCCGGCGCCGTGCTCGAGCAGGGCTACGTGCGCCCGGCATCGCTGGAGTTTGCCCAGCTGCCGTTCGATCACCCGATCTACATCCTCTATTCGTCGGGCACGACCGGCGTGCCCAAGGCGATCGTGCACGGCGCCGGCGGCACGCTGCTGCAGCACCTCAAGGAGCTGATCCTGCACACCGACCTCAAGCGCGAGGACCGGATCTTCTACTTCACGACCTGCGGCTGGATGATGTGGAACTGGCTGGTGAGCTCGCTCGCGGTCGGCGCCACGTTGGTGCTGTTCGACGGCTCGCCCTTCCATCCCGACGGCAACCGGCTGTTCGCGCTGGCCGCCGAGGAAGGCATCACTATCTTCGGCACCAGCGCCAAATATATCGATGCGGTCAAGAAGGCCGGCCTGGAGCCGGGCAGGGACCACGATCTATCGGCGCTTCGAGCGATCCTGTCGACCGGCTCGCCGCTCGTCCCGGAGAGCTTCGACTTCGTCTATCGCAGCATCAAGACCGACCTGCATCTAGCCTCGATCTCCGGCGGCACCGACATCGTCTCGTGTTTCGTGCTTGGCAATCCGATTGCGCCGGTCTGGCGCGGCGAGATCCAGACCCGCGGTCTGGGCCTCGCGGTCGAGGTCTGGAACGATGATGGCCGGGCGGTGACAGGGGAGCCCGGCGAGCTGGTCTGCGTCAAGCCGTTCCCCTCGATGCCGGTCGCTTTCTGGAACGATCCCGACGGCAGCCGTTACCACGCCGCCTATTTCGAGCGCTTTCCCGGCGTGTGGACCCATGGCGATCGCACCCTGCTGACCGAGCATGACGGCCTGATCATCTACGGCCGCTCGGACGCGGTGCTCAATCCGGGCGGCGTGCGCATCGGCACGGCCGAGATTTACCGTCAGGTCGAGCAGATCGACCAGGTGGTCGAGGCGCTGGCGGTGGCGCAGGAGTGGCAGGACGACGTCCGCATCGTGCTGTTCGTCCGGCTGGTCCCGGGCGCCACGCTCGATGACGCGCTGCGCCACCGGATCAAGGAGCAGATCCGGCAAAACTGCACGCCGCGCCATGTTCCCGCCAAGATCGTCGCGGTCGCCGACATCCCGCGCACCATGAACGGCAAGATCGCCGAGCTGGCCGTGCGCGAGCAGATCCACGGCAGGCCGGTCAAGAACGTCGATGCGCTGGCCAACCCCGAAGCGCTGGCGCTGTACCGCGATCTGCCCGCGCTGCGCAGCTAGCGCCGAAACCACCGTCCACGCCGCATGCTGACGCCCCGGCCGTTCGCTCGCACCATCTGGCTGGCGTTGCCGGCGACCGGCGCGTTGGCGGGCCTCGTACTGTTCGGGGCGCTGGATCCGGGACCGGCCGTTTTGGCTTGGGCCGTGGTGCTGGCGCTCAGTGGCGTGCTCGCGTGGCGGCGCGAAACCCGTCTGCAGGCGACCGATCGCTACCTGGCCGCGCTCGCGGAGGGGCGGCAGCCCCAGCCGCTACCCGACTTCGGCCTGCTCGGCGGCGATGAGCTTGCCACCGCGCTGCACCGGCTCGACCGTGCGCTGGCCGAGCGCCAGGCGCGACAGATCGAGACCGACCAGCTGGTCTCGACCCTGTTGGATGCGCTGCCCGATCCCGTGCTGCTGATCGCCCGCGAGCAAATCGTGGTCAACGTCAATCGCGCCGCGATCGTGCTGTTCGACGACGATCCGAGCAACCTTCCGCTCGAGGCCCAGTTGCGCGATCCGGGCCTGCTCGCGGCGGTCGATCAGGCGCAGCAGGGGCGTGGCAACACCGAGCTTGCCCTGCAGCTTCCCGGGCCACCGCGGCGCGCCTTCGGGGTCCAGGTGATGCCGGTTCGGCTGCGCGGCCAGCCGGCCGCGTTGATCGCCCTGCGCGAGCTGACCGAGCAGCTCATGATCGAGCGCATGCGCTCGGACTTCGTCGCCAATGCCAGCCACGAGCTGCGCACGCCGCTGGCGGTGGTCGTGGGCTGCATCGAGACCCTGTCCGGGCCGGCGCGCGATGATTCGGAGGCACGCGAGCGATTCCTCAAGATCATGGCGGGCGAAGCCGCGCGCATGACCCGCCTGGTCGACGACCTGCTGTCCTTGTCCCGGATCGAGCAGACCGAGCACCAGCCGCCCCACGACCGGGTCGATCTCGCCGCCTGCCTGGAGGGTGTTGTCGATACCCTGCGCTCCTACGCCCAGCAGCGCTGCGTCCAGCTGCGTCTGAAGCGCGATAAGAATCTGCCGCGGGTGATCGGTGACCGTGACCAGCTGGTCCAGCTGATCAGCAACCTGATCGACAATGCGATCAAGTATGGCGGGGAGGGTGGCAAGGTCGACATTCTCTGTCAGCGGGTCGAATCGGCGCCTTTTGCAGCGGGCTCGCTGGCCGGTCGGCCGGCCGCGCGTCTGGTGGTCGCCGACAAGGGCCCCGGCATCGCGCGGGAGCATCTGCCGCGCCTGACCGAGCGCTTCTTTCGCGTCGAGACCGCCCGCTCGCGCGCGCTCGGCGGCACCGGGCTGGGGCTTGCGATCGTCAAGCACATCCTGCGGCGCCATCGCGGTCACCTGGCGCTGGACAGCGAGTTGGGCCGGGGCACCGTGGTCACGGTCTACCTGCCGATCAGCGCGACGCCGGCACCAGCCTCGTCCTGAACCATGTCGCGCAACGGGGCACCGTTGTCATCAAACTGTCACGCAATCGTCATCAAAAGCACGCAGCGGAAGCCGACTGTCGCCGCAGTGCCCATAACGCTTGGAGGACGAGGATGAAGCACGTCATGCTCACAGTCGTCCGAAGGCAACGCCTGAGCAAGGCTGTGACCCTCGGATCGATTACGCGCGCCGCCGTCGTGGGTGGCATTGTCGCATTGGCCGCCTCGGCTGCGACCGCCGCAGAGATCTCGGGAGCCGGCGCCACCTTCCCCTACCCGATCTATGCCAAATGGGCGGAAGCCTACGCCAACGAGACCGGCAATCAGCTGAACTACCAGTCGATCGGCTCGGGTGGCGGCATCCGGCAAATTCAGGCCAAGACGGTGACCTTCGGCGCCTCGGACAAGCCGTTGACCCCCGAGGATCTCAAGCAGTCCGGGCTCGTGCAGTTTCCGATGATCATGGGCGGCGTGGTCCCGGTCGTAAACGTGCAAGGCTTGGCGTCGGGTACGCTCAAGCTCGACGGCGAGACGCTCGCCGACATCTTCGTGGGCGAGATCGCGAGCTGGAACGACGAGCGCATCGCGGCGCTCAATCCCAATGTCGAGCTGCCCGATCAGGCGATCGCGGTCGTGCATCGCTCCGACGGCTCCGGCACCACCTTCCTGTTCACCAACTACCTCGCCAAGACCAGCGCGAGCTGGAAGGAGCAGGTCGGCGCGGACGCCTCGGTGCAGTGGCCGGTCGGCATCGGCGCGAAGGGCAATGAGGGCGTCGCCAACAACGTCCAGCGCACCGACGGCTCGATCGGCTACGTCGAGTACGCCTATGCCCTGCAGAACAACCTGCCTTACGCCTTGCTGGTCAACAACGCGGGCAAGGCGGTCGAGCCGACCAGCGCGTCGTTCCAGGCCGCGGCCTCGCACGCCGACTGGGCGAACGCCGAAGGGTTCTATGTCATCCTGACCGACCAGCCGGGTGACGACAGCTGGCCGATCACCGGCGCCAGCTTCATCCTGATGTACGAGCAGCCCGAGGATCCGAAGGCCTCGCTCGAGGCGCTGAAGTTCTTCGCCTGGAGCTACGCCAACGGCGGTGCCATGGCCGAGGAGCTGCATTACGTGCCGATGCCGCAGAAAGTCATCGATCTGGTCGAGGACATGTGGCAGCAGAGCATCAAGGCCGGCGGCACGGCGGTCTGGACCGAGGCGTCGGCGCAGTAGAAGGATCGCTTCACCGGACAGGGGTGCGCGGCGCAATCGCGCCCCCTGTCTGCTCTCTCCTCCTGCCTCCGGTCGGTGACATGGCGGTTGCGTTTGGCAACGTTCCTCTGGTTCGGATGGCGCAGCACGTCAAGCGCCAGCGCCGCCTGGACGACGGGTTCCGCTATCTGACGCTCGCCTTTGGCGTGGTGGTGCTGCTGGTGCTGGGCGGCGTGATCCTGGCGCTCATCAGGGGCGCCTGGCCCGCGCTCTCGACCTTCGGCTTCGGCTTCCTGACCACTGAGGTCTGGAACCCGGTGACCGAGCAGTTCGGTGCGCTGGCGCCGATCTACGGCACGCTGATCACGTCGGTCATCGCGATGATCATCGGCATCCCGATCAGCTTCGGCATTGCCGTGTTCCTGACCGAGCTCGCGCCGGTCTGGCTGCGCCGGCCGGTCGGCATCGCGGTCGAGCTGCTCGCTGGTATCCCGAGCATCATCTACGGCATCTGGGGTTTCTTCGTTCTGGCGCCGATCCTGCAAAGTACGATCCAGCCGGCGCTGATCGCCTCCTTCGGCGATCTGCCGCTGATCGGGGTCCTGTTCCGCGGACCGCCCTACGGCATCGGCATGCTGACCGCCGGGCTGATCCTCGCGATCATGGTGCTGCCGTTCATCACCGCGATCATGCGCGAGGTGTTCGAGCAGGTGCCGCCGATGCTCAAGGAATCCGCTTACGGTCTCGGCGCGACCACCTCCGAGGTGATGTGGAAGGTGGTGCTGCCGGCGACCCGCGTCGGCGTCGTCGGCGGCATCATCCTCGGCCTCGGGCGCGCGCTCGGCGAGACCATGGCGGTGACCTTCGTGATCGGCAACGCGCACCGGATCTCGGCATCGCTCCTGGCGCCGGGCACCACCATCTCTGCCGCTATCGCGAACGAGTTCACCGAGGCAGTGGGCGACCTCTATCTGTCCTCGCTGATTGCCCTCGGCCTGATCCTGTTCGTCATCACGTTCTTCGTGCTGGCGGTCGCCAAGCTCTTGCTGCTGCGCATGAAGCGCCGGCTGGGGAGCTGAGCCCGTGAACCTCTACGCCCGCCGCCGCCTCATCAACTACACCACCCTGACGCTCGCCGTCTGCGCCGCCGGGATCGGCCTTTTCTGGCTCGTGGCGATCCTGTGGACGCTCGTCTACAACGGCCTCGGCGCGCTAAGTCTCGCGGTGTTCACGCAGTCCACGCCGCCGCCCGGCAGCGCCGGCGGCCTCGCCAACGCGATCTTCGGCAGCATCGTGATGACGGTGGTGGCGACCTTGATCGGCACGCCGATCGGCATCCTGGCCGGCACCTACCTCGCCGAGTACGGCAAGTCCCGCCCGCTCGCCGAGGTCATCCGCTTCATCAACGACATCCTGCTCAGCGCGCCCTCGATCGTCGTCGGCCTGTTCATCTACGAGATCATCGTCGTCCAGGTCGGCCATTTCTCCGCCTGGGCCGGCGCGATGGCGCTCGCCATCATCGTCCTGCCGGTGGTCGTGCGCACGACCGAGGACATGCTCAACCTGGTCTCGCCCGCGATGCGCGAGGCCGCCGCCGCCCTCGGTGCCGCCCAGTGGAAGGTGATCACCGGGGTCGCCTATCGCGCCGCACGCAATGGCATGATCACCGGCGCGCTGCTAGCCGTGGCGCGGATCAGCGGGGAGACGGCGCCTTTGCTGTTCACCGCGCTCAACAACCAGTTCTGGACCACCAACATGAACGGCCCGATGGCCAATCTGCCGGTGGTGATCTTCCAGTTCGCACTCAGTCCGTACGAAGACTGGCAGCGCCTGGCCTGGGCCGGCGCCCTGCTGATCACCGTGTTCATCCTGGTGCTCAGCATCTGCGCCCGCGTCCTGGTCGCTGTAGGGACCAAGGGAGCATCGCGATCGAGTCTTGTGCAGACCAAGATCGGCGCGTCACCGCACACCTCCCAAGGCTCGTTGCCTCCAGGGCGGATCGCGGAGGCGGAGCAGGTGGACAAGATCAGCATCCGCGATCTGTCCTTCTACTACGCGGATTCCAAGGCGCTGCACGAGATCACCCTGCCGATCTGGGCCGGCGTCGTGACCGCGTTCATCGGGCCGTCCGGCTGCGGCAAGTCGACGCTGCTGCGCGTGCTGAACCGCATGTACAGCCTCTATCCGAACCAGCGGGCGGAAGGCGAGGTCCTGCTCGACGGCGAGAACATCTCTCGCCCAAGCAGGATCTGAACCTGCTTCGCGGCCGGATCGGCATGGTGTTTCAGAAGCCCACGCCCTTCCCGATGTCGATCTTCGACAACATCGCCTTCGGCATCCGACTCTACGAGAAGCTGCTCGGCATCGGAGATGGACGAACGGGTCGAACATGCGCTGCGCAGTGCGGCACTGTGGGACGAGGTCAAGGACAAGCTGGACCAAAGCGGGCTCGGCCTGTCGGGAGGCCAGCAGCAGCGCCTGTGCATCGCGCGCGCGATCGCGGTCAGCCCCGAGGTGATCCTGATGGACGAGCCCTGTTCCGCCCTCGATCCGATCGCCACCGCGCGCATCGAGGAGCTGATCGACGAGCTGAGCGCCAACTTCACGATCGTGATCGTCACCCACAACATGCAACAGGCGGCGCGCGGTCTCGCAGAAGACCGCGTTCTTCCATCTCGGCAAGCTGATCGAGTACAACGACACCGACGAGATCTTCACCAACCCTAGAGAAACCATGACCCAGGACTACATTACAGGCCGGTTCGGCTAGCGACGGAAACTTGGCATGATCGCTGATCACACCGTGAAGTCTTACGATCAGGAAATCACCCACCTGACGCGCAAGATCCTCGAGATGGGTGGCCTGGTCGAGAACCAGATCAGTCGCAGCATCGAAGCGGTGGTCAACAACAATGTCGACCTCGCCAACGAGGTGACCGAGCGCGACGACGCGGTCGATGCGCTCGAGGAGGAGATCGACCAGCACGCGGTCCGGCTGCTCGCGACCCGCCAGCCGATGGCGGTCGATCTCCGGCTGATCGCCATGGCGTTCAAGATCTCGAATGATCTGGAGCGGATCGGCGACTACGCCGCCAAAGGCATCGCTTCGCGCTGTCACCGCCTCGCCAGGGGGCAGGGCGTACGGCCCATCCACACCATCCCGCGCATGGGGCAGCTCGTGCAGTCGATGGTCAAGGATGCTCTGGACGCCTATGTCCGGCGCGATGCCGACAGGGCGGTCGCGGTCTGGCACCGGGACGACGAGATCGACCTGATGTACGATGGCCTGGTGCGCGAGCTTCTCACCTACATGATGGAAGATACACGCAACATCTCGGTGTGCATCGACCTGATGTTCATCGCCAAGAATCTGGAGCGCATCGGCGATCACGCGACCAACATCTGTGAGCAGATCCGTTACATTGTGCATGGCGAGCGCATCAATCGCATGCCCGAGGAGGCGGTCGAGTAGGGTGCCGCCGGCGATGAGGCCCTTGGTGCTGGTGGTCGAGGACGAGACCGCGCTGCAGCAGGTCCTTGCCTACAATCTCGAACGTGCCGGGTTTGCGGTCGAGCAGGCGTTCGATGCCGACGAGGCGCTGACCCTGATCTCCGAGCGCACGCCGGACCTGATCGTGCTCGACTGGATGCTGCCCTATATGTCGGGGCTCGAGCTGTGCCGGCAGCTGCGGCGCAAGGCCGCTACCGCCAACATGCCGGTGATCATGCTGACCGCGCGCACCGAGGAGCCCGATCGGCTGCGCGGGCTCGACACCGGTGCCGACGACTACATCACCAAGCCGTTCTCGATCGACGAGCTGGTGGCGCGCATGCGCGCGGTGCTGCGCCGCGTCCGCCCGGTGTTCGCCGAGGAGGTACTGACCTTCGCCGACCTGGTGATGGACCTGGCGGCACATCGCGTGACCCGCAGCGGGCGGGAGGTGCATCTCAGCCCGACCGAGTTCCGCCTGCTGCGCCAGCTGCTGGAAAGCCCGGGCCGGGTGTTTTCGCGCGGTCAGCTGCTGGACCTGGTGTGGGGCCGGGACCAGGACGTCGAGCTGCGCACCGTGGATGCCACCATCCGGCGCCTGCGCCGCGCGCTGAACGCCGGCGGCGAGCCCGACCTTCTGCGCACCGTGCGCGCCGCCGGCTACGCCCTCGACCACAGCGCCGCGCGCGCGGTGGCGAGCTGAATTCTTGCCGGGCTCACCCGGCGATCCGGGCTCCAGTCTCTCAGGTCTCGACCTTGTAGCTCAGCTGCAGCTCATCGCCGATCATGCCGCGAATGCCCCAGTTGGCCTTGGGCGACTCGAGGATCACGATCTCGAGGTCCTTGACCGGGATGCCGGTTGCCGCCGGAACCTCCGCCATCAGGCGGCGCAGGCAGGCGCGCTTGGTCTCGTCGCGGCGCCCCTCGAACATCACCAGCTCGAGGATCGTGTAGCCTTCGCCGCGATCGGGCGGGTGGACGAAATCGCCATGGTCGAGCGCCAGGAACCGATGGAAGCGCTTGTCAGCCGGCAGCCCCAGCGTTTCCTGCAGCACCCGTGGATCGCATCGGACAGCGCCTCACGCACCCGCTCCAGATGCCACCGCCGCGCAAAGATCTTCACCTGGGCCATCAGTCTGTGCTCCTGACGCTGCGGGTCACCTGCGCAGATGCGCCATGTCTTGTGGGATGGCTTTGAGCGGAGCCCAGCGCAATCGTGTTCGCAATGCCCGCTTTTGAATCTCGAACCGGAGAGATCCAAACGGCGAGTTCAACCGCCGCTCGTGGACCCGATCCGGACGTCGCATGTTGTTCGAATCGACTGGCGCGGTGGCGCGCGAGGAGCAGTGTCGAAAGCCAAAACAGGGTCAGAGTTTTTGAATATTCATAACCATACCGGAATAAGAGAAAAGTCATCAGAAGGCTCGCATGATCGGATATAATGAGTGCTGGACGGTGGTAACTGCTTAGCAAGATTTACCATAAACTAATCGCTTCTATCTCATCTCTGATAACCTGTTCACGCTACTCCGGAAGGCCCGCAACCCCTAGATCGGCCGCCACCCGTTCGGCGACCTTCTCGTCCTTGTACGGTTCCGAGGTCATGAACCTCTTGATCGCGAAATCCGGATGGACGCGAAGAACCGCGTCGGCGGCGTGCTGTTGCGACGCCTCGTCCACTGCATGGATCGAGGCGGCCGCGTTGTAGACGGCGGAGCGGAGCGTCTGGCGGCGCAGGCGGGCATTGGCTGCCATCGCGTCAGCATAGCGCTCCGCCAGATACAGACTGATGACTTCGTTCTCGAACAGGAAGTCCGGCAGCAGCGGGTCGAGATGTCTGGCCCGCTCAAGCATCTCCAGCGCCTTTTCAGGTTCACCTGTCATATTGTAGAGCCGAGCGGCCTTCACGACCATGTAAGCATAGTTCGGGTTGAGTTCGATCGAACGCAGTAAATGCTTTTCCGCTCTTGCGTAGTCGCGTTGGTCGAGACAGATACTACCCCGAGATCCGATGCACCTCTGCATCGTTCTCTTCGAGCATGAGCGCCTTTTCAGCGCTCTTCATCGACTCTTCCAGGTATCGAACCGCTCCACTGCCCTGCCACTTGATCATACCGTAAGCGGCGCAGGCATGCCACGCGTAGGCGCGACCAAAATTCGGGTCTTTCTCGATCGCGCGCGCGAACCAGGCGACCGCCTCCTCACTGTCGTGCTGGGCGAGCCCGTTGAGCCGCTCGTATTCCAAGCCGCGCAGCAGGCAATCATAGGCGTCGAGGGTCTCGGGCCGCTTGCCGCGAACGACCGCGACGGCCTGAGCCTCGACCCGACCGAAGATCGCCGCCACGATCCTCGCGGTGATGCTGTCCTACAGGTCGAACAGGTCGTCGAGCGGAGCGTCGTAGCGCTCGGCCCAGAGATGGTCGCCTTTGGTCGCGTCGATGAGCTGAGCGGTGATGCGGACACGATCACCGAGCTTGCGCACACTGCCCTCGACGCAGTAGCGCACGCCGAGTTGTTCCGCGATGCGGCGAGGATCGGTCGGCTGGTCCCGGTAGACGAAACTCGCGCTGCGCGAGACCACGAACAGGCCTTTGAAGCGCGAGAGGTCGGTGATCAGGTCCTCGGTGATGCCGTCGGCGAAATAGCTCTGCTCCGGATCGCCGCTCATGTTGGTGAACGGAAGGACGGCGACGGATGGGCGGCTGTCCTCCCGGTTCTTCGCGTTGCTGGCCTTGGAGGTGTCGTCCGCGCGACCGGCGAGATACGGATGGTCCTCGCGCCGGCTCACAACACGGTAGAGCGTGAGCGGCTCGGGGATGCCTTTGAGCGTGTGCGCGCCGAGGCTCTCGAACAGGAACGGGTCGACACGGCGGACCTGGTCGAAGATCTGCTGGCTGATCACGACGGCTCCGGGCGCGGCCACGCCTTCAATCCGCGCGGCGACGTTGACGCCGTCGCCGAGCAGGTCGTGGTCCTGCTTTACGACGTCGGCAAGGTGCACACCGATCCGGAGTTCCGGCATGTCGGGCTCGCGCCGGCGGCGCGCGGCAAGGTCGCGCTGGATCTCGAAGGCGGCCTCGACCGAGTCGACCGGGCTCGGAAATTCCACCATGAAACCGTCACCCGCTGTGCGAACAGGCGCCCGGCACTTTCCTCGACACGATAGTCGAGGATCGCGCGAACCTTGGCGAGCTGCGCAAGCGCCGCCGCCTCGTCCGCGGCCGCGCGTGACGAGAAGCCGACCAGTCGTCGCCATCAGGGCGGCGAGATGTCGTCCCATTGCCGTCTGTCCATCCCTGCGTGGCCGGCGGTTAGCCCGCCGACATCGTCGGATCGAATGACCTTGCCGATCGGCATGATCTTGGTCGCCGGAGGCCCGAGATCTCGGCGCGCTTGCGGATCACGTCCTCGTTATTGGCGAAGTCGACGCAGAAGGTCTTGTCGGCCGCGACGAACAACTCGATCCACTGGATGTCCCGCGCTAGCTCGTAGAGCGCATCATTGGATTTCGCGGCCGCCGCGCGCAACTGCCCGCGGTCGAGTGAGCCGGTTCCCGGAATGTCTGGCTCGATAATATCGCGGTCCATGGGGTCTTCCCGTCAATTGGCGCGTACTCCTTACCTACCATTCCCCGGGGACGCTGTCACCGGGGCGCTCTTAGCCGAGGTACCAGTTCGCCCGGCGCGCGCTCGGACGGCGGCGTCGCTCGCGCAACTTTGGGCCGAACAGGGCAAGCGGCAGAACCTGCTGGCACCGCTCTCTGCGAGGTTAACCCGAGGGCTTGAGACCGCTGACCTGAAGGACACCAAAGCGCTACTCGACGAACACCGCTGACTTCCGGTTGTGGCTATACCCAGTCCTGGGAGCCGGCCGAACGCCTGATCTCGGGCGGCCCCTGCCAGCGTCCTCGGTAGCGGCACTCCCAGCCGGGCAAACGGGCCGATATTCTAACGAATCACGATCGGCGGGGTGCTGAGCAGGCCGGGGGACAGGCGTTCGAGCCAGGTCTCCAGGCTGAACACGCGCGTCGTGCGCACCGAAGGCGAGCTGCAGTGCCTCCTCCCAAAGCGTGCGTGGCGGCGGGAAGCGGCGCAGCGAGACCGGCGCGTCGGCTGCCAGGCCGATCTCCTGCCGGGTGACCGCAAGGGCGTCGGTGAAGCCGCCCAGCGCGTCGACCAGGCCGCGCTCCTGGGCCTGCGCGCCGGTCCAGACCCGACCCTGCGCGACCTCCAGCACCTTGTCCTTGGGCATATCCCGGCCGCGCGCCACGCCCTCGGCGAACGTGTCGTAGGCCCAGTCCAGAAAGGCCTCGAGCCGGGCCTTGCCGCGCGCGCTGTAGTTCAGGGTGGTGGTCCACATGTCGGCGTTGGCGCCGCGCTGGGCGCGCGCCCAGTTGACCCCGACGTCCTGCCACAGCTCGGTCAGCACCGGCTTGCCGGCGACCACGCCGATCGAGCCGGTGAGCGTGCCGGGATCGGCCACGATCTTGCTCGCGTCCATCGCGATCCAGTAGCCGCCGGAGGCCGCCAGATCGCCCATCGAGACGATCACCGGCTTGCCCTGCTCGACCGCGCGCCGGACCTGGTGGCCGATGGTGTCCGAGGCCACGGCGGAGCCGCCGCCCGAGCTGATCCGGAACAGGATCGCTTTGACCTCCGGGTCCTCGATCGCATCGGACAGCGCACTCGCCACGCTGTCGCCGCCCATCACCCAGCCGCCGACCGGGCCCTGCTCGCTATCGCCGCGCTGGATCTGGCCGACGCCGTAGACCAGTGCTATCACCGGCGCCGCGTCGGCGGGCGCCAGGATCGAGGCGTAGTCGACAAGGTCGATCAGGGTGCCGTCCGGGCCGGCCAGATCGCGCATCTCCCGCGTCGTGTCGTGCCAGTAGGCCAGGCGATCGACCAGCCCCAGCTTCTGGGCTTCGGGCGCGGTGTAGGGGCCGCCATCGATCAGCTCGGCGACGTTCGCGCGCTCGAGGCCGCGGCCTTCGGCGAGGCCCTGGCGGAACTGGTCGTCGAGCGAGCTCGCCAGGGATTCCAAGGATTCGCGGTGCGCCGGCGTCATCTCGGACTCGGCGAAGGTATCGTAGAAGGTCTTGTAGGCGCCGCGGCGATCGCCGCTCGGCAGGACCCCGATCTTGTCGAGCAGGCCGCGCGCCAGCGGCGTTTCCAGCATCAGGCCGGTAAGGCCGAGCACACCCACCGGCTGCAGGTCGATCCGCTCGAACGCGCTCGCCAGATAGTAGCCACCATTGCCCGGGCCGAACTCGCCGAAGCTGTCGGCATGGGCGATCGCGGGCTTGCCATGGGCGCGAAACCGGGTGACGGCATCGCGCAGCTCCTGGATCTGGGCAAAGCCCGGGCCTTGACCGTCCAGGCGCACCAGCAGCCCGGCGACGCGGTCATCGGTGCCGGCGTGGTCGAGCGCCATGACCACCTCGGTCAGGCTCGGCTGCCAGCCCACGGCCAAGGTCGTGAGCGGATCGTGGCTGGCGATCTCGTCGATGCCCTCGCGCAGGTCCAGGGTCAGCACCATGCGCTCGGGCAGCGAGGGCGCGCCCGGCAGAAAGAACCAGGTGACTGCTGCCAGCCCGACTGCCGCCAGCAGGGCGAGCGCGCCGACCGTCGCCAGGATGCCGACCAGGATGCGCCTCAGCCTGGCCATGTCAGGCGGCAACCCGGCCGCGGCGCTGGCGCTCGCTTGCGGTCTTCAGCTGGCCGCAGGCCGCCAGGATGTCGCGGCCGCGCGGCGTGCGCACCGGCGAGGCGTAGCCGGCGCGCGCCACGATCGCGGCAAAGGCGCGGATCCGCTCCGGCGAGGAGCAGCGATAGGGCGCGCCGGGCCAGGGATTGAACGGGATCAGGTTGACTTTGGCCGGGATCCCGCGGATCAGCCGGACCAGCGCGCGCGCATCGGCGTCGCTGTCGTTGACGCCGTCCAGCATGACGTATTCGAAGGTGATCCGGTCGGCGGCCGGATAGGCCCGGCAGGCGTCGAGCAGCTGGGAGATGTTCCATTTGCGATTGATCGGCACCAGCTGGTCGCGCAGCTCGTCACGTACGGCGTGCAGCGAGATCGCGAGGCCGACGCCGAGGTCGCGCCCCAGGGTCTCGATCTTCGGCACCACGCCCGAGGTCGAGAGCGTGATCCTTCTCGCGGGGAAGGCGAGGCCGTAGGGGTCCATGGCGATGCGCAGCGCCTTGAGCGTGGCGTCGTAGTTGAGCAGGGGCTCGCCCATGCCCATGACCACGATGTGGCTGAGCCTGCGGGCGCCCTTGGGGCTCGGCCATTCGCCCAGCCGATCGCGCGCGATCAGGATCTGGCCCAGAATCTGGCCGGCGGTGAGGTTGGCGACCAGCGGCATGGTGCCGGTGTGGCAGAAGCTGCAGGTCAGGCTGCAGCCGACCTGGCTCGAGATGCAAAGGGCGCCCCGCTCGGATTCGGGCTCCCGCTGGAGGTCGGGGATGTGGACGGTCTCGATCTCGCGCCGATCGGCGACCCGCAGCAGCCATTTGCGGGTGCCGTCGCTCGAGCATTGGTCGGCCACCACCGAGGGCCGCATGATGACGCAATATTGCGCCAGGCCGTCGCGCAGACCGACCGGCAAAGAGCTCATATCTGCGACGTCGGTGACGCCTCGATGGTACAGCCAGTGCCAGATCTGGCGCACCCGCATCGGCCGCGTGCGCGCCGGCGCGCCCATCGCCTCCAGAATTTCCGCCAGCTCGGCGCGTGTGCGCCCGATCAGCTCGAGCCGCGGCCGCCCCGGCTCCGGGAGCAGAACTCCCGGGCCTTCCTGGCAGATCTTGCCGATTTCGCTGGGCACTTCGGTCCCGGATCTAGCCGGTGCAGGCGTCGATCATCGCGTCGTAGGCCGCCGTGAAGCCCAGCAGCGAGTAGGTATCGAGCGAGTAGGTGTCCTTGATCGATGTGCCCCGGACCGTCATGTCGGTGCCCCGCTTCATCGCGGTGATCAAGGCCTTATCGGCATCCTCGCTCTTGGTCCAGGCGTGCTCGCCGCGCGTGAACAGCATGAACTTGTTGCTGGCGATCGCGACCTCGACCTCGCTGCCGTCGAGATAGCTGTACCCCGGCTGCACGCTGACCTCGTCGACCACCTTGGGACCCGGGCGACGGGTCACCAGCACCGCCGGGTTGTCGCGCCGGGTGTAGTTGCCCTCCTGCTTTTTCGGCTCACTCGCCATGTAGCAGATCTTCTCGCCATTCTCGGTGAACGCGTACACGTTCCAGTCACGGTAGGTGCCGAGGAACTGCGGGGTTTGCGCCAGCGCCAGCCCCGGCGCCAACACCACGAAACACGCGAGAAGCGCGCGCAACGTCTTGATTCGAAGCATGCCGTCCATGATCTCTGCGGATGGAGTCCCAAGCGTTTGTGCCGTTATGTCGGCACATTTGCCGACAAAAGCAAGAATTGTCTCGATCGCGCCGCCGTGAACTGGACGGCGGCATGTCTGGGACCATCTTGATGCCGGGAGCTGTTGGAGTGATCTGCGATGACCCGGACCAGTCGCCGCATGCTTCTTCAAACCGCGGGCTCGCTGGCCGCCACCGCGGCGCTGCCGGCCGGTGCCGCCGGCCTGATCGCGACGCCGCGGCAGACCAGTGGGCCGTTCTACCCGCTCTCTCTGCCGCTCGACGCCGACAACGACCTGGTGATCGTCGAGGGCCGCCCCGAGCGCGCCGCCGGCACCATCCTGCATCTTGCCGGCCGCGTGCTCGACGCCGACGGCAGGCCGGTGCGCGGTGCCCGCGTCGAGATCTGGCAGTGCGACGCCTTCGGCGTCTATCACCATTCGCGCGATCGGCGCGGGCCGGCCGACGCCAACTTCCAGGGATTCGGCTACACCATCGTCGATGGTCGGGGCGCCTACCGGTTCCGCACGATCGAGCCGGTGCCCTATCCGGGCCGCACGCCCCATATCCATTTCAGGATCGTCGGCCCGGGCTTCGAGCCGCTGACGACGCAGATGTACGTCGCGGGCCAACCGCTGAACCAAGGGGACGGGCTCTACCGCCGGCTCGGCGCGCAGGCGCAGCTGGTCACGGTCGACCTGGAGCCGGCGCCGGAACTCGAACCAGCTGCCAGGAGCGGCGCCAAGCGCGCGACCTTCGACATCGTGCTCGGTCCGGACGGGGTTCCCAGCCAGGGCTGAGCGGCTCACCGGCGCGTCCGGCTGATTTCAACGCCGAACGATCCCTCTTTCGGCCACCCGACAGTTTGGTCTAGGGTGGTCTCAGTTGGCAGCCAACGCCGACCGGTCGTGGCGACAGGGCGCCACGCACCTGTCATATGGTCGTGGTGGGATCGTTCCCGGCCACGGGCGAGCCGCTGCTCAAGGAGGCACGTTGCCGACGCTGCCTTGCCTTCGGCAGGCCGGCGTCGACCATAAGGCAGCGCATGGGACAAGGAGCAAAGTCATGAAGGGCGTGAAGCTTTCCGCACTGCTGGTGAGCGCGCTTGCGCTTAGCGGGCTGATGGCGCCGCAAGGGTCCGCCGAGGAGATCACGTATACGCTCTGGTCGCGCCAGGACCCATCCGGGCCGTTGCGCTCGGGCAACGTCGAGAAAGCCGCGGAGCGTCTCAACGCCGCGCTCGAGGCCGAGGGCTCGGACAAGCGGGTCAAGGTCGAGGTCACGCAGAGCCCGGCGCCGGGCTTTGACGAGGACGCCCTGCAGCTCTTGCGGGTGTACGGCATCGGCGAAGGGCCGGATATGTTCGTCCAGGCCCATGAGTGGATCTGCGCCTTCGCCCAGGACGGTTTCGTGCTCGACCTCGGCCAGTACGTCGACGCGCATCCGGAACTGTTCGAGGGCATCTTCCCGAGCCTGTGGGAATCGACCAAATGCCAGGGCGAGCGCTACGCCATCCCCCAGGATGCCGAGGCGCGCATGTTCTTCTACAACAAGGATTTGCTGCGCAAGGCCGGCTATGACGATGCGTTCATCGAGAGCCTGCCGGACAAGGTGCTGGCCGGTGAGGTCACGATGGACGACATTTCAGACATCGCCAAGAACGTGGTCGATAAGACCGACGCGGCATACGGCATCTTGCACCGTCCCTCGATCGGGCCGGACTACATCATGGTCTTCCAGTCCTATGGCAACAGCTTCATCGACCAGGACAGCGGCAATCTGCTGCTGGAGCCGGACAAGCTCGCCGCGGCTTACGGCTGGTTCGAGCGCAACGTGAAGAACGGTGTCACGCCCGCCAACAACACCTCGATGGAGTGGGACGACGATCCGCGCCGAGTTCTATGCCAACAACAACGCGGCGTTCTGGATGTACGGCATCTGGGATCTCGGCAGCCGCGCCTTCCCGACCTATGGCCTGCCCCAGGACGAGGCGGAGTTCGACAAGGATTGGGGCTGGGTTGCGGCGCCGGCGGTGGAGAAGGGCGGCGAGCCCGGCAGCCTGACGCATCCGGTCGTCTATGCGGTCAGCGCCGATGTCGAGGATCCGGACCTCGCCGTCAGGCTGCTCGGCTTCGCCTCCGATGCCGACCTGAACACCGATCACGCGGTCACCACGACCCATATCGGCATCAAGGAGGAGCAGCTGAACGATCCGCGCTATCAGGAGGCGTGGCCTCTGGCCCGCGCGACCGAGCTGCTCGAGTACACCAAGTTCCTGCCGAACAATCCGGGTTTCGGCGATCTCAACCGGATCATCTACCAGGGCCTGCAGGGGGTCGAATCGGGCCGGCTGACCGCCGAGGAGGCCGCGCAGTTCGTGGTCGACGAGGCCGAGGCTCAGCTCGACGACGTGATCGTAAAGTAGCCCACCGTGCGCGGGGCGATCCGCAGGGATCGTCCCCGCGCGCGGTGCGAACCAGGCACGCTCACGGTGTGAGGGCCAGGGTGGCGGCGATCACGGAAGATCAGGTATTGCGCCGGCGTGGCCTCGCGTCGAGCAAGGCGCGGCAACGCGTCAACATGCTGATCTTCCTCGGCCCTGCGATCGTTCTCACGCTCGTGTTCTTCGTGCTGCCCGTGATCGTCGACATCGCCGTGTCGTTCACGGATCTCGGTCGGTCCCTGGCGGTCAACGAGATCACCACCGAGCAGTACCAAAAGGTCCTCACGGGTGATCGGCGCCTGACGCAGGTGATCGGGCTGACGTTCATCTACGTGTTCGGCACGCTCGCGATCTTCAACGTCACCTTCGGCCTCATCCTGGCGCTGCTGACGACCGCGATTCCGAGCGCCTCGGGCAGCTTCTTTCGCGGCGTCTGGCTGTTGCCGCGGATGAGCCCGTCGGTGCTCTACATTCTGCTGTGGCTCTGGGTGATCAACCCGTCCGAGTTCGGGCTGCTCAATCAGATCCTGATCCAGCTGTTCGGCGTCGCCGAGCCGGTCGATCTGCTGACCACCGCACCGGTCGCCCTGATCATCGTCTCGAACGGCTTCATCGGCGCGTCGATGGGGATGATCATCTTCACCTCGGCGATCCGCGGCATCCCGGAGCATCTGTTTCACGCCGCCCGGGTCGACGGTGCCGGTTCGCTCGCGATCGTGCGCCACATCACCCTGCCGGCGCTGAAGTGGCCGATCAGCTTCATCACGATCTATCAGACGCTCTCGCTGCTGGTGAGCTTCGAATACATCCTGCTGCTGACCAAGGGCGGGCCCTTCTTCGATACCACCGTCTACGCGCTGTACGTCTACCGCCGCGCCTTCAACAGCGGTCAGTACGCGATATGGCGCGGCGCTCGCGCTGTTTCTGATCGTGATCGGCGTCGTGGTGGCCTTGCTCGGCTGGCGGCTTGTTCGACATGAGGCAGCTGCTGCAGCGGCCGAGGATCGAGGTGCATTAGGATGGCGACCGCGCTCGGCGATACCGGACAGGTGCTGCGGCACACGCAGAGCGAATGGGATCGCCTGGCAACGCGCGCCCGCTGGTCGCAGCGCGCCAAGGTCTCCGCGATCTACGCATTCCTGATCGTCGTCTCGCTGCCGGTCATCCTGCCGTACTTCTGGCTGGTCACGATCGCGTTTTCGGCCAGGACCGGGATTGCGGAGACCTTCGTTCTGTGGCGCTCGGTGCTCGTCCTGATGCCCGCGGTGCTCGCGTTCTGGATCTGGTCGCTGCTTGCAAGAAGCATGCGACAGATGGTGATGGGCTCGGTCATCGATCGTGATCGCGGCGCTGTGCCGTTCCTGATCCTGGTCGGCCCGGAACTGCACCTCAACAACTTCATCTTCTATGGTCGAGCGCGATTTCGTCGATCGTCGTCCGGTCGCGCAGAGGCGAGGTCTCGGGCAGTATCGAATTTCCCAACGTCTGGCTGGCCTTCGGCCAACTCGCTCTATCTGGCCGGCGGCCAGACGATCATCGTCGCCAACGACGGCATCGCTCGCCGGCTACTATCTGTCGCGCTTCCAGTTCCCGGCGCGCGGCGCGATGCTGCGATCGCTCCTGGTGCTGCACGCGTTTCCGGTGCTGACGCTGATCGTGCCGTTGTTCCTGATCCTGTACTATGTCGGCCTGCTCGATAGCCTGATCGGCGTGATCCTGGTGCTGGTCGGCCTGGAGCTGCCGTTCGCGATCTTCATCATGAAGGGCTTCTTCGACGCGGTGCCGTGGGACATCGAGATGAGCGCGCTGACCGACGGCGCGTCGCGCCGCCAGGCGTTCGTCCAGGTCGTGCTGCCGCAGGTCAGGAACGGCCTGATCGCCATTTCCGTCTTCTCGTTCATCCGCGGATGGGAGGAGTACATCTTCGTCTTCACGTTCCTGATCAGGAACACCAATTGGACGATGAGCTTGTACATGTTTTTCGTGCGCGACGATGTCATGGGCGACGGATTTTGGCATTGTTTCTGCGGTCGGCGTGTTTTATCTGATGCCGAGCCTGCGTGCATGTATGTCGCGGCGCAGAAATACCTGATGCAGATGTCGGTCGGCGGCGATCAAGGGCTGAGCCGATGGCGCGCATCGAGTTCCGCAACATCTCAGAAGAGCTTCGGCGACGTCGATGGTCATTCCCGGCATGGATCTGGTGATCGAGGACGGCGAGTTCGTCGCCCTGCTCGGTCCGTCGGGCTGCGGCAAGTCGACCAGCCTGCTCATGCTTGCGGGCATCTATCTGCCGAGCGGCGGCGAGCTGCTGTTCGATGGCGCCGTGATCAACGAGGTCGAGGCGCGCGATCGCAACGTCGGCATCGTGTTCCAGTCCTACGCGCTCTATCCGCACATGACGCGTGCTGCAGAACATCATGTTCCCGCTCAGGTTCAAGAAGAGTGCCGCGAGGCCGATGCGCGCCGGCGGGCCGAGGAGGCGGCGCGCCTGGTGCAGGTGCACGAGCTGCTGCGAGCGCCGGCCGGCCGAGCTTTCCGGCGGCCAGCAGCAGCGCGTGGCGCTGGCCCGTGCGCTGGTCAAGCGGCCCCAGCTGCTGCTGCTGGACGAGCCGCTGTCCAACCTGGATGCGACCTTGCGCCTGACCATGCGTGCCGAGATCAAGACGCTGCAGCGCCAGCTCGGCGTGACCTCGATTCTGGTCACCCACGACCAGCTCGAGGCGACCACCATGGCCGATCGCATCATCTGCATGAGCAACGGCCGGATCGAGCAGATCGGCACGCCGGACGACCTCTATCTGCGGCCGCAGAGCCTGTTCGTCGCCGGCTTCATCGGCGCGCCGCCGATCAACCTCATGCGAGGGCGAGATCGCGGGCGGCCGGCTGTCCATCAACGGCGCGTCCTTGCCCTGCGAAGGCGGGGAGGATGGTGCTGTCGTGCTCGGGCTGCGACCCGAGGCGCTGCGGTTCGAGGCCGGCGGCATCGATGGCCGGATCAGGGAGGTCGAGCCGATGGGGCGCGAGACGCTGTATCTGGTGGAGAGCGACC
The DNA here is from genome assembly GCA_963731495.1 of uncultured Alphaproteobacteria bacterium. Classification (GTDB taxonomy): domain Bacteria; phylum Pseudomonadota; class Alphaproteobacteria; order Geminicoccales; family Geminicoccaceae; genus DASUGG01. The sequence continues at coordinate 85,979 of CAVSVZ010000030.1, forward strand.
TCGGTGCTCTGCGCGTGCTCGAGCCCGGCTCGTCGGCGCGTCATCGTTTCGGCGACTCCGTGGCCGTGGCGTTCGACGCGGACGCGACCCTGGTCTTCGACCAGGCGAGCGAACGGCTGGTCGAGGGCCACGTTCGCATGCCGGCGTAACGACGTGCTGCCCTTGGTTTGCGAGGCGACGACCGCGGCCTTGCAGCCGCCTTCGCGGGACGAGCGCGAGGCCGTGCTGCGCCTGCCGCCGACCCGCGAGGCGCACGCCGAGGCGCTAGCCCGGCATCAGGCGCTGTTCGACCGTCTCGAGCTCGCCAGCCCGCCGGTCGCAAGAACCCTGAACGGTCCGGCGCGCATCGCGTTCTGGAACGCCGAGCGCGGCAAGGATCTGGAGGGCTCGGCCGCGCTGCTTGGCGGGCTCGACGCCAACGCGTTGCTGTTGTGCGAGCTCGATCTCGGCATGGCCCGCTCCGGCCAGGCGCACACGACGCGGCAGCTCGCGCGAGCGTCTCGGCACGGGCTACGCGTTCGCCGTGGAGTTCCTGGAGCTCGGTCTCGGCGATGCGCGTGAGCGGACATGGCATGCGGGCGAGGTCAATGAGGCCGGCCTGCACGGTGCGGCGATCCTTGGCAGGTGCGCGCTCGAGCGGCCGGCCGTGATCCGCCTGGAGACCACCGGCGACTGGTTCGACGGACGCCACGGCGAGCGGCGGATCGGCGGGCGGATCGCGGTTGTCGCCACCGTGCTGATCGATCGTGCGCCGGTCACCCTGGTGAGCGTGCATTTCGAGAGCCATGGCGACCCGGCGCAACGCGCCGCCCAGATCAGCCGGCTGATCGAGGCGATCGATTCCTATGCGCCAGGACAGCCCGTGCTGATCGGGGGCGATCTCAACACCTCCACGATCAGGCGTGACTGGGCGCGCGGCACCGGCGTCAAGCCAGTGCTGCCGGCCGAGCGCGTGCTCGACCCGGTGCCCTACGAGCCACTGTTCGAGGTCGCGGCCGCCCAAGGGTACGACTGGCGGGCCTGCAATGCGCTCGGCGTCCCGACCCAGCGCACCCGCAAGGACGGCACGCCGACGCCGCCGCTCGGCAAGATCGACTGGTTCCTGAGCCGCGATCTGATGGTGAGCGACCCGGCCACAGTGCCGGCCGTCGATGCCAGAGGCGAGGCGATCTCGGACCACGAGGTCCTGCTGGTCACGATCGCGCCCAAACCATCGAACCAACCCCGATGAAGCTCGTCAGCTACAACATCCAGTACGGCAAGGGTAAGGACGGCCGGTACGACCTCCCGCGGATCGCCGGCGAGATCGAGCATGCGGATGTGATCGCGCTGCAGGAGGTCGAGCGCTTCTGGCGGCGCTCCGGCGCGTGCGACCAGCCGGCGGAGCTGGCGCGCCATCTACGCGCCTTCCACTGGGTCTATGGCGCCAATCTCGACATGGATGCGAGCTACAGCGACGAGGACGGCTATCCCGTCCACCGGCGCCGCCAGTTCGGCACCATGATCCTGTCGCGCACGCCCATCCTGTCCAGCCGCAACTTTCCGCTGCCCAAATTCGGCACGGTCGCGCAGCACAGCATCCAGCAGGGCGCGCTCGAGGCCGTGATCCGGTCCGCCGGAGGCACGCCGCTGCGCGTCTACTCGACCCACCTCAGCCATCTGTCGGCGGCGACCCGGTTGCCGCAGGTCGAGGCGCTCCTGGAGATCCACCGGCGTGCGCCGTCGGAGGGCGGCGCCTGGTGCGGCGGCCATCCGGATGCCGGCGCCGGCTGGACCGAGGGTGCCATGCCGCCGATGCCGCGCGAGGCGGTACTGATGGGCGACCTCAACTTTGCGCCCGACGCCGAGGAATACACGCGGATCGTCGGGCCGAACAGTAAGCGTTACGGCCGCCTGAACAACCTGGACGGGTTTGTCGACGGTTGGGTTGCGGCCGGCCACAGCGAGCAGGAAGGCGTGACCTGCAACGGCCAGCGGATCGACTACATCTTCGTGGTATCGGCCTGGCGCAATCGCATCAAGGCAGCCTGGATCGACGACCGCGCGCAGGGCTCCGACCATCAGCCGATCGGCATCGAGCTGGAGGTCTGAGCGAACCGGAGATCGCCTTGACGAGGCAAGCGCAAGACGGGAAGTTGGGCTTCAGCGCGCCAGACGCTGGCCGAAATGCCAACATCGTCGCGCGCTGAGGGAGACGAGGTGATGGCGGGCTATGCCCATCCCGAGGCACTGGTCGACACGGCCTGGGTCGCCGACCATGCGAGTGATCCCGGCGTTCGTCTGGTCGAGGTCGACGTCGACACATCGGCCTATGAGCAGGGTCATGTGCCTGGCGCGATCGGTTGGAACTGGACCACGCAGCTGAGCGATCGGGTGCGCCGCGACATCCTTGCCAAAGACGCCTTCGAGCGACTGATGGCGCAAGCCGGGATCGGCAACGACACGACCGTGGTGCTCTACGGCGACAACAACAACTGGTTCGCGGCGTGGGCGTTTTGGCAGATGAAGCTGTATGGCCACGAGGACGTGCGGCTGATGGACGGTGGCCGCAGGAAGTGGCTCGAGGAGGGTCGCGAGCTCAGCACCGATGTGCCGGGCCCGGCGCGGGCTGACTACGTCGCGGCCGGTCCGGACCTCGCGTTGCGCGCGTTGTTGGCCGAGGCAATGGAAGCCTCGGCGAGCGGCGCGGCCGGCTTTGTCGACGTGCGCAGCCCGGACGAGTTCACCGGGAGGATTCTTGCGCCGCCGGGCCTGCCCGAGACCTGCCAGCGTGGCGGCCACATTCCCGGTGCGCAGAACGTCCCCTGGGGCCAGGTCTGCAACGAGGACGGCACCTTCAAGACGTTCGAGGAGCTGCGCACCCTGTATGCCAGCAAGGGCATTGGCGGTGACCGGCCGACGATCACCTATTGTCGGATCGGCGAGCGCTCGAGCCATTCGTGGTTCGTGCTGAAATACCTGCTGGGTTATGACGGCGTGAAGAATTATGATGGCTCCTGGACCGAGTGGGGCAATTTGGTCGGGATGCCGGTCGAGAGGGGGTAGGCAGGTCGGCAGATCCCGCGTGGGCGAGCCCAGGGAGGTGGGCCATGCCGAGTTTACGCTCCGAGCACTACCAGCGTCGCCAGGCGGACTTGGCCGGGTGGCAGGTGGGCATCGCCTCCTACAAGATCGGCGACCGGTTCATCTGCGAAGTCGACAATGTCAGCCCGGGCGCTCGTCTGGCGAGGGGCGAGGGCGTGACGCGGGAGGCCGCTGAACAGCAGGCCCTGGCGATCGCCCAGCGCCGGCTCGCCCGTACCCGCACCTACGCGCTCGACTGAGTCTTCCCGGGCTCGCCGAAGCAGATCCGCGTGGCAGCTTCCAACGACCGGTTCGCGAGGCTCGTCCAGCTTGCCCACATAGGCTAGAATGCCGGGGTTGCGATCAGGCAGGCCAGAGCGCGAGAGCGCGCCGCGGGGGGTGATGCAGCATGATCAAGCCAGAGGTCAGCTCGTTCTTCCATGAGGGTTCCAACACCGTTTGCCACATCGTGCATGCGCCCGGCAGCGAACACTGCGCGATCATCGATGCGGCGCTCGACTACGACCAGGCCGCCGGCCGCACCGGGACCGGGTTCGCCGATCGCATCGTGGCCTATGTCCGCGAGCAAGGGCTGGTCGTCGACTGGATCCTGGAGACCCACGCCCATGCCGACCATCTGAGCGCCGCGCCTCACCTCAAGCAGCAACTCGGCGGGCAGATCGGCATCGGCCGGCACATCACCGACGTCCAGAAGCTGTTCAGGACCCTGTTCAACGTCGAGAAGACGTTCAACACCGACGGCTCGCAGTTCGACCGGCTGTTCGAGGACGGCGCCCGCTTTGCGATCGGCAATGTCGAAGCCCACGTCCTGCACACCCCGGGCCACACGCCGGCCTGCGTCACCTATGTCATCGGCGATGCGGCATTCGTCGGCGACACCCTGTTCATGCCGGACGGCGGCACGGCGCGCGCCGACTTTCCGGGCGGTGATGCGGCCACCTTGTATCACTCGATCGAGAAGATCCTGGCCTTGCCGCCGGAGACACGCCTGTTCATCTGCCACGACTACGGGCCCGGCGGGCGCGCGATCGCCTGGGAGACCACGGTTGCCGAGCAGCGCGCCAGGAATATCCATGTGCGCGAAGGCGTCGACGAGCCCGAGTTCGTCAAGATGCGCACCGAGCGGGACAAGACCCTTGCCGTGCCGGCGCTGCTGCTGCCGTCGGTCCAGGTGAACATGCGCGCCGGCCACTTGCCGCCGCCGGAGGACAACGGCGTGTCCTACCTCAAGATCCCGCTCAACCAGTTCTGAGCGCGCGCGCCCTGGACCTGGATCAATACCAGTAGCCCAGCACGCGGCCGCGCGGTCGCCTGGCGATCCTTGTGCGCTCGCCCGGCCAGGGCATGTCGTCGCCGAAAGCCATCGTCGGCGCGGGCGTCGTGGCCTGGATCTCGCGCAGCCGCGCGATCCGTTGCTCGGTCGGCGGATGGGAGCGCAACAGGGAGGGCTCGGGCAGACGGTAACCCGGCATCAGGATCTGCTCCCATGCGCCGCGCTGAGACCGCTCCAGCTTGGCGAGCGCAGATGCGAGCCCAGCGGGGTCCCCGGTCAGTCCCGCGGCATCCAGATCCGCCTCGTACTCCCGCGACCGCGACAGCGCCAGCTGCAGGAGCGTGGTCAGCTGCGGCGCGAACAGCAGCAGCGGGATCACCAGCCATGGGAGATTGGTAGCCCCGATCAGCCACAACGGGATCGCCAGAATCAGGAGCAGCATACCGACCAGGGTCATCAGGTGGGTCAGCCGGCCGACCAGATCGGCAAGGCCCATGAGCCACAGATCGTTGTTGCGGATATGGCTGGTCTCGTGCGCCAGCACGCCAGCCAGCTCGCGCAGGCTCATGCTGCGAAGCAGGCCGTCCGTGAGCGCAATGACCGCATCGTTTCGCCCGCCCACGGCGAACGCGTTCAGCATCTGGCTCGGGATGTAGTAGAGCCGCGGGCGGCGGTCGAGGCCGGCGCGCTCGGTCAGGCGATCGAGCACCGCAAACGCGTCGGGCAGCTCGTGCGGCGCGAGCTCACGAGCCCGATAGAGGCGCAGCACCAGGCGCGGTGAGATCCTGGGGCTGAACGCGAGGGCGAGCGCACTGCCAAGCGCCATGCCCAAGACGCCGTCCGGGCCGAACAGCACGAAGCCACACAGCGCCAGAAGGCCGACCATGCCGCCGAGCAGGAGGACGCACTGCACGAGGTTGCGCAGCTTGTGCCGTCGCTGCTGGCTCGCGTCGAGCGGCGCGAGACCAGCGCTTACCCTGGTCGTAGGACCGAGCATGGCGAACGCTCGAGCTGTGGACGATCATCTCCAGGATAGCCGAAGCACGTGGAGGCACAACCGGCCGGACGGCCGGCTTCAGACGGCGCGCAGCTGTCGCAGCTGATCGAGGCTGAGCTGGCAGGAGTTGAGATCGACAGGGCCTGCGATGCCGTCCACGCTACCGCTTTCCGAGTGCTGCCAGAAGGTCCATCCGTGCCAGCCGGCGGGAACATCCGGTTGCGGCGCGTAGCAGGCTAGCCACAGCGGAAAGGCGCTCAGGTCGGCGCCGACATGCTCGCGCCAGAACCAGGGATCGGTATAGACCACGGGCTTGCAGTGCAGCGCAGCCTCGACTGTCTCGAGCCAGGTCGCGATGCAGCCAGCCAGCGTCGCGCGCGTCCACGCCATTGGTGACCTCGACGTCGAGCGCCGGCGGCAGGGCGTCGTCGTCCAGGGTCACCACCGAGAGGAAATGCGCCGCCTGCTGCCGGGCATCCAGGTTCGGGTGCAGGAAATGGTAGGCGCCGCGCAGGAGTCCGGCGGCGCGCGACGCCTGCCAGTTCTGGCTAAAGCGTGGATCGATGTCGGCAACCCCTTCGCTCGCCTTGATGAAGGCAAAGCGCATACCGGCCGCCGCCACCGTGGGCCAGTCGACCTCGCCTTGGAAATGCGAAACGTCAATGCCGGGCAACAGCATCTCGTCACCCGCCGGCACCGTGGTGTCCTCGACGCGGCGCCTAGATGCCTGCGATCAAAGGAAAGCCGATCGCGGTGTTCACCACCTTGGCGACCGCGCTCAAGATCGTGTTGATCGCCTTCTCGACCTGCAGGAGGACCAGGCCGGTGGTGGCGACGATGACCGACTGGGTGGCGCGCAGCTGCATCCGCAGGATGAGATTGGCGACCTCTCGCGTATAGTCCCCGGCGACCACATTCGCCTCGATGCTGACGATCGTCGAAGCGATCTTCTCGAGCTCGGGGATGGTGTAGCGCCGAATGTCCTGCCAGGAGCCGGCGAACGCTCCTTCGGCCGCGCCGACCATGGTCTTCAAGAGGTTGCCGGTGTCGAGTGCCATGACCTGGGTCTCCTCAGTTGACGCCCTGCTTCTTGGCCAGCTCGAGGGTCATCGCGGCGGTGACCGACGCGGTGACCGCCGATTTCGACCTGGCTGAGCAGCGTCTGCTTGGTGGCTCGAGGCGCGTTCTGCAGCGACTGGGCGATCGACGCGCTGAAGCCGCGGCCCTCGCATGTGGTCGAGGTCTGGCCGTAGATCGCCTGGTGAAAACAGGCGGTATCGGTGAGCTGCTCCTGAATGTTGGTGAGCAGGATCGTGGTACAGCTGCCGGTGGGCAGAGGTTGATCCTTGGTCTTGGCGCCTTCGGGCAGCACTAGCGAATCGACCCGCTCGAGCGCGCCGAGGGTCACCGTCGTGCTGCTGCACGATCCTCCGGGATCGCTTGCCTTCGAGCGCTGCACCAATGTGCCGATCGCCGCCTGTTGCGCGTTGTAGAAGCTCTTGTTGCTGACGTAGCTGGCCTGTTCGCTCGGCACTTCCTCCTGGATGCCCGCCATGAACTGGAGGAAGTCCTGATTGAAGGTCATCAGCCCGTTGTCGATCACCTGATCGTAGGGCGTGACCAGCTGGATCGCGCAAGCTCCCACGAGCGCCGCCGATGCCAGCCAGCCGATGGGTTTCGCCCTGCCAAGAAATCGACGTACCATGACCGTGCGATCCTCCCCCTTTTTCTGATGCGCCGACCAATCGACTGCGTCGGAACAAAATCGATCACGCTCAACAGCGGAAAATCGTACCGTCGCCATCGGCGCGACGTCAACCAATAGCGGAAATGATTTCCGGTCGCGCCTACTCGCACGGTTTTCTTAGGGCTCGATCAGCAGGAGCGCATGGCCGTCGGGATCGCGCACCATCAGCCCGGTTGAGAAACCCAGGCTGCCATCGGGCAGATCGACTGCGCCGGAGGAGACCAGGAGGACATCGTTGCCGTCGGCGAGGCCGTCGACCGAGTTCGGTCGCGACGTTGATCTGCCAGTGCCACAGATCGCTTGCCCTGGTGTCGGGCGGAAACGGCCGGCCGTCACGCGGCGCGAGATATTCCAGAAGCTCCACGCCCGGCCCCTGCGGCGCACGCAGCGCCGTGATCCGCAGATGCGCGCCGAACACATTGTTGAGGCGCTCCTGCTCCGGCCCGTAGTTCTCGCTCTCACCGGCGACCCTCATGCCCAGCCGGTCACGATAGAAGGCGAGACTGGCCTCGGTGTCGGCGACCACGATCGCACTGTGATCGATGCCTAGGAACAGCTGGTCGCTCCCTGCATGCCACTTGGGATCGCCTTTGTCCGGCGGGAACGCCAGGATCTCCAGGGTGTTGCCGTCCGGGTCCCTGAAATAGAAGGCCTCGATGCCGCCGCCATTCGGGTTCCAGTCGGGCAGGCGCTGGGGCGAGGGCGAGGCATAGGTGATGTCGTGCTCGCGCAGCCAGGCGAACGCGCGCGCCATGTCGCTCACGATGATGGCGATGTGTTGAAACCAGCGGTCATTGCTGCGCGAATCCACCGGGATCGGTCGGCCCTTGGGCGTCAGGGCCTCGATCAGCTCGATGCACTGGTCGCCCAGACGCAGGCGCGCGATCCGCATGCGCAGGCCGAACACGCCCATCAGATGCTCGTAAGCGTCGCCTTCGACCTCGACCTCGGAGACTTTCTCGAAACCCAGGACGTCCTCGTAAAACGCAAGCGACCGGTTCATGTCGCTGACCGTGATCGAAACCGAATCAACCGCCTTGGCGACTTCGTCTGCCCGGGTTGTCGTGGCCAGCAAGCCCGCGAGCGCAATCCCCGCGGCAAGCAACAGCCCATGGCAGACCACCGCGGCACGGAGGCGGATCATTGCCGGATCTCCTCCAGGTGATCGCCCAGCCGCAGGCCCCAGGCGTAGATGGTCAATGCCGGATTGACCCGGCTCGAGCGCGGCAGGACGCTGCCGTCGCCGACGTACAGGCCCTGCATGCCGTGTACCTTGCCGTGCGGGTCGACTACACTGGTCGCGGGGTCGGCGCCGGTCACCATCGAACCGAGGGCGTGCGCGCTGCCGGCGAGGCCGAGATAGCGGTCGACCCCGGCCAGTCCCGCGCGCAGCAGGCGGCGCGTGAAATCGGCGATCGCAGCGGCGTGCTCGGCCTGCGCCGGCGGCAGGCGCTCGATGCTGTAGTCGGCGGTGGGCACGCCCTCCTCGCCGCCGCCGGAGATAATCCGGTTGTTGGGGTGGGAGCCGTCCTCCGTGGTGACGAAGAAGCCGAAGGCGCGGGCGCCGATCGCGTTGGTCACGAACTTGGGCACGGCGTTCGGCAACTGGGTCGCCAGGATCTCGCCGTCCAGCCAGCCCAGGCACTGCACGGTGGTGTGCGGGTAGCGCTCGTTGAAGAAGATCGCGGTCTTGCGCAGGATGTCATGGTGGGAGAAGGGGGAGAACGCCACCAGCGCGCTGTTGAGGTGCAGCTTGAAGTTGGCGCCGACCGTGGCGGCGCACGGCAGGGTCGCAGCAAGGCCGGTTGCGTTGAGATGGTCCTGCAGGATGCGCGGCGAGGTCATGGCACCGGCTGCCAGGACGACGCGGTCGGCCCGGTAGTAGCTGCCGTCTCGGCAGACCACGCCCTCGATCACCTCGGGCCGGTCCGGCTGGTGCAAGAAGCCGGCCACCTTCTTTTTCGTCAGCAGGGTGAAGTTGGCCAGATCGTGGATCGGACCGAGCAGGTTGCGCTCGGCATCGGCCTTGTGGCCGGCCACCGAGGCGTAGCCGTCGAAATGCTTGGCCTCGTGCTCGTCCTGCAGGATCTCGCGCTTGAGACCGAGCGGCAGCGGCTCGGAGCGCCAGCCCGAGCCATTGCGCACGATCTTGTCGACCAAGGCCTGCAGCTCGGGCTCGTTGTCGAAGTGGTTGACGTGCAACAGGCGCTCGGCCTCATCGTAGTAGGGCGCGATGACGCCGAGCCCGAACGGCCAGGCCAGGCACTGATGGTCGCGATCGGCCTCGAACTCATGGGCCGAGAAGCGCAGCAACGCGGCGCCGTACCACTTGGTCTTGCCGCCGACATTGTAATGCTCGTCCGGCACCAGCTGGCCGCCGCGGCCGTCCCGCCACGGTTCCCGGTTCTTGTACTTGCCCTCCTTGAACACCTGGCGGGTGTCGAGCGTGCTGCCGTCCTTGGGCAGGTGCTTGCCCTTCTCGAGCAGCAGGACGCGGCGCCCGGCACGGGCCATCTTGTAGGCGACGGCCGAACCGCCAGCGCCCGAGCCGACGATGATCACGTCATAGCGATCTGACATGGGAGTGCCCTCAGCAGACGCCGTGGCTGCCGCCCGCGGCGTAACCGCAGCGGAAGATGCAACGGCGATGGGTGTGGTGGTTGAGCTTGGCGCAGACCACATCCGGCGTGCGCCGGATCAGCCAGTAGGCCTCGACCGCGAGCAGCATGCCGGCGGCCGGGCCGGCGAAGTAGATCCACAGGGCATCATACAGGCCACCCGGCAGGGCCGACGCCAGCGAACGCGCCGGGTTCATGCTCATGCCGGAGAACGGCGCCTCGAAGGTGATGTAGAGCGCGACCAGGCAGCCCGCGAACACACCGGTCAGCCGCATCAGGCGTGGCGTGTTGGTGACCAGCAGGATCATGGTCATCAGGCCGAAGGCGATCGCCGTCTCGGCCAGCAAGGCGACCAGTGACCCGGCCGGACCGGGAATGGTCGCGATGTAGGAGACCGGCGAATCGGCGAAGGCATGGCCGAGCAGCGTCAGCACTGCAAGCACACCGAGCGCGCCGCCGACGAACTGGGCCAGCACGTAGAAGACCGCATCCCAGGGCGCGATCTTGCCGAGCCGCCAGAAGGTAAGCGTGACGGCCGGGTTGAGATGCGCGCCCGACTGCTGACCCCAGGGCGAGTAGATGATGGCGATCGCGGTCAGGCCCATGAGCACGCCCATCAGCGCCTGCCGGACCGACGGATCGGGCAGGGCCAGGACCACTGGCGAGTGGGGGTAGAACAGCAGAGTGCCGCACAGCCCGGCCGAAACCATGAACAGGCAGAGGCCGGCTGCCTCCATCAGATATTCGGGCCAGTGACGCCTCAAGGCGTCGACCGATCCGCGAGCGGGTCCGGCGGTCTCGACATCGAGCACCATCGGAGCACCCGCCAGGTCGAGACCGCTGGCCATGGCTCAGCCCCCTGTCTCGAAGCCCGGATAGAGCGTCATGCCGCCGTCGACGAACATGCTTGCGCCGGTGATGTAGTCGGCCTCGTCCGAGGCCAGCCAGGCGACCACGCGACCGATGTCGTCGACCTCGCCGATCCGCTTGTAGGGCACCAGCTTCATCAGCTCGGCGTAGGCCTCGGGCGTGCTCCAGGCCATCATGTTGATCGGTGTGCGGACCGCGCCCGGGCAGACGCTGTTGACGCGGATGCGATAGGGTGCTGTCTCCTGGGCGATCGACTTCATCATCAGCATGACGCCGCCCTTGGAGGCCGCGTAGTTGACGTGGCCAGCCCAGGGGATGACCTCGTGCACCGAGCTGACGCAGATGATCTTGCCGGCCGCGCATGAGATCTCCGGGCGGACGCCGCGCCGCTTGAACTCCTTGACCGCCTCGCGGGCGCACAGGAACTGGCCGGTCAGGTTGACCCCGATCACGGTGTTCCAGTCCTTGAGCGTCATGTCCTCGAACTTGGAGTCGCGCTGAAGGCCTGCGTTGTTGACCAGGATGTCGATCGTGCCGAGCTGATCGAACATCCACTCGAACATCGCCTGCACCTGGTCTTCCTGGCTGACGTCGGCCTGGCGGGCGTGGGCGATGCCGCCCTCCTCGCGAATCGCGCCGACCACCTCGTCGGCCTGCTCGGGCCTGGCCACGTAGTTGACCACCACCTCGGCGCCGGCCCGGCCGAGGGCGAGCGCGATGCCCTTGCCGATGCCGGAGTTGGCGCCGGTCACCAGGGCTTTTTGGCCGGCCAGGGTCTGGCGGATCTCGCAGCTCGGCATCACGACCGGCGGCAGGTCCGCATCGTCGACCATCACGTCCATCTCAGTTGTCCTCTGATTGGGGCTGAAGCTCGCCGGACTCGCGCCGGCGGGGGTGCAGAAGCTTGGCGACCAGGCCGGTCCAGCCGGTCTGATGCGCGGCGCCGACGCCGCGCGCGGTGTCGCCGTGGAAGTACTCGTAGAACAGCAGGTGATCCCGGAAGTGCGGGTCGCTCTGCAGCTTGGGATGCTCGCCGAACACAGGCCGCCGGCCTCGCTCGTCGCGCAGGAAGATGCGGCTCAGGCGCCTGGCAAGCTCCTCGGCGACCTGCTCGATGGTGACGTAGTTGCCGGAGCCGGTCGGGCATTCGACCGTGAAGTCGTCGCCGTAGTAGTGGTGGAACTTCTGCAGCGACTCGATCAGCAGGTAGTTGACCGGAAACCAGATCGGCCCGCGCCAGTTGGAGTTGCCGCCGAACAGACCGCTGTCGGATTCCGCCGGCTGGTAGCGCACCACCAGGCTGTCGCCGTTGATGTGGTAGACGTAGGGCTGGTCTTCGTGGACCTTGGAGAGCGCTCGGACGCCGTAGTCCGAGAGGAACTCGGTCTCGTCCAGCATCCGGCGCAGCAGCGCCTTCATGCGATGGCCGCGCAGCAGCGAGAGCAGGCGCCGCTCACCGAGCCCCGGCTCGTGCCAGCGCGACACCAGGGCGCATAGATCGGGGCGATGCTTCAGGTACCACTCGAGCCGGCGCGTGAAGTCGGGTAGCGCCTCGAGCGTCTCGGGATCGAGAGTCTCGACCGCGAACAGCGGGATCAGCCCGACCATCGAGCGCACTTTCAGCGGCGTAACCCGACCGTCCGGCAGGTTGAGGGCGTCGTAGAAGAACTGGTCGTCCTCGTCCCAAAGTCCGACGCCGGCATCGCCGAGGTTGGTCATGGCTTCGGCGATGCCCAGAAAATGCTCGAAGAACTTGGTCGCGATGTCCTCGTAGACGTGGTTGTGGCGGGCCAGCTCGAGCGCGATGGTCATCAGGTTCAGGCAGTACATCGCCATCCAGGCGGTGCCGTCGGCCTGGTTGATGAAGCCGCCGGTCGGCAGGGGCGAAGAGCGGTCGAAGACGCCGATATTGTCGAGCCCCAGGAAGCCGCCCTGGAAGATATTGCGGCCCTGGGCGTCCTTGCGGTTGACCCACCAGGTGAAGTTCAGCATCAGCTTGTGGAACACGCGCTCGAGGAACGCGATGTCGCCGTCGTCGCCGCGCTGCTTACGGTCGATCTGGAACACCCGCCAGGTCGCCCAGGCATGGACCGGCGGATTGACGTCGCCGAACGCCCACTCATAGGCCGGCATCTGGCCGTTGGGGTGCATGTACCATTCGCGGGTCAGCAGCACGAGCTGATGCTTGGCGAACTCGGCGTCGACCAGCGCGAGCGGCAGGCAGTGGAAGGCGAGGTCCCAGGCGGCGTACCAGGGATACTCCCACTTGTCCGGCATCGAGATGATGTCGGCATTGTTCAGGTGCTTCCACTCGGAATTGCGCCCGCGGCGCCGGTCTTCGGGCGGCCGCGGCTGGGCCGGATCACCTTGCAGCCACTGCGGGATGTCGAAGTAGAAGAACTGCTTGCTCCAGATCATGCCGGCGAACGCCTGGCGCTGCACGGCGCGCGCGTCCGGATTGTCGAGGTCGCCCTGGATCTCGGCGTAGAACGCATCCGCATCGGCAAGCCTCTGCGCAAAGATCTCGTCGAAGTCCTCGAAGGCCGGCGTCGCGGTCCGGGTCGTGAGGCGCAGCCGGATGGATGCGCTGCCCCGGGCCGGCACCTCGACCCGATAGAGCGCGCCTGCCTTGGTGCCCGAGCGATCCGGGTTCACCGCGCCGGCATGGCCCGCGACGACGTAGTCATGGAAGGCATCCTTGAAGAAGCCGTGCACGTCGACGCCGTACAGCCGTGGCGTATTGGTGTCGTTGTCGGTGATCAGCAGCTCCGCCTGGCCGTCGCAGTGCAGGCGATAGTCGCCGAAGACCTTGCTGCGTACGCCAATCGTGGCGGCATCGGTGGCGAACAGGCAGGGTCGATTGGCACCCTCGCGCCAGGACCAGGTGTTGCGGAACCAGAGCTGCGGCAGGACCGTGATCGTGGCGGCATCGGGCCCGCGGTTCGCGACCGTGACCTTCATCAGGATGTCGGTCGGACCGCCCTTGGCGTATTCGACCAGGACGTCGAAGTAGCGGTCGTCGTCGAACACACCGGTGTCGATCAGCTCGAACTCGGGGTGCTCCAGACTGCGCCGGCGGTTCTGCTCGACCAGCTGCGCGTACGGATAGGCGCGCTGCGGATACTTGTAGAGGAACTTCAGGTAGCTGTGGGTCGGCGTGGCGTCGAGGTAATAGTACAGCTCCTTTACGTCCTCGCTGTGATTGCCCTCGCCGTTGGTCAGGCCGAACAGCCGCTCCTTGAGGATCGGGTCGTGGCCGTTCCAAAGCGCCAGCGCCAGGCACAGCCGCTGCCGTTCGTCGGAGATGCCGGCGAGCCCGTCCTCGCCCCAGCGATAGGCGCGCGACCGGGCCTGATCGTGAGAAAAATAGTCCCAAGCGTTGCCATGCGGGCTGTAGTCCTCGCGCACGGTGCCCCATTGCCGCTCGGAGAGGTAAGGACCCCAGTATTTCCAACCGGCAAGTCCGGCCCGGTCCTCCTGAAGCCGCGCACGTTCCCATGGCTGCGTCGACGGCTGTGGCCGCCTGTCACGCTGCGGCTCGGACTGGAGCACGATCTGCACCATGGTCGGCATCCCTTCGAAAGCGGTCAGGCGCTGCGACGCGCCGCCGGAGATTGAGGGGTCATTGCATCAGAGCAGAACGCGGCAGCGCCGGGGTTCATCCGATGCGCTGCCGCGCTGCGCGCTATTTGCCGGCGGCTGCGGCCTTCAGCGCCTCGCCGAGCGACCAGACCGACGCGCCGAGCAGCGCCGCGTCTTTCAGGATGAACTGGCCAGGTGCCACCGAGAGGGCCGGAAAACCGCCGAGGGAAGGCTCCCAACCGGGCGTCGAGAACAGGAAGGTCAGGGTGATGACGAAGGTCGCGATCGCCATCAGGCTGCCGACCACGCAAGCACTCGCCGACCAGGGGCGAACGGCGATCAGGACGCCCGCGGCAATCTCGGCGACGCCGATCAGGTTCGAGGTCGCCTGCACGCTGAAGATGGCATAGAGCCAGGACATCAGCGGACTGTTCGCGACCAATGGCTCGATCGCGCCGGCCTCATACGCGGTGAACTTCATCGCGCCGATCCATACCAGGACCAGGACGATGGCGTAGCGGGTGATGTGCAGGCCGACCGACTCGAGTTCGCGCCCCGGTCGCGGCCGCATCCTCGGCCGACACCCCGAACGCTTGATGGGAGGTTGCACGTTCAGCCAGCATATTGCGAACTCCTCGATCTGCGGATCGGGCAATGCCCGCCCACCGTTGAACCAGGCCGTGCAGATCACGCCGCTTGATTTGAGCATAGTCGGCGCCGATCGATCTGCCGATGGTGAGAACTTGCCAGCTCGGGTGCCAATGCTGAAATGCCGAGTTCTTATGGTTTTGATGTTCTTGCCTATGGCAACGCGATTCCATCCGGTAACGGGTTGGGCCTGCCCTTACTCGAGCGGCTCCAGGTCCATGTATGGGATCATCTCGTAGACGGTCGGGTGGATGTGCATGGCTCGCTGGACCACCGTGAACGGGGCCTTGGCGTACATCAGGTCGAGCAGGCCCTGGACGATCTCGTCGCCCTCGATGCCGAGCAGCGCCGCGCCCAGGATCTGCCTGGTCCCGGCGTCGACGATGATCTTCATGAAGCCCTTGGTCTCGCTGCGCTCATAGGCGCGGCCGACGTCCTCCATCGGCATCTTGGCGACCAGCGCCTTGAGGCCCTTGCGGCGCACCTCGGCCTCGGTCATGCCGGCCCGTCCTAGCGGCGGGTCGATGAACAGGCCGTAGGTCAGGATGCGGTCCTCGATCCGGCGCGGATCGTTGTCGAACAGGTTGGCCGCGACGATCTCGAAGTCGTTGTAGGAGGTGTGGGTGAACGCGCCGCGGCCATTGCAGTCGCCGATCGCCCAGATGCCCGGGACATTGCTGCGCAGCTGGCTGTCGACCTTGATGAAGCCGCGCGCGTCGGTCTCGACGCCCGCCGCCTCGAGGCCCAGATCGTCGGTATTGGGCCGGCGGCCGGTTGCCACCAGGAGATGCGAGCCGACCACCTCGATGGCCTTGCCACCAAGCGCCACGCTGACCGCAACCCCGCCGCCCCGGTTCTCGACCCGGGTCGCATCGGCGTCGGTCAGGATCCGGATGCCCTCCTCCTCGAGGATCTCGTGGATCGCCTGCGATATGTCGGGGTCCTCGCGCGGGATGACCCGGTCGTTGCGCTGGATGATCGTGACCTCGCTGCCGAAGCGCCGGTACATCTGACCGAACTCGAGGCCGATATAGCTGCCGCCCAGGATCACCAGATGCTCGGGCAGGAAGTCGACCGCCATCATCGACGAATTGTCGAGATAGGGCACCTGATCGAGCCCGGGGATCGGCGGAATGTCGGCGCGGCCGCCGACATTGATGAAGATGTGATCGGCGGTGAGCAGGTCGTCACCGACCGCCACCTGCCTGGGGCCGACGAAGCGCGCGTGGTCGGCGAACACGGTGATGTCCTCGGCCTCGCGCAGCCCCTCCTCCACGCCCTCGTTCGAGACGCGCACGATCGCGTCCTTCCTCGCTTTGACCGCCTTCATGTCGACCCGCACCTGGCCCTCGATGACCACGCCGAAATCGGCCGCCCGGCGCGTGATGTGCGCCGCGCGTGCGCTCGCGATCAGGCTCTTGGTCGGGATGCAGCCATTGTTGACGCAGGTGCCGCCAAAGCGCTTGCGCTCGGCGATCGCGACCCGCTTGCCGGCCCCGGCAAAGCGGTGGGCGAGCGATGGCCCGGACTGGCCGGTACCGATGATGATGGCATCAAAGCTCTGGTTCATCGCTCACGGCTCCATCGCGCGGGATCACCCCGCTTGGAAGAACGGCCGGCGCTCCGGCCGGCCGCGAGTGTCAGAGGGGAGGCACACACACCTTGCAACGACAGTTCTCAATAGGGAAATGCACGATTCGCATTAAATTGATGCCGCCAGAGCAGATCCGGCAAGAGCGAGGGCGCCGCCATGGAGATGCACCAGATCCGCTACTTCCTCGCCGTGTGCGAGACCTTGAACTTCACGCGCGCCGCCGAGCAGTGCAACGTCACCCAGCCGGCCTTGACACGGGCGGTACAGAAACTCGAGGAGGAGCTCGGCGGGCTCCTGTTCCGGCGCGAGCGTCTTCTCTCCCACCTGACCGACCTCGGCCGCCTGATGCGCCCGCAGCTGGAGCAGATCTCGCAGCAGACCGAGGCCGCCAAGACCACCGCGCAAAGCTTCCTCAAGCTCGAGGATGCGACCTTAAATGTCGGGCTGATGTGCACGATCGGGCCGGTGCGCGCGATCGGCTTTCTGAGCAGCTTCTGGCGCGATCATCCAGGCATCGAGGTCACCTTGCTGGAAGGCGTGCCGAGCCGTTTGGCGGAGCTGCTGCACGAGGGTGCCCTCGACGTGGCGGTGATGGCCCAGGCCGGCGGCTTCGAGGAGCGCTTCGACGTCGCCCCGCTCTATCGCGAGCACTTCGTCCTGGCGTTCCCGACGGGGCACCGCTTCGAGCAGCACAATGCGATCCGCTTCAGGGACATCGAGGGCGAGGCCTATCTGCGCCGGATCAATTGCGAGTACCGGGACCATCTCCGCTCGATCGGCGAGGAGCTCGGCGTCCATCTGCGGATCGCGTATCGGAGCGAGCGCGAGGACTGGATCCAGACCATGGTCATGGCCGGGATGGGGATCTGCTTCCTGCCGGAGTATTCGGTGTTCGCTCCGGGGCTCCAAACGCGGCGCGTGATCGAGCCGGAGGTGGTGCGCGAGGTCTCGGTGGTGACCGTGGCAGGACGCCGATTCTCACCCGCGGTCGCGGCGTTCGTGCGCGCGATCAAGGCCTATCCGTGGCCGGCCCTCGAGACCAGCCCGGAGCTTTCCTGACCGCGCCGCGATCATGCTGGCGGCATCTGGGCGTTTCAGGTCGCGTACCCCTGCCGCTACCGCGGCCAGAATTGGTAGCGAACCGGAGCTGAACGAAGGGATCCTGATCGCAGCGCCAAGTGTGCTGGGCACACACTTCCGTCACTCGCACGCGTACGCAGCAAGGGCCTGAAGTTTTGTCTTGCCTCAGTTCGTGCTTGCCTGGAGGTACTTGCCTTCGCCGTCGGCAGGCCGTTGCCTTTGCTCCTGGACGGGCACCCGAATCTCGACGCTGCCGGCCTTCTCGAAGGTCAGGGTAAGCGGGATGGTCTTCCCCGCGACCAACGCGCCCTGGATGTCAACGAGCACGATATGCAATCCGCCAGGGTCGAGCACGGTTTGCCTGCCCGGGGAGATCTCGATCGCCTCGACGAGGGGCCTGTGGGCGAAGCAGCCTTCCATCCAGTACGTGCGTAGCTCCGCTTTCTCGGCTGCAGGTGTCTCGGCGGCAAGCAGACGATCGGCTTGGTCGCCGACGATCTCAAAGGTCATGTAGGCGGCGCTGTTGTTGCTCACGTCGATCGGGGTGCGCATCCAGGCGTCATGGATCATCACGTCGCCAACCTTGACGATCTCCGCGGCCGAGGCTTGAGGCGACAAACCCAGAGCCACTGCCATCATGATCAGGTGGACGCGCATCGCCATCTCCCCGCAATCTCGAGCCACCGAGACTAACCCGCTATCGTGGCTGCGTCGATCCGCGCGCTGCTCGTTCAGGGCAACCGGTCAGGCGCCCGCCGACCGGCGTGACAATCCGGCTCATCCTCAGGGGCTGGCTGACGCCCACGGCCCGAGCTCCTTGCGCGAGTCCCGCAGGATGGCCTTGTCATCCTTGGCCCAGATCGGATCGGTTTCAGGCTCGAAGGCGGGCTCGAGAGCGCGGATGCGGTCGACCAGGGGCGGGTGCGTCGCGAACAGCCCGGCGACCGATGCCGACGCCTGGGCGAAGAACATGTGCCGCGCCTCCTCGGCATGGATGTTGCTCACGCCGCTCCCGGCCTGGGTGGCGCCGATCTTCTTGAGCGCGTTGGCAAGGCCAACCGGATTGCGCGTGAGCTCAACCGCTGTGGCGTCGGCCAGATACTCCCGCCGTCGCGACACCGCGCTCTGCAGGATGCGCCCGAAGAAGGCGCCGAGCAGGCCGAGGACCAGCAGGGCGAAGCCGATCAGCATGAGCGGCGCCTCTCCGCGACCACTGCTTCGCCTGCGGCGGAAAGCCATCGAGGCCAAGAAGCCGCGGCCGAGCACGTACAAGGCGACCAGGCCGTAGACCATCGCCATGAGGCGCATGTCGAGCTGCGTGTCGCGATTCCTGATGTGCGCCATCTCGTGCGCCACGACGCCGGCCAGCTCCTGGCGGGTGAGCTTGGCGAGCGCGCCGTGGGTGACGCCGATCGCGGCGCGCTCCGGATCGTGGCCGGCGGCGAAGGCGTTGATGCCGTCCTCGTGCTTGAGCACGAAGGCCCGCGGTCGCGGCAGCGCCGCGGCGATCGCCATCTCCTCGACCACGTTGAGGTAGCGCCTTCGGTAGGGATTGCGGGTGTCCTCGGTAACCTCCTCGGCACCGAAGGCTCGGGCGACCTTGGCGCCGTCGCCGCTGAAGGAGATCAGGCGGATGAGAGCTACACCAACGATCACGGCTATGGTGATGCCGGCGGCGCCGGCGGCCAGCGCCGGATCGAGATTCAGATCGACCGGACCGGCTCGCGCCATGCCCGCCGTCGGCCCGCGCGGCTGGTCCGGCGCGAGCGCGAAACCTGCGACGACGCCCACGACGACGCCGATCGCCGCGGCCATGGCCAGGAAGGCCAGCACGAAGAGGACGCTGGCCCGGCGCACGCGCGCCTGCTGCGCCTGGAAGTCGAAAGCGGCAGTCATGATCGTTCCCGCGTCAGGTGAACGATACCGCAGGCGCTTCCTGGATGGTCTCCCGGTCCGCGAACTCGAGCATGCCCACGGGCTGGAAGCCAAACTGGCTGGCGATCAGGGTCGAGGGCACCGTCTCGACCGCGTTGTTGTAGCGCATGCCGGCATCATTGTAGGCTTGGCGGGCGTAGGCGACCCGGTTCTCGGTCGAGGTCAGCTCCTCCTGGAACTGGCGGAAGTTCTCACTTGCCTTGAGATCTGGATAGGCCTCCGAGAGCGCGAACAGCCGCCCGAGGACGCCACCGAGCGCGCCCTCGGCCTGCGCGAGCTGTGCCATGGCTCGCGGATCGCCGGCGACGCCTTGCACCTGTTGGCGGATCTCCTCCGCCTGGTTGCGAGCCTTGATCACCGCCTCGAGCGTCTCGCGCTCGTGCTTCATATAGCCCTTGACCGTCTCCACCAGCCTCGGGATCAGATCGTGGCGCCGCTTCAGCTGCACGTCGATCTGCGCGAAAGCATTTTTGTAGGCGTTACGCAGCCGAACCAGCCGATTGTAGAGTAGCGCGACCGTGCCACCGACGACGGCGACCAGGATCACAAGAACAAGAACCACCTCCATGCATATCTCCGCCGTCGAGGGGTTCGCCCGGGGCTGACGCGGCAGCGTCGTGCTCGCGATGCTGTCTAGAACATACCGGCCGAGCGGTAAATGGATGGATAAGCATGGCCAGGGCCACTCGACGGCATCCAATGAAACGAAGCGTGCAGCCGGCGTCCGTCACTGCTCGGGGCGGCGGGAAGGCGCTGCATCAGCCGCGTTCTTGCGCGCGAGTCTCGTGGTCGTCGAGGGGGGGCCGACCTGGTCTTCCTCGAGGGCGATCTCGCCGATCGGGCGATCGGCCCGTCGCGTGGGGGCCTCTGCGGTCCCTCGCGCGCCCAGCAGGCGCCGCAACAGGCGCATCAGAGCAAAGCCGATCTGAAAGACGATCCCGAAGGCGAGCACGCCGATGCCGAAGACCACGAGCTTCTCGCCGATCGACGGCCAGCGCTCGGCTTCGCGCAAGACCACTGCGACGCCCTCGCTCACGCCGATGGCCGCGCCGGCGCTCGACGACATCACGAGCACGAAGAACGCCCGAACGATGTTGGGCAGGAAGAGCAAGGCGGAGTCGGTCGATCCGCGCTGCAGATGGAGAAACGCCTCGCGACCATTGTCCGCGGCATAGGCGGCCGCGTAGGGGACGAGCGACAGGGCGACGATCATGGAACCCGCCAGCGCGAAGCTCATGCCGAACAGCGAGACAGGTTGCGGGATGACGTTGAGCAGGAAGAACATCACGACGAACGTAGGTGCGGCTCGCATCAGGCCGATCACCGGGGCGGCAAGGCTTCGGCGCAAGCGACCGCCAAGCTGCATCAGGCCGAGCGGCAGGCCGAGCGCCAGACCGAGGCCCAGCGCCGTAGCCGCGATCTGGAGGTTGACGGCCATGCCGGCGAAGAGGTCTGCGAGGTAGCCCGAGCCAGCTAAGGTGACGAGGATGGTCATGCGACCAGCCTGGTCTGCTCGAGCCGCGAGCGGATACGTTCGCAGGTCCAGACGACACCGACGACCACGCCGACGTAGAACAGCAGAACGAGGGTGTAGGTCGTAGCTCGTCCCGCGGCGAACGACGTGATGTCAGTGAGCGCGCTCAAGAGTTCCGGCGCGCCGGTGAAGCTCGCGATCGGCGTGCCCTTCGCCGCATTCACCAGAAACGACAGGATCTGTGTGATCGAGCGGCCGACGGCGGCGGTGAACAACGGCAGCGTCAGGCCAGGTCGGTAGGCGCCTTCGCGTCGCAGGCTGTCGGCCGCTTCGCCGATCGCCTGGCCCGCGTTGCAGCCGTTCATCAAGCCGAGGGCGACGATCGCGGAGCCAAGCGCTACGCCCGGCGAATAGGTGAACATGGCGTGGGCGACGGCGGCCGCCACGACGAGCGTGAGGACGACGGGCGAAGACTGGAGCGTTACCACTACAAGCCAGGCCGGCATGCGCACGACGCGGTTTGGTGCGGCCGACGCCGCGCCAATCACGAGAGCGAAGACGAGCGTCGCCGCGAGTGCGCCGAGGACCAGGATGAGCGAGTTGACGATGCCTGCCTTGAAGAGCTCCCAGGCCGGCACGCTCGTCAGCATCGGTAGTGCTGGGGCGACCCCGAGATGCTGCTCCATCCACATCAGCGCCGCTTCCACCTGGGGCGCGAAACGGGTCGGCGGCGGCGTCGCATCGAGCGCCGGCAGCACGCAGCGAGGATCATGGATCGCGGCAGCGCTGGCACAGGCAGGCTCTTGCCAAAGATCGTGCTGCTCCTCGAGGAACGTCGTGAAGATCCCGTTCCTTCGGGCAATCGCGAGAAACTCGCCGTCCCGATGCATGATCTGGCTGATCAGCTCCAGCGCCTCGGCAAGCCGCTCACTCCCGGTCGTCGCTACGGCCATCCCCCAGGGCACTGCATCGAAGCCGAACTTGATCTCGAAACGAGCGGCGAAAGCCGGATCGGCGAAATAGGAGGCGAAGAAGCTGTCGTCCTGAGCCGCCAGCAGGCAGCTCTCGTCGCGCAGACTGCTCGGCAGCCGGCTTGCGTCGTCGAACAGCATCAGCCGGGCGCCCTGAGAGACGATATGCGCGTTCGAATAATTGCCGATGGTCACGCACACTGAACGGCCAGGGAGATCGTCCCATCCCTCGACACGCGTCTCGCGTGCGCCGACCACGCTCGTCTCGGAGCGGTAATAGTGCGGACGAATGAACCGGGCTTCCGCGTCGCGGCGCGTGTTGTGGCCCATGGTGGCGATGACGACGTCGGCACGTCCCTCCGCGAGCGCGGAGATGCGCGTTGCCGCGCGGACGTGGACCCATTCGGGCTCGACGCCCAGTCTGGCCGCGATCGCGCGGGCAACGTCGACATCGTAGCCGACCCGCTGGTCGCCCTCGCCCGTGGAAAACAGCGGGTAGTTCCCTCGAACACCGACGCGGATCTGGCCGGCGCAGAGGACGCGGATCAGGCCGTCCGCCGAGGGATCGGCGCAGGCCTCGGGTAAAGCAGCCCGTGCCTCGTCGAGCAGCCGCTGCAACGCCTCGTCCGGCGACGTCGCAGCCGCAGGGCCGAGGGCGCCGACCAGCGCGAGCGCAAGACCAGCCAACCAGACACGCAAGGCCCGGATCACCGAGGGCCGTTCCGCTTGCTGTCCCGATCGATGGCGAGAACGTGCACCTCGCCGAAGGCATAGGTGCCGAAGCGGTGGATCGATCGCCCGGATTCGCGCCGCAGGATGGCGGGCGTCATCCGCGCGAGCTTGGCGGGCGGCAGCGGCACCAGCACGGTGTCAGCCACCTTCACCTGGAGTTCCTTGTCGGCCTGCCGTCGTCCGCGTTGCCTCGAGATCGACGAACGCGTTGTGCGCCACGACAGCCCGACCGTTCAGGGCAAGGTGGCCACCGACGTTGGCGATGAAGCGATCCAAGAGGGCACGCCCGTCGGCGCCGCCGGAGCTCCAGGACGGAAGGCGGCCGTCGATTTGCGCCGGCTCCATCGGAAAGTGCGGGAGGTTCGCCAGGATGAGATCGAACCGACGACCACGGACGGGCGCGAAGAGATCGCCGCGGTGAGTCTCCACCTCGCCTTCGAGATCGAGCGTCGCGAGAAGCCGCGCGCTCGCTGCGACCGCGTCAGCCTCGATATCGACGCCGCAAACCGCGGCGGCACCGAGTGCGCCCGCAGCCGCGAGGAGAACGCCGCTGCCGCAACCCACGTCGAGCACATGAGCGCCGCGAACCCAATCTTGCCGTAACTCGAGCAGCCGCAGCAGCGCCGCGGTGTAGTCACTCGGGCGGAACGCCTGTTCGGTAGTGCAGCGAGGCATTCAAAAGAGTCCTTTGAATGCCGTCACGCGCTGCACGATGTCATTGGAATCTAGTGCTCTCTGCGAGCAGACGTATGAATTATCCGTCTGCTCCAGAGCACTAGCTGGATGATCAGGGACGCTCACCCATCACTCCGACCGCCGCCGGGCCGTCGCGGCCGCTGAGACGCTGCACATGCAGCGCGGCCACGGGATCGCTCGGATGAGCCACCAGCACTTGGCGGTAGCGCGCGAGCGCGGTGGTGTGATCTCCATTCACGAGCGCATCGAAGGCGGAGCGCGTCGATCTGGCGAGCTCTGTCGCATCCGGCGACGGCTCCAGCTCGACGCCCGCACCATAAGCCCCCAGAAGCTCATAGATCGTGATCCGCGACCGGCGACCCTTGACCACGACCTCGTCGACGGGCCGCACGCACAGGCGGTCGCCGGCCTCGCGGAATGTGTCGTGACTGATGCTCGTCAGAGTCCCGTAGGTCTTGTTCATACCCTCCAGCCGGGCGGCAATGTTGACGCCGTCGCCGAGGACAGTGTAGCTCATCCGCTCTCTCGAACCTACGTTACCGACAAGTACTGCATCTGAGTGGATGCCGATGCGCAAGCGCATCTCGGGAGTCCCCGCGTTGCGCCATTGCTCGTTGAGGTCGTCGAACGAGCGCTGGATTCGCAGTGCCGCGACGCAGGCATGCCAGGCATGGTCGTCGAGCAGAGCCGGCGCCCCCCAAAAGGCCATGACGCCGTCGCCGACGAACTTGTCGATGGTGCCGTGCTCCTCGTGCACGGCTTTCGAGACGATCTCCAGAAGCGTCGAAATCCGCGCCAGGAGGTCGCGCGACGCGATCTGTTCCGCGATTGTCGAGAACCCCTCGACGTCCGAGAAGAAGATCGTGAGGAACCGGCTCTGGCCACCGAGGTCCAGCTTTTGCTCCGATTGCAGCAGTTGGCGGACCAGGCCGACGGGCACGAAGCGCGCGAAAGCCTGGACGGCTACGTCCAGCCTCTCGATCGCGCGCGAGAGAACGGCGACCTCTCGTATCGACGAGCGCACGGGCGGCGATTCCGTCGTTTCCAGCGCCTGAATGCGCCGGACCTTGCGCGCCAGCTTCTGCAGCGGTGAGGCGACCAGGCTGGCGAGCACGTAGATGACCCCGAGCTGAACGAGAATTGCCGCCAGCCCGAGCAACAGCATGCGGCGATTGTTGCGGCTGAACTCCTGCGTAAAGTCTGCGAGCGGTGTGACCACGAACAGCCGCCAGCGCTTGCCGAACGCCCCGTCGAAGCCGGACAGGCCGACGATGTAGTCTTCGCCGTCGTGGCTGAACGGAAAAACCCCATCGGGGTCGTCTCGCGGCCGAACGCCATAGGCGAGCGCTGCGAGTTCGTTGTCGACCGCGGTCACGTGCGGCAATTCGACGGCGTCGTTCTCCCTACCGTAGGTGGTGGTCCCGTCCGAGGCGGCCAGGACCCGCCCCTCATGGTCCAAGAGATAACTCACGCTGTTTGGACTGATCGGGTGGCGGGCGAGATAGGCTGAGAAGCTGTCGAGCGTGACGTCCGCGGCGACAACACCTCGAAGCCCCCCATCGATGTCGTACGGCGCCGCGACGGTGAACCCCACCAACCCGAACGCCCAGAAAACCTCGGGATCAGTGATCGTCGTTGTGCCGGCTTGGACGGCGTCCTCGTACCAGACGCGCTCGCGCGGGTCATAATCGCTCTCGGCCTCGACTTCGCCGAGCGGGTTCTGGTCCGCGTCCAAGAAGATGTAGCGATCGAGGGTGGGCAGGCCCGGCACCGGCTCGACCAGCCGGTAGGCGTAGACGGCGCCCGACGGCGGCAGCTGTCCGAGGATGGGCAGGGCGGGATTGTCGATGCGTCGTGCCTGGCGAAACGAGCCGTCCTCGAGACCAACATAGACATTCAGGACCGTGTGGCTGTGTTGCAGGACGCGGAACAGGTAGCTGAGCGCCCGGTCGTCCTCGAAGACGCCTGGCTCCTGGCGGCCCACCTCGGCCGCGGTTCCGATCAGCGACCTGAGCGCGCCAAACTCGCTGATGATGTCTTGGATGGCGTTGCTGCGAAACCGCTCCACCAGCTCCGCCGCAAGGGTGCGGATCACGCGGTCACCGGAGACGTAGTTGATCTGAATAATGGCAAGCAGAACCGGAACGGTCATCGCCATGAAGATGGCGACCACGGTCGGCTTCAACGGCACGACGAAGCGATTGCGCCCGAGCCCGGACGAGCTCTTGGTGGCGCCCTCGCGAGCTGTCGTCGAGTTTTCTGTACGGCGAGGCATTAGCCGGCGTTCTGGATGTGAGGCCCGCCATCGGCCTGCCCAAGCTGATCGGGCAGACGCCACGATGCTCCCAGCGCCCGACCGATGCCTCGTCGGCGTGCCTGGCTCCCCGCCAGAAGCGGCATCTTGCACCTCGTCCCCGACCGCCGGGACCGACCTGTGGTCATCGCGGCCCCTCCCAACACGTCCGCCGTCCAGCTCCTCAACGACCTGCTTCCCCGGTAGGGTCGCCGTCGATACAACTCCCAGCTCAAGCCTCAGGTGCGAACGCTCGTACCGGAAGCAAACAGATCATGCATGCCGCCCTTGTCCCGGGCCTGAGTGGCCAACTTTGTTTGCTCGTAACCCGGGCAGGTCGCGAGTCCTCCCACCCGCTCTACCACAAAGCGCCGTGAGGATACCAACGGCACACAGCATCGCGCGGCGCACATATTAACCAACGACCCGGCGCAGCTCGCAGCTCGACTGCTCGCGCGAAAGCATGGGCCGCGGCTTCGCCCGGTAACACCGTTGGCGACGAGCCCCTGGAGGAGACGGGGAGCCCCGATGGGGGCTTTCAGTTGTGATGGAGCGGGTGGACGGCCTTCCTGGCCCTTGGCGCTTGTGACGGGAAGTCGACCTACGAGCTGCTGATTGATCGTACCGTCAATGCTGCCGTGGCTATCGAAGCCTCGCGCACCCACGCGCTGCGTGACAGCAGCGTATCAAGACAAATCCCGAGAGCTGGAGCGGGCGATGAGATTCGAACTCACGACTTCAACCTTGGCAAGGTTGCGCTCTACCCCTGAGCTACGCCCGCAGCGCCGCAGCCTGAACGCCACGATGACCGGTAGATAGGAGACGCGGCAGCCTTTTGCAAGCACGGAAGCAGTACTCCCTGGTGCCGCCGGCTGCTCCCCTTGATCGGGCCTGCGCTGTTCGCCATGTTAGGGCCAGCGCCGGGCACGCCAAGAAGAAGGGATCGGTATGGCTCTGTTGTCGGGATTGAGGAAGACGGACGCCGGGCCGGCGACCAACGGCGATGTCGTCAAGGACAGCGACAGCCAGAACTTCATGAAGGACGTGATCGAGGCGTCACGCAGCCAGCCGGTCATCGTCGACTTCTGGGCGCCCTGGTGCGGGCCCTGCAAGCAGCTTGGACCGATCATCGAGCGGGTGGTGCGGGCAGCCGGCGGCAAGGTGCGGCTGGTCAAGATCAATGTCGACGAAAGCCCGGAACTCGCGCAGCAGCTGCGCGTCCAGTCGATTCCCATGGTCTACGGCTTCGTGCAAGGCCAGCCGGTCGACGGCTTTTCCGGCGCGCTGCCCGAGAGCCAGATCAAGGCCTTCGTCGAGCGGCTCGCCGGGCCGGTCGGGCCGACCCCGGTAGAGGCCGGGCTCGAGCAGGCCAAAGCCGCGGTCGCCGCGGGCCAGATGGATGTCGCTCGTCAGATCTATGAGCGCGTGCTCGGCGCCGAGCCGGAAAATCCCGATGCGCTGGCCGGCGCGGCGCGCTGCCATATTGCATCGGGCCGGCTGGCGGCTGCGCGCGAGATCCTCGATGGCGTGCCGACCAAGCACACCAATCACGTCGAGATCGACGGCGCCCGTGCCGCCCTCAGCTTGGCCGAAGAGGCGGGCACCCTGGCCGATCCGGATTCGTTGCGCGAGCGTCTGCAGGCGAACCCGGACGATCACGCCGCACGTCTCGACCTTGCGACCGGACTGTTTTTGCGCGGCCAGGTGGAGGCCGCGATCGATGCGCTGCTGATCATCGTGCGCAAGAACCGGGAGTGGCAGGATCAGGCGGCGCGCAAGCAGCTGGTCAAATTCTTCGACGCGCTCGGCGCCAACAACCCGGTGACGGTTGCCGGTCGCCGCAAGCTGTCCGCAGTGTTGTTCTCCTGAGGCCGCGCGAAGGCCGATGGCATGGTGGTGATGGTCGAGACAGGGCTGAGTGACACCATCCCGACCCGTTTTCCGATCTTTCCGCTGCCCGGCGCGATTCTCCTGCCCGGCGGCAATCTGCCGCTCAACATCTTTGAGCCGCGTTACCTGCGAATGACTCGCGACGCCATGCGCACCGACCAGGTGATCGGTATGGTCCAGCCTTGCGGCGATGCGATCGGTGACCGGCCCGAGATCTTTCAAGTCGGCTGCATCGGTCGGATCGCGAGCTTTGCCGAGACCGAGGACGGCCGCTACCTGATCAGCCTGACGGGGCTTTGCCGCTACGACGTGCTGGAAGAGCTGACGGTCACGACGCCCTACCGCCAGGTGATCGCCAGCTTCGAGCGCTGGCAACGCGATCTGGGTGATGCGCTGCCTTCGGACGAGCTTAGGCCGGCGCTGAACGCGGCGCTCCGTGCCTATTTCGAGGTCAACGACATCAGCGCCGATTGGGCACAGATCGAGGCAGCGCCCCTTGCCGGCCTGATCACCTCGCTGGCGATGATCTGTCCGTTCGAGCCCTGCGAGAAGCAGGCGCTGCTCGAGGCGGCTGGTGCCGACGAGCGTTGCCGCGTGCTGATTGCCCTGTTGCAGATGGGCGCGCTCGGCGACCAGGACATGCGAGCCCGACACTGAGGCGGTGATGACGGATAAGCCAAAGCGACGCCGGTTGATCCCAAGCTGCTCGATCTCCTGGTGTGTCCGCTGACCAAGGGGCCACTGCGTTACGACCGCGAGCGTCAGGAGCTGGTCAGCGAGCAGGCGGGACTCGCTTACCCGATTCGGGACGGCATTCCGATCATGCTGGTCGACGAAGCACGTCCAACCGACGAGGACGAGGCGATTCCCGAGGAGGTTCAGGCCGCGTCCACAGGTTCACGAGCCGACGATGACGGCTGAAACCGGGCCCTGGCCAACCGAGCTTCGGGTCAATCGCGCCGAGAAGCTGCTGATCGTGACCTTCGACGACGGCGCCCGCTTCGAGCTGCCGGCCGAGCTTTTGCGGGTCGAGAGCCCGTCGGCCGAGGTCAAGGGGCATGGACCCGGCCAGAAAACGATCGTCGCCGGGCGACGTCATGTCGGTATCATGGATCTGGAGCCGGTCGGCAACTACGCGGTTCGCATCCTGTTCGACGACCTGCACGACACCGGGATGTACTCCTGGGGCTATCTGTACCATCTCGGCCAGAATCGCGAGCGCATCTGGGCCGATTACCTGCAGGCACTCGAGCAACGCAGCCTCTCGCGCGACCCCTAGCACAGGGTCGTGCCCGCATTGTTACAGCACCTGCACCCGTACCCGACGCGATCGCACGCGAAGAGATCGGCGGGTCCCGGCCGTTTGACCGAGCGGCTAACGCTCCAGCGGAACCTTGCTGCGCGAGCTGACCTTCAGGAGGTCGATGCATTCGACCTCGTGGCCAGAGCCGTTCTCGCACTTCGGCACGCCATTCACCAGAATGCTGCCGATCTTGTCGCAGGCGGTGTCGTCCAGGAGGAACGAGGCAAACGTCTTCTTGTCGTCGTACAGCGGCGCCATGTCGAGCAGGAGCTGCTTTGCCGCGACCCCGTCGGGATCGAAAAACACCAGATCGAGCTGGAAGCGGTTCAACTGGTGACCGGTCCGATTGTCGAACAGGAACGAGGAGAGGCAGCCCTGCTCGGTGTCCTCCATCTTGTTCAGCTCGATCGCCAGCGCGCCGTCGTCTTGGGCATGGGCGGCCGTCTGCCAGCCCATGGCCGCGACAAGCGCGAGCGCGCTGCCGCCGAGGCATGCGAAGTACCGAGATGCCATCATGGATTCATCTTTCCGGTTGCGGCGGGCATGTCATCGCACCGCAAAAAAACCAAGCTAATCTAGGCATTACACACAGCCGTTGGCGTTGTCCAGGGCCGCCTTTCCCGCCCCATGGTTGATATGCACACGCCATTGCTCCTGTCGACGCCTTGCGCTACCGATGGCAAATCAAGCATGGCAGACCCGTCTGGCACGGAGCTTGCGACAACTGGTGCGATCATGACCAAATCCAGCCGTGGCAATTTCTTCGAGGATTTCGCGATCGGTCAGACGATCCACCATGCGACGCCGCGCACGGTGACCGAAGGCGATGCCGCCGTATATCTGTCCCTGACCGGCTCGCGCTTTCCGCTCTACTGCTCCGCCACCATGGCGCGGATGGCGGGCCTGCCGCGCGCGCCCTTGGACGAGCTTTTGACCTTCCACCTCGTGTTCGGGCGCAGCGTGCCGGACGTATCCGCAAACGCGATCGCCAATCTCGGCTACGCCGAAGGCCGGTTCGGCGCGCTGCTGTATCCCGGCGACACGCTGCTGGCCACCTCGGAGGTGATCGGCCTCAAGGAGAACTCGAACGGCAAGACCGGCAATGTCTGGGTGCGCACACGCGCGTCCAAGGACGACGGGCGCCAACTGCTCGAGTTCGTGCGCTGGGTGATGGTCAACAAGCGCGATGCGGCGAGCCCCGCGCCCGAGCCGGCGATCCCTGCGCTGCCCGACCATGTCGCGCCCGAGCGCCTGGTGGTGCCCGCCGGCCTGCGGCCGCGCCACTTCAATCGCGCGCTGTCCGGCTCGCTCCACACCTTCGACAGCTACGAGATCGGCGAGCGGATCGACCACATCGATGGCGTGACGATCGACGAAGCCGAGCATCGGCTGGCCACCCGGCTCTATCAGAACACGGCCGGCGTCCACTTCAACGCTCATCGCGAGCGGGACGGCCGCTTCGGCCGTTGCATCGTCTATGGCGGCCACGTGCTCAGCATCGCCCGCTCGCTGTCCTTCAACGGTCTGGGCAACATCCTGCACCTCGCGGCGATCAACGCCGCCACCCACGCCAACCCGGTGTTTGCCGGCGACACCATCTATGCCTGGTCGGAGGTCCTGGATCGGGCGGATCTCGAGGGGCACCCGGATCTGGGAGCGTTGCGCCTGCGCCTGGTCGCGACCAAGGACAGGCCGTGCGCCGATTTCCCGTACAGGAACGCCGAGGGCGCCTATCTGCCCGACGTCGTGCTCGACTTCGACTATTGGGGCATTCTGCCACGCTGAGGGGGCTTTGTGATGAAGCTCCATCCGGTCAAATTCGGCGTTGCCTTCGGGATCGTCTACGCCGCGGTGTTCTTCCTGTACGGTGCTCTCGCCGCGCCTGTTCGGCTGGGGCGGCGCCATGGCCGAAATGATCGGCAGCTTCTATCTCGGCTTTGGTCCGACGCTGGGCGGCGCGCTGATCGGAGCCGTGTGGGGCTTCGCGATCGGCTTCGTGTTCTTCGCCCTGGCTGCCTGGATCTACAACAAGCTGGTCGGAGACGTGGGCTTCGACTGATCGCCACCCCGGCGTGGTTCTTGTGCGATGCGCGCGCAGATGCAATAAGACAGGAAGTAATGGTGGCACCGCACAATCAAAGGTTCATATGTCTCGCGCCGGCGTACTCTCTTTCGGCACTAGTCGGCCGTTCGCAAAAGATGAATGGGGATCTGTCGGCAATCTAGCAACTATAAATTGGTTCAAGATCAGCACTGGTTCTCGCAGGTTGCTGGTGGCCGCTTCGCTGTTCGCTGCTTATGCGCCTTTTGGCACGATCGTCTGGGCTACCTACCTCGCGCTCGAATCATCACCGCGCCGTGCGGTGTCGATCGCGCCTGAACCCGTGACGCCCCAGACCCTCGCACTGGAGAACGCCTGGCAACGCTGGCTGCGCCATCAATCCGCCTTCAAAGAGCGGATCGAGGCCATGACCAGAGGGCAATCATCGAGGCGGACCGAGACTCTGCCGGCGGATCGGTCGGATCTGTCATCGCGCGCGTCAGGCTCGTCGCTCTCGCACCAAGCGACGGAGCCACCGCTGAAACCCGCATTCAAGCCGGTCGACGCATCTGCCCTGCATGCGGCGGCAGCGATGGCGCCCGTGCCCTCCCTCAAACCTGCCGGACCGCTCCGACAGGCCCGCTATCTGCCAGCTATAGAGCGGACGCGTGAAGAGGGCGAACCGGGGTCCTTCGGGCCGCGTCACGCCACGCCGTTCGAGCCGTCTTCGGCCGATCCCATCGAAACGAGCGCCGGCCGCTGGCGGAACGACAGGCGGTGCGTCTCCTGGCGGTGATGGCTTCGCTGACGGGGAGCGCGGCTCGGGCGCCACGGGAGATACCCAGGGCCGGCGTGCAGACGATCGGACCGCAGGCAATCAGAGAAGCACGGCCGATAACATCACGAGCAGCGAGCGGAGCGTGAGCAGCTCGGCAGGGGCGGAGCGCGACCGCGAACAGAGACGACGCACGAGTGCCAGGAGCGACGCCGGCCGGAGACCACGATGACGGAAGCGCGAGCAGTCGCCAGCGCAAGTGACGGTCGGAACAGCGCCAGGAGCGATGGCAATCGGGGTCGAGGGAACGGCCGGGGGGTTGGCAATGACCGCGGCCGGGGGAGCGACCGGGGTCGAGGCGCCCGAGGGGGGGGGGGCGCGGTGATCGCGGTGGACGGGGCCGCGGACGGCGCTGAGCACCTGGTGCCGCCGGCAGAACGTGATCATGCGGAGCGCGGGACGGCCGTAATCTGAGCGGGGGCCGCGCTGATCGCCGGTCGGTCGGATCGGCGCCCGGCGTTGACTTGCGCATCGCCGGGACTATCCTTCGGCCAGCGGCGATCGCGCCGCGCCTGCGACCACCCGAGCAGTTTCGCGGAGCCAACCCCATGGCCCAGGCCGAGCGGCCCCTGTCGCCCCACATCCAGATCTACCGCTGGCCCCTGACCATGGCGCTCTCGATCGTGCATCGGGCGACCGGCGTCGGGCTCGCGCTCGGGCTGGTCCTGGTGACATGGTGGCTCCTGGCGCTGGCGAGCGGGCCCGAGGCGTTCGCCACGGTGCAGGCCGTGATGAGCTCCTGGTTCGGCATTCTGGTGCTGTTTCTGTGGACCCTGGCGCTCTACTTCCACCTCGGCAACGGGCTTCGTCACCTGATCTGGGACGTGGGCTACGGTTTCGATGTCGATGTGGCGCGCAAGTCGGGCATTGCCGTGCTGGTGTTCGCCGGCGCGATGACGGTCCTGACCTGGCTCGTGATCGCACTCGCTGGCTGAGGAGATCATCCGCGATGGCGTACCGAACCCCGATCGCCAAGGTGCGCGGCCTCGGCGCCGCGCGCACCGGCCTCCATCACTGGAAGATGCAGCGCCTGACCGCGATCGCAAATCTCCTGCTGGTCTTGTGGTTCATGTTCAGCGCCATGGCGCTGGCCGGCAGCGGCTACGCGCAGGTGCGCGCCTGGCTGGCCTCGCCGGTCTCGGCCAGCCTCATGGTGCTGCTGATCATCTCCACCTTCTACCACGCGCGTCTGGGTCTGCAGGTGGTGGTCGAGGACTACGTGCACCACGAGGGCCTCAGGATCGGGTCGCTGGCGGCGCTGGCGCTGATCGCGTTCGGGCTGGCCGTCGCCTGCATCGTCGCGGTGCTCAAGATCGCAACCGGAGGCTCGTGATGAGCAAGGCCTATCCGATCACCGATCACCACTTCGACTGTCTCGTGGTCGGCGCCGGCGGATCGGGCCTGCGGGCCGCGGTCGGCATGGTCGAGGCCGGCCTGAGGACCGCCTGCGTCTCCAAGGTCTATCCGACCCGCTCGCACACCGTGTCGGCCCAGGGCGGCATCAACGCCGCGCTCGGCAACATCGAGCCGGACGACTGGCGCTTCCACATGTACGACACCGTCAAGGGCTCGGACTGGCTGGGCGACCAGGACGCGATCGAGTACATGACCAAGAACGCCCCTGCCGCCGTGATCGAGCTGGAGCATTACGGCGTGCCGTTCTCGCGCACGCCGGAAGGCAAGATCTATCAGCGCGCCTTCGGCGGCCAGTCGACCGATTACGGCAAGAACCAGGCGTATCGCACCTGTGCGGCGGCCGATCGGACCGGCCACGCCATGCTGCACACGATGTTTCAGCAGGCGCTCAAGAACAAGGTGCAGTTCTTCAACGAGTATTTCGCGCTCGACCTGATCATCGACGAGGACAATGCCTGTCGCGGGGTCATGGCGCTGTGCCTCGAGGACGGCACGCTGCATCGCTTCCAGGCCCAGCTCACCGTGCTTGCCACCGGCGGCTACGGCCGGATCTATTTCTCCTGCACCTCGGCGCATACCTGCACCGGCGACGGCAATGCCATGGTGTTGCGCGCCGGCCTGCCGCTGCAGGACATGGAGTTCGTCCAGTTTCACCCCTCGGGCATCTACGGCGCCGGCTGCCTGATCACCGAAGGCGCGCGCGGCGAGGGTGGCTATCTTTCCAACAGCGAGGGCGAGCGCTTCATGGAGCGCTATGCCCCCAATGCCAAGGATCTGGCCTCGCGCGATGTCGTGTCACGCGCGATCACGGTCGAGATCAACGAGGGCCGCGGCTGCGGTCCCGAGAAGGATTACGTCCACCTCCATCTGGAGCATCTGGGCGCAGACCTGCTGCACGAGCGCCTGCCGGGCATCTCGGAGACCGCCAAGATCTTCGCCGGCGTCGACGTGACCAAGGAGCCGATCCCGGTGGTGCCGACCTGCCACTACAACATGGGCGGCATCCCGACCAACTACACGACCGAGGTGATCTCGCCGACCAACCACGATCGCGACAGCATCTTCGCCGGCCTGATGGCGGTCGGCGAGGCGAGCTGCACCTCGGTGCATGGCGCCAACCGGCTGGGCGGCAACTCCCTGATCGATCTCGTGGTGTTCGGCCGCGCCGCGGCACATCGGGCAAGGGAGCTGGTGACCCCGGGCGCCGCGCAAAGGCCACTGCCCAAGGATGCGGGCGAGGCCGCGATCGACCGGCTGGATCGGGTCAGGCACGCCGAGCGGCGGCATGTCGACCGGCGAGATCCGGATCAACATGCAGCGCACCATGCAACGCTATGCGGCCGTGTTCCGGACCGGCGAGGTGCTGGAGGAGGGCGCGCAAAAGCTGGGTCAGGTGGCCGACAGCCTGGCCGATCTCAGGCTGACCGATCGCTCGATGATCTGGAACTCCGATCTGGTCGAAGCGCTGGAGCTGCAGAACCTGATGATGCAGGCGGTCGCGACCATGCACTCGGCGCACCACCGCACCGAGAGCCGCGGCGCGCATGCACGCGAGGACTTTCCCGAGCGCGACGACGTCAACTGGCTCAAGCACACGCTGTGCTGGGTGGACGCCGATCACGCGGTCCGGCTGGACGACCGGCCGGTGCACACCCGGCCCTTGACCAACGAGGTCGAGCCGATCCCGCCGCAAAAGCGGGTCTACTGATCCCGGCCCGATGGCGGCCGCCCGAGGCGGTGGAAAGGAGAGCGATTCGGATGGTTGAGATCGCCTTGCCCAAGAACTCGCGGGTCGAACCGGGCACCGTGCATCCGGCCCCGCCCGGCGCGAAGCGGGTCAGGCGCTTCAAGGTCTATCGCTACGACCCGGAGAACGGTCGCAATCCGCGCCTCGACACCTTCGAGATCGACCTGGACGACTGCGCGCCGATGGTGCTGGACGCGCTGATCAAGATCAAGACCGAGCTCGACAGCGGTCTCACCTTCCGGCGCTCGTGCCGCGAGGGCGTGTGCGGCTCCTGCGCCATGAACATCGACGGCAGCAACACGCTGGCCTGTACCAAGGCGATCGAGGACATCGACGGTGACGTCGTGATCTACCCGTTGCCGCACATGCACGTGGTCAAGGACCTGGTGTCCGACTTCTCGCAGTTCTGGGCGCAGTACGAATTGATTCAACCCTGGCTACAGACCGAATCGGCGCCGCCGGAGCGCGAGCAGCGACAGGATCCGAGCGATCGCGCCAAGCTGGATGGCCTGTGGGAATGCATCCTGTGCGCCTGCTGCTCGACCAGCTGCCCGAGCTACTGGTGGAACAGCGATCGCTTCCTCGGCCCGGCGGTGCTCCTGCAGGCCTACCGCTGGCTCGCCGACTCGCGCGACGAGCGGGCCGGTGAGCGGCTGGATCAGCTGCAGGACCCGTTCCGGCTGTATCGCTGCCACACCATCATGAACTGCACCAATACTTGCCCCAAGGGGCTGAACCCGGCGCAGGCGATCGCCAGCA
This sequence comes from uncultured Alphaproteobacteria bacterium, assembly GCA_963731495.1. Taxonomy (GTDB): domain Bacteria; phylum Pseudomonadota; class Alphaproteobacteria; order Geminicoccales; family Geminicoccaceae; genus DASUGG01. Next base: position 121,564 of record CAVSVZ010000030.1, read on the forward strand.
TCAAGAAAGCAATGGTTGAAAGAGATGCTTAGATGTTCAACTCTATTCTCTCTTGCGCAGCCTGTGGAAAACCGTTAATTTCTGAACTCTAGATAAGCCGGAAAGTCGGCACGCTCTTAGAGCATCACTCTGCTGGGGAGGCCTTTGGCCTCCTTTTTCTTGTTCTACTAGTGATTGAGAGATCGCGCGGGCCGGCGGGTGCCGGGCCTTTGCACCGCGCGTCTGCTTTGGGGCAAGCCATGAACCTGCATCATCTGCTGTCTCAGCGGGCCGAGGCCGGGCGGCCGATCCGCGTCGGCCTGATCGGCTGCGGCAAGTTCGGCACCATGTTCCTGGCGCAGGCGCGGCTCACGCCCGGCCTGCATGTTCTGGGCATCGCCGACCTCGTGCCCGACCGCGCGCGCCGCTCGCTGCAGGGTGCCGGCTGGCCCGACGAGCAGCTCGCCGCCGCCGATTTCGGGCAGGCCCTGGCCAGTGGCAGAACGCATCTGACCGACGATGCCGGTGCCCTGATCGCGGCATCGGGTCTCGACGTGCTGGTCGAGGCGACCGGCGATCCGCGCGCCGGTATGCGCCATGCGCTCGCGGCGATCGAGCACGGCCGTCACCTGGTCATGGTCAATGTCGAGGCGGATGTCCTGGTCGGCCCGCTGCTGGCCGAGCGCGCCCGTAAGGCGGGCCTGGTCTACAGCCTGGCCTACGGCGACCAGCCGGCGCTGATCTGCGAGATGATCGACTGGGCGCGGGCCTGCGGCTTCCCGGTGGTCTGCGCCGGCAAGGGCACGCGCTACCTGCCGCACTTCCACCAGTCGACGCCGGCCACGGTCTGGACCCACTTCGGCATCACCCCCGAGGAGGCGCAGGCCGCGGGCATGAACCCGAAGATGTTCAACAGCTTCGTCGACGGCACCAAGTCGTCGATCGAGATGGCGGCGGTCGCCAACGCCACCGGTCTCGAGCCGCAGGCCCGTGGCCTCTCGTTCTTCCCGTGCGGCACCCACGACCTGGCGCGCGTGCTGCGACCCGAGGCGATGGGCGGGCTGCTGGAGCGTGAGGGCACGGTCGAGGTGATCTCCGACCTGGAGCGCGACGGCCGCAAGGTCCAGGGCGATCTGCGCCAGGGCGTCTACATCACCTTCCGCGCGCCGACCGAATACACCGCGGCCTGCTTTCATCAGTACGGCCTGACCATCGATCCGAGCGGGACCATCGCGGCGCTCTGGCGCCCGGTCCACCTGATCGGTCTGGAGCTCGGCATCAGCATCGCCTCGGCGGCGCTGCGCGGCGAGCCGACCGGCTGCCCGCGCGGCTTTCGCGCCGATGTGATCGCGACCGCCAAGCGCGATCTCGAGGTCGGCGAGGTGCTGGACGGCGAGGGCGGCGAGACCGTCTGGGGCGGCCTTGTGCCCATCGCGACCTCGATCGCCGAGCAAGGCCTGCCGCTCGGTCTCGCGCACGGCATCAAGGTCACCCGGCGGGTCAGCGCCGGCAGCCGGCTCAGCCTGGACGACGTCGCGCTCGACCGCACCGAGGACGCCTTCCGCCTGCGCCAGAGCATGCTCGCCTCCGCCTGAGCCGCGAGAACTATTCGGCGGCGGCCGCGTTCGGCCCCGAGCCCTGGCGACCATGCGCCGGACCCAGGCAGGCGTCGATCTGTTGCCGGTCCAGGGTCTCGTTGCGCTCGAGCTGCTCGACCAGCGCTGGCCATCTCGGCCCGGTGCGCGCCGATCACCTCGGCTGCCTGCTCCTCGGCCTCGTGCAGCAAGCCGGCCGATCGCCTCGTCCACGAGCAGCGCGGTCTGCGGGCTGAAATGCTGCGGCTGGGCGATCTCGCGGCCGAGGAACGGATGCTCCTCGCTCTGGCGCAGATCCATCGGCCCGATCTCCTCGGCCATGCCCCAGCGCGCGACCATCGCGCGGGCCAGCGAGGTCGCCTGGCGGATGTCGTCGTCGGCGCCCGAGCTGACCGTGCCGAGCAGGATCTTCTCGGCGGTGCGTCCCGCCAGCAGGACGCCCAGCCGGTGCCGTAGATAGTCCTCCGGCAGGGTGTGGCGCTCCGCCTCGGGCAGCATGTGCGTGCCGCCGAGCGAGCGGCCGCGCGGAATGATCGTGACCTTGTAGAGCGGGTCGGCATGCTCCAGGAAATGCGCCACGACGGTGTGCCCGGCCTCGTGCACCGCGAGGCGGTGGCGCTCCTCCGGCTGGATCGCCAGCGTGCGCGCCGTGCCCATCATCAGCTTGTCGCGCATCTCGTCGAGATGGGCCATCGAGACGGCACGCTTGCCCTCGCGGGCCGCCGCCATCGCCGCCTCGTTGACCAGGTTCTTGAGGTCGGCGCCGGAGAACCCGGGCGTGCCGGCCGCGACCACGTCCAGATTGACGTCGCCGGCGAGCGGCACCTTGCGGGTGTGCACCTTGAGGATCTCCAGGCGTGCCGGCTTGTCCGGCAGCTCCAGCGTAACGTGCCGGTCGAACCGGCCGGGCCTGAGCAGCGCGGGATCGAGCACGTCCGGCCGATTGGTCGCGGCCAGCACGATCACCGCCTCATGGCCGGCAAAGCCGTCCATCTCCGAGAGGATCTGGTTCAACGTCTGCTCGCGCTCGTCGTGACCGCCGCCCAGCCCGGTGCCGCGCACCCGGCCGACCGAATCGAGCTCGTCGATGAAGATGATCGAGGGCGCGCGACGCTTGGCCTCCTCGAACATTTTTCGCACCCGCGAGGCGCCGACGCCGACGAACACCTCGATGAACTCCGAGGCCGAGATGTGGAAGAACGGCACGCCCGCCTCGCCGGCCAGCGCCCGTGCCAGCAAGGTCTTGCCGGTGCCGGGCGGACCGACCAGCAGGATGCCGTGCGGTGGCTCGGCGCCGAGGCTGCGGTACTTGTCCGGCGCCTTCAGGAACTCGACCAGCTCGGCGACCTCGCGCTTGGCGTTGTCCTGGCCGGCGACGTCGGCGAAGGTCACCTTGTCGACGCGCTGCTCCTCCTTCTTGACCGATCCCGACAGGAAATCGTCGACACCCTGGCCGCCGAACATGCCGCCCATGGTCCGGCGCATCCGCGTCCAGAACCAGTAGTAGACGCCGATCAGGACGATCCACGGCACGAGCGCAAAGAAGATCTGGGTCGCGCCAGCCTTATCGCCGGGCTTGCTGGTGACCTCGACGCCATGCTGCTCGAGCAGCGGGAACAGAGCGGGGTCGCCGACCGAGGGCACCCGGGTCTTGACCTCGGGCGTCGGCTGCTCCTGCGATCCGACCGCTTGCGGCTGGCTCAAGGTCGCCGTGACCTCGTCGCCGCGCATGACCACACGCTCGACCTCGCCGGCGCTGACCATCTGCTTGAACTGGCTGTACGGGACCTCGCGCACCACCGAGGACTCCAGCTGCGGCCAGGTCAGCAGCAGCAGGAGGACCAGGGCGCCAAGGACGGCGAACGGCAGCCAGTTGGGCAGGCGCTTCATCATCTCGCTCCGGCCATCGGCGAACGCTCGCTACAGCCGACAGACATGCCTTGCCTTGTCATAGAACAACTTTCGCTTGCCTTGCGCAAAATCGGGCGCCAGCCCGTTGGCTCAGTCGCGCCAGGAGCGGCGTGATCTCCGGGCCGGGCGCTTGCACTGCCAATCCGGACGCGCCAGGATTCTCGCGGGCTTTGGGTTTGTTCGGTGTCTCAGCCCGAGGTACCTTCGCAACGGCAGGAGGACGGCCCTGGAGGGGTTCTTGGCGGCGCCCAGCGAACCTCTCTGGCGGGATGCATGCCGCCGGACCGCGGGCCGCGCGACCACTCCTGCCGCCTGATGCGTCAAGGCCGGAGGGTGTCTCGCCTCGGATTCCCGGTAATTCTCGCGACATTCGGGTTCGATTGGCCGGTCAGCTCGAGCGCCGGCGGCAACCTTGGCCCCGCGGCTTTGCGCCGCCGCCTCCATCTCGGATACGCGAGGGTTTGTGCGGCTCTTGGGTTCGATCGGTTTCCTTTTTCGGCCGACCGCCGGCTTGGGCCGTCGGAGGGATCGGGTCCGGACGGAGCACGGTGGTCGGTTCGCACAAGCCGACCGCAGCATCGAGCATGGGCTCCGTCCGGTCTGCGAAGCGCCCGCGGGTCTCGCCGAAACGGCTATATCCATCGGATCGCGCCTCCGTCTTTGTCCAGGATCCTTGCGGCTGTTGGGTTCGATCGGCATGTCGACCGGGATCGGTTGGTCGGGGCGGGCACATGGGCATCTCCAGTCATGGCGCGCAGCGGCGGCGGCAACCAAGTCTTGACCACGTCGCTTCATGCTCTGCTCGCCAGGTCCATGAGGCCGTGGGAATCTGTGCCCACGACGCCGGGGGAGGCCGGGCCAACGGATCGCGGGCAAGGTCGTGCCATGGACTTTTGGCCGGGCGGACCGCGATCCTTACGCCGAACGCGCAAGCGCGACGCATCGATGCGACACCCCGACGCATTTTTGCGTCGCCATGCGTCATGACTCGTCAGGCTGTGGCGCAGCGGGTTCCGGCGCGCGTCCGCCGGCCAGCGACCACAGATCGCCATCGGAACCATGCAAGCGACGACATCCAGGACGGCCGGCAACTTCGCTTCGGGATGCACCGGGGCCAGCCGCCAGCTCGCAGGCCCCTTCCGAATCTAATCGACTCTAGGATTTTTTTCAAGATAATGACGAAAGCTTTGCGCAACTGCGGTGTTCGTTCCTTTGCCGCCTGGGAACGGACAGAAGCGCTGCGGGCCAGCCGTCCGGATTCCGTGCGGGATCTCTGTCGTGGATCAGGCCCAGGTTTGCAACGGCGCGCACGACGCGCGGAATCGGGCCGGGCCGGCTCGCTCTGGCGCGACGGCTCGGCCCATGGGCGAGCGCCTCAGGTCGCGCCCAGAAAGTCACGCTTGCCGAGCGGCATGCCGGCGTGGCGCAGGATGTCGTAGGCGGTGCTGGCGTGGAAGTAGAAGTTGGGCAGCACGAAGCTCACGAGGTACTGCTGGCCCGTGAAGCCTACCTCACGGCCGCCGATGGTGAGGGTGATGGCGCGCTCCTCCGAGCCGTCGATGTCGCCGGGCTTGAAGCTCTGGACGAAGTCGATCGTCCGCGCGATCCGCCCCTTGAGGTCGGCGAAGGAGGTCTCGTCGTCGTCGTATCTGGGCACTTCGATCCCGGCCAGGCGCGCGCAGCAGCCCTTGGCCTGATCGGTCACGATCTGGACCTGGCGGGTCAGCGCGAACATGTCGGGTGCGAGCCGGTAGCCGAGCAGGACGGCCGGCTCGATCTTGCGCTCCGCGGCGAAGGCCTCTGCCTTGTCGAGGATCGCGGACAGGCTGTTCAGGATCTGCAGGAACGCCGGAACCGACGCCTGATACATGGACATCGTCATGGCAGCACCGCGTGCTTCGAGGTGGGGGGAAGCGATATCTGCGCCCGACCCGACGCGCGCGCAAGAGGCTTTCAGGGGCCGACTCGGCAGGCCACCTCCGGATTTCCCTTTACCCGAGCCGATAGAAGCGCAGGGCGTTGTCGTGGAACAGCGCCCGGCGCTGGGCTTCTGAAAAATCCGCGGTGATCTGGTCGAACGCCTGCCAGATCGCGGCGTAGTCGGCATGCAGCTTGTCGACCGGAAAATTGGACGCGAACATGCAGCGATCGACACCGAAGATGTCGATCGTATCGAGCACGAACGGCCGGATCATCGTGGGCGTCCAGTCGTGATGGAACATGTTGAGGCCCGAGATCTTGGCGGCGACGTTCGGGGCGGCAGCGAGCGTGCGCATGCCCCGGCGCCAGCCGTCGACATAGTAGGGGTCGCGCTTTCTGGGCATGCCGGTGTGGTTCAGGATGATCTGGGTGTCCGGAAAGGTGCGGGCCAGGTCCAGAGCGTCGGCCATTTGCTGCCAGAAGATCTGCAGATCGAACGACAGGCCGTGCCTTGCGAGCAGGGCATAGCCCTGGCGCCACTGCGGATCGCGCAACCAGTCGCCCCGTGAGGCGGCGCAATAGAGCGGCGCGCCCTCCTCGTAGTTGAGGATGTAGCGGATGCCGCGCATGTTCGCGTATCGGCAGTGTTGCGCCAGGGTCGCCTCGACCTTCGGGTCGGCGAGATCCGCGAACGCCACGATGCCGTGCGGGAAGCCGCCTGAGCCTGGCGCATCGGCGATCGCCTGGAGCCAGGCCGTCTCCTTGACCGGGTCGCTGCGGTCGATCTCCGCCTGCAGATGGACCGACTTCACCAGATCCAGCCCGGCCGCATCCGCGAAGAAATCCTCGAGCCGATAGCTTCGGCAGATCGGCGTGAGGTCACCGGCGGGATGGCGGGTGCTCGGCTTGAGCCAGGGGTACGCGTGGCGTTCGAGGTCCCAGAGGTGGTAGTGGGCGTCGATGATCTGCATGGCGGTTCGCCTATGAGAAGACGTGGTGTGCGGTGCGCGAGCGCTCGATCAGGTCCCAGTCGTAACTGACGCCGAGGCCCGGGCCGTCCGGCACCGGGAAGCAGCCGTCCTCGCCCACATCCTCCAAAAAGTCGCTGTAGCCGCAGGTATAGATCGGCGGCATGCAGTTGGGCATCTCGGGGCCGACCAGCGCCTGCTCGTAGAAGTGGGTGTTGCGGATCGCGGCGATGCAGTGGCGGTGCGCCGGGCCCGAGGCATGCAGCTGGACATCGAGGCCCAGCGCCTCGCATAGGTGGGCGATCTTCATCGCGCCGGTGATGCCCATGTCGTATTCGGGGTCGGCGTGGATCATGTCGCAGCCGCCGGCGACCACGAAGCTGCCCTTCTGCTCCAGCCCGCGCACATGCTCGGTGACCAGGAGCGGGGTTTTCAGCTTCTCGCGCAGGCGCTTGTGGCCGAACGCCGAGACCGCGGCATCGCGATACGGGTCCTCGTACCAGAAGTAGCCCGCCTCGTCGCAGGCCCGACCGACATAGAGCGCATCCATGAAGGTGCGAAGCTCGCAGGCCGGATCGATCATCAGCGCTAGGTCGTCACCGACCCGCGCGCGCACGCCGAGCAGGTTTCTGGCCTCGCGTTTGGCGTCGCCATTGTTCCAGCCGTGGATCTTGAAGCCGCGATAGCCGAGCCCGTTGCAGTGCTGGGCGAAGTCGGCGAACGCCGCCGGGCTGTCGAGGCCGCCGCCGCTCTCCTGGCCGTGATAGGTGCTGGCATAGCTCGGCAGGCGCTTGCGGAAGCCACCGAGCAGCGTTGAGACCGAGGTGCCGTACTTCTTGCCGGCCAAGTCCCAAAGGGCGATGTCGAGCGGGCCGTGACCCATGTGGTCATAGGCGCGCAGCTCGCGCTTCAGGTCGTCGTAGATCTGCTCGCGCGCCTCGGGGTCGCGCCCGAGCAGGTGCGGCGACAGCATGATCGACTGGGCGAGTGAGGAAGGCGTGCCGACCCAGTGGGTAACATACTCGCCAACCAGCCCGTCGTCGGTCTTGATCTGGATCGCGTAGCGGCTGGCCGGCAGCCTGCCCCCCTTGACGTGCTGGACGTTGGCGACGCCAGCGGCGCCGTGGCCCGGCATGCCGAGGTTTTCGACCTCGTAGGAAAAACTGTGGATCTCGACCCGGTCGATCTTGCTCATGGCCTCCCCCTTCGTACCCGCTCGCCGGCGGGTCTCGCATTGAACACCAGCGCCCGACCGGCTGACAACCGGCGCTGGCCAAACCATCTCGGAGAGACTAGTCTATTCTTTCGACCAGGAAGATCGGATGACCACCGTAACCGCCTACGAGGCCAAGACGCATTTACCCCGGCTGATCCGCGCGGTCGAGCGCGGCGAGACCGTGGTCATCACGCGGCACGGCAAGCCGGTTGCACAGCTTGGGCCGGTGGAGGATCGGCGTGAGCAGGTGCGGGAAGCGATCGAGAGCATCAAGCGACTGCGTCGCCGGCTACCCAAGGTTCCGGTTGAGGAGCTCATCGCATCGATACACGAGGGCCACAAATACTGATGCCGGTCGTGGTCGATGCGTCGGTCGCCGTCGGCTGGTTTCTGGCCGACGAGAGCACGTCTCTGGCCCAGACGACCCTTGAGAGCTTGGGCGAGACCGAGGCGATCGAGCCGGTTCTATGGTGGTTCGAGGTTCGGAATGCGCTGCTGATGAACGAGCGCCGAGGTCGCCTCGATCCGGCTCAGACCGCCGAGATCCTTGCCCGCTTGGCCGGACTACCGATCGTGCTGGATCACGAGCCCCTCAGCGATGCCGTACTTGCGCTGGCGCGCGCCCACCGTCTGACCGTGTACGATGCCGCCTACCTCGAGCTTGCCTATCGCCGCGATCTGCCGCTCGCGACCTTGGACCGGCAACTGGCCGCTGCAGCCCGCGCGACGGCGGTGCGGCTGCTCGGCGAGGACTGATCAGCCGGCTCGCATCGTTGCGATGACGCGTTGCGGCGCCTGCTGGGCTAGCATATGTCGAACGCAAGGAGGCGGCGATGCGCTGGAGCGACGAGCGGATTTTGACGACCCATGCCGGCAGCCTGCCGCGGCCGGCCGGGCTGGTCCGGCTCTACGCGAGGCGGGCCGCGGGCGATGCGGTCGATCCGGCCGCGCTCGAGGCCGCCGGCCGCGAGGCGCTGCGCCAGATCGTGCCCAGGCAGATCGAGGCCGGCATCGACGTCGGCAACAATGGCGAGCAGCAGCGCGAGGGCTTCTTCCTCTACGTCCAGCACCGCATGAGCGGCTTCGGCGGCAGCTGGCAGCGCGCGCCGCGCGGCGACGTCGTCCGCTACCCGATCTTTCAGAAGATGCTGGCCGACCAGCTCGCCGCCCGCACCGCGGTCAGCAATTTCTCGCCGCCCAAGGCGATCTCCGAGGTGCGCTATCTCGATCCGGCCGCGGTCCATGCCGAGTGCGAGGATTTTCAGTCCTCGCTCGACGCGGCCGCCGGCGGCTTCGTCGAGCCGTTCCTGACCGCGCCCTCGCCCGGCATCGTCGCCGCGGCGATGAAGAACGAGCACTACGACAGCGAGGAGGCCTATCTGGCGGCGCTGGCCGATGCCCTGCGCGTGGAGTACCAGGCGATCATCGGCCACGGGTTTTTGTTGCAGCTCGATTGTCCGGATCTGGCGCTCGAGCGGCACCTCAGCTACCAGGACCGGCCGGTCGCCGATTTTCTCGGGTTCGTCGAGCGCGTGGTCAGCGCGATCAACCGGGCGCTCGACGGCCTGCCGCGCGATCGGGTCCGCCTGCATGTCTGCTGGGGCAACTATGAGGGCCCGCACGACATGGACGTGCCGCTCGCCGAGATCCTGCCGATCATCCGCAAGGCCAACGTCGGCGGCTTCGTGTTCCCGTTCGCCAACCCGCGTCACGCGCACGAGTATCATGTCTTCGAGGCGGAGGGCGCCCTCGACGACGACCAGATCCTGGTCGCCGGCGTGATCGACACGCTGACCAACTTCGTCGAGCATCCCGAGGTGGTCGCCGAGCGGATCGAGCGGGTCGCGGCGGCGGTCGGCGATCCGAAGCGCGTGCTGGCCGGCACCGATTGCGGCTTCGATACCTCGGCCGGCATGGGTCGGGTCGCCGAGGACGTGGTCTGGGCCAAGCTGCGCGCGCTGCGCGATGGCGCGAGGCTCGCATCGGAGCGGCTGTTCTAGGAGGAGGGCGGCGATGGACGCAGGCGATCTGCGGGTGTTCGAGGCGGTCGCGCGGCTGGGCGGCATGAGCCGGGCCGCGGCCGAGCTGAACACCGTGCAATCGAACGTCACGGCGCGCGTGCGCCAGCTCGAGGACGAGCTCGGCATCGCGCTGTTCGAGCGCCACAGCCGGGGCGTCAGCCTGACCGCCGCCGGCCGGCGGCTGTTGCCCTATGCGGCGCGCGCCCAGGGCCTGCTGGCAGACGCCCGACGTGCGACGCTCGACGACGGCAGGCCCAAGGGCCAGCTGACCGTGGGCTCGCTCGAGACCACCGCCGCGCTTCGCCTCTCGCCGGTGCTCTCGGCCTACGCCGCTGCCTTTCCCGAGGTCGATCTGGTGCTGGCGACCGGCACCACCTGCGAGCTGATCGAGGGCGTGCTCGGCCATCGGCTCGAGGGCGCGTTCGTGTGCGGCCCGGTCGACCATCCGGAGCTCGAGGAGCAGGTCGCGTTTCGCGAGCAGCTGGTGGTGGTGACCTCGCCTTCGGTGCGCAGCCTGCAGCAGCTGCGAGCTCAGCAGGCGCTCAAGATCGTAGTGCTGCGCGCCGGCTGCTCCTACCGCCAGCGGCTGGAGAGCATTCTGGCGACGCGCGGCATCGTCGGTGTGCGCCTGCTGGAGTTCGGCACGCTCAATTCGATCCTCGCCTGCGTCGGCGCCGGGATCGGCGTCACCCTGTTGCCACGCGTGGTGGTGGCAGCCGCAGCGCGCGACGGTCGCGTTGCCCTGCACGTCCTGCCGAGCGCCGAGGCCGAGGTCGACACGGTGTTCATCCGCCGGCGCGATGCCTTCGTATCGAGCGCGCTCGCCGCCTTTTTGGAGCATCTGCGCCCGTCTGCGTTGGCCCAGGCCGCCGCCGAATAGCCGCGCTATCAAGAATTCCGATAGCTCGGATCACCGAAAACCGTTTCTCCAGATCGCGGCGGCGCCCTAACCTTTGAGCATGGATCGAGCGGCCACATTGAGCCCTGGGATCAACCCCGTGCGCGCCACGCTCGGTGGCCTGTGCGCCGTGCTGGTCGGGATTGGTCTGGCGCGCTTTGCCTACACGCCGCTGATCCCCGCCCTGATCGACGCGCAGTGGTTCACGCCCGCGCAAGCCGCCTATCTGGGTGCCGCGAACCTGGCCGGCTATCTTGCCGGCGCGCTGTTCGGGCGACGGTTTGCTGCCGCGAGCACCACGCCGTTCGCGCTGCGGACCATGATGGCGGTCGCGACCCTCTCGTTCTTCGCCTCGGCCGCGCCCGTGTCGTTTGCCTGGTTTTTCGTGTGGCGGCTGGCAGCCGGGATCGCCGGCGGTGCGCTGATGGTGCTGGCGGCGCCGAGCATTCTTCCGCACATCGCGCCAGCGCGACGTGGTCTTGCCGGTGGTGTCATCTTTACCGGCGTCGGGCTCGGGATCGCCGCATCGGGCACCCTGGTGCCGCTGCTGTTGCGCCAGGGCCTCGCGGTGACATGGTGCGGCCTCGGCGCGCTCGCCCTGGTGCTGACCGTGCTCACCTGGCGGAGCTGGCCGGACGATCCCGGGCCCACGGGCGCCGGTAGGGTTGCGCCGCCCCGCTCGGGCCCGGTCCTGGCGCTCTATGTCGAGTACGGCCTGAACGCGTTCGGCCTGGTGCCGCACATGGTCTTTCTGGTGGTCTATGTCGCGCACGGGCTGGGGCAGGGAATCGAGATCGGCGCGCAGTACTGGGTGCTGTTCGGGATCGGCGCGGCCTCGGGCCCGGTGCTGGCCGGCCGGCTCGCCGATCGGATCGGCTTTGCCTGGGCGCTTCGCCTCACCTTCGCGCTCCAGACGATCGCGGTCGCGCTGGTGGTCGTGTCGAGCGGCGCGCTCGGGCTCGCGGTCTCGAGCATCGTCGCGGGCGCATCGGTACCGGGCGTCGTGCCGCTGGTGTTCGGCCGGGTCCACCAGCTGGTGCGCCCGGAGCAGGTCAGGGCCGCCTGGAGCTTCGCGACCACCGCGTTTGCCGTCGGCCAGGCGGCCGGCGCCTACGGCATGTCCTGGCTGTTCGCGCGCACCGACGACTACGTCCTGCTGTTCACGCTCGGCGCCGGCGCCCTTGTGCTGGGGCTGCTGATCGACCTCGGCTTCGGGCGCAGGGGCGCTCAGCCCGGCACGGGCGCATCCGGGTGAAGGAGCCGTTCGGCTTTCAGCTCGGCCCAGAGTGCGGCGGGGATCTCGACCCGTAGCGTCGCCACGTTGCGCTCGGCCTCGTTCGGCGCGACCGCACCCGGAATGATCGCGGCGACCGCCGGGTGGCCGAGCGGAAACTGCAGCGCCGCCGCCGCGAGCGGCACGCCGTGGCGCGCACACACCGCCTGGATCTTGCCGGTCTTTTGCAGGATCTCGGGCGGTGCCGGCGCGTAGTTGTACTTGGCGCCCTCGACCGGTCCGGTCGCCAGCACGCCCGACGCATAGGGTGAGCCGATCACGATGCCGATCCCGCGCTCGACGCAGCGCGGCAGGGCATCGTCGAGCGGCGCCTGGTCGAGCAGGGTGTAGGGCATCGCGACCAGGAAGAAGTCGAGATCGAAGCGATCGAGAAAACGGCCGATCATCGGCCCTTCGTTGATGCCGGCGCCAAAACCCTTGATGTCGCCGGCCGATTTCAGTTCCTGCAGGGCACGGATGCCGCCGCTTTCAAGCTGCGCAAAGCAGCGCTCCACACCGGCGTCGTCGCCGTGATAGCCGGGGTCGACGTCGTGGATCACGAGCAGGTCGACCCGCGGCAGGCCGAGCCGGTGCAGGCTGTCCTCGAACGAGCGCATCACGCCGTCATAGCCATAGTCGAAGCGCAGCTGGAACTGCAGGCCGCCGGCCCAAAAGCCCGGATCGTAGTCCGGGTCCATGGGCCGCGAATAGACCCGCCCGACCTTGGTCGAGATCGCGAACTCGGCGCGCGGCTGCTGGCGAAGAAAGTAGCCCAGGCGCTGCTCGGCGAGCGTGTTGCCATACCAGGGCGCGGTATCGTAGTAGCGCACGCCGTTCTGCCAGGCGGCGGCAAAGGTCGCCTGCGCCTGATCCTCGGGAATCCGCTCCCACAGATCGCCCAAAGGTGCCGTGCCCATGCCGAGCTGCGTGAGCGCAAGCCCGGTTCGGCCGAGTTGCCGCCTTGCCGTCGGATCCATGCCGCCTTCCCCCCCAAGCTTCCCCCGGTCCGCCCAGGCTACGCCCGCGGACGGCATCCGCAAGCGCAAACCACAGCGAGCGAGAGGGCTGGGATCAGGCGGCCGGATCAGGCGGTGCCGGCGATATAGTCCTGCAGCTGATGGGTCTCGGCCTCCAGCTCCTGGAGCCGGTGTTTGACCACGTCACCGATGCTGATGATGCCGATCATCTCGCCATCCCGCAGCACGGGCAGGTGGCGGAAACGGCCTTCGGTCATCAATTGCATCAGGTGCTCGAGGCCGTCTTCCGGCTTGCAGGTCACGACCTCGCGGGTCATCAGCTGCGCGACCTTCATCTCCAAAAGCTCGTTGCCATGGTCGGCCAGTCCGCGCGCGAGATCCCGCTCCGAGATGATGCCGCACAACGCGCCGCCCTCCATGACCACGACGGCGCCGATCTTCTCACGTCTCAGCAATTTGGCGACGTCGGCGATGGTGGCGTCCGGACGGGTCGAGACGACCCTGGCGCCCTTCGCGGAAAGAATATCTGTCCAACGAGCATCGCACCGCACTCCCTTGTTGAACTTTCGGACGGCGCTCTCACCCTGTGCGTTATCAAACACCTGCCAGATTGGCACGATCAAGTCGAGATCTTAGCACAAAATCGGTCGGCAGCGGCTTGAATCCGATCCGAAATCCGAGTTCGGGAGGAAATCCGCGTACTGCGGCGGATGGGCGCGTTTCCAGAAAGATGCCTCTGGCCATGATCGAACGGGCAGCAGGCCGCGGGCACCATTCGCTAGGCGCGTTGCGCGACGATGAACAGCCGCAGGAACGGAAACAGGGTCCGGCCGTCTGGCCGCATCGGGTAGGCCTCGCGCAGCCGCGCGGCGTACGCATCCTTGAAGGTGGCGCTTTCGGCCTCGTCGAGCGTCTGGAGCACCGGCCGCAATGCGGTCGCTTCAACCCAGCGCAGCACCGGATCCTCGCCTTCGAGCGCCTGGAGATATTCGATCTGCCAGATGTCGAGCGCAGCACAGTCAGCGGCCAGCAGATCGTAGTACCAGTCGGGCGCGGCAACCGGGTCGGCCAGCAGCTTGCCATCGAGCCGCTCGGCCCAGGGCACCTGCCCGGCAATCTCACGCAGGCTGACGTGCGAGGGGGCCTGGAAGTTGCGTGGCATCTGGACCGCCAGCACACCGCCCGGGCGCAGGCAGCCGAGCAGCCGCGGCAGGAGCGTCTGGTGATCCGGCAACCACTGGAGCGCTGCGTTGCTGAACAGCAGATCGACCGGCGCATCGGGCTGCCAGCTCGCGATGTCCGCTTCGACCCAGTGGGCGGCCCAGTGGCCGGCGATGCCGCGCTCGCGCGCCTTGGCCAGCATGGCAGGCGCGCTGTCGATCCCGGTGACGTCCGCCTCGGGCCAGCGCTCGGCCAGCAGGGCGGTCGAGTTGCCGGGGCCGCAGCCGAGATCGACCACGCGCGCCGGCGCGCGTAAGGGCACCCGCGCCAACAGATCGATGGCCGGCCGCGTGCGGTGGTCGTCGAAGGCCAGGTAACGCTCCGGATGCCAGCTCATCGTGAATGTGCTCCCTCAACGCAGGACTGATGTAATCAGGCCTCAAACGCAGCGCCTCAGTCAGGCAGCTATTCGCTGGGCCTGCTTGTCCGAAAGCACCAGGCTGACCCGCAGGCCGGGGTGATTGTCCTCGAGCTTCAAGATCGCCCCGTGCAGCTTGGCGACGGCGCTGACCAGGCTGAGGCCAAGTCCGTTGCCCGGTGTCGAGCGCACCTCATCGAGGCGCACAAAACGCTCGAGCACACGCTCACGCTCTGATGCCGGGATGCCGGGACCGGTATCGGCCACGGTGATGGTCGGGCCTGGCAGGCCGCTGAGCATCACCCGGCCGCCGGCCGGGGTATATTTGATGGCATTGTCGAGGAGATTGGCGAGCGCCTGGGCGAGCAGATGACGATTGCCCTGCAGCACCAGGCCGGGCGGGCAGGCGCTGAAGAAGGTCAGGCCCTTCTCCTCGGCGAGCGGACCGTAGAGCTCGGCGAGATCGCGGCCGAGCGCGGACAGGTCGACCGGCTCGAAGGAGGCGCGCTCGCTGCCGGCCTCGGCCCGGGCAATGCTCAAGAGCGCGTTGAAGCTCTGGATCATGGCATCCGCGTCGACCAGGGTCTGCTCGAGCAGCCCGCGCGCCTCGGCCCGATCGGGATTGGCCATCAGCGCGACCTCGATGCGCGAGCGCATCCGGCTGAGCGGGGTGCGCAGATCATGCGCGATATTGTCGGTGACCTCGCGCATGCCCTGCAGGAGGCGCTCGATCTGGTCGAGCATGGCGTTCAGATTGCCGGCGAGGACGTCGAACTCGTCGCGCGAGCCCTTGAGCGAGATCCGCTGGCTGAGATCGCCGGCCATGATCCGCCGCGTGGTCCGGTTGATGGAGTCGATCCTGCTCAACATGCCCCGGCTCATCAAGAACCCGCCCGCCAGGCCCAGCAGCAGGGTGAGCCCGATCCCCCAGCCGATCGCCTTTTGAATGAGCGACTGGGTCTTCAGGAGATTTTCGATCTCGCGTCCGACCAGGAGATGGAAGCCACCGGGCAACAGGAAGCTTGCACCGAGCGCTCCGCGATAGCTCGTGTTGTCGCCCTCCGGCACCTCGATCTGGAAATCGAGCCAGCCTTCCAGGCCCGGCGCTTCGGTCGGCCAACCTTCGAGATTGCCCGCAATCCTGGTGTCGAATCGATCGGTCAGCAGATAGACGCTCGCGCGATTGGGGTTGATCGCGCTGCGTCGTTCGATGGCCTGCTTCAGGCCGACCAGCCCGAAGGTCTGATATTGTTCTTTGAGACCGGTGATCTCGGCGTTGATGGTGTCTTTGGTCTGCTGCTCCATGACCACGGCGGTGCGGACATAGAGGAAACCAAGCAGGGCGAGCGCCGACACCCCGAACAACGCCAGATAGATCAGGGCGAGACGGAAGGTCGAGGTCTCAAGCAGACGGATCAGATTCACGTAAGCAATACCCGGCGCCGCGCACGGTGTGGATCAGGGCGCCGCTGAAGCCGCGGTCGATCTTCTGGCGCAGGCGGCTGATGTGGACGTCGATGACGTTGGTCTGCGGATCGAAATGGTAGTTCCAGACCTTCTCCAGCAGCATGGTCCGGGTCATCACCTGACCCGGGTGGCGCATCAGGGTCTCGAGCAGCTGGAACTCGCGCGGTTGCAGGTCGATCGGCTGGCCGGCCCGGGTCACCTTGCGGGTCAGCAGGTCGAGCTCCAGATCGGCGACCTGGAGACTCGTCGCGACCGCCTTGGCGCTCTGCCGGCGCCCCAGGTTCTCGATGCGCGCCAGCAGCTCGGAGAAGGCGTAGGGCTTGACCAAATAGTCGTCGCCGCCGGCGCGCAGGCCCTTGACCCGATCGTCGACCTCGCCGAGCGCCGACAGAAACAGCACCGGCATGGTGTGGCCGGTCGCACGCAGATGCTGGACCAGGCTCAGCCCGTCGAGGGCGGGCAGCATGCGATCGACGATGAGCACATCGAACGGCTCGCTTGCGGCGCGCAGCAGACCATCGCGGCCATTGGCGGCGACCTCGGCGCCATGGCCGCTCTCGCGCAGGCCTTTGGCGAGGTATTCCGCCGCGTCCGCATCGTCTTCAATGACCAGAATTCGCATGGCTGATTATTTTAGGTTCGGGTTGACGGAGGGCAAGCGGAGCATGTCGTGTGGCGGCGTACGCCGCGTGCATGTCCGGTCGCGTTCAGGGCCTTTTGCGCTGCCAGACATCGTAGGCCAGGCCGAGGACGAACAGCGCGAGGCCGACGGCGATCGCGACCTTCACGATCCACCACGCGATCTGCCAGATCAGCACCACCGGCCAGAAGACGACGACCAGCCAAAGCACGATCGACGCCCATGCCGGCTGGCCCCAGAACAGCCAGTAGGTCAGGAGGCCGAGTTCCAGATAGATCAGCCAGCCGCGCATCCCGCCAGCTCTCGATACTGTGGATCGGAGGTGAGCATAGCGCATCAGGCATTCTTGTGCCGCCGATTTTCCGCTCGTCGGGTGTGTAAATTCGCCGCGGACGGCTCAGCGAGGCGAGCGCAGCGGATTGGGGCGGCTCTCGTGGCCTCGGTATGGATCAGCTGCTCGCGGCGCCGGGCATGCATCTCGAGCGCGATCCCGGCTGGCGTTGCGCAGGCCGTCCAGGAACAGATCCGCCGCCAGGTCGGCCAGCTGCGCCGGTGGTATCGGCCCATCCGGGCGATACCAGGTGTAGGTCCAGTTGATCATGCCGAACAGCATCATGGTGATCGGCATGAGCGCATCGCGCCCGGTGGCCGGCGGCGCCCTGAGCCGATCGAGTACGCCTGCCACCAGATCGACCACGCGGCGCTCGAGACCACGGATCTCGCTTTGCTGGCCGGCCGGCAGGCAGCCGAGCTCGGCCAGGAGCACCACGTGCTTGGCTTGGGCGCGTACGTAGATCGCCATGAAGGCACGCAACAGCGCGCGCAGCTGCGTCTCGGGTTCCTGGTGCCTGCCGACCTCGGTCTCGGCGGTGCGCAGCAGCAACGTCATGTGGTCGTGCAAGATCTCGTAGAGGATCGCCTCCTTGGACGGGAAATAGTGGTAGATCCACGACTTCGACGCCCGGCAATGGGCGGCGAGCTCGGCGATCGAGGTGCGCGAAAAGCCCTGCTCGGCGAACAGCTCGGCGGCGCGATCGAAGATCAGCGCGCGCTTGTCCTCGTAGTCGTCGGCGCGGGTCCGGGCCACGGGCTCAGCGGTTCCCCGCCGGGCCTGCCGCGCGCAGCATGGTCATCGCCTGCCCCCGTTGCTGGTTCCTGGTGCGTGTCGGGACCGATCAGAACACCGGGACCAGGTTCTCCGGATCGAACGCCACGGTTTCGCCATCGATGTCGATCTCGGGCAATGCCGGGAACGCGATGCCGTGCGGCTCGATGAAGCCCTTCATCTTGAGCACCGCCTCACGCCAGTTCTCGCGTCGCTCGTCGCGGTTCAGCACGCCGAGACCGGCTTCTCGCGCGACCTCCTCGAGAAGGCGCTGGGCCGGCAGAAAGGTGTCCGGCAGCTGCCAGAAATCCTTGGGCGGCTCGTACAGCACGCCCGAGAGGAACACGAAGCCCGCGCGGATCTGCTTGGTGATCGTGTGCCTGTCCTCGTCGCTGAGCGAGGCGATCACCTTGTGCAGCACGGTCCGGCAGATGCCGATGTGGCGCGCCTCGTCCTTGCCGACGCAGCGGAACGCCTCCTTCAGCACCGGGATCGTGGTCCTCTGGTACATGCTGTGAAACAGCGTCGCCGCCGCGACCTCGCCGAACAGGAACGAGGTGAACAGGATCGGCACCGGGTATTTGTGCACGCCCTTCTTGAACGCGTCCCAGTAGCGGGCGCCATTGTGGTAGAGCCACTCGACATTGTTGCGCGCGAGCTTGCCGAGCGGGGTCTCGGGCTCGTAGCCGAGCGGGCCGCCGGGCGTCATCAGCTGGATCGCGCGCCCGCAGACCTCCTCGTGGTTGACCTCGTCGCGGGTCACCAGGAAGAAGCACTTGCGGATCGGATCTTCCTCGTGGGTCTCGTAGGTGTGGATCATGGCCCGGGCGAACACCGCAGGACCCGAGCTGTCGAACACGGACAGCAGCGAGAACCAGTAGGCGATCGCATAGCGCTGATCGAGGCTGAACGCCTCGACGTCGAGCGTGTCCCAGGGCAGCCGGCTCGGCGCCCAGCCGGGATCGCGCGCGCCCTCGTAGATCTCCAAAAGCTTGGGTGTCTCGACCCGCCACTCGATCGGAAAGATGTTCATCTCCGGCAGCGGCGGAGCGCCCTCGCAACCGTACAGGATCTCTTCAGGATCCGGCTGCTTGTCCGGAACGAACGGCGGTTTTTCAATGTGTTGCGCGACGTCGCTGGCGTTGCTCATGAGAATCGATCTCCGCAGACACAGCCCATGAGCAGACAGATAGGTGAGCAGCGGTTGATTTAAAGACCGACCGGACGGTCGGTCAATTGAAGCCGCTCTTGGCGCGCCATGCATAGGCGCCCGCCTGCGCGGTGGCGTGGCGGCGGCCGGAATCCTCTTGGCGCGCCGCGGCCGATGCCGCAAGCTTCGCCGATCTCAACGAGGGGGCAGAGCGATGATCCGGGCAGCGGTTGCGACACTGGGTGTGCTGTTTTGGCTCTGGCAGGGGCCGGCGGCCGTTGCCGCGGAGGGCGAGACCAACGGCATCATCGTGTACCAGAGCGACTTCGGCCTGAAGGACGGCGCGGTCTCGGAGATGCGCGGCGTGGCGGTCTCGGTCGATCCCTCGCTGCGGCTGGAAAACCTGACCCACGAGATCCCGGCGTTCGACATCTGGCAGGGCGCCTATCGACTCGCCCAGACCGCGCCCTACTGGCCGCCCGGCACGGTGTTCGTCTCGGTGATCGATCCTGGTGTCGGCACCGACCGCAAGTCGGTCGTGGTCAAGACCAAGTCCGGCCACTACTTCGTCAGCCCGGACAACGGCACGCTCACCCTGGTCGCGCAGAACCTCGGCATCGAGGGCGTGCGCGAGATCGACGAGAGCCGCTATCGGAGGCCGGGCTCCGAGCAGTCCTACACCTTCCACGGCCGCGACGTGTACTCCTACGCTGCGGCCCACCTCGCCTCGGGCCAGACCGCGTTCGAGGAGATCGGGCCTGAGCTGCCCGCCGAGGTGGTGACGATCGACTACCAGAAGCCGGCACTCGAGGGCGACATGGTCGCGGGCAATATCCCGATCCTGGACGTCCAGTTCGGCAACGTCTGGACCAACATCGATCGCGGCACGTTCGAGAAGCTGGGCGTCGACAAGGGCACCGAGATGGAGGTGCGGATCTTCAACGGCGACGACCAGGTGTTCGAGGGCGCGATGCCCTACGTCTCGACCTTCGGCGATGTGCCCCAGGGCGAGCCGCTGCTCTACATCAACAGCGTCGACAACCTGTCGGCAGCGATCAACTGGGGCGACTTCGCCGCGACCCATGGCATCGGCTCGGGGCCCGAGTGGCGGATCGAGGTCGCGAAACGCTGAACAACGCTGATTTGATCCATCTCAAGTGCCCCCGTCCGCGCGCCGCCTATCGAAGGCTGCTGCGAAGGGGGACGTGTGCATGAACGTGAAGATCAAGGACCTGATGGCGGAGCAGGTGGTCACCGCGCAGCCGCACCACACCATCGATCACCTGCGCGGGCTGATGGAGCGCAACAAGATCAGCGCGGTGCCGGTGGTCGGACCGGATGGCGACGCGGTCGGGATCGTGACCTCGACCGACCTGATCGCCGACCTCAAGGGCGGCACGCCGGTCAGCCAGATCATGTCCGAGCGCGTTTACGCGGTGCCCGCCTACAACGACGTCCATGTCGCGGCCCGCGTGATGCGCAAGCACAAGATCCACCACGTCGTGGTCACCCACGAGAAGGAAGTGGTCGGCATCGTCAGCGCATTCGACCTCCTGCAGCTGGTCGAGCAGCATCGCTTCGTGATGAAGCCCGCACCGGGCGCGGCGAAAGGTAGAAACGCACAGGACGGCTCAGCTAAAGGTAGCAAAGCAGCGCGCGCCTGAGCTAGATGGGAGCTAAGCCCACCTTGACCCGAGATCGAGGAGAAAGCTGATGGTGGCGATCACCCCGAACGCCGGGAACCACGCCGGTCTGGCACCGAAGGCGTCGCGGTTTGTCAACGTGTTCGATCTGCCTTGGGAGAAGACCAAGTTTCCGGGCGTGGAAGCGAAGACCTTGCTGCTCGACAAGGAATCCGGCCTGGTCACGGCGCTGATCAGGATGGCGCCCGGCGCGCGCCTGCCCGACCACGAGCATGTCCTGATCGAGCAGACCTTCATGATCGAAGGCACGCTGGTCGACGAAGAGGGCGCCTGCACCACCGGCAACTTCGTCTGGCGGCCGGCCGGCAGCCGGCACGAGGCGCGCACCCCCAATGGCGGCCTGATGCTGGCGATGTTCCTGGTGCCGAACAAGTTTTTCGACGAGGGCGGCTCGATCACCGACGTGCTCAATCAGGACTGGGACAGCGCCTGGGGCCACAGCGGCCACCTGAAGGTGGTCGAGTAGCGCAACCGTCCCGCGCGGCACTCTCCGCGGGCGCTGTGGCGAGGTCCGAGCGGGTCCCGACTTGACATTGGCAGTCCCTTGACCAGTTACTGACTGGTTGGCGACTGGTTGGAACTGTCATGGCGAGTATCGGCGCGTTTGAGGCCAAGACACACTTTGCGAGCCTGCTGGAGCGGGTCGCCAAGGGTGAGGAGATCATCATCACCCGACATGGTACGCCCGTTGCGAAGCTCGGGCCGGTCAGCACCATCAACCGCGAACGCCGCAAGGAGGCCATCACCCGCCTCAAGGAATTTTGTAAGGGACAGACGCTGGGCGACCTGACGGTCCGGGAGCTGCGCGACCAAGGGCGTCGATGACGGCGTCGTTGGTGCTCGATGCCTCGGTGGCGCTGGCCTGGTGCTTTGCCGACGAAGCAACCCGGGCTGCGTGGCAGGTTCTCGAGCGTCTTGATGCGGAAAGCGCCGTCTCGCCGACGCTGTTGCCGCTCGAGATTGCGAATGTGCTCGCTCTTGCCGAACGCAGACGACGCATCACTCCGAGCCGCGTGGTCGAGTTTGTCCAGATGATCGATACCCTGGCCATCGAGATCGATGGCCAGACCAGCACCCGAGCGCTCCACGACGTGCTCAGTCTGGCGAGGGGCGAGGCGTTGACGGCCTATGATGCCAGCTATCTCGAGCTGGCCATGCGGCGCGGCCTGCCTCTGGCCAGCAAGGATGCCGCTCTCCGGCGGGTGGGCGCAAAGCTGGGCATCCCGTTGCTCGGCGCTTGATGCGGTCGAGTACGGCTGCCCGGCGGGGAGTTCCCCATAGCCAGCGCGGCCAAATCCTGCTTAGGTGAACCGGCAGCACAACCTGTTCGCGGTATCGGATCATCATGGCGCGGCCCGATTTCCGTTACGTCTGCGGCAACTGTGGCACCGAGCATGCCAAGTGGTCGGGGCGCTGCGATACCTGCGGCGAATGGAACAGCCTGATCGAAGAGGCCGCCGCCAGGCCCGTGCCCAAGGGCTTGCGCACTGCCGGCCGCGGGCTCGAGCTGGTCGGCCTGCGCGGCGCCAAGGCCACGCCGCCACGGCTGGTGACCGGGATCGAGGAGCTGGATCGGGTGCTGGGCGGCGGTCTGGTCGAGGGCTCCGCGATCCTGATCGGCGGCGATCCCGGGATCGGCAAGTCGACGCTGGCGCTGCAGGCCGGCGCTGCGCTTGCCCGGACCGGCGAGCCGGTCGCCTATGTCAGCGGCGAGGAGTTGATCGATCAGATCCGGCTGCGCGCGGCGCGGCTCGGCCTGTCGGCGGCACCGGTGCAGCTGGCGGCGGCGACCTCGGTCGGGGACGTGATCGCAACCTTTGATCACACCGCAGCACCCCGGCTGATCGTGGTCGATTCGATCCAGACCATGTATGTCGACGGCATCGAGTCGGCGCCGGGCTCGGTGACCCAGCTGCGCACCAGCGCGCACGAATTAATCCGCTTCGCCAAGCGGCGTGGCGCGGCTCTGTTCCTGGTAGGCCATGTCACCAAGGATGGTCAGATCGCGGGCCCGCGCCTGCTCGAGCATGCGGTCGACGCCGTGCTCTATTTCGAAGGCGAGCGCAGCCATCAGTTCCGGATCCTGCGCGCCGTCAAGAACCGCTTCGGCGCGGCCAACGAGATCGGCGTGTTCGAGATGGGCGAGGACGGGCTCGCCGAGGTCCGCGATCCCTCGGCGCTGTTCCTGTCCGAGCGCGAGGCCGGCGTCCCAGGTGCCGCGGTGTTCGCCGGCATGGAGGGCTCGCGGCCGCTCCTGGTCGAGATTCAGGCGCTGGTCGGGCCGAATGCCCTGGGCAGCCCGCGTCGCACCGTGGTCGGCTTGGACGCCAACCGGCTGGCCATGCTGCTGGCGGTGCTCGACGCGCGCTGCGGCCTTGCCATCGGGGCGCGCGACGTCTATCTCAACGTCGCCGGCGGTCTGCGGATCACTGAGCCCGCGGCCGACCTCGCCATGGCTGCAGCACTGGTGTCCTCGATGATCGGAGCTGCGGTGGCGCCTGCCACGGTGCTCCTCGGCGAGGTTGGCCTGGCCGGCGAGGTTCGTGCGGTAAGCCAGATCGACGCCCGCCTCAAGGAGGCCACGAAACTTGGATTCGATTGCGCCATGGTGCCAGCCTCGGTCGGCAGCCGGTCCGATGCGCAGGGGCTTCGGCTGTGCCGGTTCAGGCGCTTGAGCGAGCTGGTCGAGGTGTTGGGTGCCAGCCCTGATCCGCAATCGCTCGACTTGGCCCGCGCGAGCGGCGTAGGCTAGCCGATGGCGGAGCTGCCGCTGACCGCGTTCGACGTCGCCGTTCTCCTGATCATCGGCATCTCGGCCCTGCTGGCGCTGGTCCGGGGTGCCACGCGCGAAGCGCTGACCATGGCGGCCTGGGTCGGCGCGCTGGTGGTCGCCTATTACGGCTTTGGCTATGTCCGCGAGCTTGCGCAAAAGACCATCGAGGTGCACTGGGTCGCCGACATCGTGGCGCTGGTGGTGGTGTTCGCCGTGCCCCTGATCGCCTTCAAGACGGTCGCATCGGTACTCTCGGACCAGGTGTCCGGAGGCGGCTTCGGCTTCGCCGATCGGCTGGTCGGCATGGCGTTCGGCGTGGCCCGCGGTGCGGCGATCGTCTGTGCGCTCTACCTCGGCTTCGCGGTGCTGATCGAGCCGGAACAGCAGCCGTCGTGGGTCACCCAGGCGACGCTTCTGCCCTATGTGCAGGAGGGCGCCGGCCTGCTGCAGGGCCTGCTGCCGGCGGATGCCGAGGAAGCAGGCCGTCGCGCCGTGCACGAGGCGCGCCAGGACGTCGTGCGCGGGCTGACGTCGCCATGACCTGCCTGCGAGACGCTTCGGCGTGCGAGACCATGAGCACCATGTCGATCGGATCACGACCGCCCTACGATGACGACAAGCTGCGCGAAGAGTGCGGCGTGTTCGGCATCTTCGACAACGGAGAAGCCGGCGCGCTGACCGTGCTCGGCTTGCATGCGCTCCAGCATCGGGGCCAGGAAGCGGCGGGCGTGGTGACCTTCGACGGAAAAATGTTCCACAGCCACCGTGCGCTCGGTCTTGTCGGCGACCACTTCAGCAGCGAGGCGGTGATCGCGGCCCTGCCCGGCCGCTGTGCGATCGGGCATAACCGCTACTCGACCAGCGGCGGCACCCTGCTGCGCAACGTCCAGCCCCTGTTCGCCGATTTCGCCTTCGGCGGCCTGGCGCTCGGCCACAACGGCAATCTGACCAACGCGCTCACCCTGCGCCGCCAGCTGGTCCAGCGCGGCTGCCTGTTCCAGTCGACCTCGGATACCGAGGTGATCGTGCACCTGATCGCTCGCTCGAACCAGCCGACCGTGGTCGAGCGCCTGATCGATGCGCTGAGCCAGGTCGAGGGCGCCTACGCCCTGGTCGCGATGT
The DNA here is from genome assembly GCA_963731495.1 of uncultured Alphaproteobacteria bacterium. Taxonomy (GTDB): domain Bacteria; phylum Pseudomonadota; class Alphaproteobacteria; order Geminicoccales; family Geminicoccaceae; genus DASUGG01. Next base: position 145,861 of record CAVSVZ010000030.1, read on the forward strand.
CGGCCGATGCGCTCTACGGCGTGCGCGACCCGCTCGGGGTCCGCCCCCTGGTCCTGGGCGAGCTCGACGGCTCGCCGATCCTGGCCTCCGAGAGCTGCGCGCTCGACATCATGGGCGCTCGCTTCGTGCGCGACATCGAGCCCGGCGAGCTGGTGATCCTGACCGCCGATGGCATCGAGAGCCTGAAGCCGTTCGCCGATCTGCCGCGCCGCTTTTGCATCTTCGAATATGTCTACTTCTCGCGGCCCGACAGCGCCGTCGAGGGGCACAATGTCTACGAGGTGCGCAAGCGGATCGGCGCCGAACTCGCCAGGGATCAGCCCGCACCCGCCGACATCGTAGTGCCGGTGCCGGATTCAGGCGTGCCGGCCGCGATCGGCTACGCCCAGGCGGCCGAACTGCCGTTCGAGCTGGGGCTGATCCGCAATCACTATGTCGGCCGGACCTTCATCGAGCCGTCGGACCGGATCCGCCATCTGGGCGTCAAGCTGAAGCACAACGCCAATCGCGGCACGGTCGCCGGCAAGCGGGTCGTGCTGATCGACGATTTGATCGTGCGCGGCACCACCTCGACCAAGATCGTGGCGATGATCCGCGGCGCAGGTGCTGCCGAGGTCCACATGCGGATCGCGAGCCCGCCGACCACCCATTCCTGCTTCTATGGCGTCGACACGCCCGAGCGCAGCAAGCTCTTGGCCGCTGCCAACGATCTCGACGCCATGGCCCGGATCATCGGCGTCGACAGCCTGGCGTTCATTTCCCTCGACGGCCTCTATCGCGCGGTCGGCGGTGTGGACCGCGATCCGACGCAGCCGCAGTATTGCGATGCGTGCTTTTCCGGCGAGTATCCGACCACGCTCGAGGATGTGGGCGAGGGCCGGGCTGCCGACCAGTTGTCCTTGATGCTCGAGGACGCCTGATCTGAGCGGTGCTTCGGGCCGGCTCGTCCTGATCACGGGTGCCAGCCGCGGGCTGGGCGCGGCACTGGCCGAGCGCTTTGCCGTGCCGAACACGCACCTCGTGCTGGTGGCGCGAACCACGGGCGGCCTCGAGGAGGTCGATGATCGGGTGCGCGCCAAGGGCGGCCAGGCGACCCTGGTACCGCTCGATCTGCGCGAGGGCGATGCGATCGACCGGTTAGGCGGCGCCTTGGCCCAGCGTTTCGGCCGGTTGGACGTGCTGATCGGCAACGCCGCGGAGTTGGGCGCGCTGTCGCCGACTGGCCACATCGATCCCAAGGTGTTCGAGCGCGTCATGGCGCTCAATGCCGGCGCCAACTACCGCCTGATCCGCTCGCTCGATCCGTTGCTGCGTGTCTCCGAGGCCGGCCGTGCGATCTTCGTGACCTGTGCGCCGGCGCGCGAGCCCAAGCCGTTCTGGGGCGCCTATGCGGCGAGCAAGGCCGCCATGGAGGCGCTGGTGCTGTCCTATGCCGCCGAGACCAGGCGCACGCGCGTGCGGGTCAATCTGGTCGATCCGGGGCCGATGCGCTCGCGCCTGCGCAAGCAGGCCTATCCCGGCGAGGCTCCGGACAAGGTGCCGCCGCCAGAGACCCGGACCGAGGCGTTCGTCGCGCTGGCCGCTCCCGATTGCGCGCGGCACGGCGAGCTGGTCGTCGTCTAAAGGCTGGCCATGGTCCGCTTGACCCGGTCGAGGAAGCGCCTGCGGCTGGCGTCGGTCGACGCGTCGATCGCGTAGTGCGCGAGGTAGCGGACCTTGGCGCGGGGTCGGATCAGATGACGCAGCTGCCGCTTGATCAGTTTTCGCGGGGGATCACCCATCAGCCATGCGGCCCATCGCGGGCGCCCGTAGCTGGTGACCGCGGCGAGCGTGTGAAGATGCCGAAGGGTCGGCGTGAGCGTGCCGTCGTCACCAAGCTCGAAGGCCACGCCGGGCAGCAGCACGCGATCGAGAAAGCCTTTCAGCATCGCCGGCGGCCCAAAATTCCAGACCGGGAAGCATAACACCAGGGCTTCGGCGGTCAGCAGCCGGTCGACATAGGGCTGGACGGCTGCCCGATTGTGAGGCGTGTCGTGATAGCCGATCCGTTCCGCGCGCGAGAGCACCGGGTCGAAGCGCTCGCGATACAGGTCGAGATCGTCGACCGCATGCCCGGCACCCTCTAGCGCTGCCCTCGCCGTGCTGTGCAAGGCGGCGTGAAAGCTGGTCTCCACCGGGTGGCAGAACAGCAGCAGGACCCGCATCGCGGGCTTGCCGTCAGGCCGGCCGCCAGTGCAGGGTCAGGGGACCCTCGGCGCCGAACAGCGGGTCGGCCGGCGGCAGCGGCACCGCCGAAATGTTGTCGAGCACGCGCGGCCGCTCGCCGGGCTCGCCGCGACACAGATCCCAGCTCGGCCCGGGCGGGTAGGCGCCGACCACCAGGAGATCGCCGCTCGAACCGAGATTCTGATGGCCGACCCCGGCGGGGATCACCACGACATCGCCGGCGTGTACGGTCAGAACGATGCCCTTTGCGCCACCGAAGCGCACGCGGGCCTCGCCACGGCAGATGCCCAGCGCCTCGTGCGCGCTGCTGTGAAAATGCGGGAACGGATAGATGCCGTTGCGCCAGGAGCGGTCCCAGCGGTTGGCGGTGAACACCGTCTCGCAGATCGTGGCCGGATCGCCGCCGCTCAGGTCGAGCGCGCCCGGATAGACCAGGAACGGCAGATGCGGGTTGTTCGGAATCGCGCCATCGTCCTCGAACAGATGGCGCTGCGGCTCGACGGGCTTCACGGCATGGTCGCCTGCGGATGTGCTCGGCATGGTGGGGCTCCCCGACATGTGTCTCGAGGATAGGCCAAGCCGAACGGGAGCAACAGCCTCAGGCGGCGTCGTGGAAGATGATGCCGAGCGTGTAGCGCTCGCCCGCGCGCACCTGGCTGACGCCGTGCCGCATGGTCACCCGGTAGCTGCCGCGCGTGCCCTGGACCGGGCGATGGTTGACGGAAAAAATCACGGCGTCGCCCTGGCTTAGCGGCACGACCTCAACTCGCGATTGGGTGCGCGGGCGCTGCTCGGTCAGCACGAACTCGCCGCCCTGAAAATCCATTTCGGGCCGGCTGAGCAGGATCGCCATTTGCAGCGGGAAGTTGAGCGATCCGTAAAGATCCTGGTGTAACCGATTGTAATCGCCCGAACGGTACTTCAACAGGAGCGGCGTCGGACGGTTCTGCCCGGCGGCGTGGCACTCCGCCAGATAGGTCTCGAGGTCGTCGGGGAAGACCCCGCCCTGGCCAAGCGCCGCCCGCCAGCGATTGGCGATCGGCGCCAGCTTTGGATAGACGCTCTGCCGCAGGTGCTCGACAATCTCAGGCACCGGATAGGCAAAGTACTGGTACTCGCCCTGACCGAAGCTGTGACGGGCCATCACGATGCGGCTGCGAAAGCGCGCCGGCTCCGCATACATCGCGGCGATCTCGCGACATTGCCCCGCGGTCAGGAGCGCCGGCGCGATCGCATAGCCGAGATCGTCGAGCTGTCGCTCGACGGCCTGCCGGTCGAGCTCGACCATGGGCGTTTCTCCGGGTTGGGGTCGGGCCGGCCGATCGCGCGAGCGAGCAACCTTAGCGGACGGCCATCGATCGCCGCGAGACCGAGACCGATCAGAACCATGCCCAAAAAGTGCTCCGGCTCGAGGCGCTCGCCGAGGAGCGCGCCCCCGGCCAGGATCGCGGTCACCGGGCTCAGGAAGGTCACCAGGAGCAGGTTGGTGGCGCCGGCGGCGGCGAGGATGCGAAAATAGATGATGTAGGCGAGCGCGGTGCACAGGATCGCGAGACCGAGGATCGCAGCCCAGGTTGTGACGCCGGGCAGGGGCTCCGTCCAGGGCCGGTCGACCAGCAACGCGATCGGCAGCATCATCACAGCACTCGCGCTGAGCATGCCGGCGGCCGTGACCAGGGGCGGCTGACGATGGAAGCGGCGGCCATAGACGCCGGCGACCGCATAGGAAAAGGCCGCGACCAGCACCCCGATCTGCGCCAGGAAATGCAGGCCGAGGCCGTGCAGGGCGTCCGGCCCGACCATCACGGTCACGCCGGCGATGCCGAGCGCAACCCCGGCCAGTCGGCCCGGCGTGATGCGCTCGTCGCGGGTCAGGAAGTGCGCCAGCAGCACGGTGGACAAGGGCGTCGTCGCGTTCAGGATCGAGGCGAGGCCGCCGGTGATCTCGATCTGCCCCCAAAAAATCAGGCTGAACGGCAGCACGTTGTTGAGCGCGCCCATGATCAGGAACGGGCGCCATGGCCGCCAGCCAAGCGGCATCCGATGGCCCGTGACATAGACCACCGCGAGCAAGACGATGGCGGCAATGCCGACCCGGCAGAACACCAGGGTGAAAGGCCGCGCCTCCTCGAGCGCCACCTCGGCCAACAGGAAGGTGCAGCCCCACAGCATCGAAAGCGCGATCAGCAAGAGCCATTCGATCGCGCCCATGGGTTTGTTGACCGGCAGCGTGGTCGGCATCCGGGGCTTCCTTCCAGGGCCCACGCTTCTAGATCGACTTGGACCGCCTGCGCATTCCGAATCTTGCGCTCACGCGCGGCCCAAATCTTACGCGGCGCTCAGCCCTCGAGCGAGCGGTACAGATACGACTGCCGGCTCATGTCCTGTTCGGGATTGTCCCAGCCGAGCATCTTGCCGGGATTGAGCAGCCCGAGCGGGTCGGCCTCGCGCTTGAACGCCAGATGGCTGTGGTCGACCTGCTTCATGCCGCCCTCCTCGAGGGTGTAGGCGTGCGGATTGAAGATCGGGCAGCCATGGTCCTCGTGGAAACGGATGATCTCGTCCAGGCGCTGCTCGGTGGTGAAGCGCACGATCGGCAGGCCGAAGCAGGCGATCTGGCCATCGAAGCGCACGAACTCGAGGTGGGTCATCACCTCGTCGCCAAAATGACGATGCATCTTCTCGACCAGCTCGAGATGCCCGGGCGGCGGGTAGAGGATCTGCAGATAGGTGATGGTCGGATCGATCCGCAGCGCGTGCAGCGTGGTGTGGTTCCAGGACAGCTCGTAGATCGGCAGGCCCTTGCGCTTGGGATCGTCGGCCGCCCGCTCGAGCAGGATCTTGCCGGGCCACATCGCAAGGACATCGCGAAACGCCTCGAGCCACGGCTCGGCGATCATCAGCAGCACCACGGACGTGCCGTCCGGAATCCGGCTCTTGAGGGGGCGGAAGTACAGCTCGGCGATCGGTGCGGCGAGCGGCGTGATCAGCTTCTTGGGCAGGCCGTCCTGACGCGCCAGCGCATCGGCGAAGCGGGCCGCGGTCATGAAGTCGTCGAAGCCGACCATCAGATCGACCCAGGGATGGGCCGGCGCCAGCGGCATCTCGACCTCGGTGATCACGCCGTTGGTGCCATACGCGTGGTTGACCTTCTGGATGGCATCGCCGCGCAGCTCGAGCGCGCGCGGCTGCTCCTCCATGGTGATCACGCGCAGGCCCAGAATGTTGCCGCGATCGCGCAGGATGCCCCAGGTGATCGAGCCGACGCCGCTCGAGCCGCCGGCGACGAAGCCGCCGATCGTGCCCATCTTCAGGGTGCTCGGGTGGAAGCGCAGCTCCTGGGCGGAATCCGCCTGGCAGAGCTGATCGATCCGGGCGAGCTTGGCGCCGGCCTCGGCGCGCACCCGGCCGGGCGCGATCTCCTTGATCTTGTCGAGCCGGGAGAGATCCAGCACCACGCCGCCCTTGAGCGGCATCGCCTGGCCGTAATTGCCGGTGCCGCCGCCGCGCACGGTGACCGGCACGCGATGTCGATGGCAGGCGCGCAGCGCCCGGATCACCTCGGCCTCGTCGCGCGGCTCGACCACCAGATCGGCGCGCACGCTCTCCAGCTGGCGCTTGAGCACCGGGCTGTACCAGTAGAAATCGCGGCTCTTGAGCTGAACCTTGGTCGGCTCCGTGACCATGGGGATGTCGCCGAGCGATGCCTTCAGGTCGACGATGTCCGCCATGCTCTCCGTCCTCGATGATCCGTTGCCCGCGCCGATCGGCAATCCCTTACCTGCCAGAAGCAAGGCAAATTCGCCAGCGGCGCACCGCACAACGCGCGCATGACCGGCTCGCGGGCTCAACCTTCGAGCAGATTGGTGGATACCAGCGACCCTGCTACACTTGGAACGGAACTCGCGCGAGGTCGACACGGATGGAACCACGGGAGGTCGAGCGCCGGCTGGCGGCGATCATGGCCGCCGATATGGTTGGCTACAGCCGGCAGATGGAGGCCGACGAGGCGGGAACGCTTGCTCGCTTTAAGGCCCACCGGCTCGAGCACATCGATCCGGCGATTGCCAAGAACCGGGGGCGGATCATCAAGACCGCCGGCGATGGCATGTTGGTGGAATTTCAGAGCGTCGGCGATGCCGTGCAGTGCGCGATCGAGATCCAGCGTCAGATGGCACAGCGCAACGCCGACCTGCCGGCCGGGGGCGAGATCGAGTTCCGCATCGGCATCAACCTCGGCGACGTGATCGTTGAGGACGGCGACGTGTTCGGCGATGGCGTGAACGTCGCCGCCCGCCTGCAGGAGCTGGCGGAGCCGGGCGGCATCTGCGTATCACGCGCGGTCCGCGACCAGGTGCAGGTCGGCGACCGCTTCGACCTGATGTTCGAGGATCTCGGCGAGCAGTCTGTCAAGAACATCGTCCGGCCGATCGCGACCTTCCGGGTCAGGCTGGATGAGCCCGACAGGGTGGCGACCAGAGTGCGGGATGCCGCCCCTGCGGTGGCCCCGGCGTCTGGCAGGCCCTCGATCGCGGTGCTGCCGTTCGACAATATGAGCGGCGACCCGGAGCAGGAGTTTTTTGCGGACGGGCTCACCGAGGACATCATCGCGGCGCTGTCCCGGTTCCGAGAGCTGTTCGTGATCTCACGCAACTCCGCCTTCGTGTTCAAGGGCAAGGCGACCAGGATTCGGGACGTCGCGGCCCAGCTCGGCGTCCAGTACGTGGTTGAAGGCAGCGTGCGCAAGGCGGGCAATCGGGTACGCGTCACGGTCCAGCTGATCGATGCCGGCTCGGACCAGCACATCTGGGCCGAGCGCTACGACCGGGACCTCGAGGACATCTTCGCCATCCAGGACGAGGTGACCTCGGCGATCGTCGCGACCCTGCCCGGGCGGATCGAGGCGGCCCGGTACCATCGCACCGAGCACAAGCCGACCGCCAACATGGCGGCGTACGAATACGTGCTCGCGGGCAAGGTGCTGCACCATCGCTCTGCGCGCGCCGATAACCTCGAAGCGCAGCAGATGCTCGACAAGGCGATTGCGCTCGATCCGAACTACGCTCATGCGCATGCCTGGAAAGCCTGCGTTCTCGGCCAGGCGTGGGTGCACGGCTGGTGCGACAGTCGCGAGGCGGCCCTTGCCGAGGTGGGCAAGGAGCTGCAGACGGCTCTGAAACTCGACGACAACGACAGTGACGTGCATCGCATCCTTGCCTCATTGAGCCTGATCCAGGGCAACCACGACAAGTCCCTGTACCATCAGGAGCGGGCGCTGGGGCTCAATCCCAACTACGACCTGATCGTGGTCCAGCAAGGCGAGCTTCTGACCTGGCTGGGCCGGCCGGAGGAGGGGATCGACTGGATCAAGCGGGCGATGCAGCTCAATCCCTATCACCCCGAGCGCTACTGGAACCATCTGGGCCGGGCCTACTACGTAGCGCGCCGCTACAAAGAGGCGACCGAAGCGTTCGCGCGCATCAGCGCCCCCGATCATGCGCACCATGCCTTTCTGGCCGCCGCGTTCGCCCAGATGGGAGATGCCACCGCGGCGGCGGCGCATGCCGAGCAGGTGCTGAAGCGTGCGCCCGACTTTTCGGTCGAACGGTACTTGGAGACGTTGCATTACAAGCACGCAAGCGACCGGGAGCATCATCGCGAGGGCTTGCTGAAAGCCGGCCTGCCGGCGTAACCAGGCCGCGCTCGAGCGCGCAATTCGATCGCGTGGTTGACTGCGACGTCGAAATAGGATAATAATTCCTTTTTCGTTCGACAAACAGAGGACCCGGCCGATGCGATCGACCCTGGGATTGATGATGCTCGCGCTCGCCATGGCGGGCTGTGCCCAGACCAGCGGCACGATCGTGGCCGCGCAACCGGGCCCTGCCGCTTGCGCCAACCTGGTCTATCGTGGGCTCGATGCCGATGACCGGCCGATCGGGAAGCAGATCACCGACCAGAACGGCGAGCCGACCCAATTCCTGGTATCGTGGCTGATCGGCGGGCTGACCTCGGATCCGAGCCACGACCTCGAGCCCGACCGCGTGAACCCCTTCGACGCCTTCCTCGACTGCTATGTCGGCCAGGTCGATATGCGGGACCCCGAGAAGCGCCTGCTGCGCGGCCATGTGGTCGTGACGATGCTGGCCATGTATGGCGACTTCAACCTGCGCCATCGCCGCTACGCCAATCTGGAAGACGACGCTGCCCTGATCATCCAGGGCATCGAGAACGCCGAGCTCAGCCTTGGCGCCGGCAGCAGGCTGATGGTCCAGGCGGCGCTTGGCCCCGATGCGACGCCGGAGTCGGTGCTGACCTCGTTGGGCCGCGTCGCGCGCGTGATGGATGTCCTGCAGGTCGCGATCAACGTCGAGCGACCCACGCGGGTGCGGGCGTTGGGTACGCTTCGCAATGTGGCGGCAGTGATCGGCGGCGGCGCCGGCGGCGGTATCGGCGTCGCGGATCTGGTGCTCGACGGGCTGCGCGGCCTCCGCAAGGCCGCGGTCCTGGAGGTCTATGGCGGCGCACTGCGCAACGATGCGCGCCGTTTCCTGCGCGGCCTCGAGGGCAGGGCGGTGACCCTCGACGACTGGCAGGCATGGGATCGCTGGCTCGACCGCGCCTGCGGGTCGATCGCCGCGATGGGCGACGTCACCAACCGTTGCGTGCCCGCAGCGCAGGCGATGGCGTCCCATCTGGAGACGGCTGCGCCGCCATCGCGCACCTTCGAGGCTCCCACGGTCCAGGCCCAGGTCGAGGCTGCACCCGGCAGCACCCGCTAGGGCCATCGTCTCTCCCGCGCACAGGGTCCGCGGCTCACGCCGCGGCGGGAGGTGGCGACGCAGAGCGCGACAAGGCGCGGGTCGAGACCGGGTCGAACAGATGCGCCGCGCGCAGGTTCATCTCGAGCTCGACCCGCTCGCCCGGCCGGCACGTCACCTCGGGGCCGACCCGCGCAAGAATCTCTTCCTCCAGGGCGTCTGGCGCGAGCACCAGGATGGTCTCGGCGCCGAGTGGCTCGACCGCGACCAGGCGCGCCGCGAGCCCGCCATTGTCGGTCGCCGGTCCGACCGCGATGTCCTCGGGCCGAATGCCGAACAGCACCCGGCGGTCGGTGAGCGCGGCGAGGTCGGGAAGGCGGTGCCGTGGCAGCGTCAGCTCGCGCCCCGCGACACGCAGCAGCACCTCGCCCTGCGCGCCGCTGCCGGCCATTTCCGCCGCGATCAGGTTGGCGGGCGGGCTGCCGATGAACGACGCCACGAAGGTGTCGGCCGGATTGCGGTAGACCTCGAGCGGCTGGCCGACCTGGACTACGCGGCCATGGTTCATCACGCAGACCCGCGTGCCCATGGTCATCGCCTCGACCTGGTCGTGGGTCACGTAGATCATGGTAGCACCCAGGCGCTGGTGCTGCTGGATCAGCTCGCCACGGGTGCGCACGCGCAGGGCGGCATCCAGGTTCGAGAGCGGCTCGTCGAACAAAAAGACCTTGGGATCGCGCACGATCGCGCGCCCGAGCGCGACCCGCTGGCGCTGGCCGCCCGAGAGCGCGTGGGGCTTGCGATCGAGCAGCGGCTCGAGCCCGAGCATGGTGGCGGCCGCCCGGACCCGCCGCTCGATGTCTGCGCGCGGCACGCTGCGCCGTTTCAGGCCAAAGGCGAGATTGTCGCGCACGTTCATATGCGGGTAGAGCGCATAGGACTGGAACACCATGGCGATGTCGCGATCCTTGGCCGGCACGCGGTTCATCACCTGGTCGTCGATCCGAAGCTCGCCCGAGGTGATCGCCTCGAGCCCGGCGATCATGCGCAAGGTGGTCGACTTGCCGCAGCCGGACGGCCCGAGCAGCACCATGAACTCGCCGTCCTCGATCACCAGCGACACGTCGTCGACGGCAGGCGGGCCGACGCCCTGAAAACGCTTGGTGATGCGATCGAGACGGACGACGGCCACGGCTACCGTCCGCTCACTTGATCGCGCCCGCGGTCATGCCCTGGATCATTTTTTCCGAGAAGAAGACATAGGCGAGGATGATCGGGATCACCGCGATCATCAGCCCGGTCGCCAGCATGCCGGTATCGTCCAGGTGGTCGCCCATGAAGCGCTGGATGCCGAGCGGCAGGGTGCGCTTGTCGTCGTCGACCAGCAGCACCACCGCGAACAGGAACTCGTTCCAGATGTAGATCATGTTGAGGATCACGGTGGTCGCGACCGCCGGCAGGCCGATCGGCAGCGCGATCCGCCAGAAAATCTCGAAGTCCGAGTAGCCGTCCATGCGCGCCGCATCGAACAGGTCCTGCGGCATGCGCGCGAAGAAGCTCTCGAGGATGTACACGGTGAGCGGCATCTGCAGCGCGATGTAGACCAGGATCAGGCCGAGATGCGTGTTGTAGAGGCCGTAGTCGACCAGCAGCTCGAACACGCCGATAATCGTGATCTGCGGCGGCAGGATGATGGTGCTGAAGATGATGAAGAACAGCACGCGGTTGCCCGGGAAGCGATAGCGGGCCAGGCAGTAGGCGGCCATCGCGCCGAAGATGCTGAGCGCTGCGACCGCGCTCACGGTGACCACCGTGCTGTTCCAGAAATAGGTCTCGTAGTTGGAGCCGAACCAGGCCTGGCCGAACTTGTCCCAGTGCATCGGCCAGGGCGGGCCGTAGGGGTCGGCGGTGATCTCGGTGGTGGTGCGCAGCGACATGGTCGCGACCCAGACGAACGGCCCGGCCGCGAACGCCGTGTAGCCGGCGAGCAGCAAGAGGAGCAGCGTGCGCAGGGCGAGCGCCGGCACGGCTCAGAACTCCAGCCGCTCGCGCCGGCGGACCAGCCAGGACGTGGCGAGCACGATGGTGATCACCAGGAGGAACGAGACCACGGCGATCGCCGAGGGATAGCCGAGATCGAAGGTCTGCCACTCGAACGCGCGCTTGTAGGTGTAGGTGGCGAGCGTCTCGGTGCTCCACAACGGGCCGCCCTTGGTCATGATCCAGACCAGGTCGAACACCTTCATCTTGCCGATGAAGGCGAGGATCAGGAGGCCGACCAGGGTGGTCCGGATCATCGGGATCGCGACGAAGAACAGCTTTTTCCAGAAGCCGCAATTGTCGAGCTCGGCCGCTTCCATCACCTCGCCCGGCAGCGAATGCAGTGCGGCCAGGCACACCACCATGTGGAAGCCGACCCATTTCCAGGCGTCGACCAGGATCACCGCCCAAAGGGCCGTGTGCGGGTCGCCCAGCCAGACCTGCGCCCACGCGTCGAGCCCGAGCCAGCGCAAGAGGCCGTTCGCAGCCCCCCAGTCGTAATTGTAGATCCACATCCAGATCACGCCGACCACGACGTAGGAGATCAGCACCGGCGTGAACCAGGCGATCCGGAACAGGCGCGAGGCCGGCAGTCGGAAATACAGGCAGGCTGCGAGCAGCAGGCCGAGCGTGACGTCGGCCGCGGGCGCCACGGTCGCCCAGATCAAGGTGTTGACCAGCGCCTTGTCGAAGATCAGATCGCTGGTCAGCAGTGCCGTGTAGTTGCCGAGTCCGACGAACTGGTCGGGCTGGTTCGGCTGGATCAGGTGGACGCTGTTGTAGAACGTCTTGACGATCGGCCAGGCGGTCAGCAGCAGATACATGGCGAGCGCCGGCGCGAGGAACGCCGTGATCACGCCCCAGGGGCTGTCTCCCGCACGTGCGCGCAGCCGATGGACGATGCCCGGCGAGGCATCGTCCATCGCGACTCGTGCGTTCAGGCTGCGCGCCACTGCCTGCTGCTACTTTGCGCTCAGCCGGTGTAGCAGGCGGCCTCCATCTGATCGAGCGCCTCCTCCGGGCCGATCAGGCCAGCCGGAAAGGCGCCGTTGATCACCTGCACGAAGGTCTCCTTGCACTGGCCGCGCAGGAAGTCGATCGGCGTGCCCAGGAACCAGGTGCGGCCCTGGCCGCGATCGTTCAGCTCCTTGAAGTAGTCGGCGTACGTGCCGCCGAACTGGGCATCGCCGATCTTGACGCCGGTCTGGACCTTGGTGCTCTCGACCCACTCGCGGGCCATGTCGGCACGTGTGATCAGCTCGAAGAACTTGAGCGCGAGATCGGGTTGCGTGCTGGCCGCATTGATCGCGTAGGTGCCGGCGATGCCGATCGTCTTGCACTCGTTGCAGGCGCCGCCGTCCATTGCCGGGAACTGCATGATGCCGAGCGGGAAGTCTTCGGGCTGGCCGCCCTTGTCCGGCGCATTGAAGGCACGGCTCGAGTACCAGCTGCCGAGCGGGAAGGTCAGGCCGCCGGGGCTGGTGTGGAAGTAGGCGTGCGACTCGCCGAGCTTCAGGGTCGTGAAGGTCTTGGGATAGGCCCCCGCGTCGATCAGCTGCTTCATGTAGTCGAAGACCTCGACCACGCGCGGGTCCTTGTAGGACAGCTTGCCGGCCCAGAGTGCGGCGTAGTCGTCGGGCCCGAGCTTCCTCAGCAGCAGCTCATGGGTCAGGTAGGAGCCGGGATAGGGCCGGTCGCCGATGCCCTGCACGACCGGGGTGATGCCCATGCCGGCGGCGGTCTCGACCATCTTGAGGAACTCGTCCTGGGTCAGCTGGTCGTCGTCGCCGAGCTCGATCCCGGCTTCCGCCAGCACCTTGTCCACCAGCTCCTTGTTGTCGTAGAGCTCGACGGTGAACGCCTGCATGCCGACGCCATAGACCTTGCCGTCGTAGGTCCAGGCCCTCTTGGCGAAATCCTCGAGGCGATCGAGGATCTGCTGGTCCTCGATCGGCCGCACCAGCCCGCTCTCGACGAACTGCATCCGGTCGGGCTCGAGATAGATGATGTCCGGGCCCTCGCCCGCCTGCAGCGCGGTGGTCATCGCGGCGAACAGCGCGTTCTTCTCGTAGAAGGTCATCTTCAGGTCGACGCCCGGATTCTCCTTCTCGAAGATCTCCTCGACGTTGCGGAAGAACCGGCGGACGCCTTCGTGGTCGGCGAAGTGGCTCCAGACGGTCAGCGTCTTGTCCTGGGCGGACGCCGGCCCGGCGCCGCCTCCGATCCCGACCGCGATCGCCACGGCCGCAGCAAGACCCACCAATGGCTTCATGATTGCCTCCCTGTCTCATCCGGGTGCTGTTTGCACCGGCGCTCCGCTCCTTTCTAGCCTGGATTGCCCACAAGGAGTAGGTGCGTGGGCTTGAGACGGGGGCCGCGTTCTGAGACAAAGCGTTACCGAGACGCGTCGCGAAACGCGGAGGCCGTCAGTGATGGGACTCGGCATAGTGGCGCGCGAGCGCGTCGCCACCGAAATCGTTGGCGAGATCGCGCCACACGGTGTGGATGTGGTTGGCGCCGCGCTGAACGTTGTCGTACTCGATGTACACCCGCTGGCCCTGGATCCGATAATAGTGCGGCTGGCCGCGCTCGCTGCCGCCCGCCCAGAGAAACTTCAGGCGGTCGAACTCGCGCTCGACCAGGCTCGCCTGCTGATCGGCAAGCTCGTCGGGAAGGCGCCCGAGAAAGGAGTTCAGCAGCTCGCGCAGGATCGACGTCTGACCGGCATCGAGCGCCGTGACGGCGATTCCCTTCGGCTCGACGGAAAAGCTCAGCGCGTCGAGATGGGCATCCTGCAGGCCGAGGGTTGCCTCGAGCTTTGCCTGCATGGGAACCAGCCGTGCGTCGAGCCCGTCCTCGATCCGTCGCCGGAAGACCTGCGTCAGGGGGCGCGGGCGGTGGCCCGCCTCGAGCTTCGAACGGTTGGAGCTGATGGTATCGTTCGGTGCGACGGCCGCCACCAGGGCCCTGGCGCGCTTCTCCTGGTCGAGCGCCCGAAACAGCTCGCGGCCGAGATCCTCGGCCGCCGCCAGCGGGCGGTGGAGATGCGGGCCGAGCATCGGGCTGTCCGCCGGATCGGCGCCAAAGAAATTCGGGGTCGAGGCCACCACCTCGCCCGCGATGATGGTGTAGTGCAGCGATACGTGGTGGCCGCCGAACCGCCAGCCCCACGGCGCATCGCCGCCCGGCTCGCCGAAGATCGTGATGTAGTAGAGCGACGGGTCGCGACCGCGCTCACGGGCGAAGTTCACGGCAAAGCCCTCGAGCTCATCGAGGATGTTGTCGAGCCCCATGATCACGGCGACGGTGACATAGCCCGGCCTCGACAGGCCGGTTGCGACCAGACGATGGACGTTGCGGTGCTGGGTCGGGGTCATGGCGGCAAGCGGCAGGCCGCCGTGATCGGTCGGCGTGTAGTACCACAGCCGGCGTTCCTCGTCGTCGGGAAACGGTCTGCAGGCGATCTCGCGCTGCGTCCGGATCCCACGAGTTGATCAGCATCGCTGCCGCCTCGGCCATGCGTCCTGCCACTATCGATGTCATCGTTCCCCCGCCGCATGCAGTCCGAACAGAAGCTCGGGATCGCCCGGCACCCAGGCGTTGTCGACCTGGGACCGGCGGCCGATACGGCGTGCCCGCTCGACCAGGGCGCGACCCAGCTTCAGCTGTCCAGGTTCCCAGTCCGCCAGTGCCTGCTGGATGGTATCGGCCTTCGCCAGCGCCGCCGCAAGAGCCCAGCCGTCTTCGGCCGCCTTGGCCGTGCCGGCCGCGGCATGCGGACGGGCGACGCAGGCGGCATCGCCGATCAGGCAGACCCGATCGAACGCCATGCGCTCGACCTCGATGTCGTAGACCACCTGAAGGAACAGCGCCTCGGTCTTGAGGACCACCTCGGCGAAGTCCCTGGGCAGGCGCGCGGCAGCGGTGGCCCGGACCTCGCCCCGATGATGGCAGGCGACCTTGCCCGGCGGTATCGACAGCTGCCGGCGCTCGCCGTCCCGATCGGTCAGCAGATCGTCGAGCTCCCCGCCCTCGAGATAGTTGCGATACCAGACGAAGTTGATCAGCCGCTCACCCGGCGCCACCGAGCCGTCGAGGCTCGGGATCGGGTAGACCAGGATGTGGCTGTCGGCGAGCACGTAATAGGTAATGGCCTCGCCGAGCCGGCCGGCAAGCGCCGGTTCCAGCTCGCCCTCGGGCACCATGCCGCGCCAGGCGACGTAGCCGGCATAGCCGGCGACCGCGTCGGGCTGCAGCGTGGCCCGGGCGCCGGAGCCGACGCCATCGGCGCAGATCAGCAGATCGGCCTCGACCGACGATCCGTCGGCGAACCGGACGACGATCGCGTCGTTGCCGGACGCCCACGACACCACCTCCCGGTTCAGGCAATAGCGTTCCCGCCCATAGGCGGCGAGCAGCTGCCGATAGACCGTGTTCCAGGAGCTGAAGCGATAGCGATGGGCCTGCTCGTAGACCACGCGGCCGCTGCGCCCGAGATAGCGGATCAGACCGGTCGCGATGCTGATCTCGTCGATCGCGATGCCGGCCCGTGTGGTCAGATAGCGCCTAGCCGCCTCGAGAAAGCCGATGCCGGCGCCGCGCTCCTCGAGCTCGGTCGACGAGCGCTCGAATACGGTGACGTCGTGGCCGGCATCGCGCAGCAGGCAGGCGACGGTCAGACCGCCGATCGACCCCCCGGCGATCGCCACCCGCGCCGGTCGCATCGAGACGATCTCAGGGTTGGCCGAAGGTGGCGATCCGATCGACCCGGCACACGAACAGCACGCGCCGCTCGTTGATCGACGGATCGCGCAGCGCGTACTTGTCCCCCTGGCCGATATATTTGCGCCAGATGCGGTCGACGTGCTCGCCCGCGCGCTTGCCTTCCGCCGGATCGTCCTCGTGGATCTCGCGCTCGACCGTGATTTTCAAGCTCATCCAGTGATACATGTTTTCCGGATTGATCAGCAGCAGGGTCATTTGCGGTGTCTTGCGGATCCACTCCGTCTTCTTGCGATGCTCGGCGACATTGACCAGGACCTTGTCGCCTTCGTAGTCGAACCACATCGGCGTCAGGTTGGGACGGCCGTCGCCACCCATGACTGCCATGATGACGGGGATCGGCCGGTCCATCAATTGCTTGTAGATCGGATCGAGGTCGCTGATGCTGTTGATGGCGTAGTGGTCGCCCACGCAGAATTGATTGGGCTGGGTACCGTTCGCGACATCCAGGAACTTCGCCACGGTGACGGACATGGGCTTGGTTGCTCCCTGGTGATTGGTGATTGTTGGGGCCTGCTGCATCTTCGACCTGGGGCGGCGAGGCGTCAAGGGAGCGGGCAGCGGCCCGAAAGCGGCGCGAATGGCATCGCGCGCCGGGCGCGCCGTTTGCTATGGTGGCCCTGCGCTGGAGCCAACAGGGAAGGACGAGCTCTTGCACGACAGCTTGGCGAAGCACAGGCTCGCTGCGTGCGGCATCGTGGGCTTGCTGGCAGGCGGTCTTGCCGGCTGCAGCGGGCCCTCGCCCGTGCTCTATCCCAACAGTCACTATCAGACCGCCGGCAAAGCTGCAGCCGAGCGCGACATCGAGGACTGCCGGCGCATGGCCGATCAGGCCGGCGCGAACAGCGGCACGGGGCAGGCGGAGTTGGCGGCCGGCGGGGCTGTCGCGGGCGGCGCGATCGGGGGTGCTGCGGGCGCCGCCGGAGGTGCGATCGCCGGTGCTGCCGGCACCGGTGCCGCGATCGGCGCGGCGAGCGGTGCTGCGGCCGGCCTGGTGCGCTCCCTGTTCCGATCGGACGGACCGAGCCAGGCCTATCGCAACTTCGTCGACCGCTGCCTGCGCGAGCGCGGCTACCAGCCGGTGGGGTGGGACTGAGCTGGATCTCGACTTCTGCCGCACGGCGCACTAGAGAGGCATTTCCTCACAAAGGCATTTCTTCGGCGGCACCGTTTGCTCTATCTGGACGGCGGACCCCGATCCAGGAGGTCGAGGAGCATGAGCATGAAGGCGATCCTGGTCCATGTCGACGAGCACGACGGCCTGCCGTCGGTGCTGCGTTGCGCGCTGCTCGTGGCGCAGCGCTTCGGCTCGCACATGGAAGGCCTGTTCGTGTGGCGCGGCGTGCCGCGGATGGTGCCGGTGGCACCCGAGGGTGCGTTCCTGCCGGCAAGCGATCTGGTCGAGGACCTCGAGCGCGCCGATCGCGACCGGAGCGCGCGGCTGCGCCAGGTGTTCGAGTCGTTCATGGCCGAGCACGACATACCCTTGGCGGTCAGCGGCCGGACCGAAGCCGACCCCTCGGCGAGTTGGTCCGAGCTGGTGGTGACCGGTGACGATGCGCTCGGCACGATCGGCCGCCTGCATGACCTGATCGTGCTGGGGCGGCCGGTCGACGGGCAGCCCGTGCCGATGATGAGCGCGCTCGAGACCGCCTTGTTCGAGAGCGGGCGCACGCTGCTGATCGCACCGCCCGAGCTGCCCACGACCATGGGCGACATGATCGTGATCGCCTGGAACGGCAGCACCGAGACCGCGCGCACGATCGCGCTGGGCGTGCCGTTCCTGGCCAAGGCCAAGGAGGTCGTGGTGCTGAGCGTCGAGGACGGCATGGTGCCGGGCCCGAGCGGTGCGGACATCGCGCGCTATCTGCATCGCAACGACATTGCGGCGGCCGCGAAGACGATCCGCGCGGGCGACCGCCCGGTCGGCGGCGCGATTCTCGAGGAGAGCGGTGCGCTCGGTTGCGACCTCCTGCTCAAGGGCGCCTACACCCACAGCCGGCTGCGCCAGATGATTTTCGGGGGCGCCACCAGCCACATTCTGGCCAAGGCGCAGATCCCGGTGCTCATGGCGCACTGATCGCGCCGCCGCAACCAGCCGTCCAGAGGCCGGATGGCGCCTTGTGCTTGCCGCTCAGGCTGATGAAGAAATCGGCCGTGGGTAGTCGCTGCTTCCAGCGCTCAAGTCGATCGTGACGGCAGATCAGGCACGCGTGCGGCGAAAGGCCAAGTGCCGCGTTAGCGGTTGGCCCGGGCGCCCGCCGTGTCGGGATCGAACCAGCCGTCGGTCAGCGTCTTGAGAAACGCGACCACGTCGTCGATCTCTGCCTCGGTCAGCGCCGGCGGGTCGCCCGGCTGACGGCCGTCGAAGGGCGGCTCCTCGCTCAGGTTCTGCCAATATCGCGGCGGCAGGTCGTCGAACTTGTGCACGCTGCCGTCGGGGTTGCGCGGGTACCAGCGCTCGGGGTTGGTGTCGCGGGTGGCGTAGAACGCGACCGCCTTGCGCAGGTCGTCGAAGATGCCGTTGTGGAAGAAGCTCTTCCGCAGCGCGCCGTTGCGCAGGCTCGGCGTCCGGAACAGCCCGCAATAGTCCTCGCGACCCCTGAAGTCGGTGCGCAGAGGCCCGCACAGGCCGAGATCGAAATAGTCCGGATCGGCGTTCGCAGGGATCTCGGGATTGCGCGGCACGCCGATCGCGATCAGGCCGTAGTCGGTGAACTGCGGCGGTGTGCCGTCGTTGCCGCGCTCGCTGATGTGGCACCCCCCACAGTTGCCGTTTTCCGGGTCGTTGAACAGCTCGAGCCCGCGCGCCTCGGCGGCCGTCAGCGTCGTCTCCCCGGCAAGGTAGGCATCATACTTGCTGCTGTAGGGATAAAAGGTCCGCCAGTCCTGCTCATAGACCTCGAAGGCCTTGACGACCGCATCGAAGACGGCCGTCCGGTCCTCGAGAATGGCGTCGCCGAAGATCGCCCGCAGGTCCTGACCGTAGCCCGCGTCCAACACGCGCAGGGCGACCTTGTCCGGGCTCGCGTTCGCCATCTCGAACGGCGAAAGCAATGGGATCGGCGCCTGGCTCCGGCCGCGATCGACCCGCCCGTCCCAAGTCAGGCCGCCGGTCGGCCCGTTGTCGACGCTCGGGTCGGCATCGTCCTCGTTGTCGAAGAAGTGCTCGGTGAAGGCGGGCACCACCTGCAGATATTTGAGCGACGGCACCGCCCTCAGGCCGGGCTCTCGCATGTCACGGCCGCCGAGCTGGACGGCCTCGGCGTTGGGTGGGCCGAAGGCGTGGCCGGGATCATGACAGGAGGCGCAGGCCTGCCGGCCGGAGCCCGAGAGCCTGGCATCGAAGAACATGGCGCGGCCGAGCGCAGCCAGCGCCGCCGCCTGCCGGCGCGCCTCGGGGCGGCTGATGCCGCCGGTGCCGGCGGTAACCTCGCCGGCGGGCGGTGCGGCCGCGCGCACGGCAGCGGTGTCGGCGCCCGCAAGCTGCAGGCAGATGGCTGCGAGCAGGACAATGCCGCATCTCGAGGCACTGCGCAGATCCATCCGATGCCTTCCGGTCGTCACGATGCCTCGATTGTGAGCACCCCGAGCCGGCCGACCGAGGTCGCGCGCAGCCGTCGGGGCGAGGGCTTCCAGGTAAGGTTAAAATCATCCTTAGATAGTTGCCTAAAAATTGGCCAGGGTTTTTAATGGGGAAATTCGCCACCTTCGGACGATCTGAACAGCACCCGACATGGGGTTTATTGCGTGGGGGGTGGGTCCTCCGGAAACGTTGAGTCGCAGCAAAATGGGCTCGAGGTTGGATGATCATCAAGGAGGACGCCATGGGTCAGTTTGTGGGTTTGGACGTGTCGTTGCACGAGACCGCGGTGTGTGCGGTGGACGCGGACGATGGTCACGTGATCTGGCGCGGGTCGTGTGGTTCGACGCCGGAGGCGATCGCCGCCACGGTCGGTGAGCATGCGCCGACGGTGGTCAGGCTCGGCCTGGAGACCGGAACGCTGTCGCCCTGGCTGGCGCGTGGCCTCGAGGCCCTGGGTCTGCCTGTGGTGTGCCTCGATGCGCGTCAGGCCAAGGCGGTGCTGTCCTTGCGGATCAACAAGAGCGACGCCAACGACGCGCACGGCTTGGCCGAGCTCGTGCGCAGCGGCTGGTACCGACAGATCCAGGTCAAGAGCCAGGCCGCCTATCAGCTGCAAGCGCTGGTGGGCGCGCGCGCTCAGCTGGTGAAGATCAAGGTCGATCTGATGAACCAGATGCGCGGTTTGCTACGCACCTTCGGCCTGGTGGTGGGCAAGGGCGGCGGTGGCAAGTTCGACGAACGTGTTCGCGAGCTGATCGCTGAGGATGGCGCCCTGCGGACACCGATCGAAGCGCTCCTTTGCAGCTGGCGGCAGGTGTGCGAGCAGATCGGCGTGTTGGACAGGCGGCTGGTCGCCGTGGCCAAACGGTCGGCGACGATCCGGCGCTTGATGACGGTGCCCGGGATCGGCGTGGTGGCGGCGACTGCGTACGCGGCCATGATCGATGATCCGAGTCGCTTTGCCAGATCGGCCAGTGTGGGGGCCTATGTCGGGCTGACGCCAAGACGCCATCAGACCGGCGAGCTCGACTACACGGGCCGGATCTCGAAACGCGGGGACCCCCTGGTGCGCTCCTATCTGTACGAAGCCGCCGGCGTCGTGCTGCACCGCATGCGCAGACCCTCCTGGCTCAAGAGTTGGGGTCGCAAGCTGGTCAACCGGCTCGGGTTCAAGAAGGCCGCTGTGGCGGTGGCGCGCAAGCTGGCGGTGATCCTGCATCGGATCTGGATCGACGGCAGCCGCTTTGCATGGTCACGCGAGCAAGCCACGGTCTGAACAGAGGTGCCGGAAACGACCTGAGTTCCGCTGCTCACGCGGCGGTCGATGTCCCTGCCGGGACGGCGTGTCGGTCACCTTGCGGGGTTTGTTGTTGGCGCCGATCGGCGACCACGTACCTGACATCCAGGGGCCACACGCGCGGACACCATCATGGGCAGGCCCACGCCTGACACCGGAGAGAACCGTGTCACCGGCAGAGACAAAAGGAAGGACTTGCCTCACGCCCCGCAATAAGAGAACAAGCCCCACCAACGACCTCGACGGGACCGTCTATGCTTGATTTGCGCTCTACCATTCAGGGTCCGCGCACAGGCCTATCCGCAGGATCATCCCCAGAACGGTGGATAGGGGCTCAACGTTCCAAGGCTGTCCACCGCGGAGTTCGCGCATTCGGCCAAGGTCAGCCTTCTTGGCCCGGCGGGATGCCTTGAAGATGGCGCACCTCATCGGCAGCGCCGGCGCCTGGAGCCGCTCTATCCCCAGGGTGAGAACCCATGATATCAAAGGAGCGATGATCATGACTGCCGAGAAGGTTCGTTTCGTCGTGAAGGCGCTGCCGGGGGACGAGGACGTGCCGGAGGAGTTCCGGCGCACGATGCAGCCGCATCCCCTCGTCGATCAGGAGCTGCCGCACGATCCGGAATTCGGCCTCTACAACCACCGCCTGATCTCGCTCAGCATGAAGGACATCACGCCGGACGAGATGTACTGGATGGTCCGGCGCACGGCAGGGCTGCGCCACACGGGCGAGCGCGCGCTGGAGATTCGCGGAGCGGATGCGCTCCGCCTGCTCAACCGCGTCTTCACGCGCGAGGTGGGCAAGACAAGGGTCGGGCGGTGTTCGTATCAGTTCGCCTGTTACGGCGATGGTGGCATGATCACCGACGGCGTGCTCGTGCGCCTCGCCGAGGACCGCTTCTGGTTCGGCCAGGCAGACGGCGATCTGCTCTCGTGGATGAAGGCGCTGGCGCTGGAGCTCGATGTCGCGGTGTGGGACCCGGGCGTCTGGATCAGCCAGGTGCAGGGGCCGAACGCGCTGAGGATCCTTGAAGCCTCGGTCGACGGCGCCTATCCGGAGCCCTTCCGGTATTTCGACGCAACGGAGGTGACGATCGCCGGCCAGCCCGTGGTGATCACGCGCACCGGCTTCACCAACGAGCTCGGCTGGGAATTCTATCTGGACCCCGCGACGGACATGGAAGCGATCGGCGCGCGCGTCCTCGAGGTGGGCCGACCGTTCGGCATGGCCCCGATCGCTGCGTTCGGGGCAAGGCGGATCGAGGCCGGGCTGCTCAACGCGGGATCGGAGTTCGACCACACCACGACGCCTTTCGCGGCCGGGCTGTGCCACATGGTCGACTTCGAGAAGGGCGACTTCGTCGGCCGCCGGGCGCTCATGGAGGCGGACCGTGCCCGGCGCGTCTGGGGCCTGCGCGTGGAGGCCGGGATCGCCGCGGTCGGCAGCGCGCTGCGGCGCGACGGCGCGCTCGTGGGGCGCGTCTGCTCGAGCGCCTGGTCGCCCTATCAGCGCTGCGGGGTGGCGCTGGTTCGCATGGAGACGCCCGAGCACGGGCCGGGCACCCGTCTCGACGTCGCGTGCAAGGACGGCGCGAGCCGGCCCGGGGCGCTCTGCGAGACGCCGATGTACGACAAGGAGCGCCTCATCCCGCGCGGCAGGGTAGTGGACATTCCTGCTCAAACAACGTGATCTCCGATAGTAGCTATTTCCGCTACCTTGCCTCGTGCCGGGTTCTATCGAGATGATCCAAGTTTCCAGTTTCAAGACTGGAGATCCCGCTTTGCGCGATGCGGACTCAGAGCTCGCTCCGCCCTCGGCGGATCATCCGCAAGGCCTGTGATGCAGCCTCATAGCATATGGCGGGATCCGCGATGATTGATCTTCATCAACATGTCGATCCCTACGATCTTGAGCTTCCATACGGTCTCAAAGTTACCGTTAAGCCGCTCACGACCGCCGGCATGGCCGCGGCGCAGGCGGCGACCCGGCGCGCGGTCGAGGCGATCGAGCGGCAGGCTCGCGAGCGCACCGAAGCTGGCTTGCCGTGGCTTGCCCCGACCTCTCCACCGAGGGGGAGCGCGACGGCTTCTAACAGGCACAGCTGATCCGCGAGCTGACGGTCCGGCACATCACAAGCTGGACCGGGTCGAGCTGGAGGGTGGTCGCGCACCGCCGACGCCCGAGAACATCGCCGCGGTGATGGAGCTTTACCCGGTGGGTAAGCGGTTCTTTCAGGAGTTCACGCTCCGGCAGGTGCTGCTGAACGCGGCAAAAAACGGATCCGGCCCTCTGCCGCTGGCATTTCCAGCCGGGCGGAGGGCCCGAATATTGCCGAGCCTGCCGGGACGACGGCCTGCCTGCGCCCGAGGCGAGCCCGGAGCCGACGGGCGGCTCTGCCCCTACCGCGAGCACGCCCTGATCAGCCAGCAGGAGCACGAGGCGTGGGACGTGCTGCTCTCCTCCCAGGGCCAGCTGCGGCTCGCATCGAGTGGCCACGTGATCGGCATCGACATGGATGCGGCACTCGTGCTCGCGGCTGCTCGCGGTCACAACCTCGCGGAGCTGCTGCCCGCGGCCGAGGCGGGGCTGGTCGAGGCGCTGTCTACTGACCGAGCCGGGTTACGGGCTCTGATCGGCTGCAGCCATGTCGCCTTACCCCCTGATTCCGGCCGTTCTGATGTGCAGCCGTCGCTTCCGAGTCTGTGAAGGGTTTGGGAATGCCGGCCGGTCGAGACGTAGCCAGCAACACCGAGGGCCGGCGTCCGAAAAGCCTTCACAGGTACTGCCTTCCAGTCCACCTGGCCGCCATGGCTGCTGTTGAGGGCGAAGCCGCCGAAACCGCGGGAAAGTGGACGTACGCGGCACTACTAACGGCCGGGTACCGGGGCGGGACGGCGGCCGGTAGCCAGGGAACGAACCCGCTTGCGCGGGAGGGGCGAGCTTGGAGGTCGTCGCGTTCTCGGTTGGCATTTGTGAGGGTTTGAACGTCGGGCGTGACTGTGGGGGCATCCGCTGCCGAGCATCGAAGGTCCTGCAACCTTCGGCTCGAGAAGTGTGGCGGTGTATGCCGACGACTCCGTGGTCACCGCCCCCTCGCGGGAGGTGCTCGAAGGCTACGTCATCCCGCGCCTGGCCGAGTTCCTCGCCGGCCGCGGGCTGGAGCTGAGCCAAGCCAAGACCCGGATCGTCCACATCGACGAGGGGTTCGACTTCCTCGGCTTCAACCTCAGGCACTTTCCCAATGGCAAGCTGCTGGTCCGGCCCCAGAAGGAGAAAGTCGCTCTGCACCGCAGGCGGCTCTCCGCCTTCTTCCGGAGCAACCGGCAGCTGCCGACGGCCGAGGTGATTAAGCAGCTCTCCCCCGTGATCCGGGGATGGTGCAACTACTACCGCTACGCGGTGGCCAAGCGCACGTTCGCCAACTTGGATCACCACGTTTGGCGGGTCACCTACAAATGGGCCAAACGCCGCCACCCCAGGAAGAACCGGCGCTGGGTAGTCCACCACTACTACGGTGTCGATCAGGGCCGCGGCTGGGACCTGTGGGACGGCCGCAACCGGCTTGTGCGCCACAACGAGACCCGGGTGTGGCGTTTCGTGAAGGTCAGGGGCAAAGCCAGCCCGTTCGACCCGAGCCTGCGCGGCTACTGAGAGGAGCGCCGCACACGGCGGCTGGTGCGCGAAGCCAGTCACTTCCATCGCATTCACCTGTTGCAACGGCAGGCGGGCCGGTGCGCAGCCTGCAAGACGGTCTTCGATCCTGACCTCGAGCAGGGCGGCAACACCAACGTCATGGTGCGTCGCGACCCCGCCACCGGGGACACCATCCGTGTTCTTGTCCACCGTTGGTGCCGTCCCGTACGGTCCCCGCGGTCGACCTCGCAGGCGCTGGCCGACGCGTGAGCCGTATGCGAGGAAACCCGCACGTACGGCTCTGAGGGGGCTGGGCGAGCCGTAAGGCCTGCCCGGCTACCCGACTCTGTCAACAAAACCTCTCTGTTGTAATATCAAAGGGTTACAAACCACACAAACTGCGGTGGATGTTGCCTGGAGAATCTCGGTACTGCTGCCTCGGTTTCCCCTCGATCCGTCGAAAAGCGAGCGCCTGAACTGCACGCAAACCGGTGACGTCCATGCGCACTATTCCGTGCCGCCATATGCCATGGCCTGCTTCAGATCGTAGACCGAGCGGAGAAGACGGCGGCGGTTGACGCCGAAGTCCCAACAGCCAAAGCGAGCGCGGCTGTCGAGAGTCAGACTGGCGCGCTGGATCCCGAGCGGCATGACTTCGGCCCGCACCAGATCGGGAAAGCGGAGAACTGGGGATCGCTGCACATGTAGGCTGCGCCGGTGCTGCTCGTCCTTGGCTCGTAGCACCGTGCGCGGCCGGCCGCCGGCGGCGAAGTCCAGCCAGATCTGCCAGAGCTCGGCCGCATCGATGTGGAACACGGGGCTCGCGTCATCGGCAGGGCCGGACCAATCCTGCGTCGCGATGCGAAAACCCTTGCGCCCGGGTGCCGGCTCCAGCTCGTCCAGCGCCGGCAGGATCACTTCGACCACATCGCGCCTTGGTCGGGATCGGGTGCCCGCACCAGAACGGGTCATGAGCGGCTGCCGGCGCTCGGAGTGCCGCTGCGCGTCCATGTCGCTCGGCTCGAATAGGCGCGGCCGCGCCAGATCGCCGGGCGGCCGCGCAATGCCGCGAGCAACGCGCTCCATTGGAGGGCCAGCAGGAGGACGATGCCGAACGGGTGAAACAGGACGCCCAACCAGCTCTGCCGAAAGCGCAGCGCGAGCGCGGCGCGCGCGCCATAGACGCAGGCGCCGGCTGCCGCCGACGCCGCGAGCGCAGGCCAGGAGTTCGACGCGAGCGCCGGAAAGAGCAGCAGGAAGGGCAAGATGTGCCCGCCACCGAGCAGCAAGGTCCAGATCGGCAGCGCCAGCGGCCTCGCCATGCCTTCGGTGGCATTCTTGGCAAAGCCTTGCCAGACTTCTCGGCCGTTTCGATACATCCTGCAGTGCGCCAACTCGGTCGCGTCGAACAGGTCGGTTGCGCAGCCAGCCCGCCGGAACGCGCGCGGCAGCATGAGGCCGTCGTGCCGCGAGTTCCTGATCGCCTCGTGGCCGCCAGCCCATTCATAGGCATCGCGACGCACCGCCATGAGTTGACCACAGCCGGCACATAATGCCGGGTGGCGGCTGCGCCGAGCCAGCCAGATCGGCAGGTAGCCGAGCAAAAGCACGTAAATCAGCGGCACGATCAGCGCCTCAGGTAACGTGCCCGTTTCCTCGCGCGGAAAGCCGCTCGCCAGCCCGAGACGACCTCGCTCGAGCAACCCGGCGATGCGGGCAAGGGCATCAGGCGCGAGGCGCACGTCGGCGTCGATGAACACCAGCAGCGGGTGATGCGCGTGGCCGGCCAGGACGTGACATGCGTGCTGCTTGCCGCACCAACCGAGCGGTAGCGGCGGCGCGGCTACAACGCGCAGACGCGAATTGTCCTGCGCATACAACGCTGCGATCGCCCCGGTGCGATCGGTCGAGCCGTCGTCGAGCACCACCACCTCAAGCTCGACGCCCTCGCTGGCGAGTGCGGCGCGCAGGGTGTCGCCGATGCTGGCCTCCTCGTCGCGCGCCGGGATCAGCAGCGACACCTTCGGTGGCGATGCGAGCTTGCGCGGCGGCGGTACTCGGAAGAACGCGAGATTGACCGCCGTCACGACTGCCGGAAGCAGCGCGAGGGCTAGAGCGGCATAGGCGAGAATCTCCAACATCATGCCTCGCGGCCACCGTGCTCGGGTCGGAAGCGCTTGCCGCGGGCAGCGTCGCGCGCACGGCGGAACAAGTCATAGACGCCGCCGACGCCGCTGCGGCCACGCAGGATCAACTCGAAGCGATCAGGTTCTCGGGCGATGGCGTCGATCGCCAGGGCATCCATGGTCCCGGCCAGCGCCTCTTCGAGCCGCGTCTGCCAGCTTGCGACCGAGCTGCCACCGCCGTGCAGGGGCTCGCCGAAGCGGCACAGAGCTTCGGGCAGGCGCTCCGTCCAGAACAGGTATTCCAGGGCCAGCGGGATTGCGACGACCCTCTCGAGACGGGCCATAAGATGGGCGGTGCCCGGTCGCAGCCGTACCGGCCGAAGACGCAAATCACCGAACGCGCCCTCCGCGGTGACCCACAACACCGCTTCGGGATCTGCGAGGATCGCCGAGCTGGTGCGCAGGAAGGCGGCGGCGCCGCGGCGGGTGCCGGGCTCGATCCCGAACACGCCGATCCGACGCATGAACCCGTAACGCTCGAGCTGGGCCGCCTCCATCGGGCCGTAGCCCTTGCGGCCGCGCAGCAGCGTCGTGGTGAGAACGATGAACAGGGCTGGGTCCCACCAAGACGGATGATTGCTGTACACGATCGCCGCGCGGCCCTGCGGCAGACGTGGCGGCCCCGACCTGGCGACGCGGAAAGCATGGAAGTGGCGCTGCATCTGGCGGCGCATCACTGATCCGAAGAAGCTGCAGAGCGCGGGCGAGCGCGCCGCAACAACTCCGGGTTCGGACGGGCTGACCGCCGCGTACATGGCTAGGCGGCCGCCCGCTGACGCAGGTCCTGATCGAGCGCGTCGGCGGCGATCCAGCCGGACATCATGACCATGGGCATGCCCGGGCCGGGATGCGCGGCGCCGCCGGCGAGGTAAAGGCCGCCGCACGTCGCGGCTCGATTCGCGGGTTTGAAGGCGCCGAGGAACCGGCCATGGCTGGCCAGCCCGTAGATCGCGCCGTTGAGCACGCTGGTAGCGATCGTGAATGTCCTGCGGCGTCAGCGCGCGCTCGAAGACGATGCGCGTCTTCGATGTCGGTGCAGCCCGGCGGTGCGCTTGAGCTTGTCGAGGATGACCTGGCGGTACTCGGGCAACATCGCGCTCCAGTCGTGGTGCGGGCGCAGGTAGGGGGTGTGCACGAGAACGTAGAGCGCCTCGCCGCCTGCGGGCGCCACGGCCGGCTCGGTGCGCGCCGGCGCGGCCAGATAGCAGGTCGGGTCCGGCGCGGGCTCGCCGCGGCGGTAGATCAGTCGAACTCCTCGTGCGGCGTCACGCGAGAAGACGAAGTCGTGATGCGCGAGGTGGTCGTAGGCGCTTGTTCAGGCCGAGATAGAGGACAACGCCGGAACAGGCCGGCTCGTACCGGCGCCGCGGCGAAGCCTGTCGGCAGATTTCGCCGCCGAGCAGTTCGCGGTAGGTGCGCACGGAATCCATGTTGGATACGACGGCGTCGAAGCTGCGATGCGCTCGCCCGAGGCGGTCACGACCCCGCGTGACGCGACCGTGCTGGATCGCAAGGCGCTCGACATCGGCGCCGGTGCGGATACTCCACGCCCAGCTCGCGGCCCAGTTTCACCAGCGCCTCGGCACGGCGCGCGTGCCGCCCATCGGGATACCAGACGCCTTCGTCGGTCTGCATGTGGCGCGATGCGCGCACAGGACGGCGGGCGACCCGTCCGGCGAGGAGCCGACGTACTGCGTGAAGTGGTCGAGCATCTGCGCGACGCGGTCGTCGGGGACGAAGCCGCGGATGGTGCCGGCAACGGTCGTGCCCATGCGCAGGCTCAGCACGTCCGAAGCGTCGGCGAGCTGGAGAGGTCGCGCAAGATCGAACGTGTCGCGCATGGCGCCGACGGAGCGCCAGAAGAAGAAGCGGTTCGAGATGCCGCATGCAGCTGCTCGGACATCTGCAAGAAGCGTTGCGGTAGCCCTCGCCCATGCCGGCGCGGACGCTGCGTCGAGCGCTCGCGCCATTTCGCCGCGACGTCGTCCTCGAGATCGAGCACGGAGCCATCCTCGAAGAAGCAGCGCCATTGCGGATCGAGGCGGACAGATCGAGGTCGTCGCTGGAGTTGGCGGCCTGCCTCGCGCGAAGATGCGCGCGAGCACCGAGGCACGGTCAGGATGGTCGGCCCCATGTCGAAGCGGAAGCCGTCGCTGCGTCAAGCACGCGGCCTTGCCGCCGAGCCACGCGTTCTTCTCGAACAGGGTCACTCGGTGGCCGCGCGCGGCGAGGCGTAGCGGCGGCAAGCCCGCCGAGACCGCCGCCAATAACACCAACCGGGTGATCGGGATGCGGTCATGCAAGCCTCCGCTGTCGAAGGGAGCTGGAAG
The DNA here is from genome assembly GCA_963731495.1 of uncultured Alphaproteobacteria bacterium. Taxonomy (GTDB): domain Bacteria; phylum Pseudomonadota; class Alphaproteobacteria; order Geminicoccales; family Geminicoccaceae; genus DASUGG01. Next base: position 174,703 of record CAVSVZ010000030.1, read on the forward strand.
GTGCCGCTGCCGCCGGCACTCGGTGGAGACGCGCCGGGCGAGACCGAGATCGTCGGCGACCAGCGAGGAGCTCACCGCGCGCCACTCGAAAATCACCGGCAGGCCGCTTCCCGGATGAGTGCCGCCGCCAACCAGGTAGACCCGTCGAGGTCCTCGAAACGGTTGCGCGGCCGCCTATGCAGCATCTGGCCCAGACTATGCGCCAAATTGAAGGTCGCGCCCTGGTAGAGAAGGTCGCTCTCCCAATCCGACGGAACAACCATTTTCTCGAAGACGATCCGCCGCTCCAGATCGTGAAGACCGAGAGCTCAAGGCGCAGAACCAACTCGCGATAGCGGGCACGCTCGCGCCGCCAGTCGATGTGGTCGCTTTGATGAGGCACGGGTACCAGAACATAAAGCGTGCTATGGCCGCGCGGCGCCTGCCCGGGTCGGTGCCGCAGGCGTTCTGGACGTAGAGCGACGGCTCCTCGGGCAGAACTCGGCCGTCCTCGATTTCCTCGCAGATTGCGCGCGTAGTCGTCAGCCAGGAGAATGGTGTGGTGGTCGAGATCGACGCTGCCCTTGATGCCGAGGTACAGCATGACCGTCGAGCAGGAAAACCGTTTCCTCGCGAGCTTCGCATCGGTCCAGCGCCGCCGCAGCCGGTCAGGCACAAGACTGGCCATCGTCTGCGCGAAGTCAGCGTTGATAACAAGGGCGTCGCGCGGTAGGTCGCCTCGCTCGTCCGCACGCCGATCGCCCTGCGGCCGGCGAAAACGATCTCGTCGACCGGCTCTTCGGGCCGGATCCGTGACGCCGCGTCCACGCGCGACCCGGGCCATGGCCTCCATCATCGCCCCGCATCCGCCGCGCGGATGGAACACGCCGTACTCGTACTCCAGGAACGCCAGAATGGTGAACAGGCTCGGGCACTTAAACGGGGACATCCCGAGGTACTTGCTCTGGAAGGAGAACGCCAGTCGCACCCGCGGGTCGCTGAAGTGCGGGCGAGATCGCCGTCGACACTGCGAAACGGACGCAGAGCAGGCAGTGCCGTCAGCAGGTCGCGGCGTGAAGCAGGCGCGCCAGCTGGAAAAGGGGCGCTGCAGGATCGGTCGGAAGGCCTCGAACTTTGCGCGGTTCTCCGTCGATGAAGCGAGGCACGCCGCGGCGTCCGCGGGCGACAGCCGGGCGATCTCACGATGCGATCCTCGCCAGATCGGCGCTCGCGCGGATCTCGCCACCGCCCTCGAACACCAGATGGTACATGGGATCGAGGCGGAGCAGATCGACCTCGTCCTCGAGCCGATGCCCGCAGGCCGCGAAAGATCTCGTCCAGCACCTGCGGGTACAGGAAGAACGTCGGTCCGAGATCGAACTTGAAGCCGCCTGCATGCAAGGTCGCCGACCGGCCGCCGACGTGGGTCTTGCGCTCGAGCACGACCACCTCCGCGCCGGCATTCGCCAGAAGCATCGCCGCGGCAAGCCCGCCGGGGCCGGCGCCGGCGATGACCACCCGCGGGAGCGCCGCCCGACCTGGCGCGGCACGCCGCAAAGACACGGGCGAGGCGCCCGGGGCGGCTACCGTTAGTCCGCGTCTCATCGGATGGGATACCAGATGCCGGCGCAGCCGGCCGAGTGCCAGACGCTGGCGCGACTTCACGGTGCCGAGGGGCAGGCCGAATTCATGGGCGAGCACGGTTTGCGGTTTGTCGAGAAAATAGCCCTGCTCGATGAGCTGGCTCTGCTCGCTCGGCAGCGACGCCAAGGCGCGGCACAGGTGCCGCTCGAGCTGGGTCAGATAGAAACTCCTCTCCGTGTCGTCGTCCGCCGGCACGCCGATCGAATACACGTCAGTCTTCAGCTCGCTGGGGCGGCGGCGGACGAAGTCGATGAAACGATTGCGGGCAATCGTGTGGATCCAGGTCGAAACGGTGGCGCGCGTCGGGTCATACAACTCGGCCCGCTGCCAGAGCACCAGCATCACTTCCTGGGTCACATCCTCAGCGAGCGCTTGTTCGGCACCGAGGCGGCGCAGGTACGCCTCGATACGTGGCGCAAAGCGATCGAAAAGCTGGGCGAAGGCGAAGTGATCCTGGCGCTCGGCGATCGCCGCTAGAAGCACTGCAAAACCATCCGCTTGTCCCGTGCCGGAATCGTCGAACACGGGCGGCGGATGGGTGGTATGACGACCACAATCGATCACGGTGTCCTCCCTTCTATGATCTCGTCTGGCGTAGGATCTCTGCGCGCTCGAGGAAGTCGTCGAAGCTGCCTAGTCGGGTGCACTTGTCGGGGAGACCGGCTTGTTGCAGATCCTGCGTGGCGCCACCGCCAAGCCAGACTTCGATTTCAGGCGGCAGCTCGCGGCATAGTTCCTGGAGCTGCCTCTCGAGAGAGCGGCTGGCGGTGGCGAGACTGAGAACGACCACAGCGGAACCGCTACGGACTGCGGCCTGTGCCAGCTCGATCGGCGGCAAGTCGGCGCCGAGATAGATGCAGCTGGTTCCCTGACTTGCGGCTAGGAAGGCGGCGAGCAGGCTGCCGATGGCATGCCGCTCGCCGGCCAGAGTCCCGAACACCATGCCCGGGCCGCGCGCCGACTTTTGAAAGGTGTGCAGGGTCGTCATGACGAGCCGCTCGACGCTCGCCGTCAGGAGGTGCTCCTGGGCAGCGCTGAACTCGCCGTCATGCCAGCGCGATCCGGCTTGGACGAGCGCCGGCGAGAGCACGAAGTGCACCGCGTCCCGCGGCGACAGTCCGGCGATCGCCAAGCCAAGGATTTCGTCGCACAGGTCGGGGCGGTAGTGCGCAACCGCGTCGAGCAGGCGTGTGACGAGATCACTCAGGCCGTGTGCCGGTTCGCGTTCGCGCGCCTCGCGCAGCAGGCCCTCCAGCTCGGCGGTGGTCAGTCGGGCGACGCGATGGATGGATTGGCCGAGATCGACCGCCTGCCGCAGCAACCGCAGCTTGGCGACCTCGGCGCTCTCGTAGAGCCGTCGCCCATTGGCATCGCGCTTGGGCTGCACCGCGCCGTAGCGCCGCTCCCACGCCCGTAGGGTGTCGGGCGAGAGACCAGTCAGCTGGCAGGCGGCCTTCATCGAGTGCACGTCGGATGTCTCCTCCTGACGGTTACCTAACTTGTGTCCAATATATCCCTTGACAAGAGTTGGACAAAAGAAAATTTCTGAAGGCGGACGTTATCGATCCCGACCAGCGCAGGAGGAAGAGATGATCAGCAAGGTCGAGCGGTCCGATCCGCAGCTGTGGGAGCGTGTGAAGCGCGACCTCACGCGCAGCGACAAGGGTGGCAAGCCAGACCAGTGGTCGGCACGCAAAGCCCAGCTCGCGGTTCAGGAGTACAAGCGACGCGGTGGCGGCTATCGCGGACGCAGGCCGAAGGATACCAGCCTCGGGCAGTGGACTGAGGAGGAGTGGGGCACCAAGTCCGGGCGCAAGAGCCTGGAGTCGGGCGAGCGATATCTCCCGAAGAGAGCGCGTGAGGCGCTATCGGACGAGGAATACCGCGCCACCTCGGACAAGAAGCGTCGCGACCTCCAGCGCGGCATGCAGTATTCGCACCAGCCGAAGCGGATCGCCGAGAAGACGGCTAGGTACCGCGATGGCGAGGCCGGCAAGTGGCGCGAGCCCACCAGGTCCGATCTCTACGAAAAAGCGAGGCGCCATAACCTCCCCGGCCGCTCCAGAATGAGCAAGGCCGAGCTCGCGCGGGCGCTCAAGCGATGATCAAGGGAGACAGGAACGTGACTGAAAGCGAGCGCAAGGACGTCCGAGCCGCCTTCAGCCAGGCCGTCAACATGGCACCCAGGGAGCTGGAGCGCTGGCTCGCCACGGAAGAGAGCCAGTCGGTCGGCTGGACACGGGAGGGGGACGACGAGGCGGTCGGCCATCAATCGGGCCGGCGCATCGTCGAGCTGAAGCGCAAGAAGGTGGCCGAGCTGTCCGACGGCCATTACGCGCACATGAAGAAGGTGATCGGGTACGTGCACCGCCACAAGGCGCAGCGGCCCAAAGGCGACGTCACCGAGACGCGCTGGCGCTTCTCGCTCATGAACTGGGGCCACGATCCCCTGAAGGAGAGCTGATGTCCGCGCCGACGGCGACTGGCGTGCGCCCGCCGCCCCCGACGATCGCCATGGAAGGCCATCTGCGGCAAGCGCGGCTGGCGCAGAGGGCTTGGTCGCAAACTCCGATCCATGCCCGCCTGCAGGTCATTCGCCGCTTGCGCCAGCTGTTGGCTGCACGGGCCGAGGTGCTCGTCGCCGCGGTCGGCGACCAACACGGGCGCACGGCGGCCGACACGCTCGCCACCGAGGTCATTCCGCTCGCCGATGCCTGCCGTTTCCTGGAGCGTGAAGCGGCCCGCCTCCTTCGGCCCTGCCGACTGGGGCGGCGTGGCCGGCCGCTGTGGCTGGCCGGCGCCGAGGCGGAGATCCGTCGCGAGCCTCTAGGCGTGGTCCTGATCCTCGCGCCCGGCAACTACCCTCTGTTCCTGCCGGGGGTGCAGTTGCTGCAGGCGCTGGTCGCCGGTAACGCCGTGCTGCTCAAGCCGGCGCCTGGCTGCACCGCGCCGCTTGCGGCGCTGAGCACGCTGCTCCAGGATGCCGGATTGCCAGCACAGCTCGTGCAACTGCTCGATGAGGACGTTGCCACCGCACGCGCCGTCATCGCACAAGGCGTCGAGCGGGTCGTCCTGACCGGTTCGGCCAATTCCGGGCGCGCCGTGCTCGCCGAGCTCGCTCCCCAGCTCACGCAGGCGACGCTCGAGCTTTCCGGCAACGATGCGGTCTTCGTCCTGCCCGGTGCCGATCTGGGGCTGGTCGCCAACGCGCTCGCCTTCGGGCTGCGTCTGAACGGCGGCGCCACATGTATCGCCCCGCGCCGTGTGTTCGTGCCGCAGGCGCAGGCGGCCGACCTCGAGCGACGGCTCCAGGCGCACCTCGCCGGCACGTTGCCGGTTCCGGTCGCCGCGTCGACACTAGAACGCCTGGAGCCCATGCTCGACGAGGCGCGGCGCGCCGGGTGTCGAGTCATGGGGGCGCCGCCACCGGCGGGCGTCCCTGCCGTGAGGCCGATCCTGGTTGCGAACGCGACGCCGGAGCTGGCCCTGTTCAAGGCCGATATCTTCGCTCCGGTTCTCGCGCTCGTCCCGGTCAGCGACAGCGAGGAGGCGTTGCGTTTCGACGAAATGTGCCCCTATGCGCTCGGCGCCTCGGTGTTCGGTCCGGAGCAGCAGGCACGGCAACTGGCGGCGCGCATCCGCGCCGGCGCCGTCACGATCAACGATCTGATCGTCCCGACGGCCGATCCGCGGCTCCCCTTCGGCGGCCGTGGTCAGAGCGGCTACGGTGTGACGCGCGGCGCCGAGGGACTGCTCGAGCTTACCTGCCTCAAGACCATCAGCCTGCGGCGCGGCCAGCTCCGACCGCACTACCAGCCGCCCACTGCGGTCGACCATGCCGTGTTCCAACAATACCTTCGCGCCGCTCACGGACGGAGCTGGACAGGGCGCCTTCGCGCTTGTGCTTCGCTGCTGGCGGCTCTCGGTCGACGCGTGGGAACCGTGCGCAACATGGCCGCAAGAGGCGACGCAGCTCAGCATCAGTCGAAGTAGCGCAGCCGCAGACGGGTCACAGTGCCGCTGGCGTCGATCTCGATCGCCAAATCCTCGAAGGTTGGCGGTCCGAAACGCATTGGGGCATCATTGCTGAAGCCCATGCCTTCCTTCGGCAGGCCGAGAAAGTTGCGATCGAGCTCGAGATTGTCGTTCTCGTCATGGAACGCCTGAACCGCGTAGACGCCCGGCTCGATGCTGCGCACCACTACCTGGGCTTCGCCGCTGACCGCCGGCGCCCGTCCCGTGTAAGGGCAGCCGCGGCGAAGAAATGTCTCGGGCGTACAGACGGCGACCAGAACATGGCCAGAACCGGTTGCGACCTGCTCCAGCGTCACCTTGAGTTCGGCGGCCCCCGTGCCCGCGAGAGGTACCGTCACCAGGAGCTGCAGCAACCAGAAGTGAACTCTGCGCATCGATCGTCGACCCGCGGCTACTGAACTCACTCGTTGCATCCTCCCAAACTGCGTCGCAGCCGCCAAAGACGAACAGCCCGCCGAGCCGTTGCGCGAACCCCTCCTCCTCAGCACTGACGCGCGACCAAAGTAAGTACAGGCTCACTCGCATGAGGCAAGACCAAGATCGGGCCACGCTTGGACGCGGCGCAGGTTACCCGCCGGCAGCGCTCGCATTGACACAGGTCGGCGTTTCGGCGGCTCTTCGCGTCTGGTGGCGCAGCGTGCGGAAGCCGAGGCTGAGCCAAGCACGCAGCGCAATCTTGTTGATGGATGGTGATCTGCGCCCCGCACTTTATTGAGCATGAGGGTGATCCGAAGCGCCAGCCCTGCCGTAAGCGACGGGTCCAACAATCATGGAGTGGAGCTATGGCAAGGTTTTCATCGATCGTCCGCGCGGGCTGCGTCGCGCTTCCTGTCGTGTTCGCGAGCGGCGCCGCAGCGGCTGCCGATATCGTAGAGACGGCGCAAGAGGCCGGTTCGTTTCAAACGCTGTTGACCGCTGCCGAGGCGGCCGGGCTCGTCGACACCCTGAAGAGCGAGGGGCCGTTCACCGTGTTCGCGCCTACCGACGAGGCTTTTGCGAAGCTGCCCGAGGGCACCGTCGACAACCTGCTGAAGCCAGAGAACAAGGATCAGCTGGTCGCCCTGCTGACCTATCACGTGGTGCCCGGTAAGACGATGTCCTCTGACATCGCGGGTAAGGAACTCGAGGTCGAGACTGTGCAGGGTCAGATGGTTGCTATCGATGCAAGCGGCGGTAGCGTGAAGGTCGACGAGGCGACGGTGGTTCAGGCCGACATCGAAACCGACAACGGTGTCATTCACGTCATCGACACGGTCATCGTGCCGCAGAAGTAGCCCCATCAGCGGTCAGGCGGGGACCTCGGCGCACGGGGCCCCGCCGTGCTGGCCGCTATTGATCTGCCGCCCCGAAGTAACCTGGAGAAGACATGACGACCGAACTGTCGAAGGTCGAAGCCCGGCAGGGCGAGATTCTCGGCCGGATGCGTTACGTCCTGGCCGGGTCCCTTGCACTTGCCGTCGCCGCTCTCGCAGTCACCGCCCTGATGGTGGCGAGCTGAGTGCGCGCGACCCGATTTCCACCACCTTTTCTTGAGGAGTAGCCGATGACTGCCACCGTCCTGCATGCCCGACCCGGTGTGGACCATCCCGACACCGATCTCGAGCAGCGCAAGCGCTTGGCGGCCAGCCTCACCGGAATGTTGGCCGACGCGTATGTGCTGATGGTCAAGACGCAAGGGTTTCATTGGAATGTGGTCGGGCCGCTTTTCATCAGCTTGCACGAACTGACCGAGCAGCAGTACCAGGACCTGTTCGCCGCCATCGACGAGCTGGCGGAGCGCATCCGCGCTCTTGGCTACCCGGCACCGACGAGCATCGCCGACCTGATGCCGCACAGTGCGATCGCCGAGGCGCACGGCAGCAACTTCTCCGCCGAGCAGATGGTGACAACGCTCATCAGCGACCACGAGACGGTTTCGCGCCGGCTGCGTGACGCGGTCGAGGTGGCGGAAGATCTTCGCGATGTAGCGACAGCAGACATGCTCACCGAGCGGCTGCAGGTCCACGAGAAGGCTATCTGGATGCTACGGGCAACCGTAGCTTCATGACTGCGCCCGCAGGGAACGTCGCCCGCGCGCAGCGGGCGGCTGTCCTCGCGTGGTCGCCGTCGTAGCGCTCAAGGCACCCACAGCACCGGGGTAACAGCCCCCGCCACACGCACGTCTGTGCGTCGCCGGTCTTTAGGAGGAAGAGTCGGAACGGCTGGCATCATTCACCGTTCGTCCTCCAGGTGCCGCACCTGCTGAAACCGTTCGATCCGGCAGCGCCTCTCTAATTCGGAACGTGATCTCCGGCGCGAGCAAACTTGGTAGGAGCCTGCGATGCTGGGACGGAAGAGAAGAACATTGTACCACCGGGCTCTGGTCACAGGAGCGACCAGTGGCATCGGCGCGGCGTTTGCACGCGATCTCCCGGCCGCAACGGCGTTGCTGCTGACCGGGCGCAATAGCGAGCGGCTGGCAGAGATGCGCGCAGAGCTGCAGCGGTCTGGTCGGGAAGTCGATTGCGTGCAAGCGGACCTGGCGCGCTCCGAGGAGCGAGACAAGCTGATCGCGCGTGCCGAGAGGTTCTGCCCGGACCTTCTGATCAACAATGCCGGGCTTGGCCCCTATGGCCCGGTGCTTGAGAACGATGGCGAGTTCGAGCGCACGGCCGCAGAAGTCAACGTGGTCGCCACCGCCGACCTCACGCGGCGGCTGCTTCCCGGTATGATCAGCCGGGCAAGGGAGGCGGGGCGGCGGGCTGGCCTGATCAACGTCTCCAGCACCCTGGCGTTTCAGCCGTTGCCGTTTCTAGCCACCTATGCCGCCAGCAAGATGTTCATCTGGATGTATACCCAGGCTCTGGCGGCGGAGCTCCGATCTGAGCCGATCGACGTACTGACGCTCTGCCCCGGACCGACGCGCACCGCGTTTGGCCGTCGAGCTGGATTCTCGCTTGGCAGCCTGCCCGGCGCGTTCTCACCCGAGCTGGTCGCACGCCAGGGTCTCGATGCGCTCGGCCGCCGGCCCGTTCATGTGATGGGCCCGGTCTCGCGCTCCCTTCTAGCTCCTGGTCTTACTGCGCAACACGTCGTGACGCAGGGGCTCGGCGTCGCGATGCAACTCGTGGGCCGCCGCGGCCTGGCTGCGTGAACGGCACGACTGATGTTCCGTGCCGCTGCTTCCCTAGCTGCCGTCGTGCTCCTGTCAGGCTGCTCCGTGTTCGGGATCCGATCGGGCTACGAGCAGCCTCCCTATACCGTCGTCGAGCAGATCGAGGAGACGGTCGAGGTTCGCGACTATGGCAGCCGGTTGGCCGCCGAAGCCACCGTCGAGGCCGGCAATGCCGAGGCCGGGCGCAACGACGCATTCCGACTTCTGTTCGATTACATCTCGGGCGCCAACCAGAGTCAATCCGAGGTCGCGATGACGGCCCCGGTGGAGGTAGTCTCTGAGAAAATCGCAATGACCGCGCCCGTCGAAACGGCTGTTGCCGACGATGGGCGCTACACGATGCGGTTCTTTCTTCCGAGCGCCTACACGCGGGCCACGGCGCCCCAGCCGACCGATCCGAGAGTGCGGATTATTGAGCTGCCGGAGATGACGGTTGCCGTGGAGCGTTTCAGCGGCTCACGGGACGAAGATGCGATCAAGAGGCGCAAGGCCCAACTCCTGAACGGCCTGAAATTGTCGGGCTGGCGGCCGATCGGCGCGCCCACCAGCCTGTTCTACGACCCGCCCTGGACCCTTCCCTTCCTCCGGCGAAACGAGGTTGTCGTACCTGTGGCGCGAGCGGTCGAGGCGAGCTGAGCTACGCGGGTACTGGCTTGCCGTCCCAGGCAAGCACCTTGCCGCTGTCGTCCGGCCCGAGGCCGTTGATCACTTCCAGCAGGTGAGCCGCGGCACGTTCCGGTGTGAACAGCTTGCCCTCGGGCACGCCAGCCTGAAAGGGCGCCGAGAGAGCTGTGTCGACTGTGCCCGGATGAAGGCCGACGCAGATCGCTCGCGGGTTGGCGCGCGCCAGCTCGATCGAGAGTGTCCGAAGCAGCATGTTTAGCGCCGCCTTCGACGCCCGATAGGCATGCCAACCGCCCAAGCGATTGTCCGAGATGCTGCCAACGCGGGCCGAGAGCGCGGCGAACACGCTCTTGCGATCGCGCGCGAGCAGCGGCAGGAAGTGCTTGGCGACCAGGGCCGGACCGACGGCGTTGATGCGATAGACCCGCTCGAGCGCAGCACCATCGAGCGCGCGCCATGTCTTCTCCGGACGCAGCGCCCCGTCGTCATGCAGGATACCGGAGGCCAGGAACACCAGATCCAGCGCGCCTCCATCCGCTCGTACTGCATCGGCCGCTCGGACGATCGTCAGCTCGTCCTCCAAATCGAGCCGCTGATGCCTCACCTTGGTATGGTCAGACACTGATCCGGACCGGCTGCACGCGATTATCCGGGCGACGGCGGGACTTGCGCTCAGGATATTGGTCAAGGCCCCGCCAATGCCACCCGAAGCGCCTACCACAACGACGCTCATCTCGGCGCCGAACGATTCGAGCGACATCACTAACCCGCGTCGCAACAAGAGGTCTGGTCAGACACGTGCGGCAAGCCATTACCAACCAGAGGTGCCGGACGCGCCCTTGAACGGACCGCGCACGTTGCTCGTTATCCAGCCTCCGTAGAAATCACCTTCTTGCGCCCGGACCTGCTCGTCGCGGACGTAGCAGGCTTCGACCCGCGACGGATCGAATGCCAGGTAGTCGCGTATCGCGGCGAAAGGCTGGGTTGGTCTGGGATAGCTCCACGCCGCATTGGCGCTTTCAACTCGATCAACGCGAAGATTCCAGTAGTGCGCCTCGCCCTTCCACTCGCACCAGGTCCGACGCGATGATGGCAGGAGAAACCTGGAGCGCACGTCGCACGGTGGGAGGTAGTATGTCGGCGGATGACTGGTCTCCAGCACCCGAAGCGCATCTCGGGAATCCGCGATCGTGTGTCCGGCGAACACCACCCGGATCCTGTGCTGGCAGCGCTCGAGCCGGGGCGGCCGGGGATAGTCCCACACGGATTCCTCCGGGACGTCCGCCGTCCCGGAGGAATTGTCTGCAACCGCGCCGATCATGATCGCTCAGGTGTTCGCATGAGTTGCTGAAGACGCATCGACAGGTAGCAGCCGGACAGAATGATCAGCAGATTGGCCAGGCGAACCGGAGGCATCGCTGATACCCAACGTTTCGACCAACTTCTCAGTTGGCCAAAGCTCGACTGATGGCCGTTGTCAGCGAGCCTCGGCATGTGCCCGCCGCATGTCCAGCCCCGGCGCGCCCCAGACGTCATCGTACGTCGCCGTGCCGTCAGCCGAGTCCTTGAACAGTTCGTCGTAGCTCAGCGAGCGATCGCGGGCGCGCCGGAAGATATCGGCAGTGAAGAACACGCCGATCAGCAGGATCGTGTGCGCGGCGATCGACGGACCCAGGAAAGCGAGCGTGCCGATGTAAATGGAGAACACCACCGACCACATGTAGGCCAGAATGACCATGTATTGGAACCGCACCATCTTGGGCAAAGCCTGCAGAGGGTTCCGCTCGGGGTCCATGACGAGATTGTACAGATGCTTCACCATCCTTGTCTTTCCTCCAGTTGGGGCCGCATCACCAGCGTGGCTGCCCCATTGTGTTCAAAGCGGGGTGAGTGGTCTGTCACGACGGGACAGAGGTGTCTCCCTCGCTCTGCTGGTTCACTGGTACGGCCTCTGCGACGGTTCGGATCACGCGACCGTCAGTCAGCGCTCCACTGATCGGCAACCGGCATCACCAACGCCGGCCTGCTCGGGGCTGTCCGTCCAGACTTGGATCTTCTGGCGGCGCCCTCGCAAGCCGTGGCCGCCGGCGTAACAGAGGCGGGCGAGCGCGGCCTCATCGCCGCAGCTTTCCTGGCGGACGCGATCCACCAGCGGCTGGCTCACGACTAAGCGTCTTTTGAGCTCTCGGCAGAGCGCCTGCATCCTGCTTGCGGTGTTCACGGTATCGCCGATGGCGGTGAAGGTCATCGATTCACGGGTCCCAATATCGCCAAGCACAGCGGTCCCGAAATGAACGCTTATGCCGGCATCGATGGCTTCGCGACCGGAGCGGACGCGCTTTGCATTCCAACGATCCAGTTCGTCCATCATGCCAAGGGCGGCCGACAAGGCGCTCGTCGCATCGCACCGACCCGGTTCTGGAACACCGAACAGCGCCATGAGGGCATCACCAGCGAACTTTTCGATCGAGCCGCCGTAGGCGAAGATCACATTCGACATCCTGCGATAGAAGGATCTCACAAGCGCGACGACGCGTTCAGGTGTGAGCATCTCGCTGATCGCCGTGAACCCGACAATATCAATGAACATGACGGCTATCTCTTGGCGGCGGACGCGGCCAAGCGGCTGATCTGCTTGAGCAAGAACCTCGACCATCTTGGGCGAGAAATAGCGCGCCAGGTTGGCCTTTTTCCGATCCGCCTCGCGGGCCGCCTCACGCGCTTCGGCGATTCGGCGCTCAGCCTCCACGCGCGCGGTGACGTCTCGCTGAACGGCGACGAAATGCGTCGTCCGCCCGCTCGCGTCCTTCAAGGGCGTGATCGACCACTCCATCATGAACTCCTTACCATTCCGACGGTAGTTGACCGCCTGCCCCTCCCAGCGATCGCCGCGTCGGAGTGCATCACGCATGTCTTCGAAGACAGAATGATCGGTCTTTACGCCCTGAAGAAGTCGAGGCGACTTGCCAACGATGTCATCGGCCATCCATCCGGTCATTCGCTCGAAGGCCGGATTTACATAGATTATGATGGGTCCCGGCAGCTCGAGATTCGCTCCAGTCACGATGATGCTTTCGGACGCCGCTTCAAGTATCGCTGATGGGTCGATCCCGCATCGGTCGGCTCGCATTCATTATCTCCAGACTGCTGGTCCCTGTCGGCGCTCCAGCACATGATTGTAACGTGGTGCCAGACGGCGCTTAAGGCGCCGAAGAACGGCAACTGCGCTACTATTCTAGCGCAATGTTGGCGGACCAGGTGAGCATACCGGCGGCAACATCCCTGGCCCACCGCCGAGGCCTGGCTTTACCCGGCAGCGATGACGACTAAAGGTCGCCGCCCCGCGGCCGGCGATCCCCACTGGACTGGCGCTCCAGCGCGCGATCGAGGCGTCTGGGGCGGCGTCGAACGCGCGGAAGAACGGGACGTAGGTGTCGTCGAGCACCTGGGTTTCTGAGAGCAGCCGGCCCGGTGCTGTCAGTCCAATGCGAACCAGTCTCGTCGTCGAAACGGCTGATGGGAGTTCTCAGCGCGATTGTTGAGCCACCGACCACACACCTGACGTCGCTCGACCCCGATGTCCTTCATCGCGGCACCGTAGGAGCGCAGACGGTCGGTTACGATGGCCCGCGGTCTGCCGTAGCGCTTCATCGCACGCTTCAGGAACGCCAGGGCAGCCTCGCGATCCCGGCGTTTCGTGGCAAACACCTCGAGCACCTCGCCTTCGTGATCGACCGCCCGACAGAGATAGTGCATCTCGCCGTTGATCTTCACGAACACCTCGTCCACGTGCCAGCGCCACTGCGGGACGGCGCGTAGCCTCTCCGCCCGCCGTCTCCTGATCTCGGCAGCGAACATGGGTCCGAAACGATTCCACCACAGCCGCACGGTTTCATGGCAGCGAACCGCGCTATTCGAGGCGGCGAATGTTGTTCTCCGTCCATCGACGAGGTGGTCGGCTATGAAGGCATGGGCGATGCGGATCGCGGGGCGCCAGGGATCTCGACGGGCGAAGGTCGCTCTCGCCCGCAGGATGGCCGTGACCCTCCATCGCATGTGGATCGACGGCGAGGATTTCCGCTGGACGAGCGCGGCGGCATAGCGTCCCGAGCCGACCATCGGAAACCGAAGCGTCCGACGTAGGGCGTGGGCCCAGCGAGTTCGTAAGATCTGACGTCGCCGCTCTTTGCGAGCCCGCCGAACAGCTTTGAACCGCTCGGTTCCCGCACCCCATGATGTTGGCGGCTGCCATGCCGACCACGAACAGAAGCACAGAACCTGCGTCGCACGCATTCTGGGTTGACGATCGACAGTGGATAGCGGATGTACATCATCACCGTGAGGCGGATCACCTCGGGCGAGCTGTTGAAGCAGCGGAACGGATTGCGCATCGGCAGAGGCTACGGATCGACCCTGACAGGCTCAAGCCGATTTTAGTCTGACAATGCCCCCCGGGCGTGTCCTCGTAGCCAACCAGAAAGGCCGAGAGCAGGGTGGCCGACGAAACCGCGATCCACATCAACGCGACGTGCGCGATGATAGGCACGGCGAGCATGGACAAAAGGAACAGATTGTAGAGCGAGTAGTAGCGGCGGCCGTTCCGGCGATGGTCGTGATGCCCGCGCGCGCCGAGATAGCCGGTCAGCACAACAGCGGCGGCGGTGGTGCCGACGAAGGCGACAAGAAGGAGCACGAGGGCGCTCAGGGGATCGCACTCGAGCAGACCGGCAAGACCGGTCAGCGGGCCGGACTGCACGCTCGCCCCGGCGATCCGGATCGAGAGGACGAGAGCGAGGCCGCTCGCGACGAGCGTGATCGGCGCCGCAGCGCGGGCCAATGCCGGCAGCAGGACCAGGCCCGCGGCGAGCACAGGGACGACGAGGACCGCCGTGAGCTCCGCTTGTTGGGCGGCGAGGCTGCGGGTGCGCAGACGCCGGCCGATGATCCGCTTGTAGCGGGACACGCAAGCCTCGATCAGGCTGCGCCGCGAGGGCTTCTGGACCGCGAACCCGGCTTGATCGACATGGCATCCTCAGCGTCAGCACCACCCAGGCTGTTCATGTGGGGTCCGAACTCGGACCTTTCCGCCTGTGCCATGCACCAAAGCCTCTCTGCCCAGCATCATGTTCCGCGCACTCGCGCAGCCATCGGCGGCGGTCCATCTCGCCTGAGCGGCGCGGCGCTGACTTGCTTCACCGTGACCGGCGCGCCAGTAACCCGCCTGCGGCCGACACGTCCTGCGGTTGTCCCGCCTGCCGTTGCCTGGAGACGGCGGCCGCCCCCAAGCGACCCGCTGGTTGATCGGCCGGCCGATTGACCTCGAGCCTCAAGCATTTGAATCTGCCCAAAAATTCGGCCATGCACCAAAGCCTCGCGATGGGCGAGCGCCAGCAGACCTGGACCGACCTCAGCACGCTGCCGCCGTCGGCGGTAGTGCAAGCTGCAGCGCGAGGTCTCGGGCCGAGGCTATCGTGTGACTCGGCCTGGTGACGATTCGTTAGCCGGCCGCTGCGACCTCCTCGGCATGATGACAGGCGACAGTCTGGGCGTCGCCGAACGCGCGAAGCTCGGGTCGCTCGCGCCGGCACAGGTCGGTCGCGTAGGGGCAGCGCGGATGGAAGGTGCAGCCGGGCGGCGGATCGGCCGGGTCGGGCAGGCCACCGGTCAGCGGCGCATGCGCGCCCCGCCGCTTGGTCGGATCCGGCACCGGCACCGACAACAGGAGGCCGCGAGTGTAGGGGTGCCGCGGCTCTGCGAACAGCGTGGTCTTCGGCCCGGTCTCGACGATCCGCCCCAGATACATGATCGCAACGTCGTCGCTGATGTGGCGCACCACGCTCAGATCGTGGGCGATGAACAGGTAGCCGAGGTGAAATTCGCGCTGCAGGTCACGCATCAGGTTGATCACCTGGGCCTGCACCGAGACGTCCAGCGCCGAGACCGGCTCGTCCGCGACCAGCAGCTCCGGGTTCAGGACCAGGGCGCGCGCGAGGCCGACGCGCTGGCGCTGGCCACCGCTGAACTCGTGCGGATAGCGCGCCATCGCCTCGGCACCGAGCCCAACCTTGTCGAGCAGGGCCGCGACCCGCTCGCGCTTCTCGCGCGGCGAGCGGACCAGCTTGTGGATGTCGAGCGGCTCGCCGATCGCATCGCCGACCTGAAGGCGCGGGTTGAGCGAGGCGTACGGATCCTGGAATACCATCTGGACGCGCCGACGCATAGCCATCAGGTCACGCCCGCGCGCCCGCGTCATGTCGACGCCATCGACCCGGATCGCGCCCTCGGTCGGCTCGAGCAGGCGGACGATGGTGCGCCCCAGCGTCGACTTGCCGCAGCCGGATTCGCCGACCAGGCCGAGCGTGCGGCCGGCCTCGACCTGCAGGCCGACGCCGTCGACCGCGCGCACCTGGCCAACCGTTCGGCGCAGCAAGGGCGACCTTTGCGGGAACCAGGTCTTGAGGTCCTCCACCTCGAGCAGCGCGCTCATGACCGCTCCGCCTGGGTCGCCCTTGCCTCAACCGGGAAGAAGCAGCGCGCGCGGTGATCCGCGGTCAGCACGTCGAGCCGCGGCACGGCATCGGCGCAGCGCGGTCGCGCACGTGGACACCGATCGCGAAAGCTGCAGCCGGACGGCCGGTTCAGGGGCGAGGCGACCGCGCCCTCGATCGCGACCAGCCGATCGAGCTCGCTGTCCAGGCGCGGAATCGAGCGCAGCAGCGCATCGGTGTAGGGATGGCGCGGCGATCGGAACAGCTCGAACACGCCGGCGGTCTCGACGATCCGACCGGCATACATCACGGCGACCCGATCGGCGACCTCGGCGATCACGCCCAGATCGTGGGTGATCATCATGATCGCCATGCCGAGCTCGCGCTTGAGCGTGAGCAGCAGATCCAGGATCTGGGCCTGGGTCGAGACGTCGAGCGCGGTCGTGGGCTCGTCGGCGATCAGGAGCTTGGGCCGGCAGATCAGCGCCATCGCGATCATCACTCGCTGGCGCATGCCGCCGGACAGCTCATGCGGATAGGCGTTGGCGCGATCGCGCGCCGCCGGGATGCCGACCATGTCGAGCATGTCGACCGCCTCGCGCCGCGCATCACCGCGGCCGACCGGACGATGCTCGCGCAGCGTCTCGACCAGCTGATCACCGACCCGATACACCGGGTTGAGCGAGGTCATCGGCTCCTGAAAGATCATGCCGAGCCGATCGCCCCGCATGTGCCGCATCTGCTCGTTCGAGAGCGCCGCCAGATCGGTGCCGTCGAACCAGACACTGCCGGCGGTGATGCGCGCCACGGGCTGCGGAAGGAGGCCCATGACTGCGAGCGCGGTGATGCTCTTGCCGCAACCGGACTCACCAACCAGGCCCAGCACCTCGCCTTCTGCGAGGACAAAGCTGACCTCCTCGATCGCCAGGAACGTGCCGCGCGCCGAGCGGATGCCGACCTGCAGGTCCTCGACCACCAGCAACGGTCTTTCCGAGGTCGTCACTTGACCAAATCGTCCTTGAAGCGCGGGTCAAGGCGGTCGCGCAGGACGTCGCCGACCAGGTTGAGCGAGAACACGGTCAGGATGATCGCAGCGCCCGGAAACATCAAAAGCCCGGGTGCCCGCGTGATGTAGCGGCGAGTCTCGGCGATCATGTTGCCCCAGCTCGGCACGTCCGGCGGCAGGCCCAGCCCCAGAAAATCGAGCGAGGCGGCCGACAGCTGGGCGAACGCGAAGATGAAGGTCGCCTGGACCATCAGCGGCGAGATCAGGTTCGGCAGGATGTGGCGGCGGATGATCCGCCAATGGCCGGCGCCGAGCGAGGTCACCGCCTCGATATAGGTCTCGGCCACGACCTTGCGGGTCAGGCCATAGGTGATCCGGGCGGTCGAGGTCACATAGATCGCGCCGACCGCGATCATCGAGTTGAACAGGCCTTTGCCCAGGATCACGACCAGCGCCAGCGCCAGGAGCAGCGCGGGGATGCCCATCAGCACGTCGACGATCCGCATCAGCACCATGCCCAGCGTCGGGAAATAGGCCGACAGGGTGCCGAGCAGCACGCCGAACACCAGGGCGATCAAGACCACACCGGCGCCGGTCAGAAGCGCCATGCGCGCGCCGTAGATCACGCGCGAGAACAGGTCGCGGCCGGCGTGGTCGGTGCCGAACCAATGCTCGGCGCTCGGCGGCGCGAGGCGTGCGACGGCATCGATCTGCTGCGGGTCGTAGGGCGTGATCCACGGCGCCAGGACGGCCGCGACCAGCACCACCAGGAGGAAGGCGAGCCCAAACCCGGCCACCTTGCGCTGGGCGAACGGCGTCAGGAAATCGACCACCGCGCTCATTGCAGCTTGACCCGCGGGTCGAGGTAGGTGGTGACGATGTCGACCACGAGATTGACCACGATGTAGAACACGATGATCACCAGGATGACGCCCTGGATCACCGGATAGTCGCGGCGCAGGATCGACTGCACCACCAGCCGGCCGATTCCGGGCAGGGCGAACACAGTCTCGGTGACCACCGCCTCCGACACCAGGCCGACGAAGGTGAAGCCCAACGTCGCGACCACGCCGATCAGCGCGTTGCGGAACACGTGCTTGAGGATCACCGCGTGCTCGGCGATGCCCTTGGCGCGGGCGGTGCGCACATAGTCCTCGCGCATCACATCCAACATGCCCGCGCGCACCAGCCGGATCACGAGCGCCGCGTTCGAAGCCGAGAGCGTGATCGCCGGCAGGATCAGATATTTGAGGTTGGAAAGGTCGCCGCTCTCGAACACGGACGGAAAGCCGGAGGTCGGCAAAAGGCCGAGGCCGACCGCGACCGTGAAGATCAGATAGAGACCGAGCCAGAAAGTCGGCACCGAGGCGGCCAGCATGGTGAGCCCCGACAGGCCCTGGTCGACGCGCGTGCCGTGGTAGGTCGCCGAGAGGATGCCGGCCGGAATGCCGATTGCAATGATCAGGATCATCGTGAACAGGGCGAGGAACGCGCTGGTCTCGGCCCCCTCACCGATCACCGAGAGCACCGGCTCCTGAAAATAGATCGAGACGCCGAGATCGCCCCGGAGAACGCGGCCGACCCAGATCAGATACTGCGTCCAGATCGGCCGGTCGAGGCCGAGTTCCTGCCGCAGCCGCTCGATTTCCTCGGTATCGGCCATGTCACCCAGCATGACCGACGCCGGGTCGCCCGGGATCAGATGAATGAAGGCGAAGACCAGGAGCGAGGCGATGATGAGCGTCGGAATCGCGCCGAGAAGCCGCTTGACGACGTAGATACCCATGCCGTTGTCGATCTCGGCTGCGAGACAGCAGCCCCGCCTCCGACCGTTCGAAGGGGGCAGGGCCGCAGACGAATGGTCAGCTCTTGCTGACGCTCCAGAACACCGGCCAGAACATGTCCTGCTGCTCGGTCAGGCCCTGGACCTGGGGCGACGCGATGTCGAACAGGAACACGTCGCCCGGCTTGATGATCGGCACCTGCTCGTAGACCAGCGCCTGGATGTCCGCCCAGATCTGCTTGCGCTCTTCCGGATCGGTGGAGCCAGTGAACTTGGCCTCGAGCGCCTCCTTCTCGGGCGACACCCACCAGCCGGGGTAGTTGTCGTTCATGAAGGTGTAAAGGATCGGGTCCGGCATGGCGCCGTGGGTGGTCTCGAACATGTCCCAAAGGTCCGGCTGGGCGCGACGCTCCAGCAGGGTCGGCCAGTCATAGATCTGGAGGTCGACGTTGAAGCCGGCATCCTTCATCTGCTGCGCGAACACCACACCGGTGTCGTGGTGCAGCGGGTAGGAGGACGAGACCATGAAGTGGATCGGCTCGCCCTTGTAGCCCGCCTCTTCGGCCAGCTTCTTGGCTTCTTCCAGGTCGCCCGACGGATAGTGGTCGGTCCCGGCATCGGTGTACCAGTACTGGCCAGGCCGGTAGATCGCACCCTGGGCAGTCCAGAGATCCTCGGGGCCGACCGCGATGCGCAGCGCATCGGCGTTGTTGAACGCGGCCATGACCGCGCGGCGCAAGGCATAGTTGTCCTTGAAGATACCGCCCGAGCTGTTGAAGAACACCAATGGCAGCTCGGGAATGCCGTCGCGGATCGTGACCACGCTCGGATCGTTGCTCAGCTCCTGGTACAGATCGCCCGGGATGCGCTCGGCATAGTCGTAGTCGCCGGCCTGCACGCCGCTCACCCGCGTGCCGACGTCCGGCACCGCAATGAAACGGATCGCATCGAGGGTCACGTCCTTGCGGCCGGCATAGCCGTCGGGCTCGCCGGGCGGCTGCGCATAGTCGTCGAATTTCACGACCTCGATGTAGCGGTTGGGACGCCATTCGTTGAACTTGAACGGGCCGGTGCCGATGATCTGGTCCGCCGGCAGCGGCTCGCCGGTCGCGTTGGCCAGAATCGCGGCCGGCATGATCGCCGGGCCGCCATTGTTGAACGCAATCAGGTTCTTCCAGGGACCGAACACATCCTTGAACGTGATCGTGACCTTGTAGTCGCCGGTCGCCTCGACGCTCTCGATGTGGTCGTAGAGCACCTTGCCGCGGCCGCCATACGCGCCCCAGCGATCGAGCGAGGCTTTCACGTCCTCGGCCTTCATCTCCTTGCCGTTGTGGAACGGCACGCCCTCGCGCAGCTTGATCACGACGGTCTTGCCGTCGTCGCTGATGGTTTCACCCTCGGCCAGCAGCGGCACCGGCTCGAGCTTGCTGTTGAAGGTGTAGAGGGTCTCGAGGATGTGCATGTCGACGTTCGAGGTCAGGCCCGCGGTCGTCACATGCACGTCCAGATGCGGCGGCTCGTCGGTCATCGCGAAGCGGAACGTGCCGTCCGCCCAGGCCGAGCTCGCCATCGCCAAGGTCAGGGCCGCAGCCACGGACGCGGTCTTGAGCCAGGCCGTCGGCCCAAGTCGCGCTCTGCCTTCCAACATGGTCATGGATGCCTCCGATTTTTGTCTGCGTGCGTGGGACCCGAACCAGACGTCAACCGGCCGCCTGCGCCCGCTCACCGAGGGTGTAGGGGGTGGCGTGAGGTGTCAAGGCAGGACAGAATGGAAACGTCGACAAATCAGGCCAACGGGGGCTCCTGCGTGACTCGCATCTTCACGGCGGCACTCGCCACCGAGATCAACACCTACTCACCGCTGCCGGTCGATCTGGCGAGCTTTCGCGAGGGCCTTCTGGCGCGTCCGGGCGAGCACCCCGAGCGGCCAAGCGTGGTCACGGGGCCGATCGTCGCGGCAAGGCGCCATGCGCCGGCCGCCGGCTGGACCGTGATCGAGGGGACGTGCGCGTCGGCGGCGCCCGGCGGGCCGGTCAACCGTGCGACCTACGAGGCTCTGCGCGACGAGATCCTCCAGCAGCTGCGCGATGCCCTGCCACTCGACGCCGCGATCTTCGGCCTGCACGGCGCCATGGTCGCGCACGGCTACGACGACTGCGAGGGCGATATCCTGCAGCGCGCGCGGGCGATCGTCGGGCAGAACGTGCTGATCGCCGCGGAGTTCGACCCGCACTGCCATTTCACGCGTGAGATGGCTCAGGCGCTGGACATCACGGTGTTCTACAAGGAATTTCCACATGTCGACTTCTACGATCGGGCCGAGGAGCTGATCGGCCTGGTCGATCGCACCTTGAAGGGCGAGATCGCGCCCAAGCTCGCGACCTACGATTGCCGAATGATCGACGTCATGCCGACCAGCCGCGAGCCGATGAAGGGTTTCGTCGAAAAAATCCGCCAGATCGAGCGCGAGGACCCGCGCGTGCTCAGCATCTCAATCGTGCACGGCTTTCGCGCGGCCGACGTGCCCGAGATGGGCAGCAAGGTGGTGGTGGTCGCCGACGGCGATCTTGCCTATGGCCACGCGCTGGCCAAGCAGCTGGCGCACGAGCTGTTCGACCAGCACGGCCGCTCGATGCCGCCGCTCCTGACGCCGGAGGAGGGCATCGCCGCGGCGCGCGCCTGCCCGCGCCACCCAGTCGTGCTCGCCGACATCTGGGGCAATCCCGGCGGCGGCGTGCCGGGCGACAACACCGTGCTGCTCAAGGTGATGATCCGCGCCGGGGTCCAGAACGCGGCATTCGCCACGATCTGGGACCCGATGGCGGTACGGGTCTGCCATGCCGCAGGCGAAGGCGCACGCCTGCAACTGCGTTTCGGGGGCAAGTCCTGCGCCGGGATCGGCGATCCGATCGACGCCGAGGTTGAGGTCAGGACAGTGCAGGACAACGCGACCCAGACCTTCATCGACGCCGTGGTGTCGCTCGGGCCCAGTGCTGTGATCCAGGTCGGCGGCATCGAGGTCATCCTGAACAGCTTTCGGGCCCAGGCGTTCGAGCCGACCATCTTCACGAACCTCGGTATTCCGGCGACCGAGCGCGATCTCGTGGTCGTGAAGTCGACCAACCACTTCTACAAGGGCTTTGCCGCGATCAGCGACGACATCCTCTATGTCGAGTGCCCGGGCGTCTATCCGATGGACTACAAGACGACGGACTATCGCAAGGTGCGCCGGCCGCTCCGACCGCTCGACGACATCACCTGGGCGGACGTCGAGCGCCACCAGACCTTCGCCTGATCAGTCGAACGGACTTTCGTCGAACGGCCATTTCGGCCGCTCGATCTTGCGAAGGGTGAGCGTGCGCAGATCGTTCTGGAGACTGGTTCGCATTAGCCTGACACCACCGACGGGGCGGGCCATACGTTGACAGGCTCTGATTGCGGGAAAGCTTTTTGCAGCTATGCTTGTCAAAATGAGATAGCCGGATGCTAGGATGTCGAGGATCGAACTGCCGATTGGCGGGGTCAGCCAGCAGCAGATGCTGGCCCGACTGCTCGAGCAGAAGGGCGGGATGACCGTCGACGAGCTCGCTGAAGCCGTCGGGATCAGCCGGACTGCGGTCAATCAGCATCTGATGAGCCTCGAATGCGACGGCTATATCCGCAAGGCGTCGCTTCGCAAGACCGGCGGTCGGCCGGGCCGGGTCTACGTCCTGACCGACCAGGGCGCCAATCTGTTTCCCAAGAAGTATTCCTGGTTCTCGCGCTTGTTGATCCAAACCCTGCGTGACGAGTTGGGTCAGGATCGCCTGTATGAGTACATGTACAATCTGGGCATCCAGACCTCAGCCGACTGCATACCACGCCTGGTCGGCAAGACCCGCACCGAGCGCGTCGTCGAGATCGTAAAGATCATGAACGAGGCGGGCTTTGCGGCCCACGCCATCGCTCCCGAGAAGCCGGATCGCTTTCCCCGCATCGAGTGCAAGAACTGTGTCTACCACGACCTGTCGAAGGACTACCCCGAGGTCTGCAGCTTTGACCTCGGGTTCCTCTCGGGGTTGATGGGGGCCGATGTCGACCATCAGGAGTGCATGCAGCGGGGCGGCGAGGCCTGCCGATTCCGGTTCGTGCCGCCAGCCTGATGCCGCACCGGTGGCCGCGTGCATGCCGAAAGCCTTGCATGCCGACCACATTCTTCTAAAAATGGTTACCAAAGCCCAAGGGTCGGAGCCAAAGCGTCGCCTCGAAGGGCGGCACTCGCGACACGGGAGGCGTCGCGATGACGATCGACTTCACGCTGACCCATGCGCAGCGGCGACTGCAACGAAACGCGCGGGAGTTTGCCTGCGAGATCCTGGGCCCCCTGGTGCGTAAGGCCGACGAGGAGGCCGATCCGCAGGCTGCCTTTCGGATCGTCAAGGGGGCCTATGTCGAGGCCTACAAACTTGGCTTTGCCATGGGTTTTCTGCCGAAAGCCTATGGCGGTGGCGGCGTCAGCAACGTCGACCTGCAAATCGTCGCTGAGGAGATCACCGCGGTCGACCCCGGTTTCGCGACGATCCTGCTTGTCAATGGTCTCGCCTTGTGTCCGATCGCGTGGTTCGGCAGCGAAGCGCAGAAGCAGAGGTGGCTGAAGGCAGCGACTAGCGATCCGCGTGGCGAGTACCTAGCCGCCTGGACGGTCAGCGAGGCGCCAGGTGCACCCGGCGGCACGGCGAACTTCGACCATCCCCATGCCCTCCCAGCGGGAATCCAGCTGGTCGCGCGCCACGACAAGGGGCGCGCCGAGTATGTCCTGAACGGTGCAAAGCTCTGGCCCTGCAACGCTGCTGGCTGGGACCTCAAAGGCGCCGACATCAATGTCTGCATCGTGCGTACCGCGCCCGACAAGGGGGGCCGGAGTGGGCTCAGCGCCCTTATCGTGCCGCGCGGGGCGGCCGGCGTCATCTATGACACGCCGATCTCAAAGATCGGACACAGGCTCTGCCAGAACAATGCGATTCGGTTCGAGGACTGCCGTGTGCCGGAGGAGAACGCGTTCGCCCTCGGCGACGGCGATCTGGTGATCAGCAAGGCATTCACCTGGTCTGGTCCGGTCGCCGCGATCGCGGCGGTCGGCGTCGCACGGTCCGCCTACGAGTACGTACTGAAGTGGGCGAAGACCCACACCGGAGGCGGTGCCAAGCCGATCATGCACCACCAGGCGGTCGGCTATCTGCTCGCCGAGATCGCGATGAAGATTGAGGCATGCCGGGCCTTCTCCTGGAAGGCAGCTCATTACCTCGACCTGCACGACAGTGAGGGGCATGCGGTCGGCGCGATGGCCAAGGTATTCTGCGGAGAGACCCTGTTCACGACGGTGTTCCGGGCCATGCAGGTCATGGGGGTCAACGCGCTCGATCGCAATCATCCGGTCGAGAAGTACCTGCGCGAGGCCGTCGTCTTCCCGCTTTACGACGCCGGCAACATCGGCATGCAGATGCGCAAAATCTGGGGCGTCATGCTCGATCCCGAGTTCGATCCGCGTGCGATTGCCGCCTCGCGGCCGATTAGCTTCAAGAAGTCGATGGAGGGCGTCGGCACGCTGGTGGCGGATTCCCCTCCGGCATGAGCCGGTGGTGGCGTCGGCTGCGGCGGCGTTCAGCGCCCGCCCTTTGCCCGCTCGCACTCCGTCACAAGCGCCGGCACGATCTCGTAGAGATCGCCGACCACGCTGTAGTCCGCCTCGGCGTGGATCGGCGCCTTGGGGTCGCTGTTGATCGCGACCACCGTGCGTGCGCCCTTGATGCCGACGATGTGCTCGATCTGGCCGGAGATACCGCAGGCAATGTAGAGATTCGGCTTGACCGTCTGGCCGGAAAGGCCGATCCGCCGGTCCACCGGCATCCAGTCGAGATCACCTGTGAGTGGCCGCGAACCAGCGAGTACGCCGCCGAGCGCGTGGGCGAGCCGCTCGAGCAGCGCCAGATCCTCGACCCGCCGCACGCCACGACCGGCTGCCACGATGACCTCGGCCTTGGTGACGTCGACTTCGCTGCGCGCGCGAGGCGCCACCGCCTTCGGCCGCACGCGCGGTGCGGGCAGTGCGACCGCGAGCTGTCGGATCCTGGCCTCCGGATGCAGGCTGCCGGTCGGCGCCCTGACGAACCGCTTCAGCGGCACGGTGAGCAGGCGCGGCCGGCCGGTCAGCAGCTGCCGGGCGACGAAACGGCCGCCATAGACCCGTCGCTCGACCAGCAGCGCGTCACCGCCGTCCGGCCGAAACGATGTGCAGTCGCTGGCGCAAGGCAGGGCCAGTGACTGCGCCAGCCGGGCCGCCACCTCGGTGCCGGTACGCGTCGCGCCGACCAGGATCGTCCCCGGATCGATCTCGCCAACCGCCGCTTTCAGCACCAGCACCAGCGCCTCGACGTCGATCGGTCCGGACGCCCCCTGGCAGGCCACGAGCACCTCGCTCGCGCCGCGGGCGAGGGCGTCTCGGGCCTCTGCCTCACCATCGCCACCGACCATCAGCGCCGCCACGTCACCGCCCGTGGCCGACGCCAGCTCGCCGGCGCCAGTCAGCAACTCGGCCAGCACGTCGGCGCTCTCAGAGAAGACCAGGATCCTGTCCCGCTGTCCGCTTTCCTGCTTCGTCATCTAGATGCTCACCTCCCCGTCGACGCCAAGCCGGCGCAGCAGCTCGACCGCCTTCGCCGCCGCGTCGTCACCCTCGATCACGACGTTGCGTCTCGCGTTCGGTGGTGCTGAGACCTCAAGCGAGCGCAGGCTCGGCCGCTCGGCCAGCGCCGCCAGATCCAGGCCGGGCAGCTCGCCAATCGGGATTTCATGGATCGGCTTCCGCCCGGCGCCCATGATCTGGAGTACGGTCGGCATGCGCGGCTCATTGATCTCCATGCCGACCGTCGCGACCGCCGGCAGGTCGGCCTCGACCGTCTCGGCGCGATCCTCGACCGCTCGCTCGGCGGTCAGGCTGCCGTCGCGGGCCTCGAGCCGGGTCGCGTAGGTGATCGCCGGCAGATCGAGCGCCTGTGCCAGACGTGGCCCCGTCTGGCCGTTGTAATCGTCGACCGAGGCCTCGCCGCAGAGCACCAGATCCCAGCGCTGCACGCCTTCGGCCGCCGCCGCCGCGGCCAAGGCCGCAGCCAGCACGCTGCTGACCTGGAACGCATCGCCGGCCAGCCGTTCCGGATCCAGAACCAGGTAGAGCGCCTCCATGCCCATGGCGAGCGGCTTGAGCATCACATCCCGAGGCGGCGCGGCGGTGACCAGGCTGACGCCGAAAACCCGGCCGCCGGTCTGGGCCGCGAGCTGCAGGGCCGACTCGATCGCATTCTCGTCGAACGTGTTGATCCGTATTGGCACACGCGCCAGATTCGGCCGCCCAGTCGCCGGCTCGGCCTGAAGCTGATTGGTGTCAACGATGAACTTCGCACACACGACAATATTCATGGGCTGCTACCGCCGGCTTCGCTCACGCGCGTCCCTCCGCTCGGTTCTTGATGATCATCGCCCGCTCCGCACTCGTCGAGTGCCTCCGCGACGATCTCGGCGACGTCCTTGACCACCAGCTGCCCCTCCGGGTCAGCGGTCTGCGCGCCCTGCTCCAGCATCTTGATGCAGAACGGGCACTCCGCGGCGAGCACCCGGGCACCGGCGCCAAGCGCCTCCCGGACCCGCTGGACCCCGGCCGGCTCGCCGCGGCTCGCGACGTCGTACCAGTAGTTGGCGCCGCCGGCACCACAGCAGAAACTTCTGGCGCTATGCCGCGGCAGCTCCCGGAAACCGTCGCCATGCGCGGCCCGAAGCGCGGCACGCGGCGCCTCGAAGATCCGGTTGTAGCGCCCGATGTAGCAGGAATTGTGGAGCGCCACCGACACCGCCTCGGTGTGCTTCAGGCGCAGCCGGCCATCGGCGATCAAGCGGCCGATCAGCTCGGCGTGATGGACGACCTCGAAGACACCGCCAAAACGCGGATACTCGTTACGCAGCACCTGGAAGCAGTGCGCGCAATGGGTGACGATCCGGCTGGCGCCGTGGCGCTGCAGGGTCTCTATGTTCTGCTGCGCAAGCTGCTGGAACAGGCCCTCCTCGCCGAGCCGGCGCGCAGCTTCGCCGGTGCATGCCTCCTCCTCACCGAGGAAGCGGATGCGCAACCCCGCGGCTCGCAGCACCTTGGCGGTCGCCCTCACGATCGCAGCGATGCGCGCGTCGTAGTTGGCGGCACAGCCGGTCCAGTAGAGATAGTCGTCGCCGCTTTCACGTTTCGTGGCCTGGGCGGTCGGGGGGGTGTCGGGCATTCGATCCTCTACGGTCGGCTCCTGTCGGCCAGCTCGGCGGCAAGCTCTGCCCGCCGGGCGGCCGGCAGGCCGTAGGGGTTGAGGCTGCGGCCGAGATTGGCGAGGAGCTCCGCCTGACGCTTCTCGAGCCGCTGGCTCGACACCAGCTCGCGCCGGAAAGGAAGGATGTAGTCGACCGGCCGGATCAGCACCGGGCACGCCTCGACGCATGCGGCGCAGGTCGTGCACGCCCAAAGCTCGCCGGGCGTGACGCGGCCATCCGCGAGCAGGTCCGTATCGACATCGCCGGCCAGCTCGGCGGCGCGCAGGCTCTGGACAAGGCGGCGCGGCGACAGCTCGGTCGCGGCGGCGAACGCCGGGCAGACATCCTCGCAGCGCCCGCAGTTGGTGCAGGCGGCGAGCGCCAGACGCTGCTCCGGAGCCAAATCGGCAAGCTTGGTGGCGCCGACCTTGACGTCGAAGTCACCGCTCTCGAGCAACTCCTTGAGATCGAACGGCGTGCTCGGCTCGAGCTGCGGTCGGCCGGGCTGCAGCATGATGTTGAGCGGCGCCCCGATCGAATGCAGGAACACCGTGTAGGGCAGCGCTGCAATCAGCCCGAACGCGACCACCGCGTGGCTCCACCAAAGCGCCAGGTACAAGGTCGAAGCGTGCTCGACCGGCGCCATCCCGAGCAGATCGGCGACGCGCGCACCGAGGAACGACCAGCCGGCCCAGGGCACAGGGTGCATCCCGAGCCTGAGCCCCTCCAGCACGAAACCGGTCACGCCCATGTAGAGCAGAGCCGCGATCAGGGCGACGAACTGGAGCTGGACGCGCCGTTGGTCCGGGCCGGTCCGGCGCAGCCGCAGCACACGCCAGGTGAGGGCCGCGGCCAGACCGAACACGAACACCGCGCCAAGCGAATTGAGCAATCCCTCGAGATAGAGGTAGGGGCGGCCTGCCAGCAGACGCACGCCCAAGGGACGCAGCACGTCCCAATCCAGCGCGACGACGATGGTCCCGAAGAGCAGGGTGAGGAAGCCATAGAAGATGGCAAGATGGGGCCAGCCGCGGGCGCTCTTCCGCACCCGCCGCTGGAGCAGGCCGTCGCACAGCAGCCGGGCCACCGCGCCGGGGCCGCCGTACCGCAGGACCTGCAGCAGCCGCGCTGCGGCGAAGCGGCGGTAGAGGCCGTAGGCGAAGACCACGGCGAATGGAATGAACACCAGATAGAGCGCGCCCTCGGCCCAGGCCGGCACCAGGCCAAAGGTATCGCGCACAGGCAGCGTGTCGGTCATGCCGGCGTCCCCAGGCCGCTTGGGCCCGGCAGGAATGCCGGGTCCAAGCGTACGAGATCAGGCAGCGAGCGGCGGCTTGGTGACCGTGCCGATGCCTTCCATTTCCTTGGTGAAGGTGAACTCCTCATTGTCGACAAAGGCGCGCGGATTGAAGTGCGGGTGCGCGAGCGCGCCCCAGATCTTGCGCCGCTGCATGCCCATGTTGCCGGCGTCGTAGATCGGGAAGCACAGCACGTCGCGCATGAACTTGTCGAGCGGATGGCTGCGCCGGTCGTAGCTGTTGACGCCCATCACACGCATGCAGTCGTAGACGCACTGGGTGGCCTGCTCGCCGCCGTAGATCTTGGCCATGGCACCCAGCACGTGGTTCTCGCAGTCATACTGATCGGCGTAGTGACCGGACTTCCAGCAGAGATAGCGGGCCGCCTCGATGCGCATCGCAATGTCGGTCAGCAGGTAGCCGACATTCTGATGGAAGATGATCGGGTCCTTGCCGCCCGCGGTGTAGGTCTTGGCCCAGTTGAGCACATACTCGTAGGCCGATCGGGCCACGCCAACCGCCGCGATCCCCGCGACCGGCCCCGACCAGGTGAAGTCCTTGCTGATCACGAGATCGGCCTTGCCGACGGCATAGACGTTCTCTTCCGGCACGCGCGCGTTGTTGAAGTGGATGTCGGCATTCTGATTGAGCCTATGCCCCATCTTGTCGATGCAAGGCTCGTAGGTGACGCCGGACGTGCCGCGCGGCACGAGGATACAGGACAGTCCGCCTTCCCGACCGCCTTTGGTGCGGTCGGTGCGCACTACGACGGTGCTGACGTTGGCGCCCTTCATGTCCCAGCCCGCGGCGCTCGACGGCCAGTACTTGCGCCCGTTGATGATGTATTCGCCGTTCTTGAGGTCGGCTGTGACCTGAATTCCTGCCTGCGGGTCCGGATGATCGAAGTTGGCCGTGCCGCCGGGGCTGCCGGCCGGCTCCGAGACGACCCAGCCGGCGAGGAAGCTCTTGGTCGCGTCGTTGCACGCCTCGGTCAGCCACTTCTTCTTCTGCTGCTCATTGCCGTACCAGACCAGCGGCATCAGGCCGAGGCCGTTGACCAGCAGGACACAGCCGAAGCCGGGGTCGACCGCGCCGATCTCCTCGACCGCGACCAGGACGTCGACGTTGGACAGCCCGCCGCCGCCATACTCTTTTGGTAAGAATCCGGTCGCGAAACCCAGCTCGTAAGCTTTCTCGTAGGCAGGCTTGATCATCTGGAAGCCCTTTTGCGGATCGGGCTCCGCGTCGGCGTCCCTGATCAGCGGCTTCAGCACCTCCTGGGAGAACTCGCGCGCAACCTTCTGAAGGGCCTTCTGTTCGGGGGTCAGTGAGAAGTCGATCATGGCTGGTCTCCGCCTCTCCTGTTGTTGCTTGTTTCCTGTGGCCCCGGAGTGTCGGCTTCTGGAGACCGAGATGGCCAGCCGGACGCCCCTTCGACCTCGCTCGTGCCATCGCCAGGGTCGAGCCTTGGCGGTCGATGTCGGTCTCAGCTGCCCTGCCGTCAGAACCAGGAGTCGCGCTCTGTGAGCCAGCGTCGAGCATTGTGATTTCGTAACTTTAACATGTCAAAAGCTTTTTGACTGTTTGATGCTGCGTCTCGCAGCCCGGCGCGTGTCAGTCGGATTTCCCCACGGAACCACTCCGCGAGATCGCCCTCGAGCGGTCTGCGCAGCGATCGAACCAGAAAGGACCGAACGATGACTCCCGATCAGATCGCGCTCGTGCGTCAGAGTTTCGCCGCGGTCCTACCGATCAAGGACGCGGCAGCAGCGCTTTTCGGCTTTGGTGCATCCATGGACGCCTCCCGCAATGCAAGGGCCTTGTGTGATCTTGGCTGCTGCCATCCATCCGGCCTTTGGGGTGCGGCGGTGGGCCGCTGGCCTTGATGAGATCCGCGGACCGGTAGCCTGTCATGGCCGCGAGCTCGAAGCTCAAGCACCAAATCGGGCTCTGCCCTCGCCGGACCGGACCGACCACCAAGGTCGGTCCTGGGTCCCAGGCGAGCGGTTCTGACCGATCTGCCATCACGTTGAGACAAGCCCTCGCAGCTCGTGGAAACCCTGGCTGGTCTTTGGATGTCAGGCCGCGGCGCAATAGGTCTCACCGCGGCTCAGCATCGCCCAGAGAATGCGCGCCAGCTTGTTGGCGACCGCCGGGACCACGACGTTGAACGGCTTTGTCACGTTAACTCGTCGAGATCCGCCGGATCTGGGTGACCAACGGATGTCATGCAGCCGACGCCGCCTGAGACCAGGTAGCGAACGAATTAAGTCGAAGCTGCTTGTAGTCGGCTCGGCGGAGATGGTGACGTTGGTGGTAGAAGGCGTTGTAGGTCGCGGCGTGGACGCACAGGAAGCGTTGCGCCGAGCCAACTGATTTGAAGCGCTGCAGTTTGCGTTCGCGTCGTCGGATGGGCAGGTGGGAGTTCTCAGCGCGGTTGTTGGCTCTCAGGCCTTTGATCATGAACGCCGGTCAGGCCGAGACAGCGACATGCCGCCCGGTATGAGCGGAGTTTGTCGGTCACGATCCTGGAGGGCCGTATCCCATACCGCTTGAGGAGCTTCTTGATCAGCTTCGCGGCGCCCCGTTTCAGGTTGGCGGCGATGATCGAGCCGAACTTCAAGAACCAGCGGCGCACCGTCTCATACGACACATCCAGACCTCGCTCGGCGAACATCTCCTCGACGTCACGCGGGCTCAGCGTGAACCGGGCGTACAGCCAGATCGAGCTCGTGATCACATCCGGCGGAAAGCGATGACGCTTGAATGAGAGGTGGCGCATTTCTCGACGTTAGACGCTTTCTGGAGCCGCGTTAGCGTGACAATGCCGTTTTCGGATGCCGGCCGGTCGAGACGTAGCGAGCAGCGCCAGGGCGGGCGTCCGAAAGCCTTCACAGAAGTTGCCATCGATCCTGGGACTCAGGGTAGATCGCGGCTGACCTCTCAGCTGCCGGTACCGGTGGAAGACTGCTGATGGCAGGCCATCTGGCACCATTCTCGCTGCAGATTTCATCGGCTAAGTGGCGCCCCACGGCGCTAGCCGCTTTGTTCCGACAACAACGTCAATGATGAGATCGCGCTGACCGTTCGGATGGCTGAGTGCGGCATTCAGGTGTGGTTCCGAACAACCGAATTGCTTCAGGCCACGGCACGCTCGACCATCCAGTAGAAGCCACACAGCAGGATCACCGTGGAGCAGCCGTAGACGAGCTGGGGGCTACCGTTGCGCGGCGCGAAGATGGCGCGATCGATCACGAGCAGGGATGGCACGATCAAGAGGACGATCGCGATCTGCCCGACCTCGACGCCGAGGTTGAACGAGGCGAGCGCCGGCACGAGCGCCGCTCCCTTGGGGAGGCCGAGCTCTCGCAGCGCGCTCGCGAAGCCGAAGCCGTGCAAGAGGCCGAAACCAAAGGCAGTCCGCCAGCGCCGGTCGATATCGCGGCTCCAGAAATTCTCGGCCGCGGCGAACACGATGCTGGCCGCGATCAGAAACTCGACCACGCTCGGCGGCGGTGTCACCACGCCCAGCACGGCGAGCGCCAGGGTCACCGTATGGGCGATCGTAAACGCCGTGACCACCTTGACGAGCGGCCAGATGGCTCGCCCCCAGAGCACCATCGCGATCAGGAACGCGATGTGGTCGTAGCCCATGAAAATATGCTCGACGCCGCTCTGGAAGAAGCTCCAGGTAAGGGCCAGCATCGACGGGCGCGAAGCGCCGAGAGTGACTTCGGGATTGTTGGCATCCAGCGCCACCTCGCTCTCGCCCGCGGCGGTCGTGATCAGCACGACGTGGCGCACAGCCGGGTCGGCCGCCTGGAACAGCGTGACCTGGTAGATCGGGGCGGGCGCGTTGGGCGGACACTGCCAGATGATCCGGATGCTGACATGCGTGCCGGCGGCGCGGGGCGGTCGGGGCGAGGGCGCACAGCTCCGATCGCCCACCTGGACCGTTGCGTGTTCGGTGACGTAGCGGATCAGCGCAGGCGCGCTTACCGCGAGCGCCACCGGGTTGATCTCACCGGTCGCTTCGTCATTCAACCGGAGTTCCGCGCCGCGCTCGTAGTCCTGGCCTAGCGCGTCGACCGTGACCTCGATCCGATCGCCGTCGACGACCACCCGCGAGGAGCTGACGCCCAGCTGATGCGCGTGCGCCGAAAGGGCCACAAGGAGCGGGCCGAGTCCGACGAGCAGACCGGTCCGAAGCCGTCTCACGACCCGTTCCCACCGTCGCTCGGCAGCGCCTCGATCAGCTGGCGGAGCGTCACCGTGCGCGTGCCGTAGGGATCCTGGTCCTCGAAGCCGTGCAGGAGAGCCTCGGCGGCGTCCGCGTGCTTCGCCCTGGTGTCGTCGCTCGGCGCGAGGATGGCCGCTCGGGCATGCTCGATCGCGAGGATGAATTCGGTCTCGATCCGCCCCGGATGGTCGGGATACGCCTCGAGGAACGCCTGCGCGGCGCCGATGTCCTCGCTCAGGCGCTGCCAGTCGGGATCGAGCGGTTGCAGCGGGTCGAGGGCGAAGCTGTCGTAGAAGGGACCGGCGATCAGACGAAAGCGGGCGTCGGCTGCACGCTGCCCCTCGGGCGCGATCGCGAGTGCCTCCGCAAACGGCTCCACCGGCGCCAGATAGCGCTCAAGCGCCTCAGAATAGACCGGTTGCACGCCGCGCGCCTGAAGCTGTCCGAGCAGCGCTTGCGAGGTCACCCCGAGCTGCCCGTCGTGCGCCACCAGATCCTGGTTCAAGAGATCGATCATCCGGATCAGCGCCTGGCCGAGATCGACCAGCGCCGCCGCGCGTTGCTCGGCCGGGCCCTCCGCTGCGCTCGCGCTCAATGCCTGGATCTCGCCCAGCATCCGCGCGGCTGCGTCCGCGTCGATCACGACATGGGCTCCGGCCGGCGTGACGATCCAGCCGGACCATACCCAGGCGGCGACGGTCAGTATCCGTGTGAGTTTTTGCTGCAGCATGCCGGGCCTGCTCCTGCGCTACTGCGACGGGCTCGGACTGGCGACTGCTGGCCCGATGGCGCGGTGGTCCGGCGTCCCGCGCGCGAGCACCTGCCACTCTCTGCCGACATGCAATGGCAGCAGCAGGAGGCCGCTTTGCCCCTCGAGGCGGGCATATTGCCCCGTGTCCGATGGATTGAGGCCGCCGAACGCGATCGAGAGGACCGCGTCGTCGCCCGCGAACACGGCGACCTGCGAGCGGGGTGGGTCGAGGCCCATCGCGGAGAGCGCTGCGGCATCGAGATCCTCGCCCTCGAACGTCGCCAGCGGCTTCGAGACGTGTAGGAAGCGGAGCGCTCTGGCGACGTGCTCCGTCGTCGCCTCGGATTGGACCGCATCGTCGGTGCGCCACCGGTCTTCACCGGCCCGGTCGAAGATCAGGGTCCGATCTTCGCTTCGCAGCTCGATTTCGCGTGATCTCCTCGGGCAGACGCGTCATCACCCCTGCGGGCTCGAAGGGCACGAAGCTTGCCAGTTGCGGAGCGCTTCCGGTGAACGCAAGCGCAATCAGGAACCCTGCCGCCAACGCCCCACCAACGAGTGCCGCCGCGTGCGCGCCGCGGCCGGTCACCGGCGCCGCCACCATACGATCGATCCGGTCAGGACCACGCCCAGAGGCAACAGGATCTCGAGCGCGATGAAGGTCCATCGCATCTGCTGGGCGGTCATGGTTACCATGGGCGGCGTCGAGCGCTCCGGCCGCACGGTCGGCAGAGCGTCGTCCCGCGCCAGCCAGCGGATCATCGCGACGCCGAGTTCGCCGTTGGCGACCTGGTCGAAATAGGCGTTGGTGACGAAGTCGCTGTCGCCGATCACGACGGCTCGGAATGGCGCCGCGTCGGCGGCCGCGTCGGGCCACTGGCCGGCGAGCGCCAGTGCCAGGATCTGAGGACCGCTACCAGACCTCGGGCCCGGCGCTTCGGCCGCACCGCTAAGGGCCGCCGGCAGAGCGGACCCGTTCGCGGCGCCGTCCGGGTGCGATCCGTCGAGCGCCTGCGCCGTGCTGTCCTTGCTGCTGCCGAACAGCGGGAACAGCGTAACGCTGGTCGGCGGCGCGCCGACGTAGAGCGGCCTGGCGCCGGGGAAGAAGGTCAGCGCGATACCATCCGTGATGGGATGGCGGGTGTAGGAAGGCACGGCGACGAATTCCGGGTCGGTGCCGTAGTGGTCGAGCGGATCGATCACCCGCACTTCGGCGGTGTCGACGCCCAGGCGTGCGAGCAGGGCCGTGGCGTCCGGTCCCGGCACGGATTCGGGGTCGTAGCCGAGCAGCAGGCCGCCACCGCGACCGAGATAACGGGCCATCATCTCGGTCTCGTTGGCGGCGTAGGGACGCTGCGGCCCGAAATCGACGAGCGCGGCGCAGTCCTCGGGCACGCCTTCGAGGGTGGCGAGCGCGAGCTCCCGCACCTCGTAGCCCTGCTGCTCGAGCGCCAGATACAGCCGGTCGAGCCCGGTCGGCGCCGCCATCAGCCGGTCCTCGCTGCCGTAGCCCTGATGGGCATCGAGGGTCTCCTGATGTCCATAGTGGGGCGGCGTCGGGCCGGGGCCGCCCGTGAACTCGCCGTGGCCGGTGACGAAGCAGACGGTCGGCGTCTGCTCGCGCAGCGCCCGCAGCGCGCCGAGCGCGATCTGTGCGAGGTCGGTCGTACGCTCGACCTTGACCCGGCGGCCTTCGGTCTCGACCACGGCGGTATTGTATGCTCGCACCTCGTAGCGACGGGCAAGCGACGGTTGCCGGTCGATCTCGACGGCGTTCACCTCCAGCAGCGGCGCGCCGTGCGCGAGGATCTCGAGCAGACGCTTGGCCTGCAGCGCGTCGCCGTCGGCGGCATTGTAGAAGTAGGTGATGGTCATCGGCTGGCTCAGGCCGGCTACGACCGCATGCGCCTGGGCCGGCGGGGTGTAGTCGCCCCCGGCCGTGAGATCGAAGTGGACGTCGTGCCGATACACGCCGACGTTGGCGACGATCGCGACCCCGAACGCCAGGATCACGATCGCGCCGTTGCGTGCGAGTCCCGGCCACATGGACAGCCGGGCTTGCAGCGGCAGACGGAGGCCGAGCCCGAACAGCAGCAGGAGCGCCACGAGCCAGGCGACAAACAAGAGGCCGCCAGCGATCTCCGGCCCAAAGCCGCCGAAGACCGCCGAGGCCGCACAGGCCACGCCGATCAGGAGCAGCAACGCCATCGACAACGCCGGCCCTTTCCGGATCACCGACGAGCGAGCGCGCGCACGCTCAGGAACAGGCCGAGCAGGGTCAGGCTCAAGAAGAAGCCGGCATCCGACAGGTACAACGAGCCGATCGCGAACGGCACGAAATGGGTCGAGAGCGACATGTTGACGAACAAGGTGTCGAAGGGCACGGGCAGCAGCCAGCCGAAGTCGTCGATCACCCAAAGCAGGAGGAACAGGCCGAGCGATAGGAGGGCCGCGACCAGCTGATTGGCGGTCAGGCTGGACGCCAGCAGCCCGAGGCTGACCAGCGCGCTGCCGAGCAGCAGGAGCCCGAGGTAGCCACCATAGATCGGACCCCAGTTGGGCTCGCCGAACAAGCCGAGGACCACGGCATAGCTGCCCGACATGGCGATCATCAGCGCAACCAAGGTCATGCTCGCGAGGAATTTCGCGATCACCACCTGGGCCTCGGTTACCGGTGCCGTCAGTAGCAATTCGAGGGTGCGCAGCCGGCGCTCCTCGGCGATCAGGCGCATGGTGAGGATCGGAATGCTCAGGAGGAACAGCACGTACATCTGAAAGAACAGATGCACCAGGCTGGCCAGGTGATTCAGAAACAGCGTGACCGTGAACGTGTAGCCCATCAGCACCAGAAAGACCGTCAGCAGGACGTAGGCGATCGCTGAGGAGAACAGCGCTGCTTCCTCCTTGAGCAGGAGCGCGCCGAAGGCCCTCACGCCGGCACCTCCAACCGCTGGCGTGTGAGATCGAGGAACCAGCGCTCGAGGTCGACCGGAGCCGGCGTCAGCTCGTGCAGGCCGAACCCGGCGCCGACCAGCGCCCGTGCGAGCGCCTCGGGCATGTCCCGACGCGCCTCGGTCTCGACCAGCCAGACAGCGCCGTCCGCCTCGGCGGCGCCGGCCTCGAGCCGGCCGACCCCCGGCACGCCCGTGAGGCAGGCGCGCACGCTCTCGGCTGGTCCGGCTACCCGCAGGCGCCACCGCCGGCCGACGTCGGCATGGCGCAGTGACTGGATGCCGAGCAGGCGGCCTTCGAGGAGGACCATCACCCGGTCGACCGTGCGCTCGACCTCGGTCAGGATATGCGAGGCGACCAGCACCGTGTGGCGGCGGCCGAGCGCGCGGATCAGCTCGCGCATCTCGATGATCTGAGCCGGGTCGAGGCCGTTGGTCGGCTCGTCCAGGACGAGGAGCCTGGGCTCGTTGAGCAGCGCCTGCGCGATCGCCACACGCTGGCGATAGCCGCGCGAGAGTTTGCCGATCTGCAGGCGCCGGACAGCACCCAGGCGAAAACGCTCGATCACCCGCTCGACCGCCGCACGGGCCGCGCGCCCGCCGAGCCCTTTGATACGCGCCATGAAGGGTAGGAACTCGCAGACCCTCATGTGGTCGTAGAGCGGCACGTCCTCGGGCACGTAGCCGATGCGCGCGCGCGCCGCCAACGGCTGCTCCAGCGCATCGAGCCCGTCGATCAGCGCGGTGCCGCTCGAGGGCCGCAGATACCCGGTCAGGATGCGGATGATCGTGCTCTTGCCCGAGCCGTTAGGGCCTAAGAGGCCGACCACTTCGCCTTCGGCAGCCGTGAACGACACGTCGCGAATGGCAAGTCGCGGCCCATACCACTTGGTCAAACGGTCGGCGACGACGATGTCCGGCATGACCCGAAAAAACTGGAACCTGCCGCCGGATCGGTACTGGTCAAGCGGCAGGTCTCATCCTTGCGACCTGAAGATCACGACAGGCTTTGGGCCGACCACTGGCCCGAGGTCAGCGGGCGCGCTAGTCGTAGAACTCAGGCGCGTGCTTGTGTGCCTTGAAGACGTCGGGATCGTGGGCGTAGATGATGTCCGCGCCCTCGCTGTCACGCAGATATCTCACATACTGATAGGCATCCAGCATGCCTTCCGGCGAGTAGACGCTGCCGACCGACGGCAGGATATTGCCGTTGAGGTTCTCCTCCAGGTAAACCGCATCGCTCGGCAGCACGACCGTGCCGGTGTTGGGCAGGCGCACGACCATGATCTGGCTGCCCGGAGTATGGGACACCGAACGTTTGATGAGCACACTGCCGTCCCCGAACAAATCGAGATCGCCGTCGAGCTCGATCGCCTTGTACTTGTTCGGCATCGACTTGCCGAGGTCGTTGCGCAGCATCGCGAAATCGTCGGACTTGTAGAAGGTGGCATAGCCTGGCGCCGGCCAGTACGCCGCGCGAATCTCGTCGCGCTGGTAGACGAACGTCGAGTTCAGGAACTTGCCGACATTGCCGGCGTGATCGACGTGGAAGTGACCGAGAACCACAAAGTCGATGTCGTCCGGGGTCAGACCAATCTTCTGCAGTTGGACGTCGATTGCCACGTCCGGCGAGCGGCCGGGATCGAGCGCCGCGACAAACGGACCCCAGTACTCCGGCTCGGTGATGATGCGGTCGTTGTTGCCGGTGTCGAACAGGACGTTGCCCTTGGGGTGCTGAACGACGAAGAAACCGACCGGGATGGTGACCGTGCCCTCGCCGCCCGACTGGATGATCGACTTTGCGAGGGTGAGCGTGCCCGAGGTGAACACGTAAAGCTTCATGCCCTCGGGCGATGCCGCCTTCGCCCAGGTCGCGGTGCAGGCAACCGCCAGAATCATCGCCGCGCCCGCGAGGATGTGTTTGCCGAGCTTCAGCATCTCGTGCCTCCCTGCTGCTTCACCACCAGACCCCGGGTGGCTTCCCGTCTTTGTGTTCGAGCTGAGAGGCAACATCCTACGGTTGGACCCGCTGGTCAAGCGATCCGCAGGCAGTGCCACCGCCAGCCAACGGCCGCGCAGCGGCAGCCAGGCGACGACCAGCGCCCTCGCCAGGGTCGCCTTGCCCTGGAGGATGCCGCGAGCGCGGCCATGGACATCGGCCGGGGCGACGTCGAGTACACGGTTCGACAACGACGCGAGGCTGGTCCTGCGCGACCAGCACCACGGTCACGCCTTCGCTCGCCGAAGCCAAAGGCGATTCGTCGATGGTCGAACGCGATGTGAACCGCGCCCTCATGGGCATCGATCCCGACGACAAAGCCGACATCGCCATTGTAGACATCCTTGTCATAGTCGTTCTCGATCTGCATCACCTTGTCGCCGACGGCGAAGGTCCAACCGAACTTCTCGACCTGGGCCGAGGGCGACGGATTGAGCGCCTGCTGGAGATGCAGATTGAGGGATCGGGCGCCGAGTGTCCCACGGTTCATCGGACATAGGTCCTGGATGTTGCGCACCGGATCCATACCGAAGCGCCTTGGCAGCCGCTCACGGATGATCTCGACGATCTTGGCGACCCCCATCCTCCGGGTCCCTGGCTGCGAATCGGCGCCGAACTTTGACCCACCCTGAAAGAGCATCGACATCTTGAATTTATTTCCGGGATCCGCTTCCACACCCGACCGGGGCCGCTGGTGCGGGTCTGCGCGGCCGACCTCGCCGAAGGCCTGGTAGCGATCATACCACCGGTAAAACGTCGCCGCTGGAATCCCCAGCTTGTCGAGGGTGCGGCGAATCGGCAGGTGGGAGCGTTCGACCAGGCGGATGATCTCCAGCTTCTCGGACGCGGGGCACCTCATGCGCCGTCTCCCCCATCCCCGAGGG
Source organism: uncultured Alphaproteobacteria bacterium (assembly GCA_963731495.1). Classification (GTDB taxonomy): domain Bacteria; phylum Pseudomonadota; class Alphaproteobacteria; order Geminicoccales; family Geminicoccaceae; genus DASUGG01. The sequence goes on from CAVSVZ010000030.1 coordinate 213,864, forward strand.
GCCCACTCCAAAACGGGGTCCATTTTGGACGCCGATTGACACCAAATCGGCTTGAGCCTGTCAGGGTCGATCCGTAGCCTCTGCCGATGCGCAATCCGTTCCGCTGCTTCAACAACTCGCCCGAGGTCATCCGCCTCACGGTGCTGATGTCCGTCCGCTATCCACTGTCGATCGTCAACCCAGAATGCGTGCGACGCAGGTTCTGTGCTTCTGTTCGTGGTCGGCATGGCAGCCGCCAACATCATGGGGTGCGGGAACCGAGCGGTTCAAAGCTGTTCGGCGGGCTCGCAAAGAGCGGCGACGTCAGATCTTACGAACTCGCTGGGCCCACGCCCTACGTCGGACGCTTCGGTTTCCGATGGTCGGCTCGGGACGCTATGCCGCCGCGCTCGTCCAGCGGAAATCCTCGCCGTCGATCCACATGCGATGGAGGGTCACGGCCATCCTGCGGGCGAGAGCGACCTTCGCCCGTCGAGATCCCTGGCGCCCCGCGATCCGCATCGCCCATGCCTTCATAGCCGACCACCTCGTCGATGGACGGAGAACAACATTCGCCGCCTCGAATAGCGCGGTTCGCGTTTCCCCGTCGCCCACTTTGCTGATCCGGCCGACGCGGTCGATCTCGCCGGACTGATGGCGTCGCGGCGTGAGCCCCAGATAGGCGCCAACCGACCGTGAGCGCCGAAATCGGTGTGGGTCGTCGATCGTGGCTCGAAACGTCAGTGCGGTGACCGGCCCAATCCCTGGCATGGTCATCAGCCTGCGACAGATCGGATCCGCTCGAACCGTCTGAAGGACAAGCCTGTGCAGCTGGGCCGTCTCCGCGACCAGGCGCTCGTGTGCATGCAGCAGCGGTTGGATGATCGCCGCAAGGGCGAGATCGTCGGCGACCAACTCGTGCACCCGGCCTGCGAACCGACGGCGCGTGACAGCACCAACCTTCAGACCGAAGGGACGGAGAAGGCCACGGATCGCCTGTTCAGTCGCCGCCATCGACCGAACCAGAAACTTGCGCGCGGTCGTGAGCGTTCGATGGCGCTGGCTCCCTGCGGACTTCATGTGTACCGCTTTGAACCACCCCGCCCGGACGATCTGCGCGATGCCCCGGGCGTCGTTACGATCGGTCTTCACGACCATTGCCGACAGGGCCGCCTTGACGTGCCGAGTCTCGAGACATGCCACCTGGAACCCGGCGGCGAGCAGTTGGCCACCAATCCACTCGGAGGTCGGACCGGCCTCGAGGCCGAGCCGCTCGATCTTGCCGAGCCAAGGCTCGAGCTTCACACGCACGGCTTCCGGATCGCCGGCCGCCTTGCCCTCCCACAGGACGCGCCCGTCCTCATCAATCACGCAAATCGCCACAGACGCCAACGACACGTCGAGACCGACGTACACACCCATGGGGTTCTCCTCGCTTAGAGCTGGATCGGCCCCCAACCTCAAGCCCGCGGCCGCGACAGGCAACACCCCTGAGCGGCCTCGGCCCAACGGGAACCGAATACCCCATCTGTTCGAGCGCGGCATCGTGCATGGGGGGGGGGTGGGTGGAGTCAGTGCCCAATGCCCGGGCCTCGAGGTCAAGCAACCCGCTGTGTGATCGGCCGGCCGAGATCGAACATCCGGTTGAGCACCTGAACGCCGATGCGGGTCTCTGCTTGTTGGGCGGCCAGGCTGCGGGTGTGCAGACGCCGGCCGATGATCCGCTTATAGCGCGACACACCGGCTTCGATCAGGCTGCGCCGCGTATAAGCCGGTAGCCCGTCGCCAGGCTCGCTTGCCGTGGGTCTGAAGATAGGCGATGTGGCGGTCCCGTTGCCTGATGATGTCGAGCTCCCTGGAGCGCGGACGATCGGCGCGCCGGGGCGGTACGATCACCTCGGGTACCGGCAGCTCCTGTCGGCCGATCAGCAGATCGTAGGTCGGTTGCCCGTCAAAGGCGCCATCGGCCAGGAAGCGGTCAATGCGACCGTCCACCTGCTCCATCACATCGGGCAGGACGGCGGCACCGGCGCGACGCCACGTGGTCAGTTCGGAGGCGACAAATCGGCCCGAGCCGGTGCCCATGGCCAGATGCAGCTTGCGCCAGCCGCGGCGCTTGGCGGCCGTGTCGGGGTCGCGTCCTTTGCGGCCCGATTTGACCTCGACCGCCCGCAGCCCGGTGCTGTCGACCAGAATCTTCCCGCGCCCTCATGCACCAAAGCCAAAAGCACTCGCTCTGTAGCGCAAGAACTTTTCGGCAACTTTTCTGCCCGGATTTCGCCAGAAAATCACGGCTGTCCGACGATGTTCCATGCGCGTTCTAGTCTGATTTGGTCGAGGCAGAGTCGTAGCCCCATGGTCGAGAGGCGCAAAAATGCTGGTATTTGTGGTGGGCGCGGCTGGGATTGAACCAGCGACCCCTACGATGTCAACGTAGTGCTCTTCCGCTGAGCTACGCGCCCACACCCCGTTCCTAAGGCCAACCGGCGGGGTTTTCAACCATGTCACGCGACCTGCCGCTGCGCCATCGTGCCGGCCAGACCGTCCGCACGGCTTCTTGCGGTGCGCGTGGTCCTGCGACGGTTCTTGCGGGCGGTAAGGCCTTGTGGTGTCATGTCGGGCCACGATGACCCACGCAGCTCAGGTGCGATGACCCCCGACCTCGGTCCCCCGATTGCGATCGTCGATGCCGAGGCCGATCTGCTGCCGCTGGTGATCTCGTCGCCGCATAGCGGTCAGATCTATCCGCCCTGCCTGCTGAGCGACGCCCGGATCAACCTGGAGCATCTGCGTCGCCTGGAGGACGGCTGCGTCGACCGTCTGTTCGGCGACGGCCCGGGCATCGGCGCGCCGCTGCTGCATGCGCGCTTCGCACGGGCCTATGTCGATCCCAACCGGGCTGCCTTCGAACTCGATGCCGACCTGTTCGACGGTCCGCTGCCCGGCTATGTCAACCTCAACTCGGCCAAGGCGCGCGCCGGGCTCGGCAGCATCCCGAGCCGGGTGGCCGGTCGCGAGATCTATCGATCGCGGCTCAGCTTCGACGAGGTGCAGCGACGTCTGCGCTCCGCCTACTGGCCGTATCATCACGCCCTGCAGGGTCTGCTGGCCCGCGCCATGGGGCGGTTCGGCGTCGTGCTGCTGCTGGACTGCCACTCGATGCCAAGCCTGAGCACCAACGGCTCGACCGAGCGGGTCGTCGACTTCGCCCTGGGCGACCGGTTCGGCCGCAGCTGCTCGGCCGTGGTGATCGAATCGGTCGAAGCGATCCTGCGCAGCAAGGGCTTCACGGTGGCACGCAACCGTCCCTATGCGGGTGGCCATATCACCGCATCCTACGGTTGTCCCGAAGCGGGCGTTCATGCGCTTCAGATCGAGGTGCGCCGCGGGCTGTACATGAACGAGCGCACGCTCGTGCCCCATGCCGCGCTGGACGATCTGCGGCTGGTGGTCCGTGACCTGCTGGTCGAGCTGGGCCGGTGCGTGACCGAGCAGCTGCCCGCGAGCTCGCGCAACGTCGCCGACACCGCGCCGCCCTTGCCGGTGCGCGCCGAAACCGGGTGATCGCCAGCCGCTCGTCGCGCCGGCCTTCCCCCAGCACCTCAAAATTTCTTCACCATTCCTGGTCATGATCGCGGCATGACCGATCTCGCCGTGCTCTCTCGACGGTTGCGCCGGACCCCTGTGCCGGCCTCGCAGGGCTCGCCGTCGCGACCTTCTCGCTGGCGGCGCTCGCGAGTGCGCCCGACTGCGGCACGATCGCCGACGAGGTGGAGCGCGCGGCAGACATACCGCCGGGGCTGCTGCACGCCGTCGCCCTGGCGGAATCGGGCCGCAGACACCCCGAGCACGGCGGCAGCCTGGCCTGGCCCTGGACGGTCAGGTCCGGTCCCGAGGCCTACTACCTGCCGTCCAAGGAGATGGCCCTGCGCAAGGTGGAGGAGCTTCGTGCGGCCGGCCGCAGCAACATCGACGTCGGCTGCATGCAGATCAATCTCGGGTACCATCCGGGGGCCTTCGCCTCGCTCGACGACGCCTTCGATCCGGTCACCAACGTCGTCTACGGCGCACGCTTCCTCAAGCAGCTGCAGCTGGAAACCCGCTCGTGGGCGAAGGCGACCGGCCGTTACCACACCGCCGACCCGGATCGTGGCCAGGCCTATCGGGCCCGCGTCTACCGCCTGTGGCGGGACCTGCGCCGCCGCCAGGGCCGGGCAAGCGCCGATGATCAGCGAGGCGCTGTTCGTCGACGACCAGCTCATCCGCCTGGCGGGCGGTCCGAGCGCGACCCGGCTCGATCCCGACCCGCCTCTGCGCATCGACCAGCTCATCCGCCTTGGCGGCGGTCCGAGGGGCCTGGTTTCGATCTCGGCCCGCTGCCGCCGACCGACCAGCTCACCCGCCTTGCCGGCGATCCGAGCGCGACCGGGTTCGATCCCGAGCCGCCGCCGCGCATCATCGTGCACACCTACAACCGGCGGGTCGTCCGGCGACCAGGGTCTCGGTGGTGCGCGGCCGCTAGCGCATCCGGAGCAGATGGACGGATTCAATGTGGCCCGCGAGGGCACATGATTCAATGGGAGTCAGCGCGTGACGGCAATCAGATACTGCTGATGCCTCGCTGCACTAGGCGCCGCGTCTGGCAGGCGGGCACAAGCGCGGTCCCGGCCAGCAGCGAGATGTTTCCGTTCCTCGCGCTCTCGCCGGCCGGCTGCAGCGCCGATTCGCCAGGATTTTTGGGGCACTCGGGTTCGATTGGCATGGCGAACGGCGCAGGCTTCGCCGGCGCCGACAGCAGGGGTGGCCGCGAGGCCGGACCCGGCTCGGCGCTCTGCGCCGCCGGATGGCTCGCCCGGCCGGACTCGCCAGGATTCTCGGGGTGCTTAGGTTCGTCTGGTTGCGCCGTAAACGTGGGCGCTGGGACGGGCACGGTAGGCGCCTGGAAAGGGTTGGGGCACGGTGATGCCGCTGGCTGGGGCGCCGGCGGACGGAAGGGGGTTGGGGCCCCGGGCTTCGACCCGCGAACCCAGGATCGATGCGGGTTTCCGGTTCATTCGGTTGCGCGCGCCGCGCGCGCCCGGCCGCATCCTGGGTCGCCTGCGCCGCCTCGGCCCGGAGCGCCTTCGAGGGTGCGCAGGGCCCGGTAAAATTCGGCCTGGGCGCTGCCGCGATAGCGGATCAGCGTGTCGAGGGCGCGCGGGTTGTTGCAATCGCGGATCACGGCGAGCCCGAGGCTGCGGCTGCCGGTTCCCATGGTGTTGGTGGTGATGACCTGGGTCTCGATCTGCTCGGCGCGACCGAGCCGCCAGGCCGCGGCGGCGATCTGCTGGACCAGCAGCGACTGCGTCACCCCCTCAGGCGCCCATTCCTCGATCAGCGCCGCCTCGAGCCGCTTGAACTCGGCCTCGCTCTCGCCGCCCAGCAAGACCCATCGTCTGGCGCGCAGGCCATGCTTGATCGCGTTCTGCGACGAGCGCGCCTTGCCTTCGGCGGTCTTGGGTCCGCGCGACTTGGCGCCATTGCGCCGGCTGGCCTCGGCACGTGCGGCATTCAGGACAGGCGCGCCCTGCGCGCCATGGGGGCAGATTTCCATGGGATGTTCCTTTGAATCCAGGAGATTTCGGGCGAAGCAGACAGAACGCCTCGAAGCGAGAGCGGTGGTCGAGACGATCCGGCGGGAGCTGCCGCAAACAGATCCTTCGCCGAAGGCGTCACGGCGATGAAGGGGCAGGCAGGGTGAGGCAGCCGCGCGCATGACGCGCGCGACTGCCCGGCCAGTGCCGCAAGGGAATATATTCCCTTATCGTGGATCTGTCCAGCGAAACCCGCGCGCCGGCGGCGGCATCGGCGCACGACGGCAGGAGGCATCGGCGTCGGACTCGCTGACAACCTCATGGGCCGCGCGCGCGGTGACGCGACGATGTTAAGGCCGCGTTAACCCTGACCCGTCAAGGTTCTGTTTGCCAGGTCCATGCGATCGTGGGAATCCGTGCCGGCGGCGAGCGGAGCCGCCCGCAGGGCGGGCGAACGATGCACACCATGCGCAGGGATAGCGGGGGCCGGACGGTCGCTTTTCCCAGCACGCCCTGGCCCAGCTCCTCGATCAGCGCCGCCTCGAGCCGCTTAACTCGGCCTCGCTCTCGCCGTGCAGCACCACCCATTTTCTCGCGCGCAGGCCATGCTTGATGGCGTTCTGGGACGAGCGCGCCTTGCCTTCGGCGCTCTTGGGACCTGTTCGACTGGGCACCAGGGCCAGAGGGGTTGGGGCCCGTGACGCCGCCGGTTGGGGAAAGGGGCCCCAACCCCTTTCAGGCGGCGTCACCCCCAACCGGCCCTGGCGCCAGGGCCAAGAGGGTGTCGCCGGCCCCATTGCGCCGACTGGCCTCGGCGCGCGCGCTGGACAGGCCAAAGCTTGACATGAGAACCATTCCTTCGCTGGCGTGGAGGAGACAGCCGGGACGAACGGCCGCAGGGTCGATCACCTTACCAGATAATAGGAATCGAGTCCAGCACCAAAGCCGGTCGACAAAGCTTCTCACTCGCTGCCTCACTCCCCGGACGGATAAGGCTGAGAAAAAGGTTCCTGACACCTTTTCCCTCAGAAAAAGGTTCCTGACACCTTTTCCCTTTTTTCTTTTCTGCACTTTTCTGACCGGACGGAAGCTTAGAAAAGGGTTCCTGACACATCTTCTGCACAGAAAAAGGTTCCTGACACCTTTTCTTAGAATAATTTCTTCTGCAGAAAAAGGTTCCTGACACCTTTTCTGCACCTGACACCTTTTCTCTGCACCCACTTTTCTCTTTGACATTGCGAACTCGACCCCCACAGCCGAGACACTGTTAGCCGGGGCAACGATCTCCGACCGGCCAGAATCGCCAACCGGAAAGCGAGCATCTCCGCATGGGCCCTTTCCCTAAATCCTTCTCGGCTGAGATCGGCATGGAACGGGTTGTATGGGTCATCTGTTGGAGTCGGCCGTACAGTCGCAAAGTCGAGCCTTGCCATAGGAATGGCCGCCCAGCCGGAGAATTCTTTCTGCGGAGCCAGGGTTCGACCCTGATCATCTCCGAGCGGTGTGAGAAATCTTCTCACACATTTATCCACGCCTCGTTCCCCTAGCCGATCAAACGACAAGTCCTTATCCCGCCGGCTATCCATGAAAACCGTAATCTTAAAGAATGGCCTCGGGACCTTTGCGCCAGGGCCAGCAAACGCTTTGCCGAACACGCGGCGTCCTATGGTTTCGGACGGCTTAACCTCGTCAGGGTCCGGCGTCCACATCGTTTAATTATTCAACGCTTTCTGGATTTCTTCTTCCATAGTCAAGGCGATCTCTCCATGATTCTCTACTATTACATCGATCATTTCGTCATCCACCAACAGCATGAGATGTGCAGATCCTCCTCTCATCACGCACGCCGCACGACCCCTCTCAAAGATCGAGTTCGACCACAAACTCACCCTCATCTGTCACGTAAACGTACACCGGGGCCTGCAAAACTCGCTCGAAGAGCTGACGCACTTCGCCAACGTGAATCCATAGCGTCTCGGATAGCCGCTCAACAGCCGGTTCTTCGGCCGTGCGCTCCCAGTCTTCGCCAGGGACAATAACAGGTACTATGTCGACGGTATAGAGGCCCGCGACCTCCGGATATCGCAGTCGGCGCATCGAACTTCGATGATGCAACGTGATCGGCGCTAACATTGCCGGAAGGATCTAGTAAAGTCTTCTCAACGTTAGGACTCTCGACTATCCCACTCAGACTGCCTTGATTTGTCGGTTCTGTCCATAACACCCGAACATCCGTCGAGCTGGAACTGCTAGGCACCATCACTGGCAGGATCGCTCTCCTGTCTTCTCGGACGTGGGCGGCCATCCTAGGTTCCAATCTCATGTACGGGACCCATGAGCTGCTTCAACCTGTCGTTTGCGATGATCTGAAACCACCCACGCACCATGCTGTGCGCGAAATCCATCCACTCGATAATCGCCTCTGGTGTCGAGCCGCATTCCTTATCAAGCGCCGTAAGCTCAAGGACAGCCGCATCCGCATCGTGGTGTTTGCCGGAAGCGATCTTAATGATCCCAGACGAGGAGCTTCTTTCTCGCAGAGGAAACGAAACGGTCGATGAGAGCGTGATTGTCTTTTGCTCGGTCGCAGATTTTATTATCCCGTCAGGAAGATCGATCTTGATCGAAAAGTGATCTCGAATAAATGGAAGCAATTCTTCATATTTATGTTTGGTCGAGAATGCATCAATGTACTTCAATCGCGTCTCCGATACCGTCAGATATTTCTCTGGCAATGGATACGACTTGAATAGTAGATCTACGCCGTGAGCCAGGATTGTCCGGAATTCGGCCCAACCCTTGTAGGGCGGGACGACGTTCACGGTGAAGATGCCCGGACCGACCTGGAAAACGGGCCAGCGGTCCGCGGCCTGCCGGAATCGCTCAACGACTCGGTTTGGAAGGAGTTCGATCGGAACCTCTGCCGGCACAAGGGTCTCGACCATCTGGAAGCCTTCGGCGTCCAGCAGTGATGTTAGGTCCGATGCCAGGGCTGAGAAATGGGGATCGATGGCTGCGTTGGGCAGGGACTGGAGAGGCTGAAGTTTCCACCGAACCTCAGCGATCACTTCCACAAGGGGAGGATTTCCGTAGAGAAAGTCGGCAGGCATCCGCACCACCACGTTTGATCGAGCCCCATCGACACAGAGCGGTAAAGCCTCCTCTCAGGGGGCTCCTACCTCAGCGCGGTCTCGTTTTCCACACGAATGCCATCGCACCCGCACCGAGTCGCTGTCCTCCGTCGATCCACCACCGTCGCTTTCACCAAACATAGGCTAAGGTAGCGGGCCGCCCAGCGCGTAGTCAACCTGGGGCCTCAGGGTCACACTGCATTGGGGTTGATCGTCACCCGTGATCTCTTAACCAGCTTCGACCGGACAGCCGGGGTCAAGCCCGGAAATGACAAGGGTATCAGCCGAATGCGTCGCTGCACTGGGCTCCACACAGGTCGGCAGGCGTGCTGACCGCATCCGGCCGGCCGGATGGTGTGCACGCCGTTGCGCCGGCCTGCGGCGGTCCGTAAGCTTGGCGGCGGTGTCTATCGGGCCTTTAGGGGGCCTTTTGCGGAGCCGGCCAGACCATGTCGATCATTGCTGCCCGCCTGGCGGCGATCAAACCCTCGCCGACCATGGCGGTTGCCGGGCTTGCGCTCGAGCTCAAGGCGGCCGGGCGCGACGTCATCGGGCTCGCCGCCGGCGAGCCGGACTTCGATACGCCCGACCATATCAAGATGGCCGCCTGCGCCGCGATCGAGGCCGGCGAGACCAAATACACCGCGGTCGACGGCACGCCGGCGCTCAAGGCCGCGATCGCCGAAAAATTCCGGCGCGAGAACGGGCTCGACTATCGCCTGAACGAGATCAGCGTCGGGGCCGGCGGCAAGCAGATCATCTACAATGCGATGATGGCGACCCTCGACCCGGGCGACGAGGTCATCATTCCGGCACCCTACTGGGTGTCCTATCCGGACATCGTGCTGCTGGCGGGTGGCACGCCGAAATTCGTGACCTGCCCCCAGGAGGCCGGCTTCAGGATGAGCCCGGAGGATCTCGAGCGGGCGATCGGGCCGCGCACCAAGTGGCTGATGCTGAACTCGCCCAACAATCCGAGCGGTGCCGCCTACGACCCCGAGCAGCTGCGCGCCCTGACCGACGTGCTGGTCGATCACCCGCATGTCTGGGTGCTGACCGACGACATCTACGAGCATCTGCTGTACGACGACCTCGAATTCGCCACGGCGGCTGCGATCGAGCCCCGGCTGCGCGAGCGCTGCCTGACCATGAACGGGGTCGCCAAGGCCTATGCCATGACCGGCTGGCGGATCGGCTATGGCGGCGGCCCGGCCGAGCTGATCCGCGCCATGGCCAAGATCCAGTCGCAGAGCACCTCGAACCCCTGCTCGATCAGCCAGGCGGCCTCGGTGGCAGCGCTGGAGGGGCCGCAGGGCTTCATCGCCGAGCGCAACGCGATCCTGCGCCAGCGGCGCGACCTCGTGGTCGAGGCGCTGAACCAGGCGCCTGGGCTACGCTGCCATCGGCCCGAGGGCGCGTTCTACGTCTATCCCGACTGCGCCGGCGTGCTCGGCCGGCGCACGCCCGCCGGCCGGTGCTCGTCCAATACCGAGGATTTTTCGCGGTATCTGCTCGAGCAGGAGAGCGTGGCGGTGGTGCACGGCGCCGCGTTCGGCCTGGATCCGCACATCAGGATCTCGTACGCCACGTCGACCGAGCTGCTGGTCGAGGCGTGCCGGCGGATCGTCCGCGCCTGCGAGGCACTGCGCTGATCGGACTGCACGGTGACTTAGAACCGGAGCCAGCCCGCTCGCCCTCCCAACAACTCACCCAGCCATGGTACCCTGTGGGTGGTCGGGAGGGGGAGCGGGCTGGCTCCGGCAAAGCGAGAAGCGCGCTCAGCGCGCCGCGAAACATCGGGTGGACCACGCGGTCGCCGACCTCGATGCCGAGGTCGCGCGCTGGTGCCTGCGGCCAGCTCCAGGACCGCGCGCACCGGGCCGCCGGAGCCGATCACCGCGTCCGACAGGGGCTCGGTGTTCGCGACGATGCGTGCGATCGTGCCGTCATCCTCGATGAACACCATGTCGAGCGGGATATAGGTGTTGCGCATCCACATCGTGACCGGGGCGCTGCGGCCGAAGTCGAACAGCATGCCGCGGTCCTCGTCGAGGCTGTCGCGGAACATCAATCCGTGCCGACGCTGCTCGGCCGTCACCGCCAGCTCGACCTGAAAGTCGAGGGGATCCGAGACCCGACTCGATCGCGAGCGGGCCCTCCTCGAAGGCGGGCTGCGGCGAGCACGGGCCAGGCCGCCATGAGCGCCCACAGCCCGGGCAGGAGATGCGGCAGCCACGCCCGCCGCAGCCGGTCGCTCCACCATGGCGAGCGCCGGCGAGCGCCGAGAATGTCGATTCCGCTGGTCACCGCTCCCTGTCGCGAAGGGTTCATGTCCGCCTCGATCTCATGAAGACAGCCTCGTCGTTCACGTATCATCAAGGAAGGATCATTAATAGGTATTGTGACGAGTTGGCGAGCCTTCGCCGATCTACTTTCGAGCTCTTGCCGACCCATCACGCGGGGACGGTCCGGTTCGGGTCCGGGGCGCAAAGGGACTGGCAGGAATGGCGACGCAACCGCAGGCGAGATCGCCCATCGTGGCGCCAGGACGGCTGCAGCGCGGCGGCCCCCGCCTGCCGAAGATCGCCTGGCCGGCGCTCGGCCGCATCCTGTGGTCCCACAAGCTGTTTCTGGCCAGCCTGGTTCTCTCGGTGCTTGCGCTGACCTCGCTCCATGTGAGCCAGGTGCCACCGCTGTACGAGGCGGAGACCCTGGTCCTGCTCGGACCAGCGCGAGGCGCACGCCGAGGCACCGGACGCACGCCTGCCGCCGTCGGGCCAGCAGGGCCCGGAAAGCGAGAGCGCTGCTGTTGCAATCGCCGGCCATGGCCGAGCGCCTGGTGGATGCGCTGAGCCTCCATCTGCTGCCCGAGTTCAACCGCACCTTGCGGACCGAGACGGCGGGTCTGCGCGACTGGTTCGATCCGGCGAGGCTGGTGCCGAACTCGCTGTTCAACCGTCTGCCGGCGGCGCTGCGCGAGGTGCTCTCGGCGCAGGCGGCGGTATCGGACCAGGAGCAGGCCGCCGCCCTGCGCGCCGAGGTCGCCGGGCAGGTCCTGGGCCACATCGTGGCCGAGCCCGCCGATCGAGCCATCGGTGCTGCGCGTCAGGTTCACCTCCAGCGATCCCGGGCTGGCAGCACTCGGCGCCAACACGCTGGTCGAGCTCTACCTGGCCGACCGGCTCGCGGCAAAGCGAGCGGTCTCGACCCGGGCACAAAGCGTTTCTGCGCGGACCAGATCGCCCAGCTGCGCGCGAGCATCGCCGAGGCCACGCTGCAGAGCCTGGTGGCGCAGGTGAGCACCTTCGAGCGACCCCGCCAGCGCGCTCGAAGCGTGGGCCAGCGCCACCCAGGCGGATCGCGACCTGCTCGAAGCGCATGCCGCTCGTCTGCGCGAGATCGCTTCGCTGCAGCAAGAGCAGGCGCCGGGCGCCAGCGTCATCTCGGCAGCGTCGCCGCCCGACGAGCCCCTCAATCCTCGCCGCAAGCTGACCTTCGGGGCGGCCCTGCTCGGTGCCCTCCTGGTCGGCTCGCTGGCCGCGCTCGGACTGGAGCGGCTGGACAACACCATCAGCAGCGCCGAGCAGCTGCGGCCGATGCCGGCTTTCGGCGTTGGGGGCGCTGCCCACCATCCCGGTCACGCGCGACCGGCGCCGGGCGCCGGACCGGCACATCCTCGACTATCCGGATGCGCCTTTCGCCCAGGCCATGGGCGAGCTGCGCAAACAGCTGGTGCGAGCCAACGCGCTCGCCCGGCGGACGACCGTGCTGCTGGCCTCGGCGCTGCCGGGCGAAGGAACCTCGACCACCGCGCTATGCCTGGCCCGGGCTCATGCGCGCGCCGGCGGGCAGGTGCTCCTGATCGACTGCGATCTTCGCCATCCGCGCCTGCACGAGCCCACCGGCACGGCGGGCCAGCCCGGGCTTGCCGACATCCTGCTGGGTCACCGCAGCCTTGCGGAGGCATCGCAGCTCGACGAGCGGTCCGGCGCGCGGTTCGTCACGGCTGGTGCCGAGGTGCCTGATCCCGCCGAGGTGCCTGATCCGAGGGAGCTCCTGACCTCCGAGGCGATGCGCCGTCTGATGCGGCAGGCCACCGAGCATTACGACCTGGTGATTCTCGACGGCCCACCGGTGCTCGGCGGGCAGGATGCCTGCGCGCTGGCGCGGATGGCCGATTGCACCGTGCTCCTGGCGCGCTGGGGTGCGACGCGTCGCCAGGATGTGGCCGCGGCAGCCCGCCAGCTGATCGAGGCCGGCGCGGACATGGCGGGCCTGGTCCTGACACGCGTCAAGCCGGCCAGACCTGCGGCCGATTCCCAGGGCTGATCGCCAGGCCCGGCCGCCTCGCGCACGGCGCCCCACGCACGATCAGGGGACGAACTGCTCCTTCAGGATCCGCTCCTCGAGATTGTGCTCCGGGTCGAACAGGAGGGTCAGCGTGATCGTGCGGTCCGCCCACACCGCGACCTCGCACGACATTCCTGATCTCGGTGGAATCCGCGACCGCGCTGACGGGACGCTTGTCGGGATCGAGCACCTTGAAGCAAAAGCGGGTCTTGCTCGGCAGCAGGGCGCCGCGCCAGCGCCGAGGTCGAAACGCGCTGATCGGCGTCAGCGCCAAAAGATTGGCGTCGGTCGGCAGGATCGGGCCGTGGGCAGACAGGTTGTAGGCGGTGCTGCCGGCCGGCGTCGCGACCAGCACGCCATCGCAGATCAGCTCCGGCAGGCGTTCGACGCCGTCGATCGCGATGCTGAGCTTGGCCGCCTGGTGGGTCTGCCGGAACAGCGAGACCTCGTTGATGCCGAGCCCGTGCTCCTCCTTGCCGTCGCGACGCAGGACGCGCATGCGCAAGGGGTGCAGCGGCACCGCAACCGCCTTTTCCAGGTTCTCGTGCAGGTGGTCGGCCTTGTAGTCGTTGAGCAGGAACCCGACCGTGCCCAGATTCATGCCGTAGATCGGCACCGGCCGGTCGATGCAGGCATGCAGGGTCTCGAGCATGAACCCGTCGCCGCCCAGCGCCACGATCACGTCGGCTTGTTCGACCGGCACGTTCGGATGGGCCGCTGAGAGCTGCTTGAGGGCCGCTTGCGCCTCGGGTGCCTGCGCAGCCCGAAATCCGATCTTGTGAAACCGGGTCACGCCGACATCCGCTTGTTCCTCGAGCCGAGGTGCTCATATTGCAGTTTGAGGGGGCGGCGCATCGCTGGTCAAGCCCACGGGCGACCCCACGGCGACGGGCCGCCGGACGAGGGGCATTCACAGAGCTGCGTGTCATCGCTAAGGTTCTCGAAACGAGAAGCCACGGGGCGCAGACCGTGACGGGAGAGCATCCATCATGATGATCGATCCATTCGGCCGGGGCATCAGCTACGTCAGGGTCTCGGTGACCGATCGATGCGACTTCCGGTGCGTGTACTGCATGGCCGAGAACATGACCTTCTTGCCGAAGAAGGACCTGTTGACCCTGGAGGAGCTCGACCGCCTGTGCTCGGCGTTTATCGATCTCGGCGTGCGCAAGATCCGGCTGACCGGCGGCGAGCCGCTGGTCCGGCGCAACATCATGAGCCTGATCGGCTCCCTGAAGCGGCATCTCGATTCCGGCGCGCTCGAGGAGCTGACCCTGACCACCAACGGCAGCCAGCTCGGGCGCTATGCCGGCGCGCTGCATGATTGCGGCGTGCGCCGCGTCAACGTCTCCCTGGACACCCTCGACCCGACCAGGTTTCGCGCGATCACCAGATGGGGCAAGTACGAGGCCGTGATGGACGGGATCGCGGCGGCCAAGGCTGCGGGCCTGCACGTCAAGATCAACATGGTCGCGCTGCAGGGGGTCAACGAGGACGAGTTCGACCGCATGATCGCATGGTGCGGGACCGAGGGCTTCGACCTCACCATGATCGAGACCATGCCGCTCGGCGACATCGACGGCGATCGGACCGACCAGTATCTGCCGCTATCCCTGGTGCGGGCCCGGCTCGGCGCCCGATGGACGCTGACCGACCTGCCCGATCGCACCGGCGGCCCCGCCCGTTACGTGCGGGTCGAGGAGACCGGGGGCAGGCTCGGCTTCATCACGCCGATGACCCACAACTTCTGCGAGTCGTGCAATCGGGTTCGCGTGACCTGCACGGGCCGGATGTATATGTGCCTCGGGCAGGAGGACGAGGCGGACCTGTGCGCGCCGCTGCGGGCGTCCGAGAGCGACCAGCAGCTGCGCCAGGCGATCCTCGACGGCATCGCGCGCAAGCCCAAGGGCCACGACTTCGTGATCGACCGGCGCCGCAAGCAGCCGGCGGTCAAGCGCCATATGAGCGTAACCGGCGGCTAGTGCTCTCGCCACACTAGACGGCGGCCGATGGCTCGCCACAGCCGGTCGGGCTAACCGAAGACGATCTCGACGCGCCGGTTCTGCGGCTCGCGCACACCATCGGCGGTCGGCACGCGCGGCTGGGTTTCGCCAAACGCCTCGATCGCCATGGCGCTCGGCGGGATGCCGCGCTCGCCCAGGGCCTGTGCCACGATTTGGGCCCGCCGCTCGGACAGCCCCTGATTGTAAGCCTCCGACCCCGACCGGTCGGCATGCCCGGCGATCACGAGCCGGGTCGGCTTGCCCACCGCGTAATCGGCCTGGACCTGGTCGAGCACGGTCAGGGCCACCGGGGTCAAGGTCGCCTGGTCCCAGGCAAAGAACACCAGGTACGCCTCCTCGCCCGAGGCCGGCACGATATCGCGGGTAAGGGCCTGCTCGACATCGGCCATCGCCTCCTCGAAGGCGCCCTTGCAGGTCTCGATCTGCTCCGGCGGATCCTCGTCTTCGACCATCTCCAACCAGCAGTCGAACGATGTCTGCGCCCTGGCTGCCTGAACGGGTGCCTTCTTGCGTCCGGTCTGGGCGAGGGCCGCCATCAACCGCGCGCGTGCCGCGGCCAGCTCGTCGACGTCGCCCGCCCCGAGATCGCGGAACTCGACCCGGTCGGGCAGCACGTTCTCGCCTTTGGCCGAATTCGACCGCCTTGAACGCGAAATGGCCGAAGTCGACCATGTCGTAGTCGTCGTACAGGAAGTCGCTGTAGTCCAGGTAACCGGAGCGCAGTCCCTGGTTGAACGCGGGCCCTTGGGGCTCCATGTCGCGCACCGCCTTGTACTCGTGAAGCACCACATCGGTGTCATCGACCACCTGCGGATCGTAGGAGCACGCCGACGCTGCGCCGAACGCCGTCGCAAGCAAAGCCAACCCGATCGAATGCCGCATTCTTTCACCGAACCCTTA
Organism: uncultured Alphaproteobacteria bacterium; assembly: GCA_963731495.1. GTDB lineage: Bacteria > Pseudomonadota > Alphaproteobacteria > Geminicoccales > Geminicoccaceae > DASUGG01. The sequence continues at coordinate 229,821 of CAVSVZ010000030.1, forward strand.
TGAGGCGCCATGGCGGCGCTTGTCGGTAGAACTATCGGGCAAGATCAACGCACTGATCAAGGTAAATGTCGAGCGTGGACGCCTGCCGACCTTGGGACAGCGATCCGCCGATCCCGCCAGACCGGCACAACCCTCCTCGACGACGTCGCGCACGTGGATATCGCCTCCCGCAGCGAGCGCGGCGATCTCTCGTCATCCAGGCACCAATGGCGTCCGACCGTGCGCGCATCAACCGTATCGACGCAGCTCCCGTCCCGCGAAGCGCGCCGCGGCGGCACCGGCGCGCCCTACACCGCCTCCAGCGCCTGGGCGAGGTCGGCGATCAGGTCCTCGGGGTGCTCGACGCCGACCGAGATGCGGAGCATCGCGGGCGTGATGCCGAGCTCGGCCTGCTCGTCGGGCGGGATGTCGGAGTGGGTCATGGTCGCCGGGGTGCTCGGCCAGGCTCTCGGTGCCGCCGAGGCTGACCGCGAGGCTGGATCAGCTGAGCGCGTCGAGCAGGCGGAACGCCTCGGCCTCGCCGCCGTGGACCTCGAAGGAGAAGGTCGAGCCCGGGGCCTGGCACTGGCGGCGGAAGACGCCCGATGTCGGGGTCGCCCTCGGTCAGGAAGCCGAGATAGTGGACCTGCCTGATCTTGCGGGTGGTCGGCCAGGAACTCGGCGACGTGGCGGGCGTTCTTCATCGCACGCGGTCATGCGCAGCTTCAGCGTCTCGAGGCTGCGCATCAGCAGCCAGCCGGTGTGCGGGTCGGTCATCGTGCCGAGGATGGTGCGCATGCCGCGCACCGGCGCGATCGTGCTCCTCGGCGCCGAGGCAGGCGCCCGGCGATGAGGTCGCTGTGGCCGCCGACATACTTGGTCAGCGAATAGACCACGAGGTCGGCGCCCAGTGCGAGCGGGTGCTGCCAGAGCGGACCGAGGAAGGTGTTGTCGACGATGACCGGCGGCGCGGCGGCCCGCCTGGTCGGCGAGGCTCGCGGCGAGCCTCGGCGCAGGCGGCGATGTCGACGAGCGCGTTGGTGGGGTTGGCCGGCGTCTCGATCAGGATCGCGCCGACGCGGCCCGCGCTTGCGCGCCGCCGGCGGCCGCTGCCGAGCAGCGCCCGGCGCTGGCCGGCCGGGAAGCCCGACGTGGCGGATGCCGAACTGCGGCAGGATCTTCTGGGCCAGGAACTCGGTGCCGCCGTAGAGCGGCTCGCTGTGGAGCAGGCACGTCGCCCGGGCGCAGGAAGGTCCAGCAGGGAGGTCGAGATCGCGGCCATGCCGCTCGAGAAGACCAGGCCGCTCTCGGCGCCGTCCCAGAGCGCCAGCCGGTCCTCGAGGACCTCGAGGTCGGGGTTGTTGATGCGCGAGTAGATCAGCCCCGGCTCCTCGGCGCGGCCGCTGCTCGCGCAGGCCGTAGGCGAGCTCGAAGAAGGCCTTGCCGTCCTCGGCGCGCTCGAAGACGAACGTCGAGGTCTGGAAGAGCGGGCACTTGACCGCGCCCTCGGAGAGCTTCGGGTCGTAGCCGTAGCTCATCATCAGGGTCTCGGGATGGAGCGCGTGGTTGCGGATCGTGCGGTGGCGGTAGGGCTTCTTCGGCTTGGCCATCGTTCGCCAGCATCCACCAGATAAACGCCAGGTTGATATCATCATGGCACCATTTATCTGTCTGGGCAACGCCGGACCGCGCCGATGCGGCCATGGCCGAGCACTCGCCCGCCGCGGCGCTCAGGCCAAGAGCATCGAGCTCACGATGGCGACTCGGGCGTCCGAGTGGCCCGGCAACCATGCAACTCAAGCTTCATCGCCGGTGGAAATCGAATGCGGGTTTCAGAGATCGACGAGCTTGTGCTTTCTGGTCAGTGACCGACGACATTCAATTTATAATGATTCGATCGTGAAAATGATTTTATAGCAATTCTAAAGCAATGATACTTACTTGATACTCTTGTCGAGAGGCACTAGTGTGCGCGGGCAAGAACATCGGCGCCAATGGCTCGCATGTGTTGCCGGTGACGGGCTACAAGACTGTCACTCGTCGGAGAGAGGTCCATCATGATGCACAGGCTGTCGCTCGCGGCTGGCGTGGGCTTGGCCGTGGTCGCGGTTCAGGGCAGCGTCCTTGCCGCGGATTCGGTTGATCGCGGCGCGGTCGTCAAGACGTATGCCGATATCGCGCAGGCCATGTACCAGGACGCGCT
>CAVSVZ010000031.1:0-34216 GCA_963731495.1 uncultured Alphaproteobacteria bacterium
AGCCCCTCCTGCTCGGCCACGGCCAAGTCGTCGGCGATCGCGCCGACCAGGCGCTCGTTGCGGGCGAGCCCGAACAGGTAGTCGACGCCCCTGGCTTCGCACCACGCCATGAGCTCTTCGCGGGCAAAGCCGGAATCGGCGCGCAGCAGGATCTCGACCCTGGGCCAGCGCACCCGGATCTGGCCGACGATGCGCTCGACTTCGGCCAGAGCGCCCGCGGAGGCATCGATGTTCGAGCGCCGCAGCTTGGCCGCGAGCCGATGCCGGCCGCAGAACACATAGAGCGGCAGGTAGCAGTAGCAGTCGTAGTAGCCATGGAAGAAGCAGCCTTCCTGATGGCCGTGCAGCGGGTCATCCGTGGCGTCGAGATCGAGAATGATCCGGTGCGGCACCGTGCCATGGCCGTTGAGGAAGAGGTCGACGAACAAGCGTTCGATCGCCGCCGGATCATGTCCGATCTTGTGATAACGGCTCGATCCCGAGGGCGCATGCTCGAGCCGATTCAAGGGGTTCGCGACCAGAGCGGGGTTGGGGCCCCGCTCCCCAACCCGGTCGTGAACCCTTGCCGGCGAGCGGTGCGCAGCCCTTGCGCTTGGCTCGGAGCTTGCCGGCGAGCGTCGCCAGCACCGGGTCGCTTGGCCGCCGGGTTGGGGAACGGGGCCCCAACCCCGTTCCGGCGGCCAAGCAACTGATCGTGGTCGATCAGATCTTCGTACCCGAGCGCGATGCCGAACACCCGTTGCGCCACCATCGACTTGACGGTGTGCTCGACCAGCCCCGCGGCCCGACCATCAGCAAAGCACTCGGCGAACCGCTCGACCAGGCCGATCGCCCGGTCGGTCGCGCCCAGCAGCAGCGCCCCGGCGTCCGAGGTGACCTCGCCGCCGTCGAACGTCGCGACCACCTGGCGGCTCTCGACCACTTCATACCCGAACAGATCGCGGCTACACTGTGTCCGCATCGGGAAACTCCTCTGCATCGCTTTAAGTCTTTGTTGCAGAAGAATTATCGCCGATTCAGAGCCCCTATGCACTTATCCGCTGTGAGAAATCGGGCCGTGGGTGTCAATCCCTCACTTTGTGCTCCGGCGTCGCGTCGCGGGGCTCGTGCTTTCTGTCCGTGGTCGGCGCCGGTCGTTTGAGATGGCCGCCACATGATGCGGTCAGACGGAGCGGGCGAGCCGATCTAAGACGCGTGGTCCGGCGAGGCTTGTGCCGGCCACTCCCGGATTTGCGGCTTCACCCGATCCGCGCGTCCCCGCGACGGGACCTGGTTTGCCAGGTGGCTTGCGTGGCCTGCAGCCGCTTCAGGCCGCGCTCACGCTCGCCTCGCCCCAGCGAAAGCTCGTGCCATCGACCCACATGCGGTGCATCACCACCGCCAGTTTGCGGGCGAGCGCCACCTTGGCCTTCTTCATGCCTTGCCGGCTGGCGACCCGCAGCGCCCAGGCCTTGAGCCCCGAGCAGCGCACGGCGCGGGTCAACATCACGTTGGCCGCCTCGAACAGCGCCGTACGCACCATGGCGTCGCCCACCTTGCTGATCCGGCCGGTCCGATCGATCTCGCCGGACTGGTACTTCTTCGGTGTCAGGCCGAAGTGAGCGCCCACGGCCTTGGAGCGTGTGAAGCGTTCGGACTGGTCGACCGCGGCTTTGAAGGTCATCGCCACCACGGCGCCGACGCCCGGGATGGTCATCAGCCGGCGGCACACCTCATCCTTGCGCACCGCTTTGAGCAGCTCGCCGTGCAGGCTTGCGTATGCCGCGCGCAGCGCGGCGCGCGCCCGCAGCAACGGCTCGGCGATCCGTTCGAGCATGGCCTGGCCGGCCACGAGCTTCGTGGATCCGGGCCTCGAACTTGCCCTTGCTGATCGCGCCGACCTTCAGCCCGAAGCCGCGCAGGATGCCGCGGAGGCTGCTCTCGACGTCCCGCAGCTTGGCCACCAGCAGCTTGCGCGCGGTCAGCAGGGCTCGGATCTCCTGGACCATGGGCGCCTTGACGTGGACCGCTCGGAACCAGCCCATACGCATCAGCTGCGCCAGCCCACGCGCATCGTTGCGGTCGGTCTTCACAGTCATCGCCTTGAGCGCTGCCTTGACGTGGCGGGTCTCGATCAAGATCGCCGGCAGCCCAGCCTCGACCAGCCCCGCGTACAGCCACTGCGACAACGGCCCCGCCTCCAGCCCGATGCGCGCGATGCTCAGGCCGCTCGGTTCGAAGAACGCCACCAGGGCCTCGCGCTCGCTCCGCACCTTGGCTTCGCGGACGATCTGTCCGGCCGCATCGACCACGCACACGCTGCTCCATTCCAACGAGACGTCGATCGCGGCATAGTGCTCCATGGCTGTCCCTCCGTGCCAATGTTTGGGGCCGACCTTCGGACCCCGTTCCACCATCACCGTGAGGGACAGCCGCCGCTCAGAGAAGCCCGAGGCGGCGACCAGGCCCGATTACCGCATCTAGGAGGCTGGCGTGACATTCAAGAGTGGTCACCAAGTCTCGCACCTTAGCTTCAACTATACGGGATGACTTACCCACGGGCATCCTCCCTTGTGGGATGCCGCCCAACGAGGGCAACATCTGGGCACTCCATAGCGGAGGCAGGCAAATCTCCAGTTATTACAAAACTTTATAAGAGTTATACACTACGTTGACATCGTAGGGGTCGCTGGTTCAATCCCAGCCGCGCCCACCACCAAACCCAACGTTTCTGCGCCTCTCGGCCATGTGGCGCCGCAGAGCGAGCCGGCATTCCGCAGAGCGCAGCACCGCTCATCTGGCGAAGGCGCTGTTGGGCAGCCAGAGCGCCACATCGGGCACCAGCACGACCAGCAGCAAGATCGCCAGCAGCGCGACCAGGAACGGCAGGACGCCGACATACACCTCCTTGATCGTGCCGCCGCGGCCGGGGGCCGAGGTCGAGATGCCCTGCAGGATGAACAGGTTCATGCCGACCGGCGGCGTGATCAACGCCAGCTCGACCAGCACCACCACGATCACGCCGAACCAGACCAGGTCGACCCCGAGCGGCTCGAGCATCGGCACCAGGATCGGGATCGTGACCACGACGATCGACAGGCTCTCCATGAACATGCCGAGCACGATGTAGAGCGCGCAGATGATCAGGATCACCTGCAGGCTGGAGAGCTTCATGCTGACCACCCAGCGATTGAGCGCCGACGGCAGGCCCAGGAAACTGACCACGAACTGCAGCAGGAAGGCGCCGATCAGGATCATGATGATCATCGCCGTGGTGCTGGCGGTGGCGAGGAAGGTCTCGCTCAGCATGCGCATCGTGAGGCGCCCCTTGGCGGCCGCAAGCGCGACAGCGCCGGTGACGCCGAACGCTGCCGCCTCGGTTGCGGTCGCGACGCCCGCGTAGATCGTGCCCAGGACCAGCACCACGAGGATCGCGATCGGCACCAGGTGCACCAGGCCGCGCCAGCGCGCCGGCCACGAGGTCGGCTCAGCCGTGGGCGTGGTGTCGGGATGGCGCAGCGTGATCGCCACGATCGTCGCCATGAAGCCGAGCATCAGCAGCGCGCCGGGCACCACGCCCGCCAGATAGAGGCGCCCGATCGATTCCTCGGCGAGCACGCCGTACACGATCAGGACGATGCTGGGCGGCAGCAGAATGCCCAGCGTGCCTCCGGCGGCCAGCGATCCGAGCGCGATGCGATCGTCGTAGCGCTCAGCCCGCAGAAACGGCAGGGCGACACCGCCGACCGTGGCGGCGGTAGCGGCACTCGAGCCCGAGATGCAGGCGAACATGCCGGATGCGACGATGTTGGTGTGCAGCAGGGTGCCCGGCAGCCGGTTCAGCCACTTCGAGAGCGCCTGATACATGCCTTCCGTGATGCCACTGCGCAGCAGGATCTCGCCCATCAGGACATAGAGCGGCAGCGCGAGGAGGGTCGTGTTGCTGGCCAGGTTCCAGGGAATGTGGCCGAGGATCTGCCAGATCGGCCGGTCGCTGAACAGCCAGCCGAGCGAGAGCGCCGTGATGCCCAGCGTCAAGAACACATAGAAGCCGAGCGCGAAGGCGGCGAACAGGATCAGGGCGAGCACCAGCAGCATGCCGACCATGGCTCAGCTCCTCCCGCCAGCGATGGGATCGCCCTGGTCGACGCCGAGCCAGCGCGCCAGCAGCAACGCCGCCGCCTGGACCGCCAGCATCGAGAGGCCGAACGCGAGCAGGCTCTGTGGAATCACCAGCGGCGCCTGCAACATGCTGATCGAGCGCGCGCCGAGGCGATAGGAGCCAGCCGCAAGCTCCCAGGCGTAGGAAGCCAGGAGCGCCGCGAACAGACCGGTGAGCGCCATCGCGAGCTGGTCGAGCCCGCGTCGCAGCGCCGCCGGCAAGTAGGGCAGCAGCAGATCGATCCGCACGTGGGCGCCGACCTGGAGGGTGTAGGCGCTGGCCCAGGTGCCGGCGGCCGCGAGCGCGAATGCCGAGATGTCGTCGGTGAAACCGCTGTATGGGCCACCGAAGCTGCGGCCCAGCGTGTCGATGGTGATGTAGAACGCGAGAATCAGAAAGGTCAGGCCGCTCAGCCATGCCATCACGGTCGAAAGCTTGTCGATCAGCGCGAGGATGCCCGCCACCAGCCCACGCAACATCCTCATCCCCGACCTCGCGCGCCCCGAACCACCGCCGCTGACCGACCCGCACCCCGGCGAGGGGGGCCGAGGCGGACGCCCCTACTCCATCGAGTAGCCGACGATCGGCGCAAGATACGCGTTGAAGCTGGTCTTGCCATCCGGTCCGGCGCGCTCGGCCCAGCCCGCGAGCACGGCGTCCAGCGTCGCCTGCTGCAGAGGCTCGCGCCATTCCGGCTTGAACGGAATGGTGGCCTTGATGCCGTTGTCGACCACCACCTTCAGATTGTCCTCGGTGTTGCGGCGGCCGATGTCCCAGGCGCGCTTGCGCAGCTCCGGGATCAGCTCGTTGATCACCGCCTTGTCGCCATCCGACAGGGCCTGCCAGCTCTGCTCGCTCACGACCATGAAGCCTGCGCCGACGCCCATCCGCAGGTCGGTGACGTGCGAGATCACCTCCCAGAGCTTGGCCCCGGCGGCGAACTCGGGGCCGGTGACGGCGCCGTCGACCGTGCCGAGCTGCAGCGCGGTGTAGACGTCGGCGAGCGGGATATTGACCGGCTCGGCACCGAAGCTCGCGAGATAGTCGGCCTGCGCCTTGGCGAACACGCGGATCTTCTTGTCCTGCAGATCGGACAGATCGTTGACCTCGAAATTGGTCCACAGGAACTGCGAGGCGAAGGCGAATGAGGTCAGCACCTTGCCGCCGACTGCCTCCTGGCGCGGCTCAACCACGTTCTCCAGCCAGGTTTCGTAGCCCAGACGGGCCTGCTCGTAGTCCTGGTAAACGCCGGGCAGCTGCACGCCCTCGAACAGCGGCACCTCGCCCGAGACATAGCCCGTGACCACGTCTGCGGCGTCCAGGAGGCCAGTGTTGAGGAGCCGGATCAGCTCGCTGCCGGTCAGGCCGAGCTCCGGAAAGGTGACCAGCTCGAGCTGGAAGCGCCCGTCGGTCTTCTCGGCGAGCCGGTCCCTAAACCACTCCCAGCGCTCGGGCCAGTGCAGATCGAGGCGTTGCAGCGCGACGCCACGCCACTGCACTTCCAATTCCTGGGCAACCGAACCGCTCGGTGCCGCCACTGCGGTGATACCGAGCAACGCTATGCCGATGAATGCCTGCTTGGCGACCTGCATCATGATGACCTCCCCTTCGCACCCCGGCGATCATGCTCCGGGCCCCGTGTGTCGACACTTTCAGAAGTCGTGCCGAGGGTCAATAGTGCTGTCGCGGATCGACGTCCCGCGGCGGCTAGCTCGCCCCGCCGCCTGGCTGTCGATTGAAGCGTTGCCCCGAGAGATCGTCGCAGACCGTGTATGCCTGCTCGACCAGCTCCATCAGCGGCAACATGTCGGCCAGGCTGGCGAGCGGCGCGTGGCCCGCGCGCACACGTGCCAGCACGTCGTGCACGAAATCGCGGTAGTGCGGCACATTGGTGCACGAGACCTGGCGCACGCTCGAGCGGCCGTCGTTGTCGAATACCTCCAGGGTCTGGGCATCGTGCACGACGCAGTAGTTGCGCTTGGAGCGGATCGCGTAGTGGAGATCAAAGGTGCTGGTCGGCGCGGGGAACAGATAGCCGGTCTCGACCGTGCACAAGCCTCGCCGAGCCGACAGCACCACGGCCGAGTAGTCCTCGATGCCGCAGCCCCACGCAGCGTTCGACATCATCGCCGCGGCCACGGTCGCGTCTTCGCCCATCAGCAGGCGGCACAGGTCGAAGAAGTGTGGCGCGAGGTTGATCGTCGGCCCGCCGCCCGAGGTCGCCGGGTCGAGCATCCAGGCGCAACCCGCCTGCAGATAGCGTGCCGGGAAGCCGGCGATGAAGCGGAACGCCATATGCTGGAAGCCGTCGCCCGGATCGAGCTCGCGCAGCGCCCGCAGCAACCCGCCATTGCGAAACACCAAGGGCACCGCCGCAAAGGCTCCCTTCGCCGCAGCGCGCGCAACCAGGTCGCGCAACTGCGCCGAATCGCGGCCGCAGGGCTTCTCGAGCGCGAACGGGATGCCGGCGTCGATCAGGTAGCGGGCCTCGTCGGCCATGTCGCAGTGGCGGCCTAGGGCGAACACGAAATCGGGCCGCAGCCGGTCACAAAGGTCGCGAAAATCGGCCGATCCTTCGCAGCCGAGCCGCTCGGCCCAAACCCGGGCGGCGGCGGGGTCCGGGTCGCTGACCCCGACGATGGTCGTGTCCGGCAGAGCCAGTGCCGGCTCGAGATAGAGGGTCTGGTGCCAGTGCGAGACACCGATCAACGCGAGTCGCATGGATAGCATTCCAAAGAGGGCCGGTTGCAGCTTGACGGCGAGCCGGGCACAAACGTATCGTGCCAATAAGTGTCGACACAACATCAAAATCACTTCGAGCGGGAGCTGCCAGGGCAGCGCACGGTCGGTCGGGAGGCGCCGTGATGGCGCGTTTGGCGGGCAAGGTTGCGATCGTCGCCGGCGCCGGCTCGATCGCCGAGGGCTGGGGCAACGGCAAGGCCACCTCCGTGCTGTTCGCGCGCGAGGGCGCCAAGGTGCTCGGGGTCGACCGCGAGCTCGAGGCGGCGCGCCAGACCGAGGCGATCATCCGGGGCGAAGGCGGCGAATGCACTGCGCATCGGGCCGATGTCTCGATCGCGGCCGAGGTCGATGCCATGGTCGAGGCCTGCCTTGCCGTCTATGGCCGCATCGACATCCTGTTCAACAACGTCGGCATTCAGGTCGTCGGTGGCCCGCTCGACATCTCCGAGGAGGAGTTCGAGAAGCTGATGGCGGTCAACGTCAAGGCCATGTACCTGACCTGCCGCGCCGTGATCCCCGTGATGCTGCGCCAGGGCGGCGGCGCGATCGTCAACAATGCGTCCACGGCCGCCATTCGCTACACCTATCCCAATGTCGGCTACGCCGCCTCGAAGGGGGCAGTGCGCCAGCTGACCCAGAACATCGGTGTGCAGTACGCCTCGCGGGGCATCCGCTGCAACGCGGTGCTGCCGGGCTTCATCGCGACGCCCCGGATCACGGCCCGGCTGCAGCGCAGCAACCCCGACGACTGGGAGGAGAAGCTGAAGGAGCGGCTCGGCGCCGTGCCTGCGGGGCGCTTCGGCACGGGCTGGGACGTTGCCCACGCAGTGCTGTTCCTCGCCTGCGACGAGGCGGCGTTCGTCAACGCGACCGAGCTGGTAGTGGACGGCGGCCAGTGCGCCTCGGCTGCCGGAAAGGTCTGGTGATGGCCGGCAAGATCGCTTTTCTGGGCCTCGGCCAGATGGGTGCACCGATGGCCGAGCGCCTGGTCGACGGTGGCTTCGAGCTGCACGTGTTCGACGTCGCCGAGGCGGCGATGCGGCCGCTGGTCGAGCGCGGCGCAATCGCCGCACCCTCGCCGCGTGCCTGCGCCGAGGGTGCGGAGGTCGCCTTCGCCTGCCTGCCGACACCCGAGGTCAGCCGTGAGGTGGCGTTCGGCGCGGACGGCATCGCGGCGGCCGACGGACTTGGCGCCTATGTCGAGACCTCGACCATCGGCGCCGGCACCGTGCAGGCGATTGCCGACGCCCTCAAGCTCCGTGGCCTGGCCGTGCTCGATGCGCCGGTCAGCGGCGGGCCGCGCGGCGCCCGGGCCGGGCGTCTGTCGTGCATGGTCGGCGGCGAGCGCGCCGTGTTCGAGCGCGTCCTTCCCCTGTTCCAGACCATCGCGCGCAGCGTGTTCCATGTCGGCGAGCAGCCAGGCCTCGGGCAGATCGCCAAGCTCGCCAACAACATGATCTCGGCGGCGGGCATGGCAGCAGCCTGCGAGGCGGCGGCGATGGCGGTCAAGTCCGGGCTCGACGCCCGCACGCTGATCGACGTGGTCAACGCCAGCACCGGCCGCAACAGCGCCACCGAGGACAAGTTCCCGCAATCGATCCTGCCGCGCAGCTTCGATTACGGCGGCAAGCTCTCGACGATGTACAAGGACGTACGCCTGTGCCTCGAGGAGGCGCAGAGGCTGGGCGTGCCGATGTGGGTCGGCAGCACCGTGACCGAGCTCTGGTTCCACGCCATGTGCCAGGGCCGGGGCGACGACGACTACACCAGCATCGCCAAGATGATCGAAGCCTGGAGCGACGTGATCATCGGCGATGCCGACGAGGCGTGATCATTCGGGAGGAAACAGCATGTGCGACCCGGTCACCAACAAGAAACCCGGCTGGAAAGGGTGGCTGGATCTGCCGGCACCCGAGGTCACCCGGGCCGCCGGCGGCTGGGTCGACGTCTCGCACGGCATTACCGAGATGCTGTCTCGCGCCCGCAGCTTTCCGCAGCCGCGGATCCGCCAGATCGCGACCATCCCCGAGAACCCGGCCAATGTGACCGAGGTGCACATGGTGGTGCACCATGGCACCCATCTCGACGCGCCCCGCCACTTCATCGCCGATGGCCCGACCATGGACGAGATCCCGCTCGAGCGGCTGTACGGCCCGGGTGTGGTCTGGCGGATCGATGCGCCGGACTACGGCATCATCGAGCCGGCCGATCTCGAGCACGCGACGCCGCGCATGCAACCGGGCGACATCGTCTTCTTCGACACCGGCCGCGCACGCCACATCAACACGCCTGCCTATGAGGAGCACGCCGCGCTGAGCCCCGAAGCAGCGGCCTGGCTGGTCGACCACGGCGCCAAGATCGTCGGCGTCGACTTCACCACGCCGGATGTCTCCAACGAGAAGCGCCAGCCCGATTTCAACTTTCCGGTCCACCACACCCTGCTGAGTCGGGGTGTGCTGATCGCCGAGCACATGACCAACCTCGGATCGCTCGCCGGCAAGCGGATCGAGGCCATGTTCCTCGGCCTCAACATCGTCGGCTCCGACGGTGCGCCGGCACGGGTGGTCGCCCGGCCGATCGCCTGACGCCGGCGCTCGAGGTCGGCGCGACACGAGCGGGAGCGCTGCACAGCGGCGCCGCCTTCGCCAGGAGACATCATGACCACGCCCCTGCTCCATCACCGGATCGAAGGCCAGGGTCGCCACGTGGTGCTGCTGCACCCGGTCGGCCTCGACCTCACCTTCTTCGAGCCGGTGGCGCGCGATCTCGCGCGCGATCATCGGGTGATGACCGTCGACCTGCGCGGCTATGGCCACTCGACCGGCATGCCGCCGGCGACCTCGATGGACGATTATGTCGCCGACGTGCACCGGTTGCTGGTGGAGACGGGTTTCGCGCCCGCGGCCGTGGTCGGGCTGTCGTTCGGCGGCATGATCGCCCAGGTCCTGGCGGTGCAGCATGCGCAGGATGTCGCCGCGCTGATTCCCTGCGCCTGCCCGAGCACCTTCGCGCCCGAAGGCCGCGAAATGATCCGCGAACGCGCCGCCGCGGCCGAGCGTGACGGCATGGAGGCGGTGCTCGAGGCGACCATGGCCCGCTGGTTCACCGAAGACTTTCGGGCACGTGGCGGCCACGAGCCGGCCGTGCAGAGGCTGCTGGCGGATGAGGTCGCGAGCTGGGCTGCGAACTGGCGGGCGATCGCGGGCCTCGACATCGCATCACGCCTGCACGAGATCCGCGCGCCGACCCTGTGCATCGCAGGCGAGGTCGACGTTGCCTCGCCACCCGCGATCGTCGAGGCGATCGCCGAGCGGATCCCGGGCGCACGCTGCGAGGTGATGCAGGGCGCGCCACACATGCTGTTCATCGAGCAGCCCGGGAAATTCGCCGCCCTGGTGCGGGGTTTCCTCGCCGAGACCGGCTGAGGTGTCGAGCGACGGGTTACGCGTCGCCTTCGATCGGCACCAGGAAGTTGCCGCTGTCGATCCGCTTGACGCCGTCGACGTAGAGCGTCGGCTCGAGGATCACGCCGTCCATGTGGATGTTCGACTTGATCGAGCCGCCGACGTCGATGTTGGTGCCGAGGCCGAAGTGCATCGTGCCCCAGATGTTCTTGTCCTCACGCTGGATGCCGCGCACGACCGCCTTGGCGTTGACGCCGACCGAGGCCTCGGCCGGGCACATATAGGCGTTCTCGTCGCCGTAGGTCGCGAGGTAGTCGCGCAGGATGCGGGCGTCGGCCCCGCCCTCGATGCGCACGATCTTGCCGTTCTCGACGATCAGCTCGATCGGCGTCTGCAGCCGGCCGAGATGGTGCATGGTGAGGTCGATCACCAGCTTGCCGTTGGCGCTGCCCTCGACCGGTGCGACGTTGAACTCGCCGGTCGGGAACAGGTAGTAGAGCAGGTTGTTGCCGGGCCGGTTCTCGTCCTTGGCGAAGTTGACGATCTTGTAGGAATCGAAGTCCTCAGGCGGCAGCGGCGGCTGGGTGATCCGGTTGGCGACGCTGTAGGTGAAGTCGGTGCCGTAGCGCGAGGTGACCCGGCACTCCCTGGCGTTGGGCCCGAACACGTTCTTGGCGACGTAGTGCTTGCGCACCGCCACCATGCGCATGTCATCGGTGACCGCACCCGATTGCAACATCTCCAGCGTCATGCCGCCATCCAGGCAGATCGCCGGAATGCCGGCCTCCATCGCGCGGAAGTTGGCGGCGCAGTGCAGCATGCCGGTCGAGGCTACGAGCACGTTGAAGTCGGACTTCATCATGCTTTCGCAGACCGCCGCGGGTGGGTCGTAGTAGTCGGCCGGCCGGCGATCGAACAGCGCTACGGTGACCTCGGCGCCGAGCTCCGACAGGATGCTATGGATCACCTGCCAGACGCGCGGATCGTGCGCCATGTCGCTCAGCACGAGCACACGGTGACCCGGCCGGATGTTGCGCACGAACGGCCGGCGAAGGTAGTCCATGTTGCCGGTGACCAACGTTCCGCTCGCCATCGTGACGCACCTCGCGACTGGAAGGAACCAATGGGTGAGGCGGCGCTTATCCTCACTCTGTCGACACTTAACCGGCTCTCGACGGCATCGTCAAGGGCCGCAACGACCGCGATTATGTGGCAAAACTGCCTGCGATCGGAAGTGGCGCCGGCGAACGTGATCGGGCAAACTGTCGACAACCATGAGGCCTTCGCTGATGTCCACCGCAACCCTGCAATCGGACGTCCGCCGTGTCAGGACGGGCGCGGACGCCCTGCCCAAGCGGCTGTTCCCCCCAGCTGACGAAGCCTCGCTCGCACGCGCTGTCGCGGTCGTGCAACGGATCATCGCCGAGCGGCACGACCGCCCCTCGCTGGTCGCGCGGATCGCCTCGGAGGTCGGCGCCGAGATCGTGATCGGCCGGCTGGTGCCGGGCGACGACCTCAATTCGGTCGAGCTGTCGCGGCGCTACCAGACCAGCCGCACGCCGGTGCGCGAAGCGCTGATGCTGCTCGAGAAGGAGGGGCTGGTCGACGTGCCGCCGCGGCGGCGGCCGCGTGTGGTGATCCTCAGCATCGGCGAGATCCGTGAGATCTATCAGGTGCGCGCCGCGCTGCTCGACCTGATCGCGCTCGACACGGTGCGCGAGGCCACGGCCGAAGACCTGGATAGCCTGCGCGATCTCCTGGACGCGATGCGCCGCGGCCGGAAGCGCGGTGATCTCGACGCCTATGTCTGGGCGAATGTCGACTTCTACGATCGCAACACCCAGATCGGCCGCAATCGCACGGTCAAGCGCATCTTCGACTCCCTGCTGCTGCGCACCCTGCCGCTGCGACGCCTCAGCCTGTCGCGGCCGGCCGCATGGAGCGCTCGTTCGACGACCACCGCCGCCTGATCCAGGCTTATGAGGATCGCGACGCCCACCTCGCCGCCGCACTGCTGCGCTCCAATCACATCAACGCGCTGGCCGCCCTCGAGGCTTACTTCGCCACGCTCTCCGAGCCGCTCGCAGAGCACGTCGAGCGCTGAGCATGGAATTGCTCAGCGTGGTCGCCTGAACTGAACCGCGGAGACATCGATGACCAAGAAGGGCTTCCTTCTCGTGCTGATGCAGCCACCGCCGGCGTTCGAGGAGGAGTTCAACGCCTGGTACGACACCGAGCACGTGCCCGAGCGCCTGGCCGTGCCGGGGTTCGAGAGCGCGCTGCGCTACATCTCCGCCACGGGCACGCCACGCTATCTCGCCATGTACGACCTCGCCAGCCCCTTGGTGCTCGATACCGAGGCGTATCTTCGCGTGTCGTTCGACCGCTCGAGCCCGTGGACCAGGCGGGTCGTGAGCCGGGTCAGGGTCTACCGCTCAGCCGGTGCCCAGGTCTATCCGGGCGACGCCCTGACCGGTCGGGCCGCACGCGTGCTGCTGCTGCGCTTTCGCGCGCTGCCGGCCGATGCCGAGGGCGCGGTCGTGCGCGGCATGCGGGCCGCCTTCGAGCACCGCGCCGAGATCTCCCAGGTCCGCGTGTTCGCCTACCCGACCGGCGGCACGACCGACTTCCTCGGCTTGCTCGAGGCGCGCGCGCCGCTCGGTGAGCAGCTCGATCTCGACGCGCTGGGCGACATCGCCGATGCGCTCGACCTGGTCAACACCTACAGCCCCTATTGAGCCCCCGCCACGCGCGCAGCAGCTCAATGCCCTCAAGCAGATGGATATCTTGCGCCGGCGACAACTCTGCCCGCGGCCGCGTTCGCCGAACGGGCCCGCCGGGCGCAGCCTGAAAAGAGGCACCCTGGTCACACCAGAGCGCCCCGTCCGGCGGACGCGTTGCGCGGCGCGATCGCGGTGGAACCGGGCTCACCGCCGAGATAGGCGGCCTGGATCGCGGGATCGGCACGCGGCGCCGCGGCCGTGCCCTCGAGCGCCACCGAACCGTTGCGCAACACATAGGCTCGACATCGATCCCCATCTGGCGGGCCGCGTCGAGATCCTGCGACATCGCGCGCAGGGCACGCCCGGTCCAGGTCCGGGTCAGGAACAGCCAGAGCCCCGCCAGGATCGCCGTCGATACGACGAGGATCGCCAGGTCGACGCCGGTCACGTAGGCAGCACCCACTACCCAGGCGTGGCCGGCCAACGGGCTCGGGAACGCGTGCACCTCGGGCGTCCAGATGATCTCGGCGACCTGGTCGAACACGAAGGTGATCGCAAGCGTCGACAACAGGGGTGCGATCCAGGGTGCGTTCTCGAGCGGGCGCCGCGCGATCCGCTCGATCAGCATGCCGATGACGGTGGTGACCGCGATCGCGCACGGGATCGCGGCCCAAAGCGGCAGCCCCAACTCGAGTCCTGTATAGGCCAGGAACGCGCCCAGCATGAGCAGCGATCCCTGGGCGAAATTGATCAGATTGGTGACGCCGAAGATCCTCGATGACGTACACGGTTGTTGCCCGCTGTCCTGACAGCCAGGCGCTGGGCATCTGTCTTGCCACCAGCCCGTTCGGGGTCGCCTCCCGCTGTCCGCACGTCGTGCACTGCCGTATCGTTGATCGCCATGTCCTCGGTAAAGTGCGATGGCACCGAGGCGTTGCGGTGCACCGAGTGCAGCATCAACGGTGCGCCGATCGCGCCGCTGGCCAAGACCTCCTTGAGCGCGCGGTAGGCGGGGTCATACCGGCGCATGAAGCCGACCTGCACCAGCCGCCGCCCGAACGCGATCTCGGCGTCCAGGATGCGCAGGCACGCCTCCTGCGTGGTCGCCGGCGGCTTTTCGCAGAACACCGGCTTGCCCGCCTCGATGCACGCGAGCACGTACGCCTCGTGGGTCGGCCCCCACGAGGTGACGACCACGGCATCGATGGCGCCGTCGCCAATCAGGTCCTGACCGGTCGCGTGCGTCCGCGCACCGGGAATGCCATTGGCCACGCTCTGTGCGCGCCCGAGATCGATGTCGGTGACGGCCACGACTTCGCTGCCAGGCAACACACGGGTCAAGGGGCGGATGTGATCCTGCCCGATCATACCCACCCCGATGACCCCTACGCCCACGGTCTTTGTGTTGATCTTCCCTCGCGACCTCACCCATCATACCATCGCATGGCATGTGCTCCATCGGGGACGACGGAGCACATGGCTGTGGCCGACGAGCGGTTTTACGCGCAGTCACGAGGCGGTAGGTTTGGGCAGCATGGCGATGTCAGGCCGCCGAGGCATAGTTTCGCGGGGACCACCCCAGGCCATGGTCGCGCCGACCGACCAGAACTGCCCCGCGGGCTCAACCCCGCATGTTCGGCCCTTCGACATCTCACGGCCGAGAACGTCTGATCTCAGCCATCCTCTGTTCGCAGGCCTGGTCCGGCGCGCGCCTCTCGCAGCCCCGTAGCGGAGCATCGAGCTCCTTACGGCCGCACCGCCCGTTCCTCCGGCCGGGGAGGCGGTGGCCGCTCAGGAACAATCCCTGGCGGCGTCCTGATCTCCGCCTCTTCGTCTTCTTCATCCTCGGATCTGTCGATTTCCGGCACATCGGGCGCGCGCGGCGGAACCTTGATGATGATGGGCTCTTCAGGCGGCCGGCCGGGAGGCCTGCGCACCGGATCAGGCATGGTCTCTCTCGTCGTGCCGCGGGTAGACCTTCGAGCAAGTCCGGCGGATTTTGCCATCACCTGCATCCTTGGCTGCCATCAACCCGTCGCCGGCAGGCTCAACGGCGATCCCTGCTCGGCCCCGCATGCAGCTCCTGCTTGCACGCGTGCGCATGGTCGAGCATCGCCTCGAGCGGGCTCGGGTGGTGGCCGAACATGCGGCCCAGCCTCGTGATCACCTGCTGCTGCTCGAGCCGGTCACACCACGCCGGATCTTCGGCGCGACGGATGTTCTCGATCATGGCGAGGTTGCGCAGCCGCAGAACCTCGCCAGGACGACGTTGCACTCGATCGCTCATGCACCTTCGACGCGTCGACGGTGGGTCAAAACCTTGTCCGACAGTCTACCCCTTTGGCCGCCGTCATTCCAGGCGCCTTGCGATCCCGGGCGCCCGACGCGATCAGCGGCCCGCCTTCTGATAGGTGCCGATCAGCTCGGCGCGTGCCAGGACGTGCCCTGCCATCGCCTCCTCGAGGTCCGGCTTCGCGATCGGTCCCAGGTCGGGCAGAACGAGATCCAGCGCATAGAGCTTGTGGACATAGCGATGCCGTCCGATCGGCGGGCACGGACCGCCATAGCCCGTCCGGCCCCAGTCGTTCCTGCCTTGGTCGGTGCCCGCCGGCAGCTGCGCTTCTGTCATGCCCTCCGGCAGCCCGCGGACCGTCGCCGGCAGGTTGTAGAGGACCCAGTGGACCCAGGTCGTCGTCGGCGCGCGCGGATCGGGCGCATCGGGATCGTCGACGATCAGCGCGAAGCTCCTGGTGCCAGCAGGCGGGTTGGACCAGGCGAGCGGAGGCGAGAGGTCATCCCCTTCGCAGGTGTGCCGGCTGGGGATCGCGCCCTGTTGAGGGAAAGCCGAAGAGACGAGCGAGAACGTCATCGATTCACCGCCTGCAATCTCACTGCCCATCGCCCCGAAAAGGACGGCGAGGGCAAGGGCGATAGCTGTCATCACGGCCTCGTCGCGAAGATGCTTCTTTGAAGAGATATGCGCTCCTGATAACCGGCAGGCTAGTCCACGCCCAGCGGCCGTGCGCTGGACCCTTGAGTTCGGGGCGCGAGTTGCCTACGGCTGTAAACCGATTCGGGTAACGAGGATGCGGTCGATGCAGACGGAACAACCAGGTCGTGCGCGGCCCTGGCACGAGATCGTGCACGAGGAGCTGAAGCGCGCCGATGTCCGCCTGATCACCTACGTCCCGGACAACGTGCTCTCACCGCTGATTCGCCGCCTGCACGACGACGACCACTTCACCACGTTCTGCACGGCGCGCGAGGAGGAGGCGGTCGGCATCGTGGCGGGCGCCTGGATGGGCGGCATGCTGGGCGTCGTGCTGATGCAGACCAGCGGCCTCGCCACCTTGCCCAACGTCCTGGCTTCGCTCGCCGTGCCTTACCAGATCCCCCTGCTGATGATCATCTCGGAGCGCGGCACCCTTGGCGAGTTCAACCTCGGCCAGACCCTGGTCTGCCGGACGATGCGACCGGCGCTCGATTCGATCGGCATCGAGCACCATACGATCCGACGGCTCGACGAGGTCGCCTTCGTGGTCGAGCGGACCATCCGGCAGGCCGTCACCATCCAGGCGCCGGCAGCGCTGATCCTCAATCCACTGCTCACCGGCGGCAAGACCGAGCCGAGGCCGAGGGACTGATGGCCATGCCTGAGACCAGCATCCCCCGCAGCGAAGCGAAGGTCATGAGCCGCGCCGACCTGACCGCCCGCCTGGTCGCCAGGCTCAAGGCCGAGGAGGCGATCGTCGCCGGCATCGGCTTCACCAATTTCGACCTGTGGAGCGTCAGGCGCCGACCGCAGAATTTTTACATGCTCGGCAGCATGGGCCTCGCCTTGCCGATCGCGCTCGGCGTGGCGATCGCCCAGCCGGCGCGCCGGGTGTTCGCGCTCGAGGGCGACGGCTCGCTGCTGATGCAGCTCGGTGTGCTCGGCACGATCGCGAGCCGCAACCCGGGCAACCTCGTGATGATCGTCTGGGACAACGCCGCCTACCAGATCACCGGCGGCCAGCCCACCGCCACCGCCGAAGCCGTCGACGTGGTGGGCGTGGCACGCGGCTGTGGCCTCGCGAACAGCCAATGGGCGAAGGACGAGGCCCACTTCGAGGAGCTGGTCGACGAGGCGCTCCTCGCGGATGCGCCTGTATTCATCGCCGCGCGGGTGACGGGCGATCGCCCGGTCGCCACGACCCATCGCGATCCGGCGCAGATCCGCGAGAACTTCATGCGCGGCCTTGGCGTGCGCCGCGATCGCTTCTCGGCCTGAAGCGGCGGCGATTGCGAACGACAGGCTGTCACTCGGCGGCCGCGAGCACGGCCAGAAGCGCCGGCAGGTCAGCGTCCGGAGGCACATCGCTCGCCTCGAAGCGCGCATGGGCCGCCGCGATCGTCGCACCCGACGCCTCGGCCATGCGCGGCTCGAGCCCGAACCCGCGCAGCGTCGCTGCCGCCTCCTTCATCTCGGTCACGCGCCGCGCGCCATGCTGGCGCGTGCGGCCGATGAAATAGGCGGCGACCTGGCCCCAATCGAGGCCGGGGAAGGTCTCGCCGATCGAAATCGAGGATGCGCTCGCGCACACCGCAGCGCTCCGCCGCGGTCAGGCTCTCGAGCAGCAACGCCTCGATCCCCTTGACGACCACACTGCGGATCATCTTGACCGCACACGCCTGCCCGATCCGCTCACCGACCGGCTCCACCTGCATGCCCACGCCGCGCATCAGCTCGGCTGCGCGCTCGGCCGCCGCGCCGGCGAGCAGGATCGGCACCTTGTGGCGGTACGGCAGCACGCGCGCCATGACCGCGCCCTCGACGAACTGCGCCCCGCCGCCCGTGGCGAGCGCCGCGCCGACCGCCCGCTTGGCATCGGGCGAGATCGAGTTGAGGTCCACGAAGATCTGCCCGGGCTGCAGCGCCGGCGCCATCGCCTCGCCGACCGCAACCGCCGCCGAGCCGACCACCAGCGAGAAGACGAGATCGGCCCCGCCTACCGCATCCGCTGGCGTCTCGGCCACCCGCACCCTGCGCTCGCAGGCGCGCTCGCGCAGCTCGGCTCCGCCCGCCGCGTCGGCGAAGCGCGGATCGAAGGCGCAGAGCCCGGCCACGCCCTGCTCGTCGCACAAACCCTGCGCCACGGCCTGGGCGGCCTCGCCGAAGCCGATGAAAGCAATATGCGTCATCCGTGTGCACCCACTTTTGAAGGCTCTACAGCCGGGACCGAGGCGCCGGGTCAGACCTATCGTGGCGCACAGCCGCAGGCCATTGGGCCGACTCGGGTTCAGGGCGACGTCCCGTCGTCCCCGCTCAGCCTCTGGCGAAGCGCCTGCATCGCGCGACCGAAGGCCTGCCAGTCGCCACGGCCGAGCGCCCGTTCGGCCTCGTCGAGGTCGCCACGGGCCTGGTCGAGATCGATGCCCGGCAACGCTTGCGCGGTCGCCGGCGCGGTCGTCTCCCGCACGGCCCCGCCAAACACGTCCTGCAGGGCCTGCTCGAGGCTCGGCTCCATGGCCAGGGCCGCGCCATCGCTCACGATGATGCGCTTGAGCTGCGGAATGTCGTTCTCCTCGGCGCGCAGGTAGACCGGCTCGACATAAAGCAGCGCATCGTCGATCGGGATCACCAGAAGATTGCCACGAATCACCCGCGAGCCGCGCTGGTCCCAAAGCGAGAGCTGGCGCGAGATCGCGGTGTCCTGGTCGATCATCGCCTCGACTTGGAGCGGGCCCAAAATCAGGCGGTCCTTGGGCAGCTTGAAGACGAACAGGTCGCCATAGTGCGGAGCGTCCGAGCGCGCTGCGATCCACGCGATCATGTTGTCGCGCTTGGCAGGCGTCATCGGCGTCATCAGCAGGAACTCGAGCCGTTCCTCGCCCGGCAGGTGAAGCAGGACGTAGTACGGGACCATCGGTATGACCTCGCCGCCGTACTTCTCCCGTGGCGCCGTCCAGAGGTCCTCGTCGTTGTAGAACACCTGCGGCACCGTCATGTGGTACTTGGCGTATTGCGTGACCTGGAGTTCGAACAGGCGCTGCGGATAGCGCAGATGGGCCGGAAGGCCCGCCGGCATGGTTTCGAGATCGCGAAAGAGTGCGGGAAAGGCGGCCCGGTACAGGCGGATGATCGGGTCGGCGGGATCGACCACGTAGAACGTGACGTCGCCGTTGAAGGCGTCGACCACCACCTTGACCGAATTGCGGATGTAGCTCACGCCGTCCGCGGGTTCGGCATAGGGGTAGCCGCTTGCCACCGTGTAGGCGTCCTGGACCCAGAACAGGCGCCCGTCATTGACGACGATGTAGGGATCGGGATCGAGCTCCAGAAACGGCGCGATCTTGCCGATGCGCTGCTGCACCGCCCGCCAGAGCTGAATGCGGCTCTCCGGCGTGATGTAATCGGAGATCAGGATCCCGACGTCGAACTGCAGCCAGGCATAGAGCAGGCGTCGCCAGAAGCTCGAAAGCGGCACGCCGCCGTGGCCGTCATAACGGGTGTAGACGTTCTGATCGCCGCTCGGATAGTCGAACTCGCGTACGCCCGTGTTGACGATTCGATAGCCCGAGTCTTCTTCGCCGTAATAGATCGCCGCCTGATCGAGCGGTAGCCCGGGCGGCGTCTGCGGCGGCAGATCCTTCACCAGCAGCACCGGTCGACCGTCGGGTGTCTTCTCGGCCGCCGGGCTCATCACGATACCGAAGCCGTGGGTGTACTGCAGGCGCCGGTTGACCCAGGTCTCGCCCTTGCCGGGCAGCTCAGGCGAGAGCTCGCGGGCCGACAGCAGCTCCTGGCGGTAGTCGTCGCCAAAGCGGTATCGGTCGACGTCGACGTCGAGGAACGTGTAGTAGGTCCGGATCTGTTGCAGCTGCCTGAAGGTCTGGCTCAAGGGCCGCCAGTCCCAGAGCCGGATGTTGTCGACGGTGTCGCGATGGGCGTCGATCGTCGCCGCATCGAGGGTCGCGTCGGCGCTATACGGCCGCTCCTCGATGCTCTCCAGTCCGAAAGCGGCGCGGGTGAAGGCGATATTGCGTTGCAGATAAGGGGTTTCGAGCTCGAGCTCATTGGGCTCGACCACGAACTGCTGAACGGAGAACGGAAGGAAGCCCAACAGCGCGATCATGCCGCCGGCAAAGCCGCCCAGCAGAATTGCGATACTGCCGGCCCGGCCGCGCAACAGCAGGACGCAGAACCAGACGGCGAACGCCACAGTGGACGCTGCGGCCGCCCAGAGCGCCCAGCGCGTGACCGTCACATCCGTGTAGCCTGCACCGAACACGGCGCCTGAAAAGTCGGTCAACAGACCGTAGCGATCGAGCACGTAGCCCGAGGTCCACGCCAGGAGGAACAGGATCGCATTTGCCAGCAGATGCCATCGCACCGGACGCGGCGCCTCGATGCCCCATCCCGGCGTGTACCGTAGGAATTCCTGCCTCGACATAGGCGATGCCGAGAATGGTCGTGGTGAGAAACGCAAGGGCCGCGACGGTGTTCTGCAGCTTTTCTACGAACGGCAGCACGAAGAGATAGAAGCCGAGGTCGCGGCCGAAGACCGGGTCGGCCTGGCCGAAGTCCTGTGCGAATGCGAACCGGAGATAGCCGTCCCAGTCGGCCCCATAGATCAGCCCGACCAGTAAGGCGCCGGCGACCGAGAGCGCGGCCAGGAGCAACTTGAGGCGCCGCTTGCTGATCGCGGGCACGGGCGGCGGCGAGAAATGGCTCCGATAGAAGACCGCGTGGACCGTTCCCGGCAGATCGATCTGGCGGGCGAGAATCAAGAGGTTGGCCAACAGATAGGCAGCAATGAGCAGTGTCGCGAGCGCAAAGAGCGCCAGCCTGGTCAGAAGGATGCGCCAGAAGACCGATGCGTAGCCGAGCTCCTGGAACCACAGGAGGTCCCCCAGAAGCTCCGCCGCGCTCGCCAGGAGGAACAGGGCCGCGATGAACCAGCCGAGCCGGGAAACAAGCATTGCCAAGAACTCCCTGCCCTCCCCGCTAACTGGCCGCCGCTGGGACCTCGCCAGCCGCGGCACCCTGTGTTCTCAGCTCGGCGACCGGTCGTTGTGCTCGATCAGGGGATCTTGGCGCCGCCTTATGTCTGGTGCTCTCCTCCGCCGGACTTCTCGTTGATCTGGCTCAAATGAGGATGGCGTCGATCGCCCCGCACGTTGCGCTTGCGCACATAGGTGATCGCGGCTTCGGGATGGGCGGTTTTCACCTTGAGCGCGGCGATCAGCGCGTCCTCGGCCTCGACCGCCACCTGGTCCGACTTGTTCCTGATCTTGATCCCGACCGCATACTGCAAGGTCATCGGCAGCCTCCGAGATCCGACCGCAAGCTGGCTGGACCCTGCATATTCTAACCGGGGTTCGGGCCGGATGATACGGCTGACGCTTCACGCGGCCCGGAATGCGTCTCCCGGCGCGCTTCGCCCAGCAGGAACGTCCGTCCCACCGGACCGCATGGGCTCAGATCTGCGCTTTCGGATCGAACCTGGGTGCCCGCCGTCATTCTCGATCTTCTCGAGGAGGAAGGCGCGGATGATGATCTGGACGACGTGCCGATCGAGATCATCGCGCATATGAGCACGCGTGTCCGGCGCGGCGCCGTCGCTTGAAGGACTACCGGAAACCTCTTCGGAAGATCCTCACCGAAGCTGGATGCAGGTTTCTGCGCGGGGACCACGAGATCTGGACGAGCCCGCACAGGCCGAAGCCCGTTACCATCCCGTCTCGCCACTTGGCGAATAAGATCCTGACCGAGGACGCCGGCCTGCCCAAGGCCTTTTGAACCTCACTCGCGGGCGCTGCGGCCTGGGCACAGAGCGTTGCCCCTTACTGCGCACGATTCGGACCTGGCCCGCCGCAACCACGCCATGTCACCCCGTTCGGCTCAGATCCGCGCTTTCGGATCGAACCTGGGCGGCCGCTTCTCCTTGAGCGATGCCAGCCCCTCGCGGAGTCGGGGCCGGTGAAGCCCAGGAACTCGAGCGCGATCGAGTTGTCGAAGGTCGGGCCCATCATCCGCAGCCAGTTGTTGAGCGCGTGCTTGGTCCAGCGGATCGCGCGTCGGCGAGCCGGCGGCCAGCTTCTTCGCGACCTCGAGCGCCCGGTCGAACAGCTCGGCCTCGTCGACGGCGAGCGAGACCAGCCCGATCCGCTCCGCCTCCTCGCCCGAGACCGGCTCGCACAGCAGGAGGTAATACTTGGCCTTGGCCATGCCGCACAGCAGCGGCCAGATGATCGCGGCATGGTCGCCGGCCGCGACCCCGAGCCGCGTGTGGCCGTCGATGATCCGCGCGGTCTTCGCCGCGATCGAGATGTCGGCCAGCAGGCCGCAGACCAGCCCGGCGCCGACCGCGGGGCCGTGCATCGCCGAGACCACGGGCTTGGAGCAGTTGATGATGTTGTAGACCATCTCACGCGCTTCGCGCCAAACGCGGGTGCGGGTCTCGAAGTCGTCGGCCATGTTCTCGACCAGCGCGAGGTCGCCGCCGGCCGAAAATGCGTTGCCGGCGCCGCGGATCATCGCCACCGACACCTCGGGATCGGCGTCGATGTCGCGCCAGACATAGGCCAGCTCCTCGTGCATCTTCTCGTCGGTGGCGTTCAGCCGACCCGGATTGTCCAGCACGATTTCCAGAACGCGCTCGGCCGGGCGCTGGAATTTCAATCTCGTGTAGCTCGCGTATGCGTCGGTCATGCCTTGTCCTCGCCATCCTGGCGACCGGAGCCGTTGCCGCGCTCGCCGCGGGGTGGCACTGATCCCAGCCGTGTGGCGACACGATAGCTGGAGGAAGTGCGGTGACAACAGAGACCGAGCCCGTGCTGGTCGATCGGCCGGAAGACGGCGTGGTGCTGGTCCGGATCAACCGGCCCGAAGCCAGGAACGCGCTCAACATGGCGACGCGCAGGGCGCTCGCCGCCACCTTCGAGGGGCTGCACGACGACCCGTCGATGCGCGCGATCGTGCTGACCGGCAACGAGCAGGCGTTCGCCGCCGGCGCCGATCTCAAGGAGTTCATCGATGCCGGCGCAATCGAGATGCTGCAGCGCCGCTCCGAGCGCTACTGGAGCCTCGTGGCGCGCACGCCTCAGCCGGTGATCGCCGCGATCAACGGCTATGCGCTCGGCGGCGGCCTCGAGCTTGCGATGTGCTGCGACATCATCATCGCCGGCGAGAGCGCGCAGCTCGGTCAGCCGGAGGTGCGCGTCGGCATCATGCCGGGCGCGGGTGGCACGCAACGTCTGACCCGTGCGGTCGGCAAGTTCCACGCCATGCGGATCTGCCTCACCGGCCGGCCGATTGCCGCCACCGAGGCGTATCAGATCGGCCTCGTGAGCCAGGTGGTGCCCGATGCCGACGTGGTGGATGCCGCGCTCAAGATGGCGCGTGATCTCGCGCGCCTGCCGCCGCTCGCGCTGATGCAGATCAAGGAGGCCATCCTCGCCGGCCAGGACGCGAGCCTCGAGGCCGGACTGATGCTCGAGCGTAAAGCCTTTCAGCTGCTGTTCGCGAGCGCCGACAAGCGCGAGGGCATGCAGGCCTTCTTCGACAAGCGGCACCCCGATTTCAAGGGCGGGTGAGCCAGCGCACGCGCCCTCGGGCTCGGCCGGGTCGCGCGCCTGGTAGCGGGGCTGCCCCGTCCCAGGAACCCGCCGGTCGCCCAGCCTGTGAATCTCAAGGGTGACGGGATGGATGGTGGAGCCGATGGGATTCGAACCCACGACCTCGACGGTGCAAACGTCGCGCTCTCCCAACTGAGCTACGGCCCCGGCACGAACACGAAGCCCCGCCGGAGCCAGGCCGACGAGGCGGATTGGGTTGGTGGAGCCGATGGGGATCGAACCCACGACCTCTAGAGTGCAATTCTAGCGCTCTCCCAGCTGAGCTACGGCCCCGCCTCGCGAGGTTGTATGGTTACGGCGGCGGGCACTGTCAAGGGCGAGGCTCGGGGCTGGCGATGCGCCTTTCAGCTGCTATAGTCCCGCCCGAAAATCCTTCGAGCCGGGCCGGCGAACGCTTTGGCCCGCAAAGCTTCGCCTGGTGTCGCCCATGAATCCCGTCCATTGGCTGATCGATACCGTTCTCGAGCTCTACATCTGGGTCGTGATCGCGAATGTCGGTGCTGAGCTGGCTGATCGCCTTCAACGTCATCAATACGCGCAACAGCTTCGTCTACCAGGTCGGCGACGTTCCTGAACCGCGCGACCGAGCCGGCGCTGCGGCCAATTCGCAACATCCTGCCGAATCTCGGTGGCATCGACATCTCGCCCGTGGTGCTGATCCTCCTGCTGGTGTTCATCCGGCGTCTGCTCTGGCAGCTGTTCACCTGAGCGGCGGCCACGCAGCATGACACCGCCCGCCGCCGATTGGCTGACCAGCCGGCCCGACGGGGTCCGCGTCTCGGTCAAGGTCAGGCCGCGGGCCGCCAGGGCCGGCGTCCAGGGCGTCGAGGTCGAGGGCGACCGGGCCTATCTGGTGGTCAAGGTCGCCGCACCACCCGAAGGCGGCAAGGCCAACGCTGCGACGATCAAGCTCCTGGCCAAGCGTTGCGGCGTCGCCGCCAGCGCGCTGTCGCTGGTCAGCGGTGCTGCCGGCCGGCGCAAGCTGGTCGACATCCATGGCGAGGCCGACGTCCTGATGCAGCGGCTGCGAGATCTCGCGCCCGATCGATAGGCACCCACACCAGCTCGAGGAGTGCGCATGGCAACAGCCCGGATCATCGATGGCAAGGCGGTCGCCGCCGGCCTGCGCGCGGCGCTGACGGATGAGGTTTCGGCACTTCAAGGCGCGGCCACGGGGCGTCGCCCAGCCTGCGGGTCGTGCTGGTCGGCGACGATCCGGCCAGCCGCTCCTATGTCCGCAGCAAGGACCGGATGGCCGGCAGAGGTCGGCATCGACAGCGCGCTGATCGAGCTGCCCGAGACCGATCACCGAGGCCGAGCTGCTGGCACGGGTCGATGCGCTCAACCGCGATCCCGCGGTGCACGGCATCCTGGTCCAGCTGCCGCTGCCGGCGCAGATCGATGCCGCCCGGGTGATCGAGGCGATCGATGTCGCCAAGGACGTCGACGGCTTCCATCCGGTCAATGTCGGCCGGCTGTTCTCGGCCAGGGGCGCGCTCGACCCGTCGCTGCTGGTGCCGTGCACGCCGCGCGGCTGCCTGATCCTGGTGCAGGAGACCGTGGGCCACCCGCTGGCCGGCCAGCGGGTGGTCGTGGTCGGCCGCTCCAACATCGTCGGCAAGCCGGTGGCGGCGCTGCTGCTCGGCGCGGACTGCACGGTGACGCTGGCGCACTCCAAGACCCGCGATCTGCCGGCGGAATGCCGGCGCGCCGACATCCTGATCGCCGCGGTCGGCCGGCCGGAGCTGGTCCGCGGCGACTGGATCAAGCCCGGCGCCACGGTGATCGACGTCGGCGTCAACCGGATCGAGCGTGACGGCGAGCGCCGACTGGTCGGTGACGTCGCCTTTGCCGAGGCGCTCGAGGTCGCCGGCGCGATCACGCCGGTGCCGGGCGGGGTCGGCCCGATGACCGTGACCTGCCTGCTGCGCAACACCCTGATCGCCGCGCGCAACCAGCAGGGCTGACGCCCTCCGATGCCGCTGGCGCGGGCGCTGGTCGATGTCAAGGTGTGTGCGATCGACCCGCTGTGATCCGGGCTCAAGCTGGTGATTCCGAGGGCCCTGCGCCGGCGCGACTGATCCGATCCCTGGCCCTGCGACCAATGCCCGCTCAACTGCAGCTGTCGCAAATGTCATTTGCCGCGATCGAGGGGGCTCTGCCCATATGCCGCAGTGTGTGGTGAACGGCGGCGACGACCGCCTGCGGGAACGATCGACCATGCCGACAAGGCTCGAGGCAGATCTATGCGTGGTAGGCGCCGGCTCGGCCGGGCTGTCGGTCGCGGCCGGCGCCAGCCAGATGGGCGCCAAGACCGTGCTGATCGAGGCCGGCAAGATGGGCGGCGACTGCCTGAACTACGGCTGCGTGCCGTCCAAGGCGATGCTCGCGGCCGGGCATGTGGCGCACACCATGCGCCATGCCGCCCGGTTCGGCGTCAACGGGCACGAGCCGGGCATCGACTTCGGCCGGGTGCACGATCATGTCCACGAGGTGATCGCGGCGATCGCCCCGCTCGACAGCCAGGAGCGCTTCGAGGGTCTGGGCGTGAGCGTGATCCGCGCCCATGCAAGCTTTTGCGCGCCGGACGAGATCGAGGCTGGCGACACGCGCGTTCGCGCGCGACGGTTCGTCCTCGCCACCGGCAGCAGCCCGGTCGCACCGCCGATCCCGGGGCTCGATCAGACCCCCTATCAGACCAATGAGACGATCTTCGAGCGGCCGGGCGGCGCCCGATCATCTGATCGTGATCGGCGGCGGGCCGATCGGCTGCGAGCTGGCCCAGGCGCACCGGCGGCTGGGCTCCGCCGTCACCGTGCTGGACATGGGCCCGATCCTGCCCAAGGACGATCCGGAGCTGACCGGCGTGGTGCGCGAGCCAGCTGCTGGCGGATGGCGTCGTGATCCGCGAGCGGGCCCGGGTCCAGGCGGTCGAGCGCGCCGGCAACGGCGTCGCGGTCATCTGCGGTGCCGATGGCGCGACCGAGCGCATCGAGGGCTCCGACCTGCTGGTGGCGGCCGGCCGCGCGCCGAACGTCGCGGGCATGAACCTCGAGCTGGCCGGGGTCGCGTTCGATCGCCACGGCATCAAGGTCGACGCCCGGCTGCGCACCACCAACAAGAAGATCTTTGCGATCGGCGACGTGATCGGCGGCTACCAGTTCACCCATGTCGGCGACTATCATGCCGGCATCGTGATCCGAAACGCGCTGTTCCGCTTGCCCGCCAAGGTCGACTACCGCGCCCTGCCCTGGGTGACCTACACCGATCCCGAGCTCGCCCATGTCGGCCTGACCGAGGCGCAGGCCAACAAGGACGGCCATGCGGTCGAGGTGCTGCGCTGGCCATTCGAGGAGAACGACCGGGCCCAGGCCGAGCGTCAGACCGAGGGATCGATCAAGGTCTGCGTCGGCAAGGGCGGGCGCGATCCTCGGCGCCTCGATCGTCGGCGCCCATGCCGGCGAGCTGATCCTGCCCTGGGTCCTGGCGATCCACCAGAAGCCAAGATCGCCGCGCTCGCCAACGTCATCGTGCCCTATCCGACGCTGGGCGAGGTCAGCAAGCGTGCCGCCGGCAGCTACTACACGCCCAAGCTGTTCTCGGCGAGGACCCGCTGGCTGGTTCGACAACTCGCGCGTCTGGGCTGAGCATGAAGCGCGATACCACGATCGGGCCTCCAGCGGATCTCCCGTCCATGAGCAGATCTTCGGCGATCAAGCGGCTCGTCCCCCTGGCCATCCTGCTGGCCTCGGTCGGCGCGTTCTTCGCGCTGGGCCTGCACCGCTATCTCAGCTTCGAGACCCTGCGCCAGCACCGCGAGCAGCTCCTGGCGCTGGTCGAGCAGCACGCGTTCCTAGCGCCCCTGGTGTTCATGGCCGTGTACGCGGCCGTGGTCGCGCTGTCGGTGCCGGGCGGCGCGATCCTGACCATCGCAGGCGGCTTCATGTTCGGCATCCTGGCCGGCACCTTGTATGTGGTGGTCGCCGCGACCCTGGGTGCCACCATCGTGTTCCTGATCGCCAAGACCGCGCTCGGCGACACCTTGCGCGCCAAGGCCGGGCCGCGCGTCCGGCGGATGGAGGAAGGTTTTCGGCAAGACGCGCTGAGCTATCTGCTGGTGCTGCGGCTGGTCCCGATCTTCCCGTTCTGGCTGGTCAACATCGTGCCTGCCTTTCTCGGCGTCGCGGTCGGCACCTATGTGCTCGGCACCTTCATAGGGATCATTCCGGGCACCTTCGTCTATGCCAGCGTGGGCAACGGCCTGGGCGCAGTGTTCGATACCGGCGAGACGCCTGACCTGGGAATCATCTTCAAACCTGCGATCTTGCTGCCGATCATCGGGCTGGCAGTGCTCGCCCTGCTGCCGATCGCCTACCGAAAACTCAAGGCCCCCAAGGGGGGGGGAAACTCGACGCCAGCTGTGAGCAGACGACGCCGGAAGCCCCAAGTAAGGGGCTGATCTGGTCACTTGGGGTTTGCTTCGGTGCTGCGGTTGTTGGAGCGATGGTGCGCGAAGGGACCTTTTCGCAACGTACGTCGAGCAGGCTGAGGAATCGCGGCACAGATCGCCGAGTCGCGCCCGTGTCGGGCATCGATCTCCCGGCTGAGCATGATCGGCCTAGTGGCCCTCCTGCTCGGCGGGCTCGTCGCCGTGGTCGGGCTCGGACTCGACGGCCACCTCGGCCTCGACACCGTGCTCCGGCATCAGGCCCGCCTGGCCAGCTTCGTCAGCGGCGATCCTCTGCTGGCCTCGCTCCTGTTCATGGCGATCTACGCCGCCGCGGTCGCGATCTCGATGCCCGGCGTGCAGATCCTGGTCGTGATCGGCGGCTGGCTGTTCGGCTGGCTGCACGGCACCATCTACACGGCCGTGGCGGCCACGCTCGCCGCCTCGCTGGTGTTCCTCCTGGCCCGTTCCGCGCTCGCACAGTCGCTGCGGGAGCGCGCGAGCCCGGCCTTGCAGCGCTGGGCCGCCGGCTTTCGCGACAACGCACCGAGCTTCGTCTTCGTGCTGCACCTGGTCCCGGTATTCCCCTACGCCGTCGTCAACACCCTGCCGGCGGCGTGCGGCGTCCGGCTGCGCACCTTCGTGTTCGCCGCCTTTTTCGGGGTCCTGCCGAGCACGCTGCTGCTGGCGCAGTTCGGCTCCGGCCTGGGCGAGGTGCTCGCCCAAGGCTCCGCGGTCCGGCTCTCTAACCTTCTGACCCCGCAGATTCTGACGGCGCTCGCCGGGCTCGGCGCGCTGGCCCTGCTGCCGGTGTTTTACCGCCTCTACCGGGCGCGGCATCGCTCCTAGTGGCTGCCCCCGGCGTGCACACGTCGGCGGCCCGTCGGCAGATCAGACCGGCTCGCCGGCTTTCGATCCGACAGCACGCCGCGCCGCCTGCTCGGCGTCGGCCTCGGGTCTTCGCTTGTGGAAGACGTTGACCGCAGCCTTCAGGGTCGGGAACCGGCGCAATCCCGCGGCAGCAAGCCGCTGCGAGACCCAGCTCGGATCGAAGGCCCGAAGAACCGAGAGCCTGGCCCGAGCCACGGCTAACATGATTCCCCGAGCCGCCAGCTCGCTGCGCAGGTCGTCAAGGCGCTGCACGGCGGTCGCATCGATCCAGTTGACCGGGCTGGCGTCGACGATGACCCATTCCACCGGCGTCTTCGAAGCCTGGATCGCGGCGCGCAGGCGCTCGCTGAAGTAATCGACGTTGAAGAACACGAGATTGGCCTCGAAGCGATAGATCAGCAGGCCCGGCACGGTCGTCGCATTGGGATAGTCCGCGACACTGTGAAAGCCACGCAGGCCGGGCACGCGGCCCAGCACGGCATCCTGTGGCCGCGATGCGACCATCAGCAGCCAGGTAAGCGAGAGCGCGATCGCGAGGATGACGCCGGGCAGCACGCCTAGCACCAGGACGCCAAGCGTCGTGCCGAGCGAAAGGAGACCCTCCCGCCAGCTCATCCGAACGAGATCGCGCAGCCCCGTGACGTCGAACAGGCTGATCGCGGAGACGAAGACCACCGCGGCCAGCGCGGCGGTCGGCACCAGGGCGAGCGGCGCCCGGAGAAAGAGCAGGGCAAACAGCATGGCCGCGGCCGCGACGACGCTGACGAGCTGGCTCTTGCCGCCGACCGCGTTGTTGACCGCGGTCCGCGAGTCTGCGCCGGTCACGGCGAAGCCTTGAGCCAGGCCCGAGGCGAGATTGCTGGCACCGAACGCGATCAGCTCCTGATTGGCGTCGATCTCGTAGCGGTTGCGGCGCGCGAAGCTTTTGGCGGTCAGCATGCCGCTGGCAAAGCTGATCAGCACGATCGCAGCAGCGTCGTGGAGCAGGCTGCGATAGACGGCGGGCTCGAACATCTCGATATGCGGCACGGGCAGCCCGCTCGGCAGCTCGCCGGTCACGGCCACGCCGAGCGAGCGCAGGTCGAAGGCTGCGACCGCCCCGATGCCGGCGATTACCGCGACCAACGCGCCCGGAACGACCGGAGCGACACGGCCGAGCACCAGGAGCCCGGCCACCAGCATCAAACCGACCAGGGCGGTCGGCGGGTGGCTCTGGCCAACACGCTCGGCCAGCTGACGTAGCTGCAGCACGAACTCGTTGCCCGCGCTCGGGTGGCCCAGCAGCTTGGGCAGCTGTCCGACCATGATGATCAGCGCGATGCCGTTGAGATAGCCGGTCAGGATGGGCTGGGACAGGAAGGCGGCGATGAAGCCGAGCCTGGCCATGCCGGCGAGCAGATAGAGCACGCCCGTGATCAGCGTGAAGACCGGCAGCAGGGCCAGATACCGTCCCGGGTCGCTTGCTGCGAGCGGCGCCAGGCTGACCGCGACCAGCAGGCAGGTGGCGGCGTCCGGACCCACGATCAGCTGCCGCGACGAGCCGAACAAGGCATAGGCCAGGGGTGGAAAGATCGCGGAGTAGATGCCGATGATGGCGGGCACGCCTGCGAGGTCGGCATAGGCGAGGCCGACCGGCAGGGCGACGGCTGCGACCGAGAGGCCGGACACGACGTCTTTCGGCAGCCAGCGGCGGTCATACCGCATCAGCGCGGCGAGCCCGGGCGCAAGGCGCGCCAACACGCTCGCCCCCTTCACGCTGCGGGCGTGGCCCACGGTCCCGCTGCCACGCTGTGGTGGAGGATGGAACACCTGCTTGAGAATCTCGCCACGCCTGAACTCGCGAAACAGTACCTAAGTGTGCAGCCCGCCCTTGACAGCGTCCCCGCGGCCGCGATCAGGCGCGCTATCGCCCCTACCGTAGGCCGGGGAGCTTGCCGTGCCAATTGCCACCCGCTTGGGGGACAGGGCGCCGGTTTGCAGTTTCGCCGAACAAACGTGGCGCCGCCCGGCTCCCTCGGACGGCGGCGCGCCCTGCCCGATCAAGTGGTCGTGGGGCCGGGGCGCTGATCCGGCTCGTGCGGGTCGAGCGGGGCACCCGAGGGCGCGGGGAAGCCGAACTTCAGGTCCGGCCAGCGACCTGTTCCAGGCGTCCAGGCCGAACGCGCCTGAGAGCCCGATATCCTCAAGCGCGGCGCGGCGCGAGCTTCGGCGTGCTTCGCCCGGCTCTGGCGGGACCCTAGGGCCTCGTCCGGCACCCGGCCGAGCCGCTCGACCCGCGCGCGCTCCAGATGCAACGCATTGATCGTGCCGTAGTGGTGGGCCGAGCGCGGGCAGTGCATGGCAAGCTCGGCGACGGCCGCTCAGCCCGGCGCCATTTTAACACCTGGGTCGCGTAGTATGCGAGCACGTGGTAGTGGTGACCCGCGTCGGTGACGAGCCCGAAGCCCCAGCCGTCCTGCGTGAAGCCGCCGAGCTTCCAGAGCACATTCTCGGGAACATAGGGGTTGATCGAGGCGCCTCGATCGGTCGGCCAGGTCAGCGCCTCGCCTGGCTCGAGGAGGAGCGGTTGCGGCTTCTGCAACGGCCGGCGCCGCCTGGCTGGCCGCGGGTCGCGCAGCCGCTCGACGAGCTTGGTCGTTTCCTTGCGTCGCTCGGCGATCGCCTTCGGTTCGGCCTCCAGCTCCGCGAGCATGGCCACGTCCTCGCCCGCCTCGACGATCGCGATGGCACGCTCGAAGACGTCCTGTCGCCGAATGCCGCAGCGCTCGAGCTGGTCGGCGAGCACCAGCCAGTAGTCAAGCGCGTCCACCTCACGGCGCCCAGTCCGTGCGAGGCCCAGATCTCGGCGAGCACCTCGTCGTCGGACAGCGGCGTGCGCAGCACGCCTTTGATAGTCCCCCTGAGATCGAGCGCGAAGTCGCTGCGGTAGAGTTGGCCGCCCCAGGCTCCCATCGACATGTTCCCCTCGGCCGCCTTTCGGGGGTACGAAAATAACCTAAGAGGCGAGAGAAAACGAGCTCGATATCGCTCAGGTTGGCCCATCCCAACGCCGGGCAGGCCGGCTGACAGGGCCGCCGACCGGACCCGCGCCACCGTGCTGAGGGTGATTGGCGCTCAGCTACTACTCAGCGAACCGCCCCGTCGAGGATGGGCTCGACGCGACGACCCGGGGCGGTTCCGGCATCTTGCCCGCGATCTCGAGCAAGCAGCTTGGACAGGATCGCCGAGGCGAACGAGGTGTAGTCCTCGGCCACCACGATGAACGCGCCCGGACCGCCGATGACCCGATCCCGGTAGTACCGGTCGAGATCGACCGGCGGCCGGCCGCCCCAGGGGTTCGGCCGGTCGTTGACGATCGGCAGGCCGTTGATCGTGATGCCGGCCGCCACCGCCTCGTCGCGCGCGTCCTCGACCTGGCGGCCGCGATTGTTGTAGCCGTCGCCCGAGATGTCGATCACCCGGCGAAAGCCCTCAAAGCCGTTGTCCTCGAACAGCGGCACCGCGTAGTCGATCGCGCCACTGAGCGAGGTCCAGTGCGCGGTCACGAACGGCGCCTCGGTCAAGCGCATCGGCGAACGCAAAGGCGCTCTCGGTGCCGTCGATCAGGCTCCAGTCCAGCGTGGTGCGCTGGTAGTCGATCGCCGGCCCATTCGACATAGGCCACGGCGATCCGGCCGAACATGCCGCCCTCGATCGCCTCGATCACCTGCGGGTGACGCAAGGCTGCCATGTAGCCCTCGCGCTGGAGCAGCGCCTCGACCTCGTCGACGCTGCCCGAGATGTCCACGGCCAGCACCAGCTCCAGATCGACCGGCACCTCCTGGGCGACCGCAGGCGGGCCGGGGGTGGAACAGCGCGACAGGCACCATGA
Source organism: uncultured Alphaproteobacteria bacterium (assembly GCA_963731495.1). GTDB lineage: Bacteria > Pseudomonadota > Alphaproteobacteria > Geminicoccales > Geminicoccaceae > DASUGG01. The sequence continues at coordinate 32,840 of CAVSVZ010000031.1, forward strand.
TACGGAAAGACAGATCGACCATGCGCAGTGACGAGCGGTTCCGAGCAGATCGCCACGAGGGCCGGTTGCATATCGCTATGAGGGTAGGTCTTCCGCCCCCCTCGTCCAGCATCGGCGCACGCTTACGGTCGTCCGGCGCGGATCGCACGCTCGAAGCCGGCGAGCCAGGCGCGCGACGGCGAAGACCTTATTGCCTTCAGCCGCGGCCTCCAGGCGCAGCGCGCCGGCATCGCCGACCAGGCGGACCCGCATGGGCCGCCGGCGGCCGCGCACCTCGATCCGCCGCTCCGAATCCGCCGAGGTCGACCCCGGCCGCTTCGGCCAGGCGCGACGAGACAACCAGCTCGACCTCGAACGCCTTGGTCAGCGCCTCCAGGCGCGAGGCGACGTTGACCGTGTCGCCGATCGCGGTCAGCGTGGTCGTCCGGCCGTAGCCCATGTGACCCAGGATCACCGGCCCGACATGCAGGCCGATGCCGATCCGCAGCGGCTCGCGCAATTCGTCCGCCAGCCGGTGATTGAGCATATCGAGCGCCGTGGGACATCGCGCGCGCCGCGGCCAGCGCCTGCGAGCAGGCTTGCTCGGGGCCGGACTCCAGGCCGAACAAGCGCCATGATGCCGTCACCGATGAACTTGTCGATCCGGCCGCCCTGCCGCTCGATCGCCTCGCCCGTGGCCTTGAAATACTGGTTCAGGACGAACACCACGTCATAGGGCAAGCGGCCTTCTGCCATGCGCGTGAAGGCGCGCAGATCGGCGAACAGCACCGCGATCTCGCGCTCGACGCCCTGGCCCGGATCGATCGCGGACCCGGCCCTCGTGCGGGCCCGGCCGATCGCCGGCAGCAGTGGCACCACGGCCAGATCGCGGGTCGGCCGCAGCTGGCAGGCCAACCGGATGCCCGGCGTCGCGCCGATCCGCGCCAGCACGCTGCGCCTCGCTCGGGCGACGGCGGCGGCAGCTGCTCGACGCCCTGCGTCACCCGGATCCGGCAGGTCGAGCATCGCCCGCGTCCGCCGCACACGGCGGCATGCGGAAAGCCTGCCGCGCGGCTCGCCTCGAGCACGCTGGTGCCCGGGCTGATCCGCATGGTGCTGCCGTCCGGATAGCGCACCTTCACGCGGCCCCGCGCGCGCTCCACCACCGCACGGATCGCGCGAGCCCCGAAGGTCACGAGCAGCACCAGCACGAAGCCGATCAGCACATAGCGCTCGGTCCGATAGATCCATTCCTCGAGTGGGTAGGTCCGCCAGAGCCGGAGCTGGGCGTGCTCTTCGAGCCATGCCGGGTCGGCCGCGCCGATGGCGCGCAGCTCCCGCCCGCCGTCGATGAAGCCCATCAGCGACAGAGTCGGCAACAGCACCGCCACGGCAAGC
>CAVSVZ010000032.1:0-20495 GCA_963731495.1 uncultured Alphaproteobacteria bacterium
GTGCTGTGAGCTCCAACGCGACGCGATGAGCGGCTCGGCGCGAGCAGCGGCGCGGCCGCCAAGGTGACCTCAGGCTCGTAGAGCCTTGGCCCCCGGCGGCGGGAGCGCCCGGGACCGGGCGCTCCCTGGTGGGTGGAATTAGCGCTCGAGAAAAGCCTGCACCTGCTCGATCAGCTCCGGCGCGCGCTTCTCGAGACAGACGAAGTGGGTAGCGTCGCCGATCTCGACATAGAGCTTCTCCTCAGAGCCCAGCTTCTCGAACACACCGAGCGCGTCCTCGAGCCTCGACTCCTTGTCGGCATCGCCACGAATCACCAGCGTCGGCACCTCGATCCGGCTGGCATCGTAGACCGGCCGGGCATGGCGCATCTCCCATTCGTCGACCAGGACGCCGTTCGGTGCGCGCACGACGTCGGCGCCTGCGGGCTCGGCGGTCAGGAGGGTGTCGAACCAGGTGTCGAACACCTTCTCCTCACGCCACGCCGCCTTGTCCACCGGGATGATCTGGTCCTCCCAGATGCCCGCCACCTTCTCGGCATTGACCGTGCGGTACGCACCGACGTCCTTCATCTGATCCAGATCGCCGGGCACCGACATCTGCGCCACCCACTCCGGCTCCTCGTTGCTGTACAGGGGGGCATAGAGCACCAGCCGGTCGACCTTGTCGTTGTTCGCCGCCGTGTACATGCCGGTGATCGTCGCACCCCAGGACCAGCCGATCAGGTTGACCTTGTCGGCGCCGGTCCGCTCGCGGATGAAGTCCACGGTATCGCCGATGTCGGCGACGACCTCCTCGGCGCGGGCGAACGGCTGGTCGGAGGCCGCGGGCGGCCGGGTCGAATGGCCGTAGCCGCGCACGTCGACGTAGTACGCCGCCATGCCGCGCTCCGCGATCTGGGTCATCCAGTCGTAGCCCGGAAGCTCGAGATCGAAGGTGTCGCCGCCGAAGGTGGCGCCGTGGACGAACAGGACCGCCTGCTCGATCTCGGCCGGCTTGGTATTGGCCGGCAGGCGCTCGCGGATGTGGAGCTTGAGGTCGGGCGCGGTCGAGCTCTGCAGGTAGAGATCGCTCTTCACGGTAGTTCCCTGGCTCCAACCAGGGCTCGGTTGGAGAAGCGCCATCAGGACGAAGGCGAAGGTGGCGCTCTGATACTGCGTGCCCAAGATCATGGCCGCATTTCCTCAACTAGTGGTTTCTCGACATGCGCGTTGCTATACCAGAACGGGAAATAGAACAACAAGAGAACGTGTGTGGTCCGGGCCTATGGGCTTTGGTGCATGCGTCGCAGTTCGCAGCACCCAGGCCGTGCAGAAGGTGGCCCTGTCCGGGATCCTCCCGCTCGGCCATGCACCCGAACCCGATGTCCGCGATCTCCTGCACAGGATCGCCTCTCGACCGGCTCAGGACGTCTGATCCTCCGGGGGTTCAGGGCCGCTGCAGGAGCCGCGCGAGCATCCGGCGTACGTGATCCTGCCCGCCGAAGAAGACCGCGAGCACGCGAACGGTCCGCGCCTCGTCGTCGACGACGAACCAGTAGATCGCCTGATCGATCGCGACGTGCCGAAGATCCGCCATCATCTCGGCATGCAGCGTGCCGCGATGCGGCGCATCTCCCAGCTTGACGGCCGCCGTGCGGATCGCCTCGACGCGTCGGGCCGCATGCGCGATCGCGTCTTCGGCGCCTGCGCCGAAGCTCCTGTAGCTCTCCGCCAGAAAATCAAAGATCAGCTCGAAATCGCGCTCCGCCTCGGCTGCGAACTCAACGGCGTAAGCCGGCATCGCGACGCTTTCGCTCCACCATCGCCGCGAGCCGCTCTGCCATCTCGTCGCCAGAGATGAAGGCGCCCCGCCGACGCTCCTCGAGCACAAGCTTCAGCGCCTCGGTCTCCAACGATTCAGCTTCTGCGCGCGCCTTGAGAAGCTCGAGCCCTTGCGCCAGCACGGCGCTGACGCTCGGATAGCGCCCGGCGCGCACCAGCTCGCGCGCGAAGGCGTCCTGTTCGTCGGTGAGCGAGATGGAAGATTTCACGGTCATTTCGAGCGCCCTTGGGCATCAAGTAGGACCTGGTGGCACCGCAGTCAATCACATCCACCTGGTCTGATCCCGGCCCTCATGAGGCGCTCGAGCGATCGCCCGTCCCGGTCCTACAGGCCCGGCATCCACGGCAGGTCGGTCGGGCCCACGTCGTGACCGAGTTGACACAGCAGCGTGGTGAGCTGGCCCCGATGATGGGTCTGATGGTTGAACAGATGGCTGGCGAGCAGCCAGCCCGGACGGCTCCGTGTGATCCCGTCCACGCCGCTCGTCCAGCTGAGCGGCGCGTGCAGCCACGCCTCGCTCAGGCCGGCGGTCCAGTCCAGGATGTCCTGGTCCATCGCGGTGCGAGCCGCGTACAGCTCCTGGAAATCGTCGTACAGATCGACGCCCATCGGCGCGATCCGGTAGTCCTTGCCGGTGAAACGGCGCATCCAGGCGCGATCGCCGAACAGCAGGTGATTGAGGGTGCCATGGATCGATTTGAAGAACGCGCCGCGATCGCGCCTGCGCTCGACGTCGTCGATCTGCGCGCAGACAGCATAGACCTTCTGGTTCATCCACTGGTTGTATCGGGCGAAGGTCCGATAGAGCTCTGCATCCGGCACGTCCTGATCCCCCAGCCGCCAGCCGATGGACGGTCATATCACAGGCATGGTCGCGCGCCTTTCAGCCTGGTGTCCCGATCGAGAAGTCCGAACAGCGTCCGAGCCCGAACCTTCCCGCTGGGCCGTGCATCAAAGCCGGACCGGCGACCGTTCCATCGTTGAGGCCAAGCGAACCGGTGCCGCTCCCGTCTCTCTCGATCGTCCCGCCTCGAGGCAGCCCCGTGGTGCCTGGACCGACGTCAGCCATCGCCGATCCTCTCCGCAGGGCCTACGCCGCTGTGTGAGGATAGAGCGCCTTGTTGCGCGAGTCGATCTTCGAACCTAGACCTGATCCCGTCCATATGAGCAAGTAATTCTCGCTGCGTCTTGTCGAAGATGTGGAATAGTTCCCTGCTGGAAATGCTATTTTTTCCGAGTGTCCCGTCGATGCCGTTGCGGGTGTCGTTCTCAATGTTGATCTTGTTTGTGGTTTCACTATCGGACGGGCCTGCATTCAGAGAAATATGATCCTCGCCGAAGCAATCATCGTCCTGCTTGACATAGTGCTGCGTGGATGTCCCTGGCATAGGCGACGAGCCTCCCATTCGCCGGCAGATCGCTGTCGGCATCGTCCGCATCGAACTGCCGCTTGAATTGATCGATCTCGATGTACGCGCGCACATTCTCGTCGGCATGCTGCGCCTTGGCAAAGCCGGCGAACTGTCGCCACAACGCCGCGTTGCCGAGGATGGTCGCCATGTCGAGGCTGCCTCCCAAGGCGAGGTCCGCGAACTGCCCTGCGTCGCGGCCGCGGCACGCGGTCGTTGGCGCGGGCCACGAACTGGTAGGCGTCGCGCCTGGGAAGCGGCCTTCGATCGTTCCTCTTCAGCAACGAGGTGTAGGTCGGCACGTCGTGCCTGCTGGGTCGCGGCGGCGGAGCGTCGGCCGCCCTCACGATCTCTTTGGCGATGTCGGCGACGATCGCGCTGTGCGCGACGTCGTGGGCTAGAGCGTCTCGGTGCGCCGCCTTGAGCGCGGCGATCTCCATCTTGGCCGCGGTCGCGGCCTCTTTATCGAGACTATACCCCCAGAGGGGATCCGGAGGTTTCCCCCAAACGGGAGATGCAGCATGGAAGGCTGCGCTGAGCCGATCGTTGCTGCCTGGTCCTCGCGCCAGCGCCTGGGTAACGTAGGGCCGATCGTCCTGAACGGCGAACTGGTCGTAGAGCGCCCGAGCGATCCTGTGCTTGACCTCCGGACTGATCGCCCAGCCGACACGGTCGCGCAGCGGGTCCCTGGTGTCCTGCCGGTCCCCGAACGCCTGCTGATCGTCGAGGCCACAAGGATTGAGCGCCCTGGCCAGGTCAAGGCGAGCCTGCTCGGTGACCACCGGGCGAATGGCGCGAGCGGATTCCTGCTGCAGCTCCCGCTTGTTGGGCGCGTCGCTTCTGCTTGCTGCGAGAAGCGGCGGCAGCAGCTTGTTGTACTGATCCTCGCGTCGCTCGAGGTCGGCGACGATCGCGAGTCCTCGGCGCAGGCCGAAGTGCCCGGCGTAGGGCCGCAGACGGGCGGTGGTCGCCGAGGGCCTGGCGAGCATGTCGCCCGCCCGATCGATCAGCGTGCGCAGCAGCTCCGCCTGCCGGTCTTGCGGGGCGTTGCTCATCTCCATGGCCAGCGGCTTGAGGGCGTCCGCCGTGAGCCTGTTGATTTCGGTCTGGAGTGGATCCGGATCACCGGCGGTCGGCTTGCGGTTGGCGGCGGCGATCAGGCTTGCCCTCAGCCCTGCGGCGCCTCTCAGGCCTCGCAGCGCGACACGGAGCACCAGGGCTTCGCGGATGCGCTGCCGGTCCTCCTTGCTGCCGACCCTGTAGCTCGACACGCCCAGCAAGGTGTCCCAATCTTTCTTCGAGACCCGGTTCAGGTTCGCCTTCTGGTCGTCGGTGAAGGCGCCGAACCTCCTCTTCAGCCTGTCGGTGGCGGCCTTGAAGTGGCTCCCTTGCGGGGTCGGGTCGCCCAGTCTGCGAGCTTGATGCCGCCATAGCCCGCGGCCAAGGCGAACGCGACGCCCCCGACGACGGCGCCGACGATGGCGCCGGGGCCGCTCCAGATGGTGGCCACGCCGCCGATCGCGGCGCCGGTCAGGAAGGCGCCGAAAAAGCCAGCCCCCGCCGCGCCGCCGAGCGCGCCGACCACCGCGCCGGCCGCCCCGCCGCTGCCGCGCGCGACCCGAATTCTTGAGCGAGCGCGCGTCCGACGCCTCGGGTCTCAGCGCGACGGGCTCGCCACCGCCCCCGCCCCCTGCGGCAATCGCCCGGGCGCCGTCCGCAGGCTCGACTTCGCTCTCGTCCCGCAGGCTTGCAAGCGGCGCCGGGCCGGGGCTGGCCGCCGTCCCGGCCCCTGTGCGGCGATCGGGTCCAGCCTGCTTCTTCTCTTCGGTCTCGGATGCGTCGTTCTGCGAGCCGGAATCCTCGAGCTCCGACAGGTCCGAGGAACTCCAGTCGGTAGGCGCCGCCAGCCGGCGGGGTGGCCTCTGTCAGCGTGGAGCCCGCGCCATCCGACACGCCGGCGTCCCAGGATGGCCGGAAGGCCGTCGTGCCGATGTCGTTCGTTCGGAGCCAGGAGACCGAGACACGCTCGTTGTTGATCGTGACCGAACCGGTGCTCCGGGCCCCCTGGGCCTGCTCGGAAGTCTGCGCAGCGCCGGTTCCGGCTACCTTGGAGCCTCCACCAATTGCCATCTTCGCCTTCCTTCGGAGGTGCTCGACGCGCGCCCCGGGTCAGATCTTCGAGCGGTCCTCGCTGCGTCCCGTCGAAGGGACGGCCTTTCCGGGTGGCAGGGGCCGCGCTTCTCGAGCGCCTGGACATCACGGCACGCGCCGCCGAACGGGCGACGATCGGATCGCAGCTGGCCTTGCTGTCAATATGCCACCGGGGCGCTCAAGGTCGGAGTGCGTCGGATGGTCGCGTTGCCTTTCAGGCCAGGCCGAGTGCGGCGTGCCGGGCAATCGGAGGCGCGGCGAGCGCCACCCGGGTACCGCCGGCTGCCCGCCTCCTACCCGAATCGCGTTGCATCTCTGGCCGCCACCCGAACCAAGTACCATCCTCCCCACATGACGGGCTTGATCGGGAGGCACGGCTTTGCGCTATGATCGCGGCATGAGGAAGCGGCGCACAAGACAGCTTGCTCCGTCGGCGGGAACTCCTCGCGCGACGGAGCGGGTCCGCCGGCGCTCAGGCGGGTTTCACGCTGATCGAGCTGCTGGTGGTCCTGGTGATCCTGGGGCTCCTGGCGGCGTTCGCCGCCCCGCAGGTGCTGAAATATCTGGGCCGCGCCAAGACCGATGCCGCCAAGGCCCAGGTCCAGAACATCGCCTCGATCCTCGACCTCTATCGCCTGGAGGTCGGCAGCTATCCCTCCCAGCAGGACGGCCTCGACGCGCTGCTCGAGGAGCCGGCGGACGCGCCACGCTGGAACGGTCCTTACGTGAAGAAGCGCGACGCGCTGGTCGATCCCTGGGGCCGCGTGTACGTCTATCGCTTCCCCGGGGAGCACGGTGCCTACGATCTGTACACCCTGGGTGCAGACGGCGGCGACGGCGGCGACGGCGAGGACCAGGACATCACGAGCTGGTGACATGGTTAAGCCCGGCGTTCGGCCTGGAGCCCGGCCGCTCGATCGGCGTAGCGGCCAACGGGGCTTTACGCTGCTCGAGCTGCTGGTGGTCCTTGCCATCATCGGGTTCATCGTCGCGCTGATCCCGGGCTTTGTCCTGCGCGGCCAGCCGCAGCTGGATGTCGACATTGCGGCCCGCGCGATCGCCGACGGCCTGCGCCAAACGCGCAGCGAGGCGGTCCTGCGCAACCAGCAGCAGGTGTTCGCGCTGGACGTCGAGGAGCGGGTGTTCCGCGCCGGCGATCGCACGCCGGTCCGGATCGGCGACGGCATCGCGCTGTCGTTTCGCACGGCCCGCTCGCAGCTGCTGGACGAGGGCATCGGACAGATCCGCTATTTTCCCGACGGCAGCTCGACCGGCGGCCTGATCCGCCTGCTGCAGGGCGAGGCGCAGGCGGACGTCAGCAGCGACTGGCTGACCGGCCTGGTCACGGTGCATGTCTCGGCCGAGTGAGACGAGCGGCGATCGGTTCGGCTCGGCCGAGCGGGGCTTTACCCTGCTCGAGGTCCTGGTCGCGCTGCTGTGCTTCGCGCTGGTCTTCGGCATCCTGGCGCAGATCATCCGCACCGGCCTGCGACAATCGGCGTCAGCCGAGACGACCATGATTGCCAGCCTGCTGGCAAGCTCACAGCTGGCACGGGTCGGGGTCGAGCTGCCGCTGGAGGTCGGCGAGTTCGAGGGCAAGGTCGACGACCTGCGTTGGCGGACCGCGATCCAGCTCGCCGAGCCGGTGACCGAGGAGGCCGACATCAGCCTGTATCGGATCGATGTGACGGTTGCCTGGGGTGAGCCCGAGCAGGACCGTGAGGTGACGCTCACCACGCTCAAGCTCGGACCGCCACCCGACGCCGGGCCGGGACTATGACCGCGCACGGCGTCCGCGAGCGTGGCTTCACGCTGCTGGAGTTGCTGGTCGCGATCACGCTTCTGGGCATGCTCATGGCGGCCCTTTTCGGCGCGCTGCGCCTGGGCACGCGGGTCTGGGAGACCGGCGAGGCGCGCGTCGATGCCAGCGCCAGGGTCCAGGTCGTGCAGGAATTCCTTCGACAACAGCTCGGCCAGACTGTTCCCCTCGCCGAGATCACGGACGGCCCCCGGGCGTCGGGCGCGATGCTGTTCGGCGGCGCGAGCGACGGCCTCCGCTTCGTGAGCCTCTTGCCGGAGTATCTGGGCGCCGGGGCGAACCTCATGGAGCTCGGGCTGAGCGCGCCGGATGGGGGTGGCCAAGCGAGCGACCTGGTGATCCGGGTCCGGCGGCTCGATCTGCTCGACGGCACCGCGAGCGAAGCAGAAACGGAAGAGCGGGTCCTGATCGAGGGGGTCGAGAGCCTGGAGCTCGCCTATTTCGGCTCGGAGCGTCCCGACGCAACGCCGAAGTGGTGGCAGGAATGGCATGGGCAGCGGTCGCTGCCGAGACTTGTGCGGATGCGTGTCGGCTTCCCGGCAGGCGACGGCCGGCGCTGGCCCGAGCTGATCGTTGGCCTGGTGGTCGACCTGCCGCCACCGTTTCAGCTCTGAGAATCGGCGGTGCGGCGTAGAGATGTATTCTCCTACAAGGTTGGTGATCGCGGCCATTGTCTGGTATCTTAGATTCGAAACTAGCGGCATTGTGCCCTGATTCGCGCGGGCGTCCCGGGAGTGATGGTTAGTCCCATGCCGAGCGTTATCGGGTTGGCGAGCAACGGTCTGGCCGCGTTGTGGAGCTGGTGGCTCACGGAGCTGACCGGCATGGTGCCGCGCAGGCTCAAGCGCGTCGGCCGACGGGAGCGACGCGAGGTCGTGCTCCTGCTCAATCCGGACGAGACCGTCGTGCTCGAGCGGACGGGACACCGCGCCCGCATGATTGGCGCCGTGCACGCGGATCCGACCGCTCAGCGCGAGCCGCTGGCAGCGCTGCTACATCGCGTCAACCCCGGGCGGAAGCCGGTCACCATCTGCCTCAGCGGCGAGCTCGGGCTGCGCAAGATCATCAATCTGCCGCTTGCCGCGCGTGACGATCTGGACCAGCTGCTGCGCTTCGAGATGGATCGGCTGACGCCGTTTCGTGCCGATGAGGTCTATTTCGCGCAGCGCATCATCGACACCGACACGGCCAACCGACGGATCGCGGTGGAGCTCGCGGTCGCGCCCAAGAGCGTCGTCGAGCACGCGCTGCAGACCGCGCAGACGGTCGGCGCGACCGCCGCCCGGCTCGAGCTCGGCGTGGCACGCCAGGGCGGCGAGGAACCGCTCAATCTGCTGCCACATGAGTCCGGTGACGGTACCAGCAGGCGGCGGCTGATCCGAGCACTGATGCTGATCGCGCTGTTTCTCGCAGTCGTCGCGGTCGCCATTCCGCTGCAGCGGCAGCGCACGAAGCTGGCCGCGCTGACCGATCAGGTCGCCGCGACCAAGGTCGAGGCCGAGGAGAGCTACGCGTTGCGCGCGCAGCTCGACCAGCTGACCCAGACCGGCTATTTCCTGCTGACCGAGAAGGGCCGGCGGCCCATGGCGACCGAGGTCCTGGCCGAGCTGACCCGCCTGGTGCCCGACCAGGCCCACCTCGCGCAATTGATCCTGCAGGACGGTGAGCTCCAGCTGCATGGCTCGGCGGCGACCGCCTCCGATCTGATCAGTCGGTTGGATCAGTCGCCCCTGTTCCGCGCGCCGCAGTTCCGTTCACCGGTGACGCAGGATGGCGACGACGGAAGGGAGTATTTCCACGTATCGGTCGAGCTGGCGGAGGGCGATTGATGCTGCAACCAGGCTCGCTGCTCAGTCGAACCCTGGCGCTGGTCCTGCTCGCTCTGGTGGCGATCGGAGGCTACCGGTTCGTGCTGGCGCCGGTGCTCGATGCGTATCGAGCGAACGAGGAGGCGATCGAGCGCGCCGAGACCTTGTTGCAGCACCAGCGCGCCCTCGCGGCGCAGCGGCCCCTTCTGCTCGCCCGACTCGATGAGGAGAAGCAGCAAGCGGACGCGATCGCCGGCTATCTGCAAGGGCCGAGCGATGCCCTGGCGGCGGCCCAGCTGCAGGATCGGGTCAAGGAGGTGGTCGAGGCTGCCGGCGGCGAGTTGCGCAGCACGCGGATCCTGCCGGCCGAGGCGGTCGAGGCCAGCCCGGGCACCCGGCGCACCGCGCTGCGGGTGCAGATGGTGGTCTCGATCGATGGCCTCGCCGAGATCTTGTATGGGCTGGAGGCCGGGCAGCCTTACGTGCTGATCGACGAGCTTTCGGTCCGCGATCAGCGCGAGCGACGCCGCCGCCGCCGTGAGCCCGAGGGCGAGCCGAAGCTGGACGTCAACCTCGAGCTTTCGGGCTTCGTGAGGGTGCAGGCGGCATGAGGACGGTGCCAGCACCGACACCGCTTTGGGGCGCTCAGGCGCCACAGCTGGAGCGCCGCTGTCATGGGCGCGCAACCGACATCAGCCACATAGGCGTCAGGCGGTTGCGCGAAGCTGTGAGGGAGAGGATATCGTGGCCCGGCGATCAATAGGCTGGCCCGCGGGATTTTGGCTCATGGTCTGCGCTGGCCTTGCGGCAGTCGTCGCATACCAGCTGTCCGCCAGTTTTCCGTTGGCACCGATGGTGACGGCGGCGCCGCCGAGCGCGCCGGCGCTTGAGCTGGCCCAGCGGCCACCGTTGCCGCGGGGCCCCGATGATGACGCGGTCGATGCGATCACGGCCCGGCCCTTATTCTCCGAGAGCCGCCGGCCGTATGTGCCGCCACCGGTTGCAGTGGAGGCGGCGCCCGAGCCGGTTCAGCCATCGTCACCCCTGGAGCTTGCCGGCACCTTCCTGACCCGGACCGACCAAGCCGCGCTGCTGCTGGTGTCGGGCGAAACGGCCGAATGGCTTCGCAAGGGCCAGCTGATCGACGGCTGGCGGATCGAGGTGATCGAGCAGGATCAGGTGCGGTTGCGCAAAGGTGAACGGGAGCAGGTGCTGCAATTGCGTGAGGACGTCGCCGTGATGAAGGCTGCGCCACGAGCCGCGCGGCGAGCGAACCAGGAGAGGGCAGCCATGCGCGCGCTGGGCACGGAGCCCAGCGACGAGGACGATAAGGCGCAGGAATGAGCGGCCCGACCGCGAAAATCACGTCGCAAGACGGTCAAACCTGTGCTAGTTACGTTCTCGTGTTCACAAAATCAGTCAAGGTCAGGCTCTAAAGGTCTGTTAGCAGGGCTGTAAGGGATCTGCTGCCAGGGCATGTTTTGGCCGCACCCGGGTGTCGGTTCAGCGCCATGAGCAAGCGGCTGGCCGGTGCCCTTCTCCTCCTGACGCTGCTGGGTCCGCTCGCCAGCTGCTCGGAGCTGGGTCCGCGCTGGGCGGAACCGCCAAGAGGCGTCGAACCGTCCTCGGAGCCCGCGCCGAGCGAGCTGCGGGCACCGATCGCGAGAACGGTCGACCTTGGGCTGCCTTCGGAGCCTGACGAGCTGCCCGAGCCTCTGGAGCCCGTCGTGCAGCGGGGCACCGGCTCCTTCGTGGCGCCGCCGAGCCCGGCGGTGCGCGCGTCGCTCCGCGCCGATTCCACAGGTGCGATCACCTTGAACGTGGTCGACGCCGAGTTGCGCGAGGTGGTCCGCCTGGTGTTGCAGGACGCGCTCGGTGTGAACTATGTGATCGATCCCACGGTCGGTGGCCGGATCACGGTCCAGACCATGCGCCCCTTGCCGGCCGACGATCTGCTCACGGTCCTGGACACGGTGTTGCGGATGAACGGCGCGGCGCTGGTCCTCGAGGGCGACCTCTACAAGATCGTGCCGATCGACCAGGCGATTGCCAGCGGACCTGCTGCTGATGTCGAGCCGGCGCCCGATGCCGGCAATCCGGGCTTCGGCATACGGGTGGTGCCTTTGCGCTTTGTCTCGGCGACCGAAATGGCGCCCGTGCTGGAGCCGTTCGCGCCGCCGGGCGGGGCGATCCAGGTCGATCCGACGCGCAACCTGATCATGCTCGCCGGCATGCCCGATCAGCTGAGCACGCTCAGCAGCATGATCACGATGTTCGACGTCGACTGGCTGCAGGGCATGTCGTTCGGCCTGTTCCCGCTCGACAGCGCGCCTGCTGCGCAGCTGGTCGAGGAGCTCGTCCAGATCTTCAGCAATCTGGAAGGCGGTCCGCTCGAAGGTCTGGTCAACTTCGTGCCGATCGAACGCCTCAATGCGATCCTTGTGGTCGCGTCGCAGCCCACCTACCTCGACCAGGCCCAAGTCTGGATTGATCGGCTGGACCGGATCGGCAATGGCGAGGAGCCGCGCATCTTCGTCTATTCCGCACAGAACGCACGCGCCACCAATCTCGCGGACGTGCTGAGCGAGATGTTCGATGCGCGCACCTCGACCGTCGAGGGCAGCAGCCTGCTGGCGCCGGGGCAGGAGGGGGTCGAGCTGAGCACGACCGGTCAATTCGCCCTGGGCGGCGCGCAGCCCTCCGAGGAGGGGGGGACGGCGGCCAGCGAAGCCGTGCGCGCCGTGTCGGCGCCGGGTCGACCGGTGCAGCGCGAGCCCACCGGTCCCGAAGACGCCCAGATCCGCATCATTGCCGACGACACCACCAACTCGCTGGTGATCCGCGCCGCGCCGCGCGAGTACAGGAAGATCCGTGCAGCACTGGAAGAGCTCGACGTCCTGCCCCTTCAGGTGCTGATCGAGGCGACGATCGCAGAGGTCACGCTGAACGATACGCTGCGCTACGGCATCCAATGGTTCTTTCAGTCGGGCGACTTCGAGTTCACCTTCGGCCCGGCATCGTTCGCGCCGTTGGCGGACTTCGCGGGCTTCAGGGGTCTGTTGGACACCGGGGACGTCAAAATCCTGCTCGAGGCGCTGGACAAGGTCACCGACGTCAACGTCGTTTCCTCGCCCCAGCTGATGGTGCTCGACAACCAGACCGCGCGGATCCAGGTGGGCGATCAGGTGCCGATCTCCGTCCAGTCCTCGACCAGCGTCATCGACCCTGATGCCCCGGTCGTCAACAGCATCGAGTATCGCGACACCGGCGTGATTCTGCTGGTGACCCCCCGAGTCAATTCCAGCGGGCTGGTGATCATGGAGATCCAGCAGGAGCTCAGCAATGTCGTCAAGGACGCCTCCGCGACGACGACCTCCCAGCAGACCTCGCCGACCATCAGTCAGCGCCAGATCACCAGCACGGTGGCGGTTGCGAGCGGGGAGACCGTAGCACTCGGCGGGCTGATCTCGGACGAGCGCACGCGCACCCAGACCGGCATCCCCTTCCTGTCGCGTCTGCCGATCGTGGGCGCCCTGTTTCGGACGCGCGACAACACGGCGGGCCGCAGAGAGCTCCTGGTGCTGATCACCCCGAGCGTGGTCGAGAATCCGGCCCGCGCCCGCGCGGTAACCCAGGAGCTGCGCAATCGACTGCGCAGCCTCGAGGAGCTGGAGGCGAGGATACGCTGATGCGCGGCTCGCTGCTCGGCTCGACGCGCGGCATCGCCCTGATCTCGGTGCTCTGGATCGCGGGCCTGCTGGCGGTGATGGCGGCGAGCTTCGTCTCCGCCAGCCGGACCGAGGCGCGCCTGGCTCGCAATCAGCTGGAGAACGCCAAGGCCCAGGCGCTCGCCAATGCGGGCGTCGAGCGCGCCGTGCTCGGGCTGCTCGAGCTCGAGCCAGAGCGGGTCTGGCAGGCCGATGGCCGACCCTACAGTTTCGCGCTCGGAGAGGGCGAGGTGCAGGTCACGATCCGGGACGAGGACGGCAAGATCGACCTCAACGAGGCGCCGCTCGAGCTGCTGGCCGGCCTGTTCGAGGCGCTCGACCTGGCGCCAGACGCGGCCCAGGCCCTGGCCGAGCGGATCGCTGATTTCCGCGATCCCGACCACGATCCCGAGCCGCTCGGCGCCGAGGACCCGGCCTATCTCGCGGCAGGCCTGGCCGATGGCGCCGCCGACCGGCCGTTCGTCGACGCAGCCGAGCTCACGCGGGTGCTCGGCATGACCGAGCAGCTGTACCGGCGCATCCGGCCGCATGTCACGGTCTATGCCGGCTCCGACGGGGTCGACCCGACCCGGGCCACGCGAGCGGTGCTCGAGGCCTTGCCGGGGATCACGCCAGAGGTGGTCGAGCGCCTCCTGGCCGCCGGCCCGCTGGACGACCCTCTCGAGGCGATCGAGGACGACGAGGTGCTCGAGCAGATCGACCTGTTCTGGCTACCCTCACGCGAGGCGGTGTTCACGATCCGCGCCGACGGCCGGACGGTCGGCGGCGGCCGCTTCGTGCGCGAGGCCGTCATCGAGCTCGACGGCAGTCCCGAGCGGCCCTTTCTGGTGCACGCTTGGCGGCAGGGCCTCGGCGACGACTAGCTGAAGGAAACCTGCGTCAGGGCGCCTTTTCCAGCACTTTTCCCGTGTTCGAGTTGTTGTGATAGAGCAGCAGCGCCGAGATTCGTTTCTTGTCGATGCTCGCAACGATGCCGACGTCCTTGGCCACGAAGCGGTATTCCGTGTCCTTGACCGAGGCCGGGCCGACCTTGCCGTCGTAGACCCACTTGAGCAGGTTGGCATCGTAGCTGCCGGCCGGCACCGTGACCTTGTAGGCGCCGATGTAGCTGTACTCGAGATCCAGCGAGCCGCTGTGGCTCACCTCTTTCGGGCTGCTCAGGTCGTAGACCTTGACGCCGATCGTGACCTTCTTGCTGTCGCCCGGCTTCATGCCGACCACCAGGATCGGCTCGGCCGGCGAGAAGCGTGAGATCACACCCTGATCGGTATCCTGCTCGCTCAGGACCGCGATGCTCTGATCGTCGCCGCGCTGCAGAAAATCCAGATCCTTGGCACCGGTCTGCACCTTCCAGCTGGAGCCGGACTGGTCGCGCTTGAGCTGGCTGACCGTGGCCTGCTGAAGTCTGGCCCTTGTTGTTGCCGCCGACAATTTTGTAGGTCCAGGTGCCCTCGCGCAGCGGCATATCCGCGTCGGTGAGCGGGCTGGCGGCGACCGGATCGCCGATCACGCCCGAACCAAGCAGCTGCTCCAGGGCGGTGCGGTCGGCCTGCGGCAGGGGGATCGAATCGGCGGCAGCCGCCGGGGAGGCCGCGGACCAGGCCACGAGCATGGCCACAAAGCCGCCCACTGAAAGCGACACGAGCGTTGGCATGGTGGTTCTCCCAGATGGACCTCAGCGCGCCGCGCCCGTTATCAGGCCGAGGTCGCCGGTCTAGTGCTGCGACCCGACGCTACGACGTTTGCCGCGTCTCCGGCAACGCGCAATCCAGGCGCGGCCCGGGGCGAGACCGGCGGAGATCGCGGATCTTCGGCCCTTGCGACTCCCGCAAGAAGCCAAGTTGCGCTACCGTTGTCTGTAATTCCATCGATGCCAAGCAGGCGTCAGGACGCGGGGAGGTGCATTGCGGCGGCCCTGTCGCCGCCGGCATCGGCCTCGCGGAGGTTGGTCATGCTGGAGCATGAGCTCACGCCCGAGTGCCGGTCGATCTTTCGGCAAAGCGCCGAGCTGGCGCGGCTCGGCGTGTTCATCGTCGATCTCGGCAGGGATCGCTGCCTGTACTGCTCGGAACAGCTGGCGCGCATGCATGGTCTGCCGGTTGATCGCGCGATGGCGCTGATCGGCACCGACGCGCAGCTCGCGCTGATCCACCCCGACGACCGTGAGTGCTACCGGGCGGCGGTGGCCGAGGCGCGGGCCGATGGCAAACGCTACCAGATCGAGTACCGCATGTACGATGCGGACGGCACGCTCTTGCATGTGCGCGAGATGGCCGAGCAGGTCGCGCACATACTTCGACGCGGCGCGTCTGGTCGGCTGCGTCCAGGATCTCAGCGAGCCCAAGCGGATCGAAGCGACGCTGGAGCGCCGGGTCGCCGAGCGCACCGACGAGCTGCGCCTGGCGAAAGAAGCGGCAGAAGCCGCCGAGCGGGCCGCGACCGCCAGCAACAACCGGTTCGTCGCGGCCGCCGAGTCGCTCATGGATGGGCTCGCGATCTTCGACGCCGAGGATCGCCTCGTCTATCACAACCGCCGCTATCCGCATCATGCGCCACGGGTGTATGGCGACGCGCTCGCGATCGGCAAGCGTTTCTCGGAGATCGTCGAGGACGCGTTCGCGGCGGGCGCCGTGTATCACCCCGAGATGGGTGAGGATTTCGTCGAGCAACGGCTGTCTCGACACCGCGCGCCAGCGCACGACCAGGAGTTCCGGATCGCGGACGGTCGTTGGGTACGCGTGCGCGAGAGTGCCATCGAGGGCGGTGGCCGCGTCCTGCTGACCAGCGACGTCACCCAGCAAAAGCAGGCGACCCACAAGCTCGAGGAGCGCGAGCACCGGCTGCGGATCATTGCCGACGGTATCCCTCTGCCGATCGTGATCGCCCGCATGACCCAGCCGGAGCTTCTCTTCGTCAACGAGCTTGCCGCGGAGATGTTCGACCTCAGGATCGGCCATCAGCGCGAAGCGGTGCGGGCGGTCTACGTCAACCCGGAGGAACGCCGGCAGCTGTTCGAGAGCCTCGCTCGGACCGGCCGGGTCGAAGGTTTCCAGGCACAGCTGCGACGCGCCGACGGCAGCCTGATGTGGGCGCTGATCTCAGCCCGGATGATCACGGTCGCCGGCGAGCCGGCGGTGCTGATGACCGCCGTCGACATTACCGAGCGGATGGCGTCTGAGGCCGAGCTGGAGGAGCGCGAGGAGCAGCTCCGTGCCGTGGCCGAAGGCGTGCCCTTGACCGTGACCATCGCGCGCACCGACCCGCCCGAGATCATGTTTGCCAACGCCCGGGCCGAGGAAAACTTCGGCCTCCGGGCAGGCGACCAGGCTGATGCGATCCGGTCGGTCTACCTCCAACCGGACGACCGCAGGGCGTTCGTCGAGCAGCTCGAGCGTGCCGGTCGGGTCGACGGCTTCGAGGTGCAGTTGCGGCGCACCGACGGCAGGACGGTATGGGCGCTGATGTCGGCGCGCCCGATCACCTTTCACGGCAAGCCGGCAATGCTCTCGGCGGTGACCGAGATCAGCGAGCTCAAGGCCATGGAGCAGGCCTTGCGCGACAGCGAGGCCCGTCTCGCAGCGTTCATGGAGAACGCGCCGGTCGGCATGTACCTCAAGGATCTCGAGGGCCGGTACATGCTAGCCAATCCCGAGATGTCGAAGGTGTTCGCGCGACCGGTGGAGGAGATGCTCGGTCTGACCGCGGCCGACACGCTGGCCGAGCACGATCTGGACGGTGTCCAGCGCCGTGATCGTGAGGTGCTCGAATCCGGCCGCGTCGTCGTGGTCGAGGAGCACACCCCCGATCTCGATGCCTACGGCTGGAGCATGGTGATCCGCTTTCCGATGCGCAGCGGCGACGGCCGGATTGCCCAGATCGGCGGCTTTCACGTCGACATCACGCCGCAAAAGCGCGCCGAGGCCGAGTTGCGCGACAGTGAGGCAAGGCTCACTGGCTTCATGAACAATGCGCCCATCGGCATGTACCTGAAGGACGCCGACGGTCGCTACGTGATGGCCAACCCCGAGATGGGCAAGGTCTTTGGCCGACCGGCAGCCGAGGCTCTCGGGCTGCGGGCTACCGACGTGTTCCCCCGCGAGAGCGCGGTGTTCATCCAGGACTACGACCGTGAGGTGTTCCTCACCGGCGCCTCCAGCGTCTACGAGCATCTTCTGCTGGAGCGCGACGCCTATGCCTGGATCATGGGCATCCGGTTCCCGATTCGCGACCATGGCGGCGCGGTCACCCACCTTGGCGGCTTCGCGGTCGACATCACCGAGCGTAAGGCGATGGAGGAGGCGCTCAAGGCGAGCGAGCAGCAGTTCCGGGTGCTCGCCGAGGCGCACCCGGTGCCGCTGCTGATCGTCCGGATCGCGGACGGCAGGATCCTGGTCGCCACGCCGCCCTGCGAGGCGATGCTGTGCGTGCCGCTTGGCAAGCTGATCGGCACCAGCATGCTGCGCTTCTGTGCCGATTCGCAGACCCGCGCCAAGGTGGTCGAGCGGATCAGGCAGGAGGGTTCGCTGAATGGCCTCGAGGTGCTGTTCCGGCGCGCCGACGGCAGCGAGTTCTGGGGATCGCTGACCTCGCGCCTGCTCACCTTCGAAGGCGAGCAGGCGATGGTCTCGGCGATCGTCGACCTCACCGAGAGCAAGCGCATCGAGGCAGAGCTCGATCGCCAGACCGCGCTGCTCCATCAGAACGAGAAGCTGTCCGCGCTCGGCTCGCTGCTCGCAGGCGTCGCGCACGAGCTCAACAATCCGCTCTCGCTGGTGGTCGGCTACGCCGGGCTGCTCGAGGAGATGGCGCCCGACGGGCCAACCAAGGAGCGTGCGATCAAAGTCCGCGTCGCCGCCGATCGCTGCGCGCGCATCGTGCGCACCTTTCTTGCCATGGCGCGCAACAAGCCTCGCGCGCCGAGCTCGGTGCAGCTCAACGAGGTGGCCGAGGCGGCGCTCGACATCGTCGCCTACGGCCTGCGCACGGCGGACATCGAGGTCGAGCGCGCGCTGGCGCCGGACCTGCCGCTGGTGCGCGGCGATGCCGACCAGCTGCACCAGGTCCTGGCCAATCTGCTGGTCAACGCCCAGCAGGCACTGCAGACCGTGCCGCCGCCGCGCCGTCTGCACATCACGACCGGCACCGATGGCGAGGCGGTCTGGGTCGCGGTCAGGGACAACGGCCCGGGCATTCCCGCGAGCATCGTGAACCGCATCTTCGACCCGTTCTTCACGACCAAGCCGCAAGGTGTCGGCACCGGGGTCGGCCTGTCGGTCTCGCACGGCATCATCACCGCGCATAGCGGCCAGATCCTGGTCGAGAGCGAGCCGGGCACGGGCAGCACCTTTACCGTCCGGCTGCCACGCGCGCGGGTCGAACGGACCGAGCAGGCGACCGCCGAGCCGCCGGCCGGGCATCGTCGGGCACGCATTCTGGTGGTCGACGACGAGCCCGACATCGGCCATCTCCTGACCGACATCCTCAAGGGAGACGGCCACGAGACCGCGTCGGCATCGAGCGGCAGGGAAGCGATCGATTGGCTGAGCGGCCGGGAGGTCGATCTGATCATCAGCGATCTCAGGATGCCGGACATGGACGGCCCAACGCTCTACCGCACCCTGGCAGAGCGGCGCCCGGAGCTGCTGACCCGCCTGGTGTTCATCACCGGCGACACGCTGGCCGCGGACATCACGGGGTTCCTGTCGGAGACCGGCGCCAGTGTGATCGAGAAGCCGCTCGACCCCCCGGACGTCAGCCGCAGGGTCCAGGCCCTGCTCGCCGACTACGAGGAGCTGTCAACCTCACCGTTGCGGTGATGCCGCCGATCCCCGACCTGCGGATTGCATGACCCGAATTGCTACGATGGCGCCAGGCTCGCCAGGAAGGCCTGGACCCGGCGGCGGACCTCGCTGGGATCGATCGGCTTGTCAATCAAGGGAACGCCGGTCTCGGACAGAAAGCCGGCCACGTCCGCAGCCAGCGTGTCGCCGGTGATGAACAGGGTCCTCGCGGCGAGATCCGGCCGGATGCGGCTCAGCTCGCGATGAAGCGCCGGCCCATCGAGGTCGGGCATCCTGAGATCGCTGATGATCATGTCGACCTCGTGGTCGTGGAGCTTGGCCAGCGCGTCGCGGCCGCTGATGGCGACCACGGTCTCGTGGCCGTCGCGCCGCAGCGTCTCGGCCAGCATCTCGCCGATCTCAATCTCGTCCTCGACCACCATGATCCGGCCCTTGCGCGGGCACGGCGGCTCCAGATCCGCTCGGATCTGAAGCTTGTCCGCGGCCTCGGTCACCGGCAGCCAGATCGCAAACACGGCACCGCCACCTCGGGCCGGCGCGACCTCGATCTCGCCGCCGTGGTCGGCGATGATTCCCCGGCTCACCGACAGCCCGATGCCGGTACCCGACGCCTTGCTGCTTGGTCGTGAAGAACGGCTCGAAGATCTCGCTCGAGAGCTCGGCCGGAACGCCCGGACCGTTGTCGGCGACCTCGATGCGGACACCGCCCTGCTCACGCCGGGTCGTGATCCGCAGCTGTCGCGGCGGCGCCACCCGCTGTAGCGCGTGCTGCGCGTTGACGATCAGGTTCATGAACACCTGGACCAGCTGGTCGCCATCGGCCAGCAGCTCCGGCAGATCGGCCGCCAGATCGCGCATGGTCCCGATGTCGGCGGTGCGCAGACCGTAGCTGGTGAACTCGAGCGCGGCCTCGATCAGCTGGTTGATCTGCACGGCCGTGCGCGCCGCCGGTTTCTTGCGGGCAATCGCGAGGTAGGACTTGACGATTCGGGAGCACCGGGTGGCGGCCGCATGGATCCGCTCCGCCCGCTCCTGAGCGGTCGGATCGGTGGTCGAATCACGCAGCATCGCCGCATAGCCGACCACCACGGAGAGTGGATTGTTGAGCTCGTGGGCGACGCCCGCGAGCAGCGAGCCGAGCGCGGAAAGCTTCTCGCCTTGGTGCAGTGCCTCCCGCTGGCGCGCGATCTCGCTTTCCGCCTGTTTTTGCGCGCTCAGATCTATGACGCCGAAGATGGCGGCATCCTCGCCTTCGTAGTCGATCACCTGGGCCGTGATCGCCGCCGGGAAGGTGCTGCCGTCGGCGCGCCGGATCGTGGTCTCCTGGTCGCGGATCGCATCGTCGTGGCGCAGGGCTTGCGAGAGCCGCTCGCGCTCCTCGGCGTCCGGGTAGAAGCTCCAGTGCGGGGTCTGATAGACCTGCTCGAGCGACATCCGACCAGGTCGGCAAAACGCTGGCTGGCATAGAGGATCCGGCGGTCGCTGCGGCGCACGATGCAGACCGGTACCGGGTGCGCCTCGGCAATGGTCCGAAAGCGCCGCTCGTTCTCGCGCAAGGCTTCGCGCTGCCGGGCGATCTCCGCGTCCGCCTGCTTCTGCCTGGTCAGATCGAGCACGCCCGAGACGATCGCGCGGTGGCCTTGGAACGCGATCACGCGCGACGACAGCAGGGTCGGGAATACGGTGCCGTCGGCGCGCCGCTGGGCGAGCTCGAAGCCGTGGACCGCGCCATGCTCGCGCAGCAGCCGGACCAGCCGGTCGCGGTCGCGGATGTCGTGGTAAAAGTGCTGCACATCCATGCCCGGCAGCGCCGCCAGCGGCACGCCGAACAGATCCGCGAACGCCTGGCTGGCATGCAGGATCTTGCGGTCCTCCAGGCGCGCGATGCAGACCGCCACCGGATGCGCTTCGGCGATGGTCTTGAAATACTGCTCGCTCTCGCGCAGCACCCGCTCCA
>CAVSVZ010000033.1:0-297188 GCA_963731495.1 uncultured Alphaproteobacteria bacterium
GAGCGCTTCTACATCAAGCCCGAGGCGGGAGCGCTCCTGGTCTCGCCCGCCGACGAGACCCCGGTTGCCCCTTGCGACGTGCAGCCGGAGGAGATCGACCTGGCCCAGGCCGTGGCGCGCTACGAGGAAGTGACCGGCCGCGCGGTGCACCGCATCCGTCACCGATGGGCGGGTCTGCGCAGTTTCGTCCCG
The DNA here is from genome assembly GCA_963731495.1 of uncultured Alphaproteobacteria bacterium. GTDB lineage: Bacteria > Pseudomonadota > Alphaproteobacteria > Geminicoccales > Geminicoccaceae > DASUGG01. The sequence goes on from CAVSVZ010000033.1 coordinate 193, forward strand.
GACCACGTCCCCGTCGTGGGTCCCGATCCGCAGGTGCCCGATTTTGTCTGGCTGGCCGGCCAGGGAGGTGCCGGCATCATGACCGCACCCGCCATGGCCCAGCTGGTGGCGGTCCAGATCACGGGCGGCGAAGCACCGCCCGCTCTGGCACTGGACGCCGCCGCCCTGAGCGCGGCACGCCTGCGGCGCTGAGCATCAGGCCATCTGCCCCTTGCCAGCCCGCAACCCTGCCCGGGCGGCCATTGCGACGGGCCGGGTCCGCAGGAACGGAACCGGTGTCAGCTCTCGACGTCGGCCGTCTGTTCTGCGCGCGCGGCCGTGGCACCGGCCTGGGAAGCCCGGGCCCCGATCACGGCCGCATCGAGGTCGATCTGGCTGCACAAGCCGAGCAGGACCGGGTCACGCGGGCGAATTTCCGCGCTCTTCCAGTGGGTCCGGTCACGCACGGCGTTGACGGTCGTCTTGGTGGTCCCCAGGAGCTTGCAGATCTGCTGATCGGACAGCTCGGGGAAGTTGCGCAACAGCCAGGCGATCGCATCCGGCCGGTCCTGTCGCTTGGAGAGCGGCGTATAGCGCGGGCCGCGACGCTTGACCGGCTTGATGCCGGTGGCCATCGGCTTGGCCAGCTTGAGCTTGGTCTTGGGGTCCTTCTGCGCCCGCTCGATCTCGCCACGCTCCAACTGGCCGCTCGCCACCGGATCGAGCCCGCGGATGCCCGCGCCCACCTCGCCGTCCGCAATGCCTTTGACCTCGAGCGGATGCAGATTGCAGAACTCGGCGATCTGCTCGAAGGTCAAGCTGGTGTTCTCGACCAGCCACACGGCGGTGGCCTTGGGCATCAAGGGTCGGTCCATGTCATGCTCCCGGCGGTATGGCGGCAGATGGCGCTCGCGCGCCCGGAATGCGCGCTGGTTGGCTGCGCGGTCGCGGGCACCCTGGCCACGCTGCGCCGCGGCTCAAGCTTTAGTGCGTTCGTTATCAGATGGGAAGGCCGTTGCCCTGCGGCAACCGGCACACCGCCGGACCCTCCTCGGGCCGCAGCGGCTACGCGGCGCGGGCTGCCGCCAAGCCATTGGCGACCGCATGCTCGGCATGGCGCGCCAGGTCCTTGCGCGAGCTGAAATCCGAGGCCAACACGGGTGGGTGGAAGCGGACCTCGACCTCGGCCCCGGGCAATCCCAGCGCGGACCAGATATGCGGCAGCAGCGTCATGTCGCCGTACCAGGCGTAGAGGGGTCGCAAGGCATGCCCGATGGTGAGGCCGCCACGAAATCGCGTGTAGGCGATGGTGACCGGCTGCATCCGGATCGGCTCGCCCGGCCCGCCCTGCACCAGCGCGGCAAACAGGGCGCTCTTGAAGGGCAGCACCCGATCGCCGCTGCTGCTGGTGCCTTCGGCGAACAGAATCAGGCGCTCTCCGGCAGCAAGGCGCGCTGCCAGCTCGTCCCGATGCCCGGCGGTGCGGCCCGGTCTGCGGTCGATGAACAAGGTCCCGCCGAGCCTGCCGATCAGACCGAACACCGGCCAGCTCGCGACCTCGCGCTTGGCCACATAGGGCACGTTCAGCACGCTGCCCAGCACCGAGATGTCCAGATAGGAGATGTGGTTGGCGACGTACAGCACACCGCCGCCGTGCGCCGGCTCACCGTGCACCCGGATCCTGAGACCGAAGATCGCGCAACAGCCGCTGTGCCAGGCACGCTTCAGCCAGGGCGGCACCCGGCCAAGCACCGCCGCCGCCAGCAGCGCCGGAATCAGCAGCACGCCGGTCATCGTCACGCAGGCAAGGGCGCGGCTCCCCGCCAGGATCGGGTTGTGAATGCCGCTCAAGCCGCTTCCTGCGCGCCGAACTGCTCGCGGTAGTGGCGTAGATAGCGACGCGCCAGCCGGGCGGTCTGCACCACCACGCAGACATCGGTGGTGTTGAACTGCTCGTCGACCACCGCGCCGTCGCCGACCTTACCCCCCAACCGCAGATAGCCCTTGAGCAGCGGCGGCAGCGCGGCCCAGGCGCGCTTCGGGTCGATCTGGTCTGCCGGTCGCATGCACATGTCGACATAGCGGCTCGCGACCGCCCGCGGCCTGGCGTCTTCGGGCGCGAGGTGGTGATGGTGCAGATAGGACAACAACTCGGCCAGCTGCTCCGGCCGGGTGCCGGGCAGGCTCGCACAGCCGAACAGCACGCCGATCTGGTGCCCGACGATGTAGTCCGCGATCGCGCGCCACATCCGTTCGATCACCGCGCCGGTGCGGTATTCCGGATCGACACAGGAGCGGCCGACCTCGACGCATTCGCCCGGCCCGTTCAGGAGCGGCGCCAGGTCGAACTCGCCGGCCGAGTAGAAACCGCCGCGCTGGTCGGCCACGGCACGCCGGATCAGCCGGCAGGTGCCGACCACCGATCCGAGCAGCACCGGCCGCATCCGAGGCCGGCGCCGGTCGATCACCAGCAGATGATCGCAGGCCCGGTCGAAATGATCGAAGTCGCGGCGCAGAACCTTGGTCCGCAGATTGGCCGATGCGCCCATCTCCTTGTAGAAGATCCGATAGCGGAGCAGCTGGGCCGCTTTCACGTCGCGCCGATTGCGGGCAAGCCGGACCTCGAGGTGGGTAGTCGGACTTGTGGTCACATACACCCCGCAGTTTCTGGTGTTGACGACCACCCTGCCTCCAGAGCAGTGAGCATCCTTCGTACGGACGGCGACCTAGACGAGCACCGAGACGACACCGTGACATCGGCGTGGTAGTTCGATGACAACAACCGTCCGGCCATCGCGCACATTGCTATCGACCTTGGCTCGGAAACCAGGGCGTTCGCCGCAACCCTGTCCTCAAGCGAGTTGGTTGCCCCTAAGCATACATCTTAAGGGCGAGGCAGGCGGCCGTCCACAACCTCGGTGCCAGGTCCGCTTCCGGTCGCTCTAGCGAAATAGGCGAACACGCGTTCGGTCTCGGCGCGAATGAAGGCTGCCGCGGCGCCGCCGGTGCTCGGGCCGTCATAGACGCCGTCGCGCCAGTAGCCGTGAAAGAAACCCTCGCCCGGCAGGCGATCGGCCTTGCGCACCACCAGCACCGCGAGCTCCGGCTCGCCGCGCGCACGGTTGCGCGCGCACACCTCGCCCAGATCCCGGCACAGCGCATACACCCGGCGCGGCGTGATCCTGATGCCGAAATGGGCCAGCACCTCGGCATAGGTCATGCTGCGCCGCTCACGGGCCGCTTCGATCAGCAACGCCTCGAGCGCATCGATGTCGACCAGGCCGCTCACGAGGCGGCGCTGCGGGCGTAGCCCATGCGCTGCAAGGCCGCCTCGATCTCGGCAAGGATCGCCGGATCGTCGATGGTCGCCGGCATGCGGTAGCTCTTGCCGTCGGCGATGCTCTTCATGGTGCCCCGCAAAATCTTGCCGGAGCGGGTCTTCGGCAGCCGCTGCACCACCGTGACCAGGCGGAACGCCGCGACCGGGCCGATCTCGTGGCGCACGCTCTGGATCAGCTCGGCCTGGATCTGCTCCTCCGGCCGCTCGACGCCCGCCTTGAGCACGACGAGGCCAAGCGGCAGCTCGCCCTTGAGCTCGTCCGCGACCCCGAACACGGCGCACTCGGCGACGTCCGGATGGGCCGCCAGCACCTCCTCCATGGCGCCGGTCGACAGCCGGTGGCCGGCGACGTTGATGACGTCGTCGATCCGGCTCATGATGAACAGATAGTCGTCCTCGTCCTTGTAGCCGGCATCGCCGGTCAGATAGTGGCCGTCGTGGCGGGCCAGATAGGAATCGACGTAGCGCTGGTCGGCCTGCCAGAGCGTCGGCAGGGTGCCGGGTGGCAGCGGCAGCTTGACCACGATCGTGCCGATCTCGCCGGCCGGCTGCTCGGCGCCCTCCTCGTTCAGGATCCGCACGTCGTAGCCCGGCACCGCCTTGGTCGGCGAGCCGGGCTTGACCGGCAGATGCTCGATCCCCCAGCAGTTGGCGGCGATCGCCCAACCGGTCTCGGTCTGCCACCAGTGGTCGATCACCGGCCGGCCCAGCTTCTCCTCGGCCCAGCGCAAGGTGTCGGGATCGCACCGCTCGCCCGCCAGGAACAGCGTCCGGAACCGGGACAGGTCATGGCCCTGCAGATGACGGCCGTTCGGGTCCTCCTTCTTGATCGACCGGAACGCGGTCGGCGCGGTGAACAGCGCTGCCACGCCGTGCTGCGCGATCACACGCCAGAACGCGCCGGGATCGGGCGTGCCGACCGGCTTGCCCTCGTAGACCACGGTGGTGTTGCCGTTCAAAAGCGGCGCGTAGCAGATGTAGCTGTGCCCCACCACCCAGCCGACGTCCGAGGCCGCCCAATAGACCTCGCCGGGGTGGACGTCGTAGACGTTCGGCATGGTCCAGCGCAGCGCCACCGCATGGCCGCCATTGTCGCGCACCACGCCCTTGGGCTGTCCCGTGGTGCCCGAGGTGTAGAGGATGTAGAGCGGATCGGTCGCGGCGACCGGCACGCAGTCGGCAGGCGCGGCACCCGGCACCTCGTCCTGCCAGACCAGGTCGCGCCCCGCCTGCAGCGCGGCCGCGCACTGCTCGCGCAGCAGGATGATGCAGCGCTCGGGCTTGTGCGCCGCCTGGGCGATCGCCTCGTCCAGGAGCGGCTTGTACGGGATCACGCGGTCGACCTCGATGCCGCAGGACGCCGAGACGATCAGCTTCGGCCTGGCATCGTCGATCCGGGTCGCCAGCTCGTGCGCGGCAAAGCCGCCGAACACCACCGAGTGGATCGCGCCGAGCCGTGCGCAGGCCAGCATCGCGATCACCGCCTCGGGCACCATCGGCATGTAGATGATCACCCGATCGCCAGGCCCGACCCCGTGCTTGCGCAAGGCGCCGGCGCAGCGCGCCACCTGGTCTTTCAGCTCGGCGAAGGTCAGGGTCGTGACGCTGCCGGTGACCGGGCTGTCGTGGATCAGGGCCGGCTGATGCGCGCGCTCGGCCAGATGCCGGTCGACGGCGTTGTGGCAGGTGTTGAGCCGGCCGCCTGCGAACCAGCGATAGAACGGTGGCCTGGAATCGTCGAGCACCCGGTCCCAGCGCCGCTCCCAGTCCAGCGCCTCGGCCGCCTCGCCCCAAAAGCCCTCGGGATCGCTCAGCGACCGGGCGTAAGCCTGCGCGTAGCTCATGCCGTCCCCCTCGTCCGCACTCCCTGTTCCGGTGCACTATAGGCGGCGAGCATCGCCTGCGCCAACGCCACCCTCTGCCGGCCGCCCGGCTGCCGCGCTGCATCGGCGTCGATTCGCCGCGGCTGCCGTAGGCCGGCAAAACGCGCTAGGCTTGGCGCGGGACGGTGCGATGCTGCTGCTCTACATCCTGCTGCTCGGGGCGCTGGCTGCCTTCACGGCCTATACCCGCCATGTCCAGAGCACCGTGATCGGGCTCGGCCAGCAGATTTCCGGGGCTGGCCCCCTGCCGACGCCGCGCGGGCAGAGCCTGCGCACGCTGGCGCTGGTGGCCGCCTGGCCGGCCGCCATCGGCATCGGCATGCTGTTCGTCGCCTGGTGGAAGGCGGTGGCGCTGGTGGTCGGCGCGTTCCTGCTGTTGGTGCCACTCACGGGCTCGTTCATGCCGCGGCCGATGTCGGCCCACTATGTCGACAAGATCCGCTCCGATCTCGAACGACGGATCGCCCGAGGCGGCCAGGGCGCGGCGCAACTCAAAAATATCCTCGAGCAGCTCGATGCGCTCAGTTCCGGTCGCCCGGTTCCTCCCGCAGATCCTCGAGACCACCCGACTTGAGCGCGTCCAGCCGGCGCCGGGCTTCGGTCCGGATCAGCTGCGCCGCAGCATCGTCCGCCGGCAGCCGCGCGACCGTCTCCAACCCTTCCATGGCTTCGTCGGCGTAGCGCTTCGGGTCGGCCTCCAGCAGCGAGATCGCGCAGCCAAAGCGCAGCGCCGGCACTTCCGGCGCCAGGCTCTCTGCCTCGGCGCACTGCGCGTGGCCCTGCTCGAGCGAGGCGCCATACAGGCTCTCGGCCAGCATCGGGCCGGCATGCTTGACCACGCGCAGGTGCCAGACCCCCATCATGCCGTGCGCCCAGGCGCTGTCCGGCGCCAGCGCCAGCGCCCGCTCGAGCAGTGCCTTGCCCTCCTCCGCCGTGCCGTCGAGATGGGCCTCGATCGGGTTGCCCTCCGCGATGTGGCCGAGCGCCAGCGCGAGGTCCAGGATCGCCTGCAGGTTGTTCGGATCGATCGCCAGCGCCGCGCGCGCATCGTCGGCGGCCTGGCGCAGCAGGGCGCCGTCCGGTCCGCCGCGCACCTGGTAGATTGCGGCCACCAGGGTCGCCTGGGCCGCCAGGGCATAGCCGTCGACGGTGCCGGAGCCGCGCGCCAGCTCGGCCGCCTTCAGCATCACGCCCTGGTCGTACAGCGCGCGCGCCTGCTCCAGCTCCTGGCCCTGTGCCGGCGCGATCGCCAGGGCGGCCAGCGCCAGCGCGAGCAGCACCCGCCTCACACGCCAGCTCATGCTCCGACCACGCCCCTCACCATCGCCCTTCCTACATCACCCGATCAGGATCTCGGATCAAGGATTGGACCGATCTACGTCCGGTCAAGAGCCCGTGCGGCGCTGCCGCAGATTGAGGCGTGCTCTCGATCGGTGCCGAGCGCCCCGGATCCCGGGCGGCCGGTATTCCTGGCCGGGATGCCCACGCGGGCTCGATCGGGGGCCATGGATCGCGAGTCGTCGCCGGGCAATAGTCGTGATCGTGGTCAGGAGGTCGACATGCGCACGATCAAAGCATCGGAATTCAAGGCAAGGTGCCTGAAGCTCATGGACGAGGTCGCGGCATCGGGCGAGCCGGTGGTGATCACCAGGAACGGCAAGCCCGTGGCGCAGCTCGGCCCGGTCCGCCCCGAGCGCAGGAGCATCTGGGGCCTGCACAAAGGCCAGATCGAGATCCTCGGCGACATCATCGAGCCGATCGATATTTGGGAGGCGGATCGCTGACCGCCTGGGCCTTGCGCGTCGGGGATTGCGATCATCGACCTCCGCTCGAACGGCCAGGACCTACGGCGCAGTCGCTTGCTGGGCGTCCTCGTCGCGCTGCAGATGCGAGCGCAGGCTCCGCATCAGCTGCTTCGGATCGAGGTCGTTCTGGAGGCGCTCGAGCAGGTCCGGGTCCTGTCGGCTGACAACCTCGAGCCCGGCCTCGACCTCGGCCAGCAGGCGCAGCGATACGGTGATCTGGCGCTCGAGGTGCAGCGAGACCTGGAGATGCAGCTCCTCGCGCAGCTCGGCAATTCTTGCCTGACGCCGCTGGTACATCAGCACCAGGAGCGCGATGAACGGCGCCTCGACCGAGGCGACCGTGGCGAGGAACACGAACGGATATGGGTCCCAGGGATCGAACCACGGGAAGATCGGCAGGTTCAGCACCAGCCACAGGAGATGTGCGGCAAGCAGGCCGATGAAGAACATCGGGTGCGCCAGTGCGCCGCCGATCGCCTCGACCATGGCGCCGGACCGGCTCTGCTGCCGCGTGATCTCCGAGCGGACATTCAGGATCTCGTAAGCGTTCCGGCGCACCTGATCCCAATGCGGCGATTTGTGCTGCTCGACCATCCCTGCCTCCTCCCGGCGCTGCGCGACACGTGCGGAGATTGATACCGCGCTGGCGCGGTCCCGGTCAGGCAGTTGCGTGCAGGGCGCACGTCGGAAGGCTGGTCACGGCGGACCAGGGCACCCTCATCTGGCCTCCCGAGCACGGGTGCTCCGGAGGAGAGCCGCCGGAGCACCCTGCCCGCTACTTCGGCCGCGGACCCGTCGGCATCATGATGTGGGCGTAGGGCGTACCCTTCCACATCACATAGGGCCCGCCGGTATCGGGATCGGTCGACATGCTCTCGAGCATGGCGGCGTCCGGGACCAGAATCATCACGTGCGGCCCCTCGACAACCCATTGGTTGTCGGCGGTCGCTTCCGTGGCGAACGGATCGATGTTGCTGGCGCCGTCCTCGGGCGGATCACCCGCCAGCATGTAGGCCAAACCGAACTGCGACGGCTTGTAGTCCTGGTCTTGGTTCATGTACGCATCGTTCCAGGACAGCCACTCGGCGTCCACGCAGATCGACGCGGTCAGCCCGCCCTCGTAGGGGAAGCAGGTGTATGCGCCGCTCCCCTGCCGCAGCAGATTGCCCTCGTTGTCCATGACCGCGGCCGTCTCCGCGACGCCGGGCGGCGCCGCGCTCAACGCATTCTTGATCAATGCATCCTTGTCCTGCGCCGTGGCGAGATTGGCGCCCAAGGCACCGGAAATGACCGCGATACCGGTGACGAGGCTGCCGAGCGTCCCCTGATTGAACGAGCTCATCGTGGCTTCCTCCTGAAAGTGGCTGTCAGTCTATCGTTCACACCCCGCGTAATCGCGAGCGGGGCAACCAAGCCGGCATCTCTCCTATGCCGGCAACAGAAAGCGCCATTTTCCGCCCGTCCGGCGGCAAACGCAAGGCGCGCCCTTCAGCATGCGGACCGCCTCGAACAAGCTGCATGCGGAGGCGCTGAGGACGGCATCGCCGGACGTGGCAGCGAGCGGGCTGGCAGGCGCCGCGCCGGGTGCTAAGCTTGCGGCGCGCCCGCCCCGGCCGGTGCCGGAGCAAAGAACCGTTTGTGCGGAGGCAGGCCCGTGAGATTCGCCGAGCACCCCCCAAGCAGCCCGTACCAGCAGAACCTGGAGCGGAACCCGGCCAACTATGCGCCGCTCACGCCGCTCAGCTTTTTGGAGCGCGCGGCCGACGTGTTCCCGCAGCGGATCGCCTGGGTCTACGGCTCCCAGACCAGGACCTATGCCGCGTTTCGGGCGCGCTGCCGAAAATTTGCATCGGCGCTGGCCGGGCGCGGCGTGCGGCCGGGCGATACGGTCACGGTGATGGCGCCCAACATCCCCGCAGCCCTCGAGGCGACCTATGGCGTGCCGATGGCGGGCGCGGTGCTGAACGCCTTGAACATCCGGCTCGAGGCCGACAGCATCGCCTACATCCTCGACCACAGCGAGTCCAAGCTGCTGCTGACCGACACCGAGTTTTCCGGCGTGATCAAGCAGGCGCTGGCGCTGTGCGAGGCCAGGCCCCAGGTGATCGACATCGTCGACGACCTGTTCCATGGCCGCGGTCAGGAGCCGGGCGAGCGGCTCGGCCAGACCACCTACGAGGCGTTCCTGGACGAGGGCGATCCGGACTTCGCGCCGCTGTTTCCGGCCGATGAATGGCAGGCGATCTCGCTCAACTACACCTCGGGCACCACCGGCCGGCCCAAGGGCGTGGTCTACCATCACCGCGGCGCCTATCTGAACGCGATCGGCGACATCCTGGTCTGGAACATGGGGCTGCACCCGACCTATCTGTGGACCCTGCCGATGTTCCACTGCAACGGCTGGTGCTTTCCGTGGGCGATCGCCCTGCAGGCGGGCACGCAGGTCTGCCTGCGCCGGGTCGAGCCGGCCGCGATCTACGGCGCGATCGCCGATCACAAGGTGACCCATCTGTGCGGCGCGCCGGTGGTGATGGGCATGCTGATCAACGCCACGCCCGAGCAGCGCGCGCGATTTCGACCACAAGGTCGAGATGATGACCGCGGCCTCGGCGCCGCCGGCGGCGGTGCTGCAGAAGATGGCCGAGCTCGGCATCCGCGTGACCCACGTCTACGGCCTGACCGAGGTGTACGGGCCCGCCACGGTGTGCGCCTGGCAGGAGGAGTGGGACGCGCTGCCGATGGTCGAGCAGGCCAGGCTGAAGGCGCGCCAGGGCGTGTGCTACCCGGTGCTCGAAGGCCTCGACGTGATGGCGCCGGACAGCATGACCCCGGTGCCGCGCGATGGCGCGATGATCGGCGAGATCATGATGCGCGGCCACGATGTGATGAAGGGCTATTTCAAGAACCCGGAGGCGACCGAAGCGGCGTTCCGCGGCGGCTGGTTCCATACCGGCGACCTCGCGGTGATGCACCCCGACGGCTACATCGACATCAAGGACCGCTCGAAGGACATCATCATCTCAGGCGGCGAGAACATCTCGTCGATCGAGATCGAAGACGCGCTGTACAAGCATCCTTCCGTGCTCGAGGCCGCAGTCGTCGCAAGACCAGACGACAGATGGGGCGAGACGCCGTGCGCCTTCGTGACCTTGAAATACGGCGCGACGACGAGCGAGCAGGAGCTGATCGAGCACTGCCGATCGATCCTGGCGCATTTCAAAGCACCCAAGACCATCGTGTTCACGGAGCTGCCGAAAACCTCGACCGGCAAGGTCCAGAAAACCGTGCTGCGCGACCAGGCCCGGGCGCTGTAACGCTGATCCGTCGTTCGGACCGCGGGGGAGATCCTACGCCGCGATCTCGGTCGCCGCGTACAGCGCGTCGATCTCCAGGCGGACCGGCGGATCATCCAGCTCGACCACGCCGGCGCTCAGAAAGCGCTCGCGCCAGAGATCGCCCGCACGACTGTGGACGTTCACCAGGCGCTGGTCCTGCGAGATCAGGATGTAGTGTCTCAGGCTGACAATCTTCTGGTAGGCCTGCCACTTGCGGCCGGTGTCGTCGGCCTCGCTCTTGGGCGACATCACCTCGACGATGATCGTCGGCTCCGGGACCACGGGCGTCGAAAGATCCAGCTCGCTGCAGGTGACCACCACGTCCGGGATCGCCGAGATCTCGTCGGTCAGGATCTGCGGGCCGTCGACCAGCGCCGTGCAGCGATGGCCCTGCAGCGCCTGGCGCAACGCAAAGCCTGCATTGTTCTTGATGATCGAGTGCCTCATCGAGCCCGGCGCCATCGGGCGCGGCCGGCTGTCGATGAACTCCCAGCGCTCGGGCTGCCGGGCGTGCCAGACCTCGAACTCGGCGACGGTGCGCGGCCAGTCGTCGCTCGGCGCTGCCTTGGCCACGGTCAGCTCCTGGGATCAGCGCGCCAGCCGCTCGAGTCGCTCCCGCGCCTGAGCGCGATGCTTTGGCTCGAGGTGGCGGCCCACCGCCGCGATCGCCGCGGCCAGCACCGAAGCATCGTCGGTGAAGCCGAGACCGGCCAAAAAATCCGGCACCACGTCGGCCGGCAGGACGAAGTAGGCCAGGGCGCCGAACAGGACCGCACGCACATAGCCCGGCGTGTCGCGGTCCAGCGCACAATAGTAGGCCGCGACCAGATCCTCGGCGAACGGGATGCGTGCGAGCATCCGCCTGAGCTTCGCCCAAAAGCGCCTCTCGTCCGGCGGCCCATAGGCGACCGGCAACGCCAACGGCTGCTCGCTTCGTAGCTCCATGCGATAAAGCTGGCATCTCGGCGCGCCAAGGGCAAGCCCCGCGCCCGGATCGTGCGCCGGTGACGCACGCTCTGACCGGTGTTCGCAGCACGCGATCTGTCCGGTTGGATTCATCCCGCCAGCACGGACGGAGGGATGCGGCGGACGGAGGTGCTGCGAGGACGGCGATGGATGAGGTTCGAGGGCGTCTACGGTCGCTGGCAGGATGAACCGCTGCTAGCGGTGCCGGCCGCCGGCGGTAAGCTCGAGGGGCAACCGCAACTGATCGTGCCGATGCCGCTCGAGCAACTCGCTTACCGCGTAGCGGACGAGCCAGGCGAGGGAAACACGGTGTTCCTCTGCCAGCGCCGACAACTGCTCGTAGTCCCGTTCGTCGACGCTGACCGTGACCCGTGTCGCCAGCTTTTTCCCACGCCTGGCTCGCACCGCAGCTTATATCCTCCCAAGCACTGCATCACTGTGGTGAACGGAGATGCAATGTACTGCGAAACGATGAGCCTTGTCAACCACAGCGTGATCAATTCTTGTTCGAAATCCACCATATTTTGAGGCGACGTCGCGTCGAGCCCACAAGGTCTAGAGCGCGTCCCGCTTAAACTGAACCGCCCGCGCCCCCGCCCGGCCACCCAACGCCATGGTACCGGCGGCCGAGCGGGGGCGCGGGCGGTTCAGCGTCCACGTAAGTGGGACAGGCCCCTAGCGAGAGAACGGTGCGCAGACGCGGCAGAGGGCTTGGACGTCAGCCGGGAGACCGTCCGTCGGTCGGATAGAGGCGTCTCAGCTCGTCGACCTCGGCGGCATCGAGTGGCCGGGTCGCCCGCCCGTGCAGCAGCAGATAGAGCTTGGCGGTGGCCTCGAGCTCCTCGACCGCGCCGACCGCCGCGTCCAGGCTCTTGCCGGCGACCACCGGACCGTGATTGGCAAGCAGCACCGCCGCATGCCGGGCCGCGACCTGGCGCACCGCACCGGCCAGCCGCTCGTCGCCCGGCGGGAAGTAAGGGATCAGCGGCAGCTTGCCGACCCGCATCACGTAGTAAGCCGTGAGCGGCGGCAGCACGTCATCGGCGTCGATCCCGGCAAGGCAGGACACGGCGACCGAGTGCGTGGAGTGCAGATGGACGATCGCGCCGGCGCCGGCCCGCATCTCGTAGACGCACTGATGGAGGAACGCCTCCTTGGAGGGCTTGTCGCCGGCCAGCAGCCGGCCGTCGCGATCGAGCCTGGCAATGCGAGCGGGGTCGAGCCGGCCAAGGCGCGAGTTGGTCGGCGTGATCAGCCAGCCGTCGTCGAGCCGGACGCTGATGTTGCCGGTGCTGCCATGGGCAAGCCCCAGGCTGGTCAGCATCTGGCCGAAGGCCGCCATCTCTTCGCGCAGTCGGCTCTCGGCGTTGGCGCTCATGGTGCGCAGCCAAAAGCTTTGAGGAAGAAGTCGGGCGCACCGAAATTGCCCGATTTGAGCGCCAGCGCGAGGTGCGGCTCGCTCAGGCTCATCGTCCAGGGCACGCCCGGATCGATCGGCGGGCCGATCCGCAAGGCCCGCACGCCGAGCGCCGCCACGACCGCACCCGAGGTCTCGCCGCCCGCGACCACCAGGCGGCGCACGCCGCGCTCGACCAGGGCCTGGGCGATCCGCGCCATGGCGGCCTCGATCGCCGCCCCGGCGCGCTCGCGACCCAAGGCCTCCTGCACGCTGGCGACCTGTTCGGGCGGTGCCGACGAGCGGATCAGGAGCGGCCCGTCGCCCAGCCGTTTTTCTGCCCAGGCGATCGCCCGCTCGACCTCGGTGCCGTCTCGCGCCAGCGCCAGGGGATCGAGCGCCAGCACCGGACCGCTCGCCGCAAAACGCTCGATCTGCTCGAGCGTCGCGGCCGAGCAGCTGCCGGCCAGCACCGCACCATAGCCATCGACCGCGGGCAGCCGGGCCGCCTCGCCGGTCGCCGCCAGCAGGCCCGCCCGCCGGAAATTGGCCGGCAACCCCATGGCGATGCCCGAGCCGCCGGTGATCAGCGCGAGGCCCTCGGCGGCGGTGCCGAGAGCGGCCAGGTGGCGATCGCTGACCGCATCGGCGATCGCCTGGCGCACGCCCTGGCCGCGCAGCTCGGCAAAGCGTGCCAGGATCGCCTCCGGTCCGCGCTCGATCGCGGGGTAGGCGACCAGGCCGACCGGCGCCTTGCTCTGCCGTCCGAGCACCGCGACCAGATCGCTGTCGGTCATCGGGGTCAGCGGGTGGTGGCGCATATGCGTGTCGGACAGCAGCTTCTCGCCGACGAACAGGTGGCCCATGTAGATGCTGCGGCCGTTCTCCGGCAGCGCCGGGCAGGCGATCGTGAAATCGCTGCCGAGCGCATCGAGCAGCGCCTCGCTGACCGGGCCGATATTGCCCTGGTCGGTGGAATCGAAGGTCGGAGCAGTATTTGAACAGGATTTGACCGGCGCCTCGCGCCTGCAGCCAGGCGAGTGCCGCGAGCGACTGCTCGATGGCCTCGGCCGCCGGGAATCGTGCGCGACTTGAGCGCCACCACCACCGCCCGGGCATCGCCGATCTCGACCTCGCGCCCCGGCACGCCGATCAGCTGGACCGTCGCGATGCCCTGGCGGACCAGCATGCTGGCGAGGTCGGTCGCTCCGGTGAAATCGTCGGCGATGCAGCCGAGCAGCAGCGACATGGATGCCCGCCTCGGTTATGGTGCCCCAGGCCCTTTCTAGCGCAGGCTGGGCGGGCCGCGCCAAGCACAAAATCGCCCAGCAGAACCTTGTGGAGGCAGCATGCGCATCGTGATCACCGGCGGCGCCGGCTTCATCGGCAAGAAGCTCGCCAAGGCGCTTGTCGAGCGCGGCACGCTCGAGACCGCGGCCGGCACGCAGCCGATCGACAGCCTGGTCCTGTTCGACGTGGTGCACGCCGAAGGCCTGCCCGACGATCCGAGGATCACCACGGTCACCGGGGACATCACCGATGCCGACGCGGTCCGCCGGCTGATCGGCGAGGATACGGCAGGCGTGTTCCACCTCGCCGCGATCGTGAGCGCCGATGCCGAGCAGAACTTCGATCTCGGCATGGCGGTCAATCTGGGCGGCACGCAAAACGTGCTCGAGGCCTGTCGCGCCCTGCCGCGGCCGACGCGACTGGTGTTCGCGAGCTCGGCCGCGGTCTATGGCGGCGACATGCCGCATGTGCTCGACGACAGCTCGATCCTGACCCCGCAGACCTCCTACGGCACCCAGAAGGCGATGGGCGAGCTGCTGGTCAACGACTACAGCCGCAAGGGCTTCGTCGACGGCCGCGCGCTGCGCCTGCCGACCATCGTGGTGCGCCCCGGCAAGCCGAACAAGGCGGCCTCGACCTTTGCCAGCAGCATCGTCCGCGAGCCGCTCGCCGGCGAGGAGGCGATCTGCCCGGTCGAGCGCGACGCCGAGATGTACATCCTGTCGCCGCGCCGCGTGGTGCAGGCCTTCCTGCACGCCTTTGCGCTGCCGGCCGAGGCCTTCGGCATGGCCCGCATGCTGCCCCTGCCCGGCATCACCGCCTCGATCGGCGCCATGGTCGACGCGCTCGGCGAGATCGCGGGCGAGGAGGTGGTGAGCCGGATCCAGTGGCAGCCCGATCCGATGATCCAAAAGATCGTCGCCGGCTGGCCCGCACGGGTCGACGCCCGGCGCGCCCGCGGCATGGGTTTTCAGCCCGATGCCGACGTGTCCGAGATCATCCGTGCCCACCTCGAGGACGAGCTCGGCGGCGTGATCCGTTGAGCTTGGATGGACGCCAGCCCTGAGCGCATGGCTCCTACCGGAAGCGCCACAGCCAGAATTGGGGCCGTGGGCGGCGGTATGTTCTTCTCCAGGTCCGGTCAGCCGTTCCGATACAGATAGCTGTAGGCGTTGATCGCCGGCACGCCGCCGAGATGGGCGTAGAGCACCTTCGATCCCGCGGGGAAATAGCCCTTGCGCACCAGGTCGATCATGCCCTGCATCGACTTTCCCTCGTAGACCGGGTCGGTCATCATGCCCTCGGTCCGGGCCGCGAGCCGGATCGCGTCGTTGGTCTCGGCCGACGGCACGCCGTAGGCCGGATAGGCGTAGTCCTCGATCAGGACCAGGTCGTCGTCGGTGATCTCGCGACCGAGCTCCACGAGGTCGGCCGTGCTGGCGCGCGATCGAGAGCACCTGGGCCCTGGTCTGCTCCGGCGTGCCGGAGGCATCGATGCCGATCACGTGACGGGCCCGCCCGTCCCTGGCGAAGCCGACCAGCATGCCGGCGTGGGTCGAGCCGGTCACCGTGCAGACGATGATGTAGTCGAAGCGGAGCCCGAGCTCCTGCTCCTGCGCGCGCACCTCCTCGGCGAACCCGACGAAGCCGAGACCGCCATAGTTGTGCACCGAGGCCCCGGCCGGGATGGCGATATGGCTTGCCGCCCTGGGCCCTGACGTCCTCCAGGGCGCGCTCCCAGCTCTCGCGGATGCCGATGTCGAAGCCTTCGTCGACCAGCTCGATCTCGGCGCCCAGCACGCGGCTCATCAGGATGTTGCCGACCCGGTCGTAGACCGCATCCGGGAACGGCACCCAGCTCTCCTGCACCAGCCGGCACCTCATGCCGAGCTTGGCCGCGACCGCCGCAACCTGGCGGGTGTGGTTCGACTGGACGCCGCCGATGGTCACCAGCGTGTCGGCATTGGAGGCCAGCGCGTCGGGGACGATGTACTCGAGCTTGCGGATCTTGTTGCCGCCGAACGCCAGGCCCGAGTTGCAGTCCTCGCGCTTGGCCCAGATCTCGACAGCACCGCCCAGATGCGCCGACAGGCGACCCAGCTGTTCGATCGGCGTCGGGCCGAAGGTCAGCGGGTAGCGCTCGAATTTTTGCAGCATCGCCGCTCTCCCGAAGGGATCCGAGCCGCGGCCCCCCCGCCTATGCGCGCCAGGTCGCCTCGAGCACGCGCAGCCAGTTCTCGGTGCCCAGCTTGCGCAAGGTCGCCTCGTCGTGGTGCGGGCGCAGCGCATCGACCAGGCGCGGCAGGCCGGCGGCATCGCCCAGCTCGGCGGGCATGGTAGCACCATCGAAATCCGAGCCGAAGCCGACCCCGTCGACGCCCAGCCGCTCGATCAGGTAGTCGACATGCTCGACGACCGTCGAAAGTGGCGTGTCGGCGTGGTTGTGCCCGTCGCGGCGCAAAAAGCTGACCGCGAAGTTGACGCCGACCATGCCGCCCGAGTCGCGGATCGCGCGCAGCTGGTCGTCGGTCAGGTTGCGCGAGACCTGGCACAGCGCGTGGGCATTGGAGTGGGTCGCGACGATCGGCTTGTCCGAGATCCGGACCACGTCCCAAAAGCCCTTCTCGTTCAGGTGCGAGACGTCGACCAGGATGCCGAGCCGGTTGCAGGCCTTGACCAGGCGCAGGCCGGCCTCGGTCAGGCCCGGGCCGATGTCGGGCGAGCTCGGATAGCGGAACGGCACGCCGTGGCCGAACGCGTTCGGCCGGCTCCACACGATGCCGATCGAGCGCAGCCCCGCCTGGTAGAGCACCTCGAGCATGTCGAGCTCGGGATCGATCGCCTCGGCGCCCTCGATGTGCAGCACCGCGGCGACGGTGCCGTTGCCGAGGCACTGGCGCAGCTCCCGCGTGTCGCGCACCACCTTGAGATGCCCGTCCGAGGCCGCTTCGATCCGGAACAGGTTGGCCGCGAGGGCAAGGGTCGCGCGCTGCGCCTCGGCGAGCTTGGGCGGCTCGGGCAAGGGCACGTCGTAGCCGTTGTCGGTGCGCTCGGGCTTGTGGTCGCGCTTGCGCTTGGACGGCACGAACAGCGCGAACATGCCGCCGGCAAAACCGCCCTCGCGCGCCCGCGGCAGGTCGAGATGACCGGCCTCGGCACGCTCGAGAAACCCGCGCGGTCCGCTTGGCTCGCGGCCGGCCAGGCGCAGCAGGGCATCGTTGTGCCCATCGAAGATGGGCAGCGGGGCATCACTCATCGCGGGTCCTGTCGCTGGGGTGGGTCCTGCCATCCGGCACGATCTTGCGCCCGGTGAACTGCTCGTAGACCTTGACGAAGGCGGCATCGTCGATCGCGCCGAGGCCATGTGCCGCCGCCATCATCACCACCTGAAAGGCGGCCGCCGCCATCGGCAAGGGCATGCGCAGGCTCTTGCCGGTATCCAGCACCAGCGCCAGGTCCTTGACCCAGATGTCGACCGCGCTTTTCGGCGTGAAGTCGTCGTCCAGCATGTGCGGCACGCGGTTCTCGAACATCCAGGAGCCGCCGGCGGCACCCTTGATCACCTCGTACAGCACCTTGGGGTCGGCGCCGAGCGCCACCCCGAACGCCATGCCCTCGGCGGCGGTCACCAGATTGACGCCGGCCAGCAGCTGGTTGACCGCCTTGACGGTCGAGCCGATGCCCGGCTGCTCGCCCAGCCGATAGATCTTTTTCGCACAGACCTCGAGCGCGGCATCGGCAGCAGCGAACGCCTCGGCCGAGCCCGGACGCCATGATGGTGAGCGTGCCGCCTTCGGCGCCGATCGCTCCGCCGCTCACCGGCGCATCGAGCAGGTGCATGCCGCGCTCGGCGAGGCGTGCGCCGAGCTCGCGGGCAAACGCCGCCGGCACCGTGCTGGACAGCACCACCGTGGCGCCCCGCGCCAGGGTCTCGAGCCCGCCGCCTGCGCCGAACAGCGCGTCCTCGACCTGCGCATCGTTGACCACCATCACGAACAGCAGCGGGGCGTCCTTTGCCGCCTCGGCCGGGCTCGCCGCGGCACGGCCACCTTGCGCGACCAGCGCATGGGTCGCGGCCTCGCGGCGGTCGTAGCCGGTGACCGAAAAGCCGGCCTTGATCAGGTTCGCCGCCATGCCGCTGCCCATGGCGCCGAGCCCGATGAAACCGATCTCCTGGTCGCGCTGCATGCGGATCCTCTGCGTTCAGCCTGAACCTGTCTTGTAGCACCCGGACGCGAACCGCGTCGATCCGCTCTCAGCCCAGCTGGAAACCGTGCGCGTAGGGATCGCGCTCATCGACGAAGATCGTGTTGAGCCCGGTCAGGCGCGCCCAGCCGGCGACGCTCGGTGTGATCGCCGCATGCTCGCCGACCCGGGTAGCGCCCTCGACCCGCCCCTCGAACAGGCTGCCGATGATGCTCTCGTGGACGAAGCTGTCGCCGATGCCGAGCTCGCCACGCGCCGCCAGCTGTGCCAGGCGCGCCGAGGTGCCGGTGCCGCACGGGCTGCGATCGATCGCCTTGGCGCCGTAGAACACGGCGTTGCGGCCGTGCGCGCTGGCGTCGTGCGGCGGTCCGGTCCACTGGATGTGGGAGACGCCCGCGGATGGTCGGATCCTCGGGATGGACCACCTCGAGCTGGTCGTTGAGGCGCGAGCGCAGCAGCGGGCTCAGCCGCTGGATGTCGCCGGCCGACAGGCTGTCGAGCCCGCCATAGTGTGGCTGCGGCTCGATGATCGCATAGAAATTGCCGCCATAGGCGATGTCGACCACCAGCTCGCCCAGCTCCGGACAGTCGATATGCACCTCGTGCAGCGCTAGGTAGCTCGCGACGTTGGTAAGGCGCACCCGCTCGACGAAGCGGCCCTCGCACTCGTAGTCGGCGATCACCAGCCCGGCCGGCGTGTCGAGCCGCAGGCTGCCTTCGGTGCGCGGCGTGACCAGACCCTGCTCGAGCGCGAAGGTCACCGAGCCGATCGTGCCATGGCCGCACATCGGCAGGCAGCCGGTCACCTCGATGTACAGGATGCCGGTGTCGCAGTCGTCGCGACACGGCGGGTAGAGGATCGCGCCCGACATGATGTCGTGGCCGCGCGGCTCGAACATCAGCGCGGTGCGGATCCAGTCGAAGCGCTGCCAAAAAATCCTGGCGCCGCGCGCTCATGGTCGCACCGGCCAGCAGCGGCGCGCCGCCCGCCACCAGCCGGACCGGATTGCCGCAGGTATGGCCGTCGATGCAAAAGAAGGTGTTCACGCCCGCTCTTCTTCAGCTGCCTGCCGCTGCACAATGGCACCGTCTGGCATCCAGCGGAAGGCTTCGCTCGGCTCGGCGCCCCGACGCGCGCTCGGTGTCGGATCGCGGGCGGGTCAGTGGCCGTCGAGGGTATAGATCGACTGGGCGCTGCGCACGCCGCGCAGGCCGTAGCGTCCGATCGAGATCAGCCGGTCGGCCGAGTTCCTGGCGGCGCGCGCAAAGGTCTCCGAGATCAACAGGTTGCGATCGTGCTGGCCGCACAGGGCCTCGATCCGGCTGGCCTCGTTGACCGCCGGCCCGATCACCGTGAAGTCGAGCCGGTCGGCGCTGCCGACATTGCCATAGAAGACGTCGCCCAGATGCAGCGCAATATCCAGGCCCATCAGCGGCTTGTCCGCCCCGGCCCGCTCGGTGCCGAGCTCGCGCACGCAGCGCAGCACCTCGGACGCGGCATCGAGCGCCGCGTCGCACACCGCCTCGGGCGCGCGCCCCTGCAGCGGGAAGGTCGCCAGCAGCCCGTCCCCCAAGAACTTCAGCACCTGGCCACCATGCGCGACGATCACGGGCACCACGCAGTCGAAGTAATCGTTCAGCATCTCGACCAGGACGGCGCGCTCCGAGCGGTCGGCAATCGCCGTGAAGCCGCGCAGATCGGCGATCAGGATGACCGCGGCGATCACGTCGAGCGAGCCGCGCTTGATCTCGCCGTCGAGAATCCGCCGGCCGGCCTCCGGCCCGACATAGGTGTCCAGGAGGTTGACCGAGATGTCGTGGCCCAGGCGCGCCTGCAGCGCCAGCGCAAGCCGCGGCATCAGATGACGCAGGATCGCGATGTCACGATCGGAAAAGCCCTCCGGCCGGGTGGTCGCCCAGGACGAGAGCACCCCGGTCCTGTGATCGCTCTCGCCATCCACGCCGAACCAGGTGCGTTGCGCCAGATAGTCGGTGGCGCCCTGGCCGTGCAGCTCGTCGAGCAACGGGAACTCGATCGGCTCCGAGCCGTCCAGCCGGACGCGCAGATCGTGCAGGCCGCGATCGAGCATGCGCTTGAACGGACTGACCAGGTAGCCTTCGAGCGGCGTCAGCCGGTGAATGTAGACATCGGAGCGCAGGCCCTGGTCCTCGCGCCAGGAGCAGCCCATGCCGCGGATCCGCGGGTGCAGCGTCTCGGCGCTGACGAAGGCGCGCCAGAGCGGCACGCCGATCGCGCGCACCTGCTGGCAGAAAGCCCTCGACCAGCTGCTCGAAGCTGGCCCGCAACAGTCCCCGCTCGACCAGCCAGTCGGTGATCGCCGCGATCTCGGGCACATGGCCTGCCGGCGCCTCATCCATCAAGAACGTGTCCATGGTCCCCATCGTCAGCGATGCCCGATGCATGTAGGTCTTGGCGGGTGACGGGTCATTCGGAACAAAACAAGAACATAGCAGCTGGTGCGCTCTGTGTGCAATCACTGGTTTCTCATCACGAACCACGGATGGGTGTGCCCCCGGACGCGGCGCGAGCACGAACGATCTTTGGTTGATATGTGAGCTGCCTCACACGCCAGAAAGGTATCATGGCTACATGCTAGAGGTGGGCGGCGCGTATTTCGCACAACGACATTATTGGAGTGAAAGCCATGATCTCATCCTTTTTCCAGTGGCTCGTCGTGGTCGTCGTTGTGGCCGCGGTGGTGTTCGGGGGATACAAGAAGCTCCGGCCGGTCCGAGAATTGCTGGTGCCGATGTGGCTGCCGCTGTCGGTGCTGGTGATCGCCGGTCTCGCGCTGTTCGCCACGGACCAGGGTCAGGATCTGGGCGTGGGCGTCCTCGACGCCAGCCACTCCAGGCTCGCTTTGCTGGCCGTTGCGCTGCTCTATTGGGCAACCGGGACCTGGCATGCAGCGCGTCTCGGTCTCAATCGGCGGTTCGGGACCGTTCCTGGGGAGTGGCCCCGAGGCTATCGCCACTGGCTGCGGTGGCTGCCCAAGCTGCTGGGCGCCTGCGCCCATCTGTTCGCTGCGCTGGGCCTGGCGCTGGCGGCGTGGCACGTCATTGCACCCGATGCCGAGCCGATTCTGTTCCTGCCGGCCTGGCTGCTCGCGTTCGTGCCGCCCGCCGTCATTGTGGTCGCTGTCTTCGTTCTCTGGCGCAACGACCTGCGCTATGTGGCCGCGCGCGACGCCTTGGAAGAGGCCAGGAGGAACGGCGACGATCGCACGGGTCCGAAGGCCAACCTCAAGGCGGCAGAGAAGCGCGTCCGCCGGACGGTCCTCATTATCATCGCCTGGGGGCTTGCAAGTGCTGCCGCCCTGTACTGGCTGGGCGACAGACTGCCGATGGGCCTCGCACGCGGCACCGGGTGGGTGCTGGTGTCGGCGGCGTGCTTCCTCCTGGTAGTGAGCTACCGCAAGTCCATCGGCGAATGGGTGCTCGAGCGGACCTTCATCTCCGAGCAACGCAAGAGGGGTCTGGAAGGGGCGTTTGCGGAAACCAGCGAGAAGCAGGCCCTCTCGTCGACCGTGCTGGCGGGAGTTCTCAGCGTGGTCGCGCTGCTGGTCGGCTTCTGGGCCTGGTGGGACCCTGTGAGCCTGGGTGCGGCCGCCGGCTCGATGGTGTTGGGCTTCTTCGCTTTCGGTGCGTACATCGCCGTGATCGACCTGATCAGGATTGTCTCCGGCTCGGGTCCGAGGTTCGCGGCCGTGTGCGTGTTCCTGCTGTTGCTGGCGGTGGGCACCTCCGGGACGCGGGACTTTCATCGGGTCCGGTTGTGTGGTGACGCCCTGGCGCCCTGCCCCGACGGCACGGCAGCCGCGAGCGAGCGCGCTGACGGCGCCTGGTTTGACAAGCGTCCAACCGTCGCCGAGGCGACCAGGGCCTGGTATGCGCAGGCCAGCCGGGGATGGGACCCGCAAAGGCCTGTGCCGATGCTGATCGTCGCGACAGCCGGCGGCGGGATCCGGGCGGCCTACTGGACGGCGACCGTTCTGGAACGGCTCGAGCAGGCGCTTGGCAAGGACGTCCTGCGCCGGCATCTGTTCGCCATCAGTGGCGTCTCGGGCGGCAGCATCGGGGCGCTCGCCTACATGGCCACTGCGGTCGACGATCCGGCCGCGCCGGAGCACCCGACCCAACTCCTGGATCGGGATTTCCTGGCGCCTGCGGTCGCGGCGCTGGCCTTCGTCGACGGTCCCTCCAGCGTTCTCCCGGACATACGCCAGGGCGATCGGGGCTACGCGCTGGAGCGCGCCTGGGAGGAGGCCAGTGGAGGGGTGCTGGCGCGGCCGTTCCTTAGCTTTTTCCCGGACCGGGACACCCTGGGTAGGAATGACAAGCCGTGGCATCCCGCGCTGCTTCTCAATGCAACACACCAGGGCACCGGACGGCGTGTCATCACCAGCCATGTGAAGGTCGAGCGCCGCGTCTTTCTCGACAGCTTCGATGCGCTGGACCTGGTCGAAGCGGACATGCCGGCGAGCACGGCCGGCCACAACAGCGCCCGGTTCACCTACGTCTCACCCGCCGGAAAGCTCGTGCCGCCGAACCCGAAGGACGGTGGTCCCAGGGATTTCGGGTTCCTGCTCGATGGCGGCTATTTCGAGAACTTCGGTGCCGTGACCGCCCTGCAGCTCCTGCGCGAGGCGCGTCAGGCGGTCGGGGCCGAGAACGTGCGGCCGATCATCCTGCAGATCAGCAGCGACCCGTCCCTTAGTCCCCGCGATCGCGCACGGATGCATCGAGATGCGTCGTTGTGCAACCTCCGGGCCGGCACGCTGCCGTTCGAGCCGGACGATGGCGGCGACTGGTTGTCGTCGTTCGGCACCGAGCTGACCGCGCCGATCGCCGGCATCGTGGCCAGCCGCGTGGCACACGGCACGCTCGCGTCGGAGGAGCTGGCGTTTGCGCTTTGCACCGCGCAGCGGCGATCGCGCGACGGCGGGCCACCGGACACCCTCAATCTCCTGCACAGCGTGAAGGAGGGAGTGCCCTCGGTCGAGGCCGACCCGGGTCCGCCGGAGGAGCCTGCGCAATACGCGCATCTCGTCATGTGTGACGAGGAGGGGGCCACCCTGCCGCCGCTCGGATGGACGCTGTCCTCGCCGATCCGGGGAAAGTTCGTCGAGATCCTGCACCAGTGCGGCAACGCGGAGGAACTGGATCTCGTCGTCGGGGCGTTCGCGCAGCAGGAGATGTAGTCAGGAGGGCGTGCTCGAAAGAGCATGCCCTCGCATCCCGAGCCAGGAGTGCCCGCGGCCCGACCGCTTGCCCGGCGCGTGTGGCCCGTGTGTCGCGGCGATGCTGGATCCCGACCGCCGTGCCGGGAAGAGCCGGGCAAGCAGCGGCGAAAGAGGGCCGGCTCAGAACAGATCCTCGACCTTGTCCTTTGCATCGTCGACGAGGTCATCCGCCTTGTCGAGCACGTCCTCGGCGCTATCGCTGGCATCGTCGACGACACTCAACGCGTCGACCTCGTCCACGAACGCGCGCGCCTGCTTTTGCACCAGCTCCGCGAGGCGGCCGGTGCCCGCCTCGACGTCGATGGCGTCGCGCAGCGTCTTGAGCGGGTCCATCAGCGCGAGCGCCAGGGGGCTTTGCGCTTTCAGCAGCAGGGCGGCGAGCCCACCCACCACCTCCTGCGCCTCGAACGCGCAGTGTCCCGCGCGATCGACCGGCAGCACCGTGAGCCGGTCGCCCTTGCCGCGCTGCCTGACGCGCTTGAGGTATTTCTCCTCATGGCGATAGGGCACGACGGGGTCTTGCGTGGTGTGCAGCGTGACCAGATCCCGCTTCAGCTTGCCGCTCGTCCGATAGTAGCGGCGCGCATAGGACTTGGCATCGGAATCCGCCTCGAACCGCTGGACGCCGGCATTGAGCGCCGCATCGTCTGCCGAGCCCTTGTACTTCTTCCCGGCGTTGCTGACCGGCCAGCCGTCGGCGGTGTCCAGCAGGTCGTTGGTGCCGAACACGCTGTAGGCGAGGATGTCCTGGGCGCAGTTGGCAGCCCTGTTCGGCGCAGCCGCGTTGCAGTCGACGCCCGCGACCTCGAACAGCTGGGCGGTCGCGTCCGGATCATCCTTGATCGCTGCCGCGATCGTGGCCTTCCACCCGTCGGCACCAGCCCACCGCTGCTGGACGTCGTCCGGCACGGCGAACGGGAACTGCTCAGGATCGTCGAACACCTCGGGAAACCAGTAGTCGAACAGCACCCGGACATCGGCCGCGTAGCCAACCTGATAGGGAACGCCGGCCAGCGGGCCGCACATCGCCAGCCCGCCGTCATAGATCTCGGGATGTTTTTCGACCAGCATGGTCGCGACCAGTGCGCCCTCGGACCCGCCCACGGCGTAGACGGTGTCGACGTCCGGCTCGCTGGCTCGGACGTGCTCGACCAGGTCGTTGAGGTCGGTTTCCGCCTGCTCGATGGCGTAGCCGTTCTTGTGATAGCTGCTGGTCGCGACGCCAAAGCGAAGATCCAGCAGCCGCTTGATGATCTCCGACACATCGGTGTCGCCAAGCTCCTTGGGCAGGGCGAGCGGCTCCTGCGGCTTGACGTAGCCGTGCGCGTAGACGATCAGCGTGCCGTTGAAGTGCGACGGCAGGCAGATCAGGATCAGCTGGTCGTCCGGATAGTCGGGATCGTCGCTCGGCAGCGTCGACTGCTTGCACGCATCGGGCCATTCGGCCGCCAGCGCGGGAGCGCCCAGCCACAGTCCGACGGCAACCCCGAGCGCACCACCCACGGCGCGGGCATACCGCATGAGCGTCGCCCTCCCCCGATGTACGCCTACCTTCGGTTGCCATCATCATAGTGGGGCGACATCTGGCCGACAAACTCCTCCTACGATGGTCGGCATGGCTGCCGCGCAACCACAGATGTCGCCCCGCGCCATGTCAGGCGGTGTCGCCGGTGCTCGCGACGGGCGCGCGCCCTACCCGGTGACCGTCAGGACGTGATACATGCCGGACTGGTAGTGGCCCGGCAGGTTGCAGAACATCAGATACTTGCCGGGCTTGAGATCGAGCGTCATGGTGCCCGAGTTGCCGGGCTCGAGGTCCCCAAGCTCGTGGACGCCCTCGAGCGCGTCTTCCTTGACGATGCCGTCGTTCTCGTCAAACGGCACGTTCTCGGGCGCCACCGTCAACCGCGCGATCAGGAACTCATGCTCGATGCCCTGCGACTTGTTGGCCACCTCGAAGGTGACCTTGCCCGCGCCGACGCTGTCGACGGGGGCCGCGATGGCCATGCCGCCGTCGTCGCTCTCCAGGAGGTCGATGTGGACGGTCGCGGCCGCGAGCGCGGGACCGGAACCGTAGGCGGCCAGAAGGGGCAGGCCGAGGAAAGCAACCAGATAGCGTGGTCTGGACATCCAAGAATTCCCGTTTCGGTGGATCAGCGTGCAGCGCGGGAAGACCCCGAGCGCCACGCCACAAAGCCTAACGGGCCGGAGTTTTCCGGAGCTTGTCCGTCAAATGAATTCCCTGTCATGTACCGGCGACGCGCCCACAGCGTAGCGCGTCTCGCAACCGGATACTCTGCGTCCCCTCTCTTTATCCGGGCCAAGACATGCTAGCTTGCCGATCGAGGCACGAGCCGGGGAACAGGATGCGCCTTTCCGACTTTTCGACGCTGACCTTCGACTGCTACGGCACGCTGATCGACTGGGAGAGCGGCATTTTTGATGCGCTGGCGCCCTGGCTCGAGCAGGCCGGCGTCAGGCTCGAGCGCGATCAGCTGCTGGAAGCGTTCGGCCAGCTCGAATCGGCGCAGCAGGCCGCCAGACCCGCCATGCGCTACCCGGAGCTATTGGCCGAGGTGCACCGCGGTCTGGCCGGGCGGTTCGGCATCGCACCCGACCCGGCTGCCGCCAAAACATTCGGCGACTTGGTCAAGGACTGGCCGGCCTTCCCCGACTTGGCCCGGGCGCTCGCCTATCTGAAGGACCACTACCAGCTCGTGATCCTGTCCAACGTCGACCGGGCGTCGTTCGCGCACAGCGAGCAAAAGCTCGGCGTGACCTTCGATGCGATCTACACGGCCGAGGACATCGGCTCCTACAAACCCGATCCCCGCAATTTTTCTTACCTGCTCAGCCACCTCGCCGAGCGGGGCATTGCCAAGAACCAAATCCTGCACACCGCCGAATTCCTGTTCCACGACCACATCCCCGCCAAGAAGATCGGCCTGACCACCTGCTGGATCCACCGCCGCGCCGGCAAGCAGGGTCACGGCGCCACGCGGGTGCCGGACGTCGACGCTCACCCCGACTTCCGGTTCGAGACCCTGGCCGCCATGGCCGATGCCCACCGTGCCGAGGTCGGTGGCTGACCTGCGCTGTAGCGGCCGGTCGCAGCGACGCATGGTGACGCACAAATGCGTCGGCATGGCGCATGGATTTCGCTGGAGATTTCCTCCATCGCAGTCCTTCTCGGAGGCGTCCCGATCCCGTATCGGAGGCGCGTCGTTGGCCGGCGATGGAGAAAAAAGGTATGTGAATCAGACGATTAACCCACTCCGCCGGACGCGATGAGCCTCACCGGGTCGAATCTCCATCGGCTGGAGGCGATGGAGATTTTTCATCTTCTTGCGTTTGACTTCGGACGGGCCGACGCATTTTTGCGACATCATGCGTCACTTTAAGCACAACGTGCGCCGATGCCGTCCGATGTTCGCACGCAGATAATACCCGGTCGCGCGCACAACCGTTTCGGATTCGGCCTTGGATTGTATGCAGAGGCCAACCCTGCCTTGCTTTTTCTAATGAAAACCAGACCTCTACATGGTCGCCGCCGTGTCCATTTCCCCTTTACAGACCCGCCAAGTCGTCCTGGCGGCGCTTCGCGCCGCCCCCGGAGAGCCTGCGCCACGTGTGGCGAGCGGGGCGCGGCGGGCGCGCTCAGCCTTGCTCGAGCTGGCGGCGGATGTCGATGATCGTCTTGTAGAGCTCGTAGTCGACCGGCGCGTAGCCGGTGGCACTGCCCCCGGCGATCGATTCGAAGCAGCTGTGGTGCTGCTTGGGCAGATCGATCAGCAGCTGCTTGTAGCCGTCCTTCACCTCCTGCGGCAGCTTCTTGCGCACCACGATCGGGCCCTCGGCGATCAGGCTCGAGCTCCACAGGATGCGGATGTCGCTCATGTTCAGCTCGCCTCTGCGCACCATGCTGCGCAGGTTGCCCCGCGTGTGTCCCTTCTCGTAGCTGCCGATGCCCGAGGTCCAGGTCACGCCGGCGTCGAACTGGCCGTCGAGCACGGCGCGCACCGCCCCGGGATGGCTGCCGCTGAACCCGAAGCTGCCGAAGTGGCGCAAGGGATAGCCCGCGTGACCGAGCTCGTAGTACGGCACCAGAAAGCCCGAGGTCGAATCCCGATCGGTGAACATCAGGGAGCGGCCGCGCAGATCGTCGAGCGTCTGGTACGGGCTGTCGGCGCGCACGAACAGGACCGAGTGGTAGCCGAGCGAGCCGTCGAGCTGCTGCACCGCTACCAGGGGCTCGACCGCATCCGGATCGCGCAGATACACGCCGGCATAGCTGGCAGCGCCGAGCCCGGCTGCGTCCAGCTTGCCATCCAGCAGCCCCTGGATCACACCGTCGTAGTCGGGGCTGGTGAACAGCTCGGTCGGCACCCGCATCTCCTGCTCGACCAGGTGGTCCAGGCAGGCAAAGGCCTTGCGCTGGTACTCGCCGAGCGCCCCGCCCAGAATGCCGATCCGAAAGACCGGCACCTCGTCTCGCCAGTCGGCCGCAGCCGCCCCGATCGCCTGCACGCTCGCCAGGCAGACCATCGCCCCGCAGATCATCGCACCCGTGAGCGCGCGTCGGCCGATCTTCATCGCTTTCTCCTTTGTGGTTGGCGCCCGCGCTCCGGGTGGTCGCCGGCCCCAGGCGCAGTGTGGGCCTTAGACAAAACCGCATCCGCAAGCAAGTCCGGGTCACATCATCGTGCACGGTTCTTAACACTTCGCAGCGCCGCGAGCATTACGACGAAGCCACCGGGCGTTTGCCGGAAGGGCTTGAAAAGGCGGGTCGGCCGGTCGAGGATCGCGCCTGCCAGGGTCCGAGGTCGGGGCCGGGCGTCAGGACCTGACCGTGCCAGGAACCTGATTGTGAAGGTCGCAGTGGAGGGACTGCTCATGACGGATCGGCAGCGCGTGGCGATCATCGGTCTCGGCATGGCGGTACGGCCGCACGCCAGGAGCCTGGTCGACCTGCGCGAGCGGGTCGAGGTCGCCTGGGCGTTCAGCCGCAGCGAGGCGCGCCGCCGCGCCTTCGCCGAGCAGTTCGACTTCCCGCTGACCGGCGATCTGGACCGCATCCTGGACGACCCCTCGGTGGCCGCGGTGATGATCCTGACGCCGCCCGACAGCCATCTGGAGCTGGTCGAGGCGTTCGCCCGGGCCGGCAAGCACATTCTGCTGGAAAAGCCGCTGGAGCGCTCGACCGGGCGGGCGCTGCGGCTGGTCGAGGCGGCCGAGACGGCGGGCGTCACGCTCGGCGTCGTGCTGCAGCACCGCTTTCGCGCGGCGTCCGAGCATCTGCGCGATCTGATCGCGGGCGGCGATCTGGGCGAGCTTGCCGCCGTCCATGTGCAAAGCCCCTGGTGGCGACCGCAGAGCTACTATGACCAGCCCGGTCGCGGCACGCTCGAGCGCGACGGCGGCGGCGTGCTGATCACCCAGGCGATCCATACCCTCGATCTGATGCTGAGCCTGACCGGGCCGGTCGCCGAGGTCGCGGCGATCGCCGGCACCACCGCGCTGCATCGCATGGAGACCGAGGATTTCGTCGGCGCCGGCCTGCGCTTTGCGGGCGGCGCCCCCGGCGCCCTGATGGCGACCACGGCGGCGTATCCCGGCATGCCCGAGCGGATCGAGCTGATCGGCACCAAGGCGACCGCCATCCTCGCAGCCGGCGTCGTCGCCATCCATCACCAGGACGGCCGCCAGGACCGTTTCGGTGAGGAGCAGAGCACCGGCGGCGGCGCCGACCCGATGGATTTTCCGCACGACGCTCACCGGGCCCTGCTGGCGGATTTTCTGGATGCGATCGCGCAGGGCCGCGCGCCGCGCGTCTCCGGCCGTGAGGCCCTGAAGGTGCACCGCTTCGTCGATGCGCTCTTGCAGGCATCGGCCGATCGCCGGACGGTGGCAGTGGCGACCGAAGAGTAGCAGCTTCACGGGGCAGATGAGAGGCGGATGTTCCCGCGCAGCATCGGTGCGCGGGCCACGGCCCGCAGGAGAAGCGTCCTTCTCCGCCGTTGCGCAGCGGAGAAGGACGCTCTTGCCAGGTTACGGGCGCGCCATGAGGGTCTGATTGACCGTCACGCTCTGGAAGCGCGTGCCGCCGTTGTCGGACCATGCCCGGAACCGCATGGTCTTGGCACCGCTGCTGTCAACCCGGAACCGCCAGGTCACCGAGCGGGTGTCGCCTTCGACGATGCTGCCGAGGGTGAGCCCGCGCGCATTGCCGAAATCCATGGCGACGCCATCCTCGCGGGTCGTCTGCGCGCTGAGCAGGGTGAGCCCGCTCGGGAGCTCGGGCACGGAGACGTGAACGCCATAGGCTTCGTACGCGGGATTGCGCACCGTCGTGGTCACGGTGAAGGTCGATCCGACCGGTACCGTGGTGGTGCTCGGCGAAGCGCTCAGGCTCATGACCGGCGTCGGATCGCCCTCGATGATCTTGACGGCAATCGCCGCCGGCACGCCGGATGAGGGCGCACGCCAGTTGACCATCTTCAACCGGTACCGGCCGGCAGGCGGATTGTTGATGATCAGGTACTCGGTATTGTCGATGTTGGACTGTGAGGCCCACTCGCCGCACTGACCCTTGGCATCCGGCGTGCAGTCGGCGCCGTAGTCGGCCCACAGATCGAGATCATAGATCACCGCGTTGCTGGCGCCGGCGCTGGCCGCCGGCTCGTCCCAGGTCATGACCGCGACCAGGCGGTCGGTGCCGCTCGGCACGTCGATGTCAAAGAAGCCCCAGCTGCTGTTGGTAATGGTCTGCCAGGCCCAGCGACTCCGCCAGCCGTTCGGATTGAAACGGGCCCAATGCGCCTGGTAGTCCGAGACCCGGCCGAGACCATAGTCGTTGCGCCCGCCGCTGGTGTTGTTCGCCGGCGTGGTCTGGTCGCCTTGCTGGATCGCGGACGACATGAGATGGGCGCGCAGCAGCTGCGGCCGGTCGCGAAACTCCGGATAGTGCTGCATCAGGGAGGCGGCAATGCCCGAGACATGGGGCGTCGCCATGCTGCAACCGGTCTTGGCGGTGTACTGGTTGGTGGTCCCGGCCCTGGCCGAGGTCACCGCGGCGCCGGTCGCCACCAGGTTCGGCTTCATGCGCCCGTCGCCGGTCGAACCCAGGCTGCTGCTGTTCCACAGGTCGCCGACCTGCAGATAGGTGTTGTCCTGGACATTGCCGACGGTCAGGGCGTTCTTGGCGACGCCCGGTGACCAGATGGTGCGGCTGCCGGGACCGCTGTTGCCGCTGCAGACCACGTACGTCTGGCGAAGCTCCCAGACCTTGCTGTCGAGCTTGCGCAACTCGGCATCCGTCCCGGTCTGCCCGGTGCCGCTGGCGCCGCCGCTGATGTTGATGACCTGAGGACGCGGCGCGTCGCAGCTGGTCGCCTCGCCCATGTAATCCATGGCGCCCCGCATCCAGGCGCCTTGCCCGCTACCAACGCTGGGCCAGATCTTGGCGGCCCTGATACGGTTCTGGGTGCCCAGGCCGGTGGCGACGCCGCGGTAGCGGCTGTCGGCCGTCCCGGTGCCCGTGATCGTCCCGAGCACGTGGGTGCCGTGGCCATTCTGGTCATTCCAGACCCCGGCAGCATCGCTCGTGAAGTTGCGGCCGCAGCCGTTCTTGTTCAGGTCCTGGTGCATGGTCGGCGCGGCCGTGCCGAGCATGAAACCGGTGTCCATGATGCCGAGGACGGTCGATCCGCCGTTGAAGGCGTTGCGAATATAGTCGACGCCGTTGGTCGGCATGCTCTGGTCGTGTCCGCCCTGCGAGCGCCGCTCGATCTCGATGAACAGGACGAAGTCGAGATCCGCGAGCTCGCGGATCTGTTCGGCCGACGCCAGGGCGCTATAGGCCTTCAGGCCGCGATCGTACGCGCCGACCTCGACGCCCAGCTCGCTCATGCGGCCGGCGAACGCGCCGTTCGGATCATCGTCGAACAGGTTGACGATGATCGGAAACTGGCTGATCTCGCTGGCGAAGGCCGCGACCGTCGTGTCGAGGTCGGCCGCGAACTTCTGTTCGGGCAGGCTGTAGGTCAGGCCGTAGACATAGGGTCTCGCCGCGATCGCCTCGAGGGCGTTTCGGCGCAGCGGCACGCGCACCTTGAAAGCGTCGTCGTGCGGCCCGAGCAAGGTGACGCCCAGCGCTTGCAGCTCGCCCTCGATCTCCGGCGTCAACGCCTCGTTCAAGAGCAGGAACGCGTAGGTTTCATGATCGGCCGTCTCCGCCGCGCTGAGCAGCTGCTGATCGACGCCGCGCTCGGGTGTGAAGGAGACTGCCGAAAAGCTGAGCTGGAGCGGGTCGGGATTGCCGGCCGGCGCCGCCAGGCCACGATGTTCCGCTCCGGGCATCGGCTCTGGCGCGGGCTTGCGACTGGCGACGGACAGACGCTCGACGTAGCTCTCGACCGCGGTCGCCTCCCCGCCGGGCTGATACGGCGTGGCACCGCGCGGCGGCTCGCTGATTGGCGCCTGGGCGGACACGGCCTGCTCGGTGGCCTCGGTCGCGCTCGCCCGATCGCGCTGCATCGTCTCGGGCCGCGCCTGGCGTTCCAGCACCGTCTGTTGCAGGGATTCGATGGTGATCGGCTGGGTCCCGACAGGATCATCGGCCGCATGGGCGCCGGCCGGCCCTGTGACCTCGATCATGGCCATGAGCGGAATCGCAAGGATCGAAGCCCAGCCACACTCCATCAGGTGTCGCGATCGAGCGCGCCGGGCGGCCGGATGGCATGACCACGCTCTGGCGGTCTCGCTCGCCAGCGCACCGGGGTTGTCAATTCTGCACATCTATCCTCTCCTCGCGGACCGAGCGGGCGGTCCGCCATGGTTTAATCTCTTTGCACGGGACGGCGCCTTCGATCAGGCCGGCCGGCTCGTGCCGGCATGCCTGGCTCTCGGTCGCGCCGCTGGTCGAGGCTCACAACGAAAATCGCGTCTTGTCGCCGACCGTCACACTCCGCGGTCGTGATCAATCTCTCTTGCGGGCTACCTTACGTAGGCTGATCGCTCAAGGGTTGTGAGATAGGTCACAGATCCCCTTCGCTGCGGCCGGGCGCCGGGCTGGACCTGGCTCGGCAACCGCCAGATCAGGCTCGACAGCTTCGCCCCCGGCGTTACAACGGGATCGATCGAGGGATACGGCATGCCTCGCCGCCGGAACGTCCCTGGATGTCGACCCGCCGTTCCGGCCGGGCGGCCGCAAGAAACCCTCGAGGGGCATGCATGGCTGAGTACCCAACTCTGAAGTTTGCCGCGATCGGGCTCGACCACCGCCACATCTATCATCAGGTCGGGCGCCTGCTCGAGCTCGGCGCGGAGTGCGTCGGCTACCACGCGCGCGACGAGGCGGTGCCGCTCGCGGGCTTCGTCGAGCGCTTTCCCGATCTGCGGCGCGTGTCGGAGCAGGCAGCGCTGCTGGAGGACCCGGCGGTCCAGCTGATCGTCTCGGCCGGCATCCCGGGCGAGCGCGCCGACATCGCGATCGCGGCGATGCGCCACGGCAAGGACGTCATGGTCGACAAGGCCGGCGTGATCACCGAGGCCCAGCTCCAGGCGGTCCGCGAGGTGCAGCGCGAGACCGGCCGGATCTACTCGATCGATTTTTCGGAGCGCTTCGAGGTGCGCGCGGTGACGCGCGCCGCCGAGCTGGTCCGCTCCGGCGCGATCGGCCGCGTGGTGCAGACCGCGGGCTTCGGGCCGCACCGCCTGAACCGGCACACCCGGCCCGACTGGTTCTTTCGGCGCGCCGACACCGGCGGCATCCTGATCGACATCGCCTCGCACCAGATCGACCAGTTCCTGTTCTTCACAGGTTCCAGCGATGCCGGGATCGTCGCCAGCGCGGTCGCCAACTACGCCAATCCCGAGACGCCCGAGTTCGAGGATTTCGGCGAGGTTCTGCTGCGCAGCGAGCAGGGCAGCGGCTATGTCCGGGTCGACTGGTTCACGCCCGACGGTCTCGCCAACTGGGGCGATGGCCGCCTGCTGATCCTCGGCACCGAGGGCTATATCGAGCTGCGCAAATATATCGACATCGCCGGGCGCGAGGGCACCGATCACCTGTTCCTGGTGACCAACCAGGAGACCCGCTACGTCGACTGCAGCGACGCGCCGCTGCCCTACTACCAGCGCCTGCGCAACGACATCTTCGATCGGACCGAGACCGCGATGGCGCAGGCGCATTGCTTCAAGGTGTGCGAGCTGGCGCTGCGCGCCCAGGCCGGGGCGACGCGTCTGGCATGACCCGGCCGGTCGCCCTGGTCACCGGCTTCGAGCCTTATGGCGGGCGTGGCCGCAACCCGGCGGGCGAGGTCGCGGCCCGGCTCGACGGCATGGAGATCGCGGGTGCGCGGGTGGTCGGCCGCAACCTGCCGGTGGCGTTCGCGCCGCTTGCGGACGTGATCCCGGCGATGCTCGCCGAGGTCGATCCGGCCGTGATGATCGGGCTCGGCCTGTGCCCCGGCGCGGCGGTGATCCGCCTCGAGCGGGTGGCGCTCAACCTCGCCGATTTCGAGATCCCCGACAATGACGGCCTGGTGCTGATCGACCGGCCGCTCGATGCCGCCGGCACGGCGGCGCGGCTCGCGACCCTGCCGCTGCGCGGGATCCAGGGTGCGCTGCTCGAGGCGGGCATCCCGGCCCGGCTGTCGAACAGCGCCGGGACCTATCTGTGCAACCAGGCGCTGTACCAGTTCCTGGGTGCGCTCGAGCAGCGCGGCAAGGCCGTGCCCTGCGGTTTCCTCCATCTGCCTTATCTGCTGGAGCAGGTGGCCGGCCTGATCGCCGAGCTCCAGACCGCCCGCACCATCCAGCGTGACCGTAGGACCGACCTCCCCTCGATGGGCCTGGACACAATGGTCGAGGCGGTGCGGATCGCGCTCGCGGTGACGCTCGCCAACTGAGGCCGCCACTGAGCACGACGTAGCCGCCGCCTCCTCGCCCGAGACTTGACCGCCCCAAGAATTTGCGCAAAAGCGGATTCACTAACCAAGCTCGCAAAACTGGTAGGTAATCCGTTGGTTCGTATAGGTATGCCGACCTCCGACAAACGGGTATTCTGCGTCTTTGGACTTCGCGTTGGATTTGTTCGAGGCGACAAGCAATGCTCAACCTTGAATGGATAGGCACCAAGCGCATGGGTGAAGGCAGGCTCGCTGCCGGCGCGTTGGCAGTTGCGCTCATGGTCGTCGGCGCAAGCGTCGCGGCGCGCGCCGAGCCATTGCTGATCGCCTATGCAGTCTGGGTCGGCTACGGGCCCTTGTTTATCGCGAAGGATAAAGGCTTCTTCGATCAGGAGGGCCTCGACGTCCAGATGATCCGCATCGCACAGGGTTCCTACGAGGACCTGTCCGACGGCCAGGTCGACGTCGTCGCGAACACCGTCGATGCGGTGGCTTCGTGGGCATGGCGATTCGACGCGGAGGACCGACCCGTCTGTTTTCTGGCCTTGGACAACTCGGTGGGCGGTGATGGCATCGTGGCAACCAACGACATTCAAGGTTTCGCCGACCTCGAAGGCAAGACCGTTGCATTCAACGAGTTCAGTGTTTCGCAATTCTATCTGAACGTGCTGCTCCGCGAGGCCGGTCTACGTGCCGGAGACATCGAGCCGGTACCGATGGCGGCGGTGGACGCGGCTGAGGCCTTCATGTTGGGCGACGTCGATGCGGCCGTTATCTGGGAACCCTGGCTGAGCCAGGCGGCAAAAACGCCGCATTGGAAGCTTCTTGCCGACTCCTCCGAGCGGCCGGGCCTGATCGTCGATTGCCTCATCACCAAGGCGTCGACGCTCGAAGAGCGCAAGGGCGACATGCGGGCCGTGGCGCGGGCCTGGGCGAAAGCCGTCGACTACTATGATGCCCATCCCGAGGAAGCTATCGCGATCATGGCGCGCTATGTCGGCAGCTGGCTGGAAGATCCTGCGGTGTTTGCGCAGACCCTCGAGGGGGTTCGGTTCTACGACCGCGAGCGCAACAAGGCTTACTTTGGTACGGCTGAAAACAACCAGGGGCGGTCTACGACACCGCGCAAAAAGCCATCGACGTCTGGTCGAGCCTCGGCAGGCGGAGGCCGAGATCTCGCCGGCCGACATCATCGGTCATGGTGTCTGGGACGAATAGGCGTAGTGGGGCAGGAGGGGTACATGGGCCTTCGCGGCCTTGTCCGCTCAGTGCGCCAGTGGTCGAGACGTTTGGGCTTACGCGGGCGACTGCTGCTCGCCTTCATGAGCGTCAGCGCCTTTGTGTTGATCGCGACCATCGCCGCAATGTACGCGTTCTCCGTGGTCGAGCGCACGCTGGCCAGGATCACCGAGGAGCGCGTGCCGACGGTGCTGGACGCTCTCACCCTGTCGAGGCAGGCCGAATCGGTCATCGTCGGGGCGCCCAAGCTTCTCGCCGCGGCTGATGATCAGTCTCGACAATCCGTATGGGATGATGTCTCAGAACGACTGATCCGCCTGAGAGATCTGCTCGACGGCCTGGAGGGCGAGGCCGATCCCGTGCTCTGGGCGGAGCTGCGCCGCGACCTCGGCCAGCTCGCAATCAACCTCGCCGAGCTGAATCGCGTGGTCGCACGACGCTTGGAGCTGGCGGAGGAACGCGATGCTGTGGCGCGGCGCGTGCTGAACGCGGGCCGGCTGATTCGTCGCACTTCGGAACCTGCCAAACGTCTCCTCGAGCTGAAGCTGGCCAGATGGCGCGCCTTGCAGACCGTCTGCGGGGCCGCTCGGATCGGAATTGGCGAACCTGGCAGACGCCTTCGATGATCTTCTTCCACAGCAGCAAGCCGAGCTGATCGTCGGCGTCATGGGCGAGATGGTGTTTCGGGTCGTCGCGGCGGAAGACCACGGCCAGGTGAGCCTGCTGTCCCAACGGGTCGAACGCTCGCTCATGCAGCTCGAAGAGTTGGCGAGTGGACTTCTGCCCAGGCTGCAGGCGCGCGTCGAGGGCCAACTCCAGCTCCTTCGGGGCGCCATCCTGGGGCCGCAGGGCCTGATCGCGCTGCGCGGCGCCGAGATCGATGCGCTGCAAAGAGCCAATGCCATCCTCGACCGGAACGCCGAGATCTCCACCAGCCTGACTCAGGACTTCGATCGGCTCATGGCCGATGTCCGGGATGACATCGAAGCCTCGAAGGCGCATGTCGTCGAGGCGCAGACCTCCAGCACGCTGATTCTGCTCGCGGTGGCGGTCGCAAGCCTGGTGTGCTCTGCGCTGGTCGTGTGGCTTTACGTCCAGCGCGACCTGTTGCGACGGCTCTCGGCGCTGAGCGCGAGCATACTGGCGGTGGCTGGCGGCAATCTGCGGGTGCCGTTGCCGGTGCCGCGCCGGCACGATGAGATTGACGAGATGGTTCGCGCCCTCACGGTGTTTCGCGACACCGCCGTCGAGATCGAGGAGAAGGGTCTTCGCGAGGTCGACCGCGCCTGGCAGCGTCTGTTCGACGCGATCGAGAGCACGTCTGAGGGCTTTGCGCTGTACGACGCTGACGACCGGCTGGTGCTGTGCAACACGATCTACAGACAGATGCTGTACGGCGACGTCGATATCGATGTGCTGCCTGGGAGTCTCTTCGAGGAGGCCCTTCGTGGCGCCGTCGAGAACCGGCTGATCGAGGAAGCCATCGACGATCCCGAAGGCTACATCCGAACGCGGCTGGCGCAACACCGTAACCCCGGCCAGCCGGTCCTCCAGCATCGGAGCGATGGCCGCTGGATTCTGATCTCCGAGCGTCGTGTGGCCAGCGGGGGTACCGTTGCGGTCTATTCCGACATCACGGATCTGAAGAGGACCGAGCAGGCGCTGTTGGCGGCGAAGGAGCAGGCGGAGACGGCGAATCGGGCCAAGTCGGAGTTTCTGGCCAATATGAGCCACGAGCTGCGCACCCCGATGAACGCCATCATCGGCTTCACCCGGCTGGTCATGCGGCGCGGCAATGAGGTCCTGCCCGAGCGCCAGGTGGCCAATCTCGACAAGATTCTGGCGAGCGCCAACCACCTGCTGTCGCTGATCAACAACATCCTCGATCTGTCCAAGATCGAGGCGCGGCGGGTCGAGGTCCAGCCGGCCACGTTCGAGGTCGCTCCGCTGATCGACCAGTGCCTGCGCACGGTCGAGCCGATGCTCAAGGATGATCGGGTCGCACTGCGCAAGCAGGTCGCGCCCGACCTGCCGCCGCTGTTCAACGACGAGGACAAGATCCGGCAGATCCTGATCAATCTGTTGAGCAATGCGGCCAAGTTCACCGATGCGGGCACCATCACGGTCGGCGTCAAGCGGTGCGGCGAGGCGATCGAGCTGGCGGTCGCGGACACCGGGATCGGCATCCCCGAGGCGGCGCAGGAGCTGGTGTTCGAGGAGTTCCGCCAGGTCGACAACAGCAGCACGCGGCGCTATGGCGGCACCGGGCTCGGTCTGGCGATCAGCCGGCAGCTGGCGATCCTGCTGGGGGGCGAGCTGACCATGCACAGCGAGCTCGGGGTCGGCTCGACCTTCACGCTCTCCGTGCCGATCCGCTATCGCCTGGGCACGCCCGCTGGCGCCAACGCCGGCAGGCCCCTGCGGCGACCGCGCAGGAGGGGCTGCGATGCGACCCTGGCCGAGCCGGACGCCGGACCAGCGGCTGGTGCTGGCGATCGACGACGATCCGGACATGATCACGCTGCTGCGCGAGAACCTGGCCGATGCCGGCTACCGGGTGGTCGGTGCGACCGGCGGCCAGGACGGGCTGCAAAAGGCCCGGCAGCTGCGGCCTGACGTGATTACCCTGGACATCATCCTGCCGGATCGTCGACGGCTGGCAGGTGCTGCACCAGCTCAAGGCCGATCCGGCGACCCGTGACATCCCGGTGGTGGTGCTGACCGTGGTCGATCAGGAGCATCTCGGGCGCCGGCTGGAGGCCGCCGCCTACATCGTCAAGCCGTTCGAGCGCGACCAGCTGGTGGACACGCTCAAGCGGGTGGCGCCGTGCGGCCGGCGGCTTTTGGTGGTCGACGACGACCCGGACGTGCCGGATCTGGTGCGCCAGCTGCTCGAGGACTGAGGGCTATACGATCGACGCGGCCGAGGACGGGCTGGCGGCGCTGCGGACGCTGGAGCAATGCCGGCCGGATGCCATCCTGCTCGATCTGCTGATGCCGCAGATGGACGGCTTCGACGTGATCCGGCGGCTGCAGGCGGACGCCCTGCGGCGCGACATCCCGGTGATCGTGCTGACCGCCAAGGTGCTGACCCGCAAGGAGCGGCGGCTGTTGCGCAAGCATGCGCTGGCGATCATCGACAAGGACGGGCTCGATCGCACCGCCTTGGTCGAGCAGCTCAAGCAGGCAGTGCCCGACGCCGCCTGCCCGACCTCCAACCACACCGCCGCGTGAGACAGATCCTCACCATCAAAGGTGCTACATTCGGCAGCGAGCGGTCAGATCATCCGGCCATCGTCGCCAGGGCCTTGCCCGACGCGACGACGACACCTTAATAGAACCCGCACGACAGACGGTTGGCCCCGCATCCTGTAAGCGCAGGATCAGGGATGTGACCAGGAATGAGGAACGGTCGATGCAGGGCGTGTCGCGTGAAGCGTTGGGGCAGCGGCTCGAGGCGATGCTGCTGTTGCTGCCGCGCAAGCACCACAAGGCGATCGGCCGATGGGTGCGCGGACGCGAGGAATACAGAAAGCTCCAGCGCGCCGACCACATCCTGATGTCCTGGGGCAAGAGCGGGCGGACCTGGCTGCGGGTCATGCTGTCGCGCTTCTATCAGCTGGCGTACGGTCTGCCCGACGGGCTGATGCTCGAGTTCGACAACATGCATCGCGCGAACCCGGCGATCCCGAGGGTCTTCTTCACGCACGGCAATTATCTGCGCGACTACACCAACATCTGGCACGACAAGTCGCCTTTCTATCCCAAAAAGATCCTGATGTTGGTGCGTGATCCACGGGACGTCGCCGTGTCGCAGTATTTCCAGTGGAAATACCGGATGCGGCCGGTCAAGCGGATGCTCAACGACTACCCGGAAGATGACACGGACGTGTCGATCTACGACTTCATGATGAACCCTGACGCGGGATTGCCCAAGATCATCGAGTTTCTAGAGATCTGGCAGCGCGAGCTGCCGAAGGTCCGGGAAGCCATCGTGCTGCGCTATGAGGATATGCGCGCCGATCCGGAGGCCGCGCTGCGCCGGGCGCTGCGCTTCCTGGGCACGCCGGGCACCGACCAGCAGATCCGGGAGGCTGCGGCCTATGCCTCCTACGACAACATGAAGAAGCTCGAGCAAGCGCAGGTGTTCCGGTTGAGTGGCACGCGCCTGGCGCCGGGCGATCAGGCCAACCCCCAGTCCTACAAGGTCCGTCGCGCCAAGGTCGGTGGCTATCGCGACTACTTCGATGACCAGCAGGTCGCTGCGATCGACGCCGTGCTGGCGTCCCGGCCGTTGCCGCCGTTCGGCTACGGCGCCCCTACGCCGGCCGAACAGACAGCTTGACCGGAGCCGCGCCACGCCGTCAGCATCCAAGCGGCAGCAGCGCAATAACAAGTGGAGGGAGGAATGAGCAAGGCAGGTGAGGGTAGCTTCGTCATCGTGGCGGAGTTCGAGGTCAAGCCCGAGGCGATCGATGCGTTCCTCGAGGCCGCGATCGCCGATGCCAGCGCGTCGGTCGCCAACGAGCCCGGTTGCCGGCAGTTCGACGTCACCCGGGCCAACGATCAGCCGAACCTGGTCGTCCTTTACGAGGTCTACGACAGCGCAGACGCCTTCGATGCGCATCTCGAGAACTCCGCACCTGAGGACGTTTCGCGATCGGATCGAGCCGATGGTCGCGAGCCGGCAGGTGCGCCGCCTGACCCGGGTACACGGGTGAGCGTGCCGATGAGCGCCAAGATTCTGGTCGCGCTGCCGACCGTGCATGATCATCTGCACGCAGCGCTCGACCGCCTGCGCGCCGTCGGGTGCGAGATCCAGTTCAACCCGAACGGTCGGACCTACTCGGAGGAGCAGCTGATCGCAGCGCTGCCGGACGTGGTCGCCACCATTGCGGGAACCGAGCCCTATACCGAGCGTGTGTTCGCCGCCGCGCCGGATCTGAAGGTCGTTGCGCGAAGCGGCGTCGGCCACGATGCGATCGATCTGAGCGCGGCACGCCGCCATGGCGTCGCCATCGCCATGGGCTTCGGCACCAACCACAACGCGGTCGCGGATTTCGCCTTCTCGCTGATGGCGGCGCTCGCCAGCAAGCTGATTTTCTACCATGCCATGGTGATCGACGGCCGCTGGCGGCGCACGGCGCACATGCCGCTGTGGCAGGCGACCACGGGCATCATCGGCCTCGGCCGGATCGGCCAGGCGCTGGCGCGCCGCTGCCGGGGCTTCGAGATGCGTGTGCTGGCGTATGACGTGCAGCCGAATGCCGCGTTCGCGCAGGAAGTCGGGGTCGAGCTGGTCGATCTGGAGACGCTGTTCCGGGAAGCGGATTACGTTTCGGTGCACGCCCCGCATTCTCCCGAGACCGACAAGATCGTCAGTCGCGAGCGGCTGGCCCTGATGAAGCCTACGGCGTTTGTGGTCAACACCGCGCGCGGCGGCCTGGTCGACGAGGCGGCGCTGGCCGAGGCGCTACGCGAAGGCAGGATCGCAGGGGCTGGCCTGGACGTGTTCGAGGTCGAGCCGCTGCCGGTCGAACTCGCCATTGCGCGAACTGCCCAACGTGGTCATGACGCCGCATTGTGCCGGCAGCAACATCGATGCGATCGCCGCCATGGCGGAGCGCTGCGTCGACAATGTCATGGCGCTCATCGAGGGCCGCGATCCTGGCGCCGACTACGTGCTCAATCCCGAGGTGATCGGCCGGAAGTAACCGCGCGCGCGTCGGGATTGGCTGGCGCTGCTCACCAGACACCATGAGGCTCCCGGTCGCGCTCCGGCCGCTCACACAGGCAATGTCCGAGCGCACGGGCGCGGTGAGTGCCGCCCAGGCGTCGGTCGTGCCCGACCCGATGGTGCGGCGCCCCGCGCTACGACATCCAAAGGTCGATCTGGCCGGCGCTCACCATGTCGACAAGGCTGACGCCTGTGATCCCGCTCAGCACGGCGATCGGCTGATACTCCTCGCCGTCGACAGCGCCGTCGACGTCGACCTGCACGGTGGTGTCGGTGCCGTCATCGACCAGCCTTACGAACGCGCCCTCATCGCCGGCGGTAAATCCCTCGAGCATGTTGCCGATGGCCACGACATCGTCGTCGCCGAAGTCGAAGATCTGGTCGACGCCGTCGTCCAGGCTCGTGAACACGAAGCGGTCGGCGCCGGAGCCAGCGGGGTTGCCGGAGCCGCCGAAGAGGACATCGTCCCCGGCTCCGCCGACCAGGATGTCGTCTCCGCCACCGCCAAACAGGAGGTCGTTGCCGTCGCCGCCGCTTAGGACATCATTCCCGGAGCTGCCCGACAGCTCGTCGTTGCCGGCATCGCCATCGAGCTGGTCGTTTCCCGCGGCCCCGAGCAGCTGGTCGTCGCCGTCGCCACCACTCAGGTGGTCGTCGTCGCCGTGGCCGAACAGGTAATCGTTGCCAATGCCGCCCTCGAGCCGGTCGTTACCCGTGCCGCCGGTCAACACGTCATCACCGCTGCCGCCGATCAGATGATCGTCACCGCCCCCGCCGTCGAGCGTGTCGTGGCCGGGGCCGCCGTCGATCAGATCGTCGCCGTCACCGCCCGACAGCGTGTCGTTGCCGCTATTGTCGAACAGCAGGTCGATCACATAGCTCGCCGTGCCGGTCAGACCCTGGGCGTCGGTGACCTCGACCTCGATGCTGTGCTCCGTGGCGTCGGCGTAGTCGAGCAGCGTGCCATCGGCCACCGTGATCACGCCGGTCGCCGCGTCGATCGCAAAGCGGCCGCCGGCGTCGTCGCTCAGGGCGGAGCTGAGCCCGTCGCCGATGTCGGGGTCGACCGCCGAGACGGTGCCGACGACCGTTCCGTCTGCCGCGCCCTCGATGACAGCATTGGCGCTCAGTGCCTCGATCACGGGTCGTTCGTTGAGATCGGTGACGTCGATCGTGAAGGCCTGGCTCGTGCTGAGCCCGCCGGCGTCGGTCACCTCGACCTCGATGCTGTGCTGCGCGCAGCCTCGTGATCGAGCAGGGCACCATCGGCACCGTGATGACGCCGGTCGCCGCATCGATCGCAAACCGGCCGCCGGCGTCGTCGGTCAGGGCATAGCTGAGCACGTCGTCGACATCGGGATCAGTAGCGGACACCGTGCCGACCACGGTGCCGTCCCCGGCATTCTCGTCGACCGCACTGGAGTCCAGATCGACGATGCTTGGCGTCTCGTTGACGTTCGTGACGTCGATCGTGAAGGCCCGGGTCGTGCTGAGGCCGCCGCCATCGGCGACCTCGACCTCGATATCGTGCGCTGCGGCACTCTCGTGGTCGAGCAGTG
Source organism: uncultured Alphaproteobacteria bacterium (assembly GCA_963731495.1). Taxonomy (GTDB): domain Bacteria; phylum Pseudomonadota; class Alphaproteobacteria; order Geminicoccales; family Geminicoccaceae; genus DASUGG01. The sequence goes on from CAVSVZ010000033.1 coordinate 43,102, forward strand.
TGCCGTCAGCGACGGTGATTACGCCGGTCTCCGGGTCGATCGCGAAACGTCCGTCGGCGTCGTTGCTCAACGTGTAGGTCAGCACGTCACCTGCGTCGGAATCGCTGGCGCCAACCGTGCCCACCACGGTGCCGGTCGCCGCGGCCTCGGCCACCTCACTGGCGCTCAGCCCCAGGATGCTTGGCGCATCGTCGACGCCAAGGACCTCGATCGTGAAGGTCCGGGTTGCGCCGAGGCCGCCGGTATCCGTCACCTCGACCTCGATGACGTGCTGCGCGGCGTCGTCATGGTCGAGCGACGCACCCTCGGCAAGCGTGATCACGCCGCTGTCCGGATCGATCGCAAACCGGCCGCCGGCGTCGTCGGTCAAGGCATAGGTGAGCGCGTCACCCACGTCGGGATCCGTGGCGGACGCCGTGCCGACCACGGTGCCACCCTCGGCATTCTCGGCGACTTCGCTGGTGTCGAGGGTCAGGGAGCCCGGCGCCTCGTTGACGTCGGTGACCGCGATCGTGAAGCGCTCGGTCGCGCTGAGCCCGCCGGCGTCGGTCACCTCGACCTCGATGCTGTGCTGCGCCGCAGCCTCGTGATCGAGCGGGGCACCATCGGCCACCGTGAGCAGGCCCGTGTCCCTGTCGATCGCAAACCGGCCACCGGCATCGTCGGTCAGGGCATAGGTGAGTGCATCACCCATGTCGGGATCGGTGGCGGACATCGTGCCGACCAAGCTGCCGCCCTCGGCATTCTCCGCGACTTCGCCGGTGTCGAGGGTCAGCGCGCCCGGCGCCTCGTTGACGTCGGCGACATCGATCATGAAGCTCTGGCTCGCGCTGAGCCCGCCGGCATCGGTCACCTCGACCTCGACGCTGTGCTGCGCCGCAGCCTCGTGATCGAGCGGGGCGCCATCGGCCACCGTGATCACGCCGGTCTCCGGATCGATCGCAAAGCGGCCGCCAGCGCTGTCGGTCAAGGCGTAACGCAGCGTGTCGCCGGCATCCGGATCACTGGCGCTGACCGTGCCGACCACCGTGCCATCTGCCGCATCCTCGCTCGCGCTGCTGGCACTGAGCTCCAGAACACTTGGCGCCTCGTTGACGTCGGCGACATCGATCGTGAAGGCCTGGGTCGCACTGAGGCCGCCGGCATTCGTGACCTCGATCTCGATGTTGTGCTGAGTGGCCTGCTCATAGTCGAGGCGCGAGCCGTCGACCACCGTAACGACGCCGGTGTCCGGGTCGATTGCGAAGCGCCCCTCCGCATCGTCGGTCAGGGCAAAGGAGAGCCCGTCGCTACCGGCCACCCGGGCAAGGGCCGCAACGCTTGGATCGGTCGCGGCGGCGGTGCCAACCATGCTACCGTTCGCGCTGTTCTCCGCGACCGGCTCGGCGACCAGGCTCAGATCGGTCGGCGGGCTGTCGCCGTCGGTCTCAGCGGCGCGCGATTCGATCCGCTCGACGTTCTTGAAGCTGATGATGCTGCCATCGGCGAGCTCGATCGTGCCCGCAGCACCGCCAGAGAGCTGCACCTCGCCATCCTCGTCGCCAAGGACCTCCCCTTTGGTCAGATTCAGAATCCAGCCATCATCGACATCCAGCCGGATCGTGTCGGCAGCACCTCTGCTGCCATCGATCCGGTCGTTGCCCTCTCCCGTGCGGTAGATGAACAGATCGTCGCCATTCCCACCATACAGCCGATCGTCGCCGGCACCGCCGGACACCTCGTCATTGCCTGCATGCCCGTAAATCCGATCGTCGCCGTCACCACCGTCGAGATGGTCGTCTCCCTGGCGGCCGCGCAATGTGTCGTTGCCGGCGCCACCGCTCAAGGAGTCATCACCGCTGCCGCCGTCGAGCCGGTCGTCGCCATCGCCACCGAACAGCTGATCGTCATCAGCTTCGCCGTACAGCTTGTCGTCGCCGGCACCGCCCGACAGCTCGTCATTGCCGGCATGTCCGTAAATCCGATCGTCGCCCTCGCCACCGTCGAGCTGGTCGTCTCCCTGGCGGCCACGCAGCGTGTCGTTGCCGGAGTCACCGCTCAGTGAGTCATCGCCGGTGCCACCGTCGAGCCGGTCGTTGCCATCGCCACCGAACAACTGATCGTTATCGGCTTTGCCGTACAGCTTGTCGTTGCCGGCGCCGCCAAGCAGCTGATCGTCACCCTCGTCGCCGTACAGCCGATCGTCGCCCTCGCCACCGTCGAGCTGGTCGTCTCCCTGGCGGCCACGCAGCGTGTCGTTGCCGGAGTCACCGCTCAGTGAGTTCATCGCCGGTGCCACCGTCGAGCCGGTCGTTGCCATCGCCACCGAACAACTGATCGTTATCGGCTTTGCCGTACAGCTTGTCGTTGCCGGCGCCGCCAAGCAGCTGATCGTCACCCTCGTCGCCGTACAGCCGATCGTCGCCCTCGCCACCGTCGAGCCGGTCGTCTCCCTGGTCGCCGAGCAGCCTGTCCCTGCCGGCGCCACCGCTCAAGGAGTCATCGCCGGTGCCGCCGTCGAGCCGATCCTTGCCATCGCCGCCGAACAGCTGATCGCTGTCGGCGTGGCCATACAACTTGTCGTTGCCGGCGTCGCCATACAGCTGATCATCGCCCGCGTCGCCGTATAGCCGATCGGCGCCGCCGCCGCCTTGGATCAGGTCGTTGCCGAGCTCGCCCCACAGCCGATCGCGGCCATCGCCGCCAAGCAGCTGATCATCCCCGTTGCCGCCATAGAGACGGTCGTTGCCGGCGTCACCCTCCAACAGATCGTCACCGTCCTCGCCGATCAGCTGGTCATTGCCGCCGCCGCCGATCAGATGATCATTGGCACTGGTGCCGGACTTCTTCGCCATGGCTCTTCCCCCAGTGACCGATGCCGCAGGCTCGTCTAGGGCCGCGACGCTTGATTGCGCGTCGGGAGTTCGCGTTGCCGATCACTACTGCGCCAGTCGAGAGCGCAACGAGCTTGAATAATAATTCTCCAGACCAAACAAAACAAGACAATAGAACTTAGTATTGATATCTCGCTAATTCAGTAACAGAGATTGTATAACAAATCGTAAATTGCGGCACTGGTGCTGGCGCGCTGACGCAGCTAGCATCCGCCACGCCTGGGCGAACGTGTGCCAGGGAACGCCCAAGGAGTGGGGATGACAAGACGTCGTCCGGACCCGGCTGTGGAGCGACCCGTTCTGGACGAGGCCGGGAGCGAGCACGGCGCGGCGTCGGATGGTGCGCCACCGGGCGAGCGATCATGGCTTGCCGTCCTCGGGCTGAGCCGCGTGTTCATGACGCTGGTCTTCATGACGTATGCCGCGAGCTTGCCGACGCTCAGCCGCGAGTGGGCGATGACCGCTACGCAGGCCGGTCTGGTGCAGACCTGCTTTTCGGCCGGCTTCGCGATCTCCCTGTTCATCACCTCCTGGGTCTCCGATCACGTCGGCGCCAAGCGGATGTTTGTCTGGTTCTGTTGGCTGGGCGCCGGCGGCCGCCCTCGGTTTTTCCCTGTTCGCCCGATCTTTCGAGGATGCGCTTTGGCTGTACGGGCTGGTCGGCTTCACGCAGGGGGGCTCCGTACACGCCCGCGATCATGCTGGTCGCGCAGCGCTTGCCGCCGGCGCGTCGGGAGCGGGCGTCGGCTGGGTGCTGGCAGGCATGTCGGCCGGTTATGTCGGATCGATCAGCCTGGCCCAGGGGCTGATCGCGAGCTTCGACTACGGCGCCGCCTTCGTGGTGTCCGCGCTCGGCACCGTGATCGGCGCCATCTTCGGAACGGTCGCGGCAGCCCGGGTCGCGAACCGGATCGCCGGCCCGCAGGCACGGATGCCCCAGGGCGCCTGCTCAAGGACCGGCGCTCGCGGCTCTTGACCCTGGGCTATATGGGGCACTGCTGGGAGCTGTTCGGCATGTGGGCCTGGGCACCGGCGTTCCTGATCGCGAGCCTCAGCGACCGTTTCGCTCTGGGCACCGTGGGCCTCGGCATCGCCATCGCGATCGCGCTGCATCTGTCGGCGTTCGTCGCCTCCGTCACCATGGGACAGGCATCGGATCGGTACGGCCGGCGTGCCGTGCTGCTCGCGATCGCGGCCGTCGGTACGCTTTGCTCGTTTGGCTTCGGCTGGTCGGGCGAACTGCCGCCCATGCTGTTGTTGTCGTTCGCTGCGCTCTACGGATTTTCGGCGCTTGGCGACTCGTCGGTCCTGTCGACGGCGATGAGCGAAGCGGTTCCGGCGGCCCATCTGGGGCGAGCGCTGGCGATCCGCTCGATTCTCGGGATCGGGATCGGCGCGGCGGCGCCGGCCGCGTTTGGCGTCGTCATGGACCTGAGCCTGCCCGGCCGCGGCTGGGGATGGGCGTTCGTGCTGATGGGCGTCGGAGGCGTGGTCGCCACGGTCTGCGCTGCCCGCCTGCCGGCGGCCGGTCCGCCGGCGGAAGCATCCGCGCCGGCCGTGACAGGCGCCCGGCAGTAGCGTTTCGAGACCGCTGTTCATCAGTTGTTAAGCTTGGCGGCGTACCCCGAGAGCTCGGTGGACCGCGTGCTCGGGAGGTGCCAGGCGTCGCCATGGTGGAGGTGCAGCAGCCGACGCCGCTCGACGATGCTCTGCGGGAGGCGCGCCGCGGGCTGCTGGTGGTCGCCGCCCTGAGCCTGTTCCTGAATCTCCTGGCCCTGGCGTCGCCGCTCTACATGTTCCAGGTGTTCGACCGCGTGCTCGCGAGCGGCCGGATCGAGACGCTGGTGGCGCTGACCTTGATTGCGGCGTTCGCGCTGCTGTGCCTTGGCGCCCTCGACGTGATCCGCTCGCACACCCTGGCACGCATCAGCGGCTGGCTCGACCGCGTGCTGGCACGCGCCGTGCTCAAAGCGAGCGTCCAAGAGACCCTGGCCGGTCGTGCGATCGGTGGGCAGGGGATGAGCGATCTCGCGCAGCTACGCGGCTTCATCAACAGCCAGGCAGTGTTCCCGATCTTCGACGCGCCCTGGACCCCGGTCTTCGTCGCCGTGATCTGGCTGGTGCATCCCTGGCTTGGCATGCTGGCGCTGATCAGCGCGGCATTGCTGTTTGGACTTGCGCTTGCGAACGAGCTGGTCACGCGCGCGCCTTTGGCGGGCGCCAGCCAGGCATGGCTTACCGCTCAGCGTCGCTACGAGACCGCATTGCGCAACGCGGAGGTGGTCCAGGCCATGGGCATGCTGCCAGCGCTGCTGTCACGCTGGCAGGTGGATCACGAACGGGTGCTCGATGGCCAGGCGCGTGCCAGCGATCGCACCGGGTGGATCTTCGGCACGACCAAGTTCGTGCGGCTCTTCGTCCAGATCGCGATCCTGGGCCTCGGCGCCTATCTGGTCCTCGAGGGCGCTTTGACCAGCGGCGGCATGATTGCGTGCTCGATCCTGCTGGGTCGTGCGCTGGCACCGGTCGAGCAGGCCATCGGCGCTTGGAAGAGCTTTGTGGCAGCTCGCGCCAGTCATGATCGGCTCAGACGGTTGTTGCAGCGTCATCCAAGCGAGGCCGCCGCCATCCAGCTGCCTGTTCCTGAAGGACGGATCTCCGTCGACCAGCTCCAGTTCCGGGCACCCGACGGCCGCCCGATCCTCAAGGGCATCTCCTTCGAGCTGGCGGCGGGCGAGGTGTTGGCGGTGGTCGGGCCCTCGGCGTCGGGCAAGTCGACGTTGTGCCGGCTGCTCACCGGGGTGTGGCCGCCGACCGCCGGCCATGTGCGGCTCGATGGCGCCGAGGTGCATCTTTGGGGGCGAGACGATTTCGGTCGTCATGTCGGCTACCTGCCGCAGGACGTGGGGCTGTTTGCCGGAAGCGTGCGCGACAACATCGCTCGCATGACCGATGCGCCGGACGACGCCGTGATCGCCGCGGCGCAGTTTGCCGGTGTCCATGACATGATCCTCCATCTGCCCGACGGCTATGCAACCGAGGTCGGACCTCAGGGCGCGATCTTGTCCGGCGGCCAGCGGCAATGCATTGGGCTGGCACGCGCGATGTTCGGCATGCCACGTGTGGTGGTCCTCGACGAACCGAGCGCCAGCCTGGATGAGGTTGGTGAGAGCGCGGTGCTCGACGCGATCGGACGGCTCAAGGCGCGCGGCAGCACCGTGGTCCTGGTCGTCCACCGGCCGCGGCTCCTGACCCACGTCGACAAGGTGTTGGTGCTGTCGGAGGGTGCCAGCGTCCTGTTTGGCCCGCGAGATCGCGTTCTGGCGCGCATCATGGTGCGTGAGACGCGGCGTGAGCGCCCTTCCGTGGCGGCCGCGTCGTGATGCTCCGACTTTCACCGGCACGCGCGGCGGCGCCGGCGCCAGACCCGGTCGCCGCGCGATCGTCGAACGCCGCGCCGGCGAGCCGGCCGCCACGTCTGGCCGGCGAGCTGAGGCGACCGGTGGTCGCGGGTTGCGTGGTGATCGGCCTGGGCCTCGGCGGGTTTGGCGTCTGGGCAGCGGCGGCGCCGCTGGCAGGCGCGGCGATCGCACCCGGCGTAATCAGTCCCGACGGCAGCCGACGTACCGTGCAGCACCTGGAAGGCGGCATCGTCCGACGCATCCTGGTCGAGGAAGGCAGCGTCGTCCAGAAGGGCGATCCTCTGGTCGTGCTCGAGGATGTCCAGGCGCGCGCCGGATATGACGTGCTCAACGCCCGTTTCCATACCCTGGCCGCGGCCCAGTCCAGGCTGCTGGCCGAGCAGGCTGGTGCCAAGGACATCCGCTTTCCGGACTGGTTGATCGACGCTACCGGTGAGGATGCGACCGCGCTGGAGGCCATGGTCGCGCAGCGACAACTGTTTCGGACACGTGCCAAGGGGCTCGCCGACCGCCGCGCCATTCTTGCCCGGCGTATTGCGCAGCTGCGCGAGGAGATCGCCGGCCTCGAGGCCCAGATCGCGGCGGACGGACAGCAGAGCGGGTTGATCGCCGAGGAGGTCGAAGGCCTCGACCAGCTCTATCGCAAGGGCCTCGCGACCAAGACCCGACTGCTCGCACTGCGCCGCGCGCAAAGCGAGATCGAAGGCGACCGCGCCGAGCGCCGTGCCCGCATCGCGCGCGCGCGCCAGGCGATCGGCGAGACCGAGCTGCAGATCGTCGCCCAGGGCACCGCGTTGCTGGATGAGGCGAACGAGGAGCTGAGCCGGGTCCAGGCCGAGCTCGCGGAGGTCGAGCAACGCCTCACGGCGAGCCGGGACGTGCTGGAACGCACCGTGGTCAGGGCGCCAAGTGCCGGTACCGTGGTGCAGCTTCGCGTCCACACGCCGGGCGGGGTGATCCGGCCCGGTGAGCCGCTTCTCGACATCGTCCCGGACGACGAGGAGCTTCTGGTCGACGCCCGCCTGTCACCCATGGATATCGACGTCGTCGCTGCTGGACTGTCGGCCCAGGTCATCCTGCCGGCCTTCAAGCTGCGTCACTTGCCGCGGATCGAGGGCAGGGTGCGCACGATCTCGGCCGACGCGATCGTCGACCCGCATACCGGCGAGCGCTACTTCGAGGCGCGCATCGAGGTCGATCCGGAACAGCTTGCGGCGCTCGAGCCAAAGGTCGAGCTCACCTCCGGCATGCCAGCCGAGGTCTACATCATGACCGGCGAGCGAACCATGCTCGACTATTTGTTGCAGCCGGTCTTCGACAGCTTGCGGCGCGCCTTTCGCAAATCGTAAGTGTTGCAGGGTGTCACAGGCCAGCCCCACACCTCCGACCTCGAGGATGCGGGTGTCCGGCTCGTCGCCTTTCAGGCGAGCGGTCGGGTATGGTGTCGACACGCAGGAACCACGCTGTTGAGGGCGTGCTCGATGAATTCGAGATGCCGTGAATCGAGCCAGACCCAGTCGAAGCCGATGGCGCTCTGCTCGGCCAGATCGGCGAGGCCATAGATCGGGGCGGACCCAATCGTAGCGTCTGCCGTGCCGCTGTTCCGCCAGCAACGATTTGATCGCGGCCGCCCAACGATCTCACCGACAACTCAACAAGGCCGGCAGAATCGACCAGGCACGCTTTCGCCTGTTCTTCGCAAGCCCAACTCCAAGCCGTGCGACCTGCGCTCGAAAAATTCACTCTTGGTGGAACAATGCCCCAGCCACACTGTTCACAAAATAGAGGACAGCCGTCCGAATGGAGTCTACGGGTTGCATGCTACTAGACTCAATCTCGTCGCAATTAACCGCTTGTGGTTCCTCTGTTCCAATGGTAAACGCAGGAATAAGAATCGATGCACGCTCGATGTTTCGCCAAGCGTTACTTTAAGAATACACAAAACAATCTCGAATTTCAACACATTGCGGCGGTTCGCTGCAATGTCGTGCAAAACATTGGCTTTGGGCAAAACTAATAAGAAAAACCATTGACAAACAGCAAATTATCGCCGATTCTTTAGATGCGAAGTTAACAATGCATCGCAACTCGTTGCAAGCGTGGGGAGTGATGGAACGGCGCGTGCTCAGGCCTGCTGGGGCCGGTGGTGGGGCAGTACACTCTTGAGTGATGCGTCGGCCGATGCCGCGTTTGCGATCGATCCCCACGGGGTGACGCGCGTCGAGGTTCTCGCCTGGAGTTTGCTTTCGAGGCATCGGGGGCGTTGCGGCATACCGTCGGCGGGTGGTCAGCCTACCGTGCAGATCGCTGAGAGGTCGCCATGCGGATCCTAGACTCTGAACTATGAGTTCCCCCCGATCGGCGGCGGTGGCTCTCCGGTTTCCTATGAGCTGAGCCGCGAGCTCGTTGCCCAAGGACATGACGTCGACGTCGTGACGATGGGCTTCAATGATCTGCCGGCGCGGGAAGTCGTGGACGGAATCAACGTCTACCGGGTTCCTTGCATTCGAAGGCGACCTGAGCTCTGCAAGAACCACGAAATGGCCTCGTTCGTGCTGGCGGCCCTGCCCAGGGTCACCAGGCTGACCGCTACCCGGGCGTACGATGTCAACCATACCCATTTCGTGGTGCCCACCGGCTTGCTTGCGCGGTTGGTCAAGTCATGGACGGGGCTGCCGTTCGTCGTGACCGCCCACGGCTCCGACATCCCCGGTTACAATCCAGACCGCTTCGGGCTTGAGCATCGGCTCCTTGGTCCGATGTGGAAGTGGATCATGCGGGGCGCGGACCATGTGATCTCACCCTCACAATTCCTGCGGCAGCTGGTCGATCGACGGCCGCACGGCCGCCCGGTCAGCGTGATTCCCAACGGCTTTCGATACGAGCGCTTTCGCCCCGATCGACGGAAGGAGCGCCGTATCCTGCTGGTCAGCCGGATGGTCCCTCGCAAGGGCGTGCAACACCTCCTGGCCGCCTTGCCCCAGCTCGACCTTCGAGGGTTCGAGGTCGACATCGTGGGCGATGGTCCCTACCTGCCGACCCTCAAGCAGATGGCCGCAGAGCTTGGCCTGCCGGTCAAGTTCTGGGGCTGGCTCGACAACAAATCACCTGAGCTGAAGCGGCTCTACGAGCGCGCGGCGATCTTCGCCTTCACCTCGGAGGCCGAGAATTTTCCCGTGGTGTTGCTGGAGGCCATGGCAGCCGGCCAGGCGATCGTCACCTGTGATGGCACCGGTTGTCCCGAGGTCGTAGGCACGGACGCCCTGCTGGTACCGCCGCGCCGCCCCGACCGTCTGGCCGAGGCCCTGAGCCGCCTGGTCCAGGACGACCCGTTTCGCGTCGAGCTCGGCCGTCGCGCGCGGGCCCGGGTCGAGCGGGAATTCGGTTGGCAAGGGATTGCCCGCCGGCACGTGGCGATCTATCGCGAGCTGCGTCCCAGCCGTGCCGGCAGCCGTTGGGCAGCCGTAAATGCCGCCCCGCGAGTCAATCGCGGCAACGCGCCAATCCTCTAGGACCGCTGGTCAGGTCTGCGGCGCATGAAGATCTGCTATGTGGTCAACGAGTTTTTCGGTTGGGGCAAATACGGCGGTTTCGGCAGCGCCACGCGCATGATCGCGGTCGGGCTCGCGCAGCGGGGAGTTGAGGTCGACGTGGTGACCCCGATTCGGCCGGGTCAGTCGCCGATCGAGCGCGCCGACGGGGTCACCATCCGCGGCTTTCGGCCATGGTCGATACGCGACCAGATGGCCGCCTACCGAGCGAGCGACGCCGACATCTACCATTCCCAGGATCCCTCGATCGGAACCTTGTTGTGCCAGCACGCGATGCCGCGACGGCAGCACGCGGTGACCTGTCAGGACCCGCGCACCTGGCGCGACTGGCGGATCGAGCTGTCATGCTACCTGGATGAGCGCCGCTACAAGAGCCTGATGACCTGGCCGTATGAGGACAATCCGCTGGTCTGGCGCGCCGTGCGCAAGGCCGACGCCGTGTTCAGCGAAGCCAAGCACATCGTCCCCAAGGGTCAGAAGAAGTACGGCCTGAAGGTGGCGCCGCAGTTCCTTCCGAACCCGGTGCCGATGCCGGACGGCCCGGTCGTCAAGGCGGATCGGCCAACCGTCTGCTTCATCGGGCGTTTCGACAAGCGAAAGCGGCCCGAGCTCTTCTGCGAGCTGGCCAAACGCTGTCCCGATGTCGACTTTATCGCGGTCGGAGCCGCAAACAGCGCGCGCATGGATCGCCTGCTCCGGCAGCGTTACCGCAACATCCCTAACCTCGAGCTCACCGGATTTCTCGATCGCTTCACCTCGCCTCGTTTTGCCGAGATTCTGTCACGCTCGTGGGTCATGGCGAACACGGCGGCGCGCGAGGGCCTGCCGGTGACCTTCCTCGAGGCGGCATCCTACCGATGCGCGATCCTGAGCCAGCTGGATCCCGACACGTTCGCCAAGCGCTTCGGCTATCACGCCGAGACCGGTGATTTCGAGGCGGGGCTGCGCGCGCTCCTGCGCGACGATCGCTGGCGCGCGTGCGGCGAGGCCGCCTACGACTATGTCCACCGCACGCATGCGCTGGACGTGGTGATCGACGGGCATCTAGACGCCTACCGACGGCTGCTGGCGACGAATTCCTCTACCGGCATCGACCCGGTCGGATGCCGGCGAGCAGCCCAGTCGCGGGGCTGGCCGGGTGCAGGCCTGACGATCGCGCCTTCCGTGGAGCCCCGCTCGCTCGCCTGGAGATCCCCGTGATCCTCGATGTCGGACACATCAAGCGGAGGGTTGGGCGGATCATCCAAAAGCTCGCGCAAAAGCCGATCTACCTATCGCGCGATCCGCAGCACTCCTTGCCCGGGGCCTTTATCATGGCGCCGTTTCGCTCGGGCACGACGCTCCTGCGGTTGATTTTGGACAGCCATCCTGAGATCGCCGCCCCTCCGGAGACCTTCCTCTTCTCTCACATCCTGGCACCCCTCCGCGACGAGCGGATGACGCGGGCAATGTGGAACCTGGGCTATCATCGGGATGCCTTGGCCGTGGCGCTCGGCGACTGCGCCCGGAGCTTCCTCGAGGGTTATGCGGCAAGCAAGGGCAAGCACTTCTGGATCGAGAAGACCCCCGCCTATGTCGATCTGCTGCCGGAGCTTCGCCAAGCCATGCCCGATGCCCGCTTCATCGTGCTCTACCGCCATCCCTACGACGTCGTGCGTTCGATGAGCGAGCGCAACATGGTCGTGACCCAGCCCGAGATCGCGGCGCACCGGCCCGATCATCCGTCCGATTTCGCCACCTACTGCGCGTTCGTGGCCGACCAGCAGCAGAAGATGCGCGCCTTCCAGCGCGCACACCCCGAGCACTGCTTCGAGCTGCGCTACGAGCGGCTGGTCGCCGCTCCGGAGGTCGAGGTCGGAGGCCTTTGCCGATTTCTCGGCCTGCCCTATGTGCCGGCGATGCTCGATTTCCAGAACGCCCCGCACGATACCGGCTTTGGCGACGAGAAGATCCACCGGACCTCAGGCATCGAGCGCAAAGCCGGCTCGAGCGCACGCCATCGAGAGCAGGACCGAGACGCGCACGCCTATCTCGGCAAGACCGTGCGTGAGCTTGGCTACGACAGCTGAGCGGCCCAGGCGCCGCAGGCGTCAGCTCCTTTTGCAAACGTGACGACCACCACCGGACGCCCTACGGGATCGAACATGACGTTGCCGAATTTTCTGATCGTCGGTGCCGCGAAATCCGGAACCACCGCACTTTACGCATATCTGCGCCAGCACCCGCAAGTCTACATGAGCCCGCTGAAGGAGCCGAATTACTTCGCTCATGCGGGTCAGCCCCCGCAATTCGGTGGTCCGCGAGCCGATATCCTCAATCGCGACGTGGTTTACCGGAGAGACGCATACGAGGCGCTATTTCATGATGCGCATCATGCGACTGCAATCGGCGAGGCATCGCCCCGCTACCTTGCTGTGCCGGGCACCGCCCGCCGGATCAAGGAGCAGGCGTCGCACATGCGAATGATCGCGATCCTGCGCGACCCGGTCGAGCGCGCCTTCTCCAGCTTTGTCATGTATCAGCGCGACGGCCTCGAACCCGCAGCCAGCCTGTTGCAAGCAATCGAGGACGAGCCGCGCCGACGACGCGAGAACTGGGCGTTCGGAGTTCTATCTCGACAAGGGCTTCTACGCTACTCAGCTACGCGAATACTATGACCAATTCTCAAAGGACCAAATCCGCGTCTATTTGTACGATGATTTCATCCGCCAGCCAGAGGCGATGATGCGCGATGTATTCGAGTTCATCGAGGTCGACCCGTCATTCGTTCCGGACATGTCGGTACAGCACAACCGGTCGGGTATCATCCAGAACCGGTTCCTGCGCTTCGCTTGGACAGGCACGCATGCGCTACGAGGCGCCGCGCCGATGCTGCCAAAGGTCCTGCGTCAGCGCGTAAGTCGCTTCTTCACCTCCCGCGCCTTGATCCGGATGTCCCTGCCGGACGACACCCGTCGTCGGCTCACCGCGCTCTACCGTGACGAGATCCAGGGTCTCCAAAATCTAATCGGCCGCGATCTCTCGACATGGCTTCGTTGAGGATGGCCCAGGCAGGCATCGCTCGCCGATGGGCCGCGTAACGTTGTCCAGCCCCCGATCAGCGCGAGCTGAAAGCCAGCGCCGACCAGAGCCAGGATATGGCGGCAACTGTACACAATCAGCCCATAGGCGACCGCGGCATCGGGCGGCACGCCATGGAGCCCGAACGCGGCAACCACGAGACCTTCACGCACCCCGAAGTTGCCGAGCGTGATCGGCACGTGACCGGCAGCCAGCAACACCGCATCGACCCAGATGATCGTCGAGAGCGGTACGGTGATGCCCAGGGCCTGGATGATCATCAGTCGGATCACGATGCCGATCGCGAAGCCCGAGAATGCGATCGCCGACTGCGAGAGATGTTGCATCAAGGACAAAGCGCGAAACGGCTCGAGTTCATCGAGCAGGCGATCGAACTCGCGCGCGCAGCATCGCGGGCAGGCACCGGCCGAGCACACCGCTCACCAGGCGGGTGACCCGTCCCAGCCACGGTGAGAAGAGGCACAATGCCAGCGCCGCGCTGAGCGCCGCAACCGCGGCGGCCGCGATGGCGAACATCGGCTCGCCGGTGGGGTTGCTCCAGGCCAGCGCCGCCGCGCCGATGATCATCGGCTGCGCGTCGAGCAGCAGACGACTGTAGATGATGGCATTGAGGACGATCGCGCGCCGGCCGGTTGCGGCGGCCAGATCCGTCCACTTGACGGCAGCCGCGATCAGGCTACCGGGTGTGAACAGCGCATAGAAGGCGGCCAGGGCGTTGGCACGGAAGACCCGAAACACGCTGACGGGGCATCCGACCAGTCGCAGGACCCTGGTCATCTGCGCCACCTCGATGGCCCGCCTCGCGACGACCAGCAAATAGGCCGATATCAACCACGCGAGGTTCGTGTCGCGCAGCGTCGAGATCACGTGACGCCAGTCCACGAAGTGGAACAGCACGCCGACCACGGCCACGGTCAGGGCCAGTCGTGACGCGGTCTTCCATGTCCTGCGCACCAACGTCATCGCGGCCTCAAGGTGGCGTGATCACACACCCCGCGACCTTCGTTCGACATAGCTGGGAGCACCGCGCTGATTCCTGTTCACGACGCGCAGGCACAGACGACTGCACGCAACTAGAGCGCATCACCATATCCGTTGCAAGTGAAACTCCGAGCGATCCGCCCGGCCGGGCCCACCGGACTTCATGGCTAGCCAAGCCAGGTTTGCCAGCGCATGCTGATTGGCCCGAAGGTGAAGGCCAAATCTCGGATGATCACGCGATGAGCAAGGCCGTGCCGACCCTTCTGATCGACAACGAGCGCGTGCGCGTCACGGAATGGAGGTTCGCGCCGGGCGCCGCTACCGGCTGGCACCGCCATGCCATGGATTATGTCGTGGTGCCGATGCTGGATGGCCTCCTGGAGCTGGTCGGGCCGGACGACCAGCGTACGCACGCGGAGCTCAAGAAAGGCGTGCCCTATTTCCGCAATGCCGGGGTCGAGCACGACGTGATCAACGCGAACCCCTTCGAGTTTGCCTTCATCGAGGTCGAGCTGAAGTAGTCTCCGGGACCTTACGACGGTAAAGTGGCGCGGACGCCCGGCGACCATCTCGCCCCGGGCACTCGGACTGGCCAGCCAGGAGGCAGCGCCGATGCAAGCGATGGAACCGCATGAGGTTCTCGAAAAGCTCGCGGACTATCCACTTCGCGTGTTCGAGGAGGGCGATGTCGTCCTGTCGGCGGGCAGCCGGACCGGCCGGCTGCTGTTTCTCAAGCACGGCGCCGTCGACGTTTTGGTCGATGACGTCGACGTGGTGCGGATCGGCGAGCCGGGCGCGGTGTTCGGCGACGTCTCCTTGCTGATCGACGAACCGCACCTGGCCGACGTGCGGGCGGTGGTGCCTTCGAGCTTCCATGTGGTCGACGACGCCGAGGCGTTTCTCGACGCCAAGCCAGCGGTGTTGCTCTACATCGCAACGGTGCTGGCAAGGCGCCTGGATGCGGTCAATCACCTCCTGATCGAAGGGCGAACCCGGTCTGCGGAGGCGGAACCCCGACTCGGGTTCTTCAGTGAGATGTACGGGCGCATCAGCCGCGCGCTGCAGATCCGGGTGCCGCGCGAGCCCTGAGGCGTCCCGATTTCCACCTGCCCCCTCGGCCGATGATTCGAGCTGGCGACGGCACGGCCTGCGCCGGTTGTTGCCTCTCCAGCAGAGCGGTATAACGGGCCTCGCCGGCCCGACAGGCAAGCCCTGTGCAGGCGAGGCGGCGGGGGAGGTCAAACGATGACGATCCGGATCATCGCAGGCGTCGTGGGCGCCATGCTGCTCAGTGGCATCGCCAACGCCGAGGAGCTGCGTCTGGCGCATTGGGTGCCGCCTCAGCATCCTCTTCAGCCCACGGGACTGGAGCCTTGGGCAGAGTCGATCGCCGAAGCCTCGGATGGTCGCATCACGATCACGATCTTTCCCGCGCAACAGCTGGGCGCCGCGCCCGATCACTACGACATGGCACGCGACGGCATCGCCGACATCACCTTCGTCAATCCCGGCTACCAGGCGGGGCGCTTTCCGATCATCGCGCATGGCGAAATCCCGTTCTATTTCACCAACGCCAGGAGCGGCTCCAAGGCGCTGGACGCCTGGTACCGTGCCTACGCCGATCAGGAGATGGGCGACGTCAAGTTCTGCATGGCGTTCGCGCACTCGCCGGGAACCTTCCATTCCAAGGAGCCACTGAATCTGCCGAGCGACGTCGCCGGCAAGAACATCCGACCCGCGCAAGGCACCATCGGGCAATTCGTCAGCATGCTCGGTGGGGCCAGCGTCTGGGTGCCGGCACCCGAGGCGCGCGATACCTTGGCCAAGGGTGCCGCCGACGCGATCACGTTCCCATGGAACTCGATCTACATCTTCGGCATCGATGGCATCACCAAGCACCATCTGGACATTCCGCTCTACGTCACGACCTTCGTGCTGGTCATCAACAAAGCGCGCTACGAGGGCTTGTCCGATGCCGATCGCCAGGTGATCGACGACCACTGCACCAGCGACTGGGCCGAGAAGATGGCCACCGGCTGGGCCGACTGGGAGGACGAGGGCCGGACCAAGATGATGGCCGACCCCAGTCACATCATCTACGAGCCGACGCCCGAAGACGTGCAGGCCTGGCGTGACGCGGCGGCACCGCTGCTCGATGCCTGGAAGGCGGACGTCGCGGCCAAAGGCTACGATGCCGATGCGATCCACGAGGCGCTGATCCGCTCGCTCAAGGACAACGACGCTCTCTACCAGTAGGGCCTGCACCGGCACGGCAGTGGTTGGGGAGACAGGCTCGGCCCGCCTTGCGCGCCGGCTGGACCGGCTGGCGACCCTGGTCGAGGCCCTTGCGGGTCTGTTCCTGGCGGCGATCACCGTTCTGGTGTTCGTCTCGGCGATCGGCCGTTACGCGTTTGCCGCCCCGATTCCGAACTCGTTCGATGTTGCCCGGCTGATGCTGGGCGTGGCGGTGCTCTGGGGCTTCGCCAGCGTCGGCTACCGCGGCGCTCACATCAAGGTCGACCTCGTCGCAGAGCTGCTGCCGGCGCGCATCCGCCTCTTGCTGGACGTGGTCGCGCAGCTAGCACTGCTGTTGTTCACCGTCCTGCTGGCCTGGAAGCTGCTGGGGCGGGTCGAGAGCGCGTTCGTCAGCAACGAATCGACCTTCGATCTGCGCCTGCCGGTGTGGCCGTGGCTCGCGGTGATCTGGCTGGGCGTGGTCGCTTCCGTGTTCACGATCGTGAGCCGGATCGCGCTGGTCCTGCTCGGCGCGGACCCGGCTGAGCGATCGGCAGGCCCCGCGGGGGTCGAATGAGCAGCGCGGACCTTGTGGCGCTCGCGGGCTTCACCGCGTTGTTCGTGCTGATGTTGATCCGCGTGCCGATCGGCATCGCCATGGCGCTGGTCGGCGTTGGCGGCTTCGCGGCGATCACCGGTTGGGGTCCGGCGTTGAATCTGCTCGCGACCTCGCCGGTGCGCACGGCGACCGACTACAATCTCAGCCTGATCCCGATGTTCATCCTGATGGGCGTGCTGGCGACCGCGTCTGGCATGTCGAGGGAGCTTTTTCGCGCGGGTCACGCGTGGCTCGGCAATTTCCGGGGCGGCCTCGCGCTCGCGACGATCGGCGCTTGCGGCGGCTTCGCCGCGATCTGCGGGTCCTCGGTCGCGACCGCTGCGACCATGACCAACATCGCCCTGCCCGAGATGCGCCGGTTCGGCTATCGCGATGACCTGGCCACCGGCGCGATTGCGGCGGGCGGCACGCTCGGCATCCTGATCCCGCCGTCGATCGTGCTCGCGGTCTATGCGTTCATCACCGAGCAGGATGTCGGGCGGCTGTTCATCGCCGGCATCGTGCCCGGTCTGCTGGCGCTGGTCATGTACATGCTGACCGTGCGCGCCGCCTACGGCCGCGGTCTGCCCGCCGGCGAGGCGATCGCCTGGCGCGAGCGGATCGGGTCGCTGCGCGGCATCTGGGCGGCGATGCTGCTGTTCATCCTGATCATCGGCGGCATCTACCTGGGCGTGGTGACGCCGACCGAGGCGGCCGCGACCGGCGCGTTCCTGACCGCCGTGATCGGAATCGTGCGCCGGCGCCTGAGCGCCCGTACCATCGTGGCCTGCCTGATCGAGGCGCTGCGCACCACGGTTGCGATCTTCACGATCCTGATCGGCGCGCTGCTGTTCGGCTATTTTCTCGCGATCACGCAGACGCCTCAGAAGATCACCGCCTTTCTGGTGGCGCTCGAGCTCTGCAGCTACGGCACCCTCGCCCTGATCCTGGCGCTGTTCGTGCTGCTGGGCTGCGTGCTCGATGCCATGGCGATGATCATCCTGCTGGTGCCGATCGTGTTCCCGGTGATCCAGAGTCTGGGGTTCGACCCGATCTGGTTCGGCGTGATCGTGGTCATGACCGTCGAGCTCGGCCTGATCACGCCGCCGGTCGGCATGAACGTGTTCGTCATCAACTCGATCGTGCCGGAGACCAGCCTGGTCACGATCTTTCGCGGCGTCATACCGTTCGTGCTGACCGACCTCGTCCGCCTGGCGCTGCTGGTCGCGTTCCCCTGGCTGGTGCTCTTGTTACCGAAATCCATGGGCTGATGGCACGTCGGCGGCTTCCGCCACCAGGACGCGTGGCGCGTAAGGCACCGCGTAGAGTTCCTCGACCAGCGGGGCGCGCTGCTTGAGGATGGCGCGCTGGTTGATCGAGCCTTTGTCGGTCACCTCATGGGCATCGAGCGAGAGCGGCTCGACCAGAAGCAGCGCCCGCGCGACCTGGTTCGAGCTGCCGGTGGCCTGCCCGGCGAGCCGGTCTAGGCGTTCCTGCAGGGCGTGGCGCAAAGCCGGCCGGCTCAGCATCTCGGCATCGCAGGCGGCGCGATCGGAAAGAAGATGCCGGCAGGCCTCGAGATCGGGCACCAGGAGTGCTGTCACCTCGTCGCGATCGTGGCCGGCGATCACGGCATCGCGCAACAGCGGCGCAAAGGCGCCGATCAGCGCCCGGCGGATCTCGCCGACATGGACCCAGGTGCCGGTCGAAAGCTTGAAGTCCTCGGTAAGCCGCCCGTCGAACAGGAAACCCCGGTGCGGCGTCTCGGGATCGAGGAAGCGAACCGCGTCGCCCAGGCGGTAGAAGCCCTCGTCGTCGAAGGCGGCGGCGGTCTCGGCCGGCTGGCGCCAGTAGCCAGGTGTGATATGCGGGCCGCGCAGCCGCGCATCGAAGCGGCCGTCACCGACGGGTACCAGCTTGAGCTCGCTGCCCGGCGCGGGCAGGCCAATCTCGCCGGCGCGGCTCATCTGCTTGCCAGGCATGAACGCAAACGGCGCGGTCTCGGTCGCCCCATAGCCGGTCAGCATCAGGATCCGCTCGCCGGTGGCCTCGACCGCGATCCGCTGCAGCTCCTGCCAGACATGCTGGGCGAGATTGGCGCCGGCATAGAACATCAGACGCAGCCGGCTGAAGAAGTTTTCGCGCAGTACCGTATCCCGTTCGAGATACGGCAGCAGGGTCTCGAAGCCCTTGGGCACATTTACGTAGAAGGTGGTCGGCAGCTCGCGAAGGTTGCGCACCGTCGGCTCGAACCCTGCCGGCGTCGGCCGGCCGTCGTCGATGTAGAGCGAGCCGCCGTTGACCAGGACCAGGCCGAGATTGTGATTGCCGCCGGCGGTGTGGTGCCAGGGCAGCCAATCGAGCATGATCGGCGGCTCGTCGACGACGAAGGCCAGCATCTGCTGCAGCATCGCCTGGTTGCTGCAGAGCATGCGCTGGGTATTGATCACGGCCTTGGGAGCGCCGGTCGAGCCGGAGGTGAACAGGAATTTGGCGATGGTGTCGGGGCCGACCCGACGGGCCGCCGCGTCAACGCCGTGCGGCTCGCAGGCCAGCAGGTCGGCAAAGACCGTAGCGCCACGCCCCGCCGGCGGCTGCGCAGTGACCACAAGCTCCACCTCAGGCGGCACGGTCGCCTCGATTGCCGTCTGATATTCGAGACCATTCGCGGCGAACACCATGCCCGGCGTGATCAGTTCGATGATGTCGCGCAGCTTGCCAAAGTCCCTGGAGAGCAGCGCGTAGGCCGGCGAGATCGGGGCCACCGGCACGCCGACATGCAGGCCGGCCAGCGTCAGCAAGGCGTGCTCGAGATCATTGCCGGAAAGAATCGCCAGCGGACGCCCGGCACACAGACCGCGATCGAGCAGGCCCTGGCCGATCCGGCGCACCTGGCGCAACGTCTCGCGATAGCTCAGCTCGCGCCAGGCACCATCCGCATCACGCTTCGCGAGAAACACGCGCTCCGGCGCCGTCTTCGCCCAATGCTCCAGCGATTTGGTCAGGCGCCGCGGGTAGACGCCGAGCGGATGCGGCGAGCGAGCGCGAACAATCCCGTCCGGCTCACGCTCCAGCACCAGGTCGAACGAGCCCAGGCGAACTTCTCGAACCGGTGCCGCCATGCTCCACCGTCTCCCGTCTCCCGGCCCGAATTTATAGCATTGCCAGCAACAGGGTCGCGATACCGAGGAACGAGAAGAAACCTGCGACGTCGGTGATGGTGGTCAGCACGATCGAGGACGACTGGGCCGGATCCTGACCGAGCCGCTTCAGCACAATCGGCACGACCGCGCCGGCGAAGCCCGCCGCGATCATCGCCAGCACCATCGACGTGGCGATCACCAGGACGAGGCCGGGCGAGCCGCTCCATAGCAGCACGCCCAGGCCACAGGTCACCGCAATCGCAAGGCCGTTGATCACCCCGACCTTGACCTCCTTGACGGTGACGGTCAGCCACTGTCGCACCGAAATCTCGCGCAACGCCAGGCCGCGCATCGTCACCGCGAGCGCCTGCGCGCCGGCATTGCCAGACTGACCGGCAACCACCGGCAGCAACACCGCAAGCGCGGTCACCTGCGCGATGGTGTTCTCGAACAGCCCGACCACGGCAGCCGCCAGAAAGGCGGTCAGCAGGTTGATCTGCAGCCAGAGCTGACGCTTGCGGACAGCGAACAAGGCGGGCGAGAGCGCGCGCTCGTCCTTGCTCGCGCCGACCATGGTCTGGATATCGTCACTCGCGGCCTCCTCCAGGGCTTTGACCAGGCTCGCATAGCGAACCACGCCGACCAGATGGCCGTCGAGGTCGACCACCGGGATATTCGGCAGGCGCGATCTCTCGAGGATGTCGACCACCTCCTCGCGTGGCGCCATCGCCTGGACGACGACGCTCGCCGGCTCCGCAATCTGCCGCAAGGTCTGGTCGAGATCGGCGATCGCCAGATCATGGATCGCGACGCGCGCCGAAAGACGGTTGTCGTCGTCGACCAGAAACAGGGTGTGCAGGCCGCGCAGCTTGGAATGGCGCAGCCGCTCGAGCGCCTGCGCGACCGTCATGCCGGGCCGAAACACACCGATCCTGGTCTCCATCAGGCGCCCGGCACTGTCGTCGGGATAGACCAGGAGATCCTGCAGCTCCTTTTGCAGGCTGTGGCCGAGCAGTGCCAGGAGGCGCTGCCGCTCAGCCTCGTCGCACTGACCCAGAAGGGTCAGCGTCGCATTGGGGCTCATGCTTTCGAGCAGAGCCTGGGCAAGCGCCTCGGGCAGCAGGCGCAACAGGCTGGCGGCGACGTCGGGTGCTAGCGTACCGAACAGCGGCCCGATCGCATCAACCGGCTGCTCTGCCAGAGCCTCCGCCACTTCCTCGGGCGGCATCGCCTCGATGTGCTTGGCGGCATCGAGCGGGTAATCACGGATGTAGCTGCGGCTGAGCGCCAGGACAGCAGTGCCGGACCAGTCGTCCATCTCAGGCCTCCTTGCCGGCTGGCATCCTCGAGGGAGCGCTGCCGATCCGGGTCGGCACCGGCTCGGTAGTCGCGACATGCAGCAGGCCCAACAGGCTGACGAACAGGGCATGGCTGAGATGCATCAGCAGGATGTTGAAAGGCAGGCTGCCCGCTGCGCTGCGATCGACGACAAGGCCTTCACGCAGGCTCTCGAAGTGCAGGACCCCGATCAGCCTGCGGCTGCGGTCGACCACCGGCAGGAGCAGCGAGGCATCCCAGGCCGGCAGCGACAGGGTGCTGCCGAGCGCGGCTTGGGGCGAAAGCGGCGCGAGGTCGCGGCGCATGCGATCCTCCAGCAGATCGCGATCCTCCCCGCCGAGCAGGACATCGACATCGACCGTGCCGAGCAGGCGACGCTCGGGGCCGACCACGAACACGCACGACCCGAGCCGATCGCTGCCAAGCTGACGCAGGCGGCCAAGGCATTCGCCGACCGTGGTGTCGGGCGCAAAGGTCACCTTCGGCGCTTCCATCCAGGCGCCGACCGTGCCCGGGCTGTAGGACAGATAGCGCCGCATGGCCGCGGCCTCGCGGCGCGGCAGCGCCGCCAGCGCGGCATCCCTGGTCGCCTCGGGCAAGGTGCGCAGCAGGAGCGTGCGCGTGTGTGCAGCCGTTTGAGACAACAAGACCGCGGCCTTCTCTGGCGGGCATCGTTCCAGGAGAGCTGCGGCGCGCGCCGGCTGCATGAAGCCGAGAACCCCCGCGACCGCCGCGTCGGGCGCATTCGCGATGAACGCCGCCGCCTCGTCGACCGATATCTGGTCGAGCACGCGCGCAGCGCCGGCCGGCTGCGAGACCAGGAAGGCAATGCTGAGCTCGGCCGCCCGGTTCATCGCCGATCACCCTGGTCGAGGCCCCCGCCCAGGAGGATGGTCGGCTGTTCGCTCACCAGCTTGGCGGGCACCATGACGCGGCCGCGCTCGGTCGCCAGGATCACGCTGACGGGCGTGAGTTCCAGGATCTCGCCCTCGACATCGCCAATTCGCGCCTGCTGGCCCGGCCGATAGTGCTGCTGCAGATAGTGCGCGCCGATCAGGTTGCCGACGAAGCTGCCGGCGCCCATGGCAAAGGCCAGGGCCAGACTGCCGACCACGGCGCCGATCAGGATCGCGATCAGGGTGGTGAGCAGGGTGACGTCGATCCCGATCTGATTGAGGCCGAGGACCAGCGCGGTCATCAGGATCGCCGCCTGGACGCTTCGCCCGGACAGCTCGGCGTGCGGCATGCCGGCCGAGGCAACCGCGGCAAAGGTCAGGTCGTGGGCCAGGGAAGCGACCAGCAGGCCGACCAGAATGATGAAGCCGCCGGCCAGCAAGGTCGGCAGATAGGCCACCACCTGGTCGAGCCAGGCGGAGAAGGCTTGCAGCCCGAGCACGCGCGTCGCGGCGGTCACGAACAGCAGGATGATCACCCAGAAGGTCACGTCGCCCAGAAGCTTGACCCCGGCGTTCGACACGCGTAGATGGCGTGCCCGTTCGGGTCCCACGCGACGGTCGAGAAAGCCGTTCAGCCAGCGGGCAAGACGGATCCCGAGCGAGCGCACCACCCGCGCGATCAGCCAGCCGGCCGCCAGGACGACCAAGGCGCCGACCAAGGTCGGAAGATATTCGACGACCTGGCTGACGGCTCGTGCGACCGCCTGGCTGATCTCGTCGATCCAAAGGGACGCCTGTTCCATGGCCGTTGCTCCAGCGGGGCACTGTTCAACCTAGCGCCTAACTAGCGCAGTGCCCGGTAACACCAAGAGTTTTTTCTGGTGATGCGGGCGGCATCCGGGCTCCATGCTCCTCTCGGAACCTGCGGGCGAGTGGGGGGGTTAACAACATTCACGCCTGCGGGCATGATCGAGCCAAGCGTGAGGTCTGTCCCCGATCAGAGATAGAGAACGATCGTCGCGATGGTCACACAGTCCATTCCACCAACCGGATTCGCTTCGGGCCCCCGGATCTACAATCTGTTTCCGCTGCTCGCCGGTCCGGTGACGGCATGGACCGATCATCTGGACCGGATCGCGGGGATGGGCTTCGACTGGGTGTGGGTCAACCCGTTCCACTATCCGGGCTTCTCCGGCAGCCTGTATGCCGTCAAGGATCCGTATCGCCTGCATCCTCTGCTCGCCGGGGATGGAGCGAATCCGAAGAAGCCGCTCAAGAGCTTCACCGATGCCGCTGGCGAGCGCCAGATCGCCGTCATGATGGATCTGGTGATCAACCACACGGCCAAGGACGCGGTCCTGGCCACCGAGCACCCGGAATGGTTCCTGCGCGATCCCTGCGGCGAGCTGCGCTCACCGCGTGCGATCGATCCGGTCGATCCACGAAAATTCACGGTGTGGGGCGATCTCGCCGAGATTGACTACCACAACGCGGACGTGCGAGCGGCGCAGGTTGCCTACTGGACCAAGCTGGTCAAGCATCACATCGACCTCGGCTTCGCGGGCTTCCGTTGCGATGCGGCCTATCAGGTGCCGGCCGAGGTCTGGCAGGGGATCATCGGCGCGGCCAAGGCCAAGGCGCCTCACTGCCGGTTCTTCGCCGAGACGCTGGGCTGCACGCCGGAGCAGGTGCTTGGGCTCAAGGACGCGGGCTTCGACTTCCTGTTCAACAGCGCCAAATGGTGGGACTTCCGTTCGCCCTGGCTGCTCGAGCAATACGACCTCTATCGCCAGGTGGCGCCGACCATCGCCTTTCCGGAAAGCCACGACACCGAGCGCCTGGCGATGGCGCTGGGCGACCCCGAGCCGGCCGAGCTCGAGCGGCAGTACCGCTTTCACTATCTGTTCGCGGCCACCTTCTCGACCGGTGTGATGATGCCGATGGGGTTCGAGTTCGGCTGCCGCAAGCCCCTGGACGTGGTCGGCTCGCGACCGGGCGACTGGACCTGGGAGACCGACAATCCGCGCATCGACCTCACCGGCTATCTCGGCGAGGTCAACCGCATGAAAGCGGCGACGCCGGCGCTCAACGTGGAGGGGCCGCAGGCCCGGATCACGGCGCCGCATCAGCCGATCCTTGGCCTGCGCCGCCTCTCGAGCGGCGATCTGGCAGCCTCGGATGACGCCGCAATCGTGCTGATCAACGCCGATCCGGCGCGCTCATGGGGGATCGACCCCGGGCCACTGGTCAATCGCAGCGGCGGTCGCATCAGCCACTTCGAGGAGGTGACCCCGGAGCGTCTGCCAGCATCGTTCGAGCCAGGCCAGCCTGTCGGCCTGAAACCACGGTCGCTGCGCGTCTTCCGCGGCCAGGCCGAGGCGCCGAAGAAGGCGCCCGCGCGCGCCTCGAGAGCGGAACGCGATGCCGCGGAGCAACGACTGTTCGCGCTCGCGCGTGACCGCGTGGTGATCGAGCGGGTCGAGCCGGAGCTCGACGGTGGACGACACGCGATCAAGCGCGTGGTCGGCGACGTGGTCGAGGTCGAGGCCGACGTCTTTTGCGACGGCCACGACAAGATTGCCGCCTGCATCCAGTACCGCGCCCAGGATGACAGTGCGTGGCGCGAGGCGCCGATGGCGTTCGTCGACAATGATCGCTGGGCCGGCCGCTTTCCGGTCATGCGCAATCGCCGTTATTTCTACACGATCGAAGCGTGGCGTGACCTGTTCGAGAGCTGGCGCGCCGAGGTCATGAAGAAGCACGATGCCGGATTGAACGTCGCGCTCGAGCTGACCGAGGGGCGCCAGCTGATCGAGCGTGCGCTCGAGCAGGCCAAGGGCCCCGACCAGAAGGCGCTGAGAGCCCTCCTCGACCAGCTCGGCGCTCGGGGCGACGACCAGGGGCGATTGCTGCAGATCATGCTCGGCGCGGATGTGCGCAGCCTCATGCAGCGGGCCGGCATTCGGACCAATGCCTCGCGCTACAAAAACGAGCTCGAGGTGCTGGTCGATCGGCCGGCCGCCAAGTTCGCCGCCTGGTACGAGATGTTTCCGCGCTCGCAGAGCGACGATCCGGCACGTCACGGCACCTTCGACGACGTCATCCGCAAGCTGCCCTATGTCCGCGACATGGGCTTCAACGTGCTCTATTTCACACCCATCCATCCGATCGGCAGCACCAACCGCAAGGGCCGCAACAACACGCTGACGCCCGGTCCCGACGATCCCGGCAGCCCGTATGCGATCGGTAGCGGCGAGGGCGGCCACGATGCGCTCCATCCCGAGCTTGGCAGCTTCGAGGATTTCCGCCGCCTGGTGGCGGCGGCGCACGATCACGGCCTCGAGATCGCCCTCGACTTCGCGATCCAGTGCTCACCCGATCACCCCTGGATCAAGCAGCATCCGGAATGGTTCGACTGGCGCCCCGACGGCACGATCAAGTTCGCCGAGAACCCGCCGAAGAAGTACGAGGACATCGTCAACGTCCATTTCTATCGGGACGCGCTGCCCTCGATCTGGTACGCGCTGCGCGACGTCGTGCTGTTCTGGGTCGATCAGGGCGTCAAGATCTTCCGGGTCGACAATCCGCACACCAAGCCGGTGCCGTTTTGGGAATGGATGTTCCGCGAGGTGCTAGATCGACACCCCGACGTGATCTTTCTGGCTGAAGCCTTCACCCGCCCGAAGATGATGAGGCAGCTGGCCAAGGTCGGATTTACCCAGTCCTATACGTATTTCACCTGGCGTGACACCAAGGCCGAGCTGACCGAATACCTGACCGAGCTGACCGGCGACGAGCCCAAGGAGTACATGCGGCCAAACTTTTTCGCCAATACGCCCGACATCAATCCGGTCTACCTGCAGACCAGCGGCAGGGCCGGCTTTCAGGCGCGCCTGGTGCTGGCTGCGACGCTCTCGACGGTGTACGGCATCTACAATGGTTTCGAGCTGTGCGAGGGCACACCGATCCCGGGCAAGGAGGAATACCTCGATTCCGAGAAATACGAGATCAAGGCCTGGGACTATGACCGGCCTGGCAACATCCGCGACTACGTCACCAGGCTGAACCGCATCCGGCGCGAGAACCCGGCGCTGCGCGAGTTCACCAATCTGCGCTTCTACAACGCGTGGAACGACCAGATTCTGGTGTACGGCAAGATGACGCCGGCCAGGGACAACATCATTCTGATCGCGGTCAATCTCGATCCACACCATGCGCAGTCGGCCTCGTTCGAGGTGCCGCTCTGGGAGCTCGACCTGTCAGACTGGGCGGTGGTCGAGGTGGAGGATCTTCTGGACGGTCAGCAAGTTCAGCTGGCACGGCAAGGTTCAGCAGGTCTGGCTGGACCCACACGTGAACCCCTGTGCGATCTGGCGCATCACGCCGCCAGGCCTGGCTGGCTGAACCCGGTGAAATTGCCCGAGAGAGGCACATGATCGATCAAGGCCAGATGCGATTGGTACAAGGACGCCATCATCTACCAGCTGCACGTCAAGGCGTTCTTCGACTCGACCAATGACGGCATCGGCGATTTCGCCGGGTTGCTGCAGAAGCTGGACTAGTCCAGGACTCGGCGTCACCGCGGTCTGGCTCCTGCCCTTCTATCCCTCGCCCCTGCGCGACGATGGCTACGACATCGCCGACTACCGCAACATCAATCCCTCCTATGGCACGATGCGCAGACGTCCGCCGGTTCATCCACGAGGCGCACCGGCGCGGCCTGCGGGTCATCACCGAGCTGGTCATCAACCACACCTCCGACCAGCACGCCTGGTTCCAGCGCGCCCGGCGCGCCAAGCCCGGCTCGGCGCATCGTGACTACTATGTCTGGAGCGACACCGATCAGCACTATCCGGAGACGCGGATCATCTTCCTCGACACCGAGACCGTCGAACTGGACCTGGGATCCGGTGGCGCAGGCCTATTACTGGCACCGCTTCTACCACGCACCAGCCGGACCTCAACTTCGACAATCCGCCGGTCATGCGGGCGGTCACGGCATCATGCATTTCTGGCTCGACATGGGGGTCGACGGGCTGCGGCTGGACGCGATCCCCTATCTGATCGAGCGCGAGGGCACGATCAACGAGAACCTGCCCGAGACGCATGGCATCCTGAAGCGGATCCGCGCCGAGATCGACAAGCACTACCCGGACCGCATGCTGCTGGCCGAGGCCAACCAGTGGCCCGAGGACGTGCTGCCCTATTTCGGCGATGGCGACGAATGCCACATGGCCTTCCACTTCCCGCTCATGCCGCGCATGTACATGGCGATCGCCCAGGAAGACCGGCACCCGATCACCGACATCATGCGCCAGACGCCGGACATCCCGGAAAGTTGCCAGTGGGCGATCTTTCTGCGCAACCACGACGAGCTGACCCTGGAGATGGTCACCGATCGCGAGCGCGACTATCTGTGGAACGTCTATGCATCCGACCGCCGCGACGCGGATCAATCTCGGCATCCGCCGCCGCCTGGCGCCGCTGCTGGAGAATGACCGGCGCAAGATCGAGCTGATGAACAGCCTGCTGCTGTCGATGCCGGGCACGCCGATCATCTATTACGGCGACGAGATCGGCATGGGCGACAACATCTATCTCGGCGATCGGGACGGGGTGCGCACGCCGATGCAGTGGTCGCCCGACCGCAATGGCGGCTTCTCGCGCGCCGACCCGGCGCGGCTCTATCTGCCGCCGATCATGGACCCGATCTATGGCTACGAGGCGGTCAACGTCGAGGCGCAGCAACGCGACCCGTCATCCCTGCTCAACTGGATGAAGCGGATGATCGCGGTGCGCCAGAGCCATCCGGCGTTCGGCCGCGGCACGCTGCGCTTGCTCTATCCGCAAAACCGCAAGATTCTCGCCTATCTGCGCGAGCACGAGGGCGACGTGGTGCTGTGCGTGGTCAATCTGTCGCGCGCGGCCCAGGCGGTGGAGCTCGAATCTGGCGGACTTCAGGGGCCGCAGTTCCGGTCGAGCTGCTCGGGCGCAGCCCGTTCCCGCCGATCGGCGACCTGCCCTACATGCTGACCCTGCCGGCCTACGGCTTCTATTGGTTCGTGCTGACCGAGGAGGCGGAGCTGCCGCGCTGGCACGAAGATCTGCCCGAGCCGATGCCCGATTTCATCACCCTGGTTGCGCGCGATGGCTTGCGCAGCCTGGTCGATGGCCGGAGCACACGCGACCTCACCCGCGACGTGCTGCCGGCGTTCCTCGCCAAGCAGCGCTGGTTCGCGGCCAAGGACGCGGCGATCGACAAGGTGCAGATCGATGCCTGGGCCGAGTTCACGACCGGCCGCGACACGCAGCCTTCTGACCGAGGTCGAGGTCCAGTTCACCAGTGGCGAGGCCCCGCAGCGCTACTTCATGCCGCTCGGCACCAGCTTCGACGAGCAGGCCTTGACCCACGGCTGGCCGCTGCTGTCGTTCTCGCTCGCCCAGGTGCGCCGCGGCGCCAAGGTCGGCGCGCTCTATGACGGCATGGCAGCGGAGGATTTTCCGCGCGCCGTCGTCGCAGCGATGCGGGCTGGCCGCGAGCTTGCCGCGTCCGTGGGCACCATCCGGTTTTCCGCCACCTCAGCGCTGAAGCAGGTCGAGGTGCCACCCGATGTCGAGGTCCGGCGCCTGGGCGTCGAGCAGAGCAACTCCTCGATCATGATCGGCGACCACGTCATCCTCAAAGCCTACCGCAGGCTGGCCTATGGCATGCAACCCGAGCTCGAGATCGGGCGCTTCCTGACCGATGAGGCGGGCTATACCAATACGCCGCCACTGCTCGGTGCGATCGAGCATCTTGGGACCGACGGAAAGATCACGGCGCTCGCTGCGGCGTTCGGCTTCATCCGCAATCAGGGCGACGGCTGGCAATACACCACCGAATATCTGCATCGTGAGCTCGAGCGTCTCCGCCTGAGGGCCGCCGGGCCGGATGTGCAGGTCGAGATCGAGGACGACGATCCCCACGGCTTCTACCTGACCCAGGCGCGCGTGCTCGGGCAGCGCACCGCCGAGATGCACCGCGCCTTCGCGATCCAGACCGAGGACCCGGCATTTGCCGCGGAGCCGGTCACGGCGCGTGACTTGCAGGCCTGGGGCAAGGGGGTGCCGCAAGCAGGCCGAAGCCGCGTTCTCGGCGCTGCGTCAGGCGGCGCGACGATTGGAACCAGGTCCGAAGCAAGAAGCCGAGGATCTGCTCAAGCAGCGCAAGGCCTGCCTGGAGCGAATCAAACAGCTCACCGCCCAGCCGGTCGATGCGAGCAAGACCCGGCTGCACGGCGACTATCATCTGGGCCAGGTGCTGGTCGCCCAGAACGACTTCTACATCCTCGACTTCGAGGGCGAGCCGGCGCGTCCGCTCGAGGAGCGCCGCGCCAAGACGTCGCCGCTGAAGGACGTCGCCGGCATGCTGCGCTCGTTCGACTACGCCGCCTGGTCGGCGGTGACTGATCAGGCTGAATTCGATCCGAACAGCACGGAGCTGGTGCTGCCGCTGGCGGAGCGCTGGCGCCAGGCGACCGAAGATGCTTTCCTCGAGTCCTATCGCGCGACCATCGAGGGGTGCATCAGCTACCCGGAGGATCCCGACCAGGCGCGCCAGCTGCTCGAGCTGTTTCTGCTGGAAAAGGCGCTCTACGAGATCTGCTACGAGGCAGCCAATCGGCCTGGCTGGCTCACGATTCCGATCAAGGGGGTGGCCAGCCTCCTGGCTACCGAGGACCAGACCAATGGCACCGACTAAGACGGCGAGCAAGGCAGAAGCCTTGGCGATCGACGCTCTGGCACGCGGCGACCATGGCGATCCCTTCGGGCTGCTCGGCCCGCATCGCGATGCCGCGGACCAACTGGTGGTCCGCACTTTCCAGCCCCAGGCCTCGCGCGTCTGGGTGCTCGACAAGTCAGGGCACGCGCTTGCCGAGCTGTCCCGCGAGCACCCCAATGGGTTGTTTGCCGGCGCCCTCGGCAAACGCAAGGCGCCGCCCTTCTACCGCCTGCGCCTCGAGGTCGGCGACCACACCACCGATACCCACGACCCCTACCGATTCGGTCGAAGTCCTCGGCGAGCTCGACGCTTATCTGATCGGCGAGGGCAACCATCTGCAGATCTACGAGAAGCTCGGCGCACATCCGATGGAGATGGAGGGCGTCGCGGGGGTCGCGTTCGTGGTCTGGGCGCCGAGCGCCACGCGCGTCTCGGTGGTCGGCGACTTCAATGCCTGGGACGGACGTCGGCACCCGATGCGCAAGCGCGTCGAGTGTGGCGCGTGGGAGCTGTTCATCCCGGAACTCGGTGCGGGCGAGGTCTACAAATACGAGATCAAGGGGCCGCAGGGCGAGCTGCTGCCGCTCAAGGCCGACCCGTTCGCGTTTGCCGCAGAGCACCCGCCGCGCACCGCTTCCGTGGTCCATGGGCTGGACGACATCGCCTGGACCGACCAGGACTGGATGGGCGCCCGAGCCGCGGCCAACGCACGCAACGCCCCGATCTCGATCTACGAGTGTCATCTCGGCTCGTGGATGCGCGTGCCCGAGGACGGCAACCGTTACCTCAGCTATCGCGAGATGGCAGACCGGCTGGTGCCCTACGTCAAGGACATGGGCTTCACCCACCTCGAGCTGCTGCCGGTCTCGGAATTCCCCTTCGACGGCTCCTGGGGCTATCAACCGATCGGACTGTTCGCGCCGACCAGCCGCCACGGCAACCCTACCGATTTCGCGGCGTTCGTGGATGCCTGCCATCGCGCCGGCATCGGGCTGCTGCTCGACTGGGTGCCCGGCCACTTCCCGACCGATCCCCATGGCCTGGGCAACTTCGACGGCACACACCTGTACGAGCACGCCGATCCACGCCAGGGCTTTCACCTCGACTGGAACACGCTGATCTACAACTATGGTCGCAAGGAGGTGGCGAACTTCCTGCTCGCCAACGCGCTGTTCTGGCTCAAGCACTATCACATCGACGGGCTGCGCGTGGATGCGGTCGCCTCGATGCTCTACCTGAACTACTCGCGCAAAGCCGGCGAATGGATCCCGAATGTGTTCGGCGGCAACGAGAATCTCGATGCCGTCGCGCTGCTCAAGCGCATGAACGAGCTCGCCTTCGGCCAAGCCGAGGGCGCCACCACCGTGGCCGAGGAGTCGACCGCATGGCCCTCCGTCTCACGGCCGGTCTATCTCGGCGGACTTGGCTTCGGCTACAAATGGAACATGGGCTGGATGCACGACACGCTGGAGTACATGAAGCTCGAGCCGATCTTTCGCAAATACCACCATCACCATCTGACCTTCGGCCTGATCTATGCATTCAGCGAGAATTTCGTGCTGCCGCTCTCGCACGACGAGGTGGTGCACGGCAAGGGCTCGCTGCTCGACAAGATGCCGGGCGATCGCTGGCAGAAGTTTGCCAACCTGCGGGCCTACTACGGCTTCATGTTCGCCCATCCGGGCAAGAAGCTCTTGTTCATGGGCGCCGAGATCGCCCAGGAGCGCGAGTGGAACCACGATACCAGCCTCGACTGGCACCTGCTCGACGACCCGATGCATCGCGGGGTCCAGGCGTTGCTGCGCGACCTCAACCGCCTTTATCGCGAGCTGCCGGCCCTGCACGAGCTCGACTGCGAGGACGCCGGCTTCGAGTGGCTCGAGCTGCACGACAGCGACCAGAGCGTGGTCGCGTTCTTGCGGCGCGGCACCGATCCGGCGCGGGTCAGCGTCGTGCTGTGCAACTTCACCCCGGTGCCCCGCGAGGGCTATCGGATCGGCGTGCCCTACGGCGGCCACTATGGCGAGCGGATCAACACCGATGCGGCGCTCTACGGCGGCAGCAATCTCGGCAACTATGGTGGCGTCACCGCCGAGGAGTTCCCGTCGCACGGCCGGCCATACTCGCTTCGACTGACGCTGCCGCCCCTGGCAACCGTCATCCTCGACCATCAACCCAACTGAACATCACCACGTCATGGCCGCGAACCGGATGACCGTGTGGCCGGGCCATCCCCATCCGCTCGGCGCGACCTGGGATGGCAGTGGGGTCAACTTCGCATTGTTCTCCGCACACGCGACCAAGGTCGAGCTCTGCCTGTTCGATCGCGAGGGGCGCCGCGAGATCGAGCGGATCGTCCTGCCCGAGTACACCGACGAGGTTTGGCACGGCTATCTGCCCGAAGCTTACCCCGGCATGCTGTACGGCTACCGGGTGCACGGCCCGTATGAGCCCACCGCCGGCCATCGCTTCAATCCCAGCAAGCTGTTGCTCGACCCCTACGCCAAGGCGCTGAGGGGCGATCTTCGCTGGAGCGACGGCCACTTCGGCTACCGGGTCGGCAGCCCACGCGAGGACCTGTCGTTCGACCGCCGCGACAATGCCCGCGGCATGCCCAAATGCGTGATCATCGACAGTGCCTACACCTGGGGCGACGATCACCCGCCCGGCGTTCCCGCTCAGCAGACCATCACCTACGAAACCCACGTGCGTGGCATGACCATGCATCACCCGGGCGTGCCGGAGCCGCTGCGCGGCACCTTCGCCGGCCTGGCCCACCCGCCGGTGATCGAGCATCTGGTCAAGCTCGGCATCACCGCGGTCGAGCTCCTACCGATCCACGCCTTCGTGCAGGATCGGCACCTGATCGCCAAGGGCCTCGGCAACTACTGGGGCTACAACTCGATCGGGTTTTTCGCGCCCGAACCGCACTACCTTGCGGGTGGCGCGATCGGCGAATTCAAGACCATGGTCAAGCGGTTCCACAATGCGGGGATCGAGGTCATCCTGGATGTGGTCTACAATCACACCGCTGAAGGCAATCACATGGGGCCGACGCTGTCGTTCCGGGGGATCGACAACGCGACCTACTATCGCTTGATGCCGAACGAGCAGCGTTACTACATCGACGAGACCGGCACCGGCAACACCATCAACATGAGCCATGCGCGCGTCTTGCAGCTGGTGACCAACTCGCTGCGCTACTGGGTCGAGGAGATGCACGTCGATGGCTTCCGGTTCGACCTGGCCGCGACCCTGGGGCGCGAGGCACATGGCTTCGATCCCAATGGCGGCTTCTTCGACGCGATCCGGCAGGATCGCGTGCTCGGCGGGGTGAAGCTGATTGCCGAGCCGTGGGACATTGGTCCGGGCGGCTACCAGGTCGGCAACTTCCCGCCGGGCTGGTTCGAGCTCAACGATCGGTTCCGCGACGTGGTGCGGCAGTACTGGAAAGGCGACCAGGGCATGCTGCCCGAGCTCGCCGCCCGCCTGACCGCGTCCGCGGATCTGTTCGAGCGCCGCGGCCGTCGCGCCTGGACCAGTATCAACAAGGTGACCTCGCACGACGGCTTCACGCTGGAGGACGTGGTCTCCTACAACGACAAGCACAACGCGGCGAACGGTGAGGACAACCAGGACGGGCACAACGCCAACTACACCTGGAATCACGGCGTCGAGGGGCCGACCGACGATCCCGAGATCGTGGCCCTGCGCGAGCAGCAAAAGCGCAACATGCTGGCTACCCTCCTGCTCGCTCAGGGCACGCCGATGCTGCTCGGCGGCGACGAGTTTGGTCGCACCCAGCTCGGTAACAACAATGCCTATTGCCAGGACAACGAGCTCAGCTGGTTCGACTGGGCGGGCATCACCGACAAGGACCGCGCGCTCATCGCCTTCGTGTCCCGACTGATCGCGCTGCGCAAGGCTCATCCCGTCCTGCGCCGCAGCCGCTTCCTCCACGGCAACGACGTCTCGGACAACGGCGTGAAGGACATCACCTGGATATCGCCGCAAGGCCGGAAAATGCCCCTCGAGCAGTGGCACGACCCGCAGGCCCAGTGCTTCGGACTGATGCTGAATGGCATGGCCGGCAGCTATCGGCAGCCCGATGGCCGGCCGGCCGACGACGGCGTCCTGCTGATCGTGATGAACGCCCACCACGACATGATCTCGTTCACCCTGCCGCCGATCGCTGGCGGCGTGGGCTGGCGTCGCTGTCTCGACACGACCGACCCGGGTCTGGTCGACGACGATACCGTGTACGCAGTCAGTTTCGTGTTTGAGGTGCCTGGCCGTTCGCTGATTCTGTTCGTCTGCCACCCTGCATGAGGGAGGTCGCATGAACGCAGCCTTCGCCCACGCCATGCCGTTCGGCGCCACGCTGCAGGACGACGGCGTTCGCTTTCGCCTGTGGGCGCCGGCCCAGCGCCAGGTCTCCCTGGTGCTGGCTGATCGCGACGATGCCATCTTGATGACCGAGCAGGCCGATGGCTGGTTCGAGCTTACGACCGCTGACGCCCGTGCCGGCAGCCGCTATCGATACCGGCTCGAAAGCGGTCAGATGGTGCCGGACCCGATCTCGCGCTGCCAGCCCGAGGACGTGCACGGGCCGAGCGAAGTGGTCGATCCGAGAGGCTACCACTGGCAGCACCCGGACTGGCGCGGCCGCCGGTGGCACGAGACGGTGCTCTACGAGCTGCATGTCGGGGCGTTCAGCGAGGAAGGCACCTTTGACGGTCTGCGCCGCAGGCTCGACCACCTAGTCGATCTCGGTGTCACGGCGGTCGAGCTGATGCCGCTCGCCGATTTCTCCGGCACGCGCAACTGGGGCTATGACGGGGTGCTGCCGTTCGCGCCGGATTCCAGCTACGGCAGCCCCGACCAGCTCAAGCGCCTGATTGACGAGATGCATGGCCGCGGCCTGATGGCCTTCCTGGACGTCGTCTACAATCACTTCGGGCCGGACGGGAATTATCTGGGTCTCTATGCGCCCGGCTATTTCGATCCGGACAAGCACACGCCATGGGGTGCGGCGATCGACTACAGCCAGCGCCCGGTTCGCGACGTCGCAATTCACAACGTGCTGTATTGGCTCGAGGAATATCGCTTCGACGGGCTGCGCTTCGACGCGGTCGACCGGATCGTCGACGACAGCGAGCCGCACATCCTCGAGGAGATCGCCTCGGCCGTGCGGCAGGCGATTCCGTCCGAGCGCCACGTCCATCTGGTGCTCGAGAACGATGCGAACCAGGCGCACCTGCTCGAGCGCGGGGACGGCAAGCCGGTCTTCTACGATGCGCAGTGGAACGACGACATCCACCACGTCTACCACCATCTGCTGACCGGTGACGGCACGGGCTATTACGCCGACTACGCTACCGACGCGATCGGCCGCTTGGCCCGGGCACTTACCTCTGGCTTTGTCTACCAGGGCGATGTGTCAGCCTATCGGGATGGCGCAGTCCGCGGCGAGCCGAGCGGGCATCTGCCGCCCACGGCGTTCGTCGCTTTCATCCAGAACCACGATCAGGTCGGTAATCGGGCGTTCGGCGAGCGGATCGCCGACCTCGCCGAGTGGCGGGCCGTCAAGGCGATGCAGGCCGTGCTGCTGCTCGCACCGAACATCCCACTCCTGTTCATGGGCGAAGAGTGGGGGGCGACCCAGCCATTCTGCTTCTTCACCGACTTCCACGACGCGCTGGCCGATGCCGTGCGCGAGGGCCGCCGGCGCGAGTTCAAGAAATTCCCGCAGTTCGCGGAAGAGAGCGCACGTGCCGCGATCCCCGACCCGAACGAGGTCGCGACCTTTGTCGCCTCGCGGATCGACTGGTCGGTCCCGGAACAGTCTGAGCACGCCGACTGGCTGGCTTACACACGTGGGCTCCTGCGCACACGCCACGAGGCGATCGTGCCGCTGCTCGAGCATGTCCAGAGCGCCGAGGCCGATGTCGCGGGATCGGTGCTGCGGGTTGCGTGGTCGCTCGCCGATGGCGGCCGGCTCAGCCTGCTCGCCAATCTCTCGGCCGAGCCGGCCGACGTCCTGGTGGTGCCCGAGGGCGCCGTGCTGAGCGAGACCGAGCCCGATCTGCTGGCGGTCGTTCGCGAAGGCAACGCCCCACCCTGGTCCGTGCTCTGGCTACGGGCGCCCTGATGTCGTGAGCGTCGCACAGCCGAACGTCCCCCGCGCAACCTATCGGTTGCAGTTCCACACGGGCTTCGGCTTCGACGACGCGCGAAAAGTCGTGCCGTACCTGGCCGCCTTGGGCGTCAGCCACCTCTACGCCTCACCCTTGACCATGGCGCGGCCGGGATCGACCCACGGCTACGACGTGATCGACTTCAATCACCTCAATCCGGAGCTCGGCGACGACGGCGCGTTCGACGCTCTGATCACCGAGCTGCATGCGCACGGCATGGGGCTGGTGCTCGACTTCGTGCCCAACCACATGGGCGTGGGCTCGGACAATCCCTGGTGGCTGGACGTCCTCGAGTGGGGCCCGGCGAGCCCCTATGCCACGTTCTTCGACATCGACTGGGAGGCCAGCGCGCGCGGCGTACGCGGCAAGATGACCTTGCCGGTGCTGGGCGATCAGTACGGCAAAGTGCTCGAGGCGGGCGAGCTCAAGCTTCAGTTCGACGGGCTCGAGGGCGTGTTCTACGTCGCCTACTACGACGAGCGCTTCCCCATTTCGGTGCGCAGCTATCCCCAGTTCCTCCACGCCACGGCCACGCTGCTGGATCGTGAGGGCACCGCTGTGTTCGAGCTCGCCGAGCGGTTCGGCGCGCTGAGCGCCGAGGAGGTGGCCGCCGAGCAGTGGCTCGTGCGCCGCCAGGAAGCGTTTGCGCTCAAGGCGACATTGGCCGAGACCGCCGCCGATGACCAGGTGCGGGCCGCGCTCGATGCCGCGGTCGCTGCCCTCAACGGCACGCCGGGCCTGCCCGAGACCTTTCAGCCGCTGCACCTCCTGCTCGAGGATCAGGCCTATCGGCTCGCCTACTGGCGCGTCGCCAGCTCCGAGATCAACTACCGGCGCTTCTTCGACATCAACCAGCTGGCGGGCCTGCGCATGGAGCGCGGCGAGACCTTCGAGGCGACCCATCGCCTGCTGCTGCGCCTGATCGCCGAGGGCAAGGTCGACGGGGTGCGCCTCGACCACATCGACGGCATGTACGATCCACGCGGCTACTGCCAGCGGCTGCTCTCGCGGGTCTGCGACGTGCTGGCCGAGCAGCGCGACGGCGAGGCGCCCCAGATCGACCCGCGCGCCGGCCTGCCGATCTATCTCCTGGTGGAAAAAATCCTCGCTCGCCACGAGAACCTGCGTGACGACCTGCCGGTCGCCGGCACCACCGGTTACGAGTTCATCAGCCTCGTGAACGGACTGTTCGTCGATCCCGCCGCCGAGCAGTCCCTCACCGCCACCTATCAGCGCTTCATCGATCGAGAGCCCGAGTTCGAGCAGATCGTGCTCGCGGCCAAGCAGCAGATCCTGCGCTACTCCCTGAACAGCGAGCTGCACGTGCTCGGTCACGAGTTTCACCGGCTCGCGCAGCAGAGCTGGACGACCCGGGACTTCACCCTGACCGGTCTGCGCGAGGCGCTGGCCGACATCATCACGCGCTTTCCCGTCTACCGGACCTACATCACCGAGGAAGGCGCACAGCCGGAGGACCGGCGCGATCTCGACTGGGCGGTCAGTCGGGCGCGCAAAGAGACTGCGCTGGTCGATCGCACGGTGTTCGACTTCCTGCATGCCGCGCTGTCGACCGACCTGGTCGGGACACGCGGCTATGAGCGGGACGATGTGATCGCGACCGCGATGCATTTCCAGCAGCTCACCGGCCCGGTGATGGCGAAATCACTCGAGGATACGGCCTTCTACCGCTACTGCCGGCTGGTCTCGCTCAACGAGGTCGGCGGCGAGCCGAGCCAGTTCGGCGTGACGGTTTCGGCTTTTCATCACCTGATGCAGCAGCAGCAGCAGCGCCTGCCCGGCTCGATGCTGGCGAGCGCCACGCACGATCACAAGCGCGGTGAGGATGTGCGGGCGCGCATCAACGTGCTGAGCGAGCTGCCGCTCGAATGGCGGCGCCGCGTCAACCGCTGGACCAGGCTGAACCGGTCCAAGCGACGCGATGTCGACGGCGAGCGCGTGCCCAGCCGCAATGACGAGTATCTGCTCTATCAGACGCTGATCGGGGCTTGGCCGCTCGAGCTGACCGCCGACGACGTTGCCGGCCTCGCGGCGTTCAGCGAGCGGATCGTCGGCTACATGATCAAGGCTTGTCGCGAGGCCAAGCTGCAGACCAGCTGGACCGCGCCGGATACGGTCTACGAAGCCGGCCTGGAGCACTTCGTCCAGCGCATCCTCGATCCCCGTGAGGGCCGCGCCTTCATGGCGGATCTGCTGGGATTTCACGCGCATGTAGCACTGGTCGGCGCGGTCAACGGCCTGGCCCAGACGCTGCTCAAGCTGACCGTGCCCGGCGTGCCCGACATCTACCAGGGCTGCGAGCTGTGGGATCTTTCCCTGGTCGATCCGGACAATCGGCGCCCGGTCGATTTCGCGCTGCGCGAGGTGATGTTGAGCCAGGACGCCGATCCCGCAGCACTGCTCTCGAGCTGGCGCGATGGTCGGGTCAAGCAGCATGTCGTGACGCGCACGCTGGCGCTGCGCCGGGCGGACCCGGCGCTTTTCGCCGGCAGCTACACGCCGCTGGAGGCGACCGGCCGCCATGCCGACCGGCTCGTCGCGTTTGCCCGCAGCACCGAGCAGGCCGTCCTGCTCGCCATCGTGCCGCGCCTGGTCTCGCCGTTGCTGGATGGCGCCAAGCTGCCCTTGCCGTTGGCAACCGCATGGGGCGATACGCGCGTGGCGTTGCCCGAGATCCCGGCCGAGCGCCTGCACAACCCGCTGACCGGCACGAGCATCGAAGCAACACCCAAGGGTCTGCTCGCATCGGAAGTGCTGGCGAGCCTGCCCGTGGCTTTGCTGACCACGGAGCCATCGGCCTGGTCTTAGTCAGGTGAAAAAGCTGTCAGAGGTCGTTCCTCACACATTTTCTCTCGCACGGTGATTGCGTCTTGCGACAGCGCCGGGGATCGCGCCAAACTCGACCTGCGATCTGACAATGGGAGCAGGTGTCATGAGGTCCGGCCAGGTTACGCTCGGCGATGCGCTGGCGCTGCTGCCGCCGAACGCGGAAGGACGGCGATATACTGAGAGCCTGTCTCATGGGACGATGCGTCTCGGTCTGTACGCCCCGCGCAAGTTCGATCCACAAAAGCCCCATGAGCAGGACGAGCTCTATGTCGTCGTGCACGGCACCGGTACCTTCGTGCACGGCGCCGAGCGCACGCGATTCGGGCCGGGCGATGCGCTGTTCGTGGCGGCGGGAATCGAGCACCGCTTCGAGGATTTTTCCGACGATTTCGCGACCTGGGTGGTCTTTTGGGGCCCGGCCGGAGGCGAATAGCGACCGACCAGACACCCCTTTCCTCCGGGAACCGCAAAGACGGTTCGCTCCGTCTCCGCCCGGCGCGGCCGTCCGCTCCGTCCACGGCCCCCCCGCTTCCGCTCCAGCTCGCGGGCACAGATTCCCACGATCACATGGACCATCCGAACGCGGTCCTTAACGCGCAAGGTTACCAAACGGTTGATGCCACGCTCGCCTTGTTCGCTGGGGCGCGGCGCCTGCAGGCCAGGACGCCTCGTGCCGTGAGACAGGCTCTCGGCGCATCGCCGCCCTTGCGCATGGGCGGCAGCAGTGCCAGGGCTTCGCTCGAGGTGGCCTGGCCGGCAATCATGACATCCCCGCCCGCTGTCAGGTGGCGCGATCGCGTCGGGCCCGATCGCCGAAGCCGCCGCAAGCACGCAATGACCGTGCGGCACGATCGCAGCTCACGAGATGGCATGATTTCGGGCGTGGCGTTGTGCCCTGCCATAGCCTAAGTTCCGGCCTTGGGTTCGACGCGATAGAGGTGAAGGATGTCCGCCGAAACAGGCGCCAAGAAAGACAAGACGGTGACCGAGGCCGTGGCGGTGTTCCACGATGTGACGTCGCTCGATGCGGCCGTCGAGGATCTGCACAAGGCGGGCTTCAAGCGCAGCGACATCAGCCTGCTCGCCAGCGAGGACACGGTCGAGAAGAAGCTCGGCCAGCGCTACGAGCGGGTCGAGGAGCTGGAGGACGCGCCGGATGCGCCCCGCGTCGCCTACCGCTCGCGGGCCTCGCTCGGCGATACCGAGGACGTGCTCGTGGGCTCGTTCACCTATCTGCCGGCCGTGCTCGCGGCGGGCACCGTGGTCGCCTCGGCCGGGATCGTCGCGGCGGCGATTACCGGCACGGCGATCGGCGGCGCCCTGATCGGTACGGTGCTCGCCCGCTGGCTCGGCGAGCACCAGGCGGCGTATCTGAGCGAGCAGCTCGACCATGGTGGGCTCTTGCTGTGGGTACGCACCCACGGCAAGGAGCAGGAAGACGCGGCGCTGCGCATCCTGCTCGACCACTCGGGTGCCGACGTGCATCTCCACCAGCTGCCGGCCGAGCACGCCTCCTGATCCGTCTCCCGGCGGGGGTGCTCACAGCGCCCCATAAGCAAAACCGCCGCTCCGAGGAGCGGCGGCTTCTTACCACGTGGTCTTGGATTGGCTTAGCTGCCGTCGTCCGAGGCCGGAACCGGGATCGGCGTCATGCCATCGGCCGAAGCCAAGGTCCGCGTGCTCATCGAGCCCGCAACGCTGTCGCCGCACGCATAAGCGGCGCTGCTGCCGATCGCGAAGGCGACGAGAGCTACCAAGGCGAGAATGCTGCGCTGCATCATGCTCTCCCTACAAAGCCGATGTTCAGGGTAGCGCCTGTCGGCAGCCGCTAGCAAACACTTTCTGGATCAGACGCACGCACTCGGCGATCACATGATGCTGAGCAGGGCGCCGATCGGGCGGACGTAGAGCAGGATCAGCGGCCAAGTCTGCCGTGCAGCGCTGCGATCGGCCGCCGCCCTCAGCTGCCGGAGGGTTT
The DNA here is from genome assembly GCA_963731495.1 of uncultured Alphaproteobacteria bacterium. GTDB lineage: Bacteria > Pseudomonadota > Alphaproteobacteria > Geminicoccales > Geminicoccaceae > DASUGG01. Next base: position 84,004 of record CAVSVZ010000033.1, read on the forward strand.
GGGTGGTCCGAAGCCGCCACCGCCAGGTGTCTGAATCACGAACACGTCACCCGGCCCCAACTCGGCCTGGGCGCATCCGGGCAACTGCTCGATGTGGCCGTCGGCCCGCTCGATCCATTGCCGGCCGAGCGCGCCGGGCTTGCCGCCTTCCAGGCCAAAGGGTGCTACCACCCTGTGGTTGGACAGCAGCGCCGCGCCCATGGGCTGAAGAAAGCACACCCGTCTGATCGTGCCATCGCCGCCCCGGTGACGGCCAGGGCCGCCCGAGCCGCAATGGATCCGGTGCGCCTGCAACAGCACCGGATAGCGCCACTCCAGCACCTCTGGATCCGTCAGGCGGGAGTTGGTCATGTGGGTATGGACTGCTGAGGTGCCGTCGAAGTCCGGGCCGGCGCCCGAGCCGCCACAGATCGTCTCGTAGTACTGGTAGGTGGCGTCGCCGAAGGTGAAGTTGTTCATCGTCCCCTGCGCCGCCGCGAGCACGCCAAGCGCCCCGTAGAGGGCATCGGTGATGCACTGCGAGGTCTCGACATTGCCGGCGACCACCGCGGCCGGATAGCTCGGATTGAGCATGCATCCTTGCGGGATCACGATATCGATCGGCTTCAGGCAACCCTCGTTCATCGGGATATCGGCATCGACCAGGGTTCGGAACACGTAGAGCACCGCGGCCCGGCACACGGCGGACGGTGCGTTGAAGTTGTCGGGCAGCTGAGCACTGGTGCCGGTGAAATCGACCACCGCCCGTCTGGCTTCGCGATCGATCTGCACCCGCACCTGGATCTGCGCACCGTTGTCCAGGGGGTAGGTGAACGCGCCGTCCTTGAGCTGGCCGAGCACGCGGCGCACCGACTCCTCGGCATTGTCCTGGACATGCTTGGTGTAGGCCAGGACGGTATCCAGGCCGAAATGCTCGATCATCGCGAGCAGCTCGTTGGCGCCACGCGTGCAGGCCGCGATCTGCGCCTGCAGATCGGCGATGTTCTGCCGGGCGTTGCGCACCGGATGTTGTCCCGACGCCAGCAGTGCCTCGAGCGCGTCGGTGCGGAACCGGCCCTGATCGACCAGCTGAAAATTGTCGATCAGCACCCCTTCCTGCTCGATCGTGGTGCTGTCCGGCGGCATCGATCCCGGCGTGATGCCGCCGATGTCGGCGTGGTGGCCGCGCGATGCGGTCACGAACAGCAGCCTGCCATCCGCGCCGAACACAGGCATCACCACGGTCACATCGGGCAGATGCGTGCCGCCATTGTAGGGATTGTTGAGCGCGTAGACGTCTCCGGAGCGCAGGCTCTCGGCGCGCAGCCGCAAGATCGTGCGCACGCTCTCGCCCATGGAGCCGAGATGGACCGGCATGTGGGGCGCATTGGCGATCAGCATTCCGTCCGGGTCGAACAGGGCGCAGGAGAAGTCCAGACGCTCCTTCATGTTGACCGAATAGGCCGTGTTTTGCAGCGTGACGCCCATCTGCTCGGCGATCGCCATGAACAGATTGTTGAAGATCTCGAGCATGATCGGATCGGAGTGCGTGCCGATCGCGGCCTGGCGGGCAAGGGACTCGGTTCGGCTGAGCAGAAGATGATCACGGGCCGTGAGCTCGGCCTGCCAGCCGGGCTCGACCACGACCGTCGTGGTCCGCTCGACGATGATCGCCGGCCCCTCGATCGCATCGCCCGGACGCACGTCGGCGCGATCGAACACCGGTGTGGCAAAGCTCTCGGGCGGCTGGTGCGGCGCGCGCGCGGTGATCATCACCACCTCGTCGACCGGCTGGATCGGCGCGTCCGCGGCACGCGGGACCACCGGCTGCTCGAGCTCTCCGATCTCGGCCATGTGGCCGATCGCCTCGACCGTGACCTGCTCGACGACCAGCGGGCGGCCTTCGACCACGAAGCCGTAGCGCGCACGATGCTCGGCCTCGAACGCGGCGCGCAGCTCTTCGAGACTGCCGTTGGCGATCTCGAGCGGCGTGTCGGTGCCGCTGTAGCGGATGTGGATGCGCGCCTCGGTGCTGATCTGCGCCGCCTTGACGCTCTGTTGCCCGAGCTCCTCGCATCCTTCGGCGCCCAGTTGTTCGATGGTCTGGGCGAGGCGCGGCATGAGCTCGGCATCGAGCGTCGCCTCAATCGCCCGCTGGCGCAGGGCGCGCACATCCGCGAGCCCCATGCCGTAGGCCGACAGCACGCTCGCCAGCGGGTGCACCAGGATCCGCTCGAGGCCAAGCGAGTCGGCGACCAGGCAGGCATGCTGACCGGCAGCGCCGCCAAAGCAGCACAGCACGTAGTCGGAGATATCATGGCCGCGCTCGATCGAGATCCGCTTGATGGCGTTGGCCATGTTGTCGACGGCGATGGCGAGGCAGCCATGGGCGATCTGCTCGGGCGTGCGCGCGACGCCAGTCGCCTGACTGACCTCGCTCGCCAGCGCGGCGAATTTTTCGCGCACGACCTGGACGTCGGGCGGCTGATCGGCCTGCGGCCCGAACACCCTGGGAAAAAATCGCGGTTGCAGCTTGCCGACCATCAGGTTGGCATCGGTCACGGTCAGCGGGCCGCCTCGGCGATAGCAGGCCGGCCCCGGATTGGCGCCGGCCGAACTCCGGCCCGACCCGAAAGCGGGCGCCATCGAAGGTCAGGATCGAGCCGCCGCCGGCGGCCACGGTGTGAATCGCCATCATGGGCGCGCGCATGCGAACGCCTGCGACCTCATTCTCGAAGCTGCGCTCGAGACTACCGGCGTAGTGGGCGACGTCGGTCGAGGTGCCGCCCATGTCGAAGGTGATGATCTTCTCGAACCCGGCGAGCGCGCTGACCCGCACCGCCCCCACGATCCCGCCGGCCGGACCCGACAGGATCGCATCCTTGCCCCGGAACATGTGCGCGTCGACCAGACCGCCATTGCTCTGCATGAACATCAGGCGGACGTCGCCGATCGCGCTCGAGACCTGGTCAACGTAGCGGCCGAGGATCGGCGACAGATAGGCATCGACCACCGTCGTGTCGCCGCGACCGACCACCTTCATCAGCGGCGAGACCTCGTGGCTGACCGAGACCTGGGTAAAACCAACCTCGCGGGCCAGCTCTGCCAGCAGGATCTCGTGCCGATGATAGCGGTAGCCGTGCACGAGGACGATCGCGACTGCCCGAAAGCCTTGTGCGAAGCTTCGCTCGAGGTCGGCGCGCGCCCGCTCCAGGTCGGGCGGCCGCTCGACCGTGCCATCGGCCCGGACCCGCTCCGCGATCTCGATCACATCCGTGTAGAGCAGCTCCGGCAGCACGATCTTGCGGGCAAAGATGTCGGGGCGGTGCTGGTAGCCGATGCGCAAGGCATCGGCAAAGCCCTCGGTAATCGCCAGCACGGTCGGCTCGCCGCGCCGCTCGAGCAGGGCATTGGTCGCGACCGTGGTGCCCATCTTGACGGCGTCGATCCGGTCGGCCGGCAGCGCCTCCCGTGGGCCGAGCTCGAGCAGCGTGCGGATTCCCTGCAGCGACGCATCGTCGTACTGGCCGGGGTTCTCGGACAGCAGCTTGTGTACCTGCAGCGTGCCGTCGGGCCGACAAGCCACGACGTCGGTGAACGTGCCCCCCCGATCGATCCAAAACTGCCATCCGGCCCGCCGCTCGACCATGTCCCCCCTGTGGGTCCCCCCTCTGGCTTCTCGCCGAGATCACGATTGTCCGGTTCCGGCGGCACCCGCCGGCGCCGCTGCGCTCATAGCCCAAATAGGGAGGGGCGTTTGCGAATGCGACCGGTCGGTGACAGAAAAGCAACCATCGGTTTCGCGAGCAAGGCTTGCTCCCGAGCCTGCGCGCCCATACTAGATCGAATCCGAGTGCAGCGCAGACGAGAGGGCCATCTTGGGTATCTGGGGCAAGATCGTTGGTGGTACCGCGGGGTTCGCGGTCGGCGGGCCGATTGGTGCCGTGATCGGCGCGATCGCCGGCCACGCCTTCGACCACTACCGATCCGAGCAGGGGCGCCGGGGACTCGGTCGGACACATCGCGACGAGACGCCGTTGTTCTACGAGGATCCGGCCGAGACCCGCCGCATCGCGTTTGCGACCGCGGTGATCGCACTCGGCGCCAAGCTCGCCAAGGCGGACGGCCGGGTCACGGCTGACGAGATCCGCGCGTTCCGCCGGGTGTTTCAGATCGAGGACGACGAGGTCGGCGACGTTGCGCGGATCTACAACCAGGCCAAGGCGTCCACCGCGGGGTTCGAGGCGTATGCGCAGCAGATCGCGATGCTGTTTCAGCGCGACCGCTATCTGCTGGAACAGCTCCTGACCGGTTTGTTCGACGTTGCGCGAGCGGATGGCGAGCTCAACCGGGCCGAGATCGATTTTCTGAGCCGGGTCGCGACCATCTTTGGTTTCGATCAGGCAGCATTTCAGGAGATCCACCGGCGCTTTGCGGCGAGCATGCGGCGCATGTCGGGCGCCGACGACGCCTATGCGGTGCTGGGACTGTCACGCACCGCGAGCGACGAGGAAATCCGCAAGACCTATCGTCAACTGGTGCGCGAGCACCATCCAGACCGGCTGGTCGCCAAGGGCCTGCCCCAGGAGTTCGTCGAGCGCGCCAACAAGACGCTCGCCAACATCAACGTGGCATACGACCGGATCGCCAAAGAGCGCCGTCTGCGGTAGTGCAGCGAGGCATCCTCTGGATGCCGTCACGCGCTGCACGATGTCCTTGGAATTTAGTGCTCTCTGCGAGCAGACGGATGAATTATCCGTCTGCTCCAGAGCACTAGCTCGCCTCGGCAAGCCGCGCCGCCTGATCCTCGGCAATCAGGGCCTCGATCACCTCGTCGAGCGCCTCGCCCGCCAGGATCCGATCGAGCTTGTACAGGGTGAGGTTGATCCGGTGGTCGGTGCACCGACCCTGCGGAAAATTGTAAGTGCGGATCCGCTCCGAGCGATCGCCGGTGCCGACCTGCCCCTTGCGGTCCTGCGCACGCTCGGCATCGCGTGCGGCCCGCTCGCGATCGTACAGCCGGGCGCGTAGCACACGCAGCGCCTTGGCCCGGTTCTTGTGCTGCGACTTCTCGTCCTGCTGGATGACCACGATGCCGGTCGGCAGGTGGGTGATGCGCACCGCGCTGTCGGTGGTGTTGACCGACTGGCCGCCAGGGCCGCTCGACCGGTAGACGTCGATCCGCAGGTCCTTCTCCTCGATCTTGAGGTCGACCTCCTCGGCCTCGGGCAGGACCGCGACCGTGGCGGCCGAGGTGTGGATCCGACCCGAGGTCTCGGTCACCGGCACGCGCTGCACGCGATGCACGCCGGCCTCGTATTTCAGCCGGGCGAACACGCTTTGCCCCTTGATCGCGACGATCACCTCCTTGACGCCGCCGAGGCCGGTGTCGCTCACCGAGAGCGGCTCGAACTTCCAGCCGCGCACCTCGGCGTAGCGCTGGTACATCCGGTACAGATCGCCGGCAAACAGCGCCGCCTCGTCGCCGCCGGTGCCGGCGCGGATCTCCAGGATCGCGCTCTTGGCATCGGCCTCGTCGCTCGGCAGCAGGGCGAGCTTGACCTGACGCTCCAGCCCCGGGATCCGGGCTTCGATGCCTTCCAGCTCCTCCCGGGCGAGCGCCCGCATGTCCGGATCGAGATCGCTGTCCGCCAGCATCTCCTTGAGACCCCGGGCTTCCTTACAGGTCGCCCGCAGCGCCTGGATGCTGCCGGCGATGGAGTCGATCTCCGCGAACTCCCTGGCGAGCGCCATGTAGGCGTCGCCCGACGCCGTCGCCATCGCCTGACTGAGTTCGTCGTGGCGGCGCAGGATGCCGTCCAGCCTGGCTTCCAGATGGCTTGCGTAGTCTGTGCTCATGGTCCTCGCGATTCCTCGATCGCCCCGAGCGGTAGAGTTAGCACATTTTGTGGAGGCTGCTCCACGTGGCGAGGCCCGAGCGGAGTTCAGCCGGGGTCCGGGTGCAAACCCGGGCTCCGGCGGCAACGGCAGGGAGACGTCACTCTGCCGGCGCGGCGGCACCCTGCTCCGCGTGCCGGGACCCGACGCTCGTCCGAGACGCGCCGTCCTCGGAAGCGGCCCGCGTCAGGCGATCGGCAAGGGCATCGCGCGCCACCGTCTCCTGCTCGCCCCGGTCCAGGTCGCGCAGGACGACCTGGTTGGCCGCCAGCTCGTCCTCGCCCATCAGCACGGCAAACCGCGCATGCTGCCCCGCGGCGCGCTTCAGGCGCTGGCCGAGCTTGCCGCGAAAGCCGAACTCGACCTGGTGGCCGCTGCCGCGCAACTCGTCGGCAAGGCGCAGCGCGGCCAGCTCGACGCCATGGCCGATCGGCACCACCGCCACCGGCCGCGCCATCGCGGGCGTTTCGTCCAGCAGCATCGCCAGGCGCTCGACGCCCGCCGCCCAGCCGATGCCGGGGGTGTCGGGGCCGCCCATGGTCGCGACCAGACCGTCATAGCGCCCGCCCGCAAGCACCGCACCTTGCGCGCCCAGCTTGCTGGTCGTGAACTCGAATGCGGTGTGGGTGTAGTAGTCGAGCCCGCGCACCAGCAGCGGATTGATCGTGTAGGCGATGTCGAGCGCATCGAGGCCGGCGCGGACCTGGGCGAAGAAGGCCCGCGACGCCTCGTTCAGGGTCTCGTCCAGGGTCGGCGCGCCCTTCAGGATCTCGCGGTCGCCGGTGTCCTTGCTGTCGAGGATGCGCAGCGGGTTGCGCTCGAGGCGAAGCTGGCTGTCGGGCGACAGCTGCTCACGAAAGCCCGCAAGATACGCCACCAGCCGATCGCGAAAGGCGTGCCGGCTGTCCGGATCGCCCAGCGTGTTGAGCTCAAGCGTGACATCCTGCTCGAGCCCGAGCGCGCGGAGAATCTGGGCGCCGAGCGCGATCACCTCGACATCGGCGAGCGGCTCGGGCGCGCCGATCACCTCGACATCGATCTGGTGGAACTGCCGCAAGCGTCCCTTCTGCGGCCGCTCGTAGCGGAACATCGGTCCGCTGCAGAACAGCTTGATCGGCAGATTGTGGCCGAGCGATCCCGCGATGAACGCGCGCGCTACGCCGGCCGTGTATTCGGGCCGCAGCGTCACCGCCTCACCGCCGCGATCGGTGAAGCTGTACATCTCCTTGGTCACGACATCCGAGGTCTCGCCCAGCGTGCGGGCAAACACCTCGGTGAACTCGAAGATCGGCGTCGCGATCTCGGCGTAGCCGTAGCGCGCCGCGACCTCCCGTCCGGTCTCGATCACCTTGCGATGGCGCAGTGTATCCTCACCCACGATGTCGTGGGTGCCGCGTACGGGGCGAAGCGAAGTCATCCCTGGTCCATCCAGTTGCTCATACCGCGAGGGCTTTCACCATCTCGACCATCGCGAAACCCCACTTCTCGTGAGGGTGGGATACGGTCTCAGCCCAGCCGTGCGCCGCATAGAAGCGGCGGGCATCGAGGTTTTCCGCGACCACGCGCAGCTGCGCCTCGGTGTAGTTGCGCTTTGCGATCTGCCGCTCCGCAGCGTCAGCAGCATGGCTCCGATTCCTTAATTTCGGTACTCCCTCGTCACCCAGAGATCCTCGACCCAATCATCGTCGGACAGGACGACGCCAACCGTCCGGCCGGCGACTTCGGCGACCAGGCCACGAGACCACCTGCCGGCCGTGGGCGGCGCGTCGCCAAAGATCAGCCTGCCATAGACCTCGCGCACAACATCCTGCACGAGCTGCTCGATACCGGCTACGTCGGAGGCGGCGGCTGGCCGGATAACGAGGCCGGTCAGCGTTGATTGGACCGGAGGCAATTCGTCCCGTTCGATCGCTTAGGCACTCTTCTTGGCACCTGCACCGAACCGGCGCTCGATATAGTCGGTGACGATCGTCTCGAACTCCTGGGCGATGTGGTCGCCGCGCAGGGTCATCGCCTTGCGGCCGTCGATGAAGACGGGGGCAGCCGGGCTCTCGCCGGTGCCCGGCAGGCTGATGCCGACATCGGAATGCTTGCTCTCGCCGGGCCCGTTGACGATGCAGCCCATGACCGCGACGTTGAGCTCCTCAACGCCTGGATATCGGGTCTTCCACACTGGCATCTGAGTGCGCAAGAAATCCTGAATCTGATCGGCCAGCTCCTGGAACACCGTGCTGGTCGTGCGGCCGCAGCCGGGACAGGCGGTCACCTGCGGCGCGAACGAGCGCAGGTCCAGGCTCTGCAGCAGCTCCTGGCAGACCACCACCTCCTGAATCCGGGCCTCGCCCGGCCGCGGCGTCAAAGAGGCGCGGATGGTATCGCCGATACCCTCCTGCAACAGCACGGCAAGTGCTGCCGTGGTCGCCACAATGCCCTTGGCGCCGATGCCCGCCTCGGTCAGGCCGAGATGCAGGGCATAGCGCGAGCGCCTGGCCAGCTCGCGGTAGACCACGATCAGATCCTGGACCCGGCTGACCTTGGCCGAGATCACGATCCGATTGGCCGGCAGCCCGATCTCTTCCGCCTTGGCCGCGCTGGCCAGCGCCGAGACCACCAGCGCCTCGCGCAGCACCTCGTCGGCCGATTTGGGCGTGGCGAGCTTGGCGTTGTCGTCCATCATCCTGGTCGACAGATCGGCGTCCAGGCTGCCCCAGTTGACCCCGATCCGGACCGGCTTGTCGTGCCGCAGCGCGACCTCGATCATCATCTCGAACTGCTGGTCGCGCTTCTTGCCGAAGCCGACATTGCCGGGGTTGATGCGCAGCTTGGCGAGCGCCTGGGCGCAATCGGGATAGCGGGTCAGGAACAGATGGCCGTGATAGTGGAAATCGCCGACCAGGGGCACGTCGTAGCCGCGCACGAACAGACGATCGCGGATCGTCGGCACGGCCTTGGCGGCATCGTCGTTGTTGACGGTGATGCGGACGATCTCCGAGCCGGCATCGGCCAGCTCGATCACCTGCCGCACGGTCGCCTCGACATCCGCGGTATCGGTGTTGGTCATCGACTGGACGACCACCGGCGCGCCGCCGCCGATCACCACCGGGCCCACGCTGACAGCGTGGGTGTCGTGACGCCTGACCTCGCTCAGCGCGACCATGCTCGCTTCCTCAGCTCCTTGCCCCGTGCCATCGGGGCGGCAGCCGCATCATACGGGCTTTCGCGGGCGATGCCAGATCACTGGCCCCCCGACTCCTGGCCCGATGCCGAGCCGGCCGCCGGTGCCGGCAACAGCCGGCGCAACAGGGCTCGAGGCTGCAGCGACACGTCACGCACCACGCGTGCTTCAGGGCCGAGCGGCGGCAGGGGCGCACCGTCCACGATCACCTCGATGCCGCCGGCGTTGCCGGTCCACAGCACGAGATCGGAGCGGTCGGGCACCACGAACGCGTCGCCCGGCTGAAGTGTCTTGACCCACAGATAGTCGTTGTTGGTGCTCGAGACATGCACCCAGGCGCTGCCGCGGGCGCGCAGGATGATACGGGGTCCCGCCTCCGCCGCACCCGTGCGGTAAATCGTCGGTGTGGTATCGGCGCCTGCGACCGGCTCGAGGCCTGCCAGAACATCCTCCGCCGAGCGCTCCGCAAAGGTGGCGGCCCCCTGGTCGCTTGTCGCCTGGCTGAGGTCGGCGGGCGTCGTCCGCGCACTACCTTGTTGCGGCTGAACGATGGCAGCCACGGGTCCAATCGGATCGTCTGCCTGCTCGGGTGCGCCGGACGCCGCGGTCTCGCTTTGCGATGGTGCAGACGTCGCCAGATCCGGCGCGGTCCGGGGCGGATCGGTCGCGGCGGTCGCCGCCGGAATGGCTGCCGCCTGCATTGGCTCGGCCTCAGGCCGATCGTCACCGCCATCCGCCACCGATGCAGCCGCCCCGTCCTGCCGAGTCCGAGCGGGGTCGGTCGCGCCTATCACGGGCGTCATAGCGGACGGTCCGGATTCTGCGCTCGACGCCTCCGCCGACGCTTGAACCGAGCCGCTCGGCGGCGACGCCACCACATCGGCCTCGTCGGGACGACCGGCTTCGGGCTCGAGGACGGCACCAACGTCAGCCTGCAGGCCGTCGGTATCCAGCGCCTCGATCGCGGCGGCTTGCGAGCGCGCCACCTCGGGCGGCGTCGTGCGCACCTGCTCCCGCAGATCCTCGGGCACCTCGTCCACCAGCTCGGTCTCGGTCTGGCTGCGATTGTCCATATAGGCCCAGCCGGCGTAGACTCCGGCCAGCGCGGCCAGCGAGACGACCAGAATGGGGACCTTCGGCAGCCTGCTCTCGGACAGCGGCGTGCGTCCGTGCAGGTGGGCTCCGCCGGTCAGATCGGCGACGCTCGACCGGATCTGAGCGATCAGGTCGTCACCGTCGAAGCCCAGATACTGAGCGTAGCTGCGCAGAAAACCGAGCGCGTAGGTCCGCCCCGGGATGACCGAGAGATCGCCCTGCTCGAGCCCGTAGAGATAAGTCGGCCGGATGCGCAGGTATTCGGCGACGTCCTCGAACTCTTCGCCGCGGTCCAGACGCGTCCGGCGAAGCAGGGCGCCGACCTCACGCACCAGCGCGTCGGAGGGTTCGTGGTGCTCTGGCTCCTTGCGCGTCGAACCAAACATGCGTCGGCTGTCGACCTCATCTTCACCAGGACGGCTCAAGACACCTGGATCAACCGCTCATATAGCAGACCGCGTCGCCGTCCACCCTCAGATATGCAACTGCACGCCGTGATCAAGCGCATAGTGTCGCAATCGGCCGCGAACGCTGTGATCGGGCAGATCGTAGAGGTGCTCCAGATAATGAGCCAGATCGCCGCAGCGCAGCGAGCGGACCATCGCCTTGACCGGTCCGACGTCGGCCGGCGTCACGGACAACTGGCGCACGCCGAGGCCGAGCAGGGTCATCGCCTCGAGGGGACGCGATGCCATCTCGCCACAGATCGACAGGCTCACGCCAGCACGCCGGCAGCGCTCGACCAGCTCGCGCAAGAAGCTCAGCACCGGCGGAGAGAGCACGTCGTAGCGATCGACCAGCTCCGGATTGCCGCGATCGCAGGCAAACAGGAATTGCATCAGATCGTTGCTGCCGATCGACAGGAAGTCGATGCGCGGCAGCAGAGCCGGCAGGTGCCAGAACAGGGAAGGTACCTCGAGCATGGTGCCAAGCCGGAGCGGTGTCGGCGGCTGCTGTCCAAGCTTGCGTGCCCGCTCGAGCTCCATATCGAGCACGCGCCTGGCCGCCTCGAACTCGGCCACCTCGGCAACCATCGGGAACATCACATGCAGCGAGCGGCCCTGGGCGCTGCGCAGCAGAGCGCGCAACTGGGTGCGCAAGACCGCCGGCCGGTCGAGCACCATGCGCATCGCGCGCCAGCCCATCGCGGGGTTGTCTTCGCTCGGAAAGCTCCAGTACGGCAGGTGCTTGTCGCTGCCGACATCGAGCGTACGGAACACCAGAGGCTTGTCGCCGACCAATTCGTGAGCCTTGGTGTACACCTCGGCCTGGGCGTCCACATCCGGGAGCTGGTCGCGCACCATGAAGGAGAGCTCGGTGCGATAGAGGCCGATGCCGTCGGTGCCGGTGGTCTCCAGCGCCGCCAGGTCGACCAGAAAAGCGGCATTCAGGTGCAAGGAGATCCGGATGCCGTCCAGCGTGACCGAGGGCTGGTCGCGCAAGGTCGCGTAGGTGCGACGGCGCGCCTCGCTTGCCTCGATCGAGCGGGCGAACGCCGCCTCGACGTCCTCGCCTGCGCGCAGAAAGATCTGCCCGTGCTCGCCGTCCAGCGCGATCCGATCGCCCGGCTCGATCTTGGCGAGCGCACCGGGCACGCGGCCGACCATCGGTATGCTGAGCGCCCTGGCGACGATCGTGACATGCGCGGTCAGCGAGCCTTCCTCGAGGATCACGCCGCGCAGCCGCGCCTGATCGTATTCCAGCAGCTCGGCGGGGCTGAGCGAGCGCGCGACCAGGATGAACTCGCTCGGCAGCAGGGCCGGGTCGACAAGCAGGCTGCGCCCGGTCAGATGGACCAGCAGCCGGTCGGCGAGCGCGTCGAGATCGGACAGCCGCTCCTTGAGGTAGGGATCGGCGACATGCGCCATGCGCAGCCGGGTCTCCTCCTGAACCCTGCGCACCGCGGCCTCGGCGGTAAGACCTGTGCGGATCGCCTCGCGCATGTTGCGCCGCCAGCCGGCGTCGTGGGCGAACATGCGGTAGGCCTCGAGCACCTCGCGATGCTCGCCGTCGGCGACCTCCGGCAGCAGCAACAGCTGATCGACCGAGGCCCGCAGGCCGGCAATCGCCGCCTCGAGGCGGGCCGCCTCCTGGTCCGGGTCTTCGGCGACCAGCCGGGTGACCTCGATCCGGATCTGGTGCAGGACCGCCTGGCCGACCGCCACCCCTTCGACCAGACGCAAGCCTTCCAGCCGCTCGGGGCCGGTGGCCACGCCGCGATCGGCAGGGAAGCGCGCCTCATCGATCAGGCCGCCCGATGCGACCATCTCGGCGAACACCGTGGCGATGATCTGGAGCGCCTCGATCTCCTCGTCGGAGTAGTGGCGTCGCGCCCGGTTCTGGACCACCAGCACGCCCGTGACCCTGCCGCCGTGGACGATCGGCACGCCCAGGAAGGAGTGGTAGATCTCCTCGCCGGTCTCGGGCCGGTAGGCGAAGTCGGGATGGCTTTGCGCGTCGGTCAAATTGACGACCGCACCCTGGGCGGCGATCCGGCCGACCAGGCCCTCGCCGACCCGCAGGCGGGTCTGGTGCACGGCGCTCGGTCGCAAGCCCTCGGTTGCGAACAGCTCGAGATAGTCGCCGCCCCGCAGCACATAGGCCGAGCAGACTTCGGCGACGATGTCGGCGGCGATCATGCCGACCATACGATCGAGCCGTTCCTGCGGACTGATCGGCGCCGCCATCAGCTGCACGAGGCGGCGCAGCAGCCGCCGCGCCGCGCTCAGCTCGCCGCCGCGCCGCTCGCCCGGCGCAGGTGGAATGCCGCCCCAGCCCGTGGTCAGCTGGGTCATGCCCGATCCCCGGAGCACGCCTGCGGACCGTCGCGCGCCAGCGCGCTCGCCGCCTGCTCGACCAGCTCGGCAATGATCTCGGCGGTCGGCTGGATCCGGCGCACCAGGCCCACGCTCTGACCCGCCATCAGCGAGCCATGCTCGACATCGCCATCGATCACCGCGCGACGCAGGGCGCCGGCCCAAAAGTGCTCGATTGCGAGCGAGGCCTCCTCATAGCTGAGCTCGCCGCGCCGATGGCGGGCGATCACCTCGATCTGGGTCTCGGTGAACAGCCGGGTCGCCTGATTGGCCAGCGCCCGCACCGGGATCACCTTGAAGGCCGGATCGATCTGCACCGAGGGCACCGCATCGCGTGCGCTGGCGTGGATGAAGGCCTGCTTGAAGCTGGGGTGGGCGATCAACTCCGTGGCGCAGACAAAGCGCGTGCCCAGCTGGCAGCCGGCAGCGCCCATCCTGAGATAGGCGGCGATGGCCTCGCCGTGACCGATGCCGCCCGCGACAAAGACCGGCACCTCGTGCACATGCGGCAGGATCTCCTGCGCCAGCACGCTGGTCGCGACCGGCCCGATATGGCCACCCGCCTCCATGCCCTCGATGATCAGACCGTCCGTACCGGCGCGGATCAGCTTGCGGGCGACCCCCAGGCTCGGGGCGAAGCACAACAGCCTGGCGCCACCGTGCTTGACCTTGTCGATGGTTGCACGCGCGGGCAGCCCACCGGCCAGCACGATGTGGCCGACACCGTGCGCGAGGCAAACCTCGACCAGCTCGGTCAGCCTGGGATGCATGACGATCAGATTAACCCCGAACGGCCGCTCGGTCAGCGCCCGGGTCGCCGCGATCTCGGCCGCCAGCTGGTCGGGAGACATCGCACCGCAGGCGAGCACGCCGAAGCCGCCGGCGTTCGAGATCGCCGAGACCAAGTGGCGCTCGGAGACCCAGGTCATGGCGCCGCCCAGCAGTGCGACCCTGCAGCCGAGCACATCGGCGCCGGCCCGCCAGAGCCGTGACAGGCGATCGTGACCGTTCACCGAGCCGGTCTCAGGCGCCATCGAGGCCGTAGGCAGTGTGCAGGGCGCGCAGCGCCAGCTCGGTATAGGCCTCGTCGATCAGAATGCTGATCTTGATCTCGGAGGTCGAGATCGCCTCGATGTTGATGTTGCGGTCGGCCAGCGTCCGGAACATGGTATGGGCGATGCCGGCATGGGACCGCATGCCGACCCCGATCACCGAGATCTTCACGACCTCGCCATCGGCATCGATGCGCCGGCAGCCAAGCTCGCCGCGGATCGTCTCGAGCGTCTTGACCGCCGCAGCGAGGTCGCCCCGCCGCACGGTGAACGTCAGATCGGTGGTCTTGCCGTCGCTCGACACGCTCTGCACGATCATGTCGACGTTCATGCCGGTCTCGGCCAGCGGCCCGAAGATCGTCGCTGCGATGCCCGGCCGATCGGCGACGCCGACCAGGGTGATCTTGGCCTCGTCCCGGCTATAGGCGATGCCGCTTACAATCTGCTGCTCCACGATCTCGCTCTCATCTACCACCAAGGTGCCGGGCCGGTCGGTGAAGCTGGACAGCACCTGAAGCCTGACCTCGTGTTGCATCGCCAGCGCGACCGAGCGGGTCTCGAGGATCTTGGCCCCCAGCGAGGCCATCTCGAGCATCTCCTCGTAGGTGATGCGCTCCAGCTTGCGCGCCCTGGCGACAATCCTCGGGTCGGTGGTATAGACCCCCTCCACGTCGGTAAAGATATCACAGCGATGCGCGCCCAGCGCCGCCGCCAGCGCCACCGCCGACAGGTCCGAGCCGCCCCGGCCCAGCGTGGTCACCCGGCCATCCGGCGAGATGCCCTGGAATCCGGGCACCACCACCACCTGGCCCTGCTCGAGGCAGGCGCGCAGCTGCTCGGTGCCGAACGAGCGGACGCGCGCCCGACTGTGGTTGCCGTCGGTGCGCAGCGGCGCCTGCCAGCCGAGGATCGAGCGCGCCGGCACACCCTGCGCCTGCAGCGCCAGAGCCAGCAGACCGGCGGTCACCTGCTCGCCGGAGGCCACCACGGTGTCGTATTCGGCGCGATCGCAGTGCGGGCCGCCGATTTGTCCGACCCACTCCACCAGCTGATCGGTCGTGCCGGCCATGGCCGAGACCACGACCGCAACCTGCTCGCCCGCCGCGCGCGTCTGCTGCACGCGCCGTGCTACTGCGCGCAGGCGATCGAGGTCGGCCACCGAGGTGCCGCCGAACTTTTGCACCACAAGCGTCACTGCGCTGACCTCCCGCCGCACGTGGCTGGCGCCACGCCGGCAGAATCAACCCTTCTGGTTGCAGCGTTTTTTCGGATGGCCTCTACATACGAGCCGGCGCAGGCGGAAGCAAGCCTTGCTGCGCCCGGATGTCTCGAACGAAAGGACCGCGCATGGCCGAACAGCGCATGCCGGGCTCGGCGGATCGTCGCGAGCTCAAGCGCTTCGAGGACCTGGCGAGCGAATGGTGGGACGAGGCCGGCAAGATGGCGCCGCTGCACAAGCTCAACCCGGTCCGCCTTGCCTATATCCGCGACCAGATGTGCGCTCATCTCGGTCGCGACCCGAAAGCACATCCTGCGCTCGCAGGCCTGAGCGTGCTCGATGTCGGCTGCGGCGGCGGTCTGCTCTGCGAGCCGCTCGCGCGGCTCGGCGCAAGGGTCATCGGAATCGATCTGGTGGCCGCCAATCTCGAGGTCGCGCGCCGCCACGCGCAGGCCGCAGGGCTCGATGTGTCATATCGCGAGATCGCGGCGGAGCAGCTGGCGGCCGAAGGGGCGAGCTTCGATCTCGTCTGCGCGATGGAGGTGGTCGAGCATGTGGTCGATGCGCCAGCCTTCCTCGCGACCTGCGCCGCACTGGTGCGGCCGGGCGGCGCTTTGGTCCTGGCGACGCTCAACCGAACGCTTAAATCGTTCGCCTTAGGTATTGTCGCGGCCGAATACATTCTCGGATGGCTACCCCGCGGCACGCATCAGTGGTCGCGCTTCCTTCGGCCCTCGGAGGTCGCCAGAGCCTTGCGCAACAACCAGCTTCGGATCGTCCACCTGACCGGCGTCGCCTATGACCCTGTGCGTGACCGCTTTCGGCTGAGCCCGGACCCGGGGGTCAACTACATGCTGTTTGCGGTGCGCGACGGGTCTTAGCCGTCTCTTAGCCGTCGTGGGGGGCAGCCAGGGGATCTGGCCGACCTTGATGCCCTCGTCCACCAGCTCCTTGGCCTCGGCGCGGGTCGCCTCGCCATAGATGCTGCGCTTCTCGACCTCGCCGTAGTGGATCTTGCGGGCCTCCTCGGGGAACTGCCGGCCGACGTGGTCGAAATTGCTCTCGATATGGCGTTGGACCTCGCGCCACTTGCCCAGGATCTTGGCGGCCTGCTGCTCGTCGAGCTTGGCGCCCGACGCAACCGCCGGCGCCATCAGCGCCTTGCTGACCTCGGTGCTGCCGCACACCGCACAGCTGATCGCACCGTCCTCAGCCTGGCGATCGTAGGTCGCACCGTCGCGAAACCACGCCTCGAAGTCGTGGCCGTCGGCGCAGCGGAGATCGAACAGAATCATCGCAGTCCTATCCAAGAACCCTGAAATACACCTAGGTGCGAAGGCCCCCCTGCGCAAGAGCGCTGGTTTGCATCCCGCTGCCGCAGGGGCAGCGCGGGATCCAGGCGCCGGGAGAAGCCAGGCGGATCCGGCCTCAGCTTGCCGTCACGAGCTCGTCCAACCTGCCGCTCGCCTCGAGCGCCGCCAGCTCGTCCGAGCCACCGATGCCCTGGCCATCAATGAAGATCTGCGGAACCGTGGTGCGCCCGTCGGCCCGTTCCGTCATCTCGGAACGTCGCCCGGGATGGAGCAGCACGTCGATCTCCTCGAAGTGCAGCCCCTTGTCCTTGAGCAGCCGCTTGGCACGCCAGCAATAAAGACAAAGGGGCGAGGTGTAGATCTCGATCTCGGCCATGGTGGGCTTGGTTGCCATCGGGGCTCGGTTGCGGGCGCCTGGGCCAGAGATCTCATATGGGGCTGGCCGCATCGCGCACCACCCTGGCCAACGTCAGCACATCGATTTGGGCGGCCCCGGCCCGGCGCAGCACGCGCGCACAGGCTTCAACGGTGGCACCCGTGGTCAGCACGTCGTCGACCAGCAGCACCGTCGCCGCATCGAGCCGTCGCCGATGCCACGGGTGGACGCGAAACGCGCCGGATGTGATGTTCTCGAGACGTGCCCGGCCACCGAGACCCTGCTGCGAGACCGTTGCGCGCACGCGCTGAACCAGGTCGGGCACCAGTGTGGCGCCGGTCTCCTTCGCCAACGCCCGGGCCAGGACAGCCGCCTGGTTGTAGCCGCGCTTGAGCAGGCGCCAGCGATGCAGGGGTACGGGCGCCACCAGGTCGGCATCGGCCAGAAGCTCGGCGCCGGCACGCGCCAGCCAGCGGCCGAACGCCGGTGCGGTGTCGGTCCGGTCGGCATGCTTGAAGGCCAGGATCAGGCCACGGGAGCCGTCGTCGTAGCGCAGGGCGGCGCGTGCGCGGTCGTAAGCCGGAGGGTCGGCCGCGCAGGCGCCGCAAAGCGGGGCGTCGGGCAGGGCGTGGGGCAGAGGATAGCCGCACAGCCGGCACTGCGGCGGCGCGAGAAAAGTCAGCGTGCGCCAGCAGGTAGGACAAAGACGGCCCGGCGATTCGACGCCAATGCCGCAACCGAGGCAGCGCGGCGGCAGCACTGCGTCCAAGGCACCATGCAGCACGCGTCCGGCAGCCGCGCGAATTTCCAGCATCATTCTTCAACTATAGATGGACGAGCCGGTGGATGCCAGCGCGGCACTGTGCCACGCATCTCAGTCGGTCTGGTCCCCGATCCACGCCAGGTAGTCGGCATTGCCGCCGCAGACCGGCACGGCGACCACAGCCGGGCAGGCGTAGCGGTGCAAGGCGACCACCCGCGCGGTCAGCCTCGGCACCAGCGAGGCACGGGTCTTGGCGATCAGCATGACCTCGGCCGCTTCCTGGACAGCTCCCTGCCAGCGGTAGACAGACTGCACGCCGGTTTGCAGGTTGACAGCGGCCGCCAGCCGCTCCTCGACGAGGGTGCGTGCGATCACCAGGGCATCATCGCACGGCCCGAGGCTCACATAGCACAGACAGGCCTGCGCGCCCTCGCTCACGGCTGTTGCCTCAATGAACTTGAGAAGTTGGTCGGAGCGGCAGGATTCGAACCTGCGACCTCCAGTCCCCCAGACTGATGCGCTACCAGGCTGCGCTACGCTCCGATCCGACCAAGCTTCGGACGACTCGACTATAGCCGGCCCTGCGGCCCGCGACAACTCAACCCGTGACGTCACGCAGCACCTGGCGCAGTGCCGCCAGCTCGGTGCGCAGATCGAGCAGACGCTCGCGCAGCTCAGGCGCAAGGTCGGAGCGGGCGAGCGGCAGCTCGGGCGCGCCCTGCACTGCCTGCCGGCGGAGCCCGATCGGCGGCTCCCCGCCGAGCACCTGCCGGCTCTGCTCGGCGCCTGCCCGCCCGTTGTCGCTCTCCACAACCGGGCGGCGCTGGCCCTTGAGCAGCTTTTGCGCACCCCGGATGGTGTAGCCCTCCTCGTACAGCAAGGAGCGAATCTGGCGCAGCAGATCGACGTCCTCGGGCCGGTAGTAGCGCCTTCCGCCGCCCCGCTTGAGCGGCCGTACCTGCGGAAACTTGCTCTCCCAGAAGCGCAGCACGTGCTGCGCCACGTCGAGCTCATCCGCAACCTCGCTGATCGTGCGAAACGCCGCCGCCGACTTTGCCGGCCGCCCGCCAGGGCGACGCGCAATCCCTTCGCTGCGCTCGCGCTCTGGATCGACCATCAGTCATCCTCCGCGTGCTGCGCGCCGCCCGTACCTCGAACGTTGATCCGATCCTTGAGCACCTGCGACGCACGAAACACCAGCACGCGTCGCGGCATGATCGGAACCTCTTGCCCGGTCTTCGGGTTACGACCGATTCTTTGACCTTTTTGACGAACCGAGAAGGTGCCGAACGAGGAGATCTTGACGGTCCCGTCGCCAACCAGCGAATCGCCGATTTCCTCCAGGATGGAATCGACCAATCCGGCCGATTCGCTGCGGGACAGGCCGACCTCCTGGTAGACCGCCTCGGCAAGATCCGCCCTGGTCAGCGTCCTGCCTTTCATGCTGCTCGACCCCTCGCAGACTATGCGATAGAAAAACCTAACGGTTTCAGCAGGTTCCGTCAACAGGCGTAGGCCTGATCTCGACAACGAAGGGCGCAGCAAAACAATCGATGGTGGAAGCTACCAGCGGAGCAGTGCCGCTCCCCAGGTGAAACCGCCGCCCATGGCGTTGACCACGATGATCTGGTTGGGCTGCAGCTTGCCGGCCGACGAGGCTTCGGCCAGCGCAAGAGGCACCGAGGCCGCCGAGGTATTGGCGTGCTGAGCGACGGTGACCAGCATCCGATCCTCGGCCAGGCCGAGGTTGCGCCGTACGGCGTCGAGGATCCGGCTGTTGGCCTGGTGGGGCACCAGCCAGTCGACATCGTCGACCTCCAGGCCGCCGATCTCCAGCACGCGCCGCGTGGCGGTGCTGAGCGCGTTGACCGCAAAGCGAAAGACTTCGCGGCCGTTCATTCTGACGTGGCCGGTCGTGCCGGTCGACGACGGGCCGCCGTCGACATAGAGGTCGCGATAGTGCCGCCCGTCGGAGCCCAGCACCGTGGCCAGCACACCGCGATCGAACACCGTGCCGGTACCCTCCTCGGCGCGCAGCACGACCGCGCCGGCGCCGTCGCCGAACAGGACGCAGGTCCTGCGGTCACCCCAGTCGAGCAGGCGCGAGAACGTCTCGGCGCCGATCACCAGCACGCTCTCGGCCTGCCCGGCCTTGACGAAGTTGTCGGCCACCGCCAGGGCGTAGACGAAACCGCTGCACACCGCCTGGATGTCGAAGGCAACCGCCCGATCGGCGCCGAGCTTGGCCTGAACAGCGGCGGCACAGGCCGGGAAGGTGTGGTCGGGCGTGGTCGTCGCGACCACGATCAGGTCGAGGCGATCGGCGTCCAACCCGGCCTTTTGCAGGGCCTCGCGCGCGGCCGCGCATGCCAGATCGGAGGTCAGCTCGCCCTCAGCAGCGATGTGTCGCTGCTCGATCCCGGTCCGCTGTACGATCCACTCGTGGCTGGTGTCGACCTTGCGCGACAGCTCGTCGTTGGTGACCACACGCGCAGGCAGATAGGCACCCGTGCCGACGATCCGCGCCCTTCGCATCTACGAAGCGCGCGCGCGCGTGCTGCGGAGTGCTTCCTCCTCGAGCCGGTTCAGCTCGCTGATGATCCACTGATTGGTCCCCTGCGCGACCAGATCCGCAGCCACGCCAATCGCATTGGCAAAGCCGAGCGCGTCGGTGCCGCCGTGGCTTTTGACCACAATGCCGTTCAGGCCCAGGAACATGGCGCCATTGTAGCGCCGCGGGTCGAGCCGTTGCCGCAGCAGTTGCAAGGCCGGCTTGGCCAGAAGGAAGCCCAGCTTGGCAAGCAGGGAGCTCCTGAAGGACTTCGCAGGAACTGCGTGTAAAGGCCTACCACGCCTTCCGCGACCTTGAGCGCGACGTTGCCCGTGAAGCCATCGGTCACGATCACGTCGACCTTGCCGTTCGCGAGGTCGTTGCCCTCGACAAAGCCGCGAAATTCCATCGCCAGCGGACTGCTGCGCAAGGCGGCGGCCGCCGCCCGCAGCGTGTCGTTGCCCTTGCCGTCCTCCGTGCCGATGTTGAGCAGGCCGACGGTCGGCTGGGCGATGCCCAGGACGGCGCGCGCGAACACCTCGCCCATGACCGCGAACTGGACCAGGTTGTCCGCATCGCATTCGGTATTCGCGCCAAGATCCAAGAACACCGTCTCGCTGCGCCGCGTCGGCATCAGCGAGGCGATCGCCGGCCGCTCGATCCCGGGCAACGTCTTGAGCACGAACTTCGCCAACGCCATCAGCGCGCCGGTATTGCCCGCTGATACGGCGGCGCTCGCCCGGCCATCCTTCACCGCATCGATCGCCAGGCGCATGCTGGTGTTGCGGCCCTGGCGGAGGACATGCGAGGGCTTGGCGTCGGGCTCGACCGCTTCCGCGGTGTGCTCGATCGTGGTTCTGGCCGCCAGCTGGCTCCGGCCGCGGACCAGCTCGGCCAGTTGCTCCTGGTCGCCAAACATCAGGAAGTGCAGCTCGGGATTGCGTTCCCGCGCCAGATCGGCGCCCGCGACCACGATCTGGGGGGCGTGATCGCCACCCATCGCATCCAGAGCAATCGCGAGGGTCACGCCGCAGTCCCGCTCAGGGGGTGGCGCTCTCGACGGTCTGCGCAATCACTTCGCGACCATTGTAGTAGCCGCACGACTCACAGATGTGATGGGGCAGCTTGAGCTCGCCGCAGTTGGCGCACTCGATCAGATTGACCTTCGCCAAGCGATGATGCGCACGGCGCATGTCACGCTTCGACTTGGATACCTTCTTCCTTGGTACAGCCATTAGCCTCGACCTTGCCTCGACGGGGCGGCCGGCGCCGCACCCTGAACCTTGTCCATCAATGCTGCGGCGAGCGTGCCGGTCGGCGCGTCCTCGCCAAATGCTATATTGGGTCCCAGCTCGCTTGACACCAGGGCGTCGGCGCCCGCCGCGCGCGGATACGGGTCGAGCATCAAGCTGAGCTGCTGCGCGAAGATCTCACCCATGTCGAGCTCGGGCCCTTCCAGCGGCTCGACATCCACGTCCCAGGCAGGATCGTCGGCGACGGCCGCGCCCGGGCGTGTGAAATGGCACTCAACCGCCTCGTCGATGGTCGCCGGCAGGTCCTCGAGACTGACCACGCACGACTGCACCACTGCCGCCTGTAGCCGACCGCGCAAGCGGATCACCTCGCCGTCGATCCGATCGAGACGTGCATGCCCGGTCAGCCTGCCCACCGCCACCAGATCGAAGCGTGCGGCCAGCGCCCGGCACTCCTCGGGCGAAGCCTCGAAGGCGAGCTCGATATCGCCCGAGGGCCACGGATCGACCACCACCGGTCGAGCAAGTGCTTCGTTCACCACCAGGCGATCACTCCAGCAGCACAGGCGATTCGGCGCCACACACCGACCGCCCGAACCGCGGCAAAAACGGCCGGCAACTTAGGGCCAAGCAAACCCATGGTCAATCACTTTGCGGCTGCGCCTCCTTGCCGCCGGGGGGGCCACGCCAGCAGACGAACAGTGTGCCACAGCAGGGTGCGTGGCGCTCGCTCGAGAAGATCCAGCTCACTCTCCTGGCTCAGGTGGGGGCAGCAGGCTCTACCCAAACGACAATTCCGGCGAGCAGTGCTGCGCCCTCCTGCTTGGCCAGCTCGTGGTCCTGCTCGATCACCCAACGCGCCAGCGCCGCCAGCTGTCGATCGGTCGGCGCGGCATCGTGATAGACGTTGGCACGCAACATCGGGGTCAGCGATGGCGCCTGCTGCGCTTCGCCGGCCGCATCGCTCGAGGCCTTTCCCTCCAGGCTCTTGTCCAGGGCGGCCAGCCGGGCATAGAAATTACCGGCGAGCCGCTTGACGTAAGCGCCCACCGACAGATCGCTGACACCGAGCTCACGCAGGTTGCCGTCGAGATCGACGAACATGGCATCGAACAGCTCTTGGCCGAGCGCCTGGCCGGTCGTCCCCTCGCGCCGGAGTCGACGCAGCAGGAGCGCCGCGTGCAGCGCAATCGTCTCGAAGCGCCCCTCGGGCGTGTCGGGCACAGCCAGCTCGCGGTACCAGACCGGCTTTCGGGCTTGCTTTACCACGGCCTGATAGAGTTGGCCGGCAACCTGCCGGCGGCCGTCGCGAGCGCGCTCGGCAGCGCGAGCCGGCGCCACAGCCGGCGCCAGCCCTGGCGCGCAATCGACGGGTCGGGCGGCGTGTCGGTCATGGCGACCCCGATCCGGCCGATGCTCACGGCCCGTCGTCGTAGAAGGCAGCGGTTGTGGTTGCCGGAAGGTTGATGCTCCGGTTGAAGGGGGCCGGCGTGTTCACGGAAAGGTTGACGACATCGCGGCATTTCGCTCACTTCTGCTACCGGAATCAGCCAAGCTCAGGAGCGCGCTCATGGCAAGAGTCGGACGGTGGGGTCGGTGTCGGCTGGCGCTACCGGGTGCACCGGTGATCATGACCGCGATCCTCAGTCTGGCCGCCTGCACGGCCAGCATCACAACCCACGGCCACCGGCTCGATGCCGCCGCCCTGGCGCAGATCGAGCCGGGCCAAAGCTCGCAGCGCGAGGTGGTGCAGTTGCTCGGCTCGCCCTCCTCGCTCGCGGCCTTCGACGACCACACCTGGTACTATGTCAGCCAGCGGCTGGAGCGGCACACGTTCTACTACGAGACGGTCGTGGCGCAGGACGTGGTGGCGATCACCTTCGATGATCAGGGCACGGTCAGCCGCGTCGATCGCCATGGCCTGGACGAAGCCATGGACGTCGACCTGGTCGATCGCGAGACGCCGACCGCGGGCAACGAGCTGACCATCCTCGAGCAGTTCCTGGGCAATATCGGCCGCTTCAACCCGCCGGCCGACGACCAGTAGCGGCGTCGAAACCGCTGGAGCGACCCAAGGGCACCTGCGCTCACCCGACGCATTTTTGCGTCGATGATGCGACGATCGCCGACGCAAATCCGCGCCACCCCATGCGACGGGGCGACGCAGATCTGCGACGGATCAGACGCCGCCCAGCGCTGCCAGGATCAGCAGGGCCACGATGTTGATGATCTTGATCATCGGGTTCACGGCGGGGCCCGCGGTGTCCTTGTAGGGGTCGCCGACCGTGTCGCCGGTCACCGCCGCCATGTGGGCGTCCGAGCCCTTGCCGCCGTGATTGCCGTCCTCGATGTACTTCTTGGCATTGTCCCAGGCACCGCCGCCCGAGGTCATGCTCAAGGCGACGAACAGGCCGGTCACGATCGTGCCGAGCAGCATCGCGCCGAGGCAGGCGAAGCCCGCCGCCTGACCGCCGATAAGGCTGATCACCACATAGACCACGATCGGCGCCAGCACCGGCAGCAGCGAGGGCACGATCATCTCCTTGATCGCCGCCTTGGTCAAAAGGTCGACCGCGCGTGAATAGTCCGGCTTGCCGGTGCCCTCCATGATGCCCGGAATGTCGCGGAACTGGCGGCGCACCTCAAGCACGATCGCGCCGGCCGACCGGCCGACCGCCTGCATCGCCAGCGAGGCGAACAGATAGGGCAGCAGGCCGCCGATGAACAGGCCGATCACCACATACGGATCGGACAGGGTGAAGCGAACGTCCAGGTTCGGGAAGTAGTGCTTCAGGTCCTCGACATAGGCCGCGAACAGCACCAGCGCCGCGAGCCCGGCCGAGCCGATCGCATAGCCCTTGGTGACCGCCTTGGTGGTGTTGCCGACCGCATCGAGCGCATCGGTCGTGTTGCGCACCTCCGGCGGCAGATCCGCCATCTCGGCGATGCCGCCGGCATTGTCGGTGACCGGCCCATAGGCATCCAGCGAGACCACCAGGCCGGTCAGCGCCAGCATGGTCGTGGCCGCGGTCGCAATACCGTACAGCCCCGCCGACAGATAGGCCAACAGGATGCCCGCCGAGATCACGATCACCGGCAGCGCGGTCGCCTCCATCGACACGGCAAGCCCGGCGATGATGTTGGTCGCATGCCCGGTCTTGGAGGCTTCGGCGATCTTCTGGACCGGCCGGTGCGTGGTGCCGGTATAGAAATCGGTGATCCACATCAGGCAGCCGGTGACCAGCAGGCCGACCAGGGTGCAGCCATAGACGCCCCAGCCGGTGAACTGCGCGCCGCCGCCCTCGTAGACCGTGCTGCTGCCCAGGAACAAGAGCGTGATCGGCAGCAGCAACACGGCCGAGACGATCGCGGCCGTCAAGAAGCCCTTGTACAGCGCCGCCATGATGTTGTTGCTCGGCCCGAGCTTGACCATGAAGGTGCCGATCACCGAGCCGAGCAGGCAGATGCCGCCGACGATCAGCGGAAACAGCATCAGCGAGGTCTGGACATCGCCGGTGAAGAAGATCGCGCCGAGCAGCATGGTCGCGACCACGGTGACCGCGTAGGTCTCGAACAGATCGGCCGCCATGCCGGCGCAGTCGCCGACATTGTCGCCGACATTGTCGGCGATCACGGCGGGATTGCGCGGATCGTCCTCGGGGATGCCGGCCTCGATCTTGCCGACCAGATCGGCGCCGACATCGGCGCCCTTGGTGAAGATGCCGCCGCCCAACCGCGCGAAGATCGAGATCAGCGACGCGCCGAAGCTGAGCCCCAGCAGGCCTTCCAGGATGGTGCGGATCGCCAGGTCCGAGGCGACCTCGTCGACATAGTACCAATAGAGGATGCCGTAATAGATCGAGACGCCGAGCAGGCCGAGCGCCACGACCAGCATGCCGGTGATCGCGCCTGCCCGAAACGCGACGTCGAGCGCCGGTCCCAGGCCGCGCTTGGCAGCCTCCGCGGTGCGCACATTGGCCCTGACCGACACGTTCATGCCGATGTAGCCGGTCGAGCCCGAGAGCACCGCGCCGATCAGATAGCCGAAGCCGACGTGGAAGCCCAGGAAGATCCAGAGCAGCAGGAAGATCACCACGCCGACGGCGGCGATCGTCATGTACTGGCGGTTCAGATAGGCCATCGCACCTTCCTGAACCGCGCCGGCGATCTCCCGCATTCGCGCGGTGCCATCCGCCTCGGCAAGCACCATCTGCCGGGTCAGCACGCCGTAAGCGAGCCCGACCACGCCGCAGACCAGGATCAGTACATAGAGCAACCAATCGACTCCGGTCATCTGCCCCACCAGCCCTTTTTCAATGACAAACGCCCGGCGGCCGGCCGGGCGGGCAGAACCTAGAAGATGCGCCGCGCCCTGACAAGGTACCGGCTGCGGCCAAGGTGACGTCGCGCGCGGCGTTTCCTGAGAAGGTAGGTGTGGCGGGTCTCCACGATTTCGTGACCGCCGGTACGGCCTTACCGGACACTCGGCCCATGAGCGTTCGAAGCGTCCGCAGGCCTGAGGCGGCCGATCGAGGACGACAACGGCCGTGATATCCGCCCCTGATCCTGGCGCTGGATGCGCCGCCGCCCTGCCGCGCTGCTGAGCGCGCAAGACACTGGAGCGGAAATCGCCCGTCCGACCTCGCGCCGGGCGCGGCGCGGCATCGTCGGCGTCAAACGGCCGCTTGCCGCGACGCAGCGCCGGCAGGCTGCCGTCAGGGATACATCGCGCTCAGGGACCGGATCAGGCGAACATTCGCGTCTTCGCCGGGCTGGACCTCCATGCCCGCGAGCCCCTCGCAGTATCCGTTCCAGCTGTTGTAGACGAAGCCCTTGGCGCCAAAGCGGGCGACGAGCTCGCGCATGGCCGTACGCCACGCCCGGTCGTAGCCCCAGTGGTTCAACCCATCGGGCGACGCGAAAATCCTGTGGCCGTCATAGCCAGGGGTGACGTCCTGCAGGAACGGTATGCCGGTCGCGAACCAGCGCCGCGAATAGTCCTGTTTCCAGGCGATCTTGGTGCATTCATTGGCCGGTGCGCGGGCGTCCTTGGCACCGTCGATCCAGCCTTCCGGCGAGTAGGCGTGAATGCCCAGAATTGAAGACTGCTGGCTGAGCCACGGCCCGGTTGAACTCGGGGCTTGGATGGAACGCTGCGGCGTAGGTGCTGTGCAGGGTGCTGGTCAGCCCGGGGCAACCAGGTTTGAATACCGGATCGCCCGCGACCGGGTCGATGAAGAATCCTACGCGGACCTTGGTGTCGTCGTAGATCTTCTGCGCGACCCGGTCGAAGCCTTCGGCGAAGCCCTTGTCGTCATTCGCGGCCAGCGAATCCGACGAAGCCTGAACGATCGCCACCGCGCGCCGTGCCTCTCCGTGCTGGTCGTAGACCAGCGCCCATTTGTCCGGCCAACGGGGGTTCGCCGGTGCGGTCAGGTAGGTCCTGATCAGGTCCTCGATCTGGCTGATCAGCCCGGGCGCCAGCTGCCAGAGCACGGCGGGTTCGAGCGAGGTCGGAAAATCCCGGCGGAAGTTCCAGTCGTGCTCGAAGCGGCTCTCGATGAAGGGTATGATCAGGATGGGCTGGGTCAGCGCCGCGTCAAACAGCTCGTCCTTCGCCGCCGGCGAGAGCTGGGTGTTCGCTGAACCGTACCAGCCGATCCGGCACTGCTTCGTGCCATTCGCCTTGAAGCACTTCGGGACGGGGTTGGCGCAATCGGGAGTCGACGCGCCGCAACACGCATCGGACACGTCGGAGCAATCCGCCGTGCATTCCAGGGTCGACTCGCCCCAGCTCGACATGCTGACCGTATTCAGGCCCATGCTGACGACCTTTTGCAGGGCCAGGAGGCGGTTTTGCGGGTCCGTCCAGTCGAGGTATCTCTCGTCGATCGGCCAGACCGTCCTGCAGTCGGCGGTGATGTCGTGCGGAAGCGCCTTACAATTGTTCTGCGGCAGGGAAACGCCGTTGAGCTGCTCACCGGCAAAGAACAGGATTGTCTTGATCGGCTCGCCGCCGAATCCCGGGCTGGCGAGCAAGCCCCATTGATCGGAGTGGCAGCCCTGTATGGTTATCCCCTGGGGGGAGGAGATGATGCTGCCATACTGGAAGTCGCTTCTTTGGGAGCCGCTGAGATCGGTGTACTCATCGGAAACCGGGAACCCGCAACTGCCGGTTTCGCCGCCGAGTTCCTTCCACCTCTTGCCGATCTCGCCATAGACCGCGTGCACGCCCGTGTTTGGATGCCAGTAGATCATTCCTTTCTGGAAGTTGTTGAAACGCCCGGCGCCGTCGCCGGCCATGGTCTCGTCGGAGACCGGGTATCCGAGCGGGCCGGTCTCGCGCGCCAGCTCGACCCACTTCTTGCGGATGTCGCCAAAGACGGCATGCACCCCGAAGTCCCGATGCCAATAGATCGATCCGCCGCCCGCGAAGTCGTTGAAGCGGCCGCCGTCGGCAGCGTCCTGCTCATCGGTCAGCGGGTAGCCGAAACCCCTCTCTCGCCCGAGCGCATTCCACTTCTCGCCGATCACGCCATAGACGGCATGGGCGTTCGTGCCGGGGTGCCAATAGATGTAGCCGAACGCGAACTCGTTGAATTTGCCCCCGTTCCAGGCGTTATGCTCATCGCTCCTGGCGTCACCCAGCGGTCCGGCTGCGCCATTCAGCTCGCGCCACTTCTGCTCGATCGCGCCCTGCACCTGGAAGGCCAGAGCGTTGGCGCTCAGCCCGGCCCAGAAGGCGATGCCGGCGAGGATTATGCCGAGCGCCACCCCGAGGCGGGCCGTTGCCATCCGTGCCGGCGAGAGGACGTTGCTGCGGGCATGCTCCATGACCGAGCCCTCCGTTGTGATCAGCTCCATCCGGGCCCGCTATTGCACGGGTGGCATTGCAACCGAGACTGCTCCTGCGGGGCGCCTCGGTCAACGCTGGGCGCGCACGAGGCCGCGATGACGATCGCCCGGGGCGGGGCATGACAGCTATGCGATGCGCCAGCGTGCGAGCGAGATCGACGTCGACCGCTAGTGTCCCGATTCTCAAGTTCGCTGCAAACCATGCGTTGCGAGGGTTCGGGTGCAGAAGCGCTGGATGGAGGCGAGGATGTCGTCGGCGGACTTGGTCCAGCGGAACGGTTTGGGGGCGGCGTTGTGGGCGTCGAGATAGGCGTGGATCGCGGCTTCGAGCTCCGCGGTGGAGCGATGGACGCCGCGGCGCAGGGCTCTGTCGGTGAGCAGGGCGAAGAAGCGCTCGACCTGGTTGAGCCAGGACGCCGAGGTCGGGGTGAAGTGGACATGCCAGCGCGGCCGCTTGGCGAACCAGTGGCGGATCAGCTTGGTCTTGTGGGTGGCGACGTTGTCCATCACGATGTGGATCTCGAGATCGGCCGGCACGTTGCCTCGACGTGATCGAGAACCTTGCGGAACTCGCTGGCCCGGTGCCGCTTGAAGCACTTGCCGATGACCGTGCCGGCGGCGACATCGAGCGCGGCGAACAGCGAGGTGGTGCCGTGCCGCTTGTAGTCGTGGGTGCGCCGCTCGGCCTGGCCGGGCCGCATCGGCAAGAGCGGCTGGGTGCGATCGAGCGCCTGGATCTGCGACTTCTCGTCGACGCAGAGGACCAGCGCGCGCTCGGGCGGGTCCAGGTAGAGCCCGACGATATCGCGCACCTTCTCGACGAACAGCGGGTCGCTCGACAGCTTGAAGGTCCCCTGCCGATGCGGCTGCAACCCGAACGCCTGCCAGATCCGGTGGATGGTCGAAGGCGCGTAGCCCGTGGCCCGGGCCATGGCGCGCAGGCTCCAGTGGGTCGCCCCTGCCGGCCGGGTCTCCAGCGTCCGGTGGATCGTCTCGGCGATCGCGTCGTCGCCGATCTGCCGCGGCGCCCCCGGCCGCGGCTCGTCGTGCAGGCCGTCGAGGCGCGCCGCCGCAAAGCGCGGTTAGCGGACAGGGGTCGGGGCCCGTCCCAACCCGGCCAGCGGCGCCACTTGCCGGCGGTGTGCTTGGCGATCCTCAGGCCCTCGGCGATCGCGCTGTTGGTCAGCCCATCCGCCGCCAGCAGCACGATCCGGGCGCGCAGCGCCAACCCTTGTGCGGTGCCGTGCCGGCGCACCAAGGCCTCCAGTTCGCCGCGCTCGGTCGCCATCAGATCAATCGACACCGCCTTGCCTCGTGCCATCCCACGCCTCCGCTCGTCGCTGGCGCAAGTTTGGCACGAAATTCGAGATCAGGACACTAGTGCAGCGAGGCATTCAGAAGAGTCGTCTGAATGCCGTCACGCGCTGCACGATGTCATTGGAATTGTAGTGCTCTCTGCGAGCAGACGTATGAATCATCTGTCTGCTCCAGAGCACTAGCCTGCGGAGATTTAAGTCGGCAAGCCAATCCGGAAGCTCTCGTTCGAGGGGAGCAAGGCAAAATGCCGAGCGCCCGCTTCGGGGTGACCGCCTTTTGCTCGCTCCTGCCCGACATCTGAAAGAGCGAGGCGTCGCGGCCATCACGCGCTAACGGCGCCTTAAGCCTCGGTGGTTAGCCTCGAGTTTGACCGGCCCATGCGACCCTGTGAAATCCCTGTGTCCGCTAGCGACGGTCGGGCCCTGGGGCGGCGGAATCCCCGGCGGCGGCGAAAAATCACCTTGCCTCTGGCTCCTTTATGGACAAAGCGGCGTAGCATGTCTCCCGCGCCACCTTTCCACCGACTTTCTCGCCGGGACAACTGGCATTGAAAATACTTAAAAATATCGATGCGAGACTAAAATCACCGACTTGGCCTGACCAAATCCTAATCGCTCGATCGTAGTCTCTTGGGCTATTGATGCTGGTCAAGAATGGCCTATTTTTATTATTTAAATAGATAACGGATTGCGGGCTATCCGGCTCCAATGCCTCGAGATCCTCGTCAGACACGTCGTAAAAACTGTCAAATTGCAGCCACCATTTGAGTAGGTTGCCTTCTCTTATGGAGATCGATTTTATGAAGATCGGCTGCGCTTCCGGCCCACTCGAAACGCACTGAAGTTTCACACTAACATAAAATACTCGATTTAAAGGGTCTTCAAAACTCGACACCTTGTCCGGTTCAGACACCAAAATTTCCCAGTATTTTACCGCAATACCCGCATCTCCATAAGATGTTTCTACAATATTTTTGCTCTTCCGTTCCCGCCGATGCCGCGGCAGAAATCGAAAACACACCCTTCAACCAAGGAATGAGACCGATAGGTTCGATCTTTGTGCTTATTTCTGCCGCCAATTTATTGGTATCTATGAATTTTTTTGTCTCACCGCATTCAGTAGAAAGACTTGCGATTATCTTCAAATCCTCATGGATGTATTTAGGGAAGGGTTCACTTCGCGTCGGTCACAACACCCTGCAGTTTATATTGCTCGAAATCGATCAATAGATATGTAACCATAACCCCAAATCAACTCGTTACCGTAGTATTCATCCCTAGTTAATTTAACAAAATCAGAAAAATTCAAATCACCTTCAAACTCTACCAACACGACTTGTCCACGATGGATTTCGATGCCTGTAAGTCGCGGTAGCCGGCGGGCGCGCCGAGGCCCTGCCCGCACTCCTCGGCAAGCATGTCGCGCACGGCGCGGCAAGGCTCGTCATGCCGGCTGACATAGATGCGCAGCGAGCCACCATGGATGGCCAGCCGGCGCACGTCGTTGACGTGGAGGCCGTGCTGGCGAAAGAGGCCGTCCAGCGCAGTGACCGAAAAGTAGCAGAGGTGCTGATGGTAGATGGTGTCGAATTCCGTGTTCGCGATCAGGTCACCGACATAAGGCATCTCGCACACCGCCAGCCCGTCGGGCCGCAGGAGCATGGCGATCCCCTGGACGAGGCCGGTCAGGTCGGCGACGTGCGCAAGCACATTGTTGGCTACCACGAGATCGGCGCGGTGGCCGTCGTCTTGAGCTTTTGCGCCAGATCGCGTCCGAAGAACGCGTTCAGCGTGCGAATACCGGCCTTACGTTGCGGGCGCGGCCGGTTGCGGCGCCGGGTCAATGCCCAGCACCGGAATGCCGCGCTCGACGAAATTGCGCAGCATGTAGCCGTCGTTGCTGGCAACCTCCACGACCAGGGAGCCGGAGGACAGGCCGAACCGCTCGATCAGCTCGAGCGCGTTGTCCCGGGCATGCGCGAGCAGCGTGCTCGACACGGAGGAGAAGTAGGGATAGTCGCCGCCGAACAGCACTTCGGGATCGACCGTCTCGGCGATCTGGAGCAGGCAGCAGTCGCGACACAGGAACAGGGTCAGCGGCACCAGGAGGTCCGGTGCGGCAAGGTCCTGCTCGGTCAGAAGCCGATCCGCGAGCGGCGTCATGCCCAGCGCCAGGACCTCTTCGAGCCTGTCTGACCGGCAGGCGCGGCATCTCGTCTCGGTCTGGTAGACAGACCCGGCCCGATCGCGAGAGGTCATTCTGCAGCGCTGTCCAGGGGATGCATCCAGCGAAGGTCCGGGCCCACGCGCTCCTCCTCGAGAAGCTTGCGCAGATACGCGATCCGATTGAAGCGCGGCCCCTCGAAATCGTCGCTGGACAATCCCCGATCCCGGATCGCCTGGTAGACTTCCTCGAATTCCCTCTGCGACCGTCCAGCGTGGCCGATAGCTGGGCAACGTGCGTGCTATCCGATCGCAGTTGACCCGATAGTTGCGCCGGTCCGGGGCCGCGTCATCGGCATATTCGATCCGCGTTTCCGGCAGCGTCGTGCGGACGAACTCGGCGATCTGCCGGATCACGTAGTTCTCGCCGGTGCGGCCGACATTGAACGCCTGGTTGTGCACGAGCTCGAGGGGCGCCTGCAACGTGACGAGATAGGCCGCCGCGATGTCCTCGATATGCACGAACGGCCGCCACGACGTGCCGAGGCTCTTGAGGAACACTCGGCCGGTAATCGCCGCCCAGGCCACGAGGTTGTTGACCGCGAGATCGAACCGCAGCAGCGGTGACGCTCCGTACGCCGTGGCGGCGCGCAGATAGACCGGGCAAAAGGCACGATCTGCCAGCCGGCGGAGGTCCTGCTCGGAGCGCATCTTCGATCGGCGTAGGGCGTGACCGGGTTCAGCGGGCTTTCCTCGTCGAGCTCGTCATCGCCAGCCGCGCCGTAGACGCTGCATGTGGAGGCATAGATGAAGCGTCGCACGCCGGCTCGCTTCGCAAGCTCGGCCAGACGGATCGTGGCCTCGTGATTGATCTCGTAGGTCAGCTTCGGATTGAGATCGCCGAGCGGATCGTTCGACAGACCCGCCAGATGGATGACCGCGTCGAAGCCGTCGAGGTCGCCCGGCTCGACGTCGCGGATGTCTTTGCGAACCGTCGCCATCGGATGCATCGCGTCAAGCGTGCACGCACGAAACAGGCCGCTGTCCAGACCCACCACATCGGCGATCACCGCACGCAGCATCGGCACCAGTATCGTGCCGATATAGCCGTCGGTGCCGGTCACCAGAATGCGCATTTCCTCACCCCCAGGTTTTCCATGGCGCAGCGCCATCTTCCCAGAGCTCGTTAAGAACCGGGTTCTCTTGCAGCGTATCCATGCACTGCCAGAAGGACTCGTGCCGGTACGCCATCAACTCGCCCGCGGCGGCGAGTCGCCTCAAAGGCTCGTGCTCCCACTGCGTGTGGTCGCCGTCGATGTACTTGAGCGCGCGCGGATGCACGACAAAGAACGCGCCGTTGATCCATTCCTCAGGGTCGGTCGTCTTTTCCTGAAAGGCGGTGACGCGGTCACCGTTCAGGGTGAGGCGGCCGAAACGCGCCGGCGGGTGGGTCGCGGTCAACGTTACCAGACGGCCGTGTGCCTCGTGGAACGCGAGCAGCCGAGGCAGATCGATGTCGGCGAGTCCGTCGCACCAGGTCAGCATGAACGTCTTGTCGCCGAGATAGGGCGCGAGGCGCTTGATACGCCCGCCTGACATGGTCTCCGGTCCGGTCTCGATCAGCTCGACGGTCCATTTGGGCTCAGCGCTCGGGCAGATCACGGTCTGCTCTGCCCTGGTCGTCAGTTCGCGCCGCAGCCCCATGTCCAGGAAGTAGCGCCGGATCGTGTCACCCCGATAGCCGAGCGCGATCACAAACTCGGTGAAGCCGTATGAACTCGTACCATTTCAGCAGGTGCCACAGGATCGGGCGCTCGCCGATCTGAACCAACGCCTTTGATTTGACCCGAGTTTCTTCCAGCACCCGCGAACCCTGGCCGCCTGCAAGGATGGCAACCTTCATCGAGGTCTAAGTCGTGCTTGCGCGAGGCAGGCCGGATCGTCCGTCGCATCTCAGTGCACGTCTAGCGGCCCGCGGCCGTCCCATAGGGTGAACCTGGGTACGTCACCCCGTCATCCCCCGCCTTGAGCGTTTGGGCGCAAGCCAAAGTGCAATCGCGAGATCCTCTCTTTCCCACCGGAGTCGGGCGGCAGCAGCTGCGCGTAGGCGGCTTCGACGCTCGCAGCCGTCCTTGACCAGCTACAATTCCTGACCACCCATGACTGAGCCGCCGTCGCCAGGTTCGTGGCAAGGTCCGGCGACTTCAGAAGGCGCAGGATTGCTGCCGCGAACGCTTCATGATCGTCGCCCGGCACGACCAGGCCGGTCTGCTCGTGGACGAGCGTCTTTGCCGAGCCGGCAAAGGCCACGATGGGCCTTCCTGCCGCCATGTAGTTGAGCAGTTTCTGCGGAATACCGGCGCATACCGGTCGCGGCAACAGCGCAAGGCCAGCATCGGCAAGCCTCTGCGGGAGGGTCTGAAAGTCCGCTTCTACGAGCTCGATGCCACCGGAGATCCCCAGTTCCGATGCAAGTGGCCGCCAGGGCGCGAACGGCGAGTTGGTGCATATCTCCAGCCGAGTTTCGGGGCGCACGCGGCGGACAACAGCAAAGGCGCGCAGGAGGAGATCGATGCCTTGGTAGGGGGCGAGGGTTCCGGTGTAGATAAGCGGGCGGCTTGCGGCCGTTTGGCCGGGATCCCGCGAAAGACGTGCCGCAGCAACGAACGGTTCGAACTCGACACCATTCGTCGCAACGCTGACGCGATTTGGATTGACGCCATGCTCGCCGATCAAGTGCTGCCGAATGTCATCGGTCACTGCGAGCGTGTGATCGGCAAGCCGTGACAGCCGGCCATCCAGCCAAGCCCCTATGTGTCGCGACAACCTCTGGCTGAACCCGATCTTGTAAGACGGCAACTCGGACGCGAGCAGGGTGTGCGCATCGAACACCAGCGGCACGCGATAGCGCCATCGTGCGTACGCCGCGGCCAGCACTCCCTCGCAGTGGTGGGCGTGGATGATGTCGGCTGGCCAGCGATTCAAGGCGCTCGCCACCCGATAGGCAAGGGCCGGGTCATAAAGCAGCAACTTTGCAAACGTCGGGCCCGGCGGAAGCGCTCGGGAGACAGTGCGGTTGAAGATCCGCTCGACCGGGTACACGAACGCGGTGTTCTCCTCGCTGATGTGATAAGCGATCAAGCGAACATCATGGCCACGCGTCGCCAGCGCTTCCGCCAACCGCTCCACGCGCAGCGGAGTTCCCCGTCGTGCAGGGAACGGGCAGGCAGCGATCATCAAAACCCGCATGGGCCCCCACCAACCTCGTCGACCCAGACCCGGCAACCACCCAGGCCAGGGCAACCACGGCGCATGACCCTAGCACAGGCGAGTGCAGACGCACACTGCCTGTGACGCGACCTAGGGTCGACCCGATGCATCGCCGTCACGGAAATGTCCCGGGGCAAGCCCGAACATACGCGCCTTTGTCCGCTCGGCGACAAGCAGCGCACCGGGTGCGAACACCTCGATCAGGTCGGCCATCGCGCGCGCCGCGTTCCAGTTCCGCCCCCACCATTGCGCAAGCACGCATCCAGTTGCCCGAGCCGCTGGTCGAGATGCGGGACCATCGCGGCCGCTATACGCGCCGGGTTGCGAAGGCCGAAGCTCGGCTTGCCTGGCACGACGCGTCGCTCACCGGCCGTTGGAACCTTCCGACGTGGCGGTTGTTTGCAGAGTATGTCCGCATAGTCCGCAGCGAGGGGCTTTCGCTGCGTCAGCGGGCCATTTGCTACGTGAGGCGCCCGCGCAGGGCCATGTGGGCCAAGAAGGCACGGTCCATGCCATGAAACGCAGGGAGTGTCGCCGGCATGGCCTCGCGTCGCATGACGCCGAAGAAATCGACACAGGAGTGGGAGCACAGCACCATCACGGCGAAGCGCGCGTCGGGCTCAGTCCCGTCGGCGGCGCCGAGCACCGTGTCGTAGACCGCAATCGGCTTACCCGACGCGTCGATGTAGTCGACCGCCGTGTTGCAGAGGACCGCCTCGGGGTGCAAGTCAAGCGCCGCAAGGGTGGCCGCGAGATAGCCAGGCTTCAGGCGGTCATCATGTGCGAGCCACTTGAAGTAGCGGCCGCGCGCCTGTGCGAGGGCTAGTGCGAAGTTGGGAATAGCCCCAAGGTTTCGCTCGTTCCGCAGATAGACGACCCGAGGATCGAGCCGCTCGTACGTCCGGCAGATCTCCTCGGTGCGGTCAGTCGAAGCATTGTCGCAGATCACAAGCTCCAGGTCCTGCAGCGTCTGGCTGAGAACCGAGCGGACCGCATCTTCGAGAAACTCAGCTCCATTGAAGACTGGCAGCCCGATGCTCACGTTCGGTATGGCTCTACCCGGACACACTTCGATCCACTCCAACAGCGAGCGCCCGGATGATCCGACATGCCCCGCAGACAAATCGCATGTCGTCGCTTGGCCATCGTACGCCGGCGCTCGTCGTGTCGAGCTTAGACGTTAGGCCGTCACGCACGGCCGACAAATCCGCATAACTACGTGAGGATTTCTACGCAGGTCGACGAGCGAACCTTCCGACGAGGCAACACGGACAATCCTGGCTGAGGCGCGAATGGATCGCATCCTCGAGAAACGCCGCTCCATGAAAGACGGGCAGCCCGATGCTGACCTTCGGTATGGGTCTCCGCGGACGCATTTCGATCCACTCCAGCAGGCAGCGCCCAGACTATTTGACATGCCCCGCAGGCCAACCGCATTTCGCCGCTTGGCCACCGCACCATCGTACGCGGACTGCCGCCCACATCGTGGTGCGCGAGCGTGCACGTCTGTTCTTACCTGCGCATTATATCGTTCATGCTCGCGGCCTTGAAAGGCAACAGTCTCGCCGAGAAAAAAATAGTTGTAACGTTGGCTTGCGTGCCACAGTTGTGCCGGCTTGCAGGCTGTATAGTGAGGTCACGGCACCCGGAGGTCCCACGAAGCCGTGGGGTGGCAGCGTCTTTGAAGATCGCTCTGCTGAGCCAGCCGCGAGACCCCATCACGCCCTGTGGCGCCCAGCACGGATCGGTGGCGATCGTGCTGGATGCCATCGCTCGCCGGCTCGCGAACAGCCTCGATGTCACCATCATTGCGCCCCAAGCGCACGGTCAGCTGCCAGCCGAGACCCTTGGCCCCCGACTTCGCGTGTGCCGCGTTCCCGGCCTGTGGCGGAACACGCAGCGCGCTCTGGAGATCGTGCGCGGGCTGACCCGGTCGACGACACCGCACATCGCGAGCAAGCTCTACTTTCCGGGCTACCCGGCCAGGGCTGCCCGCCTGCTGTCGCGTGAGCCGCCCGACATCTTGCATGTCATGTCTTATGCGCAGTTCGCTGTGGCGCTGCGCCGGGCTCTTCCGAGGACGAAGCTGGTCCTTCACCTGCATGATGAGCTTCACTTGCTCCTGGCTTCCGAGGTCGCCGAGCGGCGCCTTGCGGCCTTCGATGCGATCGTGACCTGCAGCAGGTGGCTGAAGCGACGCTTGCGCCAACGCTTCCCTCATCTTGCCGACCGGATCCACCACGTCGGCAATGGAGTCGACGTCGATGCGTTCACCCCCGCGCCATCGGCCGCGGCGAAGGCTGGCCGGACGCTCCTCTTCGTGGGGCGCATCTCGCCGGAAAAGGGCGTGCACGTGGCGGTCGACGCGTTGAAGCGGCTCCGCGGGCAGCATCCTGATCTCGTGCTCGAGCTGGTGGGAGCGCCGGGCCTGCTCCCCTATGGACTGATGCAGCTGATCGGCCACGGACCGGCTGCCGAAGCCCTCGCCTTCTACGGAAACGGCGCGATCGCGCAGGCTCGAACCCAGCTCCTGAGACCTGGCCAGGGCTATCTCGAAGCGCTGCGGGCCCGCCTGCCCGCGGCCGGACAGCAAGCTCTCCAGGTGCGTGGGCCCTTGCCGCACGATCGCCTGCGCGACGCCTACCGGGCGGCCGACGCCGAGACGGCCGTTCTTCGCATCGAGGCCGACCCGGCGGGGCCATATCCGCACGGCGTCCACACGGTCTCGGACGCAGGCGCGCTGACCCTGATCGACGGCAAGCGCGAGCGTCGCTCGCTGCTGCGCGCGGTGCGCCAGTTTCTGGCGTAGCCGGCCTGCGGCTTCGCCGTCCCCAAAGACCGGAAAAAGATCTCGAATCCTGCCGAGGTTGGCACCGGGCTGACGGCGACGAGAAATCAGGTGAGGCGCGGCGCGCTCGCGACCGAGGCCTTGAGGGCGAAGAACGCCGTGCGCTCGTCGATCGTGACGAAGTCGAACTCGAGCGGCTTGGAGACCCGGCGCGCGATCTCGATCAGGCCGATGCCGGCGCCGCGGCCGAGCACATGGTCCGAGCGCAGCTGCTCCTTAGCGGGTGCGCAGCGCGCCCTTGTCGAGCGTCATGATCTCGACCAGGCCCGTCCGCATCCGCTCGACGTCGTCGGCCCGGATCACGTTGCCCGTGTAGATCACGTAGTCGCCGCCGTCCTGCGCGATCGTCAGCAGACCGTAGCGCATCGCGTCCTCGGCGTCGGGCGGCAGGCGCTCCTCCGAGTAGCGGATGATGTTCTGCATCTGCTCGACGAACACCGCAAACACGCTGCGCATGGTCTTGGTGTTGGCGTCCTCGATCGTCAGCTTCTGCTTGAGCGCCTCGCCCAGCCCGCTGAGGACGGCTTCGGTGACATAGCCGCAATAGGCGAAGATGATGCCCCGTCGGCGCAACGCCACGCCAATGTCGAGCAGTTCCTGCGCCAGCATGGATCGCCCCCGGTTGTCGCGCATGGAGTGCATCGATCGGCCCGATCTGTCCAATCTCCCGGCACGCGGCATGATCGCCGCCAGTGCTCTGGAGCAGACAGATGATTCAGATGTCTGCTCGCAGAGAGCACTCGAATTCCAATGAGATCGTGCAGCGCGGGCCGGCAATCAGATGACTCTTCCGATTGCCTCGCTGCACTAGGCTCGGCGCACCATGGCGAGGCCGAGCCCGGCGCCGATCATCAGGGAGCCTGCGATCCGGTTGCGCAGCCGGATGCGCCGGCCGCGAAACCAGGCCCGCGTCCGGTCCGCGGCAAACCCCCAGGCGGCCGTGAACACGAAGCCGATCCCCAGAAAGGTCACGCCCAGCAGCACCATCTGCGTCAGCCACGGCGCAGCCGGGTCGACGAACTGCGGAAAGAAGGCCGCCAGAAAGATCAGGCTCTTGGGGTTGGCGATGGTGACCAGAAAGCCTTGCGCGAACAGAGCCCTGCCGGAGACCGTCGCGGTTGCGGCGTCCGGCTCCTGCGCCG
This sequence comes from uncultured Alphaproteobacteria bacterium, assembly GCA_963731495.1. GTDB lineage: Bacteria > Pseudomonadota > Alphaproteobacteria > Geminicoccales > Geminicoccaceae > DASUGG01. Next base: position 123,088 of record CAVSVZ010000033.1, read on the forward strand.
GTGCGCGCCATTGCTGGATGCCCAGGAAGATCAGATAGGCGACGCCCGCCCAGCGCAGCAGCTCGAAGCCGTCGGCGAGCAGCAGCATCAGCCAGGTCATGCCGACCAGCGTCACCAGCAGCTGCACGCCGATCGCCAGCACCGCGCCGCTCACCGTCGCCAGCGCGCGGACCGCGCCGAACGACAGGCTGTGCGAGACGGTCAGCATGACGCTCGGCCCCGGCAACAGGATCATCACCGTGGTCGCGACGACGAACGCCAGATAGAGCTGCAGGTCCAAGGCGGCCTCCCCTTACCGGATTGCCGCCATCCTGCCGGTGCCGGGACGGCCGCGCAAGGCGCGGCCAGGTTCTTCGCTACCGGGAAACCCGCTAGCCCTCGACGTCGGCGGCGACCCGCATCTGCACGATCTTGTCCGGATTGCTCGGTGGCTCGCCCTTCGCGATCTGGTCGACGTACTCCATGCCCTCGACCACCTGGCCCCAGACCGTGTACTGGCCGTTCAGGTGCGGCGTCTCGACGAAGGTGATGAAGAACTGGCTGTTGGCGCTGTTCGGATCGGAGGTCCGCGCCATGCCCAAGGTGCCGCGCACGAACGGCTCGTTCGAGAACTCGGCCGGCAGGTCGGGCTTGTCCGAGCCGCCACGGCCGGTACCGGTGGGATCGCCGGTCTGGGCCATGAAGCCCGGGATCACCCGGTGAAAGATGATGCCGTCATAAAAACCCTCGCGCGCCAGCTCTTTGATTCGCGCGACATGTTTGGGCGCGAGGTCGGGCCGCAGCTGGATCACCACCCGGCCGTCGTCCAGGTCCAGATACAAGGTGTTCTCGAGGTCCTGCGCCCCGGCGGCGCCTGCGGATACAGACATGATCAGCAACAAGCTCCCAAGGAATCGGCTCAAACGACGCATGGATGGCTCCCAGGCCCTAAGAGCGGGTTTGCGACAGTCGCGGGGCCGGTTTTCGGCACGGTTCGTGGTGAAGGTCAAGCGCGAATCTGCCAGGATGCCAAATCGACTTTGTGAGGCGTCCGTGACTCGCACCTTCGAGAGGCCCGAGCGCGCCGTTCTGCGAACCCTCGCAGCGCGATCGGATCGGCGCGGCGTGATGCAGCTTGCCGGGCACGCGGGCGCCCTGCTGACCAGCGGTGTCCTGGTCGCCAGCGCCTGGGGCACGCTCTGGCTGGCACCTGCCATGCTGCTGCACGGCGTCCTGATCGCCTTCCTGTTCGCACCTCTGCACGAGACGATCCATCGCACCGCCTTCCGGCGCCGCCGGTTGAACGATGCGACCGCCTGGCTGTGCGGCCTGGCCGTCGCACTGCCGCCGACCTATTTTCGCGCGTTCCACTTCGCCCATCATCGCCACACCCAGGATCTCGCGCACGATCCGGAGCTCGCGGTGCCGAAGCCGGAATCGCCGGGCGCCTACCTGGGCCATATCTCCGGCCTGCCCTACTGGTGGTCGCGGATCGTCACCCTGGCGCGGCACGCACGCGGAAAGGTCGACGAGCCGTTCATCGCCGACCGCCTGCGGCCGCGCATCGTGCGCGAAGCCCGCCTGTACCTCGCGGTCTACGCCCTTGTCCTGATGGTCCCGCTCGCGGCGGGCAGCGGCGCGGTGCTGATCTACTGGCTGATGCCGTCCCTGCTCGGCCAGCCGTTCCTGCGCTGCTACCTGCTGGCCGAGCACACCGGCTGCCCGCTGGTCGCCGACATGATGCGGAACACCAGGACCACCCGCTCGCTCGCCCTGGTCCGACGCCTGGCCTGGAACATGCCGTACCACGCCGAGCATCACGCCTATCCGTGGCTGCCGTTCCACGCGCTGCCGGCGGCGCATCGGCTGCTCGAGCACAAGGTCGCGGTGCAGGCGACAGGCTACGTCGCCGTCAATCGCGCGATCGTCAGGGATTTTCAGCACGCCCGGACCAGCCGCCGAGGTGCTCTCAACCGCTAGCCTTACCACCTCGATGGCGCAGCCCGTTCGCGTCGACTGATCGTGCGAGAGAAAAAAGCGCTAGTCGGCGCGCCTGGCGCAGGCCAGACAGACCGGGGTCGCCGGGTCGAGCTCCAGGCGAGGTGGCTCGATCGGCTCGCCACAGGTCACGCAGTCGCCGTACTCGCCGCTTGCCAGCCGCTCCAGCGCGGAATCGACGCGCGCCAGCTCGACCTCGCGGCGCCGCTCCAGCTCGATCGCCATCGCCTGCTCCTGCAGCGCGTCCATGCGTGACAGGCGGCCCATGCGCGTCTGGTCGAGCTGGACCGGGCGGCGGTCGTCCTCGTGCGCGGCGCCGGCATGCTCCAACTCGGCGCGCCGCGCGCGCAGACGTGCCTCGATGGCAGCGACATCATGATCCGAACGAGTCATCGCAAGCATATAGTGCGCGCCGCCCATCTTCGCCACGGGCGCCGCGCCCCGCCGGGCGCTAGGGCAGCGAGGCCATCAGAAGAGTCATCCGATTGCCGGCTCGCGCTGCACGATCTCATTGGAATCCAGGGCTCGCTGCGAGCAGACATAGGAATCATCTGTCTGCTCCAGAGCACGAGCGGGGCGAGCGGGCGCTCAGTCGCCGGTATCGCTGAGTGCCAGCCGCTCGGACCCGATGACGTCGAGATAATGCCAGGCGTCGGCCGCGGCGATCGGCCGGCCGAACAGGTAGCCCTGCGCGCCATCGCAGCCGTGCTCGCGCAGGAACGCGCACTGCTTGTCGGTCTCGACCCCTTCGGCCACGACCTCGAGGCCGAGACTGTGGCCCAGCGAGATCACCGTGCGCACGATCGCCATGTTCTCGTCATCGATGCCGATGTCGCGCACCAGCGAGCCGTCGATCTTGAGCCGATCGATCGGGAAGCGCTTGAGGTGGGCGAGCGAGGCATAACCCGTGCCGAAGTCGTCGAGCGCGATCAGCACGTTCAAATCGTGCAGACGGGCGAGCGTCTGCGCAACCCGCTCGGTGCCCCGGCCGAGGAACGCGCCTTCGGTGACCTCGAGACCGATATGCTCGGCCTCCAGCCCTGCCGCCTGCAGCGCATCGTTGATCGCATAGGCCAGGTTGCGCGCCTTGAACTGGGCCGCGCCAGGTTGACCGAAATCCGGCCGAAATCGAGCCCGGCATCCAGCCAGGCCCTGGCCTGGGCACATGCCTGGCTCAGAACCTCGAGGCCGATCGGCACGATCAGGCCGGCGTCCTCGGCGACCATCAAAAACTCGCTCGGCAGCACCAGACCGCGGATCGGATGGCACCAGCGCATCAGCGCCTCCATGCCAACCACCTTGCGATCGGCGAGGCGAATCTGCGGCTGATAATGCAACGTGAACTCGTGCCCGACGATCGCGCGCCGCAGCTCTGCCTCCAGCTCCTTGCGACGCTCGATCTGGCGCTTCATCGCCTCGACGAAAAAGCTGTAGGTATTGCGCCCGTTCGCCTTGGCCCGATAGAGCGCGATGTCGGCATTGCGCAGCAGCTGGTCGGGGTCGGTGTCGTCGTCGGGAAAGACCGTGATCCCGATGCTGGTGCCGGTATGCACCTCATGGCCATGGCAGCTGACCGGCTCGAGCAGGCGTCCGATGATGCGCTGCGCCACGTGGCCCGCATCGATCGGTCGCTCCAGACCGGTCAGGATGATCGCAAACTCGTCGCCACCGATCCGCGCGACCGTGTCGGTGTCGTGCACGATGCTCTGCAGGCGGCGCGCGCAGGCGCGCAGCAAGGTGTCGCCGGCCGGGTGGCCGAGCGTGTCGTTGATGTCCTTGAAATGGTCCAGGTCGAGCTGTAGCACCGCCATCGGCCGGCCGTCGCGCCGAGACTGCGCCATCGCCAGGCCGAGACGATCCAGGAACAGCGAGCGATTGGGCAGCTCGGTCAGGGAGTCGTGGTGGGCCAGACGCCGGATATGGTCCTCGCTGCGCTTGCGCGTGGCGATATCGCGCATCGCGACCACGCGGGCGAGCCGGCCACCATAGCGCAGCGACTTGCCGCGCAGCTCGGCGGGAAAGGTCGACCCGTCCTTGCGCCGCATGACCAGCTCGTAGGGCTGCTCGCCCGGCCCGCTCGAACTCGGAGCTGGGCTTGAAGCGCTCGGTCGCCTCGGCTTGGCTGGCCGGCGCAACCAGCCGCCACAGATCGCTTCCGATCAGCTCGTCATAGGCGTAGCCGAACAGCTCGAGGAACGCGTGGTTGGCGTCGATGATCTTCTCGGAGTCATGCACGATGATCGCCTCGAAGGCCGCGTCGGCGAGCGCGCGGAAGCGCTCCTCGCTCTCGCGCAGGGCCGCCTCGCGCCGCTTCAGCTCGGTGATGTCGACCCGCAGCGCCGCCACCCAGCCGTTGCGCAACCGATAGCGGCTGGCCGCGACCCAGCGATCGCCCGCCAGCCGCTTCTCGAGCAGTCGGCCATCGGCCGCGGCATGGCTCTCGAGCAGGCGGCGCAGCGAGGCTTCCTGGTCGTCGACGTCACAGAAGGCGCCGCCCTCGAGCGACGTGCGCAGCAGCGTCTCGTAAAGCGTGCCCGGCGGGATCGGTCCCTCCTCGCCGCGCAGATCGCCGTATCTCCTGTTGCACATGTGAAGCCGGCCGTCGGCATCGAAGATGGCGAAGCCATGGTCGAGCGCCTCGAGCGCGGCGGCCAGCAGTTGATGCTGCTCGGCCGGCGACATCGCACCTGGACGCGCCGGCAGCGCGCCAGACCGAACGATCGCGCCGGCGACTTGATCCGGTGCCTGGATCTCGGGCGGGGTCTCGATCTCGCCCGCCATCGGCAGGTTGGTCCCGGCCGGGCGCCCGGCGCCCGTTTGCGCCGGCTCCTCGGATCGCGCCCTTGCCTGCCGGAGGTCTGCGGACGACTGCCCGACCGGGCACAGGATCGCGAGCCCGCCTCGCACCGCACCGTCGCCGTCGATCAGAGGCTGCCAGCGCACGTCGACGTCACCGCGTGCGCCGGTCTCGGCGACCTCGAACCGCAGCCGCAGGCTCGCGGCAGTGCCCTGGAGCGCCGCCGCGAGCGGCCTGCCACCGGCGGCCTTGGCCAGCCACGGCACTTTGCGCACCAGCGTGTTTCCGATCAGGCCCTTGGCCGTGAGGCCGGTCAGGCCGGCCGCGACCGCGTTCCAGACCGTGATCCGGCCGGCCCGATCGACCGCCACCACGCCGTCGCGGCTGAGGTCGATGAGCGCCGAGGCGAGCTCGACCATGGCGGGCTCGCCCTTTTGCATCGGCACGGTGGTTCGCTGTCGATTCGTGACCATCGCCGCCGAATGTCGGGCAGGCGCCCTAAGATTCGATTGATGAGCTTGTCAGTATTTGAACATGACTGAAAGATGATCCGGTGGTGTCTGCACGAATTCAATACGTATTGTGCGAAACCGGATCGGACGCGCTCGGGCACGCTTTGGTTGAGCGCCTGGCGCCCGTGGCGTAGCGTGCTCGCTCGTTGCGGCCGCCGACCTGAGGCGATAACGGCCTGGCACATCCGGAAGTTCGCCCAAGGAGATCGTCATGTCGCCACCGTCGACCACGCTCTGCTGCCGGCTGCTGTGTGCCTGTGGCTGCGCCTATGGCATCGACCCGGCCACGGGCCGCTACCAGCCGCCGGTGGGCGACCGGCAAGTACCGGTGGTCGGCTGGCTGAGCACGCCGACGCCGATCAGCGGCGATGTCGACCGGATCGACGCCTGCCTGGTCGGCGAGAACGCCGATGGCGTGATCGTCGCCTTTCGCGGCACGTTGCCGCCGTCGTGGCAGTCCCAGGCGAGCGTGCTGAACTGGCTGCAGGATCTGATGGCCGAGCCGGAGAGCCGCCCGAACGTGCCGGGCGAGGTGCACACCGGCTTCTACGATGCGACCTTTTCGATCATCGCCAAGGTGGCCGCCGAGGTGAAACGCCTGAACCCGGCGGGCGCCAAGCGTGTCTACGTCACTGGCCACAGCCTGGGCGGCGCGATGGCCTCGATCGGCGCCTGGATCCTGCAGGCGGCGCCGTATGGCATCACGAGCGAGCAGGTGGTGACCTTCGCCGCGCCCAAGCCCGGCGATGGCGCCTTCCAGACGGCCTACCAGAAGCTGTTTCCGAATCAGATCCGCTACGAGAACGACGACGACCTGGTGCCGCTGCTGCCACCGGCCGACGACCTGATCAGGGCGGCCGCCGACATCCCGCTGATCGGCGATCTGTTCAGGCAGGCGGAGAACTGGGACTACCAGCCGGTCGGCACGCTGCGCTACATCGAGAGTGCTGCGGACGGCTACAAGGTGATCGCCGACCACCCGCTGCTGATGGACGAGAGGCTTTTGGAGATCGCCGCGGAGCTTGCCAAGGACGTGATCGCCGACAATTTCTCGTCGTTCGGCGATGCCCACAGCAGCGCGTGCGGTCACGGCTACATGGGTGGCACCTGTCCCGCCGCGGTCTGCGCCGGAGCGCCGGCCGCCTGAGCGCGCGCACCCGCAAAAGAAAAAGCCCCCGGGGTCTCCCCGAGGGCTCCATCAGTGCGGCGTTGGCCGAACGCTACTTGGTGAACTGCAGGTTCTCCGCTGCAGTCTTGCCGTTCTGGCCGCGCACAAGATCGTACTCGACCCGCTGGCCCTCGTTCAGGCCGTCATGGCCCGCGCGCTCCACGGCCGAGATGTGCACGAACGCATCGGCGCCACCATCATCGGGCTGGATAAAGCCATAGCCCTTGGTGGCGTTGAACCACTTCACTGTTCCGGTCTTCAAGAGATAACCTCACGTCTGTGTGAACGCCGGGCAACACGCCACGGCGCGAGACAGTCTCGACTTGTCTTATGGAGAGCAGCACGCCGCACCAGCGTGCGAAGCTACGACCAGCAACATCGGAAACTGACTTGGTGATAATATAGGGCGGCTCAGTGTCGACCGCAACCGCTTCCTGAGCCGCCAGGCGTCCGCGTGCGACGCTCGTTGCGCGCATGCTCCGATCGGGTGCGAATCCAGTCTCACGGTACTGGTTCTCGAACATGATGGCTGCCCCGTCGTGCCGGGTCCCGCCGCCGGCGCAGCGTCAGCACGCACGTCGCGATCGCCAGGCCGAGGCTAGCGAGCTGAAACCAGGCCATCACTGTCGGGTGCTGCCAGGACGACGTGTCGAAATCGCGGCGAAATGTGGGGAAGAACGTGTCATACACAATGAGATGCAGGCCCAGGCTCAGCGCGCGCGCGTGCAGCCAGGTCTGCCGGCCTAGAAGAATTGCGACCGCGAGCGCTGCGCCCAGGACCGCGACATGCTGACCGAAGGCGTAGCCGGCCCAGTTGAGATAAACAAAACACGCATTCCAGAGCGAGTAGCCGAGAAGCCAGGTCCAAGGCAGGTGGTACGTGACGATATTCCATCCCTTCCGCGCATCGATCGCCGCTGAGCCGAGCGCGGGGAGCGAAGCTGCGATCAACAGGAACCCTGCGAGCGCGTTGATCGCGTAGCCGTGGCTCGCATCCATCGCTGTGGCTTCGAGCATGTTGATCGCGAGAAATGCCATAGTGTGCCGCCAACGAGCCGTTGAGACAGGCTCGGCAGGGCCGCGCGTATGGAGAACCAGACGCACGACAAAACAACCGACCAGGACCATTCATACGCAACGGCATGCTTCGTCCACGCGGCATCAGCGCCAAGGGCGCCGGCAGCCAAAGCAGGGCGACCAAGCGTGGCGGCACCTGAAATGCGCCGATGATCCCTATCACTAGGAGAGCGGGAGCAAATCGCCTCACACAGCTTGCCGGCGGTCGCTACAGCCATCTCCGGTCTGTCTCACGCAAACCTGCGCAGATCCTTCTTGGCGGCGACGGATTCGGCATCGGACGGCACGACCAGCTGAAACTTGCCGGTCTTCGGATCGACCGGCAGGTCGTCGACCACCTCAATCCGATAGTCGACATTGCCCATCTCCTTTTGCGTCAGCAGCGCGCCGAAACGTCGGTGCACTTCCGCCGTCGTCTGCGCGCGTTGCTTCTCATCGAGCCCAGGCTCCAAACAGATCCGGAACTCGAACAGTCGCCCGAACTCCGACCTTGAGCCGAAAGCGCCGCGTGTTCTCGACGAAGAAATTACTGATCGTGTGGGGGTTGATAAAATCCTCTTCGCCGCGCTCGTTGATGAAGATTCGGCGTATGCTCGCTGCGACCTAGCACGTCGACCTTGGTGAAGGGCAGCACACGCCGCTCGTCACGGCGAGGGACAAGCACATCGTCGATCTGGTAGCGGATCAGCGGCAGCGTAAGGTTGAACAGATTGGTGATGATCCGGGCCAAGTTCGAAAATCAGATTGTCTTCGAACAGGTACATGCCGCCGTATTCAGGCCGGCTCAGGCCCATGATCAAATGGTCGGAGCAGGAATAGACGTCGAGAAGGGGGACGCCAAATGCCTGCTCGACAAGTTCCCGGTCGCCGCTCTTTACGGGCTCGCCGCTGCTCTGCACCTGCTTCGGCATGATGTTGAGGCGCCCATCCAACTGTTTTTCAGCCAGTATTCCCAGCGCATTCGCTTAGCCCATCAAGATGGTTGGCTGGAAAGCGTTCAGCAGATCCGAAGTCGCGCCAGGGGTGCGTTGATCTCATAGGCGGCCACGGTGTACGCCCCACCGGGCTGGAAGGATCGCTGCGTCGAGACAGCGAAGGAGACACCGGCGCCATGACGTTTGCTCGCCCCTAGAAAGGCCAGTCGACGTCTGCCAGGCCGGGCGGATCGACCCGCAGGGCTGCAGTCACACCACAGGTCCACGAGTCCGCGTTCGTAAACTGAAGTAGCCCTTTTCGCCCGAGGTGCCTGAGGTGCTCAGGGCATAGTAGCGGCCCTGGTACAACTCAAACGGATCGTTCGACGTGTCCAAGAACGCAGTGATCTTTGCCTTGGTGATCGTCAGGTCGGTGACGATCCGGTCGAAGAGAGCGACGGCGCCGGCGTCGGCGCCGATCAGGCCGAACGGACCTGCTCAGACCTCCGCGCCGGCTCGGGCGCCCGGGATCACGCCCGTCCGGAACGGTAGGGTCCCGTCCTCGTTCAGCCGGTTGATCAGGTCGACCTCCCAGTCCAGATAGGCCTGCATCGCCTCCTCGACCTTGGTGGTGCAGTCGTAAGCGCGCAGGTGAGCGTCGACCGGCCCGGCCTCCAGACCGTCCTCGCCAGAGACCAGCGGCAGGCCGGCAGCGCGCCACGCCTCGTTGCCGCCGGCCAACACCATCACCTCGGCGGCGGTCAATCGCTCGGCCTCGGCAACCGCGTAGCGCGCCAGCAGGCCGTCGCCCGAGGTCAGCACCAGCAGGTCATGGGCCGCCAGGCCCGGGATCACGTCGGCGAGCCTGGTGCGCACGCCATGGTGCGCGCCGGCGATGTGCCCGCCACGGAACGCGACGCTGCGGGTGAGATCGACCACCTGCGTCCGGCGCTGCGCCAGTGCGTCGCGCAGCGCATCCGGGGCAATCTCGTTATAGTGCAGCGTCTCCAGGCCGAGCGCGCGCTCCGGTGCAAAGCCGGCTTCCAGGCCAGCATCCGTCATGCCTTGCAGGCCACCTTCCAGCACCGCCACCTCATGGAGCCCCATCTGCTTGAGCCACGAGGCGGTCATGGCGGCGCGCACGCCGTCGGCATCGACCAGCACCAGGCGCGCGCGCAGGGTGCCGACATAGCGATCGGTCGCCTGGACCAGCTGGCCGCCCGGCGCCGAGATCGAGTCCGGCAGATGGCCCGCAAGAAACTCCTCGGGCGAGCGTACGTCGAACAGATAGGTCGTGCGCCCCGGATCGGCCTGCCAGGCCTCGAGTGTGGCGCGATCGATCCGCGGCACCTCGAACCTTGCGGATACCGCCTCGGCACGCCGGCGCGCATCCGCCGCCTGGGCCGACGACACCTCGGGCAGGTAGCGGCTCTGGCCATGTTCGAGCGCGAGGCCGGCCAGATGCCAGCCCATGGTGCCGTTGCGCAGGGCGACCACCCGGTTCGGAATGCCGGCATTGATCAGCGACTGCGCGCCCATGATGCTGCGCGTGCGACCGGCGCAGTTGACCACCACCAGAGTTCGGGATCGGGCGCCAGCGCGCCGATCCGATAGACCAGCTCGCCGCCCGGCACGCAGGTGCCGCCCGGGATGCTCATCACGCGGAACTCATCCAGCGGCCGGCTGTCGACGATCACCATGTTCTCGCGCGCGTCGAGCTTGGCCTTGAGCTCCCGCGCCGAGATCTACGGCGTGCCGTAGCCGTGCTCGACCAGCTCGCCGAACGCCTTGCTCGGCACGTTGACGCCGCTGAACAGGCTGTAGCCGGCGGCGCCCCAGGCGGCGACCCCGCCCTCGAGCACGGCGACCCGGCGGTAGCCATAGCCCTCGAGGATACCCGCTGCACGCTGCGCCAGGCCCTCGCCCTGACCGTCGCACAGCACTAGGCGCGTGCTGCGCCGGGGCACCAGATAGGGCGCGCGCAGCTCCAGGCGCGAGAGCGGCAGGTGGATCGCCAGGAGAATGTGCTCAGGCCCGAATTCGGCCTCCTCGCGCACGTCCAGGAGCGCGATCTCGTCCCCGTCCTGCAGGGCCGCGCGCAAGGCAGCGGCGCTGATCGCGCCGCTCATACCCGCGCCCTTTGCGTGGTGGCGCTCTCGATCTGTTCCGCGCGTTGCTGCTCGAGATCGAATTTCAGGCGCGGCACCCGCTCGAGATCGGCGCCGGTCACCCGTACGAAGCGCGCATGGTCGCCATAGGCGATCGAGTGGATGGCACCGACGTCGAAGAGGCCGGCGTGGCCGGGCTCCAGGCGGTAGCGACGGGTCGCCTCGAGCCTGGCGTCACCGGGCCCGCTGGCGCCACCCTGCCGGCGGTACTCGGTCATGTCGGTGTACGCCGTGGCCTGGCCGTATACCGCCCAGGACGTGCCGTGATCGTGAGGCGGCGACGTGCTCGGCTCGCGGTTGATGTGGGCGAGCACGCAAAAGCCGAGCTCGGGATCCTGGTAGAGCATATGCACGCCGAGCTCGGCATCCGGGCCGCAATGCTCGGCGACGAACGCCTCCTCGGCGAGCAACCGTTCCAGGTCCTTGCGGATTTCTTCCTTACCGCCAGCGCCTGGATCGGCGCGCAGGCTCGCCGCGCAATCGCGACAAAACGCGTCCAGCGTGTATCCCATCTCGGCCTCCCCCTACGCGATGCACCTCGCTGGGCAAGGGTAGCGCCGCCACGGCTACGCTCGCCAGCCCAAAACGCGGCGTCGTCGCCCTTGCCGGCATGAAAAGCTTCGGCGTCGGCACGCTGCAGCATGGTCGAGGCGCGAAACAGGTTCCCTAGGATTTACAGTCTCACTAACATTGACACTCTGATCGCTAGCCTGGCCGCTTTTGAAGTCACCTTCCTTGATTTTGGAGTGAGGCTTGAGCGGAAGTGAGGTTCTTATCTCCGTTCTGGGCGGCGTAGCCCTGCTGTTGTGGGGCGTGCGCATGATCCGGACCGGGATGATGCGCGCCTTTGGCGCCTCGCTTCGCGCTGCGATCGGCGTCTGGACCAGCAACCGGGTCAAGGCGGCGCTGGCCGGCACCATGGTGGCGGCAATGGTGCAAAGCTCGACGGCGACCGCCCTGATGGTGTGTTCGTTCGTGGCGCACGGTGCCCTGTCGACCGCGCCGGCCCTTGCCGTCATGCTTGGCGCGGATCTCGGAGCTGCCATCGGCGCTCAGATTTTCACCTCGGGCATGGCAAGCATCTGGCCGGGCTTGGCTCTGCTCGGCTATCTCATGCACACGCTGTTCGAGGGCCGCAATGCCCGTTTCAGGCATATCGGACGGGTCGTTCTGGGGCTGGCAATCCTGCTGCTGGCCCTGACGATGATCGGCCGTGCGGCGCAGGAGGTCGGCGGCAGCGATGCCCTCCACGCGGTGTTGCAGGGGGTTGCCGGCGACCCGCTGTTGGCGATCGTCGTCGGCGCCTTGTCGACCTGGCTTGCCTATTCGAGCCTGGCCATGATCCTGGTGATCGCCAGTCTTGCGAGCAGTGACCTGATCGCTGCCCAAGCTCTGTTCCCCATTGTCCTCGGTATCAACCTCGGTGCAGCCCTGCCGGCGATCACGGCGACGATCGCAGAGCCGCGGGTGGCGCGGCGGATTCCGCTGGGCAACCTGATCTTCCGCCTCGTCGGCGTGCTGATCGCGCTGCCGTTCCTCGGCCGGATCGGGCAGGAGCTCGCGGCCTTCGAGGCCGATCCGATCCGCCTGATCGTCAACTTCCATCTGCTGTTCAATCTGGCGCTGTGCCTAGGCCTTCTGGCCTTTATCGGGCCGGTCGGGCGGCTGCTCGATATGTTGCTGCCCGAGCCGGCGAGGGCGGACGATGACCAGGGCCCGCGCTATCTCGACGATGCGCTGCTCGACACGCCGCCGGTGGCGCTCGCCATGGCGGCGCGCGAGACGCTGCGCATGGGCGATATCCTCGAGCAGATGCTCGCCAAGACCCTGCGCGTGCTGGAGAACGACGACGATGCGCTGCGCCGCGTGGTCGAGGCGTCGGACAACGAGGTCGACGAGCTGCACGAGGCGATCAAGCTCTACCTGACGCGCCTATCGCGTGGCGAGCTTGACGACGAGGACAGCCGGCGCGCTGTCGACATCATCGCTTTCACCACCAATCTCGAGCATGTCGGCGACATCATCGACAAGAACCTGATGGAGCTGGCGGCCAAGAAGATCCGGGGCAGGCTACACTTTTCCGCAGAGGGGCTGTGCGAGCTCAAGGAGATGCACGCGCGCCTGATGGAGACGCTGCGCCTTTCGCTGACCGTGTTCCTCAATCAGGAGCTGGAGAGCGCCAGGGCGTTGCTGGCACGCAAGGACCAGCTGCGCGAGATGGAGCTGAGCGGCACCGAACGTCACCTGGCGCGGCTGCGCTCCGGCGAGGTTGCGAGCCTCGATACGAGCGCGCTGCACCTCGACATCATCCGCGATTTCAAGCGCATCCACTCGCACCTGACCTCGGTCGCTTATCCGATCCTGGACCGGGCGGGCGTGCTTCGGCCGAGCCGCCTGCGGCGCAAGCCCAAGCCGGATGCCGAGCGCCAGCGTGATGATCGGTCAACGGCGACCCCCGAAAGGAAACACCCTTCTTGGCGCGGCAGCACCTGAGAAAGCCGCGGCACTTCAGCCCGGCGCGCCGCGCCTGCACGCGAGGGCAGGACCGTGCCTCGGGGCTGAGCCGGCGTTCCGGCTCAGCCGACCGCCGAGGGACGCCTCGGGGCGAAGCGTCGACTACTTGTTCAGCTTGGTGATCTTGGCGCCTTCCAGCGAGAGATCGCCCATCAGGCCTTGCTGGCCGAACACGAAGGCGATCACCGGATTGTCGGCGATCATCGAATTGATGTCGGCGGCCTTGCCCTGGTCGATCATGGTGACCTTGGCGTTGCCGCCGACCTCCCAGCCCGAGCTGTTGCGGAACGCGTCGAGCGCCTCGACGGTCGTGAACATGATGATCTCGGCGTAGGTCTCGGCACCCAGCTGCAGGCCGATCGAGGCTGCGGCGGTGCTGTAGTAGCCAGCCGTCTTGTCGTCGACGATCAGGGCGCCCTCGCCATAGGAGCCGCCGACGCCGATCGCGCCCTTGGTCACTTTCGGAAAGACCAGCATGCCCTGCGCCTTCTCGGCCGCGGCATTGCAACCCGGCACGTCGGCCGCGCACTTGTCGCGCGCGGCTTCGACCCCGGCATCGATCTCGGCGGCGGTGTCGGCCAGGGCCGGCGCGGCAAGCAGGACACCAGCACTCACGGCAATCATGTGCGCCAAGCTTGTTCTACGCATCGATGCTCTCCAAGGATGATTTATGCGAAGCGGGGGGCTACATCCGACGCGCGCCGAACGCAAGCGCGATGTTGTGCGACATGGTCACGGCGCGCCTGCAAGAGAGTTGGCTGGGGCGGCAGGATTCGAACCTGCGAATGCCGGATCCAAAGTCCGGTGCCTTACCGCTTGGCGACGCCCCAACAAGCTGGCCCGAACATAGGAACCCGGGCCGGCACCTCACAAGGTTTTTTCTGTTTCTGCCCCGCCATGATGCACGACGACCAGGCTGCCGGGCGCCAGGCCCAGGCTGGCTGCCGCGGAGCCCCCGTTCAGCGCGATCTCGGCCAGGCCATTCGAATTTTCGTACCACAAGGGCTCGCCCGGCGGCACGTCGGCAAAGGTCCTCTGGCGCGTGATGCGGCGTCCTGCGACCTCCAGCACCGTATCGGTTGCCAGGCTCGATGCACGCAGGCCGGTCATGGCATTGCCGTAGTGATCGACATAGAGGGTCGCGGGCAGGTCGTCCGGCCAGCCGGCAAAGCGGGTCGGCGCGATCGGCGGGTCCTGCGGCCTCTGGCCCAGCGCCAGGCGGGCGGCCGCCGGCGCGAACACGTCCCGACCGTGAAACGTCGCCGAGATCTCTTCTGCTCCCGACACCGCGATCGGCCAGGCGCGCCAAGCCCTGGCGCGCCGCAGGACCAGCTCGAACAGACCGTTGTCGGGGCCGGTGAACCAGCGGCCATCGGCTTCGACGATCAGGGCCCGGCGTGCGCTGCCAACCCCCGGATCGACCACCGCGACGATGGCGTCGCCGGGCTCGAAGCGCAGGGCATAGGCCGCCAGCAGGTAGGCCGCGAGCTGCGGCGCGAACGCCGGCAGATCGGCGAACAGGTCCACGACGGGCACCTGCGGCGCCATGCGCGCCAGCACCGCCTTGACCTGCCCGGTGTAGGGCCCCGACAAGCCGAAATCGGTGCACAGCACGATCATGGGTCGATCCCGCTCAGCCGCCGAGCGTGCTCGCCACGAGCCACCAGCCGGGATGGTCGCGAGCGATCGCGGCGGCCGCGACATCGCGTGCGGCGGCACGCGCGAACAGGCCGAAACAGGTAGCACCACTGCCCGACATCCGCGCCACCGCGCAGCTGTCCTGCGCCGCCAGCGAGGCCAGCACGTCGCAGATTTGCGGCAGGATGCGTCGGGCCGGCGCCTCCAGATGGTTCTTCCGCGCGGCCAGCCACCTCAGGAAGGCGTCTGGCGCGGACGGTGGCGGCCAGGCGCGCTCGAGAGGAGCCCTCGGCCAGCTGCAGGGCGCCAAACACGGCTGCGGTCGAGAGCGGCAGATCCGGGTTGACCAGCAGCACGGCGAGCGGCGGCAACTCGTCCCACGGCTCGAGCCGGTCGCCGATGCCGCGCATGCGTGCCGCCCGGCCGGCAAGGCAGACCGGCACGTCGGCGCCGAGGTCGACCGCGATTGCGGCCAGATCGGCGGGCGCCATGCCGAGCCGCCACAGCCGGTTCAGGCCGCGCAGGACCGCTGCGGCATCGGCCGAGCCGCCGCCCAGGCCGGCCGCCACCGGCAGTCGCTTGTCGAGCGTGATGCGCACCGTCGCCTCGCGCCCGGCACGCGACGCCAGCCGCCTTGCCGCGCGCAGCACCAGATTGTCGGGCTCGGCCGCGAGCGGCCCTGCGAACGGCCCGATCACCTCGAGCTCGAGGCGATCATGCTGCTGCAGGATCAGCCGGTCGCCAAACGCCGCGAACGCGGTCAGGCTGTCGAGCTCGTGGTAGCCGTCGGCGCGGCGGCCGGTGACCTGCAGATCGAGATTGATCTTGGCGCGCGCCAGCTCCTCGACCGGCTCGGCGCCGCCTGCGCCCGGCCCGCCCAAGACAACCGTCAGGCGCGATCGCGCGCCGGCAGGCCCGACTTCAGCTTCTGCTCGATCGTCTCGATCAGCTCGTCGTCGGGCTCGAGCGTCAGGGCGCGCTGCCACTGGTAGCGCGCCTCGCGCTGGCGGCCGACCCGCCAGTAGGCGTCGCCCAGATGATCGTTGATCACCGCGTCGCCCGGCTCGAGCTCGACCGCACGCTCCAGGCTCTCGACCGCCTCGGCGTACTCACCCAGGCGGTAGTGGACCCAGCCCATGCTGTCGACGATATAGCCATCGTCCGGCCGCAACGCGACCGCGCGGTTCAGCATGTCGCGCGCCTCGTCCAGGTGCATGCCCATGTCGACCCAGCTGTAGCCCAGATAGTTGAGCACGAAGGGCTGCTCCGGCTCGAGCTCGAGCGCCTTCAGGAAATCGGCTTCGGCCGCGGGCCATTGCTTGATCCGCTCATTGGCGATGCCCCGGGCGTAGAACAGGGACCAGTCCTCGCGCTCGGGCGTGCCGAGCCGCTCGATCGCGCGGCCGTAGGCGCGCGCGGCACGGTCGTACTGCTCGTCGCGGCGCAGCAGATTGCCGAGCTGGACCAGCGCCTGGGTGCGCTCCGGCTCGGCGTCGACCAGGCTCTCCAGGAGCGCGAAGGCCTGCTCCTTGCGATCCAGCTGATGCAACGCGCTGGCGGTGCGCAGCTTGCCGGCGAAACTGATCGGTGAGGTATCGTCGATCCCCGAGTAGGTATCGATCGCCGCGTCAAAGTTCTCCTGGTCGGCGAACACATCGCCGATCAGCAGTCTCGCCTCGGCCAGATCCGGCTTCAGGAACAGCGCGAGGCGCGCGTACAGCACCGCGCGCGCACTGCCCCGCTCCTGATGCAGCGCCTGCGCAATGCCCCACAGCGCATCGGCCATGCCGCCGGTCGCGTCGTCGAACGGCGGCTGCAGCGTGCGCCCGGACTGAAGCTCGGCCAGAACGCTTTCCAGGACCGGCTGATCGGGCCGCTCGGCGACCTGCTTACGAACCAGCTGGAGAGCGCCGTCGACGTCGCCCTGGCGGGCGAGCATGCTCGCCTGCGCCTGGACCAGACGCACGGGCGCGGGCCCTTCTTCCACCATGCTTTCGCGCAGCATGGCTTCGGCCTCCTCCGGACGTCCGGCCAGACCGAGCAGCATCGCGCTGTGATAGACGTTGAGCGGGCCCAGCAACTCGCCTTCTGCGAGACGGGCCACGCTCCGGTCCGCCGCGCCCTCACCGCCCTCGCCGAACATCGCCCAGGCGTCGAGGAACGGCACCGCCAAGCCGGCGATGCCGTCAGTTCCCACGCGGCTCAGCGTTTCGCGGGTCTGGTCGAACCGTCCGGCGCGCGCCTCGTCCAGAGCAAGCAGCAGCTGCGCCTCCTCGTCCGAAGGATCGAGCGCGACCAGCCGCTCGGCAAGCTCGATGGCGTGGTCGTAGCGACCGTCTGCGAGCGCCAGCAGATAGACCTGGCGCAGCAGGTCCGGGTCGTCGGGATCGGCGGCGAGCGCGCGCTCGAGAAAGACCCCCGCCTGGTCCAGCTCCCCGACATTCAACGCATAGCTGCCGGCCAGATAGTCGCCGAGCGGAGATCCGTTCACGCCGTCGCTCGCCACCCCGCCGAAGCTGCTGGGCCCCGCGACCGCGAGCGAAGGACTTTGGCCTTGGGCGCTGCAGGCGCCCAGCAGGCCCAGGATGATCACAAGGCGCGCGACCATGCGCGGTCCGGAGCGGGTCTGAAATGGGGAACCGTTCATCATGCCTCACCCCATGGCCGCGACGCCACGCGCACCCTTGAATTTCGACACCATCTTGACGAGATGCTTGCCAGACGGCATGCAACGCGCGACCGCCACCGGTGCCCGACGGACCCCACGCCAGCCAATAACAGGAACGGATCGATGCTTCGAACCCAGAGCAAGAACGACCCCAACGCCCGCGGCACCGCGGGAAGCGCCAAAACGTTCGAGGGACAAAAGGTCAAGCCTGTCCTCTATGTCGGGACCGCCGTCGGCCATGGCCGTTACATAGCCGTGCAGGATGAGGGCGGCAAGTTGATCATGGGCCGCGACGGCAAGCCGGTCGCCTTCCGGGATATTTAGTCTGTAGCATCCGGGATGGAATAGGGCGTTTAGGTTAAAAAAGTCGTGCGCCCGCCGCCCTTGGCAGACGGCATGGTTCTGGCGAGCGCCGCGCAGGAGGGCCCAGGCTGAGCGAACAGCATGGCGCGCCCGCTGACATCCATCGGACCGCGCGCAACTTTGCCTAAGTCGCGAGCGATCGTGTGTGCGGGCGATGCGGCCGATCCCCAAGCCTGACCGGCCGTAGAGGGCGCCCGGGGTCGGCCGGGCCCCGATTCCCGGCCGATGATTTGAGGGGGCTACTGCAGGGCTTCTCGCGCCATCATCACCTCGGTCATGCATTCGTCTTCCATCATGGCCATGTCGTGATCCCCAGACATCGCCTCGTCCTTCATGGCCATGCCCTTGTCCCCGGCCATTGCCTCGTCCTTCATGGCCATGTCCTTGTCTTCGGCCATCGCCTCGTCCTTCATGGCCGTGTCCTTGTCCTCGGACATCGCCTCGTCCTTCATGGCCTCGTCCTGCATCGGCGAGCCGGTCACGTGGACAACCTTCGCCTGCGCCATGCCGAGGTGCTGTATGGCCATCTCGCGCTTGGCAGGATCGCTCGACTTGTCCGCCATCTGCTTGACCTGGACAATCTGCTGGACACAGTCGGCGAACGCGGGACCCGCGAGCAGACCAACCAGCGCGCAGGCGGCTCCGATGATGGTGATTCGTCGCATCCGCTATCTCCTTCGACGGTTCATCGCTTTCACACGCCAGAACAGCGGATTCGGGCTCGAGGTCCAGTGACGGTCCTTCACAACGGCGCGAAGCCAGCGTGTTCACGCCGGCTGGTTCGAGGGAAAAGGAGCAGCGGGGCTACATCCCGACATAGTTCGGGCCGTCGCCACCCTGCGGCACCACCCAGTTGATGTTCTGGGCCGGATCCTTGATGTCGCAGGTCTTGCAGTGCACGCAATTCTGGAAGTTGATCTGCAATCTGGGGTTGCCCCCCTCCTCACGCACGATCTCGTAGACGCCGGCCGGGCAATAGCGCTGCTCCGGCGCGTCGTACTCGACCAGATTGTAGCTGACCGGCACCTGGTCGTCCTTCAGGGTGAGGTGACAGGGCTGATCGTCGTCGTGATTGGTGTTCGAGATATAGACCGACGACAGGCGATCGAAGGTGAGCTTGCCGTCCGGTTTCGGATAGTCGATCGGCTTGCAGGCGTCCTTGCGCGCCAGCTGGGTATGGTCGGCGTGATGGTGCAGGGTCCACGGCGCCTTGCCGCGCAGGACGTAGGTGTCGAACGCGCTGTACAGCAGGCCGCCCCAGAGCCCGAAGCGAAAGCTCGGCCGGATGTTGCGCACGCTCGCCAGCTCCTCATGAGCCCACGAGGCCTCGAACGCGGCCGGATAGCCGTCGAGCGCCGGCCGATTGCCCGAGGCGAGCGCATCGAACGCCGCTTCGCCCGCCAGCATGCCTGATTTCATGGCGGTGTGGTTGCCCTTGATCTTGGGCACATTGACGAAGCCGGCGGCGCAGCCGATCAGGGCGCCGCCCGGGAACACCAGCTTGGGAATTGCCTGCAGGCCGCCCTCGTTCAGCGCCCGCGCGCCGTAGCAGATCCGGCGGCCGCCCTCGAAGGTCCGGCGGATCGTCGGATGGGTCTTGAACCGCTGGAACTCGTCGAACGGCGACAGATAGGGGTTGCGGTAGTCGAGCCCGATGACGAAGCCGACCGCCACCTGGTGGTCTTCGAGATGGTAGAGGAACGAGCCGCCATAGGTGCGCTGGTCGAGCGGCCAGCCGATGCTGTGCACGACCAGGCCCGGGCGGTGATGCGCCGGCTCGACTTCCCACAGCTCCTTGATGCCGATCGCGTAGGTCTGCGGCCCGATGTCCTCGCGCAGCGCGAAGCGCTGCTCGAGCTGCTTGGTCAGCGAGCCGCGGCAGCCCTCGGCGAACAGCGTGTAGGTCGCGTGCAGCTCGACGCCCGGCTCGTAATTGGCTTTGGGCTGGCCATCGCGGTCGAGCCCCATCGCGCCGGTGGCGACACCTTTGACGCTGCCGTCCTCGTGATACAGCACCTCGGCACCGGCGAAGCCCGGGTAGATCTCGACGCCGAGCGCCTCGGCCTGCTCGCCGAGCCATTTCACGACCTTGCCCATGCTGACGATGTAGTTGCCGGCATTGTGCATCTGCGGCGGGGTCGGCAGGCGGGTCGCGCGCCGGGCGCTGAGCAGCAGGAAGCGGTCCTCGGTCACGGCCGTGGTGATCGGCGCGCCGGCATCCCGCCACTCGGGCAGCAGCTCATCGAGCGCGCGGGGCTCCAGGACCGCGCCCGAGAGGGTGTGCGCGCCCAGCTCCGATGCCTTGTCGATCACGCAGACCGTGGTCTCCCGATCGCGCTCCATGCTGAGCTGGCGAATGCGGATCGCGGCGGCAAGGCCGGCCGGGCCGGCGCCTACGATCACCACGTCGAACTGCATGCTTTCTCGTTCCATCGTAGCCAAGCTCACTCCGTGGCCAGGGCGTGTCATCTCGGCAGCTTGCGGCAGGATTGCGGCATGGTCGGCCGCCATTCAACCGAACATGTAACGTGGCGCCTTATTGTCGCCTTGGCCAGCGATTCGGCCTTCCGTTGTGCCGCGAGCTTGCTTAAAGTTTCTTGTCGGGCTCATGAAAACGATCCCGCCACAGGGACGATTGATGGATCTAACCGCGGCCAACAAGCTGCGCGTCTGGCTCGACTGGTACCGCGACATGGGCGCTGTCGCTTTGGTCGGCGAGCAGCCGCTCGATCGGTTTCGCACCGGGCAACCGTGCCAGTTCGGGGCGACCGACACACACGAGACGCGTCACCCTGCGCTGGTTGCGGCCGGTCCGAGACCCGGACCAGGCCGGATCGAGCGGTCGGCCTCGACGGGCGGACCGCCGCCACGCGCCGCGGCAGCGCGCGCGACCGGCCAGCCGGGGCTGCAGACCGCAACGTCGCTGGCCCAGAGCGCGCGCGAGGTTGCGGCCGGCTGCAACAGCCTTGCCGAGCTCGGGACGGCGCTTGCTGCGTTTGACGGTTGCGGGCTCAAGGAGACCGCGCTCAATCTGTGCTTTGCCGATGGCAACCCCGAGGCCCGCCTGATGCTGATCGGCGAGGCGCCGGGTGCCGAGGAGGATCGCCAGGGCAAGCCGTTCGTCGGGGCCAGCGGCAAGCTGCTCGACAAGATGCTGGCGACCATCGGGCTCGATCGGGGCTCGGCCTACATCACCAACGTGATCTACTGGCGACCGCCGGGCAACCGCTCGCCGACCCAGGCCGAGATCGCCGCCTGTCAGCCCTTCCTGGAGCGCCAGATCGCGCTGCTCAAGCCGGACCTCATCGTGTTCGTCGGCGGCATCGCGGCGCGCGCGCTGCTCGGCGTCAACGAGGGCGTGACCAAATTGCGCGGCCGCCACTTCAACTATGTCATGCCGGATGGCCACAGCATCCCGGCCATGGTCATGTTCCACCCCGCCTACCTCTTGCGGCAACCGGCACAGAAGCGATTCGCCTGGCGTGACCTGCTCGCAATTCGTAATCAACTCGAAGAAATCAGATCGGCGCGCACGTGAACATTAACACTAAAAACTGCGTCGACTTTCTGCATCTTAATGATGAACAGGCCATTAATTTTCATTTTGCGTCGAATGTATTTAGAATGGGGTGCGTATGCAACAGATATTTTAGAGGTGACCCATGAGGAACGCGCTCTCGTGGATTGTGATATTCTTGCTGGTGGGCACTGCGCCGGCGATGGCAACGCCTCTGGATCCGATCCGGACGCGCGCCAAACCGGAGCCGGACGCGGCGCGCCCCCTCAGCGCCCGCGACGTCGGGCTCTACCGGCGCATCTTCGCCCACCAGGAGGCGGGGCACTGGGACCATGCCGACGTGCTGGTCGGCCGCCTGAAGGATCGACTGCTGCTCGGCCATGTGCTGCAGCAGCGCTACATGCATCCCGACGCCTATCGCTCGACCTTCGAGGAGTTGAGCACATGGCTCGATCAGTATGGCGATCACCCCGGCGCCAATCGGGTCTACCGGCTCGCCCTCAAGCGTCGCCCGGCGGACGCCGAGGCGCCGCCGCGCCCGGTGCCGGGCTATCTGGGAGGATCGGGCCAGGAGCGCCAGGAGGTTACCGAGATCGCGTATCGCAGCGCGCGCGAGCGCTCGCCCGAGGAACAGAAGCTGGTGGGCGCCTGGCGCGAAGGGATCGAGAAGCTGGCGAGAATTCGTCAGCCCGAGGCGGCCTTCGAGCAGCTGAAGGCGGTCCATGTCCGGCGCCTGCTGGATCGGACCGAGGTCGACATCGCCCGCTGGGAAATCGCCAGGTCCTATTTCGCCCTCGGCGACGACGTGGCGGCGCTCAAGCTCGCGCGCCTGGCTGCGGTCAGATCCGGCGACGTCGCGCCCGAGATGCACTGGACCGCCGGCATCGCCGCCTGGCGCCATGGCCGTATCGATCTGGCGACGCGGCACTTCCGAGCGCTGGCGCTGGCCGAAGCTGCCCACCCGAGCGAGCGCGCCCGGGCCGCGTTCTGGGCGGCGCGCGCCTATGTGGTCGCACAAAAGCCCCAGGAGGTGAGCCGCTTCCTCCGGATCGCGGCAGAGGATGGCCGGAGCTTCTATGGCCAACTGGCGCGCGCCGTGCTCGGCGAGCAGCCGCAGACGGCCCGGTGTCCGATGGCGTCGTGCCGGATGATACGCTGGCGGCGGTCGGCGCGCTGGCAGGCGTGCGTCGGGCGCTGGCGCTCAACCAGATCGGCCAAAGGGATCTGGCGGAGCAGGAGATCCGCAAGGTCGCCGCACGGGCCGACTCCGGTCTGATCGAGGGCCTGATCGCACTGGCCGGCAAGCTCGACCTGCCGGCGGCCCAGATGCGGCTCGCCCAGAGCCTGTGCCATCGCGCGGGCTTCGATCACCACGACGGGCTCTATCCGGTGCCGAGCTGGCAGCCGTCGACCGGCTTTACCGTCGATCGGGCCCTGGTGTTTGCCGTGATGCGCGCCGAATTGGGGTTCGACCCCGCCGCCGAGAGTCACGCGGGCGCGCGCGGCCTGATGCAGGTGATGCCGGCGACGGCACAGGCAATCGCGGCCCGGGCCGACCTCGGGCTGGTCGACGACGACGGCCTGCTCGAGCCCGCGACCGGCATCATGGTCGGCCAGGCCTATCTCGACGAGATCCTGGGCCTGCCCGGGGTCGACGACAATCTGATGCTGGCCGCGGTTGCCTACAACGCCGGGCCGGGGCGGGTCGCGCAGTGGCGTTCAGCACTTGGTGCGGACCAGGATCCGCTGCTGTTCCTGGAGTCGATCCCGTTGATCGAGACCCGGATCTACGTCAAGAAGGTGCTGACCAACCTGTGGAGCTACCGGGAGCGGTTCGGCCAGCCGCAGCCTTCGCTCAAGGCGCTGGCGCACAATGGCTGGCCGCTCTATCGGGCGCTCGACACGAAGTCCGAGCTGCATGCCTGGAATTGACCCGACGCGGCCGTTCCGGCCGCTCAACATCGCGGTGCTGACGGTCTCGGACAGTCGCACGCTGGCCGAGGACCGCTCGGGCGACCTCCTGGTCGAGCGCCTGGAAAGCGCCGGCCACCGGCTGGCCGATCGGGCGCTGGTGGCGGACGACATCGATCGCATCGTGGGCCAGCTGCGCCAGTGGATCGAGGATCCGAAGGTCGAGGTGGTGATCACCACGGGCGGCACCGGCGTGACCGGCCGCGACGTGACGCCGGAGGCGCTCGAGCACGTGGTCGACAAGGCGCTGCCGGGCTTCGGCGAGCTGTTTCGGATGATCAGCTACCAGAAGATCGGCAGCTCGACCCTGCAGTCGCGGGCGACCGCCGGGGTCGCAGGCGACACCTATCTGTTCGCCTTGCCCGGCTCGCCCGGCGCCTGCCGGGACGGCTGGGACGAGATCCTGGTGCACCAGCTCGACAGCCGGTTCCGGCCCTGCAACTTCGCCGAGCTGCTGCCGCGCCTGGGCGAGCACGACGCGCCCGGCAGATCCGGCTCCTTAAGCCCGCTCCGGCTCGAGCAACGCGAGCAGGCCGCGCAGCAGCGCCGTCGGGCTCGGCGGGCAGCCGCGGATGTGCAGGTCGACCGGAACCACCTTGGAGACCGCACCGACCACGGCGTAGCTGTCGTTGAACAGGCCGCCGTCGACCGCGCAGTCGCCGACCGCCACCACCCATTTGGGATCGGGCGTCGCCGCATAGGTGCGCTCGAGCGCCTGGCGCATGTTGAGCGTCACCGGGCCGGTCACCAGCAGGACGTCGGCATGGCGCGGCGAGGCGACGAAGCGGATACCGAAGCGCTCGAGATCGTAGAAGGCGTTGTTCAGCGCGTGGATCTCCAGCTCGCAGCCGTTGCAGGAGCCGGCATCGACCTCGCGGATCGAGAGCGAGCGACCGAGCCGCAGGCGCGCCGCGCGATCGACGCTCGCCGCCAGCTCGGCCAGCGCCGGCTCGGCGGGCTCGGGCGCCGGCTCGGTCAGCGGCGGCCGGATCAGGCTCTCGAACAGAAGCTTGCGCATCGCAGTCGGTCTCTACAGGTCGTGGCCCGAATAGGAGCAGTTGAACGATTTGTTGCAGAGCGGGAAGTCGGCGACGATGTTGCCCTCGATCGCCGCCTCGAGCAGCGGCCACTGGAACCAGGACGGGTCGCGCAGATGGCAGCGCGCGACCGTGCCGTCGTCGGCAAGGCGCAGCCAGACCAGCACGTCGCCGCGAAAGCCCTCGACCAGGGCCATGCCTTCGCCGGCCTCGGTCGGGACGTCGATGCGCAAGAGCCCGGCCGGCAGCTGGTCGACGATCTGCTCGATCAGGGACAGGCTCTGCTCGACCTCGCGGATGCGAATCCAGACGCGGGCGTTGACGTCGCCCGCCATCGAGCACCGGCACCTCGAAGCGCAGGCTGTCATAGGGCGGGTAGCCGAGCGCCCGGCGCGCATCGAAGGCGCGGCCCGAGGCGCGGCCGACATGGCCGCCGGCACCATACTGGCGGGCCAGCGCCGGCTGCAGCACGCCCGTGCGGACGGTCCGGTCCTGCAGCGAGGCGGTGTTGTCGTACAGCCCGATCAGCCGCGGCAGGCGCCGCCTCAGCTCGGCAAGCAGGTTGCGCAGCGCGGCCACGCCCTCGGCGCTCAGATCGGCGGCGACCCCGCCGACCACGATCCGATCGCGCATCAGCCGGTGCCCGAAGCAGGTATCCGCGGCACGCAGCACGCGCTCGCGCAGAACGCCGGTATGGGCGTGCATCAGCGCGAAGGCGGCATCGTTGCAGATCGCGCCGATGTCGCCCAGGTGGTTGGCGATCCGCTCGAGCTCGGCCATCAGCGCACGCAGCCAGATCGCGCGCGGCGGCGGCTCGATCGCCAGGGCCGCCTCGGCCGCCCGCGCGAACGCGTAGGCGTAGGCGACCGTGCTGTCGCCCGAGGTGCGCCCGGCGAGCTTGGCCGCGCGCTCCAGGGGCGCCCCGGCGATCAGGCCCTCGATGCCCTTGTGGACATAGCCCAGGCGCTCCTCCAGGCGGACCACGGTCTCGCCGCCTGCGGTGAAGCGAAAATGGCCGGGCTCGATGATGCCGGCATGCACCGGGCCGACCGGGATCTGGTGCAGGCTCTCGCCCTCGGCCGGCAGGAACGGATAGTCCGGAGCCGGGTGAGCAGCCGTCTTCTGCGAGCCCAGCGGGTGACGGACCGCCCAGCGGCCGTGGTCGAGCCAGGGGCGGGCATCCGCCAGGCCCTCGGGCTCGAGCCCGAACAGATCACGGATGGTCCGCTCGAGCCGGATCGCCGGCGGGTGATGCTGGCCGACCGAGGGAAAGCGATCGGCGCATGCCAGGCTGGCGACGCCGATCTCGCCGGCCGGCTGGTCCAGGAGCGCCATGTGCACGGCGCCCACCTCGCCCCACAGGCCGAGCAGGGTCCACTCGCCGCCCGCCAGGCGCTCTATCGCGGCACACCAGATCTCGGGCGTGACCACGGCACGCGGCCATGGCCGGTGCTCCCGGACCCAGCGGTCCTGGGGCATCAGGTCGGCGAGGCCGGTCATGCGCCGTCTCCGCCCGCTAGCCGAGCAGACCGGCGACATTCTGGAACCACGCCACCAGCGCCGGCGGCAGCCAGATGCCCGCACCCCAGACGAGGCCGAGATGGGCGTACATCGGCACATACGACGCTTCGACCGGTGCCGTGCCGCCCTGCGCTTGGCCGAACGCCACGCCATTGAGCCGCAGCAGGAGCGCGCCGAAGGCGACCAGCAGGCCGAACACCAGGACGATCGCGAGCAGCGGCGCACGGGCAAAGCTGGAGCTCACCAGCAGGAACTCGCTCATGAAGATGCCGAGCGGCGGCAGGCCGGCGATCGCGACCACACCGACCACCAGGCCCCAGCCGAGCCAGGGATGGCTCTCGGTCAGGCCGCGGATCTCGGCGATCTTCTGGGTGCCCTTGACCTGGGCGATATGGCCGACCGCGAAGAAGATCGCGGACTTGGTCAGGCTGTGCATCACCATGTGCAGGAGGCCGGCGAAATTGGCGAGCGGGCCACCCATGCCGAAGGCGAAGGTGATGATGCCCATATGCTCGATCGAGGAGTAGGCGAACAGCCGCTTGATGTCGCGCCGACGGTACAGCATGAACGCCGCGAACACCAGCGAGCTGAGGCCCATGGTGACCATCAGCGGACCGGGCGCGATCGCCCCCGGATTGGCCGCCAGCAGCATCTTGAAGCGCAGCACGGCGTACAGCGCGACGTTGAGCAGCAGGCCCGAGAGCACCGCCGAGATCGGCGTCGGCCCCTCGGCATGGGCGTCCGGCAGCCAGGCGTGCAGGGGCGCGAGGCCGACCTTGGTGCCGTAGCCGAGCAGAAGGAACGCGAAGGCGACATTGAGCAGCGCCGGGTCGAAGCCGCCGGCTCGCTCGAGCAGGATCGTCCAGATCATGGCATCGAGGCCCTCGCCGACCACCGGCTGCGCCGCCATGTAGACCAGGATCGTGCCGAACAGCGCGAGTGCGATGCCGACGCTGCCGAGGATGAAGTATTTCCAGGCCGCCTCGAGCGCCTCGTGGGTGCGATAGATGCCGACCATCAGCACCGTGGTCAGGGTCGCCAGCTCGACCGCGACCCACATCAGGCCGATATTGTTCGCCACCAGCGCGAGGTTCATGGCGAACATCAGCACCTGATACATCGCGTGGTAGAAGCGCAGATAACGCGGTGTCAGCCGGCCGATCTCGAGCTCATGCGCGATGTAGCTCGCGCTGAACACGGCAGTGGTGAAGCCGACGAAGGTGTTCAGCACCACGAAGACGATGTTGAGGTCGTCGATCAGCAAATAGCGCCCGGGCGGGTGCCAGTCGGTGAACAGCAGCGAGAGCGCCGCCAGCAGGGTGAGCCCGCTCGCCAGCACATTGATGCGCGCGGTCAGGCGATGGCCCGGCAGCAGGGCCAGCAGCGCCGCCGCGGCGAGCGGGATCAAGAGGATCGCGTTCACGGCATCCAGGCCGGCGACGATCACAGCCGTTCTCCGCGAAAGCGGTCGAGCGCCTGGACGTCGACCGTGTCGAAGCGCTCGCGGATGCGGAACAGGAAGATGCCGATCACGATGAAGGCGATCAGAACGGAGAACGCGACGCTGATCTCGACTACCAGCGGCATGCCTCTTGGCGCCGGTCGCGGCCAGCACCAGACCGTTCTCGAGCGACATGAAGCCGATCACCTGGCTCACAGCATTACGCCGGGTCACCATCAGCAGGAGGCCCAGCAGCACCACGGCGAGCGCGAACGCCAGGTCCTGACGAGCGAGCGGATCGGCGTCGGGGGTCACCCGCAGCATCACCACCATCGCGAGCGCTACCAGCGCCATGCCCGCGAGCATGGTCAGGCCGATGCCGACCACGGTCTCGATCTCGCGATGGATGCCGAGCCGCTGGACGATCCGGTGCAGGGTCACCGGGATGACCACCGCCTTGAACCCCAGCGCGATCGCCGCGGTGACATAGAGGTGCGGCGCATCCTGGATGTAGGCCTGCCAGGCGACCGAGAGCGCCAGCACCAGCGCGTGCACGGCATAGGTCTTGAGCAGCGCGAACAGGCGGTCCTGGTAGAGCATCACGAAACTGACCAGCACCAGGCCGCCGGCCAGCAGGTGAGCGACGTCGAGCTCGAAGCCGTTCACCTACAGGCTCCGCGAGACGAACAGCAGCAGCGTGGCGAGCAGGCCCAGCATCAGCGCGGCGCCCAGGAACTCGGGCACCCGGAACACCCGCATCTTGGCGATCGAGGTCTCGAACAGCGCAAGCAGGAAGCCACCGACCGCGAGCTTGGCGAGATAGGTGATGGCACCCACCGCATAGGCCACAAGGCCGGCGCCAACAAAGGCGAGGCCCCAGGGCGCGAACAGGCAGGCGATCAGCGACAAATACAGCAGCAGCTGGAGCGAGGCCGCAAACTCGATCATGGCGAGATGGCGCCCGGAATATTCCAGCACCATGGCCTCGTGCACCATGGTGAGCTCCAGATGGGTCGCCGGGTTGTCGACCGGGATGCGGGCGTTCTCGGCGATCGCCACCATGACCAGCGCGATCAGCACGAGGCCGAGCGAGACCCGCAGGCCGACCTCGGGCGAGGCCATGAAGGCGGCGACCGTGGTGAGCTGGGTGGAGCCCGCGACCAGCGCCAGGCTGAACACGATCATGATCATGGCAGGCTCTGCGAGCGAGGCGATCATCACCTCGCGGCTGGAGCCGATGCCGCCGAAGCTGGTGCCGACGTCCATGCCGGCCAGCGCCAGGAAGAACCGCGCGCTGCCGAGCAGCGCGATGATCGCGATCAGATCGGCGGTCCAGCTGAACATCAGGCCGGTGGCGAAGGTCGGCACCAGGGCGGCGGCGACCCAGGTGGCGGCGAAGATCAGGTAGGGCGAGACCCGGAACAGCCAGGACGCGTTCTCGGCCAGCACCACCTCCTTGCGCAACAGCCGCAGCAGGTCGCGATAGGGCTGGATCACCGAGGCGCCGCGCCGGCCGGTCAGGCGCGCCTTCACCTTGCGCACGAAACCGGTCAGCAGCGGCGCCAGCAGCAGCACCAGGGCCATCTGCGCGCCCTGGATCAGGAGGTCGGCGATCACTGCCACACCGCCAGGACCAGGAGCAGGCCGACCAGCGCCAGGAACACCAGGCTCAGATAGCGCCGGATGGTCAGGAACTGCAGGTGGTTGAGCCGGTCGGCGGCAAAGCCGACCGCGCCGGCCACGGGCGCATACAGCGTGTCCCAGATCAGATCGCGCAGCTCGACGGAAAGCCGCGCCGGGCCCAGATCGCCGGGCGGCGGCATCTGCACATGCTCGCGGGCGCGGAACACCAGCGTGCCGAACACGCGGCGGATCGGCTGGGCGAAGCTGCCGGCCGTGTACTGCGTGATCGGGCTCGGATCGGGGAAGCCGCAGTCCCAGGCCGGCGCCCGGCGCACCGCGTGCGAGGCAAAGCGGTGGATGACGTAGACCGCGAGCGAGGCCGAGACCGCGATGAACAGGAACACCAGGAGGCCGTTGTAGGAGCTTCGGCTCTCGGCGATCGGCACGATCGACAGCCAGGGGTCGATGGCCTGCGCCGGCATCAGGCCGCCGACCAGCGCCAGCGTCACCGGCGCCAGGCTGTCGATGACGAAGCCGGGCAGGATGCCCGCGAGCAGGCACAGGCCGGCAAGCGCCAGCATGGCGCCGAGCGACCAGCGGTCCACTTCCTGTGCCGTCTCTGCCGCCGGGCTGCGTGGCCGGCCGAGAAAGCTGACGGCGAACGCCTTGACGAAGCAGGCCGCCGCAAGCGCTGCCGACAGCGCCAGCAGGCCGCCGACCGCCGGCACCATGATCTTCAGGCCCCACTGCGGCAACTCGGGGCTCTGCAGGATCGCCTGGAAGGTCAGCCACTCCGAGACGAAGCCATTGAGCGGCGGCAGTGCCGAGATCGCGACGCAGCCGACCAGGAAGGCGAAGCTGGTGAGCGGCATGTTGTGGATCAGGCCGCCCAGATGCTCCATGTCGCGCTCCCCGGTAGCCGTCAGGACGGCGCCGGCACCGAAGAACAGGAGACTCTTGAACAGCGAGTGGTTGAGGACGTGAAACAGGGCGGCGGTCAGCGCCAGGGCCGCTGCCCAGCCCATGGCGTTGGCCTGGAACGCCATGGCCAGCCCCAGGCCGATGAAGATGATGCCGATGTTCTCGACCGTGTGATAGGCGAGCAGGCGCTTCAGGTCGTGCTGCATCAGGGCGTAGAGCACGCCGAGCACCGCGGTGGCGCCGCCGAGCAGCAGGACCACCATGCTCGACCACCAGCTCGGCTCGCCGAGCAGGTCGAACACGATGCGCACGAAGCCGTAGACCGCGACCTTGGTCATGACGCCGCTCATCAGCGCCGAGACGTGGCTGGGTGCTGCGGGGTGGGCGAGCGGCAGCCAGACGTGCAACGGCACCAGCCCGGCCTTGGAGCCGGCGCCAAGCAATGCGAGCACCAGCACCAGCACCGCGGTGAGCGTCGACTTGTCGCCGCGGATCGCCGCGAAGTCGTAGCCGCCATCGGGGCCGGCCAGCAGGCCGAACGCCAGCAGCAGGGCGAGCGTGCCGAAGCTCGCCATGACCAGGTAGATGTAGCCGGCCCGCGCGTTGTCGCGGATCTCGTGATGGGCCATGACCAGCGCCCACGACACCAGCGACATGAACTCCCACGACAACAGGAAGGTAAAGGCATCGTGGGCCAGCACGACCAGGTTCATGGCAGCGAGGAAGGCGGCAAAGAACGGCAGCACCCGGTGCGGCGCCGGCTCGTGGCCGCCATAGCCGAGGCCGTAGAGGCTCGCCGCCGCGCCGCCGAGATTGACCACCACCAGGAAGAAGGCGGCCAGCGGATCGATCCGGAAGTGGGCGCCGAGCCACGGCAGCCCGATCGGCAACGTCAGGGCTGAGCCGGCACCGCCGCCGAGCAGTTGTCCCAGGGATGCGGCCAGCGCGATCAGGCAGGCGGCCAGGCTCGCGCCGTAGACCCATCGCGAGGCGCCGGGGCGCCGGCCGATCGCCACGCCCGACAGCGCGACGGCGAGCAAGGCCGCGATACACCACAGCACCACAACGACCGGCATTCCGCCCTATCCTCTAGTGCCGCACCTGGGTCGCCCCAGGCGTCGCCCTGTCCTTGCCTTGATCGGGGTCCCGCTCGGGCTCCCGATCGGCACTCGCCTCGGCGGCCGGCAGCTTGAGCCGCACGCCGCGTCCTCCGGCCTGGCTGACCGCTCCTTCGCCAATCAGCTCGATCCCGGCAGCATCGAGCGCGCCGATCAGCTTCATCAGCGAGTCCACATTGCCGCGGATCACGCCATCGCTCGCCTCCATGCGCTGGATGGTCGGGGCCGAAAGCCCGGACAGCACCGCCAGCTGGCGCTGGTCGATGCCGAGCAAGGCGCGGGCGGCCCGCAACTGGGCTGCAGTGAGCATGCAGGGGAGGCCTTAGTCCGCAGATATGGACATGCCTAATTGATCCTGTGATATTCCTATGTCAAGCATGATCTTTAATGTTTCAGATATCATCGCTGTGGCGGCTCATTCGGGCATCGCGGTGCGCCGCTCTTTCCATGTGCGGCAGGGCCGCCGATCATGCTCGCTTGGCACCAGCGCGCGTGACCGCGATGGAGATCCGTGATGACCGCTGAGGCGCTTCGCCCGGGCAAGCTGCCCGCCGCCCTGCTGCGGCGGCTCCTGCAGATGGGCGGGCCACCGCCGGCCGAGCTCCTGTTGCCGCCGGCGGTCGGCGAGGACGCCTGCGCGATCGCGATCGAGGGCGGCGCCCTGGTCGCGGCGACCGACCCGATCACGCTGACCGGCAAGGAGATCGGCGGCCACGCCGTGGTAATCAACGCCAACGACGTGGCGGTGATGGGCGTCAGGCCGCAGTGGTTCCTTGCCGTGGTGCTGCTGCCGCCCGGCGCCGGCGCCGGCGAGGTCGAGGCGCTGTTCGCCGACATGCATGCCGCGCTCGATCGCCTCGATGTCACCCTGGTCGGCGGCCACACCGAGGTCACCTCGGCGGTGGTGCAGCCGATCGTGGTCGGGCAGATGCTGGGTTTTCAGGCCGACGGGCGGTTCCTTCGGACCGGCGGCATACGGGCCGGCGACATCGTCCTTCAGATCGGCCCCGCACCGATCGAGGGTGCGGCGGTGCTCGCCAACGAGGCCGGTCAGCGATTGCGCGGATTGTCGCCTGATCTGCTGGAGCGGGCACGCCGGGCGGCCCGGAACCCGGGGATCTCGGTGGTTGCGCCGGCGCTTCGGGCGACGGCTCTGGGCGCACGGGCGATGCACGATCCGACCGAAGGCGGCTTGTCGGCCGGGCTGCACGAGCTGGCGGAAGCCTCGGGTCTGGCGCTGCGGATCGATCCCGCGGCGACGCTCTGGTTCGCGCCGGGCACGGCTGTGTGTGCGGCGCTCGGTGCCGATCCGTGGGGCGTGCTCGCCTCGGGGACCCTGCTCGCCGCCTTTCCCGAAGAGCTGGTCGAGCGCGCGCAGTCCGAGCTCAATGCGGCGGGTCATGCCAACACCCGCCTGGGTCGCGCCGAGCCAGGTGCTGGCGTGTACGCGACCGATGGCACAGCGCTGCCTCGCTACGAGCAGGACGAGGTGTCCCGGATCCTCGCCGAGTCGCCATGATTCGCGCCCGATAAGGGGTTGCATCGCGTCAACGCCTTGCGCACCATCGCCCTGAATTGGGCACAGGGAGATGGACCATGCTGGTTGAGACGCACTGGCAGGAGGCTGCCGAAGGGCTGGACCAGACGAGCCTGCATGCCCTGATCGCGGGCGAGGTCCCGGCGGTGCGCATCCCCGACTTCGCCAGCGCCGAGGAATGCGCCGCCTTCTGCGCGGCGATCCGCCAGGGCTCGGAGGAGCGTCGCGAGGCCGAGACCGCGCGCATGACCCTGATCGGCGCCAACTTCTCCAACTATGCGGGCCAGGCCAAGGAAGGCTATTTTCAGCAGGTCGAGCCGTCCTATCGCGCGGTCGGCGAGATCACGGCGCGCGCGGGCTTCGACCCTCTGCAGCGGATGACCGAGCGCCTGCGCGCGATCTGGCCGGCGCATGTCGGCGTGGCGCTCGAGCCGGGTTACGGGCGCTATTTCGCCGGCGGCATCAAGACCCGGACCACCAGTGGCAATCTGCACTATGATTTCGCGCCGCACACCGCGCCGGGCTTCGCGATCGCCGGAATCCTCGATCAGCTCGGCTGGAACCTCTATCTCGAGATGCCGCGCAGCACCGGCGCCACGACCACCTATCGCCAGCCTGTGCCGCGGGAAGGCGCCGCCGCCGGCGGCGGGCCCGCGCGCGCGCTCAACCTGGATCGCGGCTATGTCGAAGGCGCCGAGACCTTCACCTTCCAGCCTCGGGTCGGCGAGGTGGTGATCATCAATACCCGCTGCCCGCACGACATCATCGTCGAGAACGCCGCGCCCGACGAGACGCGCGTTCAGACCAGCTCGTTCATCGGCCTGCTGCCGAACGACGACCTGATCCTGTGGTCCTGAACGGGGCGGAAGGTGAGCCGGCTATTGCTGCTGGCCGCCGGAGCTCACGGGTGAGGTCGGCGACGGCTCGCCCGCCTGTGGGGCCGTATCGCTGCCCTGGAGCAGGAGATCCCTGGTGCCGCCCGGCGCGGCGCCGGAGCCGGTCGAAGAGCTGGCAGCGCCGGCACCGGACGAGGAGCTGGCAGCGTCGGGATCGACCCAGCCGCTGCCCCTGTCGGCGTCGACCGCGCTCGGATGCGCCATCACGCGGGTGT
The DNA here is from genome assembly GCA_963731495.1 of uncultured Alphaproteobacteria bacterium. Lineage (GTDB taxonomy): Bacteria > Pseudomonadota > Alphaproteobacteria > Geminicoccales > Geminicoccaceae > DASUGG01. The sequence goes on from CAVSVZ010000033.1 coordinate 156,681, forward strand.
ACGCGCCGTTCAGCTGGACCAGCACCGGGGTGCCGTCCGGCAGCGGCTGCTCGTCGCCCTCGCGGTTTTGCACCAGCGTGACCAGACGGCCGTCGTCCATCTGCAGGATGTACTCGATGCCGTCCCGGTCGCCGATCTGCTTCTCGGTCATGTAGCCGATCCCGGCGCCGACCAGGCCGCCGACGATCGCCACCAGCAGGCTTGCCGGGCCATTGACCGCAAGAGAGCCGCCCGCGGCGCCGACCGCCGCGCCGGCGCCAGCGCCCACGAAACCGGGCTCGCCCGCCACGTCCACGATCCGTGACGAGACCACCGATCCCTGGGCGGTCTCGATGGTCTGGCCGACCTCCTTGTCGCCATAAGTCGTGCTCGACGGGTGCGAACACGCGGCGACAGAAGCCATCAACACGACAGCAAGAGCAGACCGATGCATCGGGACGTCTCCCTCATGCCTGGATCTCTATATAAGGCACAAACCTCATATAAGGCACCATTTGCGGCAATGCGAAGCAACGGCCGTGTTGCGCCGACGGCGTCCCCGGCTAAGCACCGATGCGATCCGGGCCGTCACGCGGCCGACAAATCCATGCGAGCCCCGCCACCTTTGCCTATATTAAGCCCGTTCGCGAAGGTGTCACCGGACGGAGCAGTGGATGGCGAGCAGGAGACACGAACCGTTTGGCCGGCGGGCCGTCGGCGTGATGGTCGTCACGATGTGCCTGGTCCCCGGCCTCGCCCGGAGCGCCGATGATCCGCGCGACGCCGCATTCCTCGCGCCCGTGCTGCAACGGGCGCTCGAAACCGCGCGTACCCATGTCGAGGTTCCCTGGCGCAACCCGGCGACCGGCAACAGCGGCGACATCGTGGTCGAGCGGACCTTCTATCGTGAGCCGGGGACGCCCTGTCGCGCCTATGTTCGAACCCTCGAGCCGGCCGCTGGTGTTGCACAGGTGACCAAAGGCACCGGCTGCCGCAGCAGCACGGGCCTCTGGCTGGTCGAGGAAGAAGCGGCCACCGCCGCGGCGCCGGCGCCTCGCGGCATCACGACGCCGGGCACGCCGCCGCGCACGACGGCCCCGCCGGCACGCGAGGATCGTCCGAGCGTGGCCGAAGCCGGCCCGACCTGCCCCGATACGGTGCTGGTGCCGATGCCGGCCGCGCGGCCGCCGGCCCTGGCCTACACCTTGCCGAGCAGAGCCGAGCTTTGAGGCCGGCGACGCCTGGGATGCCATGCTGAGCACCAACCCGCGCGTCCACGACCGCGAGCGCGACAGCGCCGGCCAGCTGCCCGATGAGCTTGTGGCCGGCCGCTATCGGGCCCTATCCGAGATCGGGCGCGGCTCGAGCGGCAGGCTGTTCCTCGCGGCTGACGTGGAGAGCGGCGAGCGGGTGGTGGTCAAGCGAGCCGCCGATGCCGAGCTGATCCGCAACGAGGCGGAGGTGCTGGGCGCGCTCGACCATCCGGCCGTGGTCCGGCTCGAGGAGCGGCACGATGCCGCCTCGCCGCCCTTTCTGCTCCTGGAGCCGGTCGAGGGCACGGACCTCGAGACCTTCTTGCGCTGGCACGGCGGCACGCTCGACGAGATCGCGCTCGGCCGCCTGCTGGTCCGGCTGGCCGATGCCGTCGCCCATGTCCACGCCAAGGGCTTCCTGCATCGCGATCTCAAGCCGGGCAACATCCTGATCCGTCCCGACGGCACGCCGGTGATCGTCGATTTCGGCGCAGCGCTGCCGCTCGATCAGGCCGGCGGCGGTCGCCTCTGGAGCTACGTGACCGACGGCTACGCGGCGCCCGAGCAATATTTCGCCGACCAGCGTGAGGGGCCATGGACCGACGTCTACGGCCTGGGCGCGCTCGCCTGCCGGGCTCTGACCGGCAGCGCCCCGGCCGCGGCGCTGATCCGGGCCGGCGGCGCTCGGGGCGAGCCTCTGGCGGTCGATGGCGTCAAGGCGGCCGCCCTGCGTGAGGCGATCGACTGGGCGCTCGAGCCCGATGCGGCCGATCGGCCACAGTCGATCGCGGCGTGGCGCGAACGGCTGGCTGCCGGCCTCGAGCGGGCCGAGGCGGAGGCGGCGCCGCAAGGACCTGCCGAAGCCGCCGGGACGCCCGGCCTCGACGACTATCCGCCGACCATCCGGGTCGCTCGTGTCCGGGCCGGTATTCCCGACCGCAAGGCGGCCGACGGTCCGCAGGACGGCGCGCCGAGCGGGCCGGGCCGGCGCATGCGGGTGCTGCCGATCGTGTTGATCCTGGCCGTGCTCGCCGCTGCCGGAGCGCTGGCGGGCGTGTATGGCTGGCCGCTCTACCAGCGCTACCTCAAGACCGAGTGGCTGGTCGATCAGGCCGGTGGCGGCGATGTCACCACGATCTCGGATGCTCTTGCCCACGCGCGGGACGACGCGGTCATCAGGATCGGCCCCGGCACCTATCGAGAGAGCCTTCGGATCGAGCGACCGGCGCAACTGATCGCGCTCGAAGGCGCGTCGCCGGTGGTCGCGCCCGAGCACGGGCCGTGCGCGCTGGTGAGCACCCGAGCGGGCTCGATGGTCGGGCTCGAGCTGCGCGGCGCCGAGAGCGCCGATGAAGCGGGGGCCTCGCCCTGCGTGATCCTGGCAAGCGGCGCGTTCACCTTCGAGGGCAACCGGATCGTCGGCGGCGCCGGTCCCGGCCTTCTGATCCGCGACGGCGCCGATCCGGTGGTGCACGGCAACCGGCTCGAGGGTGCGGCCCTGGTGGTCACCGCCGGCGGCCGTGGCACGATCACCGAGAACAGCATCGTCGATGCCGCGGGCGCGAGCGTGGTGGTGCGCGGCGGCGCCGATCCCAGCCTGAGCGACAATGTGATCGAAGGTGGTGGCGTGGTGTTCGCCGAGGGCGCTAAGGGCTCGCTGATCGGCAATCGCCTGCTGGGCGCGGACGCCACGGGCATCCGGGTCACGACTGGCGCCGATCCCCGGGTCACGAGCAACACGATCGAGGGCGCCAGGGAGGCCGGCATCTTCGTCTACGACGGTGGTGCCGGCAGGTTCGAGGGCAACACGATCGCCGGCAGCGGCCTGTCCGGGGTGGTGATTGCGGGCGGCGGCATGCCGGCTCTGGTCGGCAACACGATCCGCGAGGGTGCCGAGCACGGCGTGCTGGTGGTCGAGGGCGGCCGCGCTGCGCTCGAGGGCAACCAGATCTTCGGCAATCGGGGTCACGGCATCGCGCTCGCGGCCGGCAGCGAGGTCGAGCTGAGCGACAACCGGCTCGAGGGCAATGACGAGCCGCAGCTGCTCGATGCCCGCTGAGCGCCGGACGGCCCCCAGTGCTCTGGAGCAGACGGATGATTTCATACGTCTGCTCGCAGAGAGCACTGGATTCCAACGACATCGTGCAGCGCGTGACGGCATTCAGAGGACTCTTTTGAATGCCTCGCTGCACTAGCGCAGGCGTGTGAGGTCGACCTTGCGCACGCTGGTGGTCGGCAGGAGCCCGTTCGCGGACGTGGTCATGGCCGATCCTTCGATCGCCACTCATCATGCCGAGATCGTGATCACCGACGACGGCCGTCTGTATCTGACCGACTGCGCGAGCGAGAACGGTACCTGGCGGCTCGATCGAGGCTCGGGCGATGCGCCCGGCGGCGAGCAGCACTGGCGGCCGGTGCGTCAGACCTTTGTGGCCGAGGACGAGCCCCTGAAGCTCGGCGAGCATCGTTGCACGGCAGGTCAGCTGATGCGCGCGGCGCGCGAGGGCGGGCCGAGGCAGGGCCAGTCGGCGGCGCTGCAGCAGGAACGGCTGGAGCGTGATCGGCCGCGTCTGCGGGGTCGGGTCGAGCGCGACGCCGCGACCGGCGAGATCGTACGGCGGAGGCCCTGATGGCGCGACCGCTGCCGGAGCGCGGATTGCAGGGCGGCGTGCTCGAGCGCCCCCGCCCGCGCCGGGTGTTCAGCCACCCGCTGATCCTGCTGGCCTGCCTGGCCGGCGCCATCGTGCTGATCCAGCTGTTCGACCTCTATCTGCCGGACAGCTGGGGCGAGATCCTGAACGATCGCGGCCGCTCGACCTATCCGCTCACGGTGCAGAACGTGATGTGGCTGGTGTTTTCTTTGGGCATCGGCGAGCTGATCGTGCGCGCACGCGATGCCGCCGCCGAGCACGCCGAGCTCGGCATGCGCTACCTGCCCGAGGACGAGACCACCATCCTGCAGGGGCCCGAGCTGCGCCGGATCTACGCGGTCGCGCGCCAGGCGACCCAAACCGGCGCGCGCTCCGAGGGGCGCTTCCTGCCGCGCCTGATCCAGCGCGTGGTGACCCAGTTCCAGACCAATCAGGCGGTCGATCAGGCGAATGCTTTGCTCAACTCCAGCCTCGAGCTGTCGCTGCACGAGATCGACCTGCACTACAGCATGATCCGCTACGTGATCTGGGCGATCCCGACGCTCGGCTTCATCGGCACGGTGATCGGCATCTCGCTGGCGCTGGCTTATGCCGGCTCGGTCGACCTGCAGGATCCGTCGCTGCTCTCGGAACTCACGAAACGGCTGGCGGTGGCCTTCAACACCACGCTCCTGGCGCTGGTCATGTCGGCGGTCCTGGTGCTGGTCCAGCACGTGGTCCAGGCCTATGAGGAGCGCGCGCTCAATCGGGCCGGCCAGTACTGCCTCGATAACCTGATCAACCGCCTGTACGTGGATTAGGGCATGCTGATCCCGCGGCGGCGCACCATGGAGTTCCTGAGCATCTCCGCGCTCGACCTGTTCGCTTCCGCGCTCGGCGTCTTCGTGCTGATGGCGATCCTGCTGTTCCCCTACTATCTGCGCCAGCCCTCGCTCGAGACCGAGCTGCGAGGCGCGCGATCCGAGCTGGCGGCATCGGGCGAATCGCTGCGCGAGGCCGAGCGCAGGGCCCAGACCCAGGCCTCGCGCAAGGCGCAGGCGGAGGCGGCGCTGGCCGCGGCGCGCGAGCGCTTGCGCGAAGCCGAGAGCGAGGCGGCCGCTGCGGCCGCGGAGCTCAACCAGAGTGCTGCGGAGGCGGTCACCACCGAGGACGACCGGCCTGCCCCCTCGCGCCACGCGACGCCCCTTGCGATCAACGACCTCGACCTGGTGTTCGTCATGGACACCACCGGCAGCATGCGCCAGGAGCTGGCCGACGTGCAGGCCAACCTGCTCGGCGTGATCCGCGTGCTGGCCCGGCTGGCCCCGAGCCTTCGGGTCGGCTTCGTCGCCTTCAAGGACCGCGGCGCCGAATACCTCACACGCAGCTTCCCGCTCAGCCCGATGACCCAGGACAACGTCGCTAGCGTGGTGCGCTTTGTCGGCCAGATGTCGGCGTCAGGAGGCGGCGACGATCCCGAGCCGGTCGACGAGGCGCTGGCGGTTGCGACCGCGATGCCGTGGCGCGACGACGCGCAGGGCCAGATCATCGTGATCGGCGATGCGCCGGCCAGGCCTTCGGGTCGCCAGCGCGCGCTACAGCTGGCCGAGCAGTTCCGGATCCTGGCGCCCGAGGCTGCGCTCCCGCGAAAAGTGTCCGCCATCTATACCGGTCCGCCGTCCGGCGCGCGCATCTTCTTCGAGCAGATCGCCGGGGCCGGTGGCGGCGACTTCAGCGCGTATCAGGGGCAGATCATCGAGGACGTCCTGCTCTCGGTGCTCCGTGCGCCTGGCGAGCAGGCCACGCGATGACCTCGTTCGAGCGTGGCCGACCGGTGCTCGAGGGCGGCTGGGTGCTGACCGGCAGCCGCGGCGATGGCGCCCCGATCAAGCTGGTGTTCGGCGAAACCGAGCTGTCCCGCGCCTATCTCGGTGTGACCATCGGCCGGCATCCGGGCTTGTGCGATCGGGTGATCGACGACCCGGGCATCTCGCGCCGGCATCTTCGGGTCGGCACGGCGGAAGGCCGTCTGTTCGCCGAGGACCTCAACAGCTTGAACGGCACGGTGCTGGACGGTGAGGCGATTGCGCCCTTTCAGCCGGAGCCGCTGAGCCCGGATCAGGTGCTGACCCTGGGCCGGGTGGTGCTCACCGTGTCGCGGCTGTCCGACGAGCAGGGCTGATGCGCCGGCCATCGCGCGAGCTGTCGATCTTCACGCTCTCGGCACTTGACGTGCTGGCGATGGCGACCGGCGTATTCGTGCTGCTCCTGGTCATGCTGATGCCCTACCACCGCAAGGTTGCGGACGCGCATGCCGCGATCGACGCGGTGCGTGTGGCCGACAGCGAGACCGTCGCGCGGGCGCAGACTCTGGCAGAGCAGGGCACGCTGCACCGCGACGAGGCGGATGCGGCCGAAGCCGAAGCCGCCGCCGTCCTGGCCCAGGCGGCGAGCATTCAACAGGCCACGGCCGAGCGCCGACTGCAGGCGCGCCAGCGCGCCGCCGCGAAGCAGGAGCGGGAGGGTGAGGTCACGACGCCGGTGATCGAGGCGATCGACCTGATCTTCGTGATCGACACCACGGCCAGCATGGAGCCGGTGCTGCGCGAGGTCGCACATTCGCTACGCGGCATCGTTCGGATCCTGGAGAGCCTGGTGCCGTCGGTGCGCGTCGGCGTAGTCGCATACAACGATCGCGACACCGGTCGCGTGCCGGTCGTCACCCTGCCGCCGACCCCGACCAGCAGCGGTCTGGCGCGGATCGTCAGCTTCATCGAAGGGCTCTCGGCCTCGACGGTCGGCAGCCGCACGGTCGAGGAGGATCTGTACCTGGGGCTCAGCACCGCCGCGGCCCTGCCGCTGCGCCCCGAAGCCAAGCAGGCGATCGTCGTGGTCGGCGATGCCGCCGCCCACCAGCACGAACAGGCGCAGGCGCTGTTTCGCGCCCAGAGCTTCGTGCGCGGCCACGACAACCGGAGCATCTCGACGCTGTTCGTGACCACGCCCTCGTCGCTGATGCACGGCAATCAGGCGCGCAGCTTCTTCGTCGCCCTGGCCAATGCCGGCGGCGGCGCCTTCAACGATCACGCCGGCAGCATGATCGAGGGCGTGCTGCTGTCGGTGTTCGTCGACTAAGGCACGTTCCACTCACGTGGAACCGGCGCCCGGGGGACCGGGCGCAGGCTCCGGGCGGCTTCAGACCAGGCCCGGGCTGCTGTGCTGCGTCGCGGCGACGGCTCTTCTGGTCATCCACAGAATGCCGCCGTAGACGACCACCACCAGCGTGAGCATGAACTCCGTCGCCATCGGCCAGACCGCGGCCGCCAGGCCCGGAATTCCCGCCAGGCCGAGATAGATCACCAGCGACTGGGTCGTGTCCCACCGTCGCTTGAGGCGGTGGTGCAGATGGTTCTTGTCGCCTGTCATGGGCGACCGATCGGTCATCAGCCGCGTGGCCATCACGCGCAGGCAGTCGACCACCGGCACGAACAGCCAGAGCACCACGGTAAGCATCGGCAGCCGACCATCGGCGACGTTGAAGCAATAGATCATCAGCAGACCGATCGTGGCGCCGATCGCATAGCTGCCGCCATCGCCCAGGAACAGCCTGTCGCGCATGTTGAACGGCAGCAGGATCAGCAGGCCGAGCAGCATGAAGCGCAGATACAGCTGCAGATGGTCCGGCGCATAGAACATCAGGGAGCCGATCCAAAATGCCGCCAGGCCGATCACCAGGCCGTTCATGCCGTCGGCCATGTTGATCGCGTTCTGCAGGCCCACCAGGCAGATGATCGTGACCGGCACGGCGATGATGCCCAGGCGCACGACCTGATGCGGCGCGAGATCCACATGGGAGAGGATCAGGTCCGACTGAAACAGCCCCAGAGCGCCGAACAGGCTGGCCGCGATCAGCAGCCGGACGCCAGGCGGCACGTGATCGCGATCGTCGTACCAGCCGAGCCACAGAAAGCCGAAACCGCCGGCTGCAAGGGCCAGGAAGATGCCGCCGTCCGCGCCGTACCAGACGGCCTCGGCGAGCGCCACCAGCAGCAGGGGCACCATGAGCGCGATGCCACCAACCAGCGGCGTCGGCCGGGTATGGCCATGGCGGCCGCCATCCGGATAGTCGATCACACCGAGGATGCGACCGAGCGGCCCCGCCAGACTACAACAGGTGAGGACCGCGAGCCCGAACCATACAGTGGAGAACATCATGCCCGGTCTGAAACCTCGTGACTTGAAGCGATATCATCCCCACGGCGCCCAACATCTTCCAAGCGCCCCTCAGACCCATCTCTGGCATAGACCAGCTGTCTCGCTGGCTTTACGCTCGTTCACTTGCACACTGACCTTCGTGGTCCTTGATTGCCTTAAGTAGCAGTGCAAGTGCCGATCACACGCAAAGAGGACCCTTTTGTCTTAAGCCTCGCTCCGCTCGATGGTCAACCCTAAAATCGAGCCCTTTAGTAAAAAGCCAGTTATCCTTGAACCACTCCAGTTAACCGTAAGGATACCATCGAATCTCGAAATTGCTCATACGTTGAGAGAGAACGTACGAATTCGCGCCGAGCGACAGAAAAATCGACAAATCTCGTGTTGCGGTCCGTTCCTGCATCGACCCTCCGTACGCCAGTGCGCGGAATTTGGATTTGTCCGTCTGCCGCTCGCCACCGACCGAGGCTCAGGTCAGCTAGGCGCTGACGTTCGCCTGTCGACATTGAAAACGAAGCAGGTCGACGAATAGTTCCGGCGGCATCGATCGGCTTGGCCCGTTCACCTCGGCATCTCGGCCTTTGTCGATGGTTGACGAACAACTGTTGCCGTTGTGCAACAAAACGTCCATGAAGCGCATGCGGCGATTGCTGCGCGCCTCGACAGGATCGGCGACGGCGCTCGGGACTGCTCGGCCAGCCTGCCGCCTTCCCTTCGCCGGACTGCTGCCGGGTTGGCGCGGATGCCGATACAGGCGTGGACGGAGGGTCCGGCGATGGTCGCACCTGCGCTCGTGCACCCGAGCGGGTCGCCGCCGGCCAAGGCATCGTGACCCACGCTCGAGGTGGTCAGAGACAAGCTCAACTTGGGAGGAGCACATGAGGACGAGGTTGCAGGAGGTGTGGAGCCGCGGTGAGGTCGCGGTCAATGGCTGGCTGTCGATTCCGAGCACGGTGACCGCCGAGATGGTCGCCAGGCAGGACTACGACACGATCACCGTGGATCTGCAGCACGGCCTGATCGACTATCAGATGGCGCTGCCGATGATGCAGGCAATCGCCGCGGCGAGCGATGCGACCGTCATCGCGCGACCGCCCTGGCTCGAGCCCGGCATCATCATGAAGCTCCTGGATGCCGGCGCGCTTGGCATCCTGTGCCCGATGATCAACACGCCCGACGACGCCAAGGCCCTGGTGCGCGCCTGCAACTACGCGCCCAAGGGCATGCGCAGCGTCGGACCGACCCGGGCGATGATGGTCTACGGCCCGTCCTACATGCAGGAGGCCAACGATGCGGTCACCACGCTCGCGATGATCGAGACGGCAGACGCGCTCGACAACGTCGAGGCGATCGCGCGCACGCCAGGGCTCGGTGCGCTCTATATCGGCCCGAGCGATCTCGCCCAGTCGCTCGGCCATCCGATCAAGGTGGATCCGACCGATGCCCCGGTCATGACCGCGATCGACCGGATCCTGGCGGCCGCCAAGGCAGCCGGCATCAAGGCCGGCATGCATTGCATGATGCCGGACTATGCGCGCCAGATGGCAGCGCGCGGCTTCGACTTCGTGACGCTCGGCAACGACGTGCGCATGCTGACCGCCGAGCTCGCGGCCCGGGTCGGCGCCTTCCGCGCGGCCTGAGCCCGTCGCCGCTCAGCCGGCGAGATCGACCACCACGCGGCCCTGCACCTGGCCGTTCAGGATCTCGCCGGCAAGGCGCGGCAGATCCTCGAGCGTTGCCGGCTGGACCATCGCCTCGAGCTTGGCGAGATCGAGGTCGCGGGCGAGTCGCTGCCAGGCGGCCCGGCGTGGCGCGGCCGGCTGATAGACCGAATCGATCCCGAGCAGGTTGACGCCGCGCAGCAGGAACGGGATCACGGTGGTGTGCAGCTCGCTGCCGCCGGCCAGGCCGACCGCGGCGACCGAGCGGCGATACTTCATCTGGGCGAGCACCCGGGCCAGGGTGCTGCCGCCGACGCTGTCGATGCAGCCGACGAAGCGCTCGGATTCCAGGGGCCGGTTGCCGGGCTCGGCCAGCTCCGCCCGGTCGATCAGCGTGGTGGCGCCGAGCGAGCGCAGATAGTCGTGGCTGGCCGCGCGCCCGGTCGAGGCGGTGACCTGGTGGCCGAGCCGGGCCAGCAGCGCGATCGCCACCGAGCCGACGCCGCCGGCGCCGCCGGTCACCAGCACCTCGCCGTCGCCGGGCTCCAGCCCGTGGTGCTCGAGCGCCATGACCGCCAGCATGGCGGTGAAGCCTGCGGTGCCGACCGCCATCGCGTGGCGGCTGGTCCAGCCTTCGGGCATCGGCACCAGCCAGTCGCCCTTGACCCGGGCCCTGGTCGCGTAGCCGCCCCAATGGCGCTCGCCGACGCCCCAGCCGGTCAGGATCACGGCATCGCCCGCCTGGTATTCAGGATGGCTGCTCGCGACCACCTTGCCGGCGAAGTCGACGCCCGGCACATGCGGGAAGCTGCGCACCAGGGGCGCCTTGTTCGCGAGGATCAGCCCGTCCTTGTAGTTCAGCGTCGATGCCTCGACCCTGACCGTCACATCGCCCTCGGGCAGGCGCGCCTCGTCCAGCTGCTCGACCGCCGCCGTCACCTGGTCGCCCGCCTTGCTCAGCATCAGTGCCCTGAACATCGTCCCCATCCCCGGTGGTCGTCCACGCCTTCGGCAAGCAGACGTTGACGGTCATGGTGCTGTCAACGGCCATGTCGTGCGTGGGCCATTTTCGCCTTCTCCTGAGCTTCACAGGTCTGCTTATCGTTAGTCTGCCTACCATCGGTGCGCAGGGTCGCGGTGCCGGACCATCGCTTCCTCGCCGCGTTGCGCGCGAGCCTTGCCGGGAAGACCCCGATCGCCGATCACCCATTCTTGCAGCTCCGCCTGATCAGACGGCGTCGTTTTGGCTGGTCGGCGAACTCTCCCGGCGGCGGCGTCCGTTCCTCCATGAAATAAACGGCGACCTCCGCCAGATGCGAAGAGAAATTGTGCGATGAATTCCACCGATCGCATAAATAATCCACGTAGTATTTGCGATACTTTTTGAATCTGGATCTGGAAAGATTATAAAGATATTTGCGCCATCGATAATTACCATAATAGGACGCGACATCATCCGGCTTTTCGAAGCTGGGCGGCGTCATCTCACCCCGATACGGGTCGACGATCGTCCCGTCCTCGAGCAGACCTTCCACAACAAGCCAGCCATCTCTTCTGCCGGGTGTGGCAAACATCGACCATTTTTGCGATAGATTGACACTGTAGCTCGCATCGCGCAGCCAGTCCGGGAGGGGCAGAGTGATTTGATCCAGACGCGCCAGATTGTAATAGAAGACTCCAAGGGCGGCGAGCGAGAGGAAGACTGTGGTCGGTGCGGAGGGACGCTCAAAGATCGGGCGGTAGGGTAGCCATCTCGCCGCGAGAGGCCCCAGCCGCATCCGGTTGCGCCCAATCACACCATAAAGCCTGTCAAGCGGTTTCGCCCAGATGCCAAGATCCAGAAGGTGGCCGATCGGCCAGAAGATCGGGGACATCTTGAGGATGAAATTGACGGCCTGCCACCGAAGATAGACCTCACCGTCGGAATCATAGACGACCCAGCTGTCGTGCTTTTCCATGAGCGCAAGAGCCTCAGGCTCACTTTGAGCGGGACGGATGGGCACCGTTTCCGGCAGGCAAAAAGCCCTGAGGATCAGGCACGTCTTCCGGCAGAAATCGCACTCTCCGTCATAGTATATTCGAATGCCCGAGCGTCGCGCCGATCTCCGCCTCGCCGCTAGCCAGTCCCATACGCTTCCGGGCGTGAACGCGAGCAGGCTGGTGATGCTGACGAAGGGAAACAGCCCGATTTTCAAACACAGATAGAAGCCGATATGCATCGCAATCAGAAGGGTCAACGTAACAAGCCGTATTGGCGTATTAAACCATGGAAAAAACATCAGAACAGGAGCCAAAAGCTCGATCGACCAGACAAAGTAGCTCAGCATCTTCAGCACGGTTGGCCAGGTGGCAAGCCATATGCCGAAAGGAAGGACCAGCCGGTCCATGCTCAGTGCATAGTAAATACCATCTCCATCAGGTATCCACGACGCAGAGTCGGTCTTAATAATGGCGCCAAATACATAAACATAGACAGCCTGTAGCAAAAATGCTGCGGTTGCGACCGACAGATAGTGGTTTTCTTTTGGGCGTGCCCCGCTCTTCAGCGCCGCATCGAGTGAGAAACGGCTGCCCAGCGGCAAGAACATGCTCCAGAAAAGAAGCACGACAAGCAACACATTGCCAGCATGGACGAGAAGACGGTTTCGGTTGTCGAGCGAGACCAGCAGGACCCAGCAGACAATGGTGGCAAGCCTCGTCCGATAACCTACGAGCAGAGCAAGCCCCGCCAGACCGGTTATCACGAACAAGAGGACCTGATATTGTATGTGGCCGTTAAGCAGATGAAGCGAAAACCGCCAGCTTCCAGTATGCTTCAGCGCCGCCGCGCGCGGCAATACGCCGCGCTCGCCGTAGAAAGCGTCAATCATGCCAAAACGGATGGCAAGGTCTGCCAGGATAAGGAGCGCAAGGCAAACCCGGACGAGAGCCATGGTCCGAAGGTCCATGGCAAAGGGATTGGTGATCCTTTCAGGAAGTGTCCGCAAAACGATCTCCCGATTGCCCTGCCGTTCCCTGGATGCCTGTCTTCTGAACGTCAGAACGTCCCGCCTGCAGCCGGCCGGTATCCGATGCTGGTTTCTTCGAGAAATCGCATGATGGCGGCGCTGCAGTGCTGCATGTTGTCGATCCGCACGGTTGGATCGCTCACGCTGGTCTCAAAACCTCCCAGCGCCCGCCGGCCCTGTTCGACGTCGAATATCCTTGTCCCGGTCCATTGACAGGAGAGCAGATATCGCATGCCCAGAAACAGGGCGCGGCCGTAGGTCCTCATTCTGTCCCTGTCCTCGACCGCGGCCGCCACGCTCAGACCTTCGGCCAGGCTTTCAAGGAACACGGCGGTCGAGTAGCTCCTGCCGTTTCTGCCGAACGAGCCGGCCCAATCCGGATCTTCGTTCAGACCCGTGCGCTGGGTGGCGACAAGACGGTCATTCATCTTCATGACGAAGCGCGCGAATTCAAGGTCACCCGACATCTGGAAGGCGTTGCGGTACGCTTTCGAGTGCCATGCGCACATGTTCATCCAGGGGCTGATCTCATCGAACATGGTCTCATAGAAGGGCAGCACACGCTTGTGCACGCCGAGTAACGTCACATCGTTCGCAGCGCGCGCGCGCAGTGCCAAAGCCATGAGGCCCTCGCCCGAATAGTAAATCTGCTTGGGATCGGTGCCATCATCCCTGTTCGGGAGCACACGCACGGCCAGAAAGCCGCCGTCTCGATCCTCGAGGTCGACAATCAGCTCGGTCAGCCGGTCGGCGATCCCCGGCAGAAAATCGGGATCATCAAGTGCCGTCAACGCGGCCAGAAGAAAGGCCTGGCATCCCAAGTAAACTTTGTCTTTGATCTTGATATATTTGTTATCGTCCAGAAACTGTCCGACAATTCTGTCAATCGCACGCCTTGCTGCTTCGAGCAGCGGTTTACTGGCCAGGAAATGGCCAAGCTCGATCATGGTCCAGGTCGTCGCCAGTTTGCGAAGCACCGCGACGGAGGAATTCCTATATTGGCGCACATGTGTTCTAAGATCATATTGATAGGTGAGCCGGCCGCCCGGCGTTGTATTGCGCCGCAAATAGAGGGCCGACAGTCTCAGCGATTGCTCCAAGGCGAACCTGTCGACGTCGACCTGCAGGACGAGTGGTCTGCCACGCAAGCGCGTCATCAGTCTCGGCGCCGAAAAGCGATCCTCAAAGGCCTCCGCGAACTGAAACGACCTCGCTGTCCATACTTTGGTGTCCGGGTCGCGGAAGGCGAATTCATCCAACCCGGCTTTGCGGCACAGACGGCGCATGGTCCGCTCAACCGACCAGCCGCGGCCGATCGCAACATCCGCCTTGTATTGCGCGCCCTGTCCGTCACGTTCGATGCGAATCGAGTCGAGCCCCAGGTGGATCTGTTTCAAGGCGGCCCTGTCCTCATGGATGTCGAGCTCGCGTTCGGCCAGGACGATGTCGATGGCAATCCGGATGCTGTCCAAACTCGTGCGCGATGCCCTTTCAGAAAATCGGCCATCTCGCACTGTTCGCGGCACCGCTTTTAGAGCACTGGCGAGGATGCTGGCCTCATGAGCGGATCGGCATCCGAGGATCCGATCGCCTCGATACAGCGTGACGTAGACCTTGGCGGCGTTCTCCGCCAGCGCGCGGGGCACATGAAAGAAGTCGCGCTCCGTGGCGACGCGCCTTTGAAAGTGCGCTTCGAGTGCCACGCGAGCCGCCTTCAGGAGGTAAAGCCGATCGGCCTCCGAAAGCGAGAGCGAGCCACCAGGGCGGCTCACCTGCTGGCGCAGCAGCGGATCGAGCGTTGCGCAGCAGTCCTCGAACTCGGCGACGAGAAGGTCGGTCATACCCCAGCTCGGTCCAGTCGTGAAACGATCCTGATGGCCGGCGGCCGGCGAGACGATCCTAGGAGAAGTCGGCACGGCGACAGCCGCATCCATATCAAGGAAGGAGGGGCGACAGGGGCAACCACCGAGCTATGGAACGCAAGCATCATGGCACCCGCCCGCGATCGCTCCAACGCCCCGCGCACCGGTACGACCTGCATTCCACACGAGAAGTCGCGCCCAACATCATCAAGAACTCGGCCATCGTGTCCTCGTAGACAAGAGCAAGTGTCCTCTGATCGTTCCGAATCGCCTTGCAACACTGGCTCTTCGCTACTCTTACAGCGTCTGTGGTGCTATTGCGGTAGAATGTGCGTCTAGGTTTTCGCGCAGGCCCATCCTGACACAATATGGTTGAATGGAAGCCGAACAAGCATTATCGTTTCGCGATCGCTTTGATCTAGAATGGGTTCTGACGTTCAGGGAAAGGCAATAATGATGAAGCAGCGCACGGCCATTCCGAGGTCCGTACTGACAACACTCAGGGTAGTATCGCGAAAGATAACATTCCAGTATACGGATTTGAGTGCGCTGGGCTGGATTGGCTTCTGGCTTGTCTTCATATTCGTCCGCGGGATGACACCGGCGTTGGCCGGTGTGGCAGGCGATCCGATCGCTCTTGATCATGCCCATCTGGTGCCGGGCTCGGTCGCGAGCCCCTCAGCCGAATCGGGAATCGAGTCCGATCGGCGCATTTCCCGGCTTGCTGAACCCACCTCCCTCGACAACGCAGCCTACCGCCACGTTGACGGGCTTGATTCGCAACCCATCATCCTGGCGAGCGCGGATAACCACAGGGACAGCAGAAGGGAAGGTCATCAGGGCAAGGCAGGCTTCAACAAGAGCAAGAGAGACGGCTACGGCGGCAGGAGAGGCGGTCATCAAGGCAAAAGAGACGGCTACGGCGGCAAGCGCAGGGACCGCCACGGGGGCAACTGGGGCGGACATAGGGGCAAGAAAGACAGGAAGGATCGCAAAGAACACGATAGAAACGTCAACCTGAGCAACGACCATCGGGACGGCAAGAGAGACCACAGAGACGACAAACAGAGACATAGAAATAATAGGAAACATGTTAAGCGTCATCATCATGGTGACGACGATGACGACGCCGACGATGACGATGCGGATGACGACGCCGACGACGACGCGGATGACGATGACGATGACGACGCCGATGACGACGACGATGACGACGACGATGACGACGACGATGACGACGACCGATGACGACGACGATGACGACGACGATGCCGATGACGACGACGACGACGACGCGGATGACGATGACGATGACGATGACGACGCCGACGACGACGACGACGATGCCGATGACGATGACGACGCCGATGACGACGATGACGACGCCGATGACGATGCCGATGACGACGCCGATGACGATGCCGATGACGATGACGACGCCGATGACGATGCCGATGACGACGCCGACGACGATGACGACGATGACGACGGCGGCGGTGGGGGCAGTGGCGGCGGCGGTGTTAACAATGAGGACAGGGAAGTCACCCTGGCCCTATTCCCTCTTCAAACTCCTTCGCAATGCTATGGATCGCCGACCTTCTGGGAGCACTACCACACCCTGCGCCTCGGCCGCGCAGACGAGGTGGTCTGCCTGGCTGCCGCCAGCCTTGGCGCGTTCGGCGAAGATCGTGTCTCGATCGTCGATGTCGCCGATGCGGTGCTGCGCTCGCTCACATCACCGGTGGAAAGCCGTGAGACTGAGCGCGCCTCGTTGGAGGAACCCGGTCCTGATGGAGGGCCGCGCGTAATCCCTGCGATCGCGCCTGGTGTTCAGCATACCGTGCTGGAGGACCCTGATCCGCGTAATCGTCGGCGCGCCGCGGCTGCCATCGGCCGCATGAACGCGGCCCTGGATACGGCGATTCCCACCGTGTTGAACGCGCTCTGCACCGAGGACGCGCGTGTTCGAATGAGAGCCGAACGCGTCGCCAGGGGCATGGGGCAGTATGCCCAGAATGCCTCTCCGGCCTTGGCCGACAGGATCGCGAAGGATGACAACCCCGCGGTGACCCGCGCCGCCGTCCAGGCGCTCGCCGACCTCGGCGTGCACGCCACCGCTGCACTGCCGACCCTGGTTGGCGTGCTCGACCACGACGATGTCGGCGTCCGTTATTACGCTGGCGACGGCGTCAACAACGTCGACAGCGAGATGACCAAGACGGTGCAGGCGATTTAACGGGCCTCGAGCCGTTGCTATGAAGACTGGGGTGGCGCGGTGCAACAGCTGGCCGAGAGACTGCAGCAAGATCGGGCAGAACTCCGGCAGCGAGCCAACCAGTCCTTGGCCAACATCGGCACGCGGGCCCAAGCCGAGGTCCCCGCGTGGAGCGTCGCGCTGCAACAGGAGCAGCCGGAGGATCGCGAGCGTGCGGTCCAGGCGCTCAGTGACAGCACGAGGTTCAGCTCCGCCGCCTTCGTGGCGCTCACCAAAGGTGGTAGCGCGCCCGGGGGCGACCTGGAGATGGCGGTTGGCGCAGGGCCGTTGGCGGCAGCGATCGGTGACGGTCAGGAGGACATCCGATATGCCGCCGTCGCGGCGCTGCGTGAAACCAACAAGGAGGTCAATGACGCGTGGATCGCGCTCGAGCAGGCGCCAAAATACGACCCCACGGCAAGACGCACGATCAATCAGGCGCTGAAGACGATCGACGACTATACCAGCATGGCCGTCACCGCGCTGCTGGCGGCGGCAAAGGACGACAACGTCGAGGTGCAGCGCTCTGCCGTGCAGGCCATGGGTGAGCTCCGGCGGCAGGGAGGTGAAGGCATTCCTGCGCTCGTCGACTCCGTGAAATCGGGGCCCGATGAGGTCAGACCCGAGGCGGCGCTAGCCCTGGGCCAGATCGGCGCCGATCCAACAGGCACCCGCGAGAATCGCGGTCTGATCGTGCCGACCCTGACGGAGGCCTTGGACGACCCGGATCCGAACGTGCGCTATCGCGCGGCAGAGGCGCTGGGGCTGCTCGGAGGAAAAGCGGATACCGCGGAGCCCAAACTGCGCGCGCTGTTGGGCGATGACGACATCGTGTTGCGCCGCCAGGCGGCGCAGGCTCTGGAGTCGATCGACCCGGAGCACGAGGTCGGCCGCGTCGAGCAGGTCGATGCGGAAACCGAGCAGGAGGTCGCGGCGCTTCTGCTTGCCGTCAAAGGCGAGAGTCCGGCAACGCGAAGCGAGGCCGTCCGGACCTTGAGCAATCTCGGATCTACCGCGATGGCGGCTCTGCCGGATCTGGCCGCCCGGCTCACCAGCTCGCCGCCCGAGGGACGTCGGCGCATCGCCGAATCCTTGCAGGACGTCAGCGCTCGGGCGCTGGCGGAAACGCCCAGGCTGATCAGAGACCTGAAGGGTCGCGGCGCTGCAGCGGACCGCGCCGCCCGGGCCCTGGGCGATCTGGGCGAAAACGCCAACCTGGCGCAGCCGGACCTGCTCGAGGCCCTGAACGATCCTGATCCGGAGGTCAGGTTGACCGTGGCCGAGGTCCTTGCCGATATCAGCCGCTCGATGTCGGCCGTGGTCGGCGCCCTGCTGGTCGAATCGCTCAAGAACGACGGCGACGCGATCTCGGCCTTGCGGCGTGTCTCCGGGATGGGTGCAAGTTAGCGACGGACTCTCGGCAGAGGAGGAGGAGCGCCGCCAACCGTTCCTGATGCGCGATGGCCCGGGCTATCTCCGGGCGGTTGGCGGTGATGACGCCGGGCCATGCCACGCGTACAGGACGTCCGGCTCCTTCTCCTCATTGCCGGCGCCATCGGAGAATCGCACCGCCACGAAGCCGCGGGCCTCGTAGAAGCCGCGGGCGCGCCGGTTGCGCTGAAACGCGTAGAGGCGCAGACCCTCGGGTCGCAGCGCCTTGGCCTTGGCCAGCAGCAGGCTGCCGATGCCACAGCCCTGATGGCCGGGCGCGATGTAGAGATGATCGAGGCTGGCGCCGACCAGCGCCAGATAGCCGACCGGCCGGCCCGCGATCTCGGCGACCCAAACCTCGGCATGGGGCAGCAGGAGATCCCGCGCCCAGATCTGCACCTCCTGGTCGCTGTGCAGCTCGGGCAGATAGGGCATCGCCTGGCGGCGCGCCGCCTGATGCAGGGATGCGACAGCCGTCGCATCTTCCGGTCGGGCCCGACGCAACAATGCGTCACTCATGGCGCATCTTCCGGACGGTCCTGTAGCGGAAAGAGCGCGGTCTGGCCCTTGCTGATAGCGAAAATGCGTCAGCTCGGCGCCGCAGATGCCGGGCGTGTCGACCAGGATGTGCTGCGAGGCGATCTCGCCGAAGGCCGCCCGCCAGCCGATCGCCGACTTGCACACCAGGACCCGCTGCTCGGCCGGCTCGATGCCGACCACGCGCAGATGATCGGCATCGAACGGCATCGCCCGACGCTCGGTCAGCACGACCCGTACGCCGCCGACGCTCACGACCGCGACCGCGCCGAGCCGGACCAGCTGGCCGGTCATATAGCTGCTCTGCCTCCGGTATTCGACGACTCCGGCGAACGCGATCAGGCCGTCGAGCGGAACCGGACTGCCGTGTCGATCGTCGGCCCGGCCGCCGACCGCGGCCTTGAACCGCTGCCCGGCACCGAGCTCGAGACAGGCTTGCGCGGCGATCGGATCCCAGATTACCACGCAAGCGTGCTGGGCATGAGCGTCGAGCAGCGCGCGCAGCAGCACGGTGCCGTCGCCCGGCGCGCCACCGCCGACATTGTCGGCGACATCGACCAGCACCACCGGACCCGACGGCGCCGCCACAGCCTGCGCGACCGCCTGGTCCGCCGGCACCAGCGACGGCAGGAACGCCAGGCGATTTGCCCAGATCGTGGTCGCCAGCTCGTCCGCGGCAGGGTCGACCTCCGCCTGATCCCGGCCATAGGCGACCACCGCCACGCCGAGCTGGGCGACGTCGGCATAAGGAAAGCCCACCGCCACCGAAGCGGTCCGCATCCCCGGGCGCGCCTCGATCGCATGCAGTGTCTCGATCACGCCCGCCATCGGCTGCTCCGCGGTCGCCTGGGCCGGCGGCGTGGTCAGCAGCGGCAGCTTGCGAAACGCCTTGGCGGGCCGTTGCGCGCCCTCCAGGATTTTTGCCAGGATCGAGGCCGCCTCGCGGCCGCGCTCGGCCATGTCGGTGTGCGGATAGGTGTCGTAGCCGACCAGCACATCGGTCCGCGCGAACAGCGCCGCCGACAGATTGGCGTGGATGTCGAACGTCGCGACGATCGGGCAGGCCTCGCCGACCACCGCGCGCAGCCGGGCCAGCAGCTCGCCATCGGCATCATCGGTCCCCTCGGCGACCATGGCACCATGCAAGGCTACCAGCACGCCATCCAGCGGCAGCGCAGCTTCGGCGCGGCGGCAGGTCTCGGCGAGCAAGTGCTGGTAGGCGTCCGCGCCCACGATGCCGGACGGCACCGCACCGGCGAACAGCCCGAAGCGAAGCTCGAGATCGAGCCCGGCCGCGGCGTCGAGCATGCCGCCGATCTCGGTATTGGTGCCGGCGAAGGCGGCGCGCATCGCATCGCCCATGACCAGCTGATAGGCCTCGAACGCGGCGAGATCGGTGATGCCTTGCGCAAACGTGTTGGTCTCGTGCCAGATGCCCGTGACCAGCACGCGGCGCGCCATCGCGTTGCCCTCGATCGTCAGATGCCGACCCTGCGCATGCCGCCTGCCGGGTAGCGCTCGCCCGCGGCCACGCCGGGCGGAAAGGCGGCATCCAGCGCTTCGAGATCGGCCGGCCCGAGCTTGACCTCGAGCGCGCCGACGTTCTCCTCCAGATAGCTGCGCCGCTTGGTGCCGGGAATTGGCACGATGTCATCGCCCTGCGCCAGGACCCAGGCAATCGCGATCTGGGCAGGCGTGCAGGCCTTGCGCGCAGCGATCTCCCGCAGCGTCGCCAGCAGGGCGAGGTTGCGCTCGAGGTTCGCGGCATGGAAGCGCGGGTGATCGCGCCGCCGGTCATTCTCGGCCAGCGCCTCGAGCCCGGTGATGGTGCCGGACAGGAAGCCGCGCCCGAGCGGGGCATAGGGCACGAAGCCGATGCCGAGCTCGCGGCAGGTCGGCAGGATCTCGGCCTCGACGTCCCGGCTCCAGAGCGAGTACTCGGTCTGCAGGGCGGCGATCGGATGCACCGCATGGGCGCGCCGGCAGGTCGCAGCACCCGCCTCGGACAGCCCGATGTGACGGATCTTGCCGGCCTCGACCAGACGTGCCATGGCGCCCACCGTGTCCTCGATCGGCACGTTGGCATCGACCCGGTGCAGGTAGTAGAGGTCGATCACCTCGACGCCGAGCCGCTTCAGGGTGGCATCGCAGGCCTGGGGCACGTAGTCGGGATGGCCGTTCACGTCGGCGCGACCATCGGGCAGGCGGATGTTGCCGAATTTGCTCGCCAGCACGACCTTGTCGCGGCGCCCCTCGAGCGCTCGGCCCACCAGCGCCTCGTTCTTGCCAGCCCCATACATGTCGGCGGTGTCGATCAGGCTCACGCCGAGCTCGATCGCACGCTGCACGGTGGCGATGCATTCGGCCTCGTCGGGCTGGCCGTAGACCGGCGTCATGCCCATGCAGCCGAGGCCGATGGCGGAGACCCGCAGGGGGCCGATCTGTCGCGTGTGCATAGCTTCCTCCGTGATGGTGCTCTTGGCAGGCGTTCCGCCACTCCCTAGACTCTGCCTACCCACGGCTCACGCGCTCAGGCTCAGGTCGGGCTCGTGGGGCAGGCACGGCATTTCAGGTGATACGGCGCAACGTTCAGGTCCTCGCCTTGATAGGCTCCGGCCATGCCGTGAGCCACTTCTATCTGCTCGCCCTGCCGCCGCTGTTCCCGATCCTGCGCGAGCAGCTCGACGTGGGCTATGCCGCGCTCGGCCTGCTGGTCACCCTGTTCAACCTGTCGACCGGCGCCACCCAGGTGCCCGCCGGCTTCCTGGTCGACCGCTTCGGGGCGCGCCGCCTGCTGCTGCTCGGGCTGGCGATCATGGGCGCTGCCATGACCGCCATGGGCTTTGCGCCGAGCTACTGGTCGATGCTGGCCCTGGTGGCGCTCGCCGGGGTCGGCAACAGCGTGTTCCATCCGGCCGATTATGCCATCCTGAGCGCGTCGGTCGATCGCAGCTGGCTCGGTCGCGCGTTCAGCATCCACACCTTCACCGGCAATATCGGCTTCATGCTGGCGCCAGGCGGCATGATCGCGCTGACCGCGTTGCTGGGCTGGCGCGGCGCGCTCATGGTCGCCGGACTGATCGCGTTTGCGGTGCTCGGCGCCATGCTGGTGTTCGGCCACGTCCTGCGCGACGAGGATCGCAAAGGCGATGCCGGCGCCCGCAAGCAGGTCGGGGCGAACGGCGCGCGCGGCCTTCTGCTGACCTCGCCCGTCCTGCTCCTGTTCGGCTTCTATCTGCTGAACGCCATGTTCACCTCGGGCATGCAGAGCTTCTCGGTGACGGCGCTGAACGCCCTGCATGGCATCGATCTGGCGTTTGCCAACGTCATCCTCTCCGCCTTCCTGGTGATGAGCTCGGCCGGCGTGCTGCTCGGCGGCATGGTCGCCGACCACACCGACCGCTATGTGATCGTGACGGTCGGCGCGTTCGCCACGGTCGCCGCTCTGATCCTCGCGGTCGGCATTCTGCCGCTGCCGGGGGCCGTGATCCTCGGTGCGTTTGTCCTGATCGGGCTGCTCCAGGGCAGCGTGCGCACCTCGCGCGACATGCTGGTGCGCAAGGTGACGCCGCCGGGCGCCACCGGCCGGGTGTTCGCCTTCGTGATGACCGGGCTGAACGTCGGCGGCGCGATCTCGCCGGTGCTGTTCGGCGTGCTGCTCGACCACGGCGCGCCGCAGCTGGTGTTCGCTGCTGATGGCGGTGTTCGCGCTCGCCGTGACCGGCATCGTGGTGCTGGTCCAGGCGGCGATCAGCGCACAGGGTGCGCGGTCGCAGCACCGCGAGGTGCCGGCCGAATAGCGATGCCGCCGTCAAAGTAGGTGAGCCGTGATGCCCGAAGAGCAGTGGTCGGAAGCTGAGCAGTGGGCATGGCAGAAGATCCGGACCGGAGGAATTGCCGACTTCAACGAGCGCGACGGCAAAGAACTCGATCCCAAGGTACCGGGCGAGTGGAACGCGGGCCGAAGGCTTGGTTCTGATTTCCTCAAGGAGATCCTCTTCCTGGGGCCCTACAGGAGCGCCATCCCGGTCGAGGGCGTGCGCATTGCCGGCGCCTGGTTCGCGGACCTGGTGGACCTTGCCTACGGTCGCCTAAATCATCAGCTCTGGCTGGAGCGATGCAGATTTGACAGAGCTGCTGACCTCACGGGCCTACGCATCGAGGGCTGGCTATCTCTTCAGCGTTCGGACTTCCCGGCTGGGAACGGCGCAGATCTCTTGAGTTCTCGACGCTGCCAGGATCGACGGGACAATCAACATGAACAACGCGATCGTGGCTGGAACGCTAACCATGAACAGCCTCGACGTGAGGCAGCACTTGCTCATGGGCATGTCCGGTGCGTCGTTCAACGACGTCGACCTCGTTGGGGCCCAGATCGGCGGCCAACTCTTCATGGCCGGCGCGACCTTTGCTGGGAGGCTGACCATGAACAGCCTCAGGGTCGGGCAGCACCTGTTAATGAGCCAAGCAGAGTTCGAGAAGCGAGTTGACTTGGTCGCCAGCAACGTCGGAGGGGGCCTCGATCTATCCGGTGCGAGGTTGACCGACCTTGACCTGTCCACCTCGCGCATCAACGGCACGCTGCGGTTAGGATCGAGCAACCATCCAGCGGCGAAATGGCGTAAGGGCGCCCGTCTCACTCTGCGCAACGCCCACGCTGGCGCCGTGCGGGACCATTGGGACGAACACACGGGCTCTTGGCCGGACCAGCTGCAGCTTGACGGCTTCTCCTATGGACGTCTGGGCGGCTTCGGTGACGACGCTGGCTTCGACATGCTCGCCCGCGACATCCACTGGTACACCGGGAAGAAACCGGGCTTGCTCAAGCGACGTATCCACGGAGGGGACGAGAGCACACTTGGCTGGCTGGAGCGTGATCCCTCCTTTACTCCCACAGCCCTACGAGCAACTCGCCGCCGTGTTCGATGCTGCCGGAGAGCCGACCAAGGCACAGGCGATCCGCTATGCGAGCCGCGAACGAGCTCGGAGCAAAGCCAGACGGGAGCGGTTGTGGCGCCTGCCGCTGCCAGGCTGGCGATGGTGGGGGCTTACCCTGCTCAAATGGACCATCGGCTACGGCATTGGCCTCAAGTATTTCCGTGCCCTGGCCTGGGTGATCGCGTTCACGATCATCGGCGCGGGCGTCCTTTGTTTGTCTGGCCAGCCGTCCGAGGGTCTGGCCCCGGGCGTGCCCGCGCGGGTAGTTTACAGCCTGGATCAGCTTCTGCCGTTCGTCGAGTTCGACGAGTACGACAAGGTCGTCCTCACAGGTGGGGTTGCGTACTATTTCTATGCACTGAAGCTGATTGGGTGGGTATTGGCATCTTTTCTCGTCACCGGACTCGCCGGCCTCACGCAGAAATAGCGGTGCCACCACTGCAGTGGGCCGGCCGGTTGCCTACAGCGTCGTCGCAAATGCGATCGCCGACCAGGTGGTTCTTGGGAAGTTGCCGGCGCGAGATGCGCGCCGAAAACCAGCGCCAGCGCCGGGCCGGCCGCCGCTAGCCCCGATACTCCAGGATGTCGAAGCCTTCGAGGCGGTCGATCAGGTAGATCAGGCCGCGATCGTCGAGGTCGACGTCGTTGCTCTGCGGCGCCGGATGGCCGTTCACCGGCTCGGGCATGAAGTGGCCGACCTCCTTGGGCAAGGTCGGGTCGGCCACGTCGACGATGCGCAGGCCGCCGGCGAACCAGGTCAGGTAGACCAGGCTGCCGTCCAGCTTCTCGCGAAACTGATGCGCGCCGAAGCGTGGCGCTGAGCGGCTCCAGGGCGAATCCATCTCGCTGACCTGGAAGGTCGAAAGCGGCCGGATGTCGGCCAGATCGGTCACGTCGAACACCCACATGAAACCATGCGGCTGGCCGTGGATGTGGTCGTGCTCCTCGTCGACCGCGATCGCGATCCGACGGCCTGCGAGCGGCACCTCGACCGGCATGACGGTATGGGTCGGCTCGGGGAACGGCGGATGGTAGTTGTACGACCCGACCACCCGCGGCTGCGCGATGTCGGTAACGTCGAGCACGCGAAAGCCGGCATGCCAGACGGCGGCCCAAAGCTCGTCGCCGCAGCGCATCGCATGGTGCAGACGGTTGCCATAGCCCTGCCAGGTCGGCGTCTCGCCGCCGGCGATGTGCTGGCCGGGCATCCACCAGCGCGCCACCTCGGCAGGCCGGCTCGGCTCGCGCATGTCGTAGATCACCAGGATGTTGCCTAAGAAACCCTCCATCTCGGTCGAGATGTAGGCGTAGGTCTGGTCGACATCGAAGCGATGCACGCCGAAGCCGAACGCCCGCTGATAGGCGATCTCGCGCGGGTTTGACTTGTCCGAGATGTCGTAGACCTTGAAGCCGCCATCGTGATAGCCGCGCTCGCGCGCCGCATCGAGGGTCGCGATGTCGGCGGGCTTCACCTTGAGCGCGGCGGCGAGCTCGGCGTCGGTGGGCGCACGCCCGAGCTCGCTCCCGAGCGTCGCGCGCAAGCCGGGAAGCGCCTCGCCTTTGCGCAGGAAATGGCGCTCGTTGCGCTCGACATTGGTGTACATGAGGTCGCCGACCACGCGCACCTTGTGGGTGTGCGAGTACGAGTCCGGCAGGGTGATCTGCGCCGTCACCTTGGGCCTTACCGGATCGGCGATGTCGACGATCGTCGTGCCGTGCGGCGGCTTCATGTGGCCGATGAAGGCATGGTGGCCCTGCACCACCACCTGGCCGCCGCCCGGCAGGTCCAGATGACCGATGCGGCGGACGTTGCGCGCCAGCGGAATATCGGTCGCCATCAGGTCTTCCCTCTATGTTGAATCCGTCATGCGTCGGCAGGCCGCTGCCGATGGCGCCGGATGTAGTCGACCACGTAGGGCGAGAACACCGAGATCAGCAAAAGTACCCAGAGCACGTTGCCGATCGTGGACGAGAAGATCACCATCACATTGCCTTCGGCGATCCGCAGCGCCCGCAAAAAATACTGCTCGAGCAGGGGTCCCAGGATCACGCCGATCAGGATCGCCGCGACGTGATAGCCGGTCCGGCGCGCGACATAGCCGATCGCGCCGAACACCAGCGCCAGATCCATGTCGAACAGGTATTCGCGCGGGACGAACGAGCCGACCAGCGTGAACGCGATGATGATCGGTGCCATGTAGACGGTCGAGACCATGGTGACGTGCGACATGTAGCGCGACAGCGGCAGGATCGTGACCACCATGATCAGGTAGGTCACGAACATCGACATGATCACGCCGTAGCCGAGCTCGGGCTGCAGGGCGAACAGCCGCGGGCCGAGCACGACGCCGTGATATTGCATCACCACCAGCATGATCGCGGCGGTCGCACCGCCCGGGATGCCGAGCGTCAGCAGCGGGATCAGGGTGCCGGCGGTGACGCCGTTGTTGGCCGACTCCGGCGCGATCAGGCCGTCGGGAAAGCCGGTGCCGTACTTCTCCGGCGTCTTCGAGAAGAAGCGGGACTGCTGATAGGCGACAAAGGCGGCGATGCTGGCGCCGGCGCCCGGCACGATGCCGATCACCAGGCCGATGATGCTGGTCCAGATAATGTGCCACCAGCGTGAGAGCGCGATCCGTACGCCCTCGAAGGTGCCCGACCAGCCGGGCTTGATCTGCAGCCGGCCCTGCTCTGAGACGATCGACGTGCTGTCCAAGAACATGAACGCTTCGGAGATCGCGAACAGGCCGACCAGCGCCGGGATCAGCGGCACGCCGTCATACAGCTCGAGAAAGCCGAACGTGCCGCGCGGCGTCGCATACACATAGTCCGAGCCGATCGAGCCGATCATCAGCCCGAACATGCCGGCGATCAGGCCTTTCAGCGTGTCGCGTGCCGCGATCGAGGCGATCAGCGAGATGCCGAACAGCATCACCACGATCATCTCGACGCTGTGCAGGTGGTAGGCGACGCGCACCAGGTAGGGCAGCGCAAACAGGGCGATCAGGGTGGTCAGCAGGCCGCCCAGGGTCGAGGCCACGAACGACATGGCAAGCGCCTGCTGGCCGCGCCCCATGCGTGCCATCGGGTAGCCATCTAAGGGCGTCGCTGCTGCGCCGGCGGTGCCCGGAATGTTGACCAGGATCGCCGGGATGCCCGCCCCCATGCGCGACGAGCAATACAGCGCGACCATAAACACCAGGCCGATCTGGACGTCGACCGCGAGCGTCAGCGGCAGCAGGATGATGATGGTGTTGGCGGCGCTGAAGCCCGGGATCGCGCCGACCACCAGGCCGAGCAGGATCGCCGGGATGATCACCCACCAGTAGCTGAGCGTGTGCTCGAACAGGCTGACGAACAGCGCAGCGTCCATGTCAGATCACCGCCCCCAGCAGGTGCTCGACGGGGCCCATGGGAAAGCGGGTCTGAAACGCCACGATGAACAGGAAGTAGCCGGCGAGCGCCAGCGTCGCGGCAAGCCCGAGGATGAAGCCCGGGCGCCGGCCGTCGTTCAGCAGCAGCATGGCAGAGGCGAGGAACAGGAAGGTGGTGAGCGTGAAGCCCAGCCATTGGATTACCACCACATAGCCGATGGTCAGCGCCAGCAGGAGCAGCCGCTTGGGCAGGATCGCGAGCGGCCTGATCAGCTCGCCGAGCCCCAGATCGGCTTCGCCCCTGAACAGCATGCGGCCGACCCTGACCAGCTGGATCGCGACCAGCGCGATCAGGATCGAGCCGACGAAGAAGGCGTTGACCTGCGCCTCCCAGGGCGACGCCATGATGGTCGAGAAATAGTAGAGCGTGAACGCGACGGCGGCGATCGGGATGATCAGATCGCCGCCGATCGCGCGCCGTCGTCGCCCCTGAGACGACCTGTGCTCGTCCATCGCTTGACGTCACCCGATGCGGCGCCGGCGACCGATCCCAGGCAGACCCGTCGCCGGCTCGTGTTGCGCTTCCGGCCCGCGGCTTTCGCGGATGCCTACGCCTTGCCGGTCAGCAACGGTTTGAACTGGTTGCCGATCTCGATGATGTTGTCGACATAGGCTTGGCACGCATCCATGTCGCCATAGGCGATGGTCTCCCAAGGGGCCCCGGTCTCGACGATCGCCTCCTTGAACGCCGGATCGTCGAACACCTGCTTGAGGGTGTCCGAGAGCATCGCAACCTCGTCGGGATAGTCGTCGAAGGTCTTGCTGTGCAGGGCGAAGGCGCGCGACGAGACCAGCGGCGGCAGGTCGGTGCCGAACACGTCGTTGACCACCGGCGCATTCTGGACCTGCTCGCCGAGCTTGTTCTCGTCGTCGAACAGCAGGACCACCTTGATCACGTCGCCGCGCGCGACCACGCCACCGGACGGCAGCGTACCGATGTCGGTCTCGCCGGTGACCACGGCCGCGATGGTGTTGCGACCGCCCGAGAACGGGATCAGGTTGAACTTGGCGCCGGTCGCCTCACCGAGTGCCAGCACGCCGAGTGAGGCTGGATGGGCGAGCCGGCTGGTCGCCACGCTGAGCGTCCGCTTCTTGCCCTCGGCGACCACGTCCTCGATGGTCTGGAACGGGCCATCAGCGCGCACGAAGATGTTGCTCGGATCCAGGTCGACACGGGCGAAGTAGCGATAGTCACCGGGGAACTGGAAGTCTTTGGGCGGCTCGACCACCCAGTTCAGGACCTCGGGGCCCATATTGCCGAACAGCAGGTTGTGCGGATCGGGCTCGCGCTTGCCCATGTAGACCTCGTAACCGACCCGGCCGGAGGCGCCCGGGAAGAAGCCGGCCTCGAACGTCGCGTCGTTCAGGTACTTTTTCCAGACGCCGGTCACGGCGCGCAGGTTGCGATCGGCGCCGCCGCCTTCGCGGGTCGGCACCACGACCTCGATCGTGCGCGACGGGAATTCCTGGGCACGCGCCCGCGACCAGGGCGCGAGCGCGCAGGCCGCCG
Source organism: uncultured Alphaproteobacteria bacterium (assembly GCA_963731495.1). Taxonomy (GTDB): domain Bacteria; phylum Pseudomonadota; class Alphaproteobacteria; order Geminicoccales; family Geminicoccaceae; genus DASUGG01. Next base: position 185,390 of record CAVSVZ010000033.1, read on the forward strand.
CACCCATCGCGGTGCCGGCCAGGATCTCACGCCGCGTCGGTTGCCAGAGCTTGGTCATGATGGTCTCCCAGATTGCAGGTTTCTGCTTCGTGGAAGTTGTGCTTGCTCCCTGGCGCCACGATAGCCGGCGGCCTGCCCGATGGGCAACCCCGGGTCCCCTCGCGGTCACATTCGCGGGATCGGCGTCCACTGTCCGGTTGAAGCCGACGCGCTCGTGGACCATGCTGGCTTTGGTCCAGAGCCAGACGGAGAGCGCCTTTGGGCACGATCAGTCGGCGACAGTTTCTCGGCGCATCGGCGGCGAGCGCCGGGCTGTACGGTCTGGGTGCCGGTCCGGCGCGAGGCGAAGGTTCGGCGCCCCGCATCCAGCGCTATGTGACCCTCGGTCGGACCGGGCTCGAGATCTCCGAGATCGGGTTCGGCTCGGCCAGCTCGTCCGACCCGGAGCTGGTGCGCCAGGCACTGGATCGCGGCGTCACCCTGTTCGACACCGCCGAAAGCTACCGGTTCGGCTGGTCGGAGGAAGCCCTGGCCGAGGGTCTGGCCGGCGTGCGCGACCAGGTGGTGCTCACCTCCAAGACCAAGGCCGGTGCGCGCGATCGCCGGGCCGAGATGATGACAGCGCTCGAGGGCAGCCTGCGGCGCCTGCGCACCGACCATCTCGACATCTACTTCAACCACGCGGTCAACGCGGTCAACCGCATGCAGAACGAGGAATGGTGGGCGTTCACCGAGCGCGCCAAGCGGCAGGGCAAGATCCGCTTCCGCGGCATGTCCGGCCACGGCAGCAAGCTGGTCCCGAGCCTCGACTACACCATCGATCACGATCTCGCCGACGTGATCCTGGTGGCCTACAGCTTCGCCCAGGATCCGTCGTTCCTCGACCGGCTGCGCCACACCTTCCATTTCGTCGACATCCAGTCCGACCTGCCACGCGTGCTGGCCAAGGCCAAGCAGAAGGACGTCGGCGTGCTGGTCATGAAGACGCTGATGGGCGCGCGCCTGAACGACATGCGGCCATATGAGCGGGGCGGCGCGACGTTCGCCCAGGCGGCGTTTCGCTGGGTGCTGTCCGATCCGCATGTCGATGGGCTGCTGATCTCGATGACCAGCGCGCAGGCGATCGACGAGTATGTCGCGGCCTCGGCCGCACCGGAGGTCCGAGGCCAGAACCTGCATCTGCTGGCACGCTATGCCTACCTGCAGGACGCGCGCTATTGCCGGCATGGCTGCGATCGCTGCGAGGGTGCCTGCCCGCAAGGCGTCGAGATCGCCGAGGTGCTGCGCACGCGGATGTATCATGTCGACTATGGCGACCGTACGCTGGCCAAGCAGGACTATGCCGCGCTCGGCACCGATGCCAGCGCGTGCCTGACCTGCGCGCACGAGGCGTGCCTGGGCGCCTGCCCTTACGGCATCCCGATCCCGTCGTTCACGCGCGACGCCGCGACGCGGCTCGGCTGACGCGCGCTCCCGGTATGCTCGCAGTATGATCGTCTTCCTGGCGCATTTCCTGATCCTGCTGGCGGCCTGGACGGTCACCATCAAGTTCCTGTTCCCGATCGGCTATGCGCTAGCCTATGGCCTGCCGATCGGCACGCACATCTATTGGGATTTCTGGTGGGTGGCCCATCTGTGGCTGGCCTTTGCGCTGCTGCAGTGGCGCTCCTACACTTGGCTTTTGGCGATCGGCGTCTCGATCGCCGAGATCGCGATCATCGTCACCAAGTTCGGCCTGTTCCTGGCCGCGCCCGAGTGGACCATCTGGACCACCAACTGGTTCATCAACAAGCTGTTCGTGCTGGCCTGCTTCTGCCTGATGCTGCCCTACTTCGTGCTGTATCGGCGCGATCTCACCGAACCGCACGCAAAGCGCGATCGCGTGGCCCAAGCGCGGCCCTCCTGAAGCAGCAGTCCGCCCGATCGCCTGCGAAGGCAATTTGCCCAGGATTCGACGGGCAACATGCCATTTTGCGGCTCGCCCAATGGCCTATCCTCCGGCCCAGTTTTGCCTAACGAACCTGGCGGTCTGAACCAGCTCTCGGACGCTTGCGCTCGCAAGACCTGACTTGAAGCGAAAGGACGCGGACGATGTGCAACCCTACGCAAGCTCCGAGAAAGCTGAACATCGATCTGACGGAAGCAGAGTTCGAGGCGCGCTTCTCCGCGCTCTTGGACCAGGCGCCGCCGGACACGCTTCGATCGCACGCCTTCTTCTCCGTCCCAGCCAATCAGCCGCCGTGGTTCGATACCGGGCTGGACCTCCGTGCCGGCGAGCAGGTCACCGTGTTCGCGGTCGGCCATTCGGTGCTCTCGCGCGAGCTTGATCTGTGGTTTCACCCGGACATGCAGCTTTGGTATCGCGTCGGCGAGACCGGGAACGTGTTCCGGGGCACGCGGCACTCGCACACCTTTGCCGCCGGCGAGGCGGGGCGGTTGTTTCTCGGCGGCTATTTCCCCGGTGAATGGGCGACCCGCACCGGCGCCGTGGCCGTTGGCACGGACGCCTACCGCCAGATGGAAGGCGGCATCGCGGTGCTCGTCGTGCGCTGGGCGGTGCAGCCATTGGACGGGTTGAGGCGGCTCGCGGCGCTCGGCGATGTCTCGTCTCTGCTGCTCTCGGAGATCGACCGGCTGGAGCATGCCGTCGCTCCGCCGGTTGGCTGGGAATATCTCTGGTTTCTGGGGCCGTCCGAGATCTACAGCGCGGGGCCGCCCGCGCCCAGCCAGCGCCCCTCGATCGTCTGCTGCACGCAACGGGACGCGGCGATCCTGCACAAGGACGTCTCCGTGCCCCTGACCCCGGACACGCCCTTGCGATGGGCCTCGAAGGTCGACACGTTGCCGTGTGCGTTGCCAGAGAACACCCTGCAAAACCACGACTACCTCAGCATTGCCGTCGAGCTCGACAATGGCCAGGACCTGACCTTCTTCTGGAGCTCCCAGCTGCCTGTCGATGCAGGGTTCCGGTGCCCAATTCCGACCTGGACCGCGCGGGAGACCCATGTGGTCGCCCGCTCCGGCCATGACGAGCTGGGGCGCTGGTGCGACGACGAGCGCGCACTCTACAGGTACTACGAGCGCTTCGTCGGGACGATCGGCAGGCGCGACGAAGCCCGTGATCCAAGGGTCGTGGCGCCGCCCACCCGAATCGTGCGGGTGTGGCTGATCGCGAACACGATGTTCCGCCAGCAGAAGGGGCGCTGCGAATACGGTGCCATCGAGCTGCAAACCGGACAGACCGTGGTCACCGTGAACTGATCTGCAGCTCGTCCGCCACCTCGGGCGGGCCAGCCCGGCCGCCTTGCGACAGGCGGCCCAAGGCGCGCGGGCGTTCGCTGCATCAGGCCATGTAGACGAATTCTAGCTTCAGGCCGTCCGGGTCGGCGAAGAACACCGCGTAGTAGACCGGCCAGTACTGCGGATAGTCGGCCGGCGGGTCGAGGATCGTCACCTTGCGATCCAGAAGAAAGCGGTGGCAGCGGTCGACGTCGTCGCGGCTGTCCGCCTGGAAGGCGAGGTGATGGAGGCCGGGCGTGAACCGGTCGTGGGGCCTGGCGCCAGACCTCGCCTGACATAGCGCGATCGAGAACAGGCGCTGCGCCGGATCCTTGGCGTGCCAGGTCGGCCGGTTCGAGGTCGTGCCCGGCGGCGGCTCGAGCCGCGCGAAGCCGAGATAGCCCAGAACCGAATCATAAAACGGCTCCGAGACCGAAAGGTCGCTGACGGTGAGGTCGAGATGGTTTATCGAGCCGCGCAGCATGGCCTCGACATGGTAGGCGCCAACGCGGGCGCATGGGAGTCCCGACGTGGTCCAGGAGCATTTTCGAAGGCAAGCCGCAGCCTGCGTTCAGCTCGGCTCGCCGTTTACGGCGATGCTGCTGGAGATCGCGGCCGACCGGCTGGACGAAACCAGTGCGGTCGGCCGCACGATCCTGAGGTGGCAGGGCGATCCCAGGCGGACGCCCTGGCGCTGCGCTTCGCCGGCAGCCTGCATGCCCTGGTGCTGTCCGGGGCATCGTCGCCGCTCGCGCAGGTCTATCCGAGTACCCGTGCCGAGATCGATCACGAGACGCTCTGGTCCGCGATCGCTGAAGCGCTCGACCGGCACGAGGCCGCGATCCTGCGCTTTCTCGAAAGCCCGCCGCAGACCAACGAGGTGGCGCGCTGCGCCGTGCTGCTCGGCGGTTTTTCGGTGATCGCGGCCGACACCGGCCGCCCGCTGGCGCTTTTGGAGATCGGCGCCAGCGCCGGGCTGAACCTGCATTGGGACGCCTATGGCTACAGCCTCGGCGGCGCATCGTGGGCACCGGCGGCAGCGCCGCTTCGCCTCGAGCCCGAATGGCGTGGGCCAGCGCCAGCGCTCGGCACGATCGAGGTGCGATCACGGCATGGCTGCGACCAGCGACCGATCGATCCGGGCGATGCGCAGGACCGATTGCGGCTTCGGGCCTATGTCTGGGCCGATCAGAAGGCACGCCTTGCCCAGCTCGACGCCGCGCTCGAGCACGCGGCGCGTCAGGGCACGCGCGTCGAGCAGGCCGATGCCGCCGACTGGGTCGAAGCCCGCCTGGCGGCGCGACCCGAGGGCCTGACCACCGTGCTGTTCCACTCGATCGTCTGGCAATACCTGCCGCCGGCGACCCGCCAACGGATCGAGGCCGCGCTCGAGCGGGCCGGCGAGGCGGCCGAGACTGACACGCCGCTTGCCTGGCTGCGCATGGAGCCGAGCCCAGGCGGCGGCCATGCCGAGCTGCGGCTCACCACCTGGCCCGGCGCCCGCGAGCAGCTGCTCGCGGATGCCGACTACCACGGCCGCTGGCTCAGCTGGCGAGGCTGACCACCTCGTCGTCCTCGCAAAAGCGCAGGCAGTGGATCGAGAACCTTTCGCGCGCGTCGGTCCAGGTCTGCACCGGCTGCCAGCCCGCCGCGCGCGCCAGCAGGCGGAACTCGTCGACCGTGTATTTGCAGGACACCTCGGTGTGGATCGACTCGCCCGCGGCGAACCGGAAGGTCCGTCCGAGCACCTGCACGCTCTGCGGTGCCTGCGCCACCAGATGCATCTCGATCCGGCCGCGGTCGGCATCGTAGCGGGCCTCGTGCGCGAAGGCGTCGAGGTCGAAGTCGGCGTCCAGCTCGCGGTTGATCCGGATCAGCAGGTTGCGGTTGAAGGCGGCGGTCACGCCCTCGGTATCGTCATAGGCGGCCAGCAGCGTCGGCAGGTCCTTCTTGAGGTCGACCCCGATGATCATCGCCGCCGAGGGCCCGAGCGTGGCGCCGACCCGCCGCAGGAAGCCGAGTGCTTCGTGCGGCCGGAGATTGCCGATCGTCGATCCCGGAAAGAAGCCTACGCGGTTCGCGCTCAGGTCTTCCGGCAACGCCACGGGCTGCATGAAGTCGGCATGGATCGGCACCAGGTCGAGCTCGGGGAAGTGCTGGCGCATCGCACGCACCGACTGGGCCAGCATATCGTCGTCGATGTCGATCGGGACCCACGCGGCCGGTGCTTCGAGCGCCTCTAGCAGGATCGGGATCTTGCGGCTCGAGCCACTGCCGAACTCGATCACGCTCGCCTGCGGGCCGATCAGCGCCGCCATCTCGCCGGCATGACGCTCCAGCAGCCCGATCTCGGTGCGGGTCAGGTAGTACTCGTCCAGCCCCGTGATCTGCTCGAACAGGGCCGAGCCGCGCACGTCGTACAGGAAGCGGCTGGACAGCGCCTTTTGCGGTCTGGCGAGGCCATCCAGCACCTCGGCGGCGAGCTCACGGTCGTGGGGCTCGTCGGATGCCTTTGCCGCGTAGTGCGCGCTCATTGGGCGTCCTCCGCCAGGCGCAGGCCCGATGAACTGCCAGCGCTGGTGCGGGTAGAAGAAGTTGCGGTAGGTGCGTCGAATGTGGCCGTCGGGCGTCGCGCACGAGCCGCCGCGCAGCACATACTGGCCGCACATGAACTTTCCGTTGTATTCGCCGACCGCACCCTCGGCGATCCGGAAGCCCGGATAGGCGCCATAGGCGCTGCTGGTCCATTCCCAGACATCCCCGAACATCTGCGCCGGCGCGCGATCGTTCTGCCCGTCGGCCACGGGCAGTGGTCGGAGCGCGCCACGACCCATCGTGTTGCCGCTCTCCGGCAGTGGCGCTGCCGCGATCTCCCACTCGGCTTCGGTGGGCAGCCGCTTGCCCGCCCAGCGCGCGAATGCATCCGCCTCGAAATAGCTGACGTGGCAGACCGGCGCCTCGGGCTCGATCGGCCGCAGGCCATTCAGGGTCATCGACCACCAGCCGCCGTCGCGCTGCTCCCAGTAGAGCGGCGCCTGCCAGGCCTCGCGGTTGACCGCGGCCCAGCCGTCCGACAGCCAGAGCGGCGCGGTGCGGTAGCCGCCATCCTCGATGAACGCGCACCACTCGCGGTTGGTCACCGCCCGGGACGCGAGGCGGAAGGGCTGGACCAGGACCTGATGCCGGGGCCGCTCGCAGTCGTACGAGAAACCCTCGCCGTCATGGCCGATCTCGCGGATGCCGCCTTCGTAGCCGTGCCAGCCGAGCGGGCTCGGGCGGCCGTCACCCGCCGACGTGGGCGTCGCCCGATAGGCCGGGCGCAGCGGGCTCTGCACCAGCAGATGCAGGATGTCGGTCAGCAGCAGCTCCTGATGCTGCTGCTCGTGATGCAGGCCGAGCTCGATCAGGTCGGCGAGGGCCGGCGTCAGCGAATCGGCGCCGTCGAGGAGCTCTGCCATGGCCTCGTCGACATGATGGCGGTAGGCCGCGACCTCGGCGGCACTCGGCCTGGTGATCATGCCACGCTGCGGCCTCGGATGGCGCGGCCCGGCCTGCTCATAGTACGAGTTGAACAGGTAGGCGAAGCGCGGATCATGGGCCTGGTAGCGGGGCTGATGCGGCGCCAGCACGAAGGTCTCGAAGAACCAGGTGGTATGCGCCAGATGCCACTTGGTCGGGCTGGCATCGGGCATCGACTGGACCGTCTGGTCGGCGTCGGAAAGGCCATCGGCCAGCGCCAGCGAGACCGACCGGACCTCGGCGTAACGAGCAGTTGTGGCTTGGGCTTGCGCGTCGACCGGATGCGCCGGATGAAGCATCGTGAGCTCCTCGTGCGTGTCCCTGAGGTTGTCTGACCTGTGTGCTTCGAGAACGCTCCGGTTGCTGGAGCGTTCCTGGAGCAGATGCCGGCTTCGGCATCGGGCGTTGGTTTTCTGATGAGACAGGCCACATCATAGTGGTTCGGGAATGCACCGGATGCGTCAAATATGAGACAGGTTGGTGCATCAGCGTGACGGTCATGGATTGGAGCGACCTGCGGATCTTCCTCGCGCTTGCGCGCCGGCGCTCGGTGCGTGCGGCCGGTCAGCTGCTGGCCGTGAGCCACTCGACCATCGCGCGGCGCATCGACATCTTCGAGGGGCGCCTGGGTGTCCGGCTGTTCGATCGCCAGACCACCGGCTACAGCCTGACCGCGGCCGGCGAGGAGCTGCTCAAGACCGCCGAGCGGGTCGAGGAGGACATCAACGGCGCGGAGCGTCGCCTGGCCGGTCAGGACGCCAAGCTGCGCGGCGAGATCAAGGTCACCATGCCCGACGCCCTGGCGACCCATCTGCTGATGCCGGATCTGGCCGCGTTTTCGACCCGTTATCCCGAGATCGAGCTCGAGGTGATCTTCTCCTATGACGCGCCGGACCTGGCGCAGCGCGAGGCCGACGTCGCGATCCGGTTCGTCGCACCCGGCAAGAGCCCGCCGGAGGATTCGCTCGGCCGCCGGCTTGCATCCGTGGTCCAGACCGCCTACGCCACGCCCGAGTATCTGGCACGCCACGACCTGCAGGCGGACCCGCCGGACGCCGCCTGGATCGGCTGGTCTGATCACGCCCAGTTTCCGCAGTGGGTGCGCGAGGGCCCGTTCCCGAAAATCCCGGCGCGCGGTCGCCTGTACAACGTTCTGATCCAGCTGGAGGCGACCAAGCAGAGCATGGGACTGGGGATGCTGCCCTGCTTCGTCGGGGACTGCGAGCCGTCGCTGGTACGGGTGCCGGGCGCCGAGCCGGAGCAGCTGTTCGACCTCTGGGTGCTGAGCCACGAGGACCTGCGGGCGGCCGCGCGCATGCGGGTGTTCCGCGACTTTATCGGCGAAGCGATCATCCATCACACCGATCTGCTCGAGGGCAGGCGGCCACGCTCGGAGCCGACCGTCGTGGCGCCATCGCTGGACGAAGCCAGACGCTTCGCCGGACGCGCCTTTTGAACGCCGAAGTCGTGGTCGTCGGCGGCGGCGTCGCCGGCGTCGTCGAGCGCCTACTATCTGGCGCCAAGCGCCGGCGTGCCGGTGACCTTGTGCGAGAAGGGGCGGATCGCCGGCGAGCAGTCGTCGCGCAACTGGGGCTGGATCCGCAAGCAGGGCCGCGACCCGCGCGAGCTGCCGGCGAGCATCCTGGCGCTGCGGCTGTGGGAGCAGATCGCGGCCGAGATCGGGGAGGACATCGGCTGGCACAAGGGCGGCGTCGACCTATCTGGCCGAGACCCAGGACGAGCTCGCCTGCTTCGCGACCTGGCTGTCGCATGCGCAGGACCACCAGCTCGAACCGCGGATGCTGTCTCCCGCCGAGACCGACGCGATGCTCGGGCAGGACGGGCGGCGCTTCCTGGGCGCGCCTGTTCACGCCGAGCGATGCCCGCGCCGAGCCCGCGCGCGCCGTGCCGGCGCTGGCGCGGGCGGCCGAGCGTGCCGGCGCCACGATCCTGGAGGGCTGCGCCGTCCGCTCGCTCGACACCGAGGCCGGCAGGGTATCGCATGTGCTGACCGAGCGCGGATCGATCGCGGCCGCGCCGTGATCCTGGCGGCCGGCGCCTGGTCCGCCCTGTTCCTGCGCCATCTCGGCATCGATCTGCCGCAGCTCAAGGTCAAGGCGTCGGTGCAGCGGACCACGCCGGCACCGCTGATCACCGAGAGCGCGGTCGGCGCGACCAGGGTGTCGTTCCGTCGCCGGCAAGACGGCGGTTACAACCTCGCGCGCAGCGGCTCCGCGGCGTTCGACATCACGCCGGCGGCGCTGCGCCATTTCCGCGCCTTCCTGCCGGCTTTGAAGGAGCGCTGGGGCGACATCAGGCTGCGGGTCGGCCGCCCGTTCATCGAGGAGCTGACCACGTCGGCACGCTGGCCGGTCGACCGGCCGACGCCGTTCGAGCGGACCCGGGTGCTCGATCCTTCACCGGAGCACGCCGTGCTCGATCAGGTGATGCGGGACGCGGCCGCGCTGTTTCCTCAGCTCGCGAGGAGCCCGGCCGGTCGAGCGCTGGGCCGGCATGATCGACGTGATGCCGGACGAGATCCCGGTGCTCGGACCGGTCGACGGTTTCGAGGGTCTGTTCCTGGCGACCGGCTTCTCGGGGCACGGTTTCGGGATCGGACCGGCTGCCGGCTACCTCATGGCCCAGCTCGCCCGTGGCGAGAAGCCGGTGGTCGACCTCGCGCCGTTCCGCCTGGCGCGGTTCGATGAGGGCAAGGTCAGCCGCTGGCCCGGCTGACACGGTTCCTCTTCGCGAAGCAAGTCTTGCCCGAAGACCACCGGGCTCGGCGAGCGGTCGGGCTCAGCCGCCCTGCCCGTTGCCGCGGACCTCGGCGAGTGCCGCGTAGTAGGCCGACTGCACGCGGTGCCAGCCACTCAGTGCGCTGGCCTTGGCGCTCTCCCACTGCTCGCTGGTCGCCGATGCGACCTCCTTGGCCTGCTCGTTGAGGTCGTCGGCCAGCTGGTTCGCATCCTGCAGCATCTGCTCGATGCGATCCTTGTCCGCGGAATCGCCGCTCTCCAGCTCCTGCTTGAGGTCGGCGATCTCCTGCTTGAGCTGGGCGATCTGCTCCTGGAGCCAGGCGTCGAACTTGTCGAGCTCGCTATGCGCCCGATCGACCGCGTCCTGATAGTCATCGGCGCTCACGGGCCAGGCGGCGAGCGCAAGCGTGACAGCCAGCGCAGCGACGCGCACACAACGACCAAGTTTCATGCTGTTACCTTCTCGCAGCGAAAGGGAAAGGCGGCAATCATGGCCATCTGCTGGAACGGTCCAAGCGGCAGGGCCAGCGACCTCCATTCTGGCGACGTGCTTCGTGCCCGATCATAGTCCCGGGATCGTGACGGTTTCCTGACGGAGAAGGGGATGCGTCTGCTGATCGCGCTGCTGGCACCGGCAACATCACGGTGGTCGTCAGTGGAGCCGCCAAAGGAGCTTCAGCGCCAGCGAGACCGCGATCACGACGGCGAAGAACAGAAAGATCCAGCCGCGTAGCCAGGCCGGGCCGAACGGCAGATATTCTTGCGTGGGCAGGCCGATCTCGACCGCATCGACCTCGCCCGGCGGCAGATAGCCGGCCGGATTGCCGAGCAGGACGTTCCACCAGCGGCGCTGGTGCAGTACCCCGACCGGCGCCGCGGTCGGCAGGGTCAGCACCACCTGGTCGTCGCCATCGACCAGCCGAGCCGGCGTGCCGGCATCGGGCCAGGCAACGGTCCAGCTGGCATCGCCGGTCGCTGCCACGTCCTTGCCCTGCCAGTGCAAGGGCGGCGGCGCGGCTCCGTCGGCCGCGAACGCCTCGACCGCGACCGGCTGGCCCCGCTTCGGCATGGTCGCATCGAACGTGTTCGACACCCAGACCAGCAGGAAGATCACCGGCACCGAGGCGATCACCGCCGGCACCAGGGTGACCCAGAGCTGGTGGAGCGCCAGCGCGATGTTGCGGCCGGTCAGGCTCCACATCTCCGAGAACGGACCGTCGAACGCGGCGAGCTGCTGGCGCAGGGCCGCCATCTCCGCCTTGATCGCGGAAAGCTTGGCCTGGTTCGAGGTCAGCCGATAGAGCGCCATCGACACGAACCCGGCAACCACGGCCCAGACGATCAGCCGGATCGTGACCGGCAGCCATCCGGACATCAGGCCATCGAGCCACGCGAAGGCGGGCGAGGCGAGGTCGAACACACCCATCGGGGCTCCGCCAAATCTGGAGGGATCTGGCGCAACGGCGCCAAGAGAGGTGATCAGGATGGGCGGGGCGCGCCGAGCCTGTCAAGCCGTCGCCGGCGGCGCGATCGCACGGCTCTGCCCGCAAGACGGAGCCCGGAACGGGTCAGCCCCTGAGCGCCGTCAATTCCTCCGCGATGCTACGGTCGAGCGCCGCCTGTGCCGCCAGCCGGACCGCGGCGTTGGGCTCGCCGTAGCGGTCATAGTCGCGCCGCTCGACGATCTCGAAGAACATGCCGCTGATCGACCGGGTGAAGACCTGGAAGAACTCGCCGCCGTCGATCCGGTCGTACAGAATGCACAGATCGCGCATCCGGGCGACCATCGCATCTTCGAGGTCGAAGCGGGCGGCGAGGTCCTCGTAGTAGTTCTCGGGGATCGGCAACCTGAGCCGGGCGGGCAGGGCTGTGGCGGCCGCGAAGATGTCGCGGCAGTCGAACGCGATGTGCTGGGCGCCGGCACCCGCGGTCTGGCGCAGGAAGCGGCCCGCGGCGGTGCGCTCGGCCTGCGAGGCGTTGAGCGCGAGGCGCAGCGTGCGGTCCTGGTTGGCCATCGCCCGGCTGACGATCAGGCCATGCGGGTCGGCGAGATCGGTTGGCGCGGTCGGCTCGAGCCCCAGGATCGCCCGGTAGTAGAGGACCCAGCTGGCCAGGTCGGCCTCCGGCACCACCTGGGCGACGTGGTCGATCTGCAAGAGGCCGAGGTCCGGCGGCGGGTGCTGGCTCCGGATCGGGCACGAAATCGACGTCGAGGAAGCTTTTTCGTCCGTCCGGTCGCTCGACGAAAGTAGACCAGGCTGCCGCTGACCCCGCGCACGGCGGGGATCTCGAGCTCGCCCTCGCCGATCGGGCCGATGAAGGGCCTGGCCAGCATGGCCGTGGCGCGCGTCGCTGCGCCAGCGGGATCGTCGACGCGCAGCGCGATCGCGGCGACCGAGCGCCCGTGGAGGAGGTAGAACGCATGCGCAAAGCCCTCCTCCTCGAGATTGAGCACGAGGTTGACCTCGCCCTGCCGGTACAGCTCGACCCGCTTCGAGCGATGCCGGTGGCTGCGACGAAAGCCCAGGCCGTGCAGGACCTCGACCAGCTCGGCGACCTCGTTCGGGTGGTCGGCGAACTCGATGAACTCGATGCCGTCGATCAGCGGCACCGGAACGGACGGCTGGCCCGCGACCTGCTCGTCCAGCCACAGGAACGAGCGCATGCCGTCATCGGCGATCCGGCGGGTCGAGGATGCCCGGAAATCGTCGCTGAAGATCTCGTGGCTGACCGGGCCCTGGTAGCCGATCTCGCGGAGCTTCTCATCATCGCCGCGACCGGCAGATCGCCCTGGCCCGGCAGGCAGCGATGGTGCCGGCTCAGAAGCAGCAGGTCCATCTCGATGCCGGGCGCATCGGCGGTCTGGACCAGCGCGATCTTCTCGGCCGGGATCTGCCCGATCTCGCCCACCGGCAGCCGCCTGGCCAGCAGGTGAAAGCTGTCGAGGATCAGGCCGACCTGCGGATGATCGGCGAGGCGGACGGCTTCCCAGGCCTGGCGATAGTCGTTGATGTGACGGCCCCAGGCGAGGGCCTCGAAGCCGACGCTCACGCCGAAGGTGTGCGCCAGGTCACCCAGCTCATGCAGATCGGCGGCGACCCTGGCCATGTCGTCGATCGCCTCGGGCGAGATGCTGCTGCAGACCAGGAGCAGCGGCGTGCCGAGCCGCGCCATCAGGGCGAACTTGCGGCGGGCGCGATCGAACGCCTTGCTGCGCGCCGGCTCCGGCAGGCCCTCGAAGTCGCGAAACGGCTGTAGTGCTATCAGCTCGAGGCCGAGCGAGGCGGCCAGCTCGCGAACGTCTTCGGGCCGGCCGTCGAAATAGGTCAGGTCGTTCTCGAAGATCTCGACGCCCTGGAAGCCGGCCTCGGCCGCGGCGGCCAGCTTCTCGGCCAGCGACCCCGGCATGGAGACCGTGGCAATCGCCCGTTTCATGGCCGCCTCCTCATGCTGATCGACAGCACGCTCGACGGATCATGGCCGGAAGGCAGATGGGGACACAAGGCCTGCGGCAAGGTCCGACGCGATCCGAACAGTTCTGCCGCCAGCGGTCTGGGGTCAGGGTGCGTCCATCGCCGCGAAATGCCGCAGCATGCGCTCGGCATCCGGCGTGATGCCGGTGATCAGCCGAAAAGCTTCGACCGCCTGGAAGACCGCCATGCCGCCGCCATCCAAGGTCCGGCAGCCGAGCGCCCGGGCCTGTTTGAGCAGCTCAGTCTCGAGCGGGAAGTAGACGATCTCGGCGACCCACAGGGCCGGCCGCAGCAGCTCGGCCGGCAGCGGCAGCCCGGGATATTTTGCCATGCCGACCGGGGTCGTGTTGATGAGCCCGTCCGCCCTTGCGACCACGGCCGCGAGGTCGGTGCCGGGGATTGCGCGGCCATCGCCAAAGCGCCGCGCGAGGCTCGCCGCCAGCTGCTCGGCCCGCGCGCGCTCGGTATCGACCAGGGTGAGCTCGCCGACGCCGCACGTAAGCGCCGCATGGGCGACCGCCGAGCCGGCACCACCGGCGCCGAGTTGCACCACCCGGTCACGCCTGGCGTCGGGCAGGCCCCGCCGAAAACTCTCGGCAAAGCCCCACCCATCGGTGTTGTGGCCGATCCGTCGGCCACCCTGCAGCACCACGGTATTGACCGCGCCAAGGGCACGGGCGTCCTCGGACAGATCGTCGAGCAGCGGGATCACCGCCTGCTTGCAGGGATGGGTGATGTTGAGGCCGTCGAAGCCCATGCGCTGCGCCGCCAGCAGCAGGTCCGGCAGCGCCTCGGCGCCAAGGCCCAGGACCTCAAGGTCGATCAGCTTGTAGAGGTAGCGCAGCCCGTGGTCGGCACCCTCCCGCTCGTGCAGTGCGGGCGCGCGCGAGGCCTGGATGCCGGCGCCGATCAGGCCGGTCAGAAAGGCGGGGCGGAGCTGCGGAGCGGACATGGCTGTGGCAGGGCGCGGGCTCGATCGTGATCTCGAGGTCGAGAACTTAGCCTGGTTCGTTCCGCCCCGCGATCACCCTGTCACGAACGGCGGGGGCGGTGCCATACCAGCAATGCTGCATCGCTGATACAACTGAAACCGGCGGCTGCGGCACGGACATCGTACCGATACAGCGCACAGGCAAGCTCGGCCGAACTGGAGCAGCAAGGACTGCTCACGACGTCATTGCCGAGGAGCGGAAGAGAAGATGTCACAGCCCAGCCAAGCCGACCTCATCTGGCAGTCCGGGTTTCGCACCGGCCCGAGGTTTCGACGTCGACTCGGGCGCATCGCCTGGTCGGTGCTCGCGGCGCTCGGCATGGAAGACCACGGCGTGGTCCCGAGGTCGCGCACCTAGCTGCCGGCCCATCCGACGTGGATCTGTGCGATTGGTCGGGGCGGTCTGATTCGAACAGACGACCCTCTGCTCCCAAAGCAGATGCGCTACCAGGCTGCGCCACGCCCCGACCCGCTTGTTGTAGTGAGCGGGCGGCGTCAAATCAACGGCCCGCTTGACGCCGGCGCGGATCTGCGTGAAGGCAGGGGTCATGCCGCACTACGCCTTTCTCGATGGTCCCTACCGCCTCGCCATGGGCCTGCACGCGCTCGATCCTGGCGCGTGGCTGGAGGCCGGTCCCGACACCGGGCCGCAGATGGCCGAGCGGTGCCGGCTGCTGGCCGAGCGACCGGCCGACGTGGTCGCCGGCCTGCCGGAAAGCACGGCCGCCCAGCAGGAGCTGCACGAGCTCCTGCTCGAACACCTGCCGATGCGCTTTCCCGAGGTCTGGCGGCCGGTCGCTGGCGCGCTGGTCAATCGCGACAGCGGCGAGCGCTTTCCGGCCGATCCGGCAGCGCCGCTACCCGCCATCGGCCGCATGGTCCAGGAGGATTTTTGCCTATTGCAGGACGGCCCGTCCGGCTATCGCCTGACCGCGGCGGTCCTGTGCTTCCCGGTGCACTGGCGGCTTTCGGAAAAGCTCGGCAGGCCGCTCGACGTGATCCACGCGCCGGTGCCGGGCTTCGCCGAGCGCCTGGCCGGGCCGGCGAACCGGTTCTTCGCAGCGCTCCAGGCCTCGCGCCCGGTGTGGCGGGTCAACTGGAGCCTGGTCGGTACGCGAAGGCTGTACCTGCCACCCGAAGCGCACGGCCGGGCGCGCGAGGTGAGTGCTGCGCATGCCGGCGCGCAGCTGTGGCTGCGGGTCGAGCGCCAGACCCTGCGTCGCCTGCCCCGCTCGGGCGCCGTGGTGTTCGGGATTCGCAGCTACCTCGAGCCGCTCGCCGAGGTGGCCGCCGTGCCGGCGACAGCAAAGGCGCTGGCCGACCGGATCCGCGAGATGCCGCCCGCGACCGCCGTCTACAAGGGCATCGCGCCGATTCGCGAGGCCCTGCTGGCCTACGTGGATCGTGCGGCCGAGCGCCCCCTGAGCGAGCCGCTCAGCGCCTCTTGAACAGCGACTCGGCGGCGCCGCGGATCGACTGCTTGGCCTCGATCGCCGCCCGGGCGCGCGTGATCTCGGCCTCGAGGCGCGCGATGTAGGCCTCGACTTCCTCGACCGACCAGGTCGACAGGTCGGGCGGCTTGGTGGTCGGCTTGCGGGGCAGGTCGTCGGGATCTTCCATGATCAGAACTCATGATCGCCACTTAGGGCGCTTCGAGATCGTGCTCCTCGGCGACATGCGCGACCATGTCGGCCAGCATGCGCGCGACGTGCTCATCGGTGATCTGATAAAAGACCTGGCGGCCTTGCCGGTCGGCCTGCAGCAGGCGGGCCGCGCGCAGCAGGCGCAGATGATGGCTGACCAGGGACGGCGACAGCTTGAGCCGCTGGGCCATCTCGCCGACCGAGACCCGCTCGGCCAGGCAGCTCAGCACGATGCTCAGCCGGCTCGGATCGCTCATCAGCCGAAACATCTCGGCCAGCTCGTAGATCTGGTCGTCGTTCAGGCGAGGCGACGAAGCGCCGGGGCTACGTTTGAGCATCCTACTCCAGGGCCGTGCGCGTCAGCGGCCGACGGCTGCCGCAAACTAGGGAACAATCACGCTGTTGTACAGCAGGCCACCCGCGAGCGGCCGCGCTACCGCATTCTCAGTCAGGTCGAACCAGCCGGGACAGGTTGCGGAAAGGGGCCCCAACCCCTTTCCTGCCCTGGCGCGGATCGACGTAGGTGGGAAATGCCCAAGCCCGGACTCTTGACAGGCGACGATCGGGCGCGGCCATATCCGGCCACGCCGAACCAGGGGAGACCTGCCTTGAGCGAGGGCGTTCGCCGCTACTTTCCGGTATCGTGGGAGGAGATGCATCGCGATGCCAGGGCGCTGTCCTGGCGGCTCGCCGAGCACAGCCGGTGGCAAGGGATCGTCGCGGTCGCGCGCGGCGGCCTGGTGCCGGCCCAGATCGTCGCCCGCGAGCTGGAGATCCGCCTGATCGACACGATCTGCGTCTCGTCCTACGACCACCAGCACCAGCGCGCCCCGGAGATCCTGAAGGGCATCGAAGGGACCGGCGAGGGCTGGCTGATCGTCGACGACCTGGTCGACACCGGGCGCACCGGGCGCATCGTGCGCGACATGCTGCCAAAGGCCCACTTCGCCACGGTCTACGCCAAGCCCGCCGGCCGCTCGGTGGTCGACACCTATGTCACCGAGGTCAGCCAGGACACCTGGATCCTGTTCCCGTGGGACCAGGGGCCAAAATTCGTGCAGCCGATCGTCTCGATGCGCGAGCACGAGTGAGCACGGGCCTGCTGTCGCATCTCTGCGGGCGCCCGCTTCGGTGGCCGGTTCGATGTCCGCTTCAGGATCCATCCACCCGGCCTGCATAATCAGGGAGTTACCGGTGAAGCTGGTGCCCTTGGCGCTCTCTTTTCGTCCGCCTTGACGACCGCTTCCAGAATTCCACGCAAGCGCTGTCCGGGCCCGATCCGTGGCGGGACGTGCGTCCCAGTGCCACCTCAGTCGAAAATCTTCGGCCACGAAGTGGAAAGGCTCCGATAACACCTTGACCTATCAAGGAAACCCATGCATCGGTTAACCGCAGGCAATCAGGGAGCAGGGCCGCGAGGCTACCCGAGGTTGCGGACAGACTGCGCGAGCTGGGCTGCGACGAGCTGAACGAGCTTGCGGATGAAATCGCGCGCGGCCCGAGCGGGCAAAGGGCGCCAGTCACGTCGGCGCCTATGACCGATGCTTTTCGAGACGAAGTCAGGGCGATGAAGGCAGCCGATCCCGACCCCTCACACGCCGAGATCGGCAGACGCATTAACGTGAATCCGGGAAACCCCGCGGGGGAAGAGATCGTGAACTCCAAAGCAGCCATCATCATGCCGATCGCGGTCTTGATGCATATTTTAGCCCACCAGAAGCGGTATTCAGCCTGTTACACATCGAAGCGTCCTACCTTCCAAAGTTCATTTGGGAACCGGCCGCAGGTGATGGTGCGATCGTTCGTCCTCTCCAGGCCGCAGGCTTCAGAGTTGTCGCATCTGATATCGCTGACTACGGCTTGGCGAACTGCAGGAGTGGCGTCGATTATCTTTCGGCCAAACCAGTATCCGGCGTTGAGGGCATAGTGACCAATCCGCCTTATAAACTCGCGATGCGGTTCGCCGAAAAAGCGCTCAAGGAAACCCGGTATCTTGCCCTTTTGCTAAGAACCAATTTTCTTGAGAGCACAGCGAGATTACACTTTTTTCGCAAGCATGAGCCGGCACGCATATGGATTTCTTCCAGACGGCTGCCGATGATGCATCGTTATGGATGGCAAGGTCCTCGCGCCCCGAGCAATACTTGCTTTGCTTGGTTCGTCTGGGATGCGCGCTCGGAGCGAAAACGCATCGTCGACTGGTTCGACTGGAAACAATTTAAGCCCAAGAAAGGGGCGGAGGATCTGTTTGCGGGTCTCGAGCCGAAGCAGCGCGCCGCGTAACCAAGCGATAGTGCAGTCTTCAGCGTCGAGCGGCAATCGCGAAAGCTCAACGCAGCCGGCGGCGGATCCACACGCTGAGCTGCTCGATCGCCAGGACCATGACCAGCACGACCACCGTTAGCGTCGCCACCTTGTCGTATTGAAACGCCCGGATGTAGAGCTGGATGTAGAAACCGATGCCGCCGGCGCCGACCAGGCCGAGCACCAGGGATTCGCGCACATTGAGCTCGAACCGGAACAGCGTGTCGCGCGCCAGGTCCGGCGCCACCTGGGTCAGCGCGCCGAACCGGATCTTTTGCGCCCAGCTCGCGCCCAGGCCCTCGAGCGCTTCGAGCGTTGCGGGACGCGCGTTCTCGAAGGCCTCGGCATAGAACTTTCCGAGCATGCCGGTGGCGTGCACCGCGATGGTCATCACGCCGGGCAGCGGGCCCAGGCCGATCGTGCTGACGAAGATCAGCGCGAGCAGCAGCAACGGGATGCCGCGCAGGGCGCCGAGCAGCCACTTGACCGGCTGATGGACCCAGGGCGGGGTCAGGTTGGCCGCTGCCAGCAGGCCCAGGAACAGCGACGCCACGGCGCTCAGCACGGTGCCCAGGAAGGCGATCTGCAGGGTCTCCACGGTCGAGATCGCGACCGTCTCGGCGACGCTCAGATCGGGCGGCACCATGCGCCCGAGGAACTCGGCGAGCCGCGGCAGGCTCGAGGCGAGCACGGCGGGGTCGAACTCGGTGCCGTGCCATGCCCAGACGATCAGTGCGACCAGGATGACGAAGCCGGCGGCATGGCCGAAACCGTCCCGGCGCGTCTGCGACCGCGATGCCGACATGTGCGGCTACACCGTATGGGGGCGGACTTCGCCGGCCAGGGACTGGCCGTAGACGTCGTGCAGCGCCTGCGGCGTCAACAGATCGGCGGCCTGGTCGAACACGATCCGGCCAGCACTGATGCCGATTGCCCGCTCGGCGTGCTGGCGTGCCAGCTGCGGCTGATGCAGGCTCATGATCAAGGTCGCGCCGCGGCGCTGGCAGGCCGCGACCAGCAGGCCGAGGATGTCTTCGGTGAGCGCCGGGTCGAGATTGCTGATCGGTTCGTCGGCCAGGATCAGGGCCGGCTCCTGCGCCAGGACCCGCGCGATCGCCACCCGCTGCCGCTGGCCGCCGCTCAAGGCATCGGCCCGCTGAAAGGTCTGGTCCTGGAGCCCGACCTCGCGGATCGCGGCCTCGGCGCGTGCCCGGTCCCCGGCGGCGAAATGGCCGACCAGCGAGAGCCACGGATGGGCGTGGCCGAGCCGCCCATAGAGCACGTTGTCGAACACGCTGGCCCGCTCGACCAGGGCGAAGTCCTGATAGATCATGCCGACCCGCCGGCGCTGCTCGCGGCTTTGGCGGCGGCCTGGCACCAGGCGCTGGCCGAGCACCACGGCCTCGCCCGCGGCCGGCCGCACCGACCCGTTCAGCAGCCGCAGCAAGGTGGTCTTGCCGCTGCCGCTCGGGCCGACCACCGCGACCCGCTCGCCGGGCTCGACCCCGAGCCGGTCGATCGCCAGGACCAGCGGGCCGTCATCGGCATAGCGAAAGCGGACCTCGCGCAGCATGACCGCAGCACCGGCAGTGCGCTCCAAAGCGGCCGGCGCGTCCACCGGCAGCGCCTGCATATCCTTAGCCGAGGAGGCCATACTGCCTCGCGATGGCGGCGACCGGCTCATAGGCATCATGCCCGACGCGGATATAGCCGTCCGGGGCGTAGACATGCTTCAACAACCAGCGGTTGTCCGGCTCGTTGAGCTTCAGCATGGCGTCGACGAAGCGCTGCTTGAGCTCGGGATCGAGCCCTTTGCGGGCGATCACGGCATGGGCCGGGATCGGCTTGCTCTCGGCGATCCACTTGACCTCGCTCTGCTGTTGAGGCGAGAGCAGCAGATCGGCGAACTCGCTCACGCCGGCCGCATCGACCAGGCCGTTGGCGACCGCCTGGATCGCCTGCTGGTAGCCGCCGGCGAAGTACACCCGCCTGAAGAAGCGCTGGGGATCGCTGCCCCGTTCCATCAGCCCGGCGTCGGCCAGCATCTCGAGCGGGTAGAGATAGCCCGATTCCGAGATCGGATCGGCGAACGCGACGGTCTTGCCCTCGAGATCGGCCAGCTGGTCGATCCCGGCGCCCTTGCGCACGAAAATCCGTGCGGTGTAGCTGGGACGACCCCGATAGACCTCGCTCAGCAGAACCTCGGCGCCGACCTGATCATGCGCCAGGACATAGGGCAGGGCGCCACTGAACGAGATGTCCGCGCCGCCGGTGCGCAGCGCTTCGACCGCCGCGGCATGGTCGAGCGTGACGAAACCCTCGACCGGCACGCCGATCTCGCCGGACAGATAATCGGTGATCACCCCGATGTCGCCCAGCAGCTTCTCGGGATTCTCCTGGGGAATGAAGGCGAGCTTGAGCGCGTCGGCGGCGGCGAGCGCACGCGCGCCGGCGATCGTCGCCAGCATCGCGCAGCCGCCTGCGAACGCCCGCCGGCTCAGCTTGATATCGGCCATCAACGCAACTCCGCTTGATATTGCTGCTCGAGCGCCTGGTAGTCACGCCACAGGCGCTCGGCCTCGTCCCAATTGGCCGCCGCGATCACATCGCGCAGCTGCCAGAGCCGGTCGGCCAGCTCGTGCGTCTTGGCGATCGCGTCGCGGTTGGTCATCACGCTGGCATCGGCCGCGAGATCGGCGGCCACGCTGCGCAGCACCAGGTCGGCCGCGACCTGGTCGCGTGCCGGGATCAGCGTGTCGAGGGTGCTCAGGAACACGGAGATCTCGTCCGCCATCAGGCGGAACGGCGTGTGCTCCTCGTCGAACTCCTCGTAGGGCTGCTCGCCGGTCCCGACGATCTCGAGATAGGCGGTGAGATCGGCGCGCTCGTCGGCGCTGAGGCCAAGCCCGAAATGCTCGTCGAACCAGGCGACCACGTCGCCCAGCGTTGCCAGCGAACCGTCGTGGAAGTAGGGCGCGGTGTAGTTGGTGCTGAGCAGGGTCGGCGTGTCGAAGCCGCCGCTGGTACTGCCATCGGCGCCCGAGCCGATATTGTGCACCCGGTTGTCGGTGAAGTGGGAATCCGGCAGATGACAGCTGGCACAGGAGCGGTTGCCCATCTGTGCGAAGGGACGCTGAAACAGCGCCTCGCCCCGCTTGGCGGCCGGCGGCGCCAGGGCGGCCAGCGTGCCGTCGAAATTCACATAGGGCGCCGGCAGGAAATCGAACTCGAGCATGTAGGCGACCAGGGCGTCCAGCACCAAAGGCGTCGGCTCGGGCCCGTTGAATTCGTTGACGATCACATTGCGCGTGAAGTCGCGCAGGCTCGCGAACCGGCCGTCACGACCATAGGGGGCCGTGAACCGGATGCCGCGCAGGCTCGGAATGTCGAGCGCATCGTTGCGGTAGTCGTTGAAACGGTCGTTGAAGAAGCTGCCGTCGACGTCGACCGAGCCCGGCTGCGGGCTGATCCCCGGGATGAAGAAGCGCTGATTGATGTCGCCGCGATTGTGGCAGGTCGAGCAGGCGATGCCGAGACTGCGCGCCGGCTCGCCGAAGATCTGCGGCGAGTTCGAACAGCATGTCGCCGAACGCCACCAGGAACAGGCCGCGCTCGTCGATGCCCTGCTGCTCGAAGTTCAGCACCAGCCGGGGCAGCGGATCCTGATCGTTGAGATCGCTGCCGGGCGGCAGCCAGGGCTTGGCCACGGGATACGCCTCGAGCCGCTGCTCGGGGATCGGCGCATAGGTGGTGCGTGACGCGTGGGCATCGGGCTCGTAGTTGGTGATCAGATAGCTGCCGATCACGCCGCGCGCCGCCGCGAACGCCACCTCGTCGGCCGGCTCGGCGCCGATCTTGACCACCCCGGCGTGACCTACGCTCGAGGCCAGGTCGAGCCAGGCCAGCCCCACGTCCCGAAAGCCCGACGGATCGGCCTCCTGGATGAAGTCGGCAAAGCTCCGGTAGAGCGCTCGCGCCTGCTCGAGCTCGTGGGTGGCCGCGCCGGGCCGGTCGAGCTGCTCAGCGGCCTGGGCGAGGTGATAGCGGATCGCCTGGGAGACGGCGCGCGTCGCCGCGCCATACAGCGCGTCACGGTCCTGCGCCGCCATCGCATGCTCGATCGCCGGCCAATGCGCCGAGCCGGTCGCCGCATCGAGCTCCAGCAGCTGCTGCCGGGCCGAGGCGCCAGGTGCGCCGGGGCCCGGGGACGCGGTGAACGCGCGCTCGACCAGCGTCCAGTCGGTCGGTCGCAGGTTGATCAGGAACACGGCCGAACGGTACGCGTAAGCAAGCGGATGCCAGGGCGCCTCGGTCACGATGTGCGCGGATGCCGCCGGCGTCAGAGACACCAGCACCCACACCACCAGCAAGCGACCTGCCTTCCACATTCCCTCTGCTCCGCAGCCAGCGCCGACGTATGAACAGCTGTTCAATTGAACACGTGAACATCATTTCATATCTACAGATGTAGATCTACTTGTCGGTTCAAATAATCATCACAATAATTGTTGCGGCAAAGATATATAGGCTGGGTAATATCCATGTCAATTCTTTTGCGCGGACCGGCCAGAGGATGGGCAGAACCGAGGTGCCGGTCGCGTCGCCGGCCATCTTGACCAGATGGTCATCGCGCCCTGCTGTGAGGCTGCGCCGCTCGGCGCCAAAACTCCCGAGCGCGATTCGCCACCGCCTCGTGAGAAGCTTCAGCGTCCGAGACAGGCGGCGACCGTCGCGCGGGCGCCCTGGGTCGAAAGCGATGCCAGCCAATCGGTGACCGTCGCGGTAAATCGATGCTCGTGCGGCAGATCCCTGCCGAACACGTCGTCAAGCGCAAAAAAACAGCGCGCCAGCGCGGCGGGGTCCGGGCCCGCTTGGGCAGTGATCGCGGCAAAGCGGCTGGCCAGGGGATCGACCACCTCGATCGGCCGAGCCTGCTCATCACGCCCGCTGGCATAGCGGATCCAGGCCGCGACCGCGAGACACAGACGGTCGATCGAACCGCCGGTGCGCAGCCGATCGCGGAGCGTGCCGAGCAGGCGCTGCGGCAGCTTCTGCGATCCGTCCATCGCGATCTGGCTGGTGCAATGGGCGAGCGCCGGATTGGCGAATCGGGCGATCAAGCTCGTCTGATAGGCGTCGAGATCGGTCGGCACCCGCAGGGTCGGCGCGACCTCGGCCATCATCGCGCGCACGAAGCTCGCGAAATCCGGGTCGGCCATGACCTCGAAGACGTGCGCGTAGCCGGCCAGATAGCCGAGATAGGCGATCGCCGAATGGCTGCCGTTGAGCAGCCGCAGCTTCATCTCCTCATACGGCGCGACCTCGGCGACCAGCTCCGCGCCGGCCAAATCCCAGGCCGGCCGTGGCCCGGCGAACCGGTCCTCGATCACCCATTGCCGGAACGGCTCACAGACCACCGGCGCGGCATCGTGCAGCGAGAGCGCGGTCCCGATCCGCGCGATGTCGGCAGCGGTGGTCGCCGGCACGATCCGATCGACCATGCTGCAGGGAAAGGCGACCTCGCGCTCGAGCCAGCGCGCCAGCGCCTCGTCGCGCCGTGCGGCGAACGCGATCACCAGCCCGCGCAGCGTATCGCCGTTGGCCGGGAGGTTGTCGCACGACATCACGGTCGGCGGCGCGATCGGCCGGCCACGGCGCCGCTCGAGCCCGGCGACCAGCATGCCGATCGCACTCCGTGGTCGATCGGGCGCAGCCAGATCGTAGGCGATGTCGGGATGCGCCCAGTCCAGCCGGCCGCTCGCCGGATCGTGGCAGTAGCCCTTCTCGGTGACGGTCAGCGAGATGATCGCCGTCTCCGGCGCCGCGATCCGCTCGATCACCGCGCCCGGGTCCTCGGGCGCCACCAGCACCCGCCTCAGGCAGCCGATCACCTGCAGCCGCTCACCGGCGCCGTCGCGCTCGGCGACGGTGTAGAGGCCGTCCTGCGGCGCCAGGCGATCGCGCATATCGGGCCGGCGCAGGCTGACGCCGCAGATGCCCCAAGGCCCAAAAGCCTGGTCGAGCGCGAGATCGGTGTAGATGGCCTGATGCGCCCGGTGAAACGCACCGACGCCCAGGTGGAGGATGCCGGGTCGCAGCGCCGGGCGGACGTATCGCCAGCGGCCGACCGACCTCGGAAGCCGGGCAACGGTCTTTTGGTCCAGACGCCTCAAAGGTCTCACTCTGCGACGCGTCGCCTGCCCCGCCCCGCGGTCAGTAGCCGCGCGCACCGGACGCTACCAAACGTCAATCTTTCGTCGGCATCTTGAGGCTTTCCGACCGAGGCCGCCATGACCGCACGCTCCACCTCCTCCGTCGCCCCGGCCGATGCCGCGCCCGCCACGGCCCCGGCGCGCAAGCGACTGGAGGACTGGCTGGTGCTGGCGTCTGCCGGCCTGGCGCTGATTCTCGTCTCGGTCACCGCGCTCGCCTTTGTTTCGCCAAGGCACAACCCGGAGATCTTTCTGTACCTCGGCTTCGATGCGTTGATCGTCCTCTATCTGACGGTCGCCCTGACCGTCCTGCAGCGGCACCGCACGCTCGGAGCCTTCCTCGCCCTGCTCATCAGCAATGGCATCCTTGCCGCCTCCTGCGTCAAGACCCTGGTGCTGGGCGACCCCGGCCACTTCGGCGACGTCCTCCTGATCCCCGATCTGCTGCGCGTCACCGACCCGCTGCTCGGCTGGATCGCGATCGCCGTGGTGGCCGTCCCGATCGTCGCCTATCTGATCAATCTTGGCCTGCCACGAGGTGCGCGCGAAATCCTCGTCCTGGTCCCGCTGGTCGGCGCAACCCTGTTCATGATCGGCGTCTCGACGACGCCTGGCCTGGCCCATGCGGTGGTCGGAACGGCACCGGTCATGGGCCGGTCCTTCCCGGTCCTGGGGCACTTCTATACCGCCTATACCAACCTGGTAAGAGACGCCGACTGGACCCACACGGTGCAGGAACTGCGCGCCGATCCCACGCTCGAGCCACCGATCCGCCCGCTGTCCAGCGCCGATCTGTCGTCCATCGCACGGCGCAACATCCATATCCTGGTCCTCGAAAGCTTTACCGATCCGGCCTGGTATCCTCGCTTCGGCCTCGCGGACCGCGAGCTGCCGCCCTTGTTCGAGCGCTGGCGCCAGATTCCCCGCACCGTGGCGCTCAGCCCGGTGTTCGGCAACCGCTCTTCCAATGCCGAGTTCGAGGTCCAGTGCGGTGTGCCGGCCGCGGCGGGCCCCTCGGACGTCATCTTCTGGCGGCTTCCGCAGCTGCCGCTGCCGTGCCTGCCCAACCTGCTCCGCGCGCAGGGCTATCGCAGCATCGCCCTCCATCCGAGCCCGCGTCGCACCTTCAATCTCAGCGAGGCCTATCCCGCGCTGGGCTTCGATCGCTTCGCGTTCATGGAAGACCTGGACATGCGGGATCACGATGGCCGGTTCCTGTCTGCGCAGTCCACGCTGGATCAGCATTGGGCGCGGCTTGCGCCGCTGATCGAGGACGGTGGTCCGGTCCTTTCCCACATCTTCATCAACGCGTCGCACTTTCCCTACGCCCGTGACGAAGCGCGCCGCCCGACCGTGTGGCGACCCGCGGGCGCATCCGAGCAGGTGACCGCGTACATGAACGCCATCTACTATCTGATGGTGGCGGTCGACGCCTTCGTCGAGCGTCTGCAGCGCGAGGATCCCGACAGCCTGATCGTCATTTTCGGCGACCATGAGCCGGCCCTGGGCGCGAACTTCGAGGGCCAGCGAGAAGGCGGACGGATCGCGCCCGACGAGCCCGACCCGATGGCGCATGCCGAGATCTACGAGGTGCCGCTGATCTTCCTGGACCGTGGCGAGATGGTGCCGCTGGGGCGGCTGCCGACCTACCTGCTCCCCTACGCCATCCTCGATCGTCTCGGTGGCTGCGGGGAGGATCACTGTGGCTGGGACCAGCCCTGGCGGCTGCGAGCGTTCCGCGATCGTGCCCTCCTGGTCGCGCGCGACGGCGACCGCGAGCGTTCGTGCCCGGTGGTCCAGCCCGGCCCCGAGTGCGAGCGCTCGGCCCGCCAGGCCCAGGCGTGGCAGGTGGAGCTGTTCGACCTGATCGAAGACCGCGGCTGGCCCACGTCACACGTGGCCGCGGGCGGCAGCGGCGCCTGAAGGCTATGCCAACACGCGGTCGCCAGTGCCCTTGTCGAACAGATGAATCGTGCCGGTGTGCGGGGTCAGCATGATCTTGTCGCCGGGGCGGAACTGGTGCCGCTCCTTGAACACCACGGAGATCTCCTGACCCGCCAGGCGGGCGAACACCAGGATCTCGGCGCCGGTCGGCTCGACCACCGAGACCTCGGCGGACAGGCCGTTGCCGACATCGGTCAGATCGAGATGCTCGGGCCGGATGCCGTACACCACCTGCTGCCCGTCCCGGCCGCCTGCGCTCTCGGGCAGGGGCAACACGGTGCCATCCGAGGTGACGGCACTCGGGGCGCCGCCGTTGCGCTTGATACTGGCGTCGATGAAGTTCATCGCCGGCGAGCCAAGGAAGCCGGCCACGAACAGGTTCGCGGGCTCGTCGTAGAGCGACAGCGGGTCGCCGACCTGCTCGACCACGCCGTCGTGCAACACCACGATCCGATCGGCCATGGTCATGGCCTCGATCTGGTCGTGGGTGACGTAGACCGCGGTGGTCTTCAGGCGCTGATGCAGCTCCTTGATCTCGGTGCGCATCTGCACGCGCAGCTTGGCGTCGAGGTTGGACAGCGGCTCGTCGAACAGGAACACCGCGGGATCGCGCACGATCGCGCGGCCCATCGCGACGCGCTGGCGCTGACCGCCCGAGAGCTGGCGCGGATAGCGCTCGAGGTACTCGGTCAGGCCGAGAATGCCGGCGGCCCGGCCGACCCGCTCCTGGATGACGTCCTTGGGCGCCTTCGCCAGCTTGAGCGAGAATGCCATGTTGTTGAACACCGTCATGTGCGGGTAGAGCGCATAGTTCTGGAACACCATCGCGATGTCCCGGTCCTTGGGCGGCACGTTGTTGACCACCCGGCCGCCGATCGCGATGTCGCCTTTGCTGATCTCCTCGAGACCGGCGATCATCCTCAACAGGGTCGATTTGCCACAGCCCGACGGCCCCACCAGCACCACGAACTCGCCGTCGCTGATCCCGATCTCGACGCCGTGCAACACCTGGGTCGAACCGAAGAACTTGTCGACCCCGCGAACGTCAACCTCAGCCATGCCCCGCCCGTCCTCTGTATAGTTTTCCGCCGCACCGCCGGAACCGCCGGCAGGTCGGCCCCTCGGCTTCGGACGCCGGCCAAGCATGGCCGATCGTCCCGTTTGGCGCGATCATGGCGACTTTGCCCGCAATCATCAAGATGGCATCGAGATCGCGGTCAGGCCGCCTTGGGCTCGAGCGCGGCGCGGTCGAGCCCGACCTGTCCGGCGGCCGTCATGATGTGCTCCCAGGTGGTCGGATCGACCGGAATGCCGCTCCTGGTGCGCTCGGCCTTGGCGCGCTGCTCGGGCTCGCCCGGCAACAGCACCTCGCCACCCGGCACGCGCGGCCGCGAGCTCTTGACGAACTCGAGGTAGCGCTCGATCTCGGCACCGATTGCGCTCGAATCGCCATAAGCCTGCGGCGCGATCAAGATCGAGAGCATGCCACTGCTGAAGCGCGCTGCGGTCTCGGGCGGCTTGCTGCAGCCGCCGCCGGTCAGGGCACCGGCCATGAGATCGCACATCAGCCACAGGGCACCACCCTTGTGGCCGCTGACCGCGCCGCCGAACGGCAACAGGCTGCCGGGCGGATCGGTGTACAGGTGGTTCGGGTCGGTCGTGGGGTTGCCCTCGGCATCGACCAGGCAGTCGTGCGGAATCTCGACGCCCTTGTTGCGGGCCACCCGGACCTTGCCCTCGGCGGTCGCCGAGGTCGCGAAGTCGAGGATCACGTGCGGTCCGCCGGAAACCGGCATGCCCATGGCGATCGGGTTGGTGGTGCCGCGGCCGTCACGCCCGCCATGGGGCACCACGCGCAGCGGGATGCCGGTCGCGTTGACGAAATGCAGCGACGCCATGCCCGCATTGGCGGCCATCTCCGGCCAGTCGCCGACCCGACCGAGATGCGCCGAGTTGCGCAGCGCCGACATCGCGATGCCGTGTCGTGCCGCCTTGTCGATCGCCGCCTGGATCGACTGCTCGCCCATGATCTGACCGTAGCCGTTATGGCCATCGAGCACGGTGACGGTATCGGTCTCGGCGACGACCTCAGCTTTCTGGTTGGGCACGATGGCGCCGCTTTGGACCTGGCCGACATATTGCGGCACGCGGATCACGCCATGGGAATCGTGGCCGTGCAGATTGGCGTCGACCAGGCGCGCCGCGACCTTGCCCGCCTCTTCGTCCGACGATCCCGCCGCCGCCAGAATCTGCGCGCTGATCTCGCGCAACACCTCGGCCGCAATCTGCATTGTCCCCTCCCCCTGGCCTGGACCCTCGTCCTCGTGGCCACCGTGTCTACTACGGGTGCGATGCGATGGCGAGCCTGCGCGCAGAGCACTTCTCCAGCGGCCCAGATCGCGGCACAGTGGTGGCACGGCACGCATCGGCGTGCTGCGCTTTTTTTGGAGCCTCCACGGGATGGGCGTCGGGTGAGCGGGCGTCGCACGGTCGTCGTGCTCGGCGTCTCGCAACTGGTCTGCTGGGGCATCACCTACTACCTGATCGGCGTGTTCGGGGAGCTGATGGTCGCCGACCTCGGCTGGAGCCGGACCCTGGTCTATGGCGGCTTCTCGACAGCACTGCTGGTGATGGGGCTCGCCTCGCCGCCGGTCGGCCGGCTGATCGATCAGGTCGGCGGCGCCTGGGTGATGAGCCTGGGCTCGCTCCTGTCCGCGCTCGGCCTCGCCGGTCTCGCCCTCGCCCATGGCGTGGCCGGCTACTACGCCGCCTGGATCGGTCTCGGCATCGCGATGCGCGCGACCCTGTACGATGCCGCCTTCGCGACGCTGGCCCGGATCGCCGGGCCGGACGCGGGCCGACCGATCGCGCAGGTCACGTTGCTCGGCGGCCTGGCCTCGACCTGTTTCTGGCCGATCGGGCATTTCCTTGCCGATCTGCTCGGCTGGCGCGGGGCGCTCTGGGTCTATGCCCTGATCGCGCTGGCGACCTTGCCGCTCCACCTGGTGCTTCCCAAGGGCCGCTATCAGGACGTTGTCCGGCCGACCGCCGAGCCGCGCCCGCAACCGCCGCAGAAAGGCCGGGACCGGGGCCAGGCCGCCACCGCCCTGCTCTATGCGATCGTCGTCACGGCGACCAACGTGCTCAACTCCGGCATGTCGGCGCACATGATCGGCATGCTGACCGGGCTCGGCCTGGCCGCCTCGGTTGCGGTCTGGATCGCCTCGCTGCGCGGCATCGGCCAGTCCCTGGCGCGGCTCGCCCAGGTCCTGTTCGGCCGAGGGCTGCATCCGCTCGACCTCAATCTGGCGGCAGCACTGGTGCTGACGCTGTGCTTCGTCGCGGGCTTCGCCGGCGGATGGTTTTTGCTGGCCGCGATCGCGTTCGCCTTCCTGTACGGCGCCGGCAACGGCATCCTGACCATCACCCGTGGCACCTTGCCGCTGGTGCTGTTCGATCACCGCGCCTATGGCGCGTTCGTCGGCAAGCTTCTGGTGCCGAGCTTCCTGCTGTCGGCGATCGCACCGTTCGCCTATGCCGCCCTGATCGAGGCTTTTGGCGTGAACGCGGGGCTGTGGCTCTCGATCGCGCTGGCCGCCACCACGCTGGCGGGTGCGGTCGGCCTCAAGCGGTTCGGGCGCCCGAGCGCACCCTAGCCTTCGCTGGCCGGCAGGACCGGCGCTGCGCCCTCCCAGGCCATGGCCGGCACCGCCGAGATCGAGTTCTTCGGGCTGCCCTCGATCACCCGATCCGAATAGACCAGGTAGAGGAACACCTTGCGCTTGGCATCGAAGAAGCGGACGACCTGCATCGACTTGAAGATCAGCGAGGTGCGCTTCTTGAACACCTCCTCTCCCTCTTCGAGCTCGTCCTGGACCTTGATCGGACCGACCTGCCGGCAGGTGATCGAGGCGTCCGAGGGGTCCTCCTCGACCCCGATCAGGCTCTTGAAGCCGCCGGCATCGGCGCGCGCCAGATAGCAGGTGACGCCCGCGATCTTCGGATCGTCGAACGCCTCGACCACGATCTTGTGGTCGGGCGAGAGCAGGTGGAACACCGTGGAGACCTCGCCGACCTCCTCGGCGGCAGCCCATCCCACGCCGAGCGCGCCGCACCCGAGGCAGAGAACCGCCAGCAACGCTGTCGCCGTCCGCATCATCACGTCTCTCCTTCGCCCATGGAAATCGCAGGGCTGCCCTGCAATATCGTATGGTCAGCCACGACGTGCGAGGCACGACGCGCCGGACGGTCGAGCCCAAGAAACGCCTGTACTCCAAGGAAGTTCCTGGTCGACGGGTGGGGGAGCGGAACGATGGTTGCCAGATCACGTCCAACCGCAGATTCCGGACCAGCCGAGTCCGTCGCCTTGCGATCGGTCCGGGCTCAGCCTAGCTCGATGTGGGCGACCAGCTCGCCGAGGAAACGCCAATGAAAGCCTTTCGGCTGATCGGAACGGCGGGTGCCGTCGCGGCTGCGCTGGCGCTGGCCGGATGTGACGACGGTGAGAGCGACGGCCAGGCACGCGCCGCGCTGCCGCCACCGCCGGTGACCGTGGCCAGCCCGCTCGTGATGCCGATCACGGAATGGTACGAGTTCACGGGCCGGTTCGAGCCGACCGAGACCGTCGATATCCGGGCCCGGGTCTCAGGCTACATCGACAAGGTCCTGTTCGAGGACGGCCAGATCGTCGGCAAGGGACAGGTGCTGTTCGTCATCGACCGGCGGCCGTACGACGCCCGCGGTGGAGCAGCTCGAGGCGCAGGTCGACCAGCACCGAGGCCCAGGTCGAGCTGGCCAATGCGGAGCTGGTCCGTGCCGAGCAGCTGGTCAACAACGAGAACATCTCGCGCTCGACCTTCGATCAGCGGACGCAGCAAAAGCGTGCCGCCGTGGCCGCGCTCGACATGGCCAAGGCCGAGCTGCGCGAGGCCAACCTCGATCTCGAGTTCACCGAGGTCCGCGCGCCGATCTCGGGGCGGATCTCGGACAGCCGGGTCGACGAGGGCAACCTGGTGACCGGCGATCCGAACGCGACCCTCTTGACCACGCTGGTCGCGCTCGATCCGATCCGCTTCGTGTTCGACATGAGCGAGAGCGACTATCTCGACTTTCAGCGCGCGGTCGGCGAAGGCAAGCTGCCGTCGCTGCGCGATCCCTCGACCATCGTTCAGGTCCGGCTGCCGGATGAGCCGGACACCGAGATCTGGCCGCATCTCGGGCACATGGATTTCGTGGACAACCGGATCGAGCAGGGCGCCGGGACCATCCGCGCGCGCGCCGAGCTTCCCAACCCCGATCACTTCATCACGCCCGGCGCGTTCGGCCAGCTGCGCCTGCCCGGATCGCCGAAATACGAAGCGATCCTGATCCCCGAGAGCGCGATCGTGGCCGATCAGTCGAACAAGATCGTGATGACCGTGAAAGGAGACGGCACGGTCGAGCCCAAGGTGATCCACGACGGTCCGCGCTATGCCGGCGGTCTGCGGATCATCCGCAGCGGCCTCGCGCCGGATGACCGGATCATCATCAACGGGCTGATGCGCGCCCGGCCGGGCGCCAAGGTGGATCCCCAGCCGGGCACGATCGAACCGCCGTCGCCCGAGGATTCGGTGAGCCAGAGCTGAGCTCGGCCCATGGGCTTCGCGCATTTCTTCGTCGACCGTCCGATCTTCGCGTCGGTCGTCTCGATCTTCATCATGCTGGCCGGCGCGGCCGCCTATTGGACCTTGCCGGTCGCGCAGTATCCGGAGATCGCGCCGCCGACCATCCAGGTGAGCGCCAGCTATCCCGGCGCCTCGGCCGAGACCGTGAGCGATACCGTGGCGACGCCGCTCGAGCAGGAGATCAACGGCGTCGACAACATGCTCTACATGGTCAGCCAGGCGACCGGCGACGGCCAGCTGTCGCTGACGGTCACCTTTGCGCTCGGCACCGATCTGGACACCGCCCAGGTGCTGGTCCAGAACCGGGTCGCGATCGCCGAGCCGCGGCTGCCCGAGGAGGTCCGCCGGCTCGGCGTGACGGTGCGCAAGAACTCGCCCGACATGCTGATGGTGATCCACCTCAGCTCGCCCGACCGCTCGCGCGACCAGCTCTATATCTCGAACTACGCGACCCTTCAGGTGCGCGATGTGCTGGCCCGGATCGACGGCGTCGGCGACGTGCGCGTGTTCGGCGCGCGCAACTATGCGATGCGCATCTGGCTCGATCCCGAGAAGACCGCCGCGCGCGACCTCACGGCCGGCGAGGTGGTCGCGGCGATCCGAAGCCAGAACGTCCAGGTCGCATCGGGGGTCCTGAACCAGCCGCCGATCCCGACCGAGGCGGCCTTCCAGCTCAACGTCGAGACCAAAGGACGGTTCGACAAGACGGACGACTTCGAGCGGATCGTGGTCAAGACCGATCCGGACGGTCGCGTCACGCGGATCGGCGACATCGGGCGGGTCGAGCTCGGCGCGCAGGACTACAGCGCCAACGGCTATCTGGACGAGCGGCCGGCGGTGCCGCTGCTGGTCTTTCAGCGGCCGGGCTCGAACGCGCTCGCGACCGCTGACAGGATCAAGCGGACCATGGCGGAGCTGGCGGCCGATTTCCCGCCGGGGCTGCAGTACGACATCGTCTACAACCCGACCGAGTTCATCGCCCAGTCCGTCGAGGCGGTGAAGGCGACGATCTACGAGGCGATCATGCTGGTCGTGATCGTCATGGTGGTCTTCCTGCAGTCATGGCGCACGGCGATCGTCCCGATCGTCGCGATCCCGGTGTCGTTGATCGGCACCTTCGCGGTCATGGCCGCGCTCGGCTTCTCGATCAACAACCTGACCCTGTTCGGCCTGGTGCTGGCGATCGGCATCGTGGTCGACGACGCGATCGTCGTGGTCGAGAACGCCGAGCGCAACATCCGCGACGGTCTGTCGCCGCGCGATGCCGCGCATCGCACGATCGACGAGGTGGCGGGCCCGGTGATCGCGACCGCGCTGGTGCTCGCCGCGGTGTTCGTGCCGTCCGCCTTGATCCCCGGCATCTCGGGCCAGTTCTTCCGCCAGTTCGCCGTGACGATCGCCGTCTCGACCGCGATCTCGATGTGGGTGTCGCTGACGCTCAGCCCCGCGCTGTGCGCGCTTCTCCTCAAGCCGCACGAGGCGCACGCGCAGCGCCGCACGCCCGTGCTGCTGAGGCCGGTCAGCTGGTTCTTCGCGGGCTTCAACTGGCTGTTCGAGAAGTGCTCGCTGGGCTATGGCGGCCTGACCGAGGCGGCTGGTCCGGATTCCGGTGATCGCGCTCGTGGTCTACGCCGGCCTGATCGGCCTCACCGGCTTTCAGTTCGCGCGGGCGCCGACCGGCTTCATCCCCGAGCAGGACCAGGGCTACCTGATCACCGTGATCCAGCTGCCGCCGGGCTCGTCGCTCGGGCGCACCGACTCAGGTCGTGCGCGAGGCGGCCAAGATCATTCTCGAGACGCCCGGGGTCGCGCACGCGGTGCCGTTCGCGGGCTTCGACGGCGCGACCTTCACCAATGCGCCCAACGCGGGCGCGATCTTCTCGCCGCTGCTGCCGTTCCAGCAACGGGCGGAGCAAGGGCTCGGCGCACCCCGTGTGCTCCAGGAGCTGAACGCCCGCCTGAGCCAGATCCAGGATGCCTTCATCATCACGATCATGCCGCCACCGGTGCGCGGCATCGGCACCGGCGGCGGGTTCAAGATGATGGTCGAGGACCAGCGCGGTCGCGGCGTGGCGGCGCTCGACGCGGTCACCCAGGAGATGGTCGCTGCCGCCAACCAGGAGCCCGGCCTCACCCGCGTGTTCTCGGTGTTCAACACGCGCACGCCCAAGATCTATGCCGACATCGACCTGGTCCGGGCAGAAATGCTCGGCGTGACGCCGGAGCGCGTGTTCGAGACGCTCGAGGTCTATCTGGGCTCGACCTACGTCAACGACTTCAACTACCTGGGCCGCATCTTCCAGGTCCGGATGCAGGCGGACGGCGATTTCCGGCAGTCGCTGCGGGACGTCGGCGAGCTGAAGACGCGCAGTACCGAGGGTGGCATGGTGCCGCTCAGCTCGGTCGCCAGGTTCGATGATCGCACCGGACCGTATCGGGTGCCGCGCTACAATCTCTATCCGGCGGCCGAGGTCCAGGGCGCGACCTCGCCCGGCACGTCGACCGGCGAGGCGCTCAACCGGATGGAGGACCTGGCGGCGCGCATCCTGCCCGACGGCTTCGGCTACGAGTGGACCGAGCTCGCGCTCCAGGAGCAGCAGACCGGCAATACCGGGCTCCTGGTGTTCGTTGCCGCCGCGGTCTGCGTGTTCCTGGTGCTCGCCGCCCAGTACGAGAGCTGGACGCTGCCGCTCGCCGTCATCCTGATCGTGCCGATGTGCCTGCTCGCCGCGGTGAGCGGCCTGATGCTGCGCGGCATCGACCTCAACATCCTGGCCCAGATCGGCTTCGTCGTGCTGATCGGGCTGGCGGCCAAGAACGCGATCCTGATCGTCGAGTTCGCCCGGCAGCGCGAGCGGGCTGGTCTCGACCGCTTCGATGCCGCGGTCGAGGCGGCGCGGATTCGCATGCGGCCGATCCTGATGACCTCGTTCGCCTTCATCTTCGGCGTGGTCCCGCTGGCGCTCGCGACCGGCGCCGGCGCCGAGATGCGCCAGTCCCTGGGCACCGCGGTGTTCTTCGGCATGCTCGGGGTGACCTTGTTCGGCCTGATCTTCACGCCGGTGTTCTACATCGTCGCCCGCAAGCTCGCGCGAAGCTAACCCGCATCACTCCTCGCCAACGCAGCGGCTATCGGGTTTCCCCTCCGGTCCAGGCCCTCTTGAGATTGCCGATCGTCTTGGCGCCGATCCTGACAGGTGGCAGCGGGGTGCTGCCGTCAGGCGGCTGGACCATGTCCTCGGCAGCCTGCTTCTTGTTCTTCAGGTACTGCCCCTTGGGGATCACGACCGACTTCGCGGCGAACACATCGTCGCTCGAGTGCTCGTCATTGCTCAGTCCGACCGCGTGGATCAGCTCGTGCACGAGGAGGGCCATGCGCACGGCCGGCCCCACCTCGCGGGATCGCGGGTCTTTGGGATCGATGCGCGGCGTGGCCGGCACGCGGATCGTGACCGTGTCGAGATAGAGGACGCCGTTGATCTTCACCGTCTGTCCCGGTGCGCTGCCGTGAATGCCGCTGCCCGGCTCGGTCTCGAAAATGATGTGGGGGCCCATGCCCTTCTCGACCTTGCTGACCGTGAGCTTCAGGCCGATGGTGGACATCTGGCGGTTGAACTCGGCGATCGCCTTGTCGACCACCGCCGCCCATTGCCCGCCCATCGCCTTGACCGCGTAGGTCAGCGTGCCCTTCCTCTGGACATTCCTGTGCCACGGAATGATGGTCATGCCCCGAAGCTCCCCTGAACGGAACCCGCGCCGCACGAGACCGCCACGCTGCGCTCTTTCCCTCGCGCCGTCAATCGACCGCAATCGCCTCACGGCCCTGCCCCGATCACGCCTCAGTCGCGCCGCATCGCGTCCAGATCGCCCTCCCACGGGAGCTTGCCGCGCGACGCCAGGATCGAGTTGCCCTACGATGAGAGGCATCGTGGTCCCCCTTCTTGCGGGGGATTTGTATTCCCTCTCCAGCCAGCTTTGCACTAACACCATTTCGCACGTATGATTCTTGGATGAACGCGATTGACGACCTCCACGCAGCCCGACTGCTCGCGGCATATGAAGCCAATGAACTTCGCTTGCAGGAATTTCTCTCCGTAGTGCCGTATGAGGTTTCGAATAAGGGTGTATGGTCGCCCGCATTGGCTAGCCTCTTCCTGGATGTCGGTGGACTGCTAAACTCGTTTTTCCGGCACATTTCGCCCGACCCATACCAAAGTAAAGCCGGCAAAAAGATTGTAAGGAAAAATCTTCGAATAAATCACTTCGAGGAACAATTTGCGTGCGGCTTGCGTCTCACAGATGCACGAGTCCTTGTGCTAATAAATCCGCCATGGTTCGCTCGACCGTACCTTAGTTGGCAGGAGGGCGTGAAAGCAAATTTAGAATGGTGGACGGATTATAATGAGCTGAAACATGACCGATTAGGCGAAGCGCACCGCGCGACTATGGACAATGTTATCATGGCGACTTGCGCTCTGTTCCAGCTTATCGCAGCTTATCCACCCATGTATCCGCACCTGTTGCGCCAAGGGTGGACCCCGTCGGGAGGTGTCAACCTCGATTTCCTCATACCCATATTGTCAACCTCCAAGCGATGGAATGCCTCTAACATTGACGGCATGAGCAAATCCTATCTGGCATCCACACGGCTTTTCATAGAGTCCTCTCAATAATGGCCCTCTGCCTGACAAGCTTGAGGACATTCGACCACTCTCCTACTTTCCCTATGAACGGCTCATGACCTTTCTTGGAAAAGGTTTCTGAGATCATTTTGATTTAGGTCGAGATAGCCTGGCCAGAGCGGTCGCTCAGCGCACGGCGGTCACCTTGATCTCGACCAGATCGCCCGGCGCGAGGTCGGTGCCGATGCAGGCGCGGCACGGCCAGCCATCGTCGGGAATCCAGGCGCACCAGACCGCGTCCATCTCGGCCTTGGTCTTCATGTCGGCCAGATAGACGGTAGCGTCGACAATTCGGTCCTTGCCCGTGCCAACCTCCTTGAGATTGGCTTCCAGCTGGCGAAGGGTCGCCCTGGTCTGCTCTGCGACCTTCGCGCCCGGGCCGGTGGCCACGGTCCACACCAGCCCGCCGTGGGCAACGATCCGGCAACGCCCGCGCGCGTTGCCCGGGGTTCGCTCGATCTCGGAGCATGAGCCTCCTCCATGCTGGGATTTTCGATAGGAGCTTAGTCTAGAATCCCACCAAATCCCCACCCTTGAGCTGCAGCATCGCGCGCGCCTCGTCCGGGAGTCGCGATCTCGAGCGAGAGGTTTTCGAGGATGGTGCGGATGCGGGTGACCTGGTCGGCGTTGGTTTTCGCCAGCTCGCCCTTGTCCAGATAGATGCTGTCCTCGAGGCCGACGCGGACGTTGCCGTCGGTCCGCCATCGGTTCGAGGATGCCTCGCGCTGGTTGAGCTGGTGCCGCGAGTGGGATCGTCCCCGAGTTGGGCTCTTGCGCTCGTACGGAAAGTCGCTATCGTGGAGGTTGATGCGGGGTTTGGGCTGGCGTCGGGATCCCGGGAGGAGGCGCGTGGCGGCGTGCCCTACGAAATCAAGACTGAGATCGCAATCCACGCCACACCAGCTCGGGTCTGGGAGGTTCTTACCGACTTTCCCCATTACCCCGAGTGGAACCCCTTCGTCCTCGAGGTCGAGGGAACAGTCCGCCAGGATGCGTTGATTCGCTACCGGTTCGAAATGCCGCGAGGCATTCGGATATGGACAGCGGCAACGGTGCCCCAATTCGCACGCGAACGTGAGCTGCGGTTCTCCGCACACCTCCTCGCGCCCACCGTCTTCAGGGGGGATCACTACTTTGTTATTCAACCAAGCGATCAAAACGGCGTGGTATTCCATCACGGGGAAGTCATCAGCGGTCTGCTGTATCCTGTCGTGCAGCTCATCTTGCAAAACTTTGGGCGGCCCATGTTTCAGGCCCTGAATGGCGCCTTGAAGCAGCGAGCGGAGGGGCTTCACTAAGAAGCTTTGTCAACTAAGAAGCTTTGTCAAGTCAATGCCCGGAAGTGACAGGAGGTCTCCAATGGTTGAACCCCTTTCTCTACCGATCGATCAGATGCGAAGCCGCTACGATGTTGTCGTGATCGGTTCAGGCTACGGTGGTAGCATCGCCTCGTCACGGCTGGCGCGCGCAGGAAAAACGGTCTGTCTGCTCGAGCGCGGCGAGGAGAGGCAACCCGGCAGCTATCCGAACAGCGGCCTGGGCCTGGTCAAGAATGTGCAGTTCGAATTCGCCGCTGGCACGCGCGGGCTCGAGCACCGCGTTGTTCGATGTCCGGTACAACAAGGATATCAATGTCGTGGTCGGCTGCGGCCTCGGCGGCACGTCCCTGATCAATGCCGGGATCGGCATGCGGCCTGGCGCGGACGTCATGGCCACCGCTGCCTGGCCGGCCGAACTCCGCACCGACGCGGTGCTCGACGGCTTCTTCGCCCATGCCGAGAGCATGTTGAAACCCGCCTTTGCGCCCAAGGTCTTCTGGGAGGCGGGAAAATCCGCCGCCCTCGGAGAAGCCGCGACAAAGCTGGGGAAGACAGCGGCTCCTCTCCCGGTGCTCGTCAATTTCGATCCGCTGCCGAACGATGTGAACCACGTCGGCGTGACGCAGCTGCCCTGTGTCGGCTGCGGCGACTGTGTCACCGGATGCAATTACCGCGCTAAGAACACGCTCATCACGAACTACTTGCCCGACGCCAAAAATCATGCTGCCGAGATCTTCGTGCGTGCTCACGTCGAACACGTGGAGAAGGCCGACGGCCACTGGCGCGTGCTCGGCACCACGGTGGACGAAGACGGCCATGAGACGGCATTCCAGGTAAGCGGCAAGGTCGTTGTCCTGGCAGCGGGCGCATTGGGCAGCACCGAGATCCTGCTTCGCTGCCGCGAACACGGATTGCCCTTATCGCCGCAGGTCGGCAATCGCTTTTCCACGAACGGAGATACGTTCGGATTTGCCTTCAACACCGATCGTGTCGTCAATGGTATCGGTCTGGGTACTCGGCAGCCCGATCCGAGATCGCCCGTCGGGCCCACCGCAACGGCCATGGTGGACTGGCGTGGCGACACGAGCGTCGAGGGCGGGTTGCTTCTGGAAGAGGCTGCCGTACCAGGGGCCCTGGCGGATTTCCTCGCGGCGGTGTTTTCGGCTGCGGCGCGGCTCGAGGGCACGCATCCCAGCCGGAGCCTGCTGGACGAGGTCAGGAAGGACTATCTCGAAGTCGAAAGCAAGGTGCTGGGATCCTATACCGGAGCTGTCAGGCACACACTGAGCTTGATCGTCCTTGCCAATGACGACAGCATGGGGCGTATGCGTCTCAGGGACGACAGGCTGCGGATCGATTGGCCGGGTCTCGGAGAACAGGCGCAATTCAGGCAAGCCAGCGAGTTGATGCGGCGGGTCTCGTCGGCGCTCGGCGGCACCTATGTTCCGAACCTGATCTGGAACGACCTGACCGACCATAATCTGGCGACCGCTCATCCTCTGGGCGGATGCGCGATGGCGGACGACCCCGAGCGCGGCGCGGTCAATCACAAGGGTCAGGTGTTTACCGGCGAGCCTGGCGGCGCCATCCACGGGGGCCTCTACGTCATGGACGGGGCCGTGGTGCCGACGGCGCTCGGCGTCAACCCGCTGCTGACGATAGCGGCACTGGCGGAGCGGAACTGTTCCCTGCTGGCGCAGGATTACGGCTGGACGATCGAATATGGGGACAAAACGTTGAACAGGGTCGCGTAGAGGACGCGCGCGGAGGCGGTGACGAGCGGTCCCGGGGAGGCTGTGTCAGGACGCGTCGCGCTTCGCGCGCCCAGGGCAGGGCTGACCGCCACCTGGCGGCCAGGTTCCGACGGTTGGGCCTACTAGAACCCCACCTGATCGCCGCCCTTGAGCTGCAGCATCGCCCGCGCCTCGTCCGGGGTCGCGACCTCGAGCGAAAGATTTTCGAGGATGGCGCGGATACGGCTGACCTGGTCGGCGTTGGTTTTCGCCAGCTGGCCCTTGCCCAGGTAGATGCTGTCCTCGAGGCCGACCCGGACGTTGCCGCCCATGATGGCGCCCATGGTGCCCAGGCGCATCTGGTGGCGGCCGGCCGCCAGGATCGAGAACCGGTAGTCGTCGCCGAACAGGTGGTCGGCGGTGCGCTTCATGTGCATCAGGTCCTCGGGTCGGTGCCGATGCCGCCCAGGATGCCGAAGATCAGCTGCACGAACAGGGGCGGCTTGACCAGCTTCGCGCGAGCATGTGCGCGAGGTTGTAGAGGTGGCCGACGTCGTAGCACTCGAACTCGAAGCGGGTGCCGTACGCCTCGCCGATCTCCTTCAGGATGTACTCGATGTCTGCGAAGGTGTTGCGGAAGATGAAGTCGCGCGAGCGCTCGAGGGCGGCCGGCTCCCAGTCGTGCTTCCACTCCTTGATAGCGGTCGAGCATCGGATAGAGCCCGAAGTTCATCGAGCCCATGTTGAGCGAGCACATCTCCGGCTTGGCGCGGCGCGCGGCCGCCAGGCGCTCCT
Source organism: uncultured Alphaproteobacteria bacterium (assembly GCA_963731495.1). GTDB lineage: Bacteria > Pseudomonadota > Alphaproteobacteria > Geminicoccales > Geminicoccaceae > DASUGG01. Next base: position 225,706 of record CAVSVZ010000033.1, read on the forward strand.
CGAGCGACATGCCGTGGCCGCCGCCGGTGGTGATGTTGACCACCGCGTCGGCGCTCTGCTTGATCACCGGCAGGAAGCGCCATGAACACCTCGGGATCCGGCGTCGGCTGGCCGTTCTCGGGATTGCGCGCGTGCAGGTGGACGATCGCAGCGCCCGCCTCGGCCGCACCGATCGCGCTCTGGGCGATCTCCTGCGCCGTGATCGGCAGATAGGGCGTCATGGTCGGGGTGTGGATCGACCCCGTCACCGCGCAGGAAATGATCACTTTCTCATTGGCCATCGGTCGTCCTCCCTCTCTCCCGGTCCTCATTCGCCGATGTCTGTCCGCCGCGCGGCGCTTTTGCGCGGCCAGGGCCATCAGCCGGCGATCGCGCCAGGCGCTGCGCTCGCCCAGCTGCTCCAGCGGCAGGCGTTCGCGGCGCTCCTGGTCGAGCTTGCCCAGAAGAGCCTCGTCGGTCCAGTCCAGAGCACCTTCCTGGTGCTCGCGCTCGATGTCCTGGTAGAGCGGGCCGTAGCGGCGCAGATAGTCGGCGATGCCGCCCGGCGCGTTGAGGTCGATGGTCTCGAACGGGCCGATGAACGACCAGCGCAGGCCGATGCCGTCGCGGATCGCGGTGTCGACGTCCTCGGCCGAGGCGACGCCGTCCCTGACCATGCGCAGCGCGGCGCCGATCAGGGCGGCCTGCATGCGATTGGCGATGAAGCCCTGGACCTCGCGCCGCATCCGGACCGGCGCCTGGCCGACCTCGGTCATCAGCGCACAGGCGCGATCGACCACCGCGGCATCGGTCCAGGGCGCCGGGCAGATCTCGACCAGGGGCGTCACGAACGGCGGGTTGATCGGATGGGCGACCAGGCAGCGGTGGCGGCCCGCGATGTGGTCGGTGAACTGCGATGCCGGGATGCCGGTGGTCGAGCTGGCCAGGACCGCATCCGGCGCCGAGAGGCGGTCGAGCTCCGAAAACACCTCGCGCTTGACCTCGACCCGCTCGGGCGTGCTCTCCTGGACGTAGGTCGCACCGTCGAGCGCCTCGGCCAGCCCGGTGGCATAGCCGATCCGGCCCATCACCTCGTGCGGATCGCCGACCAGGCCGAAGCCCCGAAGATCCTCGAGCGTCGCCGCGATGCCCTCGTGCGCGCGCTTGAGCGCGCTCGCCTCGGCGTCGTACAGCACGACGTCGCGGCCCGCCCGGCCGAACACGATCGCCCAGGCCTGGCCGACCAGCCCGGCGCCGACCAGCGCGATCTTCTCGCTCACCTCCGCCATGACTCCCCCCTGCACGCGTGTCCGCTCGACAGCATAGCGCGTCGGCGGCGGCGCGACACCGCCCTTGCCCCGGCAGGCCCCCGGCAGGCCCCCGGCAGGCCGATGCACGTGCCGCCACCTGCTCGAGGCGGCGCGATCTTCCATGCCAGCCGCGCGCTTACATACCAGCCGTGCGCCGGGGACGCTGGTATGGGGCTGCCGGAACCACTATCCTAAAGGGCACAAGTCCGCATAAGGCGCACATGCTTCGCCTCGCTGTCAAATCGATGCCGTCATCGGTCGCCGGCCTGCCGGCGCCGGTGCGCGCTGCGCTGTGGATGGTCGCCGCCTCGAGCGCGTTCGCGGTGATGATCATCCTGATCCGCGAGCTGACCGCGACCTTCGATCCGCTTCAAGTCGTGTTCTTTCGCAATATCTTCGGCCTGATCGCCATGCTGCCGTGGCTCGCGGGCCATGGGCTTGGCGCCCTGCGCACGCAGCGCCTGGGCCTGCACGCGCTGCGCGCCACGATGGGCATCGTCAGCATGATCTGCTGGTTCACGGCGCTGTCGCTGATGCCGCTCGCCCGGGCCACGGCGCTGAGCTTCACCGCACCGATCTTCGCGAGCGTGCTGGCCGTGGTCTTCCTCGGCGAGGTGATGCGCCTGCGCCGCTGGTCGGCGACCGCAATCGGCCTGCTCGGCACGCTGATCATCGTGCGCCCCGACAGCTCGAGCCTCGAGCCCGCAGCACTGCTGGCGCTCACGTCGGCCGTGCTCGGCGCCGCCTCACCGATCTTCGTCAAGGTCATGGCGCGCACCGAGAGCGCCGGCGCGATCGTCACCTACATGGTGCTGTTCACCACGCCCCTGTCGCTGGTGCCAGCGCTGCTGGTCTGGCAGACGCCGAGCCTCGAGCAGCTCGGGGTGGCGGCGCTGCTCGGGGCCGCCGGCACGCTCGGCCACCTGTGCCTGACCCGGGCGCTGGCCAGCGCCGATGCCACAGTGGTGGTGCCGTTCGACTATCTGCGGCTGCCGGCGGTCGCGCTGATCGCCTATCTGGCGTTCGGTGAGGTGCCGGTGATCTGGACCTGGATCGGCGGCGGGATCATCGCGGCCAGCAGCTTCTACATCACGCTGCGCGAGGCCCGATTGCGCCGCGAGGCTGTGGCCACCGAGAGCGAGGCGGGCGCGTGATCGGCGATCTCGGACGGCTGCGCTCGCTGCCGGTCGCGCAAAGCTGGGATCGCTTCTGGCAGGGCCTGTCGAACAATGTCCGCGGTGCGCTTTGGCTGATCCTGGCGTGTGTGTTCATCGCGACCATGGGTGCGCTGGTCAAGACCCTGGGCGCGCACCTGAACAGCTTCGAGCTGGCGTTCTTCCGGGCCGCGTTCGGCCTGCTGAGCATCCTGCCGTTCGCGGTCCGCGCCGGCTGGGGCGTGCTGCGCACACACCGGCTGCCCTTGCATCTGGCCAGGGGCACGGCCGGCTCGATCGCGATGATGTGCATGTTCTTCGCGCTCACCCACCTGACCCTGGCGGACGCCACCGCGATCACCTTCACCACGCCCTTGTTCCTGACCGTGCTCGCGGCGCTGGTGCTGCACGAGACGGTGCGGCGACGCCGCTGGACAGCGACGGCCGTGGGCTTTCTCGGCGTGCTGATCATGCTGCGCCCGGGCGATGGCGTGCTCGAGGCGGCAGCACTGGTGGCGCTGCTGGGCGCCTTGTGCATCGCCGTGGTGCGGCTGCTGATCAAGCAGCTGTCGCAGACCGAGGCGCCGCTCACCATGATCGTCTATCTCGGCCTGATCGGCACGGTGGTGAGTGCTGTGCCGGCGATCCTGGTGTGGCGGACGCCGACCCTGCCCGAGCTCGGCCTTCTGCTGCTGCTCGGCGCCGTCTCCAACCTCAGTCAGGTGTGCATGATCCGCGGCTACCGGATCGGCGAGGCCAGCGCGCTGGCACCGTTCGAATACGCCCGCCTGCCGCTCGCCGCGCTGTACGGCTATCTGCTGTTCGCCGAGCTGCCCGATCTCTACACCCTGCTCGGCGCGTCGATCATCGTCGCCAGCACCTTCTACATCGCGCGGCGCGAGCATCGGCTGAGCCGGGGGCGGCGCGCGAGCGCTGGCTGAGGGCCGCGATTGCCGGCCGGCAGTCGCCGCGCGCTGGACGATCTGTCCTCAACGAACGAAGCATCGCGCACAACGCAGCGTAACGGCTCGGCCGCAGGCTCGACAACCAGGTCCGCATGAGGCCATGGTCCGACATCGGAACAAGGCACCATCCTTGGCAGGAGGGAGGCAGCAATGATCGAACGCGTTCTGGTGCCGGGCATGATGGCGCCGGTGAGCCACTACTGCCACGTCGTCCGGGCAGGACCTCACGTGTGGGTGTCAGGCGTCGTAGGCATGGACGCCGATGGCAACGTTCCGGACGGCGTGGTCGCCCAGTTCGATCTGGCGATCGACGTCATGGACCAATGCCTGAAGGCCGTCGGTGCAGGCGCCGAACATGTCGTCAAGGTGCAGGTGTTCATGACCGACATCAACGAGCGCCCCGCCATCAATCCGCGCCGGATCCGCTATTTCGGCGACCATCGCCCGGCGTCGACGCTGGTTGAGGTTTCCGCTCTCGTCGATCCGCGACTGAAGGTCGAGATCGAATGCCAGGCATATCTTTCCGATCCGGCAGGTTAGACCAGGTCCAGCCGCTTCGCATGCGGTATCGAACCAAAACCAGTGGAGCCTCGTGATGACCAGGGTCGTCGGCGCCCTGCGAGCACCGCCGGGCGCGGAGCCTCGGGGCGCCCCGAGGCGTGACCCATGGCCCCCCTACCCGAGGGGTGGGCATGCCCGCACGAGCGCCCATATGGTAGGAGCAACGAGGGGGGATCCGTGAGCACGCCGCAGCTGCGTCGTCTGGTGATCTATTTCGGGGTTGCGACCCTGGTCGCGGTCGTGGCCGCGCTCGGCCTGGTCTGGCACTGGGACGCCGGGCAGGGACGGTCAAGCGCCGGCGAGGCGCTGATCGGCGGGCCGTTCACCCTGACCGACCAGCATGGCGAGCGGGTCACCGACCAGGATTTTGCCGGGCGCTACATGCTGATCTATTTCGGCTACACCTACTGCCCGGACGTCTGCCCGATGAGCCTCACCAACATGGCGGCGGCGCTCGATCTGTTACCAGAGGAGCAGGCGGACCAGATCGTGCCGATCTTCATCACGGTCGACCCCAAGCGCGACACGGTCGAGCAGATGGCGGCCTATGCGCCGCTGTTCCACCCGCGGCTGGCCGCGCTGACCGGCAGCGAGGACGAGGTGCGCCAGGCGGCGCGCACCTATCGCGTGTACTTCCACGTGCCGGACGAGGACGGCGACGCGTATACGGTCGACCACTCGACCTTCATCTATCTGATGGGGCCGGACGGCAGGTACCGCACGCATTTCGGCATCGACGCCTCGCCCGAGGAGATGGCGAAGGCGCTTGCCGATACGCTCGAGAGCGAGCCGGCGACCGGCAGCTGACCTGAGCGCTTGCCAGCGGCGCCGCCGGTCGGCTACAAGCTGGCCTGCAGTTTTTTCGTGTGAGCGCCCGTAGCTCAACTGGACAGAGCACCAGACTACGGATCTGGGGGTTGGGGGTTCGAATCCTCCCGGGCGCGCCATCCCCCAGAACCGAATTGCCGCAGCAACCCGCCCGTTCGAGCCCGGATAGGTGTGGCGGCCGGAGCCGCCCCGGGGCTGTCAAGGCTCCGGCAAATCATATCGATCCTCAAACTCGGATCGAATCCGCTGCCACGCTTCCGCGTACCCGTCCGGCACCTTCTTCGGATCAAAGGCAAGCCGCCAGTTCGGGCCACCTTCGCTACGCTCGCACCGTACCGGATGGGCCCAGAAAGGGCCGCGCTCCGAGGTGCATCGGATCCTGGGGTGACTGCCCATTCGAGCGGATATCTTGAGCCCGAGGTCAGCCTGGGATATCACCTCGCGCACCTCTCATCTCTCCAATCGCAACGAGTAATACAAGTCCCGTGAGGCAATCCTGAGTTTGGATCTCGAGGCCGGTCGGCGCAAGTAGTTCGAGGCCGAGCCGCCAAAAAAGACCCCCGGCTGGGGCAGCGATGCAACAGGATGCTTCGACCGGGTCCGATCAAAAAAACGCCCCGGATAAAACCGGGGCGGGAATGACGGTGAGATGGGCAATCATGTACGGTAGAACGTTCGAGGACTCGATTTAGTTCCTCTGGCGAATCTCGCCTGACGCCTCCATTCGGGTCACGGTGGAGGCGCCGATCATGATGCCGATCGGGCGAATCGTCCACGATTCCTCGCATTTCCTTGGCCGGCAATACCCCCGTCTAGCGCTGCCACGGAGGCCCGATGCGGCATTTCGTCGCTGGTCGGCGAGCGGGCGGCGCTAACGCCACCTGACCCGCCCCCACCTGACCCGCCCCCACTAACCCGCCCCCACCTAACCCGCCCATGGAGTTCTGGGCTCGCTGCGACATGCCGCCCTTTAGGTGCGCGTTCGGGTTGACCAGGGGTGTGCGAAGGAGCACGCTGCGGTACGTCCAGCGGGTTCGCAGGGTCCACCGGTCTCATCGAGGCCAGGTCATGTCGACCGATGTGCGCAAGACGACGTCGGGCGGGGTTGAGCTTACACAACCCGCTATGCGCATCCTTTTCAGCGTGACAATCGAACAGAGGCGGGGGCGCGATGCCGGCCGCGCACTCAATCTGCCAAGACAAGATTTCGGGAAGCCGGAGCCGAAGCTGGCCCCGCGATGGCAGCAGCACGACGAATAAGGACCGTCATTCGAGGCACCTATGAGGACACCGTCATCATGAAACCGATATATCGTCACACCGCATTGCTGATCGCCCTGGCCCTGGGCTCGACCGTGGCCTGGCCGGGCGCCGGAGCCCTGGCGGCCGACGTGCTCGAGCGGAGCTATGATGCTTTTCGCACCGGCGCGAACACCGCCGAGACGGTGCTGACCCCCGCCAATGTCCGATCCGACGCCAACCAGTTCCACCGCCGCTTCGTGCTGCCGGTTGACGGCAAGATCGAGGGCTCGCCGCTGTACGCTGCGGGGGTCGCGATCGCCGGCGGCACGCACGACGTCGTCTACGTCGCCACCATGCACAACACGGTCTACGCGTTCGATGCGGATACCGGCCAGCAGCTGTCGGCGCGCTGGCTCGGCCATCCGGTGATCGGCGAGGATCTGCACACGCTCAAGCCCGTCTCGATCCATACCGAGTGGGGCATCGCCGCCACGCCGGTGATCGATCGCGCGACCGGTACCCTCTACGTCGTGCGCTGGGGCTATGAGAACGGCATCAGCGGGCCGACCTATCGTCTGTTCGGCCTCGACATGACCGACCTGTCCCGAGAGAAATTCGGCTCGGTGCTGATCGACGGCTACGCCGTCAACGGCAAGGGCTTCGACCGCTACCGGCAGATGCAGCGCGCCGGGCTCGCGCTGGCGAGGAAGCCCGGTGGCCAGCAGGCGGTGGTGATCGCGTTCGGCGGCGGCGAGGGCCAGGGCAGCCCGTCCGGCTGGGTGGTCGCGTTCGATACCGCCAAGCTGATGAGCGGCACGGCCCAGCCGAACGTGTGGTGCAGCAATCCGAACAATGGCGCTGGCGGCGGCGGCGGTGCGGGCGTGTGGATGGCCAATGCGGCGCCGGCGGTCGACGCCAATGGCGACATCTACGTCGTGACCGGCAACGGCCCCTACAATCCGCAGTTCGGCGCGGATCAGCTCGGCGAGAGCGTGGTGCGCCTGATCTGGAACCCGGGCGACCCGGGCTCGCTCTTCGTCAGCGACTGGTTCACGCCGTTCCGCGACGTCGACCGCGACGGCGCGCACAAGGACCAGGACCTGGCGGCCGGTGGCGTGGTCGCGCTGCCGGACGATGCCGGGCTGATCGTCGGCGGCAAGGACGGCGTGTACTACCACGTCAACCGCGCCGACATGGGCAAGCGCGACTTCAGCAAGCTGATCGACGATCCGTTCGTCGCGAGCTTCGAGTACCGGCCGTGGAACGGCCACAGCTCGCTGTTCGACGACCTGAACCAGGTGACGTCGACCGACCCGTTCACGATCGGCCACGTCGATCGCGGGCGGACGCCGCACATCCACGGCACCGGCGTCTATTTCGAGGGCACGCTGTTCGTGCACGGAGAGAACAACACGATTCATGCCTTCTCGGAGACCAACGGGCATTTCAGCGCTGCTCCGGTCGCGCGCGGCACGGCGACCGCATCGTTCGGGACGGCATCGCCCGGCGGCATGCCGGGCGGCATCCTGTCGCTGTCGGCCAACGACACCTCGAACGCGATCCTGTGGTCGAACGAGGCGTTCGGCAATCTGCCGAGCGATCCCGCCGCCAACATCGCGCCGACGCCGAACATCCTGCGCGCGTATGAGGTCTCGACCGCGGGCACAGGCACGCTGCAGCCGATCTGGAACAGCGAGGCGGAGCCGAACGATCGGGTCGGCGCCGCGACCAAGTACGCACCGCCGCTGATCGCCGACGGCAAGGTGTACATGGCGACCTACGACAACCAGGTCGTGGTCTATGGCCTGGGCGCGCCGTCGCCGACGCCGGATCGCGACATCCGCCGCACGGTCGTGTTCATCTATGCCCAGGCTTTTCCCGGCCAGGACGTGTTCGCCCGAGGCGGCGCCAGGGATGGCGCGCCGATCCGCATCCGCCATCGCAACTGGCTGAACCCGCACACCAACCACTACCGTTGGGGCGATGCCTATCTCGACTGGGACGGCGCCGAGGTCGGCCAGGCGCGCCCGTCGCCCGACCTCGGCGGCGGCTCGCCGATGGAGTGGACGACCAGCCTCGCGCAAGGGCAGGGTCAGCCGTACGTCTGGACCAAGGGCTACGGTATCACCGGCGAGAACACCTTCGGCATGCACTACTGGATGCTCGATGTCGACATGGACTGCGAGCAGGCATTTCCCGATGGGCAGGGCCGCGCGTGGTTCGAGCTCAAGGCGTTCATGATCACGCACCGGATGACCAATGTGGCGCCGACGCCCGGCTGGGAGGGCGACATCGCGCAGACCAGCGATCCGGCGCCGCCCTACACATCGATCAACCACATGGGCATCTGCGGCATGGTCAACGTGTTCGTCGCGAATTTCCCGGACCTGCCGGCCGGGCTCGATCCGAGCGGCGCGCAGTTCCTCGCGCCGAGCTACACTTATCTGTCTCCGCTCGACGAGCGGGGCGCCTCGCAGGCGATGCTGAGCCAGACGCCGTGCGTCTCGCCCCATATCGAGAAGCGCTGTCTTGGCAATATCGCGCAGACCTGTCAGACGGTGAATGGTCAGAACGTCTTCCGAACGGTGCAGGACTGCAATGCCACTTCGGCTGGCGGCAACTTCGTCCAGATGTGCCAGGGGTCGACCGGGCAGTGCTGCACGCCGGGGCACGGCGACAACTGCATATGACGGCTTCCGGGAGGGCGGCGTTCTCCTGAGCCGGGTCGGCGGCAGCCGCGCACAGCTCCTGTGCCCACCCCGCAGCAGCCGCCGACGGTAATGCGAGCTAACAGAGGCCAGCGCTTGCTGGTCTGCTACGTGCCCGCAGTCGACCTGCGTCAGGTGGCTGCGGGGGTGTTTCCCTACATCGCCAAGCTGCTGGGGGACTACCCCTCGGTGCGCTTTCGCACCCAGCCGAGCACCGATCAGCTCGCCACCCTGCTCACCGGGACCTGGCCACACCAGCACGGCCTGTGGGGCCCGCGTCTGCGGCCCGGCTGGCGCCAGCGGACGCTGGTCCAGCGCCTGATCGATCTGCTGCCCGACCTCGCGACCTCGACCGGCCAATGCGCCCTGCATGCTCTGAACGGCCCGATCGATCTCGCCACCATGCCGCCGCGGCGGCGACGGCGGTTCGACTGGCTGCGCTTCAACGTCAAGCAGCTGGACGATGTCGCCAAGGTCCTGCAGCCGATCAACGGTGTGCCATCGATCTTCACCGTCATCGGTGCGCAACGTGGTCGCTACCTCTATCACGACAATTTCTGGCATCTCGATCGACTGCTCGATAGCGTCGGCAGCGGCGACTTCATGCTCGAGATGGTCGATCTTCATTGTCTCGACCATCTCCAACACTGGAACATGGGCGACCGGCAGCGAATCGTGGAATGGTTTCGGGGGGTCGACGCCTTCGTCGAGGCCTTGCATCGCCGGAGCCAGAGTCGCGGTCTCGGTTTCATCGTGCTGTCCGACCACGGCATGGAGCCGGTGGATCGCGTGGTCGACCTTCGCCGGGAGCTGCAACGTCTCGACCTGCCGGCCGACGCCTACGACGTGTTCATCGAGAACACCAGGGCGACGCTCTGGTTTCACGACGCCGCCGCCGGCGCCAGGATCTCGGCCTGCCTGCAGGCGAACGACCGGTGCATTGTTCTGCCGCGGGAAGCGATGCGGCAGTACAACCTGCTGTTCGACGATAACGCCTATGGCGATGCCTATTGCTACGCGCGTCCGGGCGCGACCTTCTTTCCGAACGACTTTCACCAGCCGCTCGCGAGCCTGGTCATGTCGGTCTCGGACCCACAGCAGCGGCGGCGCAGCCGCGTGCCCTGGCATCAGGCCGATCACGGCTATCTGCCCGACAACGATTGTGAGATCGGCTTCATGGTGCTGGCCGGGGACGGCTACGAGGCGATCGAGGAGGGCGTGACCCTGATCGACATCGCGCCGACCCTGCTCGACCTGCTCGACCTGCCCAAGCCCGACACGATGAAGGGGCAACCTGGCCTTCGCCCGCGGCAGGTCCCGGATGGATGAGGCCGGCGCCGGCGTGGCATGGCGAAGTGAGCGACCTCCCGGCCCCGCAGCGGCGCGTCCGCAGGCGCCGGCTCACAGCCCTCGCGCGGTGCGTCGTTGCGCTCGCGATCCTCGCCTATCTGTTCCACCAGATCTCGCTCGCGAGCGTGCTCGACGCGGCGGTGGCGGCAGCGCCCGCGCCACTGATTGGCGCCGCCCTGTTCGGGCTGCTCGGGCAGGCGGTGATCGCCGATCGCCTGAGGCGGCTGGTCCAGGCGTTGGGCATGCGGTTGTCGACCCTGGCGCTCCTGCAGATCAACCTGGCGACCGTGTTCTACGGGCTGATTCTGCCGGCCGGCAACGTGACCGGGATCATCGCGCGCTTCTACAAGATCTCACGTCGGGAGCCGAACTACGCCGGCATCGCCGTTGCGCTGGCGTTCGAGCGCCTGGTTGCGACCCTGACCCTCTGCCTGGTCGGCATCGCCTTCTGGCTGGCCGACTGGCCCGCGGCCTGGCCGGCTTTGGTGCTGATGCTGGCCGCGCTGGCCGCCCTGCTGGCCTTGTACGCAGCGCTGTTCGCGGCCGCGGCCCCGCTGATGACCCGGCTGCGCGACCGCCTGGGCCGCTGGTGGCCGAACCGGCTGACCTCCCTGCGCGCGGCGCTGTGCCAGTCGCGGGCATTGCCAAGGGAGACGGTGGTCAAGGTGTTCGCCTTGGGGATCCTGACCCACGGGCTCGGCATCATCGCTTTCGGCCTGGTCGCGGACGCGCTCGGTCTCGATCTGTCGCTCGCCACCATCGCCTGGACCCGCTCGGCGGCGGTGCTGATCGCGATCCTGCCGATCAGCATCGCTGGCCTGGGCGTGCGCGAAGGCGCCATGGTCGTGCTGCTGGCGCCCTATGGCATCGCCGCGGCCGACGGCCTGGCCTACGCGCTGCTGGCGTTCGCCACGACCATCCTGGCGGTCGGTCTGCTCGGCGGTCTGCTCGAAGCTTGGCGCCTGGTCCGCGGCCTGGGTCCTGGTTGAGCCGTCTCAGCCCGATCGCGGCGAGCCGACCACCGCCTCGGCCTCGATCTCGACCTCGTAGTCGCCGACCAGCTGCGCGCCCACCAGGGTGTTGGCCGGCCGGAGGTCGCGAAACCGATGCCCGTGGACCTCGGCCACCGCCTGCCACTGTGCGACGTCGCGAAGATAGACCCGCGTGCGCACCACGTCGGCCAGCGTGCCGCCCAGCGCCTCGATGCAGGCCGCGATCTTGTCCAGGATGTAGACCGTCTGGCCGTGCACATCGCCCGGGCAGACCACCTCGCCCTTGCCATGGGTCGCCGTGGTGCCGCTCACCAGGATACGGCCGCCGACCCGGAGCGCACGGCTGTAGCCGGCAAGCTCCTCCCAGCTGCTGCCGGTATCGATCTGCCGCCGGTCTGCGCAGCCCTCGACCGGCGCGCTCGGATAGATGCCCGCAGAGCCCGCAAGGTGATGCGAGAGATCGCCCGATGCCGTCAAGAACGGCGGGCGCCGGTATTCGTCGCCGCAATCGCCGGGGATCGGCCGCGCGTCGACCAGCGCCCGATCGATCCGCGCGTGGTCGTCGGCATCCAGCGCGAACGAGAACAGGCGAAGATTGTCGGCGCGATGCGCGCGCTCGCCGAGCCGGGCGCCGATGATGATCGCCCGCACGGCCGGCTGCTCCAGGACCCAGCGCGTGGCGATATTGGCGATGGAGACCCCATGCTTGCGCGCGACCTCGGCCAGCGCCGCGAGCAGCGCCTGCAGCACGTCCCAGCCACCGAGCGCATCGACGAAGCGCCGGTACTTCTTCTTGCTCCAGTCATCGATCGCTTGGGGCTCTGCCGCGCCGACCCAGCGGTCGGCAAGAAAGCCGCCGCCGAGCGTGCCATAGGCCAGCAAGCCGATGCCGTGCTCGAGGCAGAACGCGCTCATCCTGCCTGCGGCGCGCCGATCCAGCAGCGAGAACGAGACCTGGTTGCTGACCACCGGAACACCCTGCCTGACCAGCACGCGCAGATGATCCGTGTCGACGTTGGTGACGCCGAGATGACGGATCAGCCCCTCGGCCCGCAAGGCCTCGAGCGCGCGCATGGCATCCAGGTAGCCCGGATGCTCGAAGCGCCACCAATGCAGCTGCAGGAGGTCGATCGTCGCGACACCGAGCCGCGTGCGGCTGCGCTCGATCCCCGCGCGCACGACCTCTGGCGTCATCGCGCCCGGCTCGGGGCACCACTTGGTCATCGCCACCGGCCGCGCGCCGGACGGCAGCCGGAACTCGCCCCCGGCGACCCCCGCCAGAAAACGGCCCGCGATCACCTCGGCGCTACCGTAGTGGTCGGCCATGTCGAAGCTGTCGAAGCCGGCCCCGGCATAGGCCGCGAGCGCCTGCGCGGCCTGGTCGGGATCGAGCGGCCCGGCGCGCTCCTGATCGGCGACCTGCCAGAGCCCGGTCACGACCCGGCTGATCTCCAGCCCGGGCGCCAGCATGATGCGCTCAGGCCGCGGCACTTCGCTCATCGCGCACTCCCGGCGTTCTTGCCTTCTCTCCCATCCGGCGGTCGCAACAGCCACGACCGGAATTGGATCGGGATTCGGGAGATCAGAGCCCCGATGCGGCGAGCTCCCGAACGTTCTCCAACAGCTGTCCGAATTCCTTGACGCTGTTCTTCCAAAGCTCTCGATAGCATTCATTCGACTGGCAATCCGAGGCTTCGCCGGCGATCTTGCGCGCCCTCTGCCAAAACCGGAGCCACTCGTTCCGTTGTTCTTCGCCCAGATAAGCCAGCTGCCCGCAGGCGCTGATCATGCCGCGATCGGCTGCTTGTAGGGCATCGAGCGCATATGATCCTCTCCCCAGCAGCTGTAAGGTATAGTAATACACGTAGCAAGGGCTCAGAAGTTGCAGGTATGCATTCTGCTCGCCTTCAAACCGCCGCTTGATGTATTCGACATCGAGTGTTGTTTTTCTCTGTCTGCTGGCGACGCTGAGGGCAATGCTCCCCGTGATGACGCTGGCTATGAAGGTGGCAATGATTCCAGATATCTTAATGATCTCTTCCGCATTTGTGGATACTTCAACAATGAGAATGACCGCAATCAGAAGCGCCACAGCAGCTACCAAGAAAAGTATGATATGCATCAATTTCATTGGCAGATACCAAAGCTGCAAGAGCACCCGGGCTGCACGCAATCCGTGAAATCATGACACGGATCGGCCAGGCAAAGAAAAATCTGCGCGACGGTAGATTGCTCAACCTTCGCCAGGGCAGGCTTTGTTTCGGCCGCTTCGCCGGCCTGCCGAGGCAGACGGCATTCGGGCGAGTTCGATGCGAAGATACCGCTGATCAGGGCGGCGACAGCGTCATCCGAGCGGCCGAACGGCGCTTCGAGGGTATCCACCTGGTCTTGACTCGAGGCCGACCGAAGCTGGTCTCCCCCGTATTGCCCAAGCGCGATTGGAGCCGCCATGGACGGGCCCGGCGGCACGAAACAAACCAGGCAGAATAGCCAGAGATTAAATCGCCAATGTCGACGCACCGGGAGCCCCTGTCACCGATGAGCTGCGAACCTGCATACTATCGTGCAGGTAGCTTCGCAATCGCCTTTACAACGCGCGAGCGGAGCGTCGCAGAAGCCCGCAAACGGGCGACCTCAGGCGTCGCGCGGTGCCACGAAGACGATGAGCTGAGGAGCCCTCACGACGGCGGCGCCGGCGGCGCGACCGAGAGGCCCTGGATGTGATGGCGCTCGATCAGGCTGGCGACCAGGCCGGACGCCTTGGCTTCCTCGACGAAGTCGCGCAGGAAGGCGGCGCCGGCCTCGTGGGACCGCAAGGTGCCGACCGCCTGCTGGACCGCCGAGAACTGGCCGTCGAGGATTTTTGCGCCCGGCAGCTTTTGGACATCCTTCAGCAGGCGCGGCTCGAGGCCGGCGAGCGCGTCCAGCTTGTCGGCGACGAACTGCTCGAACGCGGCATCCAGGCTCTCCGACATGACCAGCTCGGCGTGTTGGATGTGGCGGCTGAGCCATAGCTCGTAGGCGGTCCGTGCGGTCACCGCGATGCGAATGCCCGGCCGGTCGACCTGCTCGATCGCGGTGAGCGGCGAGCCCGCTGGCACCAGATAGGTCGAGGCGATCTCGGCATAGGCCGGGCTGAACGCGATCTTCTGGGCGCGCGCGGGCTCGGCGCCGATCAGGCCGATGTCCCAGACGTCGTCCTCGGCGGCATCGGCGAGCAGCCCTGGCCTCGGGAACGGCTTGTAGGCGACCGGCACGCCGAGGCGCTCGGCGATCGCGCGCGCCATGTCGGGCGCGACGCCCTCGGGATCGCCCGACGGGCTGGTGCCGCTCACCAGCAGAAAATTCGACATGTTGATGCCGGCGCGCAGGGTGCCGGTCGGGGCGAGCTCGGCGACGATCTGTTCTGAGGGCATGGCAATCCGCCAAAGGATGGACCTGATGGACGCGGCAAGTATGCCCAACCGGGAGCGAACGGCAAGGGCGCTCCGGATTTCGGCCGCCGCTGCCAGCGATTGACTCCCCGGCGACCCGCCCGGATCATCCATGCCATCCCGTCAGCGCCAAGGAGAGCTGCGTGACCACCAAGCCGCGGATATGGCTCAGCCAGCTGTCACGCAGCACGAAGCCGTCGGAGCGATACGGCATCAGACCGTCGTGATGGTTGTGAATCCGCACGCGCTCGACCACGGCACCCTTGCCATTGATCGAGATGGCATAGCCGCCGCCCTGCCGCTTGGTCTCGCTCCAGGTCGCGTTGAGCGGCTGGCTGCCGATGATGACGCCGCCGGAGAAGCAGAAGGGATCGCTCTGCGGCGGCGTGTCGGCTGCGGCCATGTGGGACAGGTTCTCGATGCCGCCGGTAGTGTGGTCTCGGCTGGCGCTGCAGGACACCAGCAGAAGGACCATGAGGGCGGCGAGGCGCCCTCGCCGGCGATCTGATCGCCATCGCGCCCTTGATGGCGAACAGCCTGTGGCTGTTGATCCTCGGCCGCGCGATCACCGGCTTCACCGCCGGCAACCAGCCGATCGCGCAGGCGGCGATGGTCGATCTCAGCCGCGACGATGCCGAGAAGACCCGCAATATCGGCTATATCGTGGCGGGCGCCAGCCTCGGCCTGGTCGGCGGGCCTCGACATCGACGATCCGTTCTTCCTGGCGGTCGGCGCGGCGCTGTTGGCGCTCGCGCTGATCGCCACCGTCTGGCGCGCGGCCGATCTGCGTCGGCTGGTGCTCCAGCCGGTCCAGGCAGGTTCGTCCTGACTCACCGCGCCCCGGGTCCGGGCGCCGCAAGTCGCGGCACCAGCACCGTCAGCGCGAGCGTCGCGACCAGCGCCAGGCCGAGCGCAGCCAGGACGTGGCGCCAGCTGTCGGGGCGCATCGCGCCGCACCAGACGATCACCAGCAGCACCGGCAGATCGAGAAAGTGGGTCACCTGGCCGAGCAGGTTGCGTGCCTGGTCACGATCCCGATCTGTCAGGCGCCCGCTTACGAGCGCCTCGCGCGAGCGTCGCAGCGTGCGCCCGAACTGCGCCCGGGTCACCGTGTTGCCCTCGATCACCTCGAACAGGAACAGGCCCCACATGCCGACCAGCCAGGGCTCGCTGAAGAAGCCGAGACCGAGCTCGAGCACCAGAAAAACCCCGGACAGGGCCAGCAGCACGGCGCCGGGCACGACCAGGCCGTCGTAGAAGGTCGCCGTGTACCAGGCAGCCTCGGCGAAGCGGTGGACCTCGGTGGTCCGATAGGCCCGCAGCTCCGAGACGAACACGGCCAAGAGCCCGCCGCCGAGCAGAATAAAGCCGACGATGTGGACCATTCTCAAGAGCAGGTAGGTGTCCACCGATGGTCTCCCGGGTCGTCCAGCCTGACGCGCCGATGGTTCCGGTTGTGCCCCGCGTCGATCGGGGGAGCAACCCCTGGTAGGTTGGCGTGCGTGTCGTGCCTCTGGTGATGATCGCCGCCAGAAAACGGACTAAGCAGGTCTGCCGGTTGTTCACTCGAAAAGGTCAGTCCTTGCGCTAGCTTGCAACCCGTGCGTTAGCCAGGTATTGCGCACCATGGCTGGCGGATCGGGGCGACAGCAGGGAGGCGGGAAGCCGAAATGATCAGGACCTTTGCAGCCCGCCAGGGCAGGCTGGTGATCGCATGCGCCGTGCTGTGGCTTCTGGCGACAGGCAGCACCAGCGCGCAGCAGGCGGACTGCGCCAGCGTGGACGAGACCGACTTCGAGGCGGTCGTCGGCTGCATGACGCTCGAGCAGCTGGCGGGGCAGATGTCCGCCTTCAATCAGCAGATCGGCGAACGCGTAACCGGCAATTCGCTCGAAGCGAACATCCGCGCCGGGCTCGGCACGATCATGGGCGTGACCGTCAACCCCGCCCGGCTGAACGAGCTGCAGGACCTGGCCAAGGAAACGGGCAACCCGCCGCTCTTGTCCTTTGCCGACACCGAGCGCGGCGTGCGCACGATCCTGCCCTCCTCGCTCGCCCAGTCGTTTACCTGGGACCCGGACCTGGTCGGCAAAGGCGGTCAGATGGCGGCGCGCGAATCCGCGATTGCGGGCTACACCGGCATCCTCGGCCCTGTCGCCGACCACTCGTGCACCGACCGCAACGGGCGCTCGATGGAGACCAAGGGCGAGAGTCCGTGGCTCACCGCGCTTTACATCGACCGGCTGGTGCGCGGCATGCAGGGTCAATCGCTGGCCGACCCTGACACCGTCGCGGCCACCCTCAAGCACTGGGTCGGCTATCAATGCGCCCGTTCGGGGGTGGACTATCGCGGCGCCGACATCTCGGAGCTTGAGCTGTACGAGACCCACCTGCCGCCGTTCGAGGCCGGGTTCCGGGCGGGTGCTGCGATGTACATGCCGGCGTTCACCCAGGTCGGCGGCATCCCGATGACCATGAACATGGCCGTCAACGACCGCCTGCGCCGCCAGCTCGGCGGCGAGGGCGCGGTCTCGATCGGCGACCACACGGCCGACATGGAGCTGATCGAGCACGGTGTGGCCGGCGATGTCTGCGATGCCGGCCTCAAGGCGTTCGAGGGCCACCTCGATATCAGCCTGCAGGGCGGCACCTACTGGAACTGCATGCCGCAGCTTGTGCAGGAGGGTCTGATCAGTCGCGATGCGCTCGAGGCGCGGGTGATCGAGGTGCTGCGCCTCAAGCAGGCGCTCGGCCTGTACGAGGATCGCAAGCGCTATGGCCGGCCGGGCGAGACCGGCGTCTGGCTGAGCCCGGAGCATCGGGCGCTCGCGCGCGAGCTGGGCAGGGAGGCGCTGGTGCTGCTGACCGAGCCCGGCAACCTGCTGCCGCTGGCCGACGGCGCCAAGGTCCTGGTGACCGGCCCGCTGACCGAGAACCGCATGGCCATGCTCGGCGAGTGGAGCGCACAGGGGCGGCCGCAGGACGTGGTCACCGCCTGCGAGGGCATGCGCGAGGCACTGGGCGAGGGCAAGGTGAGCTGCGTGCCGATGCCGGCCCACGGCTTCGGCACCGAGGACGTCGCGGCCGCGGTCAA
This sequence comes from uncultured Alphaproteobacteria bacterium, assembly GCA_963731495.1. GTDB lineage: Bacteria > Pseudomonadota > Alphaproteobacteria > Geminicoccales > Geminicoccaceae > DASUGG01. Next base: position 243,323 of record CAVSVZ010000033.1, read on the forward strand.
GGCGGCAGCCGATGTTGATGCGGTCGTGGTCATGCTCGGCGAGACGCGGGACATGAGCGGCGAAGCCTCCTCGCGGCTCTATCCGGGCCTTCCTGTCGAGCAATACGCCCTGGTCGAGGCGCTCAAGAGCGCCGGCAAGCCGGTGATCGCGATCGTCACCGTCGGCCGCGCCATCCCGGTCTCGAGGCTCGCGGGCCTGCGCGACGACACCCCGGGCAGCGCCGATGTCGTGCTCTACTCCGGTCAGCTCGGGGTCGAGGCCGGCAATGCGATCGCCGATGTGCTGAGCGGCCGCCATGCGCCGTCCGGCCGCCTGACGGTGTCGCTGCCGTGCGAGACCGGGATCATCTCGGCCAGCTTCCGCGAGCGCCGCGAGGGCCGGCCGCAATACTCCATCTCACCGATCGTCGGCGAGTTCCGGCTTCGGGTGAACAACGCCGGCAAGTGGGTCAGCGCGTTCGAGGAGACGATCGATCGCGACGACTGCCCGATCGCGTTTCCGTTCGGCCATGGCCTCACCTACACCGACTTCAGCTACGCCGATTTCGCGCTGAGCGCCGAGAGCATGAAGGCGAGTGACCCCGGTGCCGCGATCGAGGCTTCGGTCACGATCGCCAACGAGGGCACTTCGGCAGGAGTAGCGGTGCCGCAGCTCTACATCCGCGACATGGTCGCGGTACCGGCGCCGCGCGTGCTCGAGCTGCGCGGCTTCGAGCGCGTCGAGCTGAAGCCCGGCGAGAGCCGGCGGGTGACCTTCGAGATCACGCCGCGTGACCTCGCGATCTACCAGATCGATCCCGAGACCGGCGCCCTGAAGACCGATCAGGGCCCCGAGCCGGAGCCTGACCGCTTTCCGGTCGTGGTGTTCATCAGCGATGGCGCCGGCGTCTCGGACGCGACGCCGCAGGGCTCGTTCGTCCTGACCGAATAGGTGCTGCTCGCGCGCGCGAAAGCACCCCGCGCTCCCGGCCATCCGACGTCGTGAGATCCTGCGGGTGGCCGGGAGCTCCGTGGGCGCTCAACCCTGGTTGGTGGTCGGCGGCTCGACGGTCTGCCCGGTCTGCGGACCGATGCAGGACGTGTCGTCGCTCCGCACGATCGTCGCTGCCTGGCGACCGCCGAAGCAGCCCTGCCGGTTGTCGATCAGCTGCGAGGCGACGAACCGGTTCCCCTCGCAGTCGAAATTGAGCCAGGCGCCATACAACCCCGAGCCGCGCACGGTCACGCCCTCGAACAGCGTGTTGCTGGCACAGGTCTGGGCCTGCTCGACACTTGCCCGGTCGAAATATACGCCGTTCTTCTTGTTGTCGGCGAACACGCCGCCGACGAAGCGGTTGCCCGAGGCGAGCCGGATGAACATGCCATGGTCTCGGTTGTTGCGGGACTCGAAGCTCTCGATCCGATTGTTGGAGAACTCGAGATCGAACGAGAAGCCGGCATAGTCGTTGTCGTGCACCCGCACATTGCGAAACACGCTGTCGCGGGTCCAGTAGCCGGCCAGGCCGTCATAGTGCGATCCGTGGGCGTCGAGGCCGTCGACCAGCAGGCGATTGGAGCTCACCACCACGACGCCGCCCGAGCGCGCACCGCTGATCTCGGCATTGAGCAGCGCGCAGTCGTCGCAGCCGTTGACCGTGATCCCGTTCAGGCGCTGCTGCCATAACGGATCGTGGTTGATCTCCGGGTCGCACGGGCCGCCCCAGCACTCGTAGGCCTGGTTGGCCCGGTTGCCGTCGACCACCAGGTTGCGTACCGTGATCTTGTTGTGGCGGCGCGCCGGCGGCGTGTGCAGGTCGCCCAGAATCACCGCCGGCCGCAGCGCGTGGTCGGCGACCCGCACGGTGCTGCCGCCGAAATCGACGGTCAGTCCGTCGACCGCGGGATTGATCGGCTCGCGGCACTCGTAGGTGGCGGGCGCCAGCACGACCTCGCCATTGGCTTGGCGGCCATCGAGGTACAGACGCAGGTCGGCACAGGATGCAAAGGTAACGGGTTCGGCATGAGCGATGTCCACATTCAGCGCGGACACCGCGACGGCAACAACTGCCGCCAGGAAGACTCCGGCCATTTGTAGCGCTCCGTGTTCATTCTTGTTTTGTCAAGTTGATAGAGACAAGACTTGTACTCAACCGTGAAGCAAAAAACAACCTCAGATTGCGCGCGCCTGCGTGAATCCACCTGAGGTGTTACCGGGCGGCCACGCGCAGGCACGCCTCGGACCTTGGCGTCGGCATCCTCGCTCTCCTCTTGCGCAGCGTTGGCCGGAGGGCAGGTGTGCTCCGCGCGGAGATGACCGCCCGTTGTCGCCGTCCGCACCAGCCGCTAAGAGATGTTCCTGTGGCCAATGCCATGAACCGGGAGGTGCGCCGATGGCGAGCAACATCCTGGCGATCGACCAGGGCACCACCAGCAGCCGTGCGATCGTGTTCGACCAGGCAGGCCAGCCGGTCGCCAGCGCGCAGCGCGAGTTCGAGCAGCACTATCCGCGCGACGGCTGGGTCGAGCACGACCCGGAGACGATCTGGCGGGACACCCTGGCGGTCTGCCGCGAGGCGCTGGCCGCAGCCAGGCTCGAGGCCGCGTCGATCGCCGCGATCGGCATCACCAACCAGCGCGAGACCGTGGTGCTCTGGGAGCGCGCGACCGGCAGGCCGGTTCACCGGGCGATCGTCTGGCAGGACCGGCGCACCGCAGATCGCTGCGCGCGCCTGGCCGCGGACGGCCACGAGCCGCTGGTCGAGGCGCGCACCGGCCTGGTGATCGACCCCTACTTCTCGGCGACCAAGCTCGCCTGGCTGCTCGACGAGGTGCCGGGCGCACGGGCCGCGGCCGAGCGCGGCGAGCTGGCATTCGGCACGATCGACAGCTTCTTGCTGTGGCGGCTGACCGACGGCCAGGTGCACGCGACCGATGCCAGCAATGCCTCGCGCACCATGCTCTACGACATCCACCGCCAGGACTGGGACGACGACCTGCTGCGCCTGTTGAACATTCCTCGCGCGGTCCTGCCCGAGGTGGTCGACTGCAGCGCGCTGCTCGGCAGCACGCCTGCAGCAATGCTTGGGGCGCCGCTGCCGATCGCCGGCATGGCGGGGGACCAGCAGGCGGCGACCGTCGGCCAGGCCTGCATCCGCCCGGGCATGGTCAAGAGCACCTACGGCACCGGCTGCTTTGCCCTGCTCAACACAGGGGCGACCCCGGTCACGTCCGCCAATCGCCTCTTGACCACGATCGCCTATCGGATCGGCGGCCAGACCACCTACGCGCTCGAGGGCAGCATCTTCGTCGCCGGCGCCGCGGTGCAGTGGCTGCGCGACGGCCTCAAGCTGATCAGTCACGCGAACGAGACCGAGCCGCTCGCAGCCGGCATCTACGACACCGGCGGCGTCTATCTGGTGCCGGCCTTCGTCGGGCTGGGCGCGCCGATCTGGGACCCCCATGCGCGCGGCACGATCGTCGGCCTGACCCGCGATACCGGCATCGCCCAGATCGTGCGCGCGACCCTCGAGGCGGTAGGCTACCAGACCCGCGACCTGATGATGGCGATGCGGGCCGACCTCGGCGAGCGTGATGCCGGGACCGCACTTCGGGTCGACGGCGGCATGGTCGCCAACAGCTGGGTCTGCCAGTTCCTGGCCGACATCCTGGACGTGCCGGTCGAGCGCCCGGCGGTCACCGAGACCACGGCGCTGGGCGCCGCATACCTCGCCGGCCTGGCCGTGGGCGTCTATCCCTCGCTCGAATTCGCTCACCGAGGTCTGGCGCTGCGAGCGGCGTTTCGAGCCGCAGATGTCGGCGGCCGAGCGCGATCGTTTGTATGCCGGCTGGTGCGATGCGATCCGCCGCTCGCGCGGCGCGGTATCGTCACCGACCTGACCGCCGCCAGCACCGCAGAACCCTGCCAGCGCTCACGGACCCCTGGAACCGACCCCTCGACCCGCACGTTATCTGGCGTCATGGCTACCGGGTTGCAGGATCACCGGCTGGAGCTGTTTGCGCGCAGCGGCTATGCGGCGCGTGGCATGGTCTACGTCGTGATCGGCTGGCTGGCCCTGCTCGCGGCGATCGGCGGCGGCCGGAGCCAGGACAGCAAGGGCGCGTTGCGCGAGATCCTGCAGTCAGCCGTTCGGCGAGGTCATGCTCGGCCTGGTCGCGTTGGGGCTGCTCGGCTACGCCGGCTGGCGCCTGATCCAGGCGATCCGGGATACCGACCGTCACGGCACCGACGGCAAGGGTCTGGCGATTCGGAGCGCCCTGGTGGTGAGCGCGGTGACGCATCTCCTGCTGGCGGGCGTGGCGATCAGCATGATCTTCGGCATCGGCACCGGATCTTCCGGCGGCAGCGATGACTGGACCGCATGGCTGATGCGGCAGCCGTTCGGCCGCTGGCTGGTCGGGCTGATCGGCGCGGCCGTGATCGCCGCCGGCGTCGCCCACATCTGGAAGGGCTGGCAGGCCAAGTTCGAGCGCTACCTCCAGATGGATGAGGCGACCCGTCGCACGACCTCGCCGATCTGCCGCTTCGGCCTGATCGCCCGCGGTGTGGTCTATGGCATGATCGGCGGTTTCCTGGTGATCGCGGCGTGGCGGGCGGATTCCGATGAGGCGCGTGGCCTCGATGGTGCCTTGCAGGCCTTGCAGGACCAGCCCTATGGCTGGGCGGTGCTGCTGGTGGTGGCGCTCGGGCTGGTCGCCTTCGGCCTGTACAGCCTGATCGAAGCGGTCTATCGCCGGATCGACCTGCAGCGCGCCTGATCGCGGGCTGCTGGCCTTATTTGTCGGCAGCCGGCTCGAAGCACGCAACGGACCGCCCGCGCGCCGGGGGCAAACGCTGGCATGGAAGCTTGGAGCCCCTATCTGAAACCTTTCGAGGGGCCTGCGCGCGAAGGGAGGATCACATGACCGGACTGACCGAAAAGACCTGCGTGCCGTGCAAGGGCGGGGTGCCGCCGCTGGCCGAGGATGAGGCCGGAAATCTGCTCGCACAGACGCCCGGCTGGGAGCTGCGCGAGCATGCCAAGCGGATCGAGCGGACCTACAGGTTCAAGAATTTTCGCGAGGCGCTAGGCTTTGTCGACCGGGTCGGCGCGCTCGCCGAGGACGAGGGTCACCACCCCGACATCACCTTCGGCTGGGGCTACGCCACGATCTCGCTCTACACCCACAAGATCAAGGGCCTGCACGAGAACGACTTCATCATGGCCGCCAAGATCAACCGGCTGGCGGCCTAGCCTGGCGCAGGCAACGTCGCGAAGGTTCTGCAAAGCGGCCGAGGAGCGAGGCGCTCACCTCGCTTCGGCGCGGGCGGCGCGAGCGCCCGTCGTCTGCGCGCGCGGCAGTGCGCGGTGCAGGAAGACCAGCCCCAACACCGCCGCGACCACCGACGCGCACAGCACGCCGACCTTGGCCTGATCGAGGGCCGGGCCGCCCGTGAACGCCAGGTTGGCGATGAACAGCGACATGGTGAAGCCGATACCGGCGAGCAGCCCCGCGCCGATCACGCCCTGCCAGTTGGCGCCCGGGGGCAAGCGGGTGAGCCCGGTCTTGACCGCGAGCGCGGCGAAGCCGGCGACACCGATCGGCTTGCCCAGCAGGAGACCCGCGAACGCGCCGATCGAGACCGCGCTGATCAGCCCCGCCTCGGTGCCGCCGAGCGCGACCCCGGCATTGAAGAACGCGAACACCGGCATGATCAGGAAGGCGGTCCAGGGTGCCAGCTTGTGCTCCATGCTGTGCAGCGGGCTGTGGGCGCGATCCAGCACCCCTTCGAGATGCTCGATCACCACCTCGACCTGCTCGAAGCTTCCGCCCTGCGCGCCGAGCGGCCGCAGCTCGTGCTGCAGCTGCTGCGGGCTGAGCCGGTGGCGCAGCGGCACCGCCAGCGCCATCAGCACGCCGGCGATCGTGGCGTGCACGCCCGACTTCAGCATGAAGTACCACATCACCAGGCCGATCAGGGCGAAGCCCGGCGCCTTGGCACCGCCGAAGCGGCCATAGGCCAGGGCGCCGCCCCAGGCCAGGAACGACAGCAGCAGCGCGCCGACATTGAGATTGTCGGTGTAGAACAGCGCGATCACCAGGACGGCACCCAGGTCGTCGACGATCGCAAGGGCCAGCAGAAACACCTTCAGGCTCAGGCTGACGCGATCGCCGAGCAGCGCCAGGATGCCCAGAGCGAACGCGATGTCGGTCGCCATCGGCACGCCCCAGCCGCGCACCGTCGGCAAGCCCTGGTTGATCGCAACGTAGATCAGCGCGGGCACGACCATGCCGCCGAGCGCGCCGGCCACCGGCAAGGACGCCTTCTGCCAGCCGGCCAGCTCGCCGACCATGCACTCGCGCTTGATCTCCAGGCCGACCAGGAAGAAGAACATCGCCATCAGCAGGTCGTTGACCCACAGGATCAGCGGTTTTTCCAGGCCCCAGGCGCCAAAGCCGATGCCGAAGCGAATGTCGAGGATCGCGAAGTAGCGCTCGGCCCAGGGCGAGTTCGCCCACACAAACGCAAGCAGGGCCGCGCCGATCAGCACGACGCCGCTCGAGCTTTCGGCCTTGATGAAATCCTGGACCGGGCTCAGCAGCTTGGCGACCGCGGAGCTGCGCGGCGGAGCGCTCGTGCGCGCGGACTTCTTGGCCATGCCGGTTGCTTGCCTCCCTCGATGTCCGGCGGCGCGGGCGCCGCCGGTGGCCGGCTCAGTAGCCGAGCGCGATGCCGTCCTTGCGCGGATCGGAGCCGCCCTGCAGCACGCCGCGGGCGTGGTCGACCATGATCATCTGGCCGCCGCCCAGCGGGTTCTCGGCCGGCACCACGCGGTGGCCCAACCCGGCGAGCGCCTCGGCGGTCGCCGGCGCCACGCCGCGCTCGACCTGCAGCTCGCCGCCATAGGCGAACGCCCGCGGGGCGTCGATCGCAGCCTGCGGGTCCAGCCCGAAATCCAACAGATTGGTCAGCACGTGGACCTGGCCGACCGGCTGATAGTGGCCGCCCATCACGCCGAAGCCGAGCACCGGCAGCCCGTCCTTGCAGGCGAGCGCCGGAATGATCGTGTGCATCGGCCGCTTGCCCGGCGCGATCGCGTTGGGATGGCGCGGATCGAGCGAAAAACCCTTGCCGCGGTTGTGGAACAGCACGCCGGTCTCGGGGCACACCAGGCCGCTGCCGAAGCCCTCGAACAGCGAGTTGATGAACGAGACCACGTTGCGCTCGCGATCGACCACGGTCAGGTAGACGGTATCGGCATGGGGCACGCCCAGCGAAGGCGGCAGCACGGCCAGCGCCCGCCTCGGGATCGATCAGCGCGCGCAGCTGGCCGGCATAGCCCTTGTCGAGCAGGCGCGCGAGCGGGATGTCGACGTGGGCCGGGTCGGCCAGGCAGGCATCGCGATCGCGCATCGCGAGCCGGCTCGCCTCGGCCTCGAGATGCAGCCGCTCGGCGCCGTTCGGGTCGAGTCCGCCAAGCTCGAGCCCTTCCAGGATGTTCAGCATCTGCAGCGCGATCACGCCCTGGCCGTTGGGCGGGCACTCGAACACCTCGAGGCCGCGATAGGAGGTCCTGATCGGGGTCACGAAGGCGCCGGCGGCGGTCGCAAAATCCTCCAGCGCATGCAGCCCGCCCTGGGATTGCAGGAAGGCCACCATGTGCTCGGCGCGCTCGCCGGCGTAGAAGGCGTCGCGCCCTGGCGGGCGATCGCCTCGAGCGTCCTGGCCAGCGCCGGCAGCCGCACCCGCTGGCCGGCGACCGGCGCCATGCCGTCAGGCAGGTAGTACGACGCGGCCCGCCTCGCTGCACGCCAGCCGCTCGGTCATGCGGGCCCAGTCGTAGGCGACCCTGGGGGTGACCACGAAGCCGTCCTCGGCGTAGCGGATCGCCGGCTGCAGCAGCTGCGTCGAGGCCCTTGCTGCCGTGGGCCTCGAGCAGGCGCGCCCAGGCGTCGACCGCGCCCGGCACGGTGACCGCATGGCGGGCCTTCCAGGCTGTCGACGCCGAGCTCGACCAGCCGCTCGGCGCTGGCCGCGGCCGGCGCCCGGCCCGAGCCGTTGAGCGCCACGACCTCGCCGTCCGGGCGGCCCAGCAGCACGAAGCAGTCGCCGCCGATGCCGGTCATGCCCGGCTCGACCACGCAGCACCGCCATCGCGGCGACCGCGGCGTCGACCGCGTTGCCGCCCGCGCGCAGCACGTCGAGGGCGGCGAGGGTGGCCGCCGGGTGCGAGGTCGCCGCCATGCCGTGCTCGGCATAGGCGGTCGACCGGCCGGGTCGCTGGTAGTCGCGCATGCTGATGTCCTTGCCGCGAGGATGAACACACCCTTGTACCGCGTTGCTACGGATCAGGCAAAGCGATGCAGTTCGGGCTTTTCAAGCCTGCCACAAGCCGTAAGATCGCATAACGTAGCGCGGATTGGGCGGTCAGGACGGACCGTGGGGAACCCCAGGAGGAGGACGAGCAGGGGAGCGGCTGGACCACGAGCAGGAGATGCCGATGCGCGATCTGGAGCTGATGATCCGGGACTACCGCCTGACGACGGCGGAAATCCTGTACCACCTGCCGGACCACCCGAGCCTGCTGCAGACCTATGTCTGGCAGGCGATCGACCTGCCACCGCGCTTCCCGCGCCTGAGCCGCTTCCTCGACTACTGGGAAGCCTCGCTCGATGGCAAGCTGCACAGCGTCAAGATCGCCAGCGCCAAGCTGATCAAGCCCAGCCGCTTCCGCCACACCCGGCATTTGCGGCACTTGCATTGAGCCGCGCCGCTGCCATACTTCGCGGCGCGGACCATCTGGCCGGGCTCTAAGTGCGAGAGGGGCGGCAGGGTAAAGCAACCAGGTCAGTGCGCCGATTTCCACGTTCTTGGCGCGCGCCGCCCCGTCTACGACGCTACTTGCACACGTCCACGATGGTGCCGAGATGCTTGCAGACGCAATTGCTTCCCTCATGGTAGGCGAGCGGAAAGTCTTCATTCGCGAGCGAGCGACCTGCTAGCCACTTTTGATAATCGTCCTTGGTCTGGAACTGCCACGCGCTTTTGTTTTTTCTGGGAACGAAAGTTTCAAACCGCTTGTCAGGATCACTTTCGTCCAGTCTCACGACAATCACCATTGCCACGTTTGGCTCGGCCGCAATCTCGGCCCAATCCGCATCCTCGATGAAGTTCTCGTACGGTTCCATGCCAAGCGCTGACCCCGCCGTGCAGATCAGAACAGCCAGGGCCGCCCCGTGACATGCCAGATTGGCAACAGAACCGCGAAGTGAGCCAAAGGAGGAAGCCCGACGGAAGAAAGAGCTTACCGTGGTCAACATCACCGTCTCCTCGATCTTGGGTTAGCGTGGTTAAAAGTTGAGTGTAGCGCGGGCCAAAATGGTCCGCTCTGGGATGAAGCGGGGGGTACGGGTCTTGTCCGTGAAGAAGTTCGTGTCCTGATAGTTAAAGCTCTGGTCTAGGAGGTTGCTGACCTCCACGCTGACGATCCCGAAACGCTTGGGTAAGCGATAACCAGCCTCGACATCGACGAGCGCCACATTTTCCGTGCCGTCCTGAAATGACGAGCCTGCGGCGCGGCTGACCTTCTGACGAAGGTAGGTTACCCCGAGCTGGGCAAACCATCCCAACCTATTGAAATAGCGCGCGGTCAGGGGGACCGTCATGGTCTCGAGTTTCTTGGGTGGATCGGGGTCGAACTGGGTGTCCTTGCGCTTGATCTCGTCAAACTGATATTCAACGCTGATAGACCATTCCGGCATCGGTGTCCAATATAGATATGCGCGTGCCACGTCTTGTTTCTGTTTTTCGACTTCAGTGTCTTCATCAAGGAATTGAAATCTGGGCACGGATAGATTTCTCCTATACACTTCTGCCCCGCCATCTAGATTTTTGAATAAATGGCTGTCGATGCCAATTCCGTAGCTCTGAACCTTAGTCCCGTTGATGTCATCGAAAAATTGATTGAAGCCGGCAACCTCGGTTGGCTGAACGGTCTGTTGCACAACTAGCGGCGGCTTGACAAGCTGGAAAGCGGCCATTCGGAATCTGATATCTTTCGTGATGTCCCACTCGAGGCCGACTTTCGGACTCAGGAGATTGAATTCCCGTTCTGCTTGTTTGTAATGGTCAAAGGAACCTCCCAAGGTGAGAGTGACAGAATCAAAGATATCGAAATCGGTATAAAGGTAACCGGTCTCTTGACGGCGGGAAAAATTCCTTTCCAGGTCGAATGCCTGTAGCTTCAGCTCGGCGTCGATGTCGTAAGCGCTAGCTCCAGCAATGATGTTTACATAGGGGGTATCAATGATATACTGCGCTTCTCCTTGCCAACCATTGTCTTGGGCTCGACTGTCAAGAGAATCTTGTTTTTCTATCGCGTCGGTGTAAATGAGGGATAGAAGAATATCTGAGTTCGGAGAAGGAGAAAGACGAGCGCCAACCCGGCCGGTGCTCTGATTGAGATCGCGCCGAATGGGAGAGAACTGATCGGGATCAAAATTCAGCTCGAGATCGCCTTGATCGGTGTCACGGTAACGGTATTCGGCTTGCAAATTGACCTGAGGCGTCACGGCAACCTGAGTGTATACGTCGTAGAGCTTGTTCTTGACGTCGTTGTTCCGTCGAAAACCGTCTGTCGTTGTGTAAAGCTGACCGACCGAGAAGGACAACCGATTCCATAAAGTGGACGCAACGACTTCATCCCCAAATGTCGTGTTGTTGCCGGCGATTCCTGTCGTGGAAAGCTGAAGCCCATTGCGTTGGAACATCGGGGTCAGCTCATTGGACGTCAGTGACGCCGGGCCGGCGCTGGCAACGATATTGAGATCCGTTATCGGCAGGCTGGGCTGCACGGGATTGATGTTGACCGGCTGCAACAGCTGCGCCTGGAGGAGCTGACTGGCGCGCGCGATCTCATAGCGCGGTAGCCCGGCATAGACATCCGAGAGAAACCGGTGCGCCGCGGCGCTGGCGGGATCGAGATGCAGCGATCTGGTCGCCTGGAGCAGGCCGACCCGCTCGAAGCCGAGGTCATCGTAGATCCGGGCGAGGCTCACCTGGCGCGTGGCAAGATCCTCGTCGAGCAGCAGGCTGGAGCGGTAGACCGCGCGGTTGTCGTTGAGCGCGATCGAGCGGTTCAGCTCGCGCAGCGCCTCCACCGGGCGGTTCTCGGTCTGCAGTCTGATCGCGTCATAGAGCCAGGGCGTGGGGTCAGCCGGGTCGAGCCGCTTGGCGATCGCATACTGCTCGCCCGCGAGCTGGTCGCGCTTCTCCTCGAAGAACGCCTTACCGAGATAGCTTCTCAGTAGCGAGTTGTCGGGATCGAGGGCGACTGCGATCTCGATCTCGTTGCGGCCCTGCTCGAGATCGCTTTGGCGGATCAGGGCGAGCCCGAGGCCGAGGCGGGGCAGCGGCGCGGCGCTGTCGAGCGCGATCGCGCGCTCGAACGCGGTCTTGGCGCCGCCTGGGTCGAAGCGGGCGAGGTCGGCAAAGCCCAGGACCATCTGCGTCCGGCTCAGCTCCGGCGCCAGCGCAACCGCCCGCTCGGCCGCCTCGAGCGCGGCATTCAGCTCACCGAACGACAGCTCGATCTCCGACAGCCGCGCCCAGGCGAGCGCATCCTCGGGCGCGACCTCGACCGCCTCGCGCAGGGTCGCGCGCGCCGCCTCGAGCTGGAAATTGGCCTGTTGCGCATAAGACAGCGCGATCCGCACCGAAGCCGAAGTCCGGGCTCAGCTCGACCGCGCGGCGTGCGTCGACCAGGGCTTCATCGCGCTGGTCCTGCACGAGCGCGATGATCGCGCGCTCGGCCAGCGCCTCGCCCGCCTGCGGATCGAGCGCCAGCGCCCGATCGATTGCCGCGCGCGCATCGTCCACGCGGCCGACGTTCAGGAGCACCCCCGCGCGATAGGTGTAGTAGCGGGCATCGCGCGCGCCATCGGGCACCGCGTCGAGCGCGCGCAAAGCGCCCGAATAGTCGTTGGCAGCGACCCGGTCGATCGCGGCCTGAAGGGCGGGCGGCAGGCCGCGCGCCGCGGGCTCGCGTCCGGCCAGTGCCGCCAGGATCGGCGGGTAGTAGAGCGTCCAGGCGACCGCGTCGCGCGGCCGGGCGACGATCTGGGTCCGGGGCGCCTCGCCGGCCATCGCCACCGCCGCGTCGCCGGAGGCAAGGAGCAGCTCCCCATCGGGATTCTGCGCCAGGATCCGGCCTTCAAACACGATGATCTGGGTCTGATCGGCGCCGACGCTGACCAGGAACTCGGTGCCTTCGGTCGCAGCATTGGCGAACGGGGTGTCGACCTGCAGCGCCTGCGGCCGGTGGCTGAACAGATGCAGCGTGCCCAGGAAGAGGTCGAGCAGGGAGCGCTTCTGCTCGGTCTGGGCGCGCAGTCTCAACGTCGTCTGCTGGTCGAGGCGCAGCACGAAATCGTTCGGCAAGGCCAGCGCTGCCCGACTGAACGGCCCGACCCGAACCCAGTAGTCGACACACAGCTGGTCGTCGAGTGCGGCCTGGGTCCACGGCTCGCGCTCGTTCCGCCTGAGCTCCACGGCCCCCTGCAGCGAGACGATCCGCGCCAGCGCCGGCTCGCAGACCTCGGCAGACCGGCTCACGCCGGGAACCAGCACGACCAGCACGACCGCCGCGAGCAGGGCCATGCCCGCAGCGTCCGATCGAAACCGAGTAGTGGAGCGGTCCACCATGGCCGTGAAACGACGCTCCCGATCCTAATTGACGTGATCCAATCACATTTCACGATAATACAGATTGCTTTTTAGTACAATTCAGATCTCCATTTGTATCGCTGTTCAATCCCGGGCTTTGGTGCGACAAGCGGTCGCAGGCGGCTCATTTGCGCTCGAGACGGATCACGGCGGGCTGCGCGAGCGCCGCGGCGCCGGACAGATAGCGGCGAGCGCGCTCGAGGTAGAAGCGCGTCGGCCCGTCCGCAGGATGGTCGCCGAGGACGGCTTCGAAACACCGGGCGGCGTCCGCCCAGTGCCCTTCCTCGAACCAGGCGAGTGCCTCGGCGAAGTCCCTCAGCAGCCCCGCGTCATCCGGCTCACCGGCAAGGCCGCGCAGCTCGGCAAGGCGCAGCACCTCCTTCTTGCCGATCATCTGGAAGTGGCCGAGCGGCCGCAGCAGGAACTCGTCCAGCCCGGCCGTCACCGCATCGCTGGCGAGGAGGTAGGTGCCGAGCTGCTTGTTCAGCGTCTCGACCCGCGACGCGGTGTTGACGGTGTCGCCCAGCACGCTGAACGCGAACCGGCCGGCGCCGCCGACATTGCCGACCACGACCCAGCCGGCATGCAGCCCCATACGGGTCGGCAGGCCGGGCGGGCCATGCCGGTGATTGAAGGCAGCCACCTCCCGCTCGATCTCGAGCGCCGCCTTACAGGCCCGCACCCGCCAGCCGCGCTCGGGCGTCGGCGACTGCCACACGCAGGTCGTGCCGTCGCCGACGATGTCGGTCACCGTGCCGCCGCTGCGCTCGACCGCTGCGATCACGATCTCCAGATAGCGGTCGAGCAGTGGCTTCAGGGCCTCGGGCGACATCGTCTCGGCCAGGCTGGTAAAGCCCTGCGCGTCCGTGACCATGCAGGTGGCATGCACCCGCTGGTGCACGGTCGTCGGATCGAACGGCGCCTCGGCCAGGCCGCTCGCGACCTCGGCCGGCAGGTAGTATCGGATGCCGCGGCTGAGGTGGGCCCTGGCGCGCTGCGCGTCGCGATACTGGACCATGAGTCCGACGAACAGGCCGAGCGGCAGCTGAACCAGCAGCGGGATCACCACCGGCAGCCAGAACTCGGCGCGCATGAAGGCGATCTGTGCGCCGGCATACCAGATCGCGCCCAGCGCGAGGCAGAGGCTGACCGCGGCGATGCCGGGCAGCAGCCCCGCGATCAGTCCGACCGCCAGGCCGAAGGCGGTCAGCAAGGCCACGCCCGACCCGATGCCGGCGCGCTCGACCGCCTGGCCGTCGAGCAGATTGGCAAACGCCGTCGCGGCGATCTCGACGCCGCTGAGATCGACCCCGTCTTCCTGCGAGAACACCGTCGTGAAGCCGTCGTCGGAGCGGTTGGTCAGCTCCGACTGGCCGACGAACACGACGCGCCCGGACAGATCCGGGATCGGTGGCGACCGCGCCGCCGCCTCGGCGCGCAGCAGGCGGTGCAGTGCTATCGTCGGCACCTGCCCGGCCGGGCCATAGAAGTTGAGATAGCGGCTGTCGGCGCCGCCATAGGCGTCGATCAGCGCGTTAAGCAGGCGGCGGTCGCGCAGCGCCGGAACCGTGGCGTGCACGCGTGCTGCCAGGCTTTCGGCCAAACTCGGATCCTCGCGCAGGCCATGATGGATCGCCACCATCAGCCGGCGCCAGGCAATGGCATCATCGACCGAGGCGGGGTCGTCCGGCAGGGTCAGGCGATCGCCGAGCTGCTCGCGCAGGAGCGCGGCCCATTGCCTGTAGACCGGCAGCGCCAGCTGCTGCAGCGCGACCACCGGCAAGGTCGGACGCTCGCCGGCGACGTGCTGGAACGTCCAGAACTGGCTGATCCGGCTCGGCACCTTGGGCAGTGGAAACGGCGCGAGCCCGGTCGCGCCTTGCGCGAAGGCAGGCAGTGGTCCGGTCGCGCGCTCGGTCGTCAGCCATGCTGGCGTCGATGCGTCCGCCTCGCCGAGTGGCCGCCGCACGGTCTGCAGCGACTCGAACAGCACGACGCGATGCGCATCGGCAACCGCCTTTGCCAGAGCGCGGTCCTCGGCCGGATCCCGAGGCCGGCTGAGGACCAGATCGAACACGATCACCGCAGCTCCCGCCCCGACCAGCTGGTCGATCAGCTGCGCGTAGATCGATCGCGGCCATTCGCAAATCAGCTCCGGCAGGCCGAGCCGTTCGGCCGAAGCGTGATCCAGGCTGACCACGGCGACATCGCTTGCTGGCTCGAGCGGGCCGCGCACCCGGAACAGGGCGGCGAGACCGACCCGTTCCTCGAGCGCAGCCCCCCAAGGCGAGGTGGCCAGCAAGGCACCCAGCCCGGCGACGCCGAGCCCGATCAGGCCCGCCTTGACGATCCTCCGCATCGAAGCGCCACCCCGCGTGGTGCCAGCGCCATCTCTTTGCCGGAAGATGGGCCCAAAGGGTGCGACCGCTCGGCGCGGCCGTCAATCGTGCGCTCACCCGCAAGCGCAGAGACGGGCATGCCCTCGACAGCCAGAGGGCGGGCCATGCGCTCACGCGCGATGATAAGGATGGCCGGAGATGATGTGCTCCCGGGCCACCAGAACCGTGATGATGGCCGGCCGTCTCCTCAGACGAAGCGATTGACCAGATTCTCGAGATATTCCTGGCGCCCGGAGACCGGCTGCGGCTCGAGCGCGAGGCGGTCGACGCGGGCCGCAAGCTCCTCGAGCGAGCGCGCGCCATCGAGCACGGCCTGCCCCTCCTCGCTGTCCCAGCTCGCATAGCGCTGCTCGAGATGGCGGGCGAGGCTGCCATCCTCGATCATGGCGGCGGCCGCCAGCAGGCCGCGCGCGCACACGTCCATGCCGCCGATATGGGCGTACAGCAGGTCGGCCGGATCGAGCGACTGGCGGCGGATCTTGGCATCGAAGTTGAGGCCGCCCGTGGTGAAGCCGCCGGCGCGCAGGATGTAGTACAGGGCGAGCGCTACCTCGTGCACGCTGTTCGGAAACTGGTCGGTGTCCCAGCCGGACTGCGGATCGCCGCGATTGATGTCGAGCGAGCCGAACACGCCGAGTGCTGCGGCCAGCGCGATCTCGTGCTCGAAGCTGTGGCCGGCCAGGGTCGCGTGATTGGCCTCGATGTTGACCTTGATCTCGTTCTCCAGGCCGTAGGCCTTGAGGAAGCCGAAGATCGAGGCGACGTCGAAGTCGTACTGGTGCTTGGTCGGCTCCTGCGGCTTGGGCTCGATCAGGAGCGTGCCCGCAAAGCCGATCTTGTGCTTGTGCTCGACCACCAGGTTCATGAACCGGCCGGCCTGGTCGAGCTCGCGCTTGAGGTCGGTGTTCAGGAGCGTCTCGTAGCCCTCGCGGCCGCCCCACATCACATAGTTGGCGCCACCGAGTGCGTGGGTGACCTCGAGGCAGTGCTTCACCTGCGCCGCGGCATAGGTGAACACGTCGAGATCGGGATTGGTCGCAGCACCCGCCATGTAGCGTCGGTTGGAGAACAGGTTGGCGGTGCCCCACAGCAGCCGCACCCTGGCGCCCGCCATGCGCTCCTGGAACTGCTCGGCGATCGCGCTGACATTGCGGTTGGATTCGGCGAGCGTGGCGCCTTCGGGGGCGATGTCGCGGTCGTGGAACGTGAAAAACGGCACGCCCAGGAGCTCATACAGCTCGAACGCGACCTCGGCTTTGAGCCGGGCCATCGCCATGGGATCGCCCGGCTCCATCCAGGGGCGCACGAAGGTCGCGCCGCCGAACGGATCGGTGCCCGGCCAGCAGAAGCTGTGCCAGTAGCAGACCGCCAAGCGCAGATGGTCCTCCATGCGCTTGCCGAGCACCATGCGGTCGGGCTGGTACCAGCGAAAGGCGAGAGGATTGGTGCTGTCCGGGCCTTCGTAGCGTATCGGCTGCTCGACGCCAAAGAAGCCGCTCATGTCATGCCTCCCTGAGAGCCGGATGTCGGCGCGCCGTGGTCTCCGGCTTCTTGGCCAACAATCCGCATGGGCAGGCTAGCGGAAATCTGCCATGCAACAAAGATGAGACCACCGCCGGAGCCGCACCCATCATGAGCGAGGCGATCGCAGGCATCGGCATCATCGGCTGCGGCGTGATCAGCGCCGCCTATCTGAAGGCCGCCCGTCTGTTTCCGCAGATCGAGATCCGGGCGCTGGCGGACCTCGACCTGGAGCGGGCCAGGGCGCGCAGCGCCGAGTTCGGGCCGAAGGCGCAAAGTGTGGCCGAGCTGCTGGCCGATCCCGCGATCGACATCGTGCTCAACCTGACCACGCCGATGGCCCACGTGCCGGTGGCGCTGCTGGCGATCGACGCCGGCAAGCACGTCTATGGCGAGAAGCCGCTGGCGATCTCGACCGAGGAAGCGCGGCGCCTGCTCGCGGCTGCCGGCGATGCCGGGCTGCGGATCGGCTGTGCGCCCGACACCTTTCTCGGCGGCGGCCACCAGACTGCCCGCAGGCTGCTCGACGAGGGCGCGATCGGCAGGCCGATCGGCGGCACTGCCTTTTTGATGCTGGCCGGCCACGAGCGCTGGCACCCGGACCCCGACTTCTACTATCGGCGCGAGGGTGGCGGGCCGATGTTCGACATGGGCCCCTACTATCTCACCGACCTGGTCCAGCTGCTCGGCCCGGTCCGCGAGGTCGTGGCGTTCGGCACGGTCGGGCGCGCGCCGCGCGTGATCGCCAAGGGGCCGCGTGCCGGCGCCAGCGTCCCGGTCGCGTGCACCACCCACGTCGCCGGCCTGTTGCGGTTCGAGCATGGTGCCGTGGTCCAGATCGCGACCAGCTTCGAGGTCTGGGCGCACCAGCACACGCCGATCGAGCTGTACGGCACCGAGGGCTCGCTCGCGGTGCCCGACCCCAACCGGTTCGGCGGCGAAGCCCGGCTGTGCCCGGCCGGCGGTGACTGGCAGGCGATGCCGACCAGCCACGGCTACGTCGACGACAACTACCGGATCCTGGGCGTGGTCGACATGGCGGTTGCGATCGCGCAGGGCCGGCCGCATCGGGCGAGCGGCGAGCTTGCCTACCACGTGCTCGAGGTCATGGAGGCGCTGGTCGGCTCGAGCGAGGGGCAGGGCATCGTCGCGATCGCGAGCCGCTGCGCGCGGCCGGAGCCGATGGCGCCGGGTCTCCAGACCGGCGAGATGTCGTGAACGGCGGGAGAGCGAGATGAGCGGGCGCGCCTTGATCATCTGGGGCGGCTGGGACGGGCACGAGCCGGAACAATGCGCCGGGATCGTCGCCGCAATGCTGCGAGAAGAAGGCTTCGAGGTCGCAATCGAGCACGGCACCGAGGCCTTGGCCGATCCGGGCCTGCGGGAGCTGAGCCTGATCGTGCCGATCGACACCATGGCGACCATCGAGAAGCACGAGCTCCAGAACCTGTGCGCGGCGGTCGAGGGCGGGGTCGGCCTGGGCGGCTATCACGGCGGCATGTGCGATGCCTTCCGCGGGGAGCCGGCCTACCAGTTCATGTGCGGCGGCCAGTGGGTCGCGCACCCCGGCAACATCATCGACTACCGGGTCAACATCGCCCGGCCGGACGATCCGATCATGGCCGGCATCCGGGACTTCGACTACCGCTCCGAGCAGTATTACCTGCATGTCGATCCGTCGAACCAGGTGCTGGCGACCACCACCTTCGGCGGTGCGCACTGCGGCTGGATCGAGGGCGTGGTGATGCCGGTCGTGTGGAAGCGCCGGCACGGCGCGGGCCGCGTGTTCTACAGCTCGCTCGGCCACATCGCCGCCGAGTTCGAGGTGCCGCAGATGGCCACCATCCTGCGTCGCGGGCTGGTCTGGGCAGCGCGCTGACCGGCCCCAGCGACGTCACCGGGTCGCCTCGCCACGGCTCGGCCCGATCGCCCGGCTGGCTCGAATTGCAAGGATTTTTGGGGTGCTCGGGTTCGTCCGGCCGATTCGCGCAGACGCTCGCCCGATCGCGCGGCGTCACGGCAGGAACGGGCGCGGAAGGGGACGGCGCGGCTGGACCAGCCGCGCGTTCCTTGGCGGCACACTGCGGCGCGAGATCGCGAGGTTTTTTGCGGGCTTCCGGTTCGTTCGGTTGCCGGAGCGGCGCGCAAACAGCTCGGCTTCGATCCGCTCGGCGCGCTCGAGCCGCCAGGCCGCGCGCTACGCGGCTTTGGGACATAGGGAACCATCCCGAGATTTTTTGCGGAACTCCGGGCGACCACCCGGCGAACGCTAGTCTACACCATCATGGGAATAAATGCAAGGAATACGAACCAGGTTGTTGGCCATTGTCCGCGCTTCAGGCCGTCGCCAAACCGTCAACGGCGAGCGTGTGCTGGGCGATTTTGGTACAAGTCCCGGACTCAGCCTAGAGCCACACGTCGTGCCGATTGGCGGCGATCTCCAGCGTCGCGACGCCGTGACGGCGCGGCACTCGTGCCGCTGCAGATGTCGCCCTTGTCGACCAGCAGAGCGTCGACGCCGAGCACGGCGAGCTCGCGGAACAGCCCGCAGCCATTGATCCCGGCGCCGATGATGACGACCGGATAACGCCGCCTCGCGCGCGCCGCCGCTAGCTGCGCCTGGCGGGTGGTCGGCTGGCTCATCGCTGCAGCGCGGCCCTCGCCTGCGCCAGGCTGGCACCCTCGTGCACCAGCAGCTTGAGCGCATGCATGAGCTGAGGGGGCGCGCTTGCCTGGAAGATATGCCGGCCGAACAGGATGCCGGCGGCGCCGCTGTCGAGCACGGCCTGCGCGAACGCGAGGGTGCCCTCGTCGTCGCCCGCCGCGGCGCCACCCGCCACGACCACGGGTGCGAGCGCGGCCTCGACGACCTCGCCGAACGAGCCGGCATCCCCCGACCAGTCGGTCTTGACGACATCGGCGCCGAGCTTGGCGGCGATCCGGGTGTGCATCTTGAGGACCTCCGGGTCGGACGGCTCCGCAAGGCCCTCGCGCGCGGCCATCGGCTCGACCACGTGCACGATCCCGAGCCGTCGGGCCTCCTGCGCGACATCGGCGCAGATCTCGAACGAGACGTTTTCGAGCTCGGGCTCGTGGTGCGCCATGAACAGATACGTGATCACCGCATCGGCGCCCATCGCGACCGCCTGCTCGACGGACAGCGCGCGGCGCGTATGCCCGGCCCGATAGCCGTGCCGGCTGCCGACCCGCCACATGGTGGTCTGGTCGACCCGCATGATGATCGCGGGCGGATTGCGGCCATGCAGCAGGTCGCCATAGCGGCTGACCAGGCCGGGGGTGAGAATGATGCCGTCGAAGCCTTCCCGTGCCGCCGCGCCGATCATGGCGGGCGGATCGGAGAGGCCCGGGATCAGCCCGAGCTGCATGCCATGATCGAAGGCGAAGCAGAGGCTGCGGCCGTTCTCCGGCCGGATCAGGCGACTGAGGCGGCGCGCCTTGCCTATGGTCCAGGGCATCGCGTGTTCCTTTCCGTTCAAACCAGGGTGAGCGCGATGTCCGCCTGGCGGATCACCGTCGCGCGTTCGGAATCGAGGCCGCTGTCGACCAGCACCGCATCGAACTCGGCCATCTCGGC
Source organism: uncultured Alphaproteobacteria bacterium (assembly GCA_963731495.1). Taxonomy (GTDB): domain Bacteria; phylum Pseudomonadota; class Alphaproteobacteria; order Geminicoccales; family Geminicoccaceae; genus DASUGG01. Next base: position 263,541 of record CAVSVZ010000033.1, read on the forward strand.
AAGCCGGTTCAGGGCCGACTTGCCGATCTTGCTGCTGTCGAGCAGCAGCAGCCGCCGATCCGCCGCCGCCATCATGGCGCGCTTGACGCGCACGACACGCTGATCCTGGTGATAGAGGGTGAGGTTCTGGACGGCGGAGGCCGACATCACGAGCAGGTCGGCGCGCAGCCCCTGCACCGCCTGCTCGGCCACCAGCCCCAGGAACGCATTGAAGGTGCGCGAATATTCGCCGCCGAGCGCGATCAGATCGACCCCGTCGACGGTCTTGAGGCCCTCGATCACGCCGAGCGCGTTGGTGATCACGGTGAGTGGCACCTTCTCCGGCAGGTATTCGAGCAGCGCCGCCGCGGTCGTGCTGTCGTCGATGATCAGCGCCATGCCGGGCTCGATCATGGCGGCGGCGCGGGCAAGAGAGCGCTTCTCGCTGGCGGATCGCTTCTGCCGGTACAGGTGGTGGCTCTCGAACAGCATCGACGGCTTGGCGGTCGCGCCGCCGCGCACCTTGCGAATCAGAAGCTCGCCAGCGGATGATCGCGGTTGAGCGGGTCGTTTGAACCCGGCGGACCAGGGAGTTGCAGGAGTCGCCACGGTCGCCGCACCCATCGCGCTCTGGCTCTGGACGCCGCTGATGCTGACCTAGAAGCGACCGATATGCTAAGCTTTCAATATTGGGGGTAACGAAAGGTCACCGAGTGCCAAGTCGACCGAAGGCGCATCTCGACAGCGGACATCACTGGCCAGAGTGGGGTGGTGCTCGTCGAGAGCACGGTCTTGACGCTGGGCTTCTTGTTTCACGAGACAGGCGGGCGCGGAGGGGGCACTGACGGCTTCGTCGAGCTTCGTACCCTCAGACCGGTGAACTCTCCTCACAATTTCCTCATGCGCTTCCAAAGCGCGAGATCACGCTTCGATGTTGCGGCTGCCAGACCGTCTCGGGCAGATGAGCGCGAAGGTCCAGGGGCCGGCAGCCGCCAATTGTCGGGACATCGAAAGTGGCGCCAAAGGAGGGAGCGATGAACAAGGGACCCCTGGACCCGGACATGCGTCAGGTCTCGCCCGCCCGCGAACTGCGACCGGAGGAAATCGCCGCGGCAATGGACGGTATCCTGCGTCCGCATCAGACCGAGCCCGACCGGACCGAGGCCTTCCTGCCATCGCCGTGTGTGCAGAACCACGCTGCCAATCTGGCCTTTCTCGCGGACGGCTCGCTCGCCTGTGTCTGGTTCGGCGGCACGATGGAAGGCATGGGCGACATCTCGATCTGGATGTCGAGATTGGCTGTCGGTGCCGAACGCTGGGGACAGGCCATCCGCCTGACGGACGACCCCGGGCGGTCGGAGCAGAACCCCATCCTGTTCCTGGCGCCCGACGGTAAGGTCTGCCTTTTCCATACGTCGCAACCCGGCGGGCAACAGGATCTGTGCGAGATCCGCATGCGCAGATCCTCAGATGGCGGCGCGAGCTTCGGCCCGTCCGAGCGGCTCGGCGATTTTCTGGGCGTGTTCGTGCGCCAGCCTCTGCATCTCGGCCCTCAGGGCGAATGGCTGCTGCCAGGCTACCGGTGCGTCGCCCTGCCGGGCGAGCGCTGGACGGGCGCGCAGGATCGCGCCTTCATGCTGGTCTCGGCCGATCGCGCCGGGACATGGCGCGCGGACGAGGTGCCAGACAGCCTCGGCGCCGTCCACATGAGCCCGGTCAAGGGCGGGGCCGGCCCGATGATCGCCTTCTACCGGAACCGCTTCGCAACCTCGGTGCTGCGCAGCCTTTCGCATGATGGCGGGCTCACCTGGTCGAAGCCGGAGCCGACGCCGCTGCCGAGCAACAATTCCTCGATCCAGTCGATCCGCCGGCGGGACGGGCGCATCGCCATGGTGCTCAACCCGGTCAACGCCGCCATGTCATCCGAGCGGCGCGCCGCGCTCTACGACGAGATCGAGGGTGGCGCGCCATCCGACACCGGCGGGGCCGTCTGGGGCGTGCCGCGCGCGCCGCTCAGCCTGGTTCACTCGGCCGACGACGGCGCGAGTTTTTCCGAACGGCGCGATCTGGAGACCGGCAGCGGCTATTGCCTCACCAACAACTCGGTGGACGGCCTCAACCGGGAATACTCCTATCCTTCGATCCTGGAAGGACCCGACGAATCCCTCCACATCGCCTACACCTACCACCGCCGTGCCATCAAGCATGTCTGTCTCAGGCCGAACTGACGGGCGAAGCGCGCGGAGGGGCACTGTCAGGGCCACATTCGGAAGATGGCAGCGGGAGGTATCGATGGACCTTCAGATCAGCGACAAGACCCGGCTCGTGACCGAGGAAAAGGTGTCAGGGAAAAGGTGTCAGGGAAAAGGTGTCAGGGAGGAAAAGGTATCTGCGACTGTTTATAGGTTTGTTGCAGCGGCGTGGTCGGGATTCCAGGGAGTGCGGTCGCGGAGCATGGCGTTGAGGATCACCAGGAGCTTGCGCATCGCGGCGGTGAGCGCGAGCTTCCTGGCTTTGCCGGCGGCGAGCAGGCGCTGGTAGAATGGGCGGATGAGCGGGTTGTGACGGCTGGCGACCAGCGTCGCCATGGAGAGCACGCAGCGCACCGTCGCACGCCTCGCTGAGCGGCGGGCGCGCCGCGGGCTGCGCCAACGCGCCGTAGCGGGCGAGCATCAGGGCGTCGAGGCGGTCGGTCTTGGCCAGCCAGCCGAGGCCCTTGGCGAACTGGCGGGTATGGCGCGGGTTGACCACCGCGACGGCGATGGCGGCGGCGCTGAGCAGCCGTGCCGCCGGCCGCTCGAGCCCACCGGTCGCCTCGATCACCACCAAGGGCGCCGGCTGCTCGGCGACCATCTGAGCGAGCGCCTGCCAGCCCTCGGCATCCTGGGCGAAGCGCCGCCGCGTCGCCTGCGGCAGCACGCAGACCTCGAGGCAGGTCTCACTGACATCGATCCCGACAAAACTCTTGAATTCCTCCGCCATCCTCTCGCACCTTGCCACGTGTGCGGGGTCTCCGACGGCCAGGTCAGGCCCCGGTCGACTGTTCAGGTTGACGATCGGTGCGGGTGGGCGCCGTGCAGACACCCGGGCTTCAGCAAGCTTGCTGAGCGGCCGACAAACCTCCGGCGTCCCACCCGCATCGAGGCTGCGCTGCGCAGCGCAGCCTCGATGCGGCGAACCCTACCGCGGCCGCTTCAACCTAGCCAAGACACGTGGAACCTTTTTCTCGAGCAGAACCTTTGGTGCGGGTGGGGCGGCCGCGCGGCCGCAGGGTCGAGCCAAGCTCGAACCGTCGCACCGCGTCCTCTTGCCAGCGCTCGCTGCCGAACGGCCGTCCGCGTTGCGCCGCGGCGCGCAGAGCCTCCAGCTCCGCCACGCTCTCGGCCCGGTTGACGCGCGCGCGCCAGTCGTCCGGCCGCGGCACGGGCCAGTCCGCAAGCAGCGCCAGCCCCCGGCCTTGCTCGCGCCGCCACAGGCTGCCCCAGCGCCATGCTTGCGCGCGCCGCACCACAGGCTTGCGCCATTGAGCATAGGCCTGAATCTGGTTAGCGCGAGTTCCTCGACCGCTGTCCATTGGAATCCCAGGATCGAAGTGACGCATACATGCGTCGCCCGCCGCATGGCGCGTGCGGCCCGAAAATCTGGAGGCGGCTGGATTCTTTTCTCAGAGCGACATGGTCAAGCGTTTGACCCATTGGCCAAATATTGCGTTCGTGCAGTGGGTTGGGACCAGAGTCTCGCGGCTGGGGTGCGATGGAGAAAGGGCTGATCCGTCTCCATCGTCTCGAAGACTTGCGAGGGCATCGGTCGGTCAAGTCCAAAGTGACGCATAGATGCGTCAGCCATGCGTCAGGGCCCGGTCCTCGATGCGTCACCGGTGTGCGCCCCCAATCCAGGAGCTGGCCGAAAACAACTGCGATCCGGCCCGATGATTTTTCTGATCTTGCGGACTACGGAAAAGCATAGAGGGCCGATATTGCCGCTGCGCGGGCCTTGACAATAGCGTTACATGCGTGTGTGAGCGATCAACGGCCGCTGATCTTACGTTCGAAGGGACTCACCAGGAGCCGCAAAAAGGGCTTTTCGCGCGCTCCCTCCACCCCGATCGGCATGGCTTGCCAGCGCCGGGTGCGGCTGCGCGAGGAGAACAACGGGTCCCAGAAGCTGAAGATCGTGCCGTAGTTGCTGTCGGTGTCGGCGCGCACCTTGTGGTGGTGCACCCAGTGGATCGAGGGCGTGATCACAACCCTGGCCAGCGCCGCCTCGAGGCGCGGCGGCAGCCTTGCATCGCTGTGATGGAAGATCGCGCCCACCATGATCGCCGCCTCGAACACGATCACCGAGGCGAGCGGCATCCCCAAAAGGATGATCACCGGCGCGCGCGCCAGGGCCGACAAGAACACCTCGCCGACGTGAAAGCGCAGCGCGCTGGTGCTGTCCAGCAGCTCGTCGAAGTGGTGCACGCTGTGGAACCGCCACAGGAAACCGATCTCGTGGTTGGCCCGGTGCCACCAGTAGATCCAAAGGTCCAGCAGCACGACGTCGAGCACCAGGCCCCACCAGCCGCCCCACCAGACAGGCCGCAGGCCCCAGGCGTGCAGATTGGCCCAGGCCGTGATCGGCACCACCACCAGCGGCGAGAGCAGAAGGTTACAGCTGAACAGCCCCAGGTTGCGCGCAAGCCGGCGCCAGGCCGCGGCCGTGGCCCGGCCCCAGGCCCGACTCCGGCCCCAGCCCCGGCCAAACCGCAGCAGCAACGGGCTTTCGACGGCCGGCCACAGGCGCTCGCAGATGAAGAAGAAGGCGAGCGCACCGGCGATTGCCAAGCTCTTGCCGGCCAGCAGGGTTTCCACGGACATGCCGGCTTGATAGGCCTGCACCCGCGCGCTGCCAAGCACGCCTGAGGACAAGACCTGCGCTGCCAAGCGCGCTCATGCACAGGAATCCGCGCCGCCATGCGCGCCTGCAGCGACACCCGCGCTGCCGTGCGTGAGCGGAGCGGCCGAAGGACGGCGACCAAGTCCGGGAGAAGTCACGGGGGCGGAAAATTGCCCCTGGCCCTCTTAAATCCGCGCTGGGCATGACCAAATACCAATCCGTCGGCTGCCTGCCCGGGGCCGACCTTGAAGAACCGCCTGGTCAACCTGACAGGCAACAGTCCATCGCTCGTAAGGAGGATGAACCATGCGTAGTGTCGACCTTTCGCCACTGTTCCGTTACTCCGTGGGCTTCGACCGGCTCGATCAGTTGTTCGACGCCGCTTTTCGCAACAGCGCGCAGGACAACGCCTATCCGCCCTACAACATCGTCAAGACCGGCGATGACACCTACAAGATCACCCTGGCGGTGGCCGGCTTCGGTGAAGACGATCTTGAGATCGTCGCCAAGGAGAACGTGCTGACCGTCAAGGGTCAGGGCAGCGAGCCGGACGATGCGGTCTACCTGCATCGCGGCATCGCCCGGCGTGCCTTCGAGCATCGCTTCCAGCTGGCCGACTACGTCAAGGTGACCGGCGCGAACCTCGCCAACGGTCTCCTGGACGTCCAGCTGGTGCGCGAGGTGCCCGAGGCCAAGAAGCCCCAGCAGATCAAGATCGGCGCGGCGCCCAAGCCGCGGGTGATCGAGAGCAACAAGGTCGAGGCCGCCTGACCCGGTCGGGCTGGCTCAGACCAACGGTGACACGGCGCCGGGCGCAAGCCCGGCGCTTTCGCATGTCCTGTCGAGATCGTCGACGATCACAAGGGCTAGCAGTCTGTCGGACTTGAGGCTTGGATTTTGGTATCGAGTGGTTTTCCGGTCCGCGGTCCGCAGCACGATGGAGGTTCGGCCAACGACGAGCGCACGGGAGAAGAATGTCCCAACTCGGGAGACTGGCGGAGCGACAGAAACCCGGGGCGAACACTCTCTTGTGCAAAATCAATGACTTACATAGAACACAAAATGGAGGTGGATGTTGCCTGGGAATCCTGGACCTGTTCGGCAATCTCCGCCTGCTGCAACGGCGATCACCTGACATGGGGTTTATTGCGTGGGGGGTGGGTCCTCCGGAAACGTTGAGTTGCAGCAAAATGGGCTCGAGGTTGGATGATCATCAAGGAGGACGCCATGGGTCAGTTTGTGGGTTTGGACGTGTCGTTGCACGAGACCGCGGTGTGTGCGGTGGACGCGGACGATGGTCACGTGATCTGGCGCGGGTCGTGTGGTTCGACGCCGGAGGCGATCGCCGCCACGGTCGGTGAGCATGCGCCGACGGTGGTCAGGCTCGGCCTGGAGACCGGAACGCTGTCGCCCTGGCTGGCGCGTGGCCTCGAGGCCCTGGGTCTGCCTGTGGTGTGCCTCGATGCGCGTCAGGCCAAGGCGGTGCTGTCCTTGCGGATCAACAAGAGCGACGCCAACGACGCGCACGGCTTGGCCGAGCTCGTGCGCAGCGGCTGGTACCGACAGATCCAGGTCAAGAGCCAGGCCGCCTATCAGCTGCAAGCGCTGGTGGGCGCGCGCGCTCAGCTGGTGAAGATCAAGGTCGATCTGATGAACCAGATGCGCGGTTTGCTACGCACCTTCGGCCTGGTGGTGGGCAAGGGCGGCGGTGGCAAGTTCGACGAACGTGTTCGCGAGCTGATCGCTGAGGATGGCGCCCTGCGGACACCGATCGAAGCGCTCCTTTGCAGCTGGCGGCAGGTGTGCGAGCAGATCGGCGTGTTGGACAGGCGGCTGGTCGCCGTGGCCAAACGGTCGGCGACGATCCGGCGCTTGATGACGGTGCCCGGGATCGGCGTGGTGGCGGCGACTGCGTACGCGGCCATGATCGATGATCCGAGTCGCTTTGCCAGATCGGCCAGTGTGGGGGCCTATGTCGGGCTGACGCCAAGACGCCATCAGACCGGCGAGCTCGACTACACGGGCCGGATCTCGAAACGCGGGGACCCCCTGGTGCGCTCCTATCTGTACGAAGCCGCCGGCGTCGTGCTGCACCGCATGCGCAGACCCTCCTGGCTCAAGAGTTGGGGTCGCAAGCTGGTCAACCGGCTCGGGTTCAAGAAGGCCGCTGTGGCGGTGGCGCGCAAGCTGGCGGTGATCCTGCATCGGATCTGGATCGACGGCAGCCGCTTTGCATGGTCACGCGAGCAAGCCACGGTCTGAACAGAGGTGCCGGAAACGACCTGAGTTCCGCTGCTCACGCGGCGGTCGATGTCCCTGCCGGGACGGCGTGTCGGTCACCTTGCGGGGTTTGTTGTTGGCGCCGATCGGCGACCACGTACCTGACATCCAGGGGCCACACGCGCGGACACCATCATGGGCAGGCCCACGCCTGACACCGGAGAGAACCGTGTCACCGGCAGAGACAAAAGGAAGGACTTGCCTCACGCCCCGCAATAAGAGAACAAACCTCCATTGCCGAGAAATCTTGAGTGGATGGTGTCAAGCGGGCTCGTCCGCTGAGGGCTTCACCCCTGCGCGAGGTTAATCGCGACCGCACGCGCCGTTGACGCGATCCGCGGGCCGCCGTACGGTTCGGCCGCAGGGGATGGAGTCCCCCGAAACCGCCTGCGTAGGCTGATGACTCCTACCGCGTGACCATGTGCGGCGGAGTCGTGCGTCCCGGCTCGGCGGATCCGGTCTTGTGGATGGGATCCTCGCACAAGAGAGCAGGCGGATGATCGCATGGACCGCGCCGAGGCCATTGCAGATCGAAATCTAAGGCCACCGCACCGACGAGCCTTGCGGTTCATTGTTCTGATCGGCGCGGTCAGCCTGTTCGCGGACATGACCTATGAAGGCGCTCGGAGCATTACCGGGCCCTTTCTGGCCATGCTCGGCGCGAGCGCCACCGTGGTCGGCATCGTCGCCGGCACGGGCGAGCTGCTGGGCTACGGGCTGCGCCTGGCGTCCGGCTATCTCAGCGACCGGACCGGCCGGTACTGGGCGATCACGATCGCCGGTTATGCGATCAACCTGTTCGCTGTGCCGCTGCTCGCGCTGGCCGACCACTGGCTGCTTGCCGCCGTCCTGATCGTGGCCGAGCGGGCGGGCCGCGGCATCCGCACGCCGGCCCGAGACGCCATGTTGTCGCACGCCAGCAGCCAGACCGGGTTGGGCTGGGGCTTCGGGCTGCACGAAGCACTCGATCAGACGGGCGCGATCCTCGGCCCGCTGATCATGAGCGGCGTCCTTTACCTGAAGGGCAGCTATCAGCTCGCCTTTGGGCTCCTGGCCATACCGGCGGTGGTTGCGTTCTCGATCGTGCTCGCGGCGCGCGTCTCGTATCCGCGGCCGCAGGATCTCGACGTCGCGCCGCCGACTTTCGAGTCTGGGGCCCTGTCGCGCGCGTATTGGATCTATCTCGGGGCGGCCGCGTTGATTGCTGCCGGCTACGCCGACTTCTCGCTGATCGCCTACCATTTCGAGAAGGCGGCAGTCGTGCCGAGCGCATGGATCCCGGGGCTCTACGCGGTCGCCATGGCGACCGATGCAGTGGCGGCCCTGATCCTCGGGCCGCGGTTCGACCGCATCGGCCTGCGCACCATGCTGGGCGCGACGGTCATGTCGGCGCTCACGCCGCCGCTTGCCTTCCTCGGCGGCGCCGAAGCCGCGGTCGTCGCGATGCTGCTCTGGGGCATCGGCGTGGGCGCGCAGGAATCGATCGTGCGCGCGGCGGTCGCGCAGCTGTCGCCGGCCGAACGCCGGGGCACCGCCTATGGCATCTTCAACGCGATCTTCGGTGTCGCCTGGTTCGCGGGCAGCGTGCTGCTCGGCGTGCTGTACGACCGCTCGGTCCTGGCGCTGGTGGTGGTCGCCATGGTCCTCCAGATCATGGCATTGCCAATTCTCTGGTGGCTTACGCGCATGATGCCTGCCGAAAGGCAGCCCGGCTGATTGCACTGCATCCAGTGCGGCATGAACGGAGACCGAATGGAGGCGCTCGATGGACATCCCGCAAGACGCCATGCTGCTGCGAATCTTCATCGGCGAGAACGACAAGTTCCACGGACGGCCGCTGTATGAGGCCATCGTGCTGCAAGCTCGGGAGATGCACTTGGCCGGCGCGACAGTTCTGCGCGGGCCGATGGGCTTCGGCCGGTCGAGCCGGTTGCATACGGCAAAGATCCTACGCCTCTCGGCGGACCTGCCCTTGGTCATCGAGATCGTCGACAGCGAAGAAAAGATCCAGAACTTCCTTCCCGTCCTGGACGGCATGATGGAGAGTGGGCTGGTCACGCTGGAGAAGGCCAAGGTGCTTCGCTACAACCACCGTCCGATCTGATGCATTCGTCGAGAGAGCCCATGACCGAGTGCATCATCTGTGCCATCGCCGCGCGCCAAGCTGTTTCCGATGCACGGCACCAGAATGCCGCAGTGGCGTCCGCTCAGCAGGCCCGCGGACAAGTATTTCGGCAGATATGAAGGCTACATTTCCTCGCACGACTACCGGCGAGCCAGTGACGTTGACTTGGCCGCGCTGGCACGGAGGCTGCAAAGATGAGTCGGGCTGGAAGCACGTGGGTGGAGGCTCGCCGTGACGAAGATCATTCTAGTGCGACATGGTTATGTCGACCGGATCCTGCCCGAGCGCTTTCATGGGCGGGACGACGTGTTGCTAACTTCACAGGGCATCGAGGCAGCGTGGATCACGAGCCGGTGGATCAGCGCGACGCAGCGAGTTACCACCGTCTACACCAGCCCCATGATCCGCTGCCTACGGACCGCGCAGATCGTCGCCGAGCCGTTCAGCCTCGATGCGCAGCCGATGGACGCCTTGATGGACATCGATTACGGTGAATGGCAGGGCCTGACACCCGACGAGGTGCGAGCGCGCTGGCCGCGCGAGGTCGATCTCTGGTACCGGCGCCCCGATCTGGTTCGCGTGCCAGGTGGCGAGACGCTCCGGGATGTGCTCGCCCGAGCGGCGGACGCGCTCCGGCTCATCGTCGACCGGCATCCGGAAAAGACCGTGGTCCTGGTCGGGCACGACAGCGTCAACCGCGTGAGCCTGCTGCACGCGCTCGAGCTGCCGCTTGCCCGCTACTGGCAGCTCGCTCAATCGCCCTGCGCGATCAACCGGATCATCGCCGCGAGAGACAATCACTGCGTGCGCTCGTTGAACGAGACCGGCCACCTGGACGAATAGTCGCTCGCGTCACCTCGACAGGGGCGATCGCAGGCCGGGCTAAGCGGCGGACCCATAGGATGCGCGCGCCGCTTCCCGGCCGGCCCGTCCTGCAACTTCCCGCCTCGAAGATCCTCGCGTACAGGTCGCCTCCGAAACTGGTCTGCAGCGGCTCCGCTTCCAGGAGCTTGAAGGTCCGCTCGCCGGCGGCGTTCCGTTCCGCCCTGAGGAAGAGCGCGCTCTTCATGCCGCTGCGGTACGCCCAATGCGCGAATTCATAGGAATGCGTGACGATGAACACCGTCTTGCTTTTGTCCACGAGGGCGCGGGTGATCTGCCGGGCGATCTCGGCGCCCTCTCGCTCGTTGGTCGCGGCGAACAACTCGTTGAACAAGAGGAGCGCATGCGACGTAGGCTTCCGGCAACCATTGATTGACCGGCAGCAGCCCCGCCTTGACGCCGAAGCCGAAGAAGGTCAGCAGGAACACGGCCCAGCGCAGATCGGCGTTGAGACCGGCGACGCGTCGCAAAGTCGCGAACTCGATGCCGCCCGCGGCGACGGCGAGGAGCAAGAGCCCGATCAGACCCGCGATTGCCCCGGCTTCGCTCATCGCCAACATGACGTAGCCGGCCCGGCCGCGGCCGTCCAACTCGTGCTCGAACGTGACGAGCGCATAGATGAGCAGCGACATCAGCTCCCAGCTGATCAGGAACGAGAGGACGTCGCCCGCGCAAAGGGCCAGGACGATGGCGCCGAACAGCAGCTGGTAGAGGGCCGGGAAGGCGTGCGGGTGGGGCGCCTCGGGCCGGGTCGCTTGCGCCGCAGCGAACCTCACCCCGATCAGGAACACGAGCGACGTCACCGCCAGCATCAGCGCCGCGATCGGATCGAGGATCAGGACCAGCCGGCCGAAGGAGGAGAATTGCCACAGCGGCAGCTCGATCGCCGTGCCGCCGGCCAGCACTGCCGCCGCCGCACCCAGAGCGGCGATCGATTGCACGGCGACGAGCGCAGCGAATAGGGGACGTAGCCACGCCAGGCACATCGCGAGCGCGCCCGCGGCGCACAGCAGAAGAGAGAAGACCAGGAGACCGCCGGGCTCAGGCATCGCGCGGGTTCTCCCGGCTCGGAACGATATCCGCGACCCGCAAGGCCGAACTCCCCATAGAACCGAGCGATCTGAGGGCGGTCATCAGCGAACCGGAACGCCCAGTCCGCTGGCCAGCGAAAGCAGGATGTCGTGACCCCGCCCCACCAGGAGCACCAGCAGGGCCGTTAGCAACACATAGGCCGCGTATGCATTGACGTGCCCGATGTGCATCCGCCGCAGGATGCCGGCCAGCCGCCGGATCGCGGCCAAGACGGGCTCTAGGACCAGCCGATCGACGACGTGAACCTCAGCGTATTCGCGCCGGATCGCGGTCCGAAAGTGCGCGGCGACGGCTTCGGTGCTGTCCTCGACGGTCGCCGGCCGCAGCACGGCGTGGAAGATCACGCGGACCGGATTGGCGAACCCGGTCGCGGTATAGGTCTGTTGCGATCGCAGCCAACGCAGCCCGCCGTCCCAGGCGGGCCCATGCACCGCGATCCGTCGCCACGTCGGCAGCGCAAAGGCCGCGTAGACCAGGACAAGCAACGCCCCCAACACGACTGTCATGTACGAGGTCGACATCGCGAACACCACCGGGTTCGCCTCGCCGCCCTGATGCAGGACGACCAGCCCGCGACCGGGCAGCACGCCGTGGCCGACTTGCGCCCCGAGGTCATGGAACTCGGCCAGGAACGACGGGCTGAGGCCGGCCCCGCCATCCGGCGGCACCGTGAAGAACGGCGGCACCAGCGCCCGCGCGGCACTGGCGTGAGTCATGGGCTCGATCGCTTGGTCGAGAATCGGGATCACATAGGTCGGCAAGATACCCAGCAGCACACAGGCCGACGCCAACAGCGCCATCGATCCGCGGGCCGGCCACCGCCCCTCCCTCGCGGTCGCGGCCGGGCCAGAGCGGGCGATCCCGAGAAAGCCCATGGCGAAGGCCTTGACGAAGCAGGTGACCGCGAGGCCGGCGGTCAACGCCAGAGCGGCGCCGCACAGCGCGAAGCCGACCTTGACCGCGCTCGACGACAACACCGCCGAGCGCAGGATCGACTGCAAGGTCAGCCACTCGCTGACGAAGCCGTTGAACGGCGGCAGGGCGGCGATCGAGACCGCCCCGACGAGGAAGAACACCCCGGTCGAGGGCATCCTTCGCAGCAGTCCACCCAGGTGATCGAGATCGCGCGTCCCGGTCGCTCCCTCGATCGCGCCGCTGCCGATGAACAACAGCGCCTTGTAAGCCGAGTGATTGACCATGTGGTAGAGCGCCGCGGCCAGCGCGATGCTGGCGGCAACCGCAAACCCCGAGGCCATGAACACGAACGCGGCGCCGAGCGCCGCCGTGATGATGCCCATGTTCTCGATCGTGCTGTGGGCGAGCAGGCGCTTGAGGTCGTTCTCGACCGTCGCGTACAGGATGCCGACGAGGGCCGAAAGGCTCCCGATCGCCAGGACCAGCAGGCCCCGGCCGGCATCGACGACCGGCAGCAGGTCAGCATTGATCCGCACGATGCCGTAGATCCCGAGATTGACCATCACCCCCGAGAGCAGCGCCGACACATTGGTCGGCGCGACCGGATGCGCGCGCGGAAGCCAGCTGTTCAAGGGGAGGAGCCCGGCCTTCACGGCGAAACCGAAGAAGGAGAGGAGGAACACCGCGAAACCGCCGGCGCCCGCGAGCGCCGCCGAGGCCGAACGGAGCGCCGGAAAATCCACCCGTCCGGCAGCGTTGACCATGATCGCGAACGCCAGGACCACGGCGATCGCCCCGGTTTCGCTCATGGCGAGCATCAGGAAGCCGGCACGCGCGCTCTCCGTGCGCCGGTGCTCGTAGCTGACCAATAGATAGCTCAGCACGGACATCACTTCCCAGGCGACCATGAACAGGAATACGTCGTACGAAATCAGAACGAGCACCAGAGATGCTAGAAAGGTATAGTATAATAGGCAGAAGTACCGCAGGTCGTATTCGTTGAGATACTTGTCCATGTAGGAGGCCGAGAAGATCGACACCGGCAAGAAAACGAGAGCGACCGCCAGGATAAAGACGGCGGAGAGCGGATCGAGCGCCAGGGTGAGCGGGCCGAGCGTCTGCAGTGTCCACAGCTGCAGTTCGAACGAGCCATCCGACAGGAGAACGTCGACGCTGGCCAGAAGCGCCGCCAACGACGCGGCCGATCCTAGCCACGCCAGAGCGGTCGGCTGTCGGCGCTCGGGCAGGATACAGGCCGCCACGACCCCGGCGGCGCAGAGCGCCAGGAACAGCGCCAGAGCCTGCGCCGGCGTGATCACGGCGCGGGCGAGACCAGCTGCGCCGGGGGCTTGCGCTCCACCGCGACCAGCAATCCGTGCAGGATGGCGAGCGGCGGTGGCGGGCAGCCCGGCACCATGACATCCACCGGGACGATGCCGGCGACTCCGCCTTGCGACGCGAAGCTTCGCCCGAAGACGCCACCCGAGAGCGCGCAGACGCCCATCGCGACCACGCGCTTGGGTGCGGGCATGGCCTCGTAGGTCTTGCGCAGCGGCAGGATCATGGCGTCGGTCACCGGGCCGGCCACCAACAGGATGTCGGCATTGCGGGGTGTCGGCGTCACGAAGAACCCGAGGCGGTGGATGTTGTAGTAGGGGTTGTTGAGCTGGCGCGCCTCGCTCATGCAGGCACCGCAGGCACCGGCATCGAGATAGCGGATGTGCAGGGATCGACCGAACGCCCTGCCGAGCCGGTGCTTGAGCGCTTCCGGATTGTCGGCCTGTGCGCCCCATTCGTAGCCGTCCTGCCATCGGACCTGGATGCCATTGTCCCCGCCTGCGCACCGCCGGCAATGGACGCACCGGGCGTGGTCGACGGCTGACGCCAGCGTGGGTCGAGGCGAGAGCATCGGTCGGGCAGAGCGCTGCGAGGCGCACTGCCGTCCTCGCCGTCGGCCAGGGGTGTCGCGTCGGGCCGACCCGGGGACACGCCGGCCGCCGTCTCCGGCGCATCCGGGTAGCGGGTGCTCTTGATGCCGGTGCGCAGCCCTTTGAGGACCCATTTGCTCATCAGCGTCCCCTACCGGTCGCACTCGACGTTGGAGAGCCCGAAGCTCGCCATGATGATCGGAAAGTCCTGGAAGGCGAAGTTCTCGGCCGCCAGGTGAAAGCCGTGCCAGTTGGTGAAGGACGGCGGCGTGATCCTCCAGCGGACGACCGCGCCATCCTCTCCCAGACGCACCCAGTGGAAGGTGGCGCCGAGCGGCGCCTCGACCGCGCCGAGCGCGACGCCCGCCCGAGGCGCTGCCGTCGGCGCGGTGACCGGCCCCTGCGGCAGGTCCGTCGCGATCTGGCGGATGATGGCGACCGCCTGCTCGGCCTCGCGAAACAGCACCCGCAACCTTGCGTAGCCGTCGCCCTCCTGCTCGGTCGGCACGACGAACTCCACGCCGTCATAGCCGGCATACGGATGGAGCTTGCGGAGGTCGCGAACGACGCCCGAGGCGCGTGCGATCGGCCCGACCAAGCCGTAGTCGAGGGCCGGCGCGCAGGCGACCATGCCGACCTCCTCGAGGCGATCCAAGAAGCTGCTCGAGTAGCGGAGCATGCGCTCCAGCTCGCGCATTCGGTCGAGGATCTTCTCGGCCTCGTCGGCCAGGCGACAGCAGGCGTCGGTGGCGAGGTCTCGGGTCATGCCGCCGAGCTGCAAGAGGCCAAAGAGATAGCGATGCCCAGCAAACGCGCAGCTCAGCCGCAGCAGATCCTCCTCAAGGATCGCCGCCTGGCTGGTCGCGACCGCAAGCGCGGTGGAGCCGCAGATCCCGGTGATCGCCGCCGCGTGATGACGCAGCCGTTCGAGCTCGGCAAGCAAAGTGCGCAGCGCGCGCGCCCGCGGCGGCACCTCGGCTTCGCCGATCGTCTCGACCGCCTGGCAGAACGCGAGGCCGTGCGCGAACGCGGAACTGCCGGAGAAGCGCTCGGCGAGGAGCAGGACGTTTTCGGCCGGCTGCCCTTCGGCGATCTTCTCGACGCCGCGGTACTTGTAGAAGAAGCGCGGCACAGTGACGATCACGTCCTCGCCGACGCTCTCGAGCAGGAAGTGCGCGGCCTCGGCGAAATCGGAGTACACCGGCCCGATCGGCATGGCGAACGCGCCGGGCGCCTGCACGATCGTGTCGGGCTGCCATCGCGGGTCGGGCTCGCGCATGGCCAAGGGCTCGCGGGCGTCGAACGCCTTGCGCATGGGGTTGACGCCTTCCGGCCATTCCTCGTGCAGGACGAACTCGCCGAGCTTCGGGTGCCCCTCGAAGACCAGGCCGAACAGGTCCTCCGCCTCGCGCTCGTGCCAATCGGCGGCGTGGACGCGCTCGCTGACCGAGGGCACGGTCATGTCCGCGAGTGGCTGGCGCAGGTGCGCCATCGCCCAGCCACCGCCGGCGCTGTCGTAGAAGACGTAGGTTAGCGACCAGACGTCGTCGGCCCTGTCCTCCTCGACGACCAGCGTTGCGAAGGCGTAGCCCAGGTCATTGAACAGCCAGGCGCAGACGTCCGCGAGGTCGGCGCGACGACAATGCAGGTGACAGATCCGGCGTTCCGGCTCGGGATCGACCCCGACCGCGTCCAGCCAGCGTGCGGCGGCTGCGTGAGCCAGTCTCGCCCCCGTCGGCGGCTGGTCCTGCGGCATGGGACGGGTCCGTACGCCGGCCACGATCAGCTCCCGAGCGCCGCGGCGGCGGCGCTGAACAGGCCCTGGAGCGCGCCCGGTACGTAGAGGCCCAGCACCACCATCGGGATTGCGGCGAGGAGGAGCGTAGCACGGCAACTCGCCGGCGCGGCGGCACCCGCCACGACCGGCTCCGGCGTGCCGAAGATCATGCGGCCGATCTGCAGGAGGATACCGCAGAACGCAACGACCACGAACAGCGCCAGGAGCCCGATGGTCCAATACTGGCCAGCGGCGAGTCCGGCCCGGAAGATTGCGAATTCGCTCACGAACACCGCAAACGGCGGCGCGCCGGCGATCGCCAAGCCGCCGAGTAGGAGGGTCAGCGCGGCGGTCGGCGCACTGCGCATCAAGCCGCGCACGGCGCCGATCTCCTGGGTGCCGACGGCGAGCACCGTGACACCGGCAGCGTAGAAGCAGAAGGATTTGGCGAGCGCATGCGCGGTCATCTGGTACGCCGCGCCGAAATGCGCGTCGCCGCTGCCAAGCCCCACCGCCACCAGGATGATGCCCATGTGCTCGACCGTGGAGAAGGCGAACATGCGCTTGTAGTCGCGGACGCGGATCAGGAGCAGCGCGGCCACCCCGACGGAGACCAGGCCGAAGACCACGAACCAGCTGCGCGCCTGGGCGAGGCCTGCGGCCTCGAGCGCCGGGAACAGGCGCAGGATCGCGTACAGGACAGTCGTGGTCTCGACGCCGGAGAGCAACGCGCAGATCGAGGCCGGCGCCTGGCTGTGGGCATCGGGCAGCCAGGTGTGCATGGGCACGAGCCCGGCCTTGGTGCCGAACCCGACCAGGACCAAAAGGAAGCCGGTCCAAAGCAGAGCGGGCGGCATCTGCGGAGCGGACTCGACCAGCCCCGCCCAGGTGAACGGGCCGCCACCACCCACACGGCTCGCCCAATAGAGGATCAGGATGCCGAGCAGCGCGAGGATTGCGCCCAGTGTGGTGAGGACGACGTACTTCCAGGCCGCCTCGAGCGCTTCGGGCGTGTCCTCGTAGCCGACCAGGAAGGCCGAGAGCAGGGTGGTCAGTGAGACCGCGATCCACATCAGCGCGACGTGCGCGATGATCGGCACGGCGAGCATGGACAGAAGGAACAGATTGTAGAGCGAGTAGTAGCGGCGGCCGTTCCGGCCATGATCGTGATGCCCGCGCGCGCCGAGATAGCCGGTCGAGAACAGCGCGGCGGTGGTGCCGACGAAAGCGACTAGCAGGAGCACGAGGGCGCTCAAGGGATCGCACTCGAGCAGGCCGGCAAGGGCGGTCAGCGAGCCGGACTGTAGGCTCGCCCCGGCGATCCGGATCGAGAGGACGAGAGCGAGGCCGCTCGCGACGAGCGTGATCGGCGCCGCAGCGCGGGCCAATGCCGGCAGCAGGACCAGGCCCGCGGCGAGCGCGGGGATGACGAGGACCGCCGTGAGCTCCATGGGAGAGCTACTCCTCCCGCAGGGCGGCCAGCAGGCCGACCGAGGTAGCGCCGACCCGCTCGTGGATCCGGCGGGTCAGAAGACCGATCACGAGCGTCACGACCGGCACGTCGAAGGCGGCGGCAAGCTCGGCGATCACCGGCAGATCAGGTGCAATCGCCACCGCCGCGAAGAACACCCCGTTCTCCATGGCGAGCAACCCTAGCAGCTGGGACAGCGCCTCGCGTCGGACCGTGACGGTATAGGCGCCGAGCAGCAGCGCCGCGACGCCGATCGGCAGGTTGATGCGCACGAACGGACCGGGCGCCGCGCTCAGCATTGGCCCGACGATCAGATAGGCGAACACGGTGAGGCCGGCGCCGATCAGCAGCGCGGTCGGGATGTTCATCACCTGGACGATCTCGCGCCGGCTGTAGATTTCGCGGTGCACGGTGCGGCGCAAAAGCCATGGAATGATGACCGCCTTGGTCACGAGGGTAATCACGGCGACCGCGGCCAGATGCGGCGAGCCGAGGGCGGCGGCGAGAAGCGCTGCCGATGCCACGAGCAGCAAGGCCTGGAGGACGAACAGGCGGACACAGGCCAGCATCTGCCGGGTGGCCACGATCGCGAACGCCGCGAGTAGGAAGAGCCCCCCGATCAGGGCGTCGAGGTGCATGAGCAGCGGCGGAATCGGATCGGCCATGGAGCCCCCTAGATCCCCGACAACCGCGTGATCATGGCCACGACCGAGGTGATGAAGGCGGCGCCGATGAACTCGGTGATCCGGAACAGCCTGAGCTTCGCAAGCGTCGATTCGATCACCACCAGCACCAGCACGAACACCAGGATCTTCAAGAGGATCAGTGGGATCGCCAGCAGCACCTCCCAGAGCGACATCGACCCCGCCAGTCCCCATGGCGTGACGAGCACGTTCATGAAGATGCAGACCAGCACGAAGAACTTCATCCCGCCGGCCCACTTCATCAGGGCGGCGCCCCGCCCGGAGTATTCGAGCGACTTGGACTTGTCGATCATGGCGAGCTCGAAATGCCCGGACGGGCTGTCGACCGGGATCCGTCCGTCTTCGGCAATGATCAGCATCAGGAACGCGAGCATCACGAGCACGTGCGAGGGCTCGAAGAAGTTGCTGAGCGGCGTGACCCAGACCTGCTGGACGATGTAGGGGATCGTCGAGCCGGCGACGAACGAGACGGTGAAGAACACGATGATGAACACCGGCTCCGCGAGGAAGCCGACCATGCGCGTCCGGCTGGCGCCCATCGGACCATAGGGGTTCGCGGTGTCGACGGCGGCGAGCGTGACGAAGAACCCGCCGAGCGCGAGCACGAAGCCGCCACCCAGCATGTCCCCCATGAAGGCGAAGAATAGGGGGTAGCTGGTCAACACCGGGATCAGGAGCGTGACGAAGACCGGCGTCGTGAACGCCAAGTAAGGTGTGACGCGGAAGATCCAGGAGCTGTGCTCAGAGACGATCTCGTCCTTGTGCAGCAGCTTCCAGATATCGCGATACGGCTGAAAGATGCTGGGACCGCGCTTCGACTGCACGATCTCCTTCAGCCGGCTCAGCACCCCTTCGACGAGCGGCGCCAAAGCGAGGACGACCAGAACCTGGAGCAGGTTGTACAGGATTTTCTGCAGTCACCGTAGGCAACCCGCCGCTTCGTGCCGGCGCCGACATGGACCCGGCGGGCGTGACAGGGCGCCCGCAATGCGGAGGCTGGACGGGGCCTGATGACGATCTTTCCGACCGAAAGGTCCGGCGAGGCCGCGTCGGCGGACCCGCTTCCGAGCAACCGTGCGTTTCGATCGGAGATGAGAAGTGTCGTGATGGCCCACAACAACAACACCCTTCCGCCGACAAACCCTACGCACCGCCCCTTCCGACCGAAGCCGTCAGGAGCATGGTAGGAGTCATCAGCCCGGAAGGGCGTTTGCGGTGGACTCCATCACCTCTCGAAGCCGAGACCTGCCTCGACGATTTCTGCTGACTAGCAGAGCCAGCTCGCGGTGGCAAGTCCGAGCTCCCGTTCCTCAGGGGGGTGCCGGCCAGCGTATCGGGCCCGGTGCTGTAGCCCAAAGGAGCCTTTGTCGGAGCGCGCCCCTGGGATCTGCTCTTCTTCGATTGCCAGGTTGGTTAGCTTGTTGCCGCAGCTCAAGAATACCGAGAGCTTCGGTTCCCGCCGCGACTTCATCCTTACCTGCAGCGACAATCACCAGCGGCCGCCGCAGCGCAGCGGGTGTGTTACTGTCACAAGCGCTGCATCCATCTCGGGCCAGAGCACCGCAAGCGGATTGACGCCCCGGTGAGCGACCATGACATGGTCCCAGGCAGCGCCAAACATTCCCCTCACCCCATGACGCAGACGACCACGCCGGTCCCGGCCAGCGGTGGCGGCTCGCCGCTTTCCTGCTCCTCGGCCGCTGCCATTGCGAACGCACCGGGATCGCTCATGTTGTTCCAGGTGGTCGCGATCCAGCCGTCGGAGCGTTGGACGTGGGCGATGCGGAACGCGTCGATGTGGCCGTTAAAGGGATCGGCGATGCCGCTCACGTGCCGGCCGATGCCGAGGGAAGAGGATGCAGCTGCCGACCTTTGCGGCGGACGACCGCCCGGCCCCCTGCGCCGCCCCTTCGAGCATCTTCTGACCTGTTCTCACGCCCCCTGCTCAGGTCGTCGCGGTGAACACGACGACGCCCGATCCGGTGGAGGTGGGCCTGCTGCCGAAGACGTGATAGAGCCGACGCGGGCGCACCGGCTGGAGGAAGGTGAAGGGAGCGTGCCCGATCGTGGTCTGCTCGCGGTGGCTGAGCACCCTGTCCCAGACGTAGACCCAGCTGATGTCGCCGGCCATGTTGCGGTCGCCGCTGCCGGACCAGTTGCCGATCGAGCCGTTGACGGTGGTGCCGGTGGGGATCGCGCTGCTGAAGCTGTCGGTGCCGCTGCGCGGCCGGATCAGGCCGTTGTCGCCGTTGTGAAAATACTCGACCAGGCCGCCCGCGTGCTTGGTGATGCCGCGCCGCTTCCAGCGCCCGGTGTTGCCCTCGCTGCCGAACGAGGTGAACTCGCCATCGATATTGAGCACCCAGCTGGCTTCGGTGCTGGCATAGTAGATCGTCCAGCCGTTGGCGCCGTTCGGGCCGTCCGACTTGTCGATCAGGCGCGGGGCGGAGCCGGTGAGCGCGCTAAGGTCCAGGCGCACCTCGAACAGAAAGGTCGCCTGGTTGCCGGCCAGGCTCATGGGATTGCCCGGCGCCCACGAGCCCAGGTCGAGCCTCGGATCGGAGCCCGAGGCGCCGCTGAAATTCAGCGCGCGACCACGGGCCGTGCGCACCGAGGCGAGATCCATGCTGGTGACGGTGCCGTGGTTGTTGCCGGTGAGGTCCCGGAAGGTCTGCGAGACGCGCTCGTTCAGGAGCCACGCGCCGACCAGACCGAAGGTCAGGTCGTGCCCGGGGATCAGCTCGACCGGCAGGTCGGGCTTGACGTCACCCCAGCGGCTGCGCGGCAGCAGGAGCGTCACGGCTGCACGTTGGCGTAGACGACCTGATAGTACAGGTCGACGTCGCTGGTGGTGGCGTTGAGCGCCAGGCCGGTCTTGTTGTACAGCGCGAGCCTGAGCCTGGCAGGCAGGACGCCGCCGAACGACTGGGCCACGCTGAACTGCGAGGAATAGGCGACGGTGTCGGCGGCGGGCACGTCGATCGCCTTGCCGACCGGCTGCCAGTTGTCCGGGTCGTCCGGGTAGCTGGTGCCATCAGCCGGGGCCGCGGCGAAGATGTGGCAGTACGGATCGCTGCCGATCGAGCCGGCGGCCGTCCTGAGCCTGGCCGAGACCAGCAGGTCGAGCGCGTTGTCCAGCCCGGCGAGGTCGATCTCGTCGGACAGGCTGGTGTAGCTGTCGTCGGACAGGCTCTCCGGCCCGCCGGAGGTCCAGGCCACGACGTTGCCTGCCGTGCCCCACTGGTAGGAAAGATCGCCCTGAGCGCGTGCCATCTCAGTCCCTCGTGCCTTTGAGCGTGATCGACAGGTCGGCGAGCGTGGCGTCCGCCGGGTTCTGGTTGATGATCGCGAGGCGGTCGCCGACCGCGAACGACGCGCCGCCGGACAGGGAGAACGACGCGGTGCTGCCTGCGCCGGTGAAGGTGATCGTGCCGATGCTGACGCCGTTCTTCCGGAGGTCGAGCACGGTCGAGCCGGTCGCGTTGACCTGGGAATAGCCGCTGGAGCCGGTCAGATCCTCGGGAAAGGACACCGCGCGGGTGAGCACCAGCTGCGCCATCAGCGCGCCGTTGCCGTGCGTGCCCGGGATGAACATGCCGAGGTCGTACGGGGTGTCCTCGTTGACCCACTGGCTCGACCCGTTGCGCCGCAGCATCTGCCCCTGGGCAGGCGTGGTGACCACGACGTCCGAGACGTCCCCCAGCTGGTCGATCGATCCGTCGCCGCTGCCCTCGGCGCGCACGTCGGAGCCGTCGCAGGACAGCAGCGCCGCCTCGCCGGCCGGGATCTCGGGTGCCGTCAGGGACTGCCCGGACACCGTCACCGTCACCGTCTGCGCGGTGTTGTTGCGCAGCGCGAACAGGCCGCGCCTGATCGCCGGCACGGTGATCGTGACCGCGGCATCGGGCGGCGTCGTGTCGGGGTCGATGTCGACGAAGAAGTGCCGGCGGAACTGCTCGTCGGTCAGGGTCGCGGCGTTGGTGTTGTCGACCTCGAGCGAGAGGACCTCGGTCAGCGCCGCGTCGAGCTGGCCGGCCTGGTCGTTGATCGTGACCTCTTTCTGGTTCTGCGCCGCGGCGACCTGGCGAGAGGTTCGAGGTTGTTGGTCATGACACGTCCAGCGTGGTGATGACGCTCGGGAAGCCGCGGCCGACCTGGGCGCTGATCTGGTAGACCACGACGGACAGCTCGGTGAGCGCGTTGCCGGGGTTGATCTCGAGGCTGGCATCGTCGAACGCGACGGAAGCCGGCAGGCTGTCGCGGTGGCTGTCCAGGCAGATCTTGATGGCCCGGGTGCCGACCGGGATCGCGGCTTGCCGCCTCGGTCAGGGTCCACACGCCAGGGGTCAGCTCCAGGTAGGCGGGCTCCTCGCTGGCGAGGACGCCGCCCTCTTCGTCCAGGAAGACCAGCGCCGCCCGCCCGTGATCCTGGCCGCCGCTGGTCTCGTTCACCCACACCCGGCCGCGCGCCGTGGCATTGCCCTGGTCGATCGGGTTGGCCCAGCCCGACACGTCGACCGTCTGGGTGTCGCGATGGTCGACAGAGGCGCTGCTGGCGGAGCGGAAGAAGAAGCTGCCGGTACGGGCTGCGTGCAGGCTTCTCGTAGTCGTCGTCGACCACCAGGGCCGCGCCCAGCTCGTTGGTCCAGCCGGTCTTGTCGCCGGTCTCGGCACCGGGGTTGACCAGGGTCGAGCGGGTACCAGGCGTCCCAGTCCTCGGCCTGCTGCGCAGCCGTGTAGACCGCCTGTGGCGTGGTCACCTCGATCGTGCGCAGGACCGGGCCGTCGACCGTGCCCAGGATGTCGAGCTCGTAGGCCTCGCTGTCCTCGGCCAGCGGCACCTCGCCGCCGCCATCGACCAGCTCGCCGCCGACCCGGGTGCGCCGCTGCCAGGTGAGCGTGATGTCGGCGCCCCAGCTGCCGCTTGCCTGGATGTGCACCGGCGCATAGGGCATCAGGTCGCGGCCGATCGGGGTGATCGTGCTGGTGATCGCATCGCGCAGCGCCTCGCCCCGGCCGACCGGCCGGTAGGAGCGGGCCTGCCCAAGGCCGTCAGGGGCACGAGCAGCCGGCTGATCGTGGCCGGCTCGACCAGCACGAACAGGCTCGCGACGCTGTGCCCGCCGGTGAAGCCCTCGGTGCCGCGGCGGCCGCGCAGCAGGGTGCCGAGCGTGTGGCTGCCGTCGGGATTGGCGGTGACCGTGGCGAACTGCAGGATCTCGACGCTGCCGTCGGGGTCGACCAGGAGCGCCTGGTTGGCGCCGTTCAGCATCTCGAGCTCGCTGACGCTCACCAGGCGGCTGGCGCCGGCCACCATGCGCACGGTCAGCTGGTTGACCCGGTCGGTCTGGAACGGCGTGCCGGTGTCGCCCAGCGCCGCGACCGGCAGCCCCCAGGCCATCTCCTGGAACGCCTCGTCGAGCAGCGACGTAGGCGGCGCCGTCCGCGCTCTCGTACAAGCGTGCCGCCCGGCCAGGCCGGCTGACCGCGACCGCCCATCGCCCAGTACAGCCCGGACGACAGGCGCCTTGCGTCGTCGCCGTCATTGAGCAGCGGCACATCGGCGAGCACCAGGCGCGACGCCGCGCTCGGCGCGGCGATCGCCCGGCGAAAGACCAGGCCGCCGCTGGTCACCGCGCTGACGTCGTAGGACGAGCTCTCTTGCGTTACCGTCTGCAGCGCGATCGACAGATCGCCGCCGATCGCCATCTCGAGGATGCGCACGACGTAGCTGCGGCCGCTGTCGAGCGCGAAGGTCACCACGTCGCCCGGGTCGAGGTCGAGATGGGTCCAGGGCAGCTTCCACTGATGGCCGGTGCGCTCCGACCAGGGACCGAAGCACTGGCGCAGGGCGACCTCCTTGGCCTGGGCCGGGGTCAGGGTGAGCGGCAGATCGAGGGTCGCCTCGTTGGCCGAGCGCATGGTCGCGGTCGGCGCCGCGATCCGCTTGGCGGTCTGGGTCGCGACGTCGGCGTCGCGCTCGGCATCGTTGTAGCGGACCGTGAAGCGCAGCGGCAGGTCGACGTCCTGGGCGCGGGTCTCCAAAAAGATCTCGCCCTGGTCGTTGACCGGCACCAGCTCGGATTCGGCGATGGTCCGGTCGATGCCCGGCCGCGCTTTTTGAAGCGCAGCTTGTGGTCCGACTCGGCGCAGTCGAAGTGGTAGGCTGCCGCCAAAAGCTCGAGCGCGCCGCGCACGCTGATCTGCCGGGCGACACCAAAACCCTGCACGCCATCGGTCAGCTCGGTGACATCCAGGCGTCGGCGGTCAGGCCGACCCGGCCGCACAGGCTGCTCACCACGCTGGAGAGGCTGACCGTGTTGGCGCTGACCCGGTCGGGCCACATCATCGAGACCGTGCCGACGTTGACCAGCGTCCCCGACAGCTCGTGCCAGAAGAACCGGTCGGCGCCCTTCTGCCAGCCACTCTGGTCGTAGACGATCTGACCGTGCGCCGTATCGACCTTGAAGATCCGGCCATCGTCCGGGGCGGCACCATCGTCGAAATGCACGCCAAGGAGACCGCGGCTGAACCGGCAGAGATGCGGCATGGCGGGAGACGGCACCGCGAGGGTCCAGACGATGCCGGCGGTCAGGCTGTACTTGACCATCCGGCAAGGTCCGCCGGCCGCGTTCAGGCGCACGCTGAACACGATCGCGTCGTCGTCGATGTCGTAGGCAGGGTTGCTGATCTGGTTGAAGCTCGTGCCCGCGGGATCGATCTCGGCTGCGGTGATCGTGGTCACCGTCCGGCTGACCCCGACCGTGGTGTCCTGCACCCGGGCGGCATAGGCCTCGATCCGCAGCGTGGATGATCCGCATGCCGCCGCTGCCGAACGCGGTGGCCCAGGCCTCGCAGGTGCCCAGCTCCTCCTTGCCGCCGACCAGGCCCCGGATGCTGGTGACCCCGAGACTGCCGAGGTCCTCCTCGTAGACGTAGGCCATGTCGCTGGTGCGCAGGACGCCGATCACGTCCTCGGCCAGGGTGACGAACCCGCGGGTGAACAGGAACCCGACCCGGCCGTCCAGGGTGTAGGCCTGGCAAGGTGCCAGCATCTGGTGATCGGTCAGCTGCGCCGGTGTGCCGGGCGACCTCCCGAAACGTCTCGGGGTCGACCTTGATGATCGTGTTGATCGAGCTGCGGCAGTACAGGTAGCCGTCGGCGTCGACGCACTCGGGCTGGACCGCCAGACCGCCTGCTACCGTCACGTCGTCCTGGTGCGCCTGAAAATCCTCCTGGCCGTCGAGCAGGCGGTAGCGGCGCAGGCCCGGGACGAAGCCCATCTGGGTGTTGCCGTTGCGGTAGAGGTAGAGCCAGCCGCGCTGCCAGTCGATCGCGCCGAGACCGAGCGTGACCTGGCTGTTCGGGAAGATGCCGCCGTTGGCGGGGCTGATCGAGGAGAAGTCGCGCTCCGGCAGCTGGGCGTCGTTGTCCCAGGCGATCTCGGCGGTGATCGGGGGCACCCGGTTGCCGAACTCATCCAGGGCCAGGCGCTCGAACACGAGGTAGACGATGTCGCGAAAGCCCGGCGTGATGTGGCTCTGGCCGAGCTCGGCCTCGACCTGCTTGCGGATCAGCGGGTCCGGCAGCTGATCCGACGTGCCGCGATAGAAGCGAAACTTGTAGCGGCCGTTCGAGCCGAAGTAGCGCATCGAGGACGCGCCATCGCTCAGGTCCTCGGAAAAATCGGGCGGCTCGAAAGTCGGCGAGCAGCTTCTCGCCGGCCCACAGCCGCACCAGGCCGGCGGCCGGGCCCCCAGCGGCGGTGGCGCCCTCGGCGAACGCCACGGCGAAGTCGCGTAGTAGCGGTACTCGGTGACCTTCTGGCCGCCACCGAACAATCCCGCCGCCGACCTTCCTGGTGTCCTTCTGCTCCTCGATCGGCGGCGCCCAGATGATCGTGCCGGCGATCTTTTGGGTGGCATACGCCACGGGGATGACGTTGCCCCAGGTCGACGCGCCGACGGTCAGATCGCCGAGCCGCGGGCCTTCGACGTTGGCGCCACCGCCACCGAACAGAAAATTGCCGAGCAGGGCGCCGGCGACCGCGCCGACCGGGCCGAACACATAGCCGGCGCCGACCGTGAGGCCGAGCGTCGCGGCAGTGCCGAGCACCGGGCTGACCATCAGTCGTCCAGCGGGTTGATCGCGGCGTAGCCGCTGCCGGGCACGAACGGCTCACCGCGAAAATTTTTGGCGTTGCCGTTGCCGAACAGGATGCTGCCGGGGATCGTGAACTTGTCGCGGCAGTCCTCGATCAGGCGCTTGCGGCAGCCGGGCGACACCCGGAGCTTGTCGCCTGCCACGGCCGGCAGGCGGGCGGACTGCCACAAGGTCAGGGTGCGCGTCGCCTGGGTCCAGCTCTTGACCTCGTAGCCGATCCCGGCATTGGCGCCGGTCTCCCAGACCAGCAGGCCGTCGTCGAACCAGCCGTCGGCATAGGCATCGAGCGCATCGGTGAGCACGAACTCCCGGTCGCTGGTGACCGTGGCGACCTCGGCCGCCCGGGTGAGGGCGTCGTACGCCCGGAACACCGCCGTGCCGTCGGTGGTGTCCTGGCCGATCGTGGTGTCGTAGGCCGGCTGCACGGCGTCGGTCGTGCCTGCCGTGACGCACTCGTAGATCCGATCGTCGTAGTCCTCGGCGAGCGGCCCGCCCGGCGGGTCGGACGCCCGCACGAACTGCCCGGCGGCATAGGCGGTGCTGCGCGCCACCTCATCCGGCCAGATCGGCACCGTGCAGCGCGCATCGCCGAGGTCGGCCCGGCATTCCGGCGACCACATCTGCAGCGTGCTCTGGGCGAGCGGCTGGGCCAGGCCGCGCAGCTCGGCCGTGAAGTAGCCCTGCGGCGTCAGCCGGGTCTCGCCCAGCGTGCCGCGCCGCAGCCTGATCTCGCCATAGGTGTCCGGGTCCTGCCAGTTGACGAACGAGATCGCGATCTCGGCGCCGTCGAACAGGCCGGCGCGCACCTCGTCCTCGACGATGCCGCCCTCGGCGAACACCCCGACCAGGTCGAGGTTGTCGACCGCGAACCCGGCATCGCTCCGGATCGCCGTGCGCTCGAAGCCGGCATCGGCGCGGTAGGTGTCGCCACCGAACACGATGTCCCGGTCGTGGTCGGTGAAGAAGAATTGCTGGCCGTCCTTCCGCGTGATCCGCCAGATCGCCGCGAGCTGCGT
Source organism: uncultured Alphaproteobacteria bacterium (assembly GCA_963731495.1). Lineage (GTDB taxonomy): Bacteria > Pseudomonadota > Alphaproteobacteria > Geminicoccales > Geminicoccaceae > DASUGG01. The sequence goes on from CAVSVZ010000033.1 coordinate 290,752, forward strand.
GGTCTCCTCATCGAGATGCGCCCGCATGGCGGGGGTGAGGGTCTTGGGCATGGGAGTCGCGAAGGTTGGAGGGAGGGAAAGGGGGCGCTAGGTGGACCGCAGGTCGGTCGCTGTTTGCCAAAGCCCGGCGTGTGCTTTAACCAGCACAGAGGCGATCAGGCGGAGGCGGAGCCGTGGCGGAGCAGGCCGAAGAACAGAAACCGGAAGAGCCGCGGTCGGTCGCAAAGCTCACGACCGAGATCGTCGTCGCCTACGTCAGCAGGAACACCATCGCCCCGGCCGATCTGGGTGATCTGATCGGTGCGGTCGGCCGCGCTCTGGAGGTGCTCGGTCGAGAGGAGCCCGAGCCGGCCAAACCGGAGCCTGCCGTGCCCAGTCCGCCGGTCGGTCCAGGACGATCACCTGGTCTGCCTGGTCTGCGGCGCACGGCAGAAAACCCTTCGGCGCCATCTCGACACCGCGCACCAGCTCACGCCGGAAGCCTACCGCGAGCAGTTCGGGCTCAGGTCGGACTACCCCATGGCCGCGCCCGGCTACTCCAGGCAGCGGTCCGAGATGGCCAGGCGCGTTGGCCTGGGACAGCGCGTTCCGGCGCCATCACGACGCCGGAGGCCGCGCAGCGACGCCTGATCATTCCATCACGCGAGCATGGCGACCACATCGCTGACGATCATCAGGTCCTGAGCTCGACGATCGGGATCTGCTGCCAGTTGTGCAGCTGATACGTCTCGATGGTCACCGCCATGTGGTCGGTATCGAACCGCACCGGCACGTCGAACTCGAAGTCGGCGGTGACCTCGACGCCGACGGCCGGCGGCGTGCCGAAGGTCACGAGCCCGGTCGTCGTGTCGACCGACCAGCCCGAGAGCTGCTCTACGCCGTCCAGGTAGACCTTCACCGTGCCCGCGACCGGCTTGGTGATGGTGCGGACCTCGATCACGCTCCCGGACGGGTAGTGCTTGACCAGCTGGAACTGGGTCTGCGCGTCATCGCCTGTCCCCAGCAGCTGGCCGGTGGCCTTGTAGTCGGTCCAGTCCTTGAACCGGAAGCCGTAGGCCTTGCCCCTGCGCGCCCGGAAGAACGCGATCAGCTCGTCGATCTGCGCCTGCTTCTTGAGCCCGCTCGCGACATCCCAGCGGCCGCGCGCCTCGGCCCAGTTGACGTTGCGCTTCTCGTGGCCGCCTTCGGTCGCCACCACCGTGGTCGCGAACTCCGGCCCGCCGGTCGCGCCATAGGCGATGTTGTCCGGGAACCGGACCTCATGGAAGCTGGTCATGGAAGTCGCCCGTTACCGCCGGACCGCAGCCGGCGCATGCCGCTCTTGCTCGCCCGTGAGCTCTGGCGTAGCTGTGCCGGTGTGGAACAAAGCAGGCAACATCCCGCCACGCTATGCCATCAGGCTCGAGGACCTGCGTGCCTGGCATGTGATCATTGCGACCTGTGCCGCCTGCCGAAACCGCTCTCATATCGATGTGAGGCTCCTGCAGCACGGCCGGCCGCCGTACACCAAGCTGCTCGACCTCGAGCGCAAGCTCCGCTGCAGCAGCTGCGGCAATCACCAGGGCAACACCTTGAGCGTCTCCATGGCGCCGCGGAACTGAACCGCGCTCACCGGTTCCGGCTCGCCCGATCGATCGCGCGCGCCATGTCGGCCGCGATCTGGCCCTGGCTGGCACGGAAGGAGTTGGCGTCAGCGGCAGTGACGTTGACCACCACGGTGATCGGCCGCTGCTCGCGCGCCGTCTTCTCCTCCCGCACGACCCGCTCGGGCGGCACGACCAGCTCCCCGCGCCGCGCGATGATCGGCACCTCGTCCGGCAGGAGGCCGGAGCCGGCGAAGCCGCCGCCGTGGTAGCGCGGCGCGTGCTCGAACACCACTGGCATCGGCATAGCGCACCGCGGGCGGACGCTCGCCCGCGATGCCGCCCTCGTGGAACAGGCCGAACAGGCCGCCGCCGGCGAACGCGCTCTGCAGCGCACCGGCGATGGGGGCCGTGATGGTCTGGCGCACCGCCATGCGGGTGATGTCGGCGAGGATGCTGTCGGCGAGACTCTGGAACTCCAGCTTGCCGGTACCGATGAAGCCGACCAGGGCGTCCTCTGCACCGCGAAAAGCATTCGCGAACACCTGCTCGGTGGCGGTCGCCGCATCGTTGCTCTCGGCCACGTAGTCCTTCAGGAATCGGGTGGCGCCGTCGGTCCACGCCTGGCTCGAGCGGAGCGCGCGGTCGTTCGCGTCCTCCACCGCACGGGCGTAGGTGGCCTGATCGATCGCGCCCGCTTGCGAGCAGCTCGTTCAGCTTCGCGATCTCGGCCGCGTGCTGCTCGGTCGCCGTGCGGGTCCGGTCGATGACCGAGCGGCCCTCGTCCATGAGCCGCTGGCGCGCCTGCAGCGCCTGCTGCTCGTCGAACAGCGCGCCCGCGAGCTGCTCGACCTCGCGCCGCTGCTGCGCCGTCGCTTCGGCCGAGAGCCGGCTCAGCGCCTGGGCGACGAACCGCTCGCGCTCGGTCTGCGCCAGCGCCTGCGCGCTCAGCCTCCAGCCCGGCCACGATCTTCTCGTTGGCGGCCCGGACCTTCTCGGCGGCCTCGACCTCCTTGGCCCGCAGCTGGGAGAGCTGCGCCTCCCGCACCGCCGCCGACTGCGCGATCAGCTGGTCGACCTGCTCGGCGTTGCTGCCGTCCCTGGCCCGCAGCGCCTCGATCTCGGCGACCCGGCGCTCGTGCTCGGCGATGATCCGCTCGCTGCCCTCGTGCGTGATGTTGAACAGCGTGCCCTCGAGCTCGCGTGTGATCCGCTCCAGGTTCTTCGCCCGCTCCTTCACGCCTGCCGTGTCGTCAGCAGCGGGCGCTGAAGCTGGAGCCGGTACACCGGTGTCCGGCGGTCCCTCCAGGAACGCGATCCGGGCCTGGGTCTGATCCCGGGCCCGCGACAGCTCGTCGATCTTCTTCTGCAGCGCGTTGATCTGCGCCGTGTCGATGAAGGTCGTGAAGCCGAGCGTCGGCGATTCCCGCAGCTCCTCGATCCGCGCCTGCAGCTTCTCGATGGTCGAGCTGGCCAGATCGAGCTCATAGCGCAGCGTGCGGAGGCTCTTCTCCTCGGGCGCATCGAACAGGCGCTCCCAGGCGATGCCGGCCTTGCCGGCGACATCGGCAAGCCAGCTCGACAGATCGGCGATCACCGGCGCCGCCTCGAGCGCCGCCCGGGTCAGGTTCGCCGAGATCACCTGGGAGAGCGTGTCCAGCTCGGTCCGGGCCCGCTCGGCATCCCGCACCAGGTGCTCGTCCAGCACGATGCCGAGGTCACGGGCCCGCTCGCGCATCTCCTCCAGCGCGCCGCTGCCGTCGCTCAGCAGGTTGACCAGCGCCACGCCCTCGGAATCGAACAGCTTGAACGCGAGCCGCACCCGCTCGGCCGGGTCCTCGATGCGCGCGAAGGCGTCGGCGACGTCGCCGAGCAGGTCCTCGCTCCGGCGCAGGTTGCCGCTCTGGTCGCGCAGCGCGATGCCCATCTGCGCCAGCGCGTCCTTGGCCTCGCCGGTGCCCTGCGCCGCCTCGGCCGCCCGCCGGGTGAAGCGCTGCAGCGCCATGTCGAGCGTCTGCTGCTCGACGCCCGGACGCCTTGGCGGCGAAGCGCAGCTCCTGCAGCGCCTCGACGCCGACCCCGATCTTGTCCGCGGTCTTGCCGATCGCATCCGCCGCCGAGATCGAGCGGTCGATCAGCGCGCCGAGACCACCGACCGTCGCGGCGCCGATCAGCGCGCCACCCAGCGTGCGGATGCCGGTGCGCAGCAGCTCCGCCTGGCGGCCGAGGCCCTTGAGCCCGCCGGAGGCCGTGTCGCCCGCGCTCTCGATGCGCTTCAGGCTCTGCTCGCCGCTCTGGCCGACCGAGACCAGCTCGGCCTTGACCTGGCCGCCGCCCTCGACCGCCAGGCGGATGGCGTAGGTGTGCGTGCGTCGGGGCATGTCTCAAATCTGTGCCTCGCATGCTTGTTCTTCAGGTACCATGTCCTCGAGGTCTTTGGGGCTACGGGCAAGCTTGCCCAACTGGAGGTGTGATGAAGAGCAGGTTCGCATTCTTGAGCTTGGTGGTGATCAGCGTGGTGGGTGGCGCGCTTGCCGGTGCCGGAAATGGCGTCGCGGCGGAAACGGGGGCCGTCATGGCTGGCGATCCTGCGCGGGGGCGAGGCTGTTCGTGAGCAAGGGCTGCGTCGCCTGCCACGCGATCAACGAGATCGGCGGGACCAGCGCACCGCCGCTCGATGCCGAGTTCGCGCCGGTGAGGTCGATCCGCTCGACTTCGTCGCCCGCATGTGGCGGGGCGCCGAGGCCATGAACTTCATGCAGCAGGGGGAACTCGGCGAGCAGATCGACTTCACCGGTCAGGAGCTCGCCGACATCATCGCCTTCGTCCACGACCCGAAGGAGCAGCGGAAGTTCTCCGAGGCGGACGTCCCGCCGGAACTCAGGCGTCTGATCCGCAACCCGTAGTCGGCGCCGCCCGTCGCGCCAGCCGAAGCTGCCCTGACAGGCAAGCCGCACGTCCAATGCCGACGCCCTTGAGTGCGCCCAATACACGCTCGCCGGAGCCCTCGATGCGCTTCAGCTCCGCTCGCCGCTCTGGCCGACCCGAGACCAGCTCGGCCTTGACCTGACCACCACCCCCTCGACCGCCAGGCGGATCGCGTAGGTTTGTGTGCGCGGCATGTTCAACTCGTGGATCGCGACCCACTGCGGGCGCGGACAGATCGTGGGACAGTCTCGGACTGTGACGGCCGGTGTCAGGTCTGTAGCGGACCGGCAGTCGCGCAGGCCTGGCGGCAAGGGTTACCCAGAACCGGACCTTGCCAGACCGACGGAGAAGAGGGATTCGAGACTTCGCGAGTCTCTTCAACATGCGAGACCCCCTTTGAAGGTCCACAATGGTGCAATTCACTCCTCGAGCGTGGCGCGGGTTTTCTCGATCCAGCCGGTGGCATCCATGTCCTCGAACATGGCGAGCGCCCGCTTGAGCAGGCGGCGGCCTTCGTCAGCATCGTCCGCGCGCTTGAAGCGCCCATAGGCGAGCAGGCTCTGGGCCAGCTCCGGACGAGACTCGAATGGGGCTCAGGATATCGAGGCTCCGATGATGCTCGGCCTCGCTCGTTTCTCGATCGCCTCTGGCCTCGTGGATCTGGGCGATCAGCCTGTGGGCTGCTCCCTGCTCCAATCTCGCCTCGACACGCTCGGCTGCCTCAAGAGCCAGCCGTCCCGGGCCCGTTCCCGCCTCGAGTTCACGCGCGGCGAGGTGCACGTGGCCGAGCGCGATCATGGGATAGGCTCTGAAGAACGGGTTGGACTCCTCGGGCCGGCCTTCTTGAAGGCCGCCTCGATGCGGGCACGGGCGGCTCGGCGGCGGTTAAGCTCGAGCTCGGCGATGGCCGCCCCAGCCCGAGCACCACAGAATGACGGCCCAGTTGCCGATCTCCCACGCCGCCGGCAGATCCTCGTCCACGACGTCGACGGTCCGCTGCCAAATTCCCTTGTACAGGCAAGGCTCGGCCTCCATCGCCAGCCACGACCTCAGCATGAGATCGGCCGTCAGCTCAGCGATGCCTCGGGCGCGCTCCCGCAAAACCGAGTGACCGCTCCAACTCACCCGCACGAGCCGCGTAGCCAGACCGTCCGTTTCCGGCCATGATGAGGCCCTGTTCGATGGCGGCAGCGCCGATCTCGGCGTAGTTCGCGACCGCTCGATCGATGTCGCCGACGGATTCCTCGAACCGCCCCCGTTGGCCGTAGTAGCCTGCGACGCAACCCTCGACCTCCGCCCTGATATTCAGGTCATCGACGTCCTGGGCGTGTCGGAGGGCCTCCACCAAGAGCAATTCGTCCTGGAACTCCTCGCCCTTGTATGCCTTCAGTCGCCCCAGCGCCGAAGCGTTCGCATCGGCACTCGCGATCTCGATGGCTCGTTCGATGTGTCGAAGTGCTCGGGCTCGTTCGTTGTCGGTCTGCCAAAAGTCGCCCCTCCAGCTGATCAGCGCCAGTAGAGCGGTGAGATGGTGCTGCTTGGTGTTCGGACTCGGGCAACCGTTCCAGAAGCTCGAGGGCGCGCCAATGTTGCGCGATGGCTTCCCATTTTGCGGACCGGGCAGTGGCGCGCTCTGCCGCCAGAAGCCGACAAGCCAGGGCATGCTCTAGGTCTCCCGCTCGTTCCCAGTGGTGCGCCAGAACCGCTGGCTGGTCGACCAGATGCTCGCCCAGGGTCTCGGCGATGCGGCGGTGCAGGCTCCGACGTCGTGCCAACAACAGGCTCTCGTAGGCGGCGTCCTGTACCAGCGCGTGCTTGAAGACGTAGGAGGCCTCCGAGGCGGCACTGCGTCGGTTGAGGACCCCGGCGCCAACCAGCTGGTCTAGGACTCGGTCGAGCTGGGGGCGCGGCAGATCGCAGATCGGC
>CAVSVZ010000034.1:0-10966 GCA_963731495.1 uncultured Alphaproteobacteria bacterium
AGCAGATCCCCGATCGGCGAGCCGATGCTCTCGAGTCGCAGTGTTTGCGCTGTTTTCGCCATGTCCCGCCGGTTCCCTACGCGCGCTCACCATAGGCCAGCCTCGCCTCGACGTCTCGCCGGAATTGGACCTCGTCCTATCGGATCGACGCGACCTGCACGCCGACATCGGCCGGTGCTGCCTCCGCGCGCCGCTCCGCGATCAGTTCCTCGGAGGCGAGGTGATCCTTGGGTGCGTAGGGGCGCGCTAGAGCGCGAACATGTTCGAGCGCCTGCGCCATCGTCTTGAGCCTCACCTCGTCATCCTCCATCGTGATGACGACCTGTCCGGGGCCCTTGAGGCCGAGGGCCTTGCGCACCTCCGACGGCAGGTTCACCCGACCCGACGCCGATACCTTGACCGCTACCGATTTCATGCCCGATTCCAGTTGGGGTCCGAAAATCCCACCTCCTACCGATCTCCTTTTGGGTCAAGACCTCGCTGTCAGAGGGACCCGCCCGAGCAGTCACGTGTTTGGGGCACCACATATTCCGCCGGAAAAGTTGCATGGAACGCGGGCAACGCCTCGCAGCGCGCGGAGAGAGCGTCGAGGCTGGGGTGGCGACCGGGTGGCAGGGCCTCGGGATCGGCCATCCGGACGTAGCGGATCATGCACACGGTCGTGATCTGCGCCTGGTCGAGGGCCTTTACCGCGGGCCACGTCTGTGCGGCGAGCGCGGCGATGGCACCTTCGCCCTGGCGGCGGCAGCGGGCGATCCACTCGGGCCAGCGGAGCGCCGCCGGCCGGATCATGCGCTCGTAGGTGGCGGCGCCGATCTTGTCGATCGCACCGGTGGCCAGGGCGATCAGGCGAAGCGCCCGGCGCCGCTCTGCGCCGGCCGCCGGCAGCAATGCCCGCTCAGGCCCGACCGTCTGGTCCAGCCAGTCCAGGATCGCCACCGAGTCGATCAGCACCTCGCCATCATCCAGCACCAGGGAGGGGATGCGGCCGAGCGGGTTGATCTGCCGGATCGCATCGAAGTCGCCGAACACCGAGCGCGTATCGTGCTCATAGGCGAAGCCGAGGACGCGCAGCGACACCGCGACCCGGCGCACGTAAGGCGAATCGTACTGCCCGACAAGGATCATGGCTCTGATCCTACCCGCTGCGCGCCCACATCAACAGAGATTGCGCGACTGAGTGGGCGGGCGCCGAGGGCGCGTGCCCATATCAGCCTCAGGCCGATCTGGCGCCACGGCGGAGCAGGCGGATCGCGGCGAGGCGGATCAGCTCTGCGCCGCAGCCGGCCAAAAGGCCCCAGAACGGGTCAGCCCAAAGCGTGATCGCCGCCGTGATCGCGATCACGGGCCAGCAGGAAGGCCGGCAGTCGAACAGGCGCCTGCTGAGCGCCAGCTCGCCGGCCGCCATCACCAGGAGCGCACCGAGGCCTGCCGCCGGGATCGCGCCGAGCAGCGCCAGGCCCCGACCGCCCGGCAGCAGCGCCAGCGTAAGCAGCGCGAAGCCCAGCAGCAAAGGCGCCGTGCCGCTGCGCGCGCCGAACCGATAGTGCGCCGCGAGCCCGCCCGCGCCATGGCACATCGGCAGAGCGCCGAGCGGCGACAGCAACAGGTTGGCAAGCCCGCTGGTGATCGACAGGCGCCTGGGCGTGACATGGGCCGCGCGCTCGCCGAAATAGTCGTTGGCCACGAGCGCCGTCAGCAGGACGGCGTTGGTGAAGGTCAGGGAGAGCTGTGGCAGGACCAGGCGCCCGAACGCGCGCTGCAGCTCGCCGAGCGACGGCCAGGACGGCAGGGTGAATGCCGCCGGCGCGGCGATGTCGAGACCCGTTCCAGGCAGGTCCAGCGCCTGCGCCAGCACGATCGCGACGGCCAGCGCAATCAGGGCCGAGGGCGCGCGCGGCGCCAGCAGCAGCCCGAGCAGCAGGGCCAGCGTCACGGCGGCGAGCAGCGGCGCCGTGGCCATCAGGTCGAGGCTCACCCGCGCCAGGGCCAGACCCAGCCCCAGCTGCAGGCCGGCGAGCACCGACTGCGGCACGATCCGGGCGAGCCTGGTGATGCCGCCGGTCAGGCCGAGCAGCAACAGCACCGCGCCGAGCATGACGCCGCTCGCCGCCAGCGCCCCGGGGCTGATCTGCGCGGTCAGCAGCACGACCGCCACGACCTTCATCGGCTGCACCGGAACCGGCAGGCGGTAGCAGGCGGCGGTGGCCAGATAGAACGCTGCGAAGCCGAGCACCACCGGCAGCGGCGCCAGCCCCGCCACGGCGATGCTGCCGAGCATCAGCGGCAGCAGCGTGCCGAGATCGCCGAGCGCGCCGCTGACCTCGCGCAGGCTGAGGACGAACCCGTCCCTGGATGTCGCCACGGTGGCCATGGTCTCCGCCCGATGGCTGTCCCGGCGCAGTCTAGGCGCCGTGTGGCGATCCGGGCCAGCACCTTGTCATCGGCGAGCCTAGGCCGCGTCAGGATCGGGCGGCATGGACTCGAAGGTCGGCAGATCGCCCGCGATCACGTCCCAGGGCGGCCGCGAGCGCGCATTGATCACGGCCTGGGGGCGGAAGACGGACGGATCGTCCAGGCTGCCGGCATAGATGGTGACCACGTCGGGCGAGACCTCCGGCATACCGAACAGCAGGCTGCCGCAGACCGCGCAGGAGTGCCGGACCGCCATCTGGCCGCTGCCGCCCTCCCTGGCATAGCCCCTGGTCTCGCCCGTGACCGTGAAGCCGGCCCTGGGCATCCCCATCACCGGCACGTACCCGCTGCCGGAGGCCCGCTGGCAGTCGCGGCAGTGACAATGGACCGCGAACAAAGGCTCGCCTTCGGCCTGGTACCGGACCGCATCGCACAAGCACCCGCCCGTGACCATGCCGACCTCCCCTTCGAGCCCTTCGCTGGAGCGATACGATGCCACAGGACCGACAGCTTGGGCAGGGAGCGCTCGTGACCGGCGATTGAAATCGAGCGGCGGCGCCGGCATCTTGCATCGGGATCGCGGTGGTGCCTTAAGTTGGAGATCGGGAGGGGTTCGATGAGCGCAAACAAATCGGTCACCGCGTGCCTGATCATCATCGGCAACGAGATTCTCTCGGGCCGGACGATCGATGCCAACCTGCCCCACATCGCCAAGGTGCTGGGCCAGATCGGGATTCGCCTCGCCGAGGCGCGCGTGGTGGCGGACGACGAGGCGGCGATCGTCGATGCCGTCAACACCTGCCGGGCGCGCCACACCTATGTGTTCACCACCGGCGGCATCGGCCCGACCCACGACGACATCACCGCCGCGTGCGTTGCCAAGGCGTTCGGCCGGCCGTTCGGGCGCAATGCCGAGGCGGAGCGGCTGCTGCTGGCGTTCTATCCACCCGAGCGGGTCAACGAGGCGCGCATGTCGATGGCGGACATGCCGGAAGGCGTCGAGCTGATCGACAATCCGGTCAGCACAGCACCCGGCTTTCGGATCGAGAACGTGTTCGTGCTGGCCGGCGTGCCCAAGATCATGCAGGCGATGCTCGACCTGGTGCTGCCGAAGCTCGAGGGCGGGGTCAAGATCCTCGCGCGCGCCGCGACGATCTATGCGCCAGAGGGCGATGTCGCCCTGGGCCTGGGCAAGATCCAGGCGCGCTTTCCGGGCCTCGAAATCGGCAGCTACCCGTTCTTCCGACCCGCGGGCCCGGGCTCCACGATCGTGTTCCGCGGCACCGATCCGAAGGCGATCGATCAAGCGGTCGAGGCCCTGCACGCGCTCGCCGCCGAGCTCGGCGCCACGATCAAGGAGGCGGACGCCGGCTGAGCACGTTCACCGCAAGCCGTGGCGTCGAGCCGGCCGCCGGCAGGCCAAGCTGCTCCCGTGAACAAGGAGGGGTCACATGATCCGGGGATTCGCCTGCCAAGACGGACGGCTTGAGGGCGTCGACGAGGTGATGGCGCAGCTCGACCGGGTCACCTGGATGGACCTGGTCGATCCGACCAGGGACGAGGAGCTGGCGCTCGGGCGCTATCTCGGCATCGACATCCCGACCCGCGAGGAGAGGGAGGAGATCGAGATCTCGTCCCGCCTCTACCACCAGGACGGTGCCGCCTTCATGACTGCGATCCTGCCGGCCCAGACCGAGGGCGAGGTCCCGCTGATCGCGCCCGTGACCTTCGTGCTCGCCGGCGAGCGCCTGATCACCATCCGCCAGCACGAGCCGCGCGCCTTCCAGACCTTTCCCGCCCGTGCGGTGAAGGTGTCGATGGCCTGCGCGGACGGCGAGACGATCCTGGTCGCGCTGCTCGAGGCGATCGTGGACCGGCTCGCCGACGTGCTGGAGCATGTCGGCCGCGACATCGACCGGATCTCGCACGACGTGTTCCAGCTCCATCAGGCGAAGCCCACCAAGAGCCGCGACTTCCAGAAAATACTCGAAGGGATCGGCCGTAAGGGAGATCTCACCTCCGATATCCGCGACAGCCTGGCGACGCTGGAGCGCCTGATCGGCTTCCTCGGTCACGTCACCACGCAGCGCAAGAGCAGCAAGGACATCCGCGAGCGGGTCAAGACGCTCGCGCGCGACGTGCGTTCGCTGGCCGATCACGCGAGCTTTCTGTCCCAGAAGAACACCTTCCTGCTCGATGCGACGCTCGGCATGATCAACATCGAGCAGAACGCGATCATCAAGATCTTCTCGGTGGCTGCCGTGGTCTTTCTGCCGCCGACCCTGGTGGCCTCGATCTACGGCATGAACTTCGAGGCGATGCCGGAGCTGCATTGGGTGATCGGCTACCCGTTCGCGATCGGCCTGATGATCATCTCGGCGATCCTGCCCTATCTCTACTTCAAGCGCCGCGGCTGGCTGTAGGGTCGGGCACGGACGCAGGACGCTAGGTAGCGAAATCAACATCCTCGCCGATTAGGCTCCGTCCGGGCTGATGGTGATGGGATCATGCGATGCGCAAGCGTTGGCTTTGGATAGGCGTTGCCGTTGCTGCTGGGTTGACCGGATTGTACGTTTCATATCCGTATTATACGCTCTCGCGGCTTCGAGACGCCATCGCGTCGGGAGATCGGGCGGCGCTCGAGGCGCTGATCGCGTGGCCGGCAGTCAGAGCCGGAGTCAAGGAGGATCTCAATGCGTTCACCCTGCGGGAGCTGGCGGGGAGGTCGAGCGAGGAGGCCGGGTTGGCCGGCCTGGGATCCATGATGGCGGGGGCGCTCGGTCCGCTGATCATCGACCGGATGGTCGATGCATACGTGACGCCGACCGGACTGGCGCAGCTGGTCTCGAAGGACGCCGATGGCAGCGCCGCGGGAAATCCGCCGGATTCGGCGAGATCCCGGGTCAAGGAGGCCCGCCTGCGGTCCTCTGGCTTTGTTGGCCCGACGAGGTTCCGCTTCGAGGTAGACAACGGCCGCAATGAGAACGGCCCGGGCCTCGGCGGGCTGCTTGAGCTCGAAGGGATGTCGTGGCGCCTGACCCGCATCTTGCTTCCGGCTGAGATCTTCGCGCCAACTCCAAATCCCGATCCGCAGCTTGAGAACGTGATCTCGGAGCGGCCTCCTGAGGGGTAGTCGGCGGCATCTGGCGCAGTTTCCGTGCCGGCGAGAGACCACCCTAGTTGACCACCTGCCACTGACCGTCGGGGCCGCGGCACGCGGTGCCATAGACCTGCTCGTTGCGGCCGCCGATCTTGGCCTTGTGCTGGAACTCGCGGCAGTAACCGCCGGCCGTCTGGTAGGTTTCGACCGGCGTGACCGTGCCATAGCTGCCGGTGTCCGGGTTGCGCCAGGGCACAGCACTGCCCGTTGGCGCATCTTCGAGCGCGGACGCCTCGGCGCGGCTGGCATAGACCTCGTCCGCACGATCGAGCGACTTGCCGGCGGCATTGCCGAGATAGGCGCCGAGCAGGGTGCCTGCTGCGGTGGTCGCGAGCCGCGCCTTGCCATGGAACAGGCTGGCGCCGGCGAGGCCGCCGAGCCCGGCGCCGGCCAGCGTGCCCACCGTCTGCTTGGGGCCGTAGCCCGGGTTCGCGCAGGCGGCCAGGGCGAGGAGCGCAAACGCGCCGAGCGCGCATCGGATCGGTCGAGGCATCGTAGACGTCCCTTGCTGCAATCCACTGCAACAAGGCTAGCGGCGGCGCCTTGAATCCACTCTGAACCGCTCGTTCATGCTGGCTTCAGGGATCGGCAGCGCCTTGGCCGCGGGCAGCTCGAGACGGGCGCGAAGACCGCCTGAGGGCGCCTCGTCCAGGCTCAGCGCGCCGCCATAGAGCTCGGCGATGTCGACCACGATCGACAGGCCGAGACCGGAGCCCGGCACGCGCTCGTCGAGCCGCCGGCCGCGCTGCATGACCTCGCTGCGCCGTTCCGGTGGCAGGCCGGGACCGTCGTCATCGACCAGCACAACGAGGCGCTCGCCCTCCGTCTCGGTGGTCGCGACCACCCGGCTGCGCGCCCATTTGCAGGCATTGTCGAGCAGATTGCCGAGCATCTCCTCGAGATCCTGACGGGCGCCGCGGAACGCCACCTCGGGCGGGCAGGCAACCTCGATCGCGAGCGCGCGGCCGGCGTAGATCCGCGCCAGGGTGCGCTGCAGATCGGACAGCGCCGGTGCGACGTCGCAGCGCGAGCCGATCACCGAGGCGGTCGCCATGGCGCGCGCGCGCGACAGATGATGGTCGACCTGCTGGCGCATCAGCGCGGTCTGGCGCAGCGTCAGGCTGGCGAGGCTGCCGCGCGAGCGGCTGGCCTCATTGGTCAGCACCGCGATCGGCGTCTTCAGGCCATGCGCGAGGTTGCCGACATGGGTGCGCGCCCGCTCGACCACCGTCTCATTGTGGTCGAGCAAGGCATTGAGCTCGTTGGCGAGCGGCTGGATCTCCTCCGGATAGTCGCCCTCCAGCCGCTGGGCCTGCCCGATCCGAATCGCGGCGAGGCCCTGCCGGATGCGGCGCAGCGGCTTCAGGCCGAAGCGCACCTGGATCAGCACCGCCGCGACCACGCCGAGCAGCAGCGTGCCCAGGCCCAGCACCAGCAGCTGGTTGAAGCCCGCGGTCTCGGCGTCGATCTCGCGCCGGTCGCCGGCGACCGTGTAGACGAACGGCTGGTCGCGGCCGGGCAGGCTGATCGCGCGGCTGAGCGCCCGCAGCGGCTCGTTGTGCGGACCGGTCAGCTCCCACGTGGTGCCCTGGCCACCGGCTGCCGGCGTCACCGGCGGCAGGGCATCGTCCCACAGCGAGGCCGAGCGCCGCAGCGGCCCGTCAAGATCGTCGATCTGCCAGTACCAGCCGGAGAGCGGCTGATCGAAGCGCGGCTCGCCGAGCTGCGGGCGCAGCGCCAGCGTGCCGTCCTCGGCCAGGTCGCTGCCGGCGACCACACCTTCGAGCAGCACCCGCAGCCGGACGTCGAAACTGCGCTCGACGGTGTCCGCGAATAGGCGCGAGAGCGCGTAGCCGCCGACGCTCAGCAGCAGCGCGCACCAGATCGCGGCGCTAGCGACCAGGCGGAAGGCGAGCGAGTTACGCTTCATCCGGCGGTCGGATGCGGTAGCCCAGACCGCGCGCCGTCTCGATCACGTCGACCCCCAGCTTCTTGCGCAGGCGGCCGACAAACACCTCGATGGTATTGGAATCGCGATCGAAATCCTGGTCGTACAGATGCTCGGTCAGCTCGGTGCGCGAGACCACGCGGCCGGGGTGGTGCATCAGATAGGCCAGCAGGCGGTACTCCTGGGCGGTCAGCCTGACCGGCTGGCCGTCGACCGAGACCCTGGCGGCGCGGGTGTCCAGGTGAACCGGGCCGCACACCAGCTCGGCCGAGGCATGGCCGGCCGCGCGCCGCACCAGCGCCCGCAGCCGCGCCAGCACCTCCTCCATGTGGAACGGCTTGGCGACGTAGTCGTCGGCGCCGGCGTCGAAGCCCGCGACCTTCTCGCTCCAGCGATCGCGCGCGGTCAGGATCAGTACCGGCATCCTGCGACCCTCGCGCCGCCAGCGCTCCAGCACGGTGATCCCGTCCATCACCGGCAGGCCGAGATCGAGCACCACGGCATCGTACGGCTCATTGGCGCCGAGGTAATGACCTTCCTCGCCATCGGGCGCTATGTCGATCACATAGCCGGCGTCGACCAGGCAGTCGCACAGCTGCCGCGCCAGGTCGCCATCGTCCTCCACCACCAGAACCCGCATGGCCCACTGTCCTCCGGGGTAACCTTCGCACCGCTCAAGTCGAGCCCGAGACAATCACATGCGACATGAACCGTTGGTGAACCGGCCGTCGGCGGCATGGGCCGCCAGTGCCCGATCCGCCGCCTCGTGCGACACGCCAAGATGCTTGCCCCAAAGGGCCCTCTCCCTTAAATGGGACCGGTTCGCTCCGCATGCTATGCAGCCCAGGACGCGCAGACGCGGGATCATAAGGTGCAGGCGAAACGCTCACGGGGAGGGGGTCGATGAGGACAGGCGTGGTGGTGCTCGCACTTGCTGTGGTGCTGGCTCCGTGGACGGCGTGGGCCCAGACCGACGGCTATACGCTCGACGACTATCAGCTGCGCAAATCCGGTGATCTGCTGGATGTATGCACGGTGGACAAGTCCAACGCCCAGTACTGGGAAGCGCGTGCCTTCTGCATCGGCTACTTCACCGGCGGCATCCATCTCCACGATGCGCTCGCGGCCTCGAACGATTTTCCGAGAATCGCCTGCGCACCCCAAGGCACAACGCGCGATGACGTCGTGGCCGCGTTCGTCTCCTATGCACGGGCTCACCCCGAATATCTCGACGAGCAGCCGATGGACACGGTGTTTCGAGCGGTGAATAACCAATGGCCATGCCCATGATGATCGCCTCGATGAAGGGATGCCGGACCGTGCCCTCCGGCTTGCGACGGCGCGGCGCAGGGTCGGCCGTGGGGTTCTTGTGCGCATTGATTGCGCTCGGCGGCTGCACGATGAGCGAGACCCAGCAGCGCACCGCCAGCGGTGCCGGGATCGGCGCGGGGGTCGGTGCCGCCGGCGGTGCGCTGATCGGCGCCTTGACCGGCAATGCCGCAGCAGGTGCTGCGATCGGCGCGCTGTCGGGCGCGGCGGTCGGTGGCACTGGTGGCTACATCACCGACCAGCAGGACAAGCGCGAGCAGGCCCAGAGCCAGTCGCAGCAGCTGCAGCAGCAGAACGAGCTGTTGCGCCTGCAGCTCGAGAACGAGCGGCTGAAGGCGCAGCAACAGCAGCAGTCGCAGTAGGCACGCCGGGGCGCTCCGGCGCCGGGACCAGGGTGTTGACGCGCACAGCCCCCGACTCCGAGAGCGGGCTCAGGCCCGGAGAGATTGCCTTGCCGTTCGATCCGGCACTGGCGCCAGATGCCGCGGTGGCCTTCATCGGGCGTATCCGCTCGCCCTGGCGGACGCGCGACGACTGTCCCAAGAATCTGCGCCAGGCGCGCGAGCGCGGTGGCCATGCCGTGATCGAGCTCGACCCGCGCTTTTGGCAAGGCCTGGACGGACTCGCTTCGGGGTCTCCCGTGATCGTGCTGTACTGGATGGACGGATCGCGGCGCGACCTGCTCGTCCAGAGCCCTCAGCATCGCGAGGGATCGGCCGGCACGTTCAGCCTGCGCTCACCGGCCAGACCGAACCCCGTAGCGATCGCGGTCGTGACGCTGCTGGCGATCGATCCCGAAGCCTGCGCGCTGACCATCGATGCGATCGACTGCTGTGACGGCACGCCGCTGCTCGACATCAAGCCGTGGCTGCCTTCGGTCGACATCCCGCCGGGCTATCGCGACGCGGATCCCTAGGGCAGCAAGGCCATCTGAAGAGGCCTCTGATTGCCGGCTTGCACTGCACGATCTCATGGGAACCTAATGTGCTTGCAGGCTCGCGATAGCGGGATGCCCCCAAGCAAGAAAAAGCCCGCCGGAGCGGGGCTAGAATTTCGACTGAGTCCATGCGTCTCTAGAACGCAGTCGACAACAGTCCGGCACGCGGCGGATTGAGGCCGAGATCAAATCCACCGTAGGTCCCAGGTCGCACCTGATCTCGGCCTCAATGAAATGCCAACCAGTGGGCCGTCTCCGCTCTGGCTTCCGGGATATCTCAGGCCGCGCCAGATATGCAGCGCTTGCACCGACCCTTGTCAGTGAACTGCGGGAACTGAAGCTCCATGTATGCTTCCGCCTGTTCCAATGTCTCGAAGGGCCGGGACCAGCCGGTGGCGCCGGAGCCGGACTTTCGCTGATTGGGATGCCCTGCGCCATTGCGACAATGACCACAGGAGCCGTCGTGAACTCTGCGTGCGCTTGCGCGTTGTCACGTAGAAAACATAGTAGCTCATCCCGATATCCATTTTCTTGAATGGCCACCCCTGAGCATGACGACAAGGCGAGGCCCGCCGGCGGCTCAGCAGACGAAGTCGCGGGGGTCGTACAATCGCGATGCCTGGTAACCGCAGCTGCAGCGCACCTCGTGCTGCTCGATGCCCTCGTAGCCCAGCTCAGGATGTGGCCGGGCGGCGACCACCGCCAGTGACAGCCGACAGCAGTATGGGCATTTACGGCTGCGATGCAGCGGCACTAGCTCTGCCTCCAAGGTCTCCACCTTATGCGTCAGCTGCTCCACCAGCGCCACCAGCCGGCCAATTTCGGCGACGATCAGAGACCCTTGCTGAGGGACGCTTGCGCACTCTCCGACGCTCGCTATCACCCCCAGCATCGTGTGAAATCGCCGCTCCTCCTCGTCTTGCCCGACGAAAGGCAAAATCCTGGACCTAGTATCGGTCATTGTGGCCCTCCGGATTCTCTCGTCAGAGCTTAGCAGATCACGCTCATAATTCTACTAGAAACTGCAATACGTTGACCGGTGATTTCTATCTACGGTTTTGCACACGTTAGAAATTTACGAAGACGCGAATTGGACCTGCTCGCAACCGTGATTGGCCGCCAGGGCGGGACCCGCCCGCTGGTGCTACGCCAGCACCGTCGCCCTGAACTGCGGCGT
>CAVSVZ010000035.1:0-133275 GCA_963731495.1 uncultured Alphaproteobacteria bacterium
GGTCGCCTATGTCGCGCTGATGCCGCTGATCGGCTATGCGCCGGCCACCTTCCTGCTGCTGCTCGCCTTCCAGAGTTGTTCGCGCGCAAGCGTGATCTTCGCATTCTGCTGATCTGGGGCATCGGGCTCTCGGCCGTGCTCACCGCGGTGCTCTGGTATGTGTTCTCGGCGATCTTCCTGATCCCCTTGCCCTGACCGCCCCCTGACCACCGCCCTATGATGATCGGCCCATGACAACCGCTCGGAGGCCCGCGCGTGCTTAGCCAGTTCTGGAACGTGGTGAGCGATCCCTGGGCGCTGATGACCTGCCTTTGGGCGATCACGCTCGGCATCGTGATGGGCGCCCTGCCCGGGCTGACCGGGCCGATGGCGATGGCCCTGCTGCTGGGCGTGGTCTACACGATGATCAAGGAATACGCGATCGTCGCCATGATGCTGATCTATATGGGCGGCGTCTATGGCGGCAGCATGTCGGCGATCCTGCTCAACGTGCCGGGCGCGCCGGCCTCGGCGGCGACCGCGCTGGATGGCCATCCGCTCGCGCAAAGGGGCGAGGCCGGCCCCGCGATCGCCATGGTCACGGTCGCTCGTTCTTCGGCTCGCTGATCGCCGTGGTCTTCATGGCGTTCCTGACGCCCTGGCTGGTCAAGGTCTCGCTGCTGTTCACCGCATGGGAGCTGCTGCTGCTGGTGATCCTCGGCATCCTGATGGCCGGTGGGCTGTCCGGCGACGATCCGATCAAGGGCTGGCTGTCGGGCGGCATCGGCCTGCTGATCGCCCAGGTCGGGCTCGACGACCTGCACATGCACCGCGCTTCTCCTATGGCTCGCACTATCTGGAGGCGGGCGTCGGCCTGGTCGCGGCGATCGTCGGTCTGTTCGGCCTCAGCCAGGTCATGGTCTCGATGCGCGATCCCGAGAGCAAGCTGGTCGCGATCACGCGCAAGGTCAGCCACATCGTGCCGCGCTGGGGCAGATCGTCGGGCGATTGCGGGTGATCCTGCAGTCAGGCGTGATCGGCACCTTCATCGGCATCCTGCCGGGGCTCGGCGCCGATATGGGCGCCTGGGTCAGCTACGACATGGCCAAGCGGACCTCGCGCGAACGCGAAAAATACGGCAAGGGCAGCTATGAGGGCGTGGTCGCCGCCGAGACCGGCAACAACGCCGTGGTGCCCGGCTCGCTGATCCCGGTGATCGCGCTCGGCCTGCCCGGCAGCGGCGGTGCCGCGATCATCATGGCGGCCCTGTTCCTGCACGGCCTGCGGCCGGCCCGACCTTCATGTTCGACAATATCGGCATGTTCGAATACATGGTGGTCGGCCTGTTCATCGGCTCATTCTTCCTGCTGGTGGTCGGCCTGCTGCTGGCGCACGTGATCATCTACGTGCTCTCGATCCCGCGTGAGAACATCATGGCCGTGGTGATCGCGCTGGCCGCGATCGGCGCCTACGCCTCCAAGCTGCAATACGGCGACGTCTGGATGATGGTGGTGTTCGGTGCGCTCGCCTACGTCCTGCGCCGGCTCGATTTTCCGCTTGCACCCCTGGTGCTTGGTCTGGTGCTCGGAAGAATGTTCGACGAGTTCCTGCGCAACGCGCTGATCATCAGCGGCGGCAGCCTCGCCCCGCTCTGGCAGCGGCCGAACTGTCTGGTCCTGCTGGTCGTCCTGGTGGCGTTCTTCCTGCTCAGCACGCCCGCGGCGCACCGCTTCCTGGCCCGCCTGATCCGCGTCCCGGCCCGCGCCGGCCGAGGCGACGAATGACCCGCGCTCGGGTCTGAGCGCCGACTCCTCGTCCCAGACACCCCGGCCGCTGCACCGGTCCCCCCTGCGATGGCAGGATTGCTTCCGTGGCTTTATAATTAAGCGTAGACTTATTTAAGTGGGCGCTATACGATCTACACATGCTCGCATTGACCGCCCTTGCCGATCCGACCAGACGCCAGATCGTCGAGATGCTGGCGGACGGTGAGCGCACGGCTGGCGACATCCCGGCAGTTCGACGTCAGCGCGCCGGCGATCTCGCAGCATCTGAAGGTGCTGCGGGAGGCCAGGCTGGTCAGCGTGCGCGCCGATGCGCAGCGGCGGATCTACACGCTGGATGCCGCCGGGCTCGACGAGATCGACCATTGGCTGATCGGCATCCGGCGATTTTGGAGCCACCGGCTCGATGCCCTGGAGCGGGCGTTGGAGAACGATGAGGGAGACGCGCCATGAGCGACTACGGCACCATCACCGAAGCCGGCGCGATCCGGTTCGAGCGGCTCCTGCCGGGGCCGATCGAGCGGGTCTGGGCCTACCTCACCGAGTTGGACAAGCGCGGCACATGGCTGGCGACCGGCGCGGTCGAGCCCCGGGTCGGCGGCCAGGTCGATCTGCACTTCAAGCATGCCGACCTGTCGCCGCACCAGGAGCAGATCCCGGACAAGTACAAGCAGCTCAAGAACGGCGCCGCCTTCACCGGCCGGGTCACCCGCTGCCAGCCGCCGCGCCTGTTGAGCCACACCTGGAACGAGGAGGCCGGCGGCCAGTCCGAGGTCACCTTCGAGCTGACGCCGCAGGGGGACAAGGTGCTGCTGGTGCTGACCCATCGCCGGCTCACCTCTGACATCATGCTGAGCGTCGCCGGCGGCTGGCACACCCATCTCGGCATCCTGGTCGATCACCTCAGCGGCAAAGTCGCCAGCCGTTCTGGGGCACCCATGCCCGCTGGAGCAGGAATACGCGCAACGCCTCGCCGCCGCCGGTCGGGGCGGGGCGTAGAAAACCTCCATGCCATCGAATCTCCACGGACGGCCGCAACATCGCGATGTAGCAGACTGATTGACTCAGACCATCGGCTGGTCTCTCCTTAAAGCGGCCCCCGTTGATTGGTTGCGTCCCAGCGCCACCATAGGACATAGATGGTCAACGGATTTGAAGGGCGGAATGGCCTGGCTGGGGAGCCGCTCAGATGGCAGCAGCAGACATGCAACAGCAGTTTGAGGCTCAGCTAGTGCACTGACGCATTCAGACGATTCACTTTGGCGAGGATCTTGGCGGCGGGCTTGGACCAGATGAAGGGTTTGGGATCATCGTTGTGCTCGGCGATGTAGCGGTGGATCGCGGCCTGGAGGTCGACGATCGAGTGGAAGCTGCCGCGGCGGATGCGGCGGCGGGTCAGGGCCGAGAAGAAGGTCTCGACCGCGTTCAGCCAGGAGCCCGAGGTCGGCGTGAAGTGGAAGGTCCAGCGCGGATGGCGGCCGAGCCAGGCGAGGACCTTGGGGTGCTTGTGGGCGCCGTAGTTGTCCATGATGGCGTGGATCAGCTTGCCGGCCGGCACGGCGCCCTCGACGGCATTGAGGAAGCGGATGAACTCCTGGTGCCGGTGGCGCTGCATGCAGCGGCTGATCACCGTGCCCTCGAGCACGTTGAGCGCGGCGAACAGCGTGGTCGTGCCGTGACGTTTGTAATCGTGCGTCATGGTGCCGGCCTTGCCCGGCTTGAGCGGCAGGCCCGGCTGGGTTCGGTCCAGGGCTTGGATCTGCGATTTTTCGTCGACCGAAAGAACCAGGGCGTGTTTGGGCGGCGCCATGTACAGGCCGACGATGTCCTCGAACTTGGCGGCAAACTCGGGGTCGCGCGAGCGCTTGAAGGTGCGGATGCGATGCGGCTGCAGCTTGTGGGCGGCCCAGATGCGCTGGACCGAGCGCAGGCAGACGCCGACCGTCCTGGCCATGGCCCGCCCGGTCCAGTGGGTGGCCTCGCCCCCGGCGGCTCGGCGCAGGTCAGCGCCACCACCCGATGGACGGTCGCGTCGCCCAGATGCGGTCTGCCCGGCCCGCGCGCGGCGTCGCGCAACAGCCCCTCGACGCCGGCCTCGGCGAACCGCCGCTGCCAGCGCCAGACCGCCGGCCGGCTGACGCCGGCGTGCCGCGCCGCCTCGGCGACGCTCAGCCGCTCGGCCGAAGCGAGGATGATCCGAGCCCGCGCCACGTGCTTCTGCGCGCGGTTGCGATCGGCCACGATCGCCTCCAAACGAGCGCGATCCGAAGCCGAGACCAGCGGACATACGATCTGAGCCATGTGCCAAGCATGGCACAACGCCTCATCCGTGTGAATTCTTTAAAATGCGTCAGTGCACTAGTTGATTTTTATCGGCATGGTCGCCGTCGTGGACGCCGTTAGTCGGCCGTAGAGGTGGCCTGCCAGGTTGGGTGCGATGCTAGGCACGGCAACGGTGCGGCACGACATATCGGGTATGGCGGCCGCGGCGCAGGTCCCGTTCGGCGTGCGGGATCTGCAAGCGCTGCTCGCCGACAATCCGCTCTTCGCTGAATTCAGCGCGGATCAATTCAAGACGCTGCTCGGCATCGTCAGAGGACGTCAAGCGGGTCGAAGCCGGCGCATATCTCCTGCATGAGGGCGATCCGGCCGATGCGCTCTTCATCATCGAGACGGGCCGCTTCGAGGTCGTGAAGGGCGAGGAGGACGGGGACCATCTTCATCGCGTCGCCACGCTGGGGCCCGGCATGAGCATCGGAGAGATCGCTCTGCTCGATCGAGGCCCGCGTTCTGCCTCGGTCAGGGCGCTCGATGATGCCAGCGTGCTGGTCATCCCGATTCGCGAATTCGAACGCGTGGCCGCGGCCGATGCGCAGATGAAGATCGCGCTCGTCCACGAGGTCGCCCGCCGGCTGCGGACCACCAACGAGGTCGCCGTGTGTAGCCTGCGCGAGAGGTTGCAGGAAGCCCTGATCCGCGACGAGATGGGGCGGCTGATGTGCCGGCTGCTGATCGGCAGCTGCCTCTACATGTACGCGCTCGGGGTGACCCTCTGGCTCCAGCAATATCTACCCAGCACGACACCGATCTCCATCGTCATCCTGGCGGCGTTCGCGACCAGCCTGTCCGTCAACATCAAGACCAGCAGCTTCCCGGCCAGCGCCTACGGCTTCACCACCCGCAATTGGCAGGTGGCGGTCAAGGAAGCGCTTCTGTTCTCGCTGCCGGTCGCCGGGCTGATCGTGCTCGCCAAAGCGATCATGATCCACAGCGTGCCCGCGATGGCCGGCGAGCCGCTGTTTGATCTCTACCGATCCAAGCAGGTCAGCGCGTCCATCGAGGCTCTGCTGCTCCTGGCCTATACCGTGTTCGCGCCGGTCCAGGAGATGATCGCGCGCGCCGTCCAGAGCGCTCTGATGCTGTATCTGCGGGGGCGGTTCCGGGTCGTGCTTGCCATCCTGGTCTCGACCATGTTGTTCAGCGCGACGCACTTGCACACCTCGCCCGCTCTCGCGCTCGAGGTGTTCCCGCTGGGGCTCTTCTGGGGCTGGCTCTACCTGCGCAATCCGACCCTGATCGGGGTCAGCCTGTCGCACATCCTGCTCGGTCCGTTCGCGTTCTATGTCGTTGGCGTCCCGGATTGACGTAGCTGCCGCGCAGTATGTCCATTCCTGGTCGAGTCCCCTATCAATATTTATAGACCTCCTAGCAGTTTTGGTGGGCGTCCTCCGAATATTACAGCCTTGACGGTTGAGGCGGCACGCAGGAGTCTGTTTTTTACACACGTCATTGCAAAACACTGTCGGACAGATGATCACCGAGATACAGATGGTCTTGGCCGCTTTGCAGCAAATATCGACGGGGGCTTGGGCTGGGGCATTGCAAGCGTGGCGGTAGCGTATGTTCGGTCAAGTCAATCTGGCGCCCAAAAGGAGTTGGGCCCCCCAACGTCGGGCGAAGGGTCTCCGCGCGCGAGGCTTGCAAGCGCCGTTCGCCAACAATCCGGTCTTCCGCAGGTCACATGTCGCCCCTGGGCTGTTCGGCCTGTCCATCGTCGGGTTCCCGACCCGATGAGGCCACCAGGAGCACCATCCGTCCTGACCAACACGATCGCGGACCGGGCTCGATCGACCGGCTTCGTCGCTGCCGTAGGCGCTGCCGCTGCCGTCGGCCCGCTCTCGTTAACGATCTTCATCCCGGCATTGCCGGCGATCCAGCAGGCGTTCCGCGCCGACATTCAACTCGTTCAGTTGAGCCTCAGCCTGCCGCTCCTTGCCGTCATCGTCACGATGCCATTTGCCGGTGGCCTGTCGGATCGGGTCGGCCGCCGTCCGGTGGCTTTGGCAAGTGTGGCGACGCTTGTTGCTGGCTGCGTCATGGGTCTTGCCGCACAGAGCCTGTGGGTGCTGATCCTGGGCCGTGTCATTCTCGGCACGTCGGGCACCTGCCTGCTGGTCCTGGCCCGAGCGATCGTGTGCGATGCCTACCGTGGTGACGATCTCACGAGAGCCATGGCACGCTATGCGGTCGCTCCGGTCGTCGCGGTCCTCGTCGCACCGCCGCTCGGCGGCATCCTGACAGAAGCGTTCGGATGGCGCAGCGTCTTTATCGTGCTGGCTGCCCTCTCGGCAGCGATCGGGGGCTTGACCCACTGGCTGCCGGAGACGCGCTCACGGCGGCGAGACGGCGCCGGCCCAACCGCGGGTCCGCAGGATGGCGGCCGGAAAACGCTTCTGCGCTCACCTGTGTTCTGGGGCTACGCTTGGCAGGCAGCCTTCCACTTCGCGATTGCTGTCGGCTTCGTCGCAGCGGCGCCCTATCTGATGGCGAACGTCCTCGGTCAATCGGCCACGGCCTATGGCTTGGGACTGCTGCTCGTGGTCGGCGGCATACTGCTCGGCGTCGTGGCCGCGGAAAGGCTCTCGTGGCAGATCGAGCTCCGGCATCAGGTTCTGATGGGCTGTGTGGTCGGGGCCGCGGGTAGCGCGCTGACCCCGTTGCTTCTCGGAGCCGCAGTGGTCAGCTTGTCGCCAGCCGTCCTCTTCGGACCGGCCATGTTGGCCGCCTTTGGCATCGGCTTGGCCCTGCCTGCCTCCCAAGCGGGTGTCGTCGCCGCGGTGCCGGAGGCGGCCGGTCTGGCGTCCGGCATTGCCACTGGCCTCAAGATGGTCGCCGCAGCCGCCTTCAGCCATTTGACCGCACTGCCGTGGAATCGCCCCGGTCTCGCGCTCGGCTGGATCGCACTGGTGACGATGCTTCTCGCCCTGGCCGCCGTGCTTCCTGTGGTCGTGCCGAAATGGCGCGCCAGCCACCGCGGTGCGGCGGAAACCGCCGAACCATCTCATTCCCCGTCTGAAGGAGGGGCAGGCTCCGGATGATTGACCTCGTCGAAGTGCCCGCCGAGCAGACCACCGCGGCGACCAACCTCGTTCTTTGCTTGATCGCCTCTGCCGGCATCCTGACCTTGCACCGGCTTCGTCGCCATGATGCCTGGAAGACTGCGATCTGGAGCGCGGCGTTCACCAGCCTGCTCGTGGCGAGCGCGGCGGCCGCTGCCGGTCACGGCCTCAAGCTGTCTCCTGGCGTGTATGCCACGGCGTGGACGCTGAGCTATCTCAGTCTTGCCCTGATGATCGCGTGCCCCGTCGTCGGCGTGACCCATGACCTGTGGGGCGCGCCGGCCTCGCGCAGGGCAGCCCCGGTCATGGCCACGATCGCCGTGCTGTTCTTCGTCGTGATCCGCAGCGATTCCGCCTTCCTGGTGATCATCCTGTATGAGGCGGTGTTCATGGGACTGACCTTGCTCGGCTATGGCTACCTCGCCCTGATAAGGCGCCGGACCGGGTCGGGGCTGATCTCGACGGGACTTCTCGTCACCCTTCTGGCTGCCGTCGTTCAGGCGACCCACATCGTGCCGCAGATCAGGCTGGTTTGGGTCTTCGATCACAATGGCCACTATCACCTTGTGCAGGCGGTGGGCTTGATCCTGCTGATCCTTGGCTTGCGGGCGGCCCTGCTGGCCGAAAGGCCGACGGCTGTCGCGGCGATGCCGCGGCCGCGCGGCCGATTGACGCACGCGCCGCCGGCAGAATGATCGAGCTCACCGATCTGGCGACCGGGCGCACCACGGCCGTTACCAACCTGCTGATCAGCTTGGTCGGCCTCGTCGCCCTGGTCTATTTCCATACGTTTCGAGCCCTCGAGCCCTGGAAGGTCAAGATCTGGACGGCGGCCGCTGTCTGCCTGATGGCGGCCAGCACGTCGGCCGCCGCCGTCCACGGCCTGAAGCTTGCCGAACCGATGCACAAAGCGATTTGGGCGCTGACCGAGTTGAGCCTTGGCCTCCTGATCGCCTGCTTCGTGGTCGGCACGGTCCGCGATCTGTGGAGTGAGCGGGCTTCGCGCGTCATCACGCCGGTGATGATCGTCGTCGCCCTGCTGTTCTTCGCGATCACGCGGTTCAATCACAACTTCGTGATCGACGTGCTTTACGAGGGGTCGTTCGTCGGCTTTGCCTTCCTTGGCTATGGCTATGGCTATCTCGCCTCGACCAGGCGTCTGCCAGGGACTGGCCTTGTCTGCGCGGGCCTTTTCGTCACCCTGCTCGCAGCTGTGGTGCAAACAACCGGCGTCGAGGTCACGCTGATCTGGACCTTCGATCACAACGGCGTGTTCCACCTCATGCAGCTGCTTGGTGTGATCCTGCTCGTGGTCGGGATTGGGGCATCGCTCCGCGCCGAGATGCCGCGGCGCGCCACCCGTTGAGCACCTGGATCCCGAGCGGAGAGCCGCCCCATTGACGCGCGCGGCGCCGGCGGCATGATCGTTGGCCACAGTGGTGAGCACCGGCCTGCCATGATCGAGATCGAATCCCTGGATGTCCGCTTCGGCATGTTTCATGCCGTGCGCGACACGTCGTTTCGCGTGGCCGCGGGCGAGGCGTTCGGCCTGGTCGGCAAATCCGGCTCCGGCAAGACCACCGTGCTCAAGGCGATTGCCGGGCTGATCGCGGACTGGGAGGGCCGGATCACCGTCGACGGCGAGACGCTCACCGCCCAACGCGGCCCCGACTTCTGCCGCAAGGTTCAGATGATCTTCCAGGACCCGTATGGCTCGCTGCACCCACGCCATACGGTGGACCGCACCCTGTCGGAGCCGCTCGCAATCCACGGCGTGCGCGATGTCGGCGGCCGCGTCGAGCGGGCGCTGCGCGCGGTCGGCCTGGGGCCGGGCTTTCGCTACCGCTATCCGCATCAGCTGTCCGGCGGTCAGCGCCAGCGGATTGCGATCGCGCGTGCGCTCATGCTCGAGCCGCAGGTCCTGCTGCTCGACGAGCCGACCTCGTCGCTCGACGTCTCGGTGCAGGCCGAGATCCTGAACCTGCTCACCACTCTGCGTCAGGAGCGCGGCCTCACCTATCTGTTCGTCAGCCACAATCTCGCGGTGATCGCGCATATGTGCGCCGAGGTCGCGATCATGAACGCTGGCCGCATCGTCGAGCAGGTGAAGACGGCGGCGCTCGCGTCCGGCGCGCTTGCCAACCCCTATGCACAGCAACTGCTGAGGAGCAGCGAGGGCTATGATCGCCAGGTCGCGGCAGCCCTGATCAGCTACGACTAGATGCGGTAATCGGGCCTGGTCGCCGCCTCGGGCTTCTCTGAGCGGCGGCTGTCCCTCACGGTGATGGTGGAACGGGGTCCGAAGGTCGGCCCCAAACATTGGCACGGAGGGACAGCCATGGAGCACTATGCCGCGATCGACGTCTCGTTGGAATGGAGCAGCGTGTGCGTGGTCGATGCGGCCGGACAGATCGTCCGCGAAGCCAAGGTGCGGAGCGAGCGCGAGGCCCTGGTGGCGTTCTTCGAACCGAGCGGCCTGAGCATCGCGCGCATCGGGCTGGAGGCGGGGCCGTTGTCGCAGTGGCTGTACGCGGGGCTGGTCGAGGCTGGGCTGCCGGCGATCTTGATCGAGACCCGCCACGTCAAGGCAGCGCTCAAGGCGATGACTGTGAAGACCGACCGCAACGATGCGCGTGGGCTGGCGCAGCTGATGCGTATGGGCTGGTTCCGAGCGGTCCACGTCAAGGCGCCCATGGTCCAGGAGATCCGAGCCCTGCTGACCGCGCGCAAGCTGCTGGTGGCCAAGCTGCGGGACGTCGAGAGCAGCCTCCGCGGCATCCTGCGCGGCTTCGGGCTGAAGGTCGGCGCGATCAGCAAGGGCAAGTTCGAGGCCCGGATCCACGAAGCTCGTGGCCGGCCAGGCCATGCTCGAACGGATCGCCGAGCCGTTGCTGCGGGCGCGCGCCGCGCTGCGCGCGGCATACGCAAGCCTGCACGGCGAGCTGCTCAAAGCGGTGCGCAAGGATGAGGTGTGCCGCCGGCTGATGACCATCCCGGGCGTCGGCGCCGTGGTGGCGATGACCTTCAAAGCCGCGGTCGACCAGTCCGAACGCTTCACACGCTCCAAGGCCGTGGGCGCTCACTTCGTGCGGGTCCCGGACACCGAAGAAGTACCAGTCCGGCGAGATCGATCGGACCGGCCGGATCAGCAAGGTGGAGGCGACCCAGGTTCCGTCGCGGGGACGCGCGGATCGGGTGAAGCCGCAAATCCGGGAGTGGCCGGCACAAGCCTCGCCGGCGCGTCTTAGATCGGCTCGCCCGCTCCGTCTGACCGCATCATGTGGCGGCCATCTCAAACGACCGGCGCCGACCACGGACAGAAAGCACGAGCCCCGCGACGCGACGCCGGAGCACAAAGTGAGGGATTGACACCCACGGCCCGATTTCTCACAGCGGGTAGGCGCGGGGTCAGTTTGACGGTGGGCGCGGATGCGGATGGTGGGCTTGAGGGCATTGCCAGCTGGGATTGCTGGTGGAGGCGGATTCCGGACGCGCGGGATCGGCCTGCGGTGCGGGCGGCGGGTGTTATGAGGCCACGGCTCACAAGGCGGCGGCTCGGCGCAGGTAGAGATAGGCGAGGTGATACTCGGATTGATAGGGGCAGGCCGAGGCCATGGCGATCTTGATGCGGCGCACGCTGGTGCGGACCTGGGCGCCGATCTTGAGCAGCTTCAGCCGAATGGTGCCGCAAGTGGCGCTGGCGAGCTGGGTGTGTCGTAGGCCGATCCGGCGCAACGCCGCGAGCAGGACGTAGGCCATCGAAGCGAACCACAGCCTGAGCTGGTTGGCTATCATGGTGGCTGCCGAGGTACGGCCCGCGAACAGGTCGAGCTGCTGCTCCTTGATCCGGTTTTCCATCTCGCCGCGGGCGCAGTAGACGTCCTCGTAGAGGCTGCGGGCATCGATCTCGGTGGCGACCAGCGAGGTCACGACGAAGCGTGGATTCGACCCCTTGGGCAGATGCTCGGCCTTGGCGACGACGCGGCGCTCCCGGCTCCAACTGTCGAGCGTGCGCCAAGGGAAGTCGGCGAAGCGGCGTGCCGGGCCGCCCTCGGCCAGGCTCTCGGTCTCGGCCGCGGCAAGCTCTTAGGCGACGGCACCGACCAGGCGCTCGTTGCGCGCAAGGCCGAACAGGTAGTCGACACGGTTGGCCTCGCACCATGCCATGAGTGGCTCCCGAGCGAAGCCCGAAGTCGGCGCGCAGCAGGATGCTGACCCTGGGCCAGCGCATCCGGATCTGGTCGACGATCCGCTCGACCTCGGCCACGGCGCCCGCAGAGGCGTCGATGTTGGAACGGCGAAGCTTGACCGCGAGCAGGTGCCGGCCGCAGAACACGTACAGCGGCAGATAGCAGTAGCAATCGTAATAACCGCGGAAGAAGCGGCCTTCCTGATGACCGTGCAACGGATCGTCGGTCGCATCGAGATCGAGAATGATCTCGCTGGGCGGTGTCTTGTGCGCCTCGAGGAAGAGGTCGACGAACAAGCCCTCGATCGCCGCGCCGTTGTGGCCGATCTTGTGGTAGCGGGACGGCTTGGACGGCGCGTGCTCGAGCCGGTTCAGCGGGTTTGCGACCCGAGCGGGGTTGGGGCCCCGCTCCCCAACCCGGTCGCGAACCCTTGCCGGCGAGCGGCGCGCAATCCCGACGCCGCGCCGTGAGCTTGCCGGCGAGCGCTGCCAGTACCGGATCGCTTGGCCGCCGGGTTGGGGAACGGGGCCCCAACCCCGTTCCGGCGGCCAAGCAGCTGATCGTGGTCGACCAGGTCCTCGTAGCCGAGCGCGATGCCGAACACGCGTTGCGCCACCATCGTCGCCACGCCGTGCTCGACCTGCGCTTGGGCACGGCCATCATCGAAGCAAGCGGCAAATCGGGTGACCAACCCAATCGCCTGGTCGGTCGCACCCAACAGCAGCGCCCCGGCATCGGAGGTCACCGCCCCGCCGTCGAATGCTGCGACCACCCGGCGGCCCTCGACCCCTTCATAACCGAACAGATCGCGGCTACACTGTGTCGGCATCGGGGAACTCCTCTGCGTAGGTTTAAGTGTTTGTCGCAGAACAGTTATCGCCAATTCAGAGCCCCGATGCACCTATCCTCTGTGAGAAATACGGGCTAAGCGCAGTCTTCGGTTACGTCGAACCAGCCGGATCGACCCGGGTCGGAAATGCGCTGAGCGCGCCGAAACGGCCGGCGGCGTTCGTACATCCTGCCCCTCGACCGCCAGCCGGGACTCCCTGCCACCGCAAGAATGAGGCCGCTCTCGCGCTGGTGGTCCCGCCCTGGTGGTCTCGCGAACAGAACGGTCCGTTCGGCCGGTCGCCGATTTCCGCTGCCTTGAGCGCACCGCCTGCCTGTTCTCAACACATTGTTAAGCATTTCGGAATTAAGTGGCAGACGGGATCGCCCGGATCGGCATTGCCGGGCGCGCATTACTCTGGCGCAGGTTCGAAAGGCGAGATCGAGCCATGTGTGTCCTTTCGGTCACGGACGATGAACTTGTTGTGAACTGTGATGCCGCTCACAGTGGAAGGGCCATCCCCCCTTCTACCTTGCCGTCGACATGCCGCGGTCGCGGGCGGTCATGGCTCGCGGCACTCGGCATCGCAAACGCATAATGCGAAACGGAGCGCCCTGATCATGAGAAGAGCCCTTCTCGTGCTGCCTGTGATCGCCGCATTGGGCACGCTCGTGGCCGACCCTGCCGATGGTCAGGAGCCGCTGCATTTCAAGTCGTGCGCGGCGCTGCGTCACCATATCGACACGCGGCAGCCGAACGCGCATGTGTTGCTGGCGCCGGCCGTCTACGAGTGCCGCGAGCCGCTCAATCCCTCGGTCGACGGCCTGACGGTCGATTTCGGCGGCTCGCTGGTGCGCGTCGCGGATGGCGCCTTGCGGCCGGCGATCGTGCTCGGCGACCTGCATGCGCCGGTCCAGCATCGCTCCACCGGTGTGCGCGTCCTGAATGTGAAGGTCGATGGCAATCGCGCCCACCAGGCGGACGAATGCTGGGGCGGGCCCTGCGATGCCGAGCTCAACGACAACCCTTACCGCCAGCAGCGGTTGAACGGGATCACGGTGAACGGCTGCGACGACTGCGCGCTGATCAATGCCGAGGTCACCGACGCGCGTTCCGGCGGCGTCGTGATCGTGGGCTCGCGGCGGCTCCTGGTCGACGGCCTGGTGGCGGAGCGCTCCCATTTCGACGGGATCGCCGGCTACTGGACCTATGACAGCACCTTTCGCAATGTCCGCGCCATCGACAACGACTATTCGGGCTTCTCGTTCGACCTCGATTTCTCCGGCAACCGGATCGAGCGGTTCGAGGCGAGCGGCAATCGAGATCAGGGCCTGTTCCTGCGCCATGCCCGCGCCAACACCTTCCAGAATGGCTCGTTCAACGACAATGGACGGAACGGCGTCTATCTCGATCGTGCCGACCGCGACCGGGCCGACACCTGCGCGCGCGAGACCCGGTTCGAAGGCGTGACGATCAGAGGCTCCGGCCAGCATGGCGCCTGGCTCAACTTCACCTGCGAAGGCAATACCTTCGTCGCCTCCTACCTGATCGACAACCAGCAGGGCTGCTATGGCGGTCGCAATGCTGACTTGATCGGCCGGGTCGGCGATACCGCCTGCACCGCCACCGAGCCGGATACCGTCGTCGAAGCCAAGACCGGCAGCGAAGAAAGCTGAACGGCTCGTGCTCTGGAGCAGACGGATGGTTCATGCGTCTGCTCGCAGAGAGCACTCGCTTGCCATGAGATCATGCGGCGCAAGCCGGCAATCAGGGGGCTCTTCTGATTGCCTCGCTGCACGGGAAGGCGTTCCCGGACGCCTCCGCCACCTGCCCTCGGACGATCGTGATGACCCGGCCGGGGGCATGCGTCAGAGCCATGGCGGCGGACACGGGAGCCGCCGCCGACCTGCTTGCCCCCGCTCGTATCCAGATCGTCGAACCGTCTGAGACCCCTTGAATTGCGCTGCGAACGGCAAAAATAGGCGCGAGGGGAGACCGCCACGCCAGGCCTTGTGCAGGCCGGATGGGGCGCCCAGGCAAAAGGGGGAGCAAGCCATGGCGTTCGATACGTTGGGCCGGTCGAGCTGGCCGGATCCGTTGCGCGAGCTGCGGCGCATGCAGGACGAGTGGAGCCGGGTCTACGGCGCGCCGGCGAGGGCGGGCGAGGAGTTTCCGCCGCTCAACCTTTGGACGGGCGCCCAGGGCGCCGTGCTCACCGCGGCCATCCCCGGCGTCGATCCGGACGATCTCGAGATCACCGTCCACCAGGATACCTTGACCCTGAAGGGCAAGCGCGGCCCCGACGAGGGGGAGGGCGCGGCGACCTATCACCGGCGCGAGCGGCGCCACGGCGCATTCGGGCGGACCGTCGCCCTGCCGTTCAGCGTCGATGCCGAGCACGTCCAGGCCGGCATCGAGGACGGCATCCTGACGCTGATGCTGCCGCGACACGAGTCCGAACGGCCGAAGCGGATCGAGATTTCCAAGACGTAAGGGGAGCGCGATCGATGGCAGATCAGATCACCCGGCCGGGCGCAAAGGAGTCGGCCGAGCAGACCCGCAGCGAGCCCACCTTTGCGCCGGCCACCGACATCTACGAGAGCGACGCCGGCCTGGTCCTGGTGCTGGACATGCCAGGCGTCGACAAGGACGGCGTTAACATCACCCTGGAGAAACGGGTGCTGACGGTCACCGGCAAGAGCAGCCACCATGCGCCCGGTGACTTCAACCCGGTTCACGCCGAGTATCGCGATGGCGTGTTCGAGCGCTCGTTCACGATCTCAGAGGCGGTCGACGGGGAGCGGATCAGCGCCTCGATGAAGCAGGGCGTGCTCAAGCTCCTCCTGCCAAAGGCGCAGGCCGCCACGGCGCGCAAGATCCCGGTGTCGACCGGCTAGACGGGCTTTTCGCTCACCTGCAACCACCCGCCTCTCGGGCGCCGGTGCCATGGTACCTTATGCGCACTCGGCAAAGGGCGCGGGTGGTCCCAGGCAAGTCGACACCGCTCTGCCCGATCGGGCCGCCGACGGCTCCGGCGATCGCGGAAAGAACAGCGAGGCTGGTGGCTCACGATCGGGTTCGCAGGGACGGTGGCGCTCAGCGCGCCGGGCCAGGCAGGGCTAGCCCTGATCCTGTTGCCAGGCTGCGGCGAGCTGGCCTGCGCGCTCGGTGTCTTGCGGCGCCAGCTTGGTGGCGACCCGCTCGACCCTCTCGCTGGCAGAGGCGTAGCCCCACTGGTCCGCCAGGCTGTACCACATCAGCGCCTGCACCTGGTCTTCGGGCACACCGCGGCCCCTCTCGTAGGCCTCGCCCAGCCGATACATCCCCTTGGCGTCGCCTTTCTCGGCCGCCTGCGTATACCACTTGACCGCCATCGCCTCATCGCGGGGCAGGCCCTGGCCCTTCGCGTAGACGTCGCCGAGCCTGGTGTACGCCCGGACCTCGCCCTGCGCCGCGCTCTGCTGGTAGAGCGCGACCGCCTTGCCGCCGTCCTGCGGCACGCCCTCGCCCTCGGCATAAAGTCGCGCCAGCGAATAGGCCGCTCCGACGTGGCCCTGGTCGACCGCCATCTGATAGTAGACAGCCGCCGCAGTCGGGTCGGCGGCGATGTCCTCGGTGCCTTTCTCGAGCAGTCGCGCGAGCTTGACCTGCGCGCTGGTGCGGCCGCCGCGGGCCGATGCCTCGTACAGGGCCAGGGATCGGTCGATGTCCCTGGGGACGCCACGCCCATTCATGTAGAGTCCGGCGAGACGCTCGAGCGCGGCAGGATCGCCGGAAAGCGCCTCGTCTTCCAGTTGCTCTGCCGCCCGTTCATACCACGCGCGCGCCTTCGAGGGGTCTTCTGGCACCTCATCGTCGGTGCGATAGAGGCGCGCGACCGCCAGCTGCGCACGCACCAGGCCCGCTTCAGCGGCATCGCGATAGGATGCCAGCGCTGCCACCGGATCGGCCTCGGTTCCGCGACCTTTCTCGAGGAACTCGCCGACCTTGAACTGGGCGGCGGCATCGCCGGTGGCTGCGGCCTTGACGTAGAGCGCGAAGGCGGCGGCATCGTCCTGCGGCACGCCGAGACCACGCTCGTAAAGTCTGGCCAGAGGCCGATGCGCCCGGGCATAGCCGGCATCCGATGCCTCGCGGTACCAGCGGGCGGCGGCGGCCGGGTTCTTCGAGGCGCCCCGACCCTCGAGATAGAAGCCCGCCACCGTGTATTGCGCGTAAGCGAGCCCATCCTTGGCGGCGCTCAGATAGTGGCGCAGCGCCGCCACGTCGTCGCCGCGCGCTTCGGCTTCACGCGCCGGCTCGAGCATCATCCGTTGGACGCGGTTCGGCTTGCCGACCCCGCCCGCACAGCCGGCCACCAGGGTTGCTAGCAGGAAGAGTGCCAGGCCGCGGGCCGGCGCGCCCGTGCTCATGCTGCCAAACGCTCGGGCCATCACCGGTTCTTTCGTTGATCGAGTGGAGGGGGATCAAGCTGCGCCTCGCTCCCTGGTCTCTTCAGGGTGGTCCCGAGACCCGCGAGCGCCGCGCGCAGCCCGTCGTCCACGACGGGCTGGACGACCGCTTCAATCTCGGCGCGCGCACTCGCGTCGAGTGGCGCCGGTATCGCCGCCGGCTCGCGCCGCGGCAGGCTCAGCGGTGCCCGTACCAGGCGTAGGCGAGCCACCGCCGGATAGCCAAAATAACTATTGATCCTCTCGAGCAGCTGAGGCTCGCTGTGTTGCAGCTCGAGAGCAGCGGATCCGGCAACGTGAAGGTGCAGGATACCACCATGGCCACGGCTGGCCCCGGTCAGCTTGACCGGTTGGCAGCGCGCCGCGA
This sequence comes from uncultured Alphaproteobacteria bacterium, assembly GCA_963731495.1. Lineage (GTDB taxonomy): Bacteria > Pseudomonadota > Alphaproteobacteria > Geminicoccales > Geminicoccaceae > DASUGG01. The sequence continues at coordinate 17,000 of CAVSVZ010000035.1, forward strand.
GGACCTGGCCGACGATCATCGGCCAGTCGGTCAGCACGCGCGCTTGCGCCAGGCCGCGGCGTCGCGAGGCCGGATCGAGCACCTTGCTCAACAGGTCCGGCAGGCGGCGCAGACCGCCGCCACGACGCATGGCCTCATGCCGCGCGGCATGTTGGTCTTTCGGTTGGTTGCTCATCCGGCCTGGCTTGTCGTTCATCGGGCACGCTCGGAACCGACCACCCGCCACGGTCAAGGCCGTTCTGCTCGCACGGGTCGTTCGGGTTGTTCTGGGCGGCGCGCAGGGCGCTCCGCGACCATCACCAGTCTACCACGGATGCGGGTTAGCGACCAACCACGGGAGCGTATCGGGTGATGCCGGGCCAAGCGATCGACGGCCTGCTCGACTGGTACGATCTGCACCGGCGTTCGCTGCCATGGCGAGCCGCGTCCGGCCGGCGGCCCGAGCCTTATCACGTGCTCTTGAGCGAGATCATGCTCCAGCAGACCACGGCCGCGACCGTGGCCGGCCGCTTCGAGGCCTTCCTGGCGCGCTTTCCGCGTCTGGAATCGCTCGCGGCAGCGGCCCAGACCGACGTGCTGCACGCGTGGCAAGGCCTTGGCTACTATCGCCGTGCGCGTGCCCTGCATGCCTGTGCCAAGGCGGTCGTCGAGCGCTGCAATGGCGAGCTGCCGCGCAGCGAACGCGAGCTGCGCGAGCTGCCCGGCATCGGGGCCTACACGGCGCGCGCGATCCTCGCGATCGCGTTCGACCAGCCCACGATGCCGGTCGACGCCAACGTGGCGCGCGTGCTCGCCCGACGGCACGGCGTTGAGACGCCGCTGCCGGGAGCCCTCAAGGAGCTGCAGGAGCTGGCCGACGGCCTCGCCTCGCTGCGCCGGCCGGGCGACCTGGCCCAGGCCCTGATGGACCTCGGTGCCACCGTGTGTCGGCCCCGCATGCCGCGCTGTGACGCCTGCCCGTGGCAGTCGGCCTGTGTCGCCTCTGCTGCCGGGACCGCCGAGCAGCTGCCGCGGCGTGCCGCGAGGCCGGAGCGCCCGGTGCTGCGTGGCCTCGCCTTTCTCCTGAGCCGGCAGGATGGCGCGATCCTGTTCCGGCGCCGGCCGGAGAACGGTCTGCTGGGCGGCCTGCACGAGTTGCCGGGGAGCCCGTGGCTCGCGGGCCCGCTGCGGGTCGGCAGCTCGCTCGAGCACGCGCCGGCGCCGGCCGAGTGGCGGCTCGGACGCGAGCCGGTGGTTCATGGCTTCACGCACTTCGTCCTGGAGCTCACGCTTGCCGAGGCCAGCACCACGAAGCCGCCGCCGGGTTTCTGGTGCGCGCCGCACCGGCTGCACGAGCTGGCCCTGCCGACGGTCATGAAGAAGGTGTTGCGCCTGGCTGGTCTCCGCACCGGTTCGCCGAACCGATAGGTTGCGTTTTGCCGCTAACCGGTTCAGGTTCTGGGCTCCGTGGCCGGCCCGGTCAGAGCCCCCCTGACGGGCGCGCCCGTACTCGCGGAGGTGGTGATGGCGCATCAGGTGACGCTTCTCGGTCTGCTCGGGCTGCTGCTGGGCGCGTGCACGACGGCGTTGCCGCCGGAAAAGACCGAGGCGCTCGGGCCGGTCTTCAACGAGGACCTCAAGCAAGGCTATGTCGCGCTCGCGGGCACCACCTGGGATGCCGGCGACTGGGATTTCATCCACTACGATCGCAAGGCCACGCAGGCGATGCTGGGCGATCAGGTCTGGCCCGACCGGGTATCGAGCCGGCTGATGCCGGCAGCGGCGCGCGAGACGATGCTGGTCGAGCGGGCTCGCCTGATCGACGCCCTCGAGGCGAGCGCACGCCGACAGAGCCCGCGCGAGGCGGCCAAGGCACAGGTGGGCTTCGATTGCTGGCTGGGCGAGGTGGGCGCCAGCGGTCGCGCTGACCAGAGCACTGGCTGCAAAGACACCTTCATGGAGGAGCTGGCCAAGATCGAGGCCAGGCAGCTCGACCTCCCCGACATGTATTCGGTGTTCTTCGAGACCGGCAGCGCGCTATTGAGCGTACCGGCGCGCAATACGATTACCGACGCGGTCCGCGCGGCGGAGCTGCTCGAGGCGGAGGCGATCGAGGTGGTCGGCTTCGCCGATGGCTCGGGCTCGGCGCAGGCCAACGAGCTGCTCGCGAATGATCGGGCGCTCGCGGTGGTCGAGGCGCTGCTGCAAGCCGGCGTGCCGGCCGAGGTCGTCGAGACAGCCACGAGCGGGACCGCCGGCGGTGCCGGTGACGCGCAAAATCGGAGGGCCGATATCACCTTGATCCGATAGGCCGTTTTCGGCTCGGGGCCATCACCGGTCCCGGGCAGGCGACCCGGGCAGCGCGAGCGTACCGGGAGACGCATCGTCAACCGCTTGCACGAGGCGCGCATGCGCAAGTTCCTTCTGATCCTGCTGGCGCTGGTGGTGGTGCTGATCGGCGCCGCGCTGATCGTGCCGTTCGTGGTGCCCACCGAGACCTACAAGCAGCAGATCGCCAGGGAGGTCGAGAGCGCGACCGGCCGCAACCTGACCGTCGACGGCCCGCTGACCTTCACGATCCTGCCGCAGCTGGGCCTTGAGGCGCAGGGCGTCACGCTCGCCAATCCGGCCGGTGCCGCCAGCCCGGACATGGTGCGTCTCAAGGCGGTCCAGCTCGAGCTCGAAATCTGGCCGCTGCTGCACGGCACGTTGACCGTCGACCGCTTCGTGCTGGTCGAGCCGCAGATCGACCTCGAAGTCGATGCCGAAGGACAACCGAACTGGCAGTTCGGTGTCCCGCCAGGCGAGCCGTCGGCACAGCCGCAGGCCCAGCCCGAGCAGCCGGCCGAGCCTGCGCCAAAAGTCCCCGGCGGCATCGACGAAGCGTCCGGCGGCATGCTCAGCGAGATCAAGTTCGGCGACCTTCGCATCGAGGATGGTGGGTTGACCTACAGCGACGCCCGCAACGGTACCAGCGAGCGGCTCGATGCGATCAACATGACGCTCCGGCTGCCCGATCTGCAAAGCGCGCTGGCGGCGGACGGTACGCTCGACTACAAGGGCCAGACGATCACGCTGAAGCTGAGCGCGGACGAGCCGGCGGCGCTGCTTCGGGGCGGGACATCGCCGGTGGCGCTCGCGGTCGAAAGCACGCCGGCAGAGGTCAGCTTCGGTGGCAAGCTCGATGCCGGCGAGAAGCCGGGCGCTTCGGGCAAGCTCGATCTCGAGGTGAGCTCGATCCGCGACCTGGCGGCCTGGCTGGCCGAGCCGATCGCGTTCGAAGGCGAGGGGCTGCGCAGCTTACAGGTCGCGGCGCAGATCGACGCCGGGCCGGACCGGGTGGCGCTTGCCGATGCCACCATCGGGCTCGATGCGATCGAAGCCAGGGGCGAGCTGGTCGCCGACCTGTCGGGCTCGGTGCCCAAGGTCGACGGGCGTCTGGATCTGGGTGCGGTCGATCTCGATCCCTATCTGCCGCCGGCGGCCAAGGACGAGCAGGGCTCGGGCGACCAGACTGGCGGTAATACCGGTCCAAGCGGCTGGTCGAAGGAGCCGATCGAGCTGCCGCCGATCGGTGGTGTCGAGGTCGATTTCGCGCTCAGCCTGGAATCGCTGCGCATGCGAGAGATCGAGATCGGTAAGACCGCGCTCGAGCTGAAGCTCGCCGGCGAAACGCTGAACCTGGCGCTGCAGGAGATGGCGCTGTATGGCGGCCAGGCGACCGGCGATCTGGAGGTCTCGGTCAGCGACGAGGTGCCGGCGATCCGCCAGCAGTTCCAGTTGGAAGACCTGGACGCCTTGCCATTCCTTACCGCCGTCGCCGGCTTCGATCGGCTCGAGGGCAAGGCGAATGCGCAGCTCGACGTCACCAGCCGTGGCGCCAGCGAGCTGCAGCTGGTGCGTGGCCTGAACGGCAACGGCTCGATCACCTTCACCGACGGCGCGATCGCGGGCATCAACATCGCGGCGATGGTGCGCAACGCCGCGAGCGCATTCCTCGATCAGGCCGCGGGCGAGCAACGCAAGACCGATTTCGCCGAGCTGTCCGGCACCTTCACGATCCGTGAGGGCATCCTCACCAATGACGACATGCGCCTGCAGGCGCCGGTGCTGCGGGTCAATGGCCGCGGACGGGTCGATCTGCCGGACCGGACGCTTACCTATCTGCTCGAGCCCAAGGCCGCGGCGACGCTCGAGGGACAGGGCGGCGAGCAGCAGGCTGCCGGCGTGCTGGTGCCGGTGATCATCGAGGGGCCCTGGGACGCCCTCACCTTTCGGCCGGACCTCAGCGGTGTGCTCGAGAGCGCCCTGGAATTGCCCGAGACGCTCAAGGAGCTGGGCGGTCAGGCCAAGGACGTCAAGCGGGCGCTCAAGGATGCCGTCAAGGAGGGCGATACCGACGCCTTGATCGAAGGTGTGACGGGCGGCGGGTCAGGCGACCAGGGTGGCGGCGCCGGCGACGCGGCCAAGAAGCTGCTGAAGGGCCTGTTCAACAAGTGATGGCGGCCACCTGATCCGATGATCGGGTAGCCGGGACCGTCACGATCCCGGGCTGGCGGGTCAGGGCATGAGGTTCTCACCGGTGCCTGGAGGGTATGCGGACGGTGCGGCCGACCGGGCTGCTGCGTCGAGCGCCCGACCTACTCGCTCCCGGCTGCCGGGCGGTGATGGCGACACTGCCATTACGGGCAGTCCAAGCCGCCATCGCCGAAGAACCAGTATTCGCTCGCAGGGGCGCGCAGCTCCTCCCCGCTGGCCTGCAGATCGTGGTCCGATCCGCGCATCGGAGGCGCAAACGCCAGGCGAATCAATCAGCGGTACGTCCGCCGCCCGTTCAGCGGCGGTTAAGGCGCGTGGTCTAGTCTCCGTCCATAGCTTGTCGCGCGGGGGGTCGCGACCTATGTTGACGCCCGGGTCGCGCGCACGCAGGGAGACCGCTCGTGAAGAGTGTCATGGTTCGCCTCGCAGGCAGCTTGCTCGGGGTGCTCGGGTTCTGGGTGGTGATCTGGCTGCCGTTGGTGCTGGTCGAAACCTCGGCGGCGGAACCGAGCGAGCAGGCGCTGGGCGATCCGAACGCGCCGGTCACCATCATCGAATACGCATCGCTGACCTGCCCGCACTGCGCTCAATTTAGCAAGGAAGTGCTGCCCGAGCTCAAGGAGCGCTACATCGTGCCTGGCAAGGTACGCCTGATCTATCGCGACTTTCCGCTCGACGAGCGGGCGCTGATGGCTGCCGCGCTCGCCCATTGCGCCGGGCCCGACCGCTATTTCGGCTTCATCGACGTGCTGTTCGAGACCCAGAGCGGCTGGGCGCGTGCCGACGACTATCTCGGTGCGCTCAAGAAGCTGGGCAAGCTCGGCGGGATGACCGACGAGCAGATGGATCAGTGTCTGGCCGATGACGAGCTGACCAACGGCATCCTGCAGTCTCGGCTCGACGGCCAGAACAAGTACCAGGTCAGCTCGACGCCGACCCTGATCATCAATGGCGAGACCTATCCCGGCTCGCGCAGCATCGATGCGCTCAGCGAGCTGATCGACCCCTTGCTCGACAACTCCTGAGGCAGCGGTGATCGGCGCGGTCACCGCACCCGGTCGGGCCGTCCGCGCCGACGATGATGTGCTCTCGCCGACGTCGTCACCCCTCGGGGTGAGGACGCCAGCGTCAGATGCCCGTTCGGCGGTCCACCCGCCTTCCTGACAGAACGCGCCATCGTACCGTTCCTTGAGCGCTATCGGTATTCCCCGACGATCGGGAAGACAGGCCGACCGGTCGGCGCAGCGTTATCGTGCGGGAGCCTTGCACCACTGCATGTTGTGGGCAGAACGGCGCCGAGCAACGATATAGGGCTTTTCAAGCGTGCGGTGGAGTTGATATAGACATTGGCCATGTCATCGCTCTTAGGCTGCTGACCCGGTGCAGATCACCAAGCTGCGCCTGTCCGGCTTCAAGTCCTTCGTCCACCCGACCGAGCTGTTGATCGAGCCCGGGCTGACCGGGGTCGTGGGCCCGAATGGCTGCGGCAAATCGAATCTGGTCGAGGCGCTGCGCTGGGTGATGGGCGAGACCTCGGCGCGCGGCCTGCGCGGCGGCGAGATGGACGACGTGATCTTCGCCGGGACGGCGGCGCGACCGGCCCATGATCTCGCCGACGTCACGGTCCAGCTGCGGCGGATCGACCGGGCGCTGGCGCTGTTCGGCGATGACGACGAGATCGAGCTGAACCGACGCATCGGACGCGGCGTCGGCTCGGTGTTTCGGGTCAATGGCCGCGAGATCCGTGCCCGCGACGTCCAGCTGTTGTTCGCCGATGCCTCGTCCGGCGCGCGCAGCGCCGCGGTCGTCAGCCAGGGCCAGATCGGCAGCCTGGTCGAGGCCAAGCCGACCGATCGACGGCGCCTGCTCGAGGCGGCCGCAGGCGTCGCCGGTCTGCAGGCCCGCCGGCACGAGGCCGAGCTGAAGCTGCGGGCGACCGAAGCCAACCTGGTCCGCCTGCAGGACCTCCTGACCGCACTCGAGGAGCAGCATCGCAGCCTGCGCAAGCAGGCACGCCAGGCCGAACGCTATCGTGAGCTGAGCGCGGCCCATCGCGAGGCGGAGGCGGCCCTGCTGATCGGCCGGTGGCAGACGGCGCGCGTCGAGCTGGCGGCCACCGAGCAGATCTTCCGCCAGGGTCAGGATGAGATCGCGGAGCGGACGCGCACGCTCGAGCAGGCGCGTGCCCGGCGTGACGAAGCGGCGTCGGTCTTGCCCGCCCTGCGCCAGAGCGAGGCAGCGCTCGCGACCGAGCTCGCCCGGCTGGCGGAGCGCCTGAGCGCCCTGGTCGACGAGCTCTCCAGGCTCGACCAGACCAAGACGCAGCTCGCCGAGCGGCGCCAGCAGATCGACCAGGACGTGGCCCACGCCAACGCCGCGCTGAGCGACGCCGCGGCGATGCGCCAGCGGCTCGAGGAGGAACGCGACGGTCTGGTCCTCGCCGCGGAACGGTGCGCCGCCGAGCTGGAGCGCTCCGCCGCCGCCGAGCGCGCCGGCTGGGACGAGCTCGAGGCGGCAGACGCGGCCTTCCGTGAGGCGCTGGCGGCGGTGGCCGAGACCGAGGCACGGCTCGGCCAGCTGGCCGAGCGCCGGCGCGAGATCGCGCAGCGCCGCGACGAGCTGCACGAGGCCGAGCAGCAGGCGCAGGCCGCCATGGCACAGCTCGGCGACCAACCCGAAGCGGCAGCCAACCAGGAACGGGCCCAGGCAGAAGCGGCACTGGCCGAAGCGAGCGCAGCGGCCGAGGCGGCCGATGCTGCGCTGCGCATGGCCGAGAGCAGCCATCTGCTGGCGCGACAGCACGACCTCGCCGCGCGCAGCGAGCAGAGCACGGAGCGGCGACGCGCCCTCGGTCTTGCCGAGCTGGAGCAGCGCATGGCGGTCGCCAAGGCGGCTGCCGAGCAGGTGGAGGCCGAACTGGCGGCCGCTCGCGAGCGCTCACGTGAGGCAGAAGAAGGCCGGAACAAAGCCGAAGCCGCACTGCGCCAACAACAGGCTGCGGTCGAGCGCCTGCGTGCCGAGGCCGACGCTCTGGCAGCACTGGTCGCGCCGAAGGCCACGGCCGCCAGCGTGATCGACCGGGTCGAAGTGCAGGACGGCTACGCAGAGGCGCTGGCGGCAGCACTGGGCGATGATCTGATCGGCAGCCTGGATCCGGCGGCACCCGTGCACTGGTGCGAAGATGCGCCGGCACCGCGTGACACGCCGGCTTTGCCGGACGGCTGTGCGCCGCTTGACCGGTTCGTCGACGGACCGCCCGCGCTGGCCCGCCGGTTGGCCCAGATCGGCGTGGCGGATCCCGCGACAGCCGCGGCGCTTCAAGAAAAACTCCTGCAGGGTCAGCGTCTGGTCAGCAAGGACGGGGGCTTGTGGCGCTGGGACGGTTTCGTGCGCCTGCCGGAGGCTTCGGGCTCGGGCGCGACCCGCTTGCGTCAGCGTGCGCGCCTTCGCCAGCTCGAGGACCAGTGCGCGCAGCAGGCCACGGTGCTGTCGGCGCGGCGCGAGGAGCTGGCAAGCGCCGATCAGGCCGGGCGCGATGCTCATACCGCGCGCGAGCAGGCGGAAGGCGCCTTGCGCGCGGTAACGCTGGCGTTCGAGACGGCGCGTGATGCCGCGACCCAGGCGCGTGCCACCGATGCCGGCCTGGCCGCCGAGCTGACGGCATTGGCCGAGGATAACGGCCGGGTCGAGCAGGAGCTGAGCGAACTCGCCTGCGACGAGTCCGAGCGGGGCGCCTTGCCGGGCGTGCAGGAGCTGCCCCCCGAGGAGGCGAAGGCCGCACGCGCGGCGGCGCGCGCCGCGGCCAGCGCAGCACGCGAGCGCTTGGCGGCAGCCCAGGCCGAGATCGAACGCTGCCGCGCCGCCGAGCACGCCGCCGCGCTGGCCTCGCGAGAGGAGGAGCTCGAACGCACGCGCGTGCACGCCCGTCAGGCGCAGCTGCAGCAGGATCGGGCAGCGCTCGACCAGGCCGAGCAGGAAGTGGTCGGCGCCCTGACCGTGGCCGAGAGCGACCTGGCTTCGGCGCAACAGCGCCTGGCGGAAGCCCGGAGCACGCTCGATCAGCGCCGCCAGCTGCATACCGAGGCCAGCGCCGAGCATGTCCGGCTGCGCGACCGGCAGGCCAGCGCCGCCCAACGTCACGCCAGCCTGTGCGGCGAGCTGGAACTCTGGGCGGAGCGAGCACGCAACAGCGAGGCCCGACTGGCGGACCTGGCCAGGCGGCGCGGCGACCTCGCCGCCGAGATCACGCGGCTGGTCGAGCTGCCTGCCATCCTCGAGCGACAGCAGGCCGAGCAGCAGGCGCGGATCGGCGAGATCGAGACCGAGCGGGCAACCCTCGGCGAGCAGCTGCAGCTTGCCGAGGCGGCCGCAGCCGAGGCTCAGGGCGCGCTCGACCAGGCCGAAGCAGAGCGCGTCGAGGCGCGTGAGACCGGTGCCCGGCTCGAGGGCCGGCTCGAGCAGGTGCGCGCCGAGCTGGCGAGCGCGGAGAGCGCTGTACTCGCGAGACTACCGCAGCTGCCGGACACGCTGCCCGGCGTAGCGCCGGATGCCGAGGAGCTGGCCGAGCTCGAAGCCACCCTGGCCAAGCTCGGGCTTGCCCGCGAGCGGCTCGGCGCCGTCAACCTGCGCGCGCTGGAGGAGGTTCAGGAGCTGGCCATGCGGATCGAGACGCTGCAGGCCGAGCAGACCGAGCTGACCGCCGCGCTCGAGCGTCTGCGGCGCGCGATCGCGACCCTCAATCGCGAGGGCCGGGAGCGGCTGCGGGACGCGTTCGCCAAGGTCGAGGAGCATTTCGAGGCGCTGTTCGTGCGCCTGTTCGGTGGCGGCCGCGCCAAGCTCGAGCTGACCGATCTGGAGGATCCGCTGGCGGCCGGCCTGGAGCTGGCCGCGAGCCCGCCCGGCAAGAAGCTGCAGTCGGTGTCGCTGCTGTCGGGCGGCGAGAAAGCGCTGACCGCGATCGCCTTGATCTTTGCCGTGTTCCTGACCCGTCCGTCGCCGCTCTGTATCCTGGACGAGGTCGACGCGCCGCTCGACGATGCCAATGTCGAGCGGCTTGGCGCGTTGCTGGAAGAGCTGGCGCAGAGCACCGAGACGCGTTTCGTGGTGATCACCCACCATCCCCTGACCATGGCGCGCATGGACCGTCTGTACGGCGTCACCATGGCCGAGCGCGGGATCTCTGAACTGGTCTCGGTCGACCTGCGCACAGCCGTCGAGTTGCGAGCAACCGCCCAACACGCCGCGGCTTGACACCTTTCCTGGCCGCCACTAATTCTGGCCGCGCTTCGGCGCCGGGCGATGCGTTCGGGCCGGACAGGTGGTGGGGCGATGACGCGTGAGGACCGTTCGTCGAAGTTCAAGGATTTCGATGAGCGCATGCGTCGTCTTCGATCCGAGGCCGATCTACCCGGCGGGGAGCCGAAGCGGCGCGACCGGATGGGGTTCGGCGGGGTCGGAGTCCAGGTCGGTGTCGAGCTGGTCGCCGGTTTGATCGGTGGTGGACTGATCGGCTATGGGCTCGACCGGTGGTTCGGGACCTGGCCGTTTTTGTTTATCGTGTTCTTCTTCCTCGGTGCGGCCGCGGGAATGTTGAACGCGTATCGCTATGTTCGCCGCGCGACCCTCGATGCGGAGCGGGATTCGCATCAAAGGTAGGCAAGCCTGGCGAGGTAGGCGGACCCGGCCCGATCGTTGGTCGATCGCCGGGTGCGAAATAGGTGAGGGATCGGAGTGGAGGAGCACAGCCCACTCGCGCAGTTCGAAATCCATCCCATTCTGCCGATCAACATCGGCGGGCTGGATGTGTCGTTCACGAACTCGGCGCTGTGGATGGTGATCGCCGGCGGCCTGGTCTACGCCCTGGTGATGTACGGCGCACGCCATCGCAGCATGGTGCCCGGGCGCCTGCAGTCGCTGGTCGAGCTGAGCTACGAGTTCATCGCGGACATGGTGGGCAGCACGGTCGGCAAGGAAGGCCGCAAGTATTTCCCGTTCGTGTTCACGTTGTTCATGTTCGTCCTGTTCGGCAACATGCTTGGCTTGATCCCGGGCAGCTTCACCTACACCAGCCACATCATCGTCACGTTCTCGATGGCGATCTTCGTGGTTACCGCGGTGACGGTGATTGGCTTCATCCGGCATGGCTGGCACTTCCTGAGCCTGTTCGCGCCGCGCGGATGCCCGATCTACGTCATGCCGCTGCTGATACCGATCGAGATTCTGTCCTATCTGGTGCGACCGGTCAGCCTGTCGTTGCGTCTCGCGATCAACATGACGGCCGGGCACATCATGATTAAGACGTTTGCCGGCTTTATCATCGCGCTCGGCGTCCTTGGCGTCGCGCCCCTGGCCCTTACGGTCGGGCTGACCGGACTGGAGCTCGCGATCGCCTTCCTCCAGGCCTACGTCTTCGCGGTGCTGAGCTGCATCTATCTCCAGGACACGGTCCACCTGCACTGAGGACCGGAGCGTGGCCGCCGCCAACCAAACCTCAACCATCCTTGCGACGGGAAGGAGCCTCTGATGGAACTCGAAGCGGCAAAGATGATCGGTGCCGGACTGGCCGCCATTGGACTTGGCGGGGTCGGCGTCGGGATCGGCAACGTGTTCGCCACCACGATCGCCACGATCGGACGCAACCCGTCGATTCAGGCGCGGGTTGCCGCCTTGATGTGGATCGGCTTCGCGCTGGTCGAGGCGATTGGCCTGTACGCGCTGCTGGTCGCTTTCATCGTGCTGTTTGGCTAATCACCGTCGCCCGGCACCGCGGCCGCCTCTGTGTGTCGGCCACGGGATGTCGGTGACATTTCCGGACCGGATCCGTGCCGCAGATCGACGTCGCAACCTTCGCAAGCCAGATCTTCTGGCTGATTATCTGCTTTGCCACGCTCTACTACCTGCTGAGCCGCAAGGCGCTGCCGCGCGTCGCGGAGATCCTCGAAGCCCGGCAGGATCGGATCGCAGCCGATCTCGACGAGGCGCAGCGCCTGCGGGTCGAGGCCGAGGCGGCCCTGGCGGAGTACGAGGCGGAAGTCGCCAAGGCACAGGCCGAGGCGCACAATCTGCTCAGTGAATCCCAGGCGCGCCTGCAGTCCGAGAGCGCGCAGCGCCAGGCCGAGCTCGATGCCAAGCTGGCTAAGCAGGTGGCCAGCGCCGAGGCGGAGATCGACGCCGCCAAGCAGGCTGCGCTCAAGGAGCTGCGGAGTTCGACAGTCACCGTCGCCCAGGCGGCCACCGAACAGCTGGCCGGGCTGAAGGTCACCAAGAAGGCCGCTGAGGCCGCCCTGCGCGACGTCCTGGCGGAGGCCGCCTGATGCTCGAGATCTGGCTGCTGATCGCCTTGGTGATCCTGATCGCCGCGGTCTGGAAGCCGCTCAGCCGGACAATCCTGGGCGCGCTCGACGGCCATGCCGGCAAGGTCCGCGCCGAGCTGGACGAGGCCAAGCGCCTGCGCGAGGAAGCGCAGAGCCTGCTCGCCGAGCACAAGCGCCAGCTGGCCGCCGGCCAGGATCACGCGCGCAACATCAGCGAGCATGCGCAGCGCGAGGCAGAACGCCAGGCAGAACGCCAGCGCGCCGATCTCGAGGCCAGCCTCGCCCGGCGCACCGAGCAGGCGCTCGGGCGGATCGCGCAGGAGGAGGCGCGCGCCGTGCAGGACGTGCGCAACCAGGCCGCATCGCTGGCGATCCGCACCACCCGGCGCCTGCTCGCCGACCAGGTCGACAGCGATCACGCCCAGGTCCTGGTCGACCGCGCGATCGAGGACGTCGGCCGCAAGCTCTCCTGACCCGTCAGGTCCTGGCGCCCGATCCGGGCGGCTCCGGCAGGCCCAGTGTCTTGACCAGGCGCGAGCGGAACTCGCGGCGATGCAGCACCAGCACGACCCATGCGCTGAACGGCACCAGCAGCCACGGGTGAATGAACCAGCCGAGTGCTGCGAGGCCGAAATAGTAGGCGCGGATGCCGCGATTGTAGTGACGCGCGCTCGAGGTCGCGATGGTCGCCAGGCGCTCGGCGATCAGCTCGCTGTCTTGGGTCAGCCGGTCGGGCTGCGGCACGCTGCCGAGCAGGATCAGGCAGTAGTTGTAGTGCCGGAACGCCCAGGTGAACTTGAAGAACCCGTAGGCGAACACGAGGATCAGCAGCATCACCTTGGCGTCCCAAAGCAGCGGCGGCGACTGCACCGCGAAGGGCAGATCCCTGATCACCGCCATGGCGTCGCCCTTGGCGCCCAGCACGGCGGCCAGACCCGCCAGGATGAACAGGGTGGTCGAGGCGAAGAACGAGACGCTGCGCATCAGGTTGGCGATGATCTGGGCGTCGACCATGCGATTGTCGCGCTCGAGCATGCGGCGCACCCACACGCAGCGGTAGGCGTGCATCGTCTGCATCAGGTTGCGCCGGCCGTGCAGGCGGTCGGCATACAGCGTGTAGCCGACCCAGCTGCACACGAACCACAGCGGCCCGATCAGGTTGGCGACGTCGATGCCGCTCGGCCACAGCACGCTCATCGGAGGCGGCAGCCTGGCGGACGCCCGTTCAGCGCACGTTTACCTCGTTGAGGCATCATGGAGGATGCGGTCTCGTGCTTGTGTACCCCGCGGTTGCACTTACCTAATCCGCAGCACTTAGCCAACGAAGCGCTATGCCGCAAAGCACCCACTCCCGGCCGAGGATCGGCCTCACCCTGGACGCCGAGCCGCCCGGCGGCTACAGCCAGCTGCCGTGGTACGCGATTCGCGCGAACTACTGTGAGGCGATCGTACGGGCCGGCGGTCTGCCGATCGCACTGCCCCATGAGGTCGAGCTGGCGGATGCCTATCTCGAGTTGCTGGACGGCCTGATCGTCACCGGCGGCGCGTTCGACCTGGATCCCTCCCACTACGGTGTCAGCGAGCGGCATGCGAGCGTCAGGACCAAGGACCGGCGCACGGCGTTCGAGCTCGCGATCACCAAGGCGGCGCTGCGGCGCGACCGGCCGCTGCTCGGCATCTGCGGCGGCCAGCAGCTGCTGAACGTCGCGCTCGGCGGCGATCTGATCCAGCACATTCCCGACGCCGTGCCGGAACTGCCTGGCGCACGAGCAGCCCAATCCGCGCACCGAGCCCGGGCACAGCGTCGAGGTGCTGGCCGGCAGCCGGCTGCATGCGATCGGCGGCGTCCTGCGGCTCGAGGTCAACTCGGCGCACCATCAGGCGGCAGGCGCGGTCGGCCTCGGCGTGGTCGTGAGCGGGTGGGCGCCGGACGGCGTGATCGAGGCGATCGAGGTGCCCGAGCGGTGCTTTTGCATCGGCGTTCAGTGGCATCCGGAATACCGCATCTCGGCGGCCGACGACGCACTGTTCGCCGCGCTGATCGAGGTGTGCGGCGCATGAGCGCGCGCGCCGCCAGGGCGGACCAGCGACCGAGCGGCGGCGCGGCGGCCGAGCGCGTGGCCAAGCGGATCGCGCGCGCCGGCCTGTGCTCGCGGCGCGATGCCGAGCGCTGGATCGCGGCCGGACGGGTCGCGGTCGACGGCGCGGTGCTGACCAGCCCGGCGGTGACCGTGACCGAGGCGAACGTCGTCACCATCGACGGCGAGCCGCTGCCGCAGGCCGAGACGGCCCGCTTGTACCGCTACCACAAGCCGGCCGGCGTGCTGACCACCGCCCACGATCCGAAGGAGCGGCCGACCATCTACGACCGGCTGCCGGCCAACCTGCCGCGGCTGATGCCGGTCGGCCGGCTCGATTTCACCTCCGAAGGCCTGTTGCTGCTGACCAACGATGGCGGCCTCAAGAGACGGCTCGAGCTGCCGGCGACCGGCTGGCAGCGACGCTACCGGGTGCGTGTGCACGGCAAGGTCGACGAGGCCACGCTTGCCAGGCTCGCCAGGGGCATCACGATCGACGGGTTCGACTACGGACCGATCGAAGCCGAGGTCGACCGGGTGCAGGGCAGCAATGTCTGGCTCAAGGTGGCCTTGCGCGAGGGCAAGAACCGCGAGATCCGACGGATCATGGAGCATTTCGGCTGGCCAGTGACCCGCCTGATCCGCTTGAGCTTCGGTCCCTTTCAACTCGGCGGCCTGGCATCGGGCGGGGTCGAGGAGATCACCGGCAAGGTTCTCAAGGAGCAGCTGGGCGCGCTGCTCGCCGCGGACGCGGCGCGGCCGCGCCGACGCCGGCCTGCTGCACGCTGAGGAGGCGTGAGAGGTGAAACGGCTGACCATCCTCTTCCTGATCATCCTGGCCATAGGCTCCTTTCTGTGGCCATGGCTGCGCGAGATCGGCCTCATGGGGCTACCCGGCGACGTGATGACCGAGTTCCAGGGCTATCGCCTCCATCTGCCGATCAGCACGGCGCTATTGATCAGCGGTGCCATGTACGGCGCATGGCGGATGCTCCACCCCCCGAGCTGAGCGGCGCGCCCGTCTCGCTGGCAGCCTCGACCGCAGAGGGATCACAGCGCTCGAGGGCCAGATGGCACTAGGCTGACGACATGCGGATCATCGCAGGCCAGTTTCGCGGGCGGCAGCTCGAATCGCCAAAGGGGGATGCCGTCCGGCCGACCAGCGACCGGGCGCGCGAGGCCCTGTTCGACATCCTGGAGCATGGCGAGCCGCGGGTGCGTGACGCGCGCTTCCTGGACCTGTTCTGCGGCACGGCGGCGATTGGCCTCGAGGCCTGCTCGCGCGGCGCGGCCGAAGTGCTGCTGATCGAGAGCGACCCCGAGGCGCTCCGGCTGGCCAAGACCAATCTGGCGCGGATCGGCTCACCGGCGCATGTCCGCCTGATGGCGGGCGATGCCGCCCGCCTCGGCATCGCGCCCAAGCCGTTCGATCTGGTGTTTCTCGATCCGCCCTACGGTTCCGGCCTGGCGCGTCCCGCGCTGGCCGGTCTGCAGCACGGGTGGCTGGCGCCGGGCGCACGGATCATCGTCGAACTGGCCGCCAAGGAGCCGCTCGATGTGCCGTCGGGCTTCACTCTCGAGCGAGAGCGCCGCTACGGCGCCGCGAAATTCCTGTTTCTGCGATCCCAGGACCGCACTTGACCGTGCGTCGCGACCACTCCGATGACGGAGACGGCCTGGAGGTCAGGCGCCCGGCTGGGGGCTCGGCGTCATGCCGCCCGTGTCCTTGGGCGGCGCCGTGGTCGGCACCGAGCCACGCTTGCCGCCGCTGGGTGCGGTCGCGCTCGGTGGCACGTCGGACGGTCCGCTCGATTTGGGCATCGGATCGCCCCGCAGCACCGCGCCGATCTCCTCGCCGGTCAAGGTCTCGTGCTCAAGCAGCGCATTGGCGAGATCATGCAGCTGGTCGAGATCGCTGGAGATGATCGACCACGCCGAGGAGTATCCCTCGTCGACGATCTTGCGGATCTCGGAATCGATCAACTGCGCGGTCGCCTCGGACACGTGCTTGGTCTGGGTGATCGAATGGCCCAAGAACACTTCTTGCTGATTCTCGCCATAGGACATCGGCCCGAGCTCGTCGCTCATGCCCCAGTGGGTGACCATGTGGCGCGCGATCTTGGTCGCCTGCTCGATGTCGGATGCGGCGCCCGCGGTGACCTTCTCGTGTCCGAAGATCAACTCCTCGGCGACCCGGCCGCCCATGGCCACCGCGATGTCGGCGTTCAGCTTCTCGCGCGAGACCGAGATGCGATCGCCTTCCGGCAGGCGCATCACCATGCCGAGCGCGCGGCCGCGCGGAATGATCGTGGCCTTGTGGATGGGGTCCGAGGCCGCCGAGCGATGGCCGACGATCGCGTGGCCGGCCTCGTGATAGGCGGTCAGCCGCTTCTCGTCCTCGGTCATGACCATGGAGCGCCGCTCGGCGCCCATCATGACCTTGTCCTTGGCCGCCTCGAAGTCGCTCATGCTGACCATGCGCTTGCCGGAACGCGCGGCCAGGAGCGCGGCCTCGTTGACGATGTTGGCCAGATCGGCGCCGGAAAAGCCGGGCGTGCCGCGAGCGATCACGCGAGGCTCGACATCGGGGCCGACCCGAACCTTCTTCATGTGGACCTGGAGAATGCGCTCGCGGCCGAGCACGTCGGGATTGGGCACCACGACCTGGCGATCGAAGCGGCCCGGGCGCAGCAGCGCCGGATCCAGCACGTCCGGCCGGTTGGTCGCGGCGATCAGGATCACGCCCTCGTTCGCCTCGAAGCCGTCCATCTCGACCAGCAACTGGTTCAGGGTCTGCTCGCGCTCGTCATTGCCGCCGCCGAGGCCGGCGCCGCGATGGCGGCCGACCGCGTCGATCTCGTCGATGAACACGATGCAGGGCGCGTGCTTCTTCGCCTGCTCGAACATGTCGCGCACGCGGGACGCGCCGACGCCGACGAACATCTCGACGAAGTCGGAGCCCGAGATCGTGAAGAACGGCACATTGGCCTCGCCGGCGATCGCGCGAGCCAGCAGCGTCTTGCCGGTGCCGGGCGGTCCGACCAGCAGCACGCCCTTCGGGATCCGGCCGCCGACCTGCTGGAACTTTTGGGGGTTCTTCAGAAACTCGACGACTTCCTGCAGCTCCTCCTTGGCCTCGTCAATGCCGGCCACGTCGCCGAACGTGACCCGACCGTGCTTCTCGGTCAGCAGCCGCGCACGTGACTTGCCGAAGCCCATCGCCTTGCCGCCACCGGACTGCATCTGGCGCATGAAGAAGATCCAGACGCCGATCAGCAGCAGCATCGGGAACCAGGAGACCAGGACGCCGAGCAGCGAGGGCATGCTGTCGTCGACCGGGGCGGCCGTGATCCGCACGCCGTGCTCGGTCAGCTTGCTGACGAGATTGGGGTCCTCGGGCGCATAGGTGCTGAACGAGCGGCCATCGGAGAAGTGGCCGCCGATGGTGTTGCCCTGAATGGTGACGTCGCGAACCCGGCCGCTCTCGACCTCCGCCAGGAAGTCCGAGAACGCCAGATTGGCCTGAGGACCGCGTCCCGATGGGTTCTGGAACAGATTGAACAGCGCGATCAGCAGCAGGCCAATGATGACCCAGAGCGCGAGATTCTTGGTGAAGTTGTTCACAGATGCCTCGTCACTTCCCCATCATGATCGCCAGCGTCCCGCTCCTCTCGGCCCTCGAGCAGGCAGCAAGACCACTCAAACCTAACCCATCTTAACATAGGCGGCCGTCAGGTCGAAGCAAAGGTATCGTTAGCAGCAATCCGCGGGTATGGCGCAGGTCGCGGACAAGGAGAGCCCAGGGCGGCAAACGGAGGACCGGCGAGCGGGCGGAGCGGCCGAAAGCGAAGCGTGATCGAGGGCCTCCCACCGGTATCGATCGGCCCGAGACCGGCCACCACCAACAGCCGGTCATCCTGCCACACCGAGGCCAGCCCGGCGCGCGCGGCAACCGGCAAGCTGCGAAAGCCATCGCCAGGCATGCGTGTCCTGCACTGACGCCAGCCGTCTGCGCCCAGCGCCCGTGCCACGGGTCGGGGCTGATCGCCACCTGGCTGCCAGCGAACCACGTAGCGCTGATCCCAGCGTTGCCAGAGGTTTGGCGCAAGTAGAAGCGGCGGTGCGATGGCCGCCGGCTCCCGGCAGATCAGCAGATCCTCGCCGCAAGGCACGATCCGGCAGCCGGCCAGCGTCCGACCGCGATAGCCGGGCGCGCCCAGCAGGGCTTCGAGCAGGCGCTCGAGCCGCGCGCTGCGTGGTGGATAGTCGTCGCCGCCAACCGCCGCCAGCGCCTGCTGCAGGGCGCGCCGCGCAATCTCGCGTGGCGCTTCGATGAAGGCCCGGCGCGGCCAGGTGACGAAGCCTGCCGGATCGGCCCGGGCGACCGCAGCGAGCCAGTCCGCGGTGCGCCGATCGAGGACCGCCCGCGCGGCCGCGTGGGCGTCGGCCCGGGCCCCGCCATCGCACGGAGCAAGCGGGCTTTGCCGCAGGCGCGCGCGCGCAAACTGCGGCGCCCGATTGCTCGGATCCTCGATCCAGCCCTGTCCGGCCGCGCAAAGGGTCGCGCGCAGGCGCTGCTTGGGTACGGCCAGCAGCGGGCGCAGCAGACGTAGCCCCTCGATCTCGCGTACCGGCGCCATGCCGGCCAGGCCATCGGGGCCGCTGCGCCTGGCCGCGCGCAGGGCCAGGGTCTCGGCCTGGTCGTCGCGGTGATGGCCGAGCAGCAGATGGAGCACGCCGGCGGCGCTACACCAGTCACCCAGGAGCGCATAGCGCGCGTTGCGCGCCGCTGCCTGGATGCCGGTCACGGGCTTGGCGCCCCGCCAGACCAGGAGGTGATGGCGAATGCCACGCCGACCGAGCCACGTCCCGACCCGACGCGCCTCCGCACCGGCCTCGGGCCGCAGGCCATGGTCGACGATCAGGGCCGTGACCGTCCCGCCACGTGCCCCGGCCCACCGCTCGGTGAGCAGGCAGAGCGCCAGGCTGTCGGGGCCACCGGACACCGCCACCGCCAGATGGGGCGCCCGCTCGAACGGGCCGAGCGGCCCGATCAGACCGGCGAACTCGGCATCGTCGATGGCGAGCGCGATCCCGGCCGACGCGTCAGCTGCAACCGGCGCGCTCGCTCTCCCGACCGAGCGCCTGCTGGATGTGGGTCGGTGCGTTGGGAAACTCCTTCTCCAACTCGGCGTAGGACAGGCAGGCTTTCTCCGCTTCGCCGAGACCGAACAGCGACATGCCGAGCTTGAGGAGATTGTCAGGCGCTTTGGGCGCATCCTTGCCATAGGTACGGTAGTTGCGCGCGAACCCCGAGGCGGCGGCCGCGTAATTCTTGCGCACATAGAAGGTCTCGGCCATCCAGTACGCCGCGTTCGAGGCGAGCGGATGGTCGGGGTTCAGGTCCAGGAACAGCTCGAGGCCACGCTCGGCGCTCGGATAGTCGCCGGCACGCAGCAGCTCCATGGCGGAATTGTACTGGCGCTGCGCCGGCAAGCCGGAGCTCTTCGGCGGCGTCGCCGCCGCGGGGTCGGGGCGCGGCAGATCCAACAGCGCACTCTCCGGCACCACGCCGAGCGTGCCTTCGGTCGACCCCTGCGCCGCTGATCCCTGCGCCGCCGAGCCCGCCGGTCCCCTCGGCCGATACCTGCCCGCCATCAGTGCCAGCATCAGCGCCGGGGCCTGGCTCGCTCTGGGCCGTCGCGCTCTGGTCGGCGGCCTGGCTCTGCGGCGCCGCGGCGCCCTGCTCGAGCGCGCTCAACCGAACGTCCAGGTCCTGGACGAGCTGGTCCAGACGGCTCTCGACGCTGCGCTGGTTGAACTCCAGCTGCTCGATGCGCCCGGTCAGGCGGCGCAGCTCCTCCTCGAGCTGGCCGAGCCGTACCTCGAATTGCGCGCGCTCGGCGGGCGTCGCCTGGACAGGCTGGATGTGCTGCAACGCGGCCAGCTCCGCCCTCAACGCGCCTGCCTCGCGCGCCAAGCCCGCAAAATCGGCGCGGGCCGCCGATGGCGCCGCAAGCAACGTGGCACCCAGCACGAGCCAGACGGCAGCGGCCGTCAGCCCCATCATCCGCCGCAAGCGCGTTGCAGCACCGAAAGCCATCAGTTCACCGTACTGACCAGACTCACCGCCCGCCGGTTCTTGGCCCAGGCGGTCTCGTCATTGCCGGGCTCTGCCGGCCGTTCCTCGCCATAGGAGATCGTCAGGATTCGGCCGGGGTCAATGTCCAGGGCGACCAGATAGTTCTTGACCGCATTGGCGCGGCGGTCGCCGAGCGCCAGGTTGTATTCGCGCGTGCCCCGCTCGTCGGTGTGGCCCTCGACGGTCAGGACGATGTCCGGATACTGCTTCAACCAGGCGGCCTGCCGGTCGAGGGTCTGCGTGGCGATCGGGCTCAGCACCGCACTGTCATAGGCGAAGAACACCCGGTCGCCGACCGAGATCTCGAGATCCTCCTGGGTGCCGGGCACGACCTCGCCGGGCAGCGTCGAGCTGGCGATCCCGCCGCGCGACGGCGCCGCCGGCACCACCCGCCCCACTGCCGGCGGCCCCGCCAGCCATGTCTTCCGAGCTCGACGAGCAGCCGGCCAAGAGCAGCGCCACGGCGAGCATGCGAAGCGAACCAGCGATCATCGAGTGCTCCTATCGAGGGTCCCCGCAGCCCGTCCGGGGCTCCGTATCGAGCCATGGAGCGCGAGGAAACGGCGACGCTCGACGTCATCTTCGGGCCTGCTCGACGTCGAGCCGACGTATGGCGTCATCCTAAAGTTGAATGAGCGCAAGATCAATTAAGTTGGTGACATCACGGCAGCAGGTTCGACCAGTCCGGGTCAGAAGCGTCGACGGGCGTCGGCAGCTCGCGCTCGTTGTAGCCGGTCACGTCGATGGTGAACAGGCGCGTGCGGTCGGTGCCGTAGTCCTTGCGGCTGAACAGGATGACCCGGCCATTGGGCGACCAGGCGGGGCCCTCGTCCAGCGTGCTGCGGGTGAGCAGACGCTCGTCGCTGCCATCGGGCCGCATCACGCCGATGTGGAACAGGCCATCCTTGATCTTGCTGAACGCGATCAGATCGCCGCGCGGCGACCAGGCCGGGCTGCCGTAGTTGCCGGGCCCGAAGCTGATCCGGCGCTGACCGCTGCCATCCGCGTTCATCACATAAAGCTGCGGCGAGCCCGCGCGATCCGAGTTGAACACGATCTGACGGCCGTCCGGCGAGAACGAGGGCGAGGTGTCGATCGAGGTGTGGTCGGTAAGGCGCCGCCGCTGGCCCGTGACCAGGTCCAGCACATAGATGTCCGAATTGCCCTCCTGCGCGGTCGACAGTGCGATCTGCCGGCCGTCAGGCGAGAAATGCGGCGCGAAGGTCATGTCGGGGAAGTCGCCGAGCCGCCGCTCGCTCCCCGTCACCACGTTTCGCTCGTAAATGTGCGGCACGCGGCCCCGATAGGCCATGTAGGCGATGCGATCGGGGTCGGGATGAAACCTCGGCGTGAGCACGAGATCGCCACCATCGGTCAGGAAGCGATGATTGGCGCCGTCCTGGTCCATGATCGCCAGGCGCTTGACCCGATTGGTGCTTGGTCCGGTCTCGGCGACATAAACGATCTGCGTGTCGAAATAGGGCGCCTCGCCGGTGATCCGCTCATAGATCGTATCGGCGATCTGGTGGGCCACGCGCCGCCAGTTGTCCGAGGTGGTGGCAAAGCGCAGGCCGCGCATCTGGATTCCGGCGAACACGTCCCATAGCCGAAACTCGACGTCGAGCGTGCCGCCCGGTTCGCCGCCGGTCACCACGCCCGTGACCAGCGCTTCGGCGTTGATCAGGCGCCAGTCGGCAAAGCGCGGCAGGCCCCGCAGCTGCGCGGGCGACTGGATGAAAGCGCGCCGGTCGATCGGCCGGAACAGGCCGGAGCGCTCGAGATCGGCGCTGATCACATCGGCGATCTCACGACCGCGCTGCTGCGCGATCGGCGTGTCGCCGTCGAATTCGCTGATCGCGATCGGCAGCGGCTCGATCACGCCTTCGGTGATGTCGAGCTCGAGCACGGCACCGGCCGGGCGAGCGACCGCGCAAAGCAGGATCACCAACCAGAGAAAGCAGAACTGTCGAGCCACGCGTGCCATCAGCCGCTGATCGCGTCTTCCGGGTAGAAGCTCATCACGATGTCGCGCCAGATCGCGTATTTGCCGGAGGGCAGCTGCAACGGGCTGCACCGGTCGACCGCACGGCGAGCGCTCTCGGCGACCGCACGAAAGGTCGCATCCGCCGCCATGCGCGCGCCATCCTGGATCGTGACCTGCTGCACGGTGCGATCCGGCCGGACCTGGATGCGCAGCTTGACGACCATGCCCTCGATCCGGTCGGCGCCGACCGGCAGGGTCCAGCAGCGGCCGATCTGGCGGCGCAGGGCGTCGATCTCGCTGAACGTCAGGCGACCCTCGCCAAGGCTGCTGCGGACCTCGCCCTGATCGCCCTGGCGCTGCCCGGCACCTTCCTGCTCGACCTCGCCCTGTTCGCGCCGATCGAGCTGCTCGACGCTCTTCAGCAAGGCCGCGAAGCTGTCCTCCTTCGGTGGCTCGGGCTCCGGTTTCGGCGCGGGTTCAGGCTCAGGCGGCTGCGCGCGCTTCTGCGGCCGGGGCGGCGGTGTGTCTTCCTTGGGTGGCTTCGGCTTCAAGCGCGGCTGCGCCGACGGAATTGCCTGAGGCTTGGGCGTGGGCTCGTCGGGCGGCGACGGTGGCGACGGCTCCGGAACAGGCTCCGGCTCGAGGCGGGCGACCTGCTGCGGCTCGGGCTTTGCCGGTTCGGGCTCCGGCGCCGGTGCCGGTTGAGGCGCCGGTTCCGCGAGCCGGGGCTCCGGCTTCGCGACCTCGGGTTCGGGTTCCGGCTCGGGCGCTGGCGCCGGCTCCGGCAAGGCGGCGATCTCGGGCTCGGGTTCAGGCTCCGGGGCGGGCTGTGGCTCAGGCGCAGGCTCAGGCTCCGCGATTTCGGGTTCCGGTGCGGGCTCTGGCTCCGCCTGCGGCGGCGCCGGATCGGGGCTCGCGGCGCTGCGCTCCGGCTCTGGCGCCGTGGCAACCGGCGCGGGAGGGGGTGGCTCGGGATCGGCCTGGTCGATCTCGGTCACCAGCTCGACCGTGATCGGCCGTTCGATGGTAACCGGCGGCCGGCTGAGCGCCGGCAAGCCGAAGTAGAGCAGCGCGCCGAGCACGCCATGCAGGATCGCGGACAGCAGCCACGCCCGACCCATCACGTTCGCCCTGACCAGAACGCCGCGCCAGGCGAGCCCGCTCGACCCGAAGGCGGCCCGATCGGCCTTATGCGCTGTTCGGACGTGGTCATTCGAAGGTCTCGAACTCGGTGACCAGGGCGACCTTGTTGAAGCCTGCGCTGTGGATCGCGCCGACCACCTCCATCACCCGGCCATAGTCGATCACCTTGTCGCCGCGCACGAAGATCCGCGTGTCCGGCCGGCGCTCGGTGATCGCCAGCAGCCGCGGCCCGAGATCCGACAGCTCGATCCGGCTGTCCTGCAGAAACACATCACCGTCGCGGGTCACGGAGACGGTCAGCGGCTCATCCTGGCCCGGCAGCGGCGAGCTTTCGGTCTCGGGCAGATCGACCGTGACCCCGACGGTCAGCAGCGGCGCGGTCACCATGAACACGATCAGCAGCACCAGCATGACGTCGACGAAGGGCGTGACGTTGATCTCCGCCATCGGGCGCCGCCGGCGCGATCGGCCGCGTCGCGACGGTGTCTCGGCCGCGCTGATCGCCATGGCTCACGCCGCCCGCGGGCCGCGGCCGGCCGCGCGTCCGCTCTCCAGCTCGCGCGAAAGCACCACCGCGAACTCGTCGGCGAAGTTCGAAGCCTGGTTGGCGAAGCGATCGAGATCGCCCGACAGCTTGTTGTAGGCGACCACCGCCGGCACCGCCGCGACCAGGCCGAGCGCGGTCGCGAACAGCGCCTCCGCGATGCCGGGCGCGACCACGGCAAGCGTGGTGTTCTTGGTCAGCGCGATCGACTGGAAGCTGTTCATGATGCCCCAGACCGTGCCGAACAGGCCCACGAACGGCGCGGTCGCACCGATCGTGGCGAGCGAGCTCAGATGGCGCCCCAGACTCTCGAGCTCACGTTCCAGGGTCAGCGACATGATCTTGCCGATCCGCTGCAGCAGGCCGCTGTGGTCTTCGCCCGGCAGCGACCTCGGTGCGTCGCGCCATTCCTCCATGGCGGCCGCGAACAGCATGGCCATCGGATGATTGGCCTTGGCGCCGAGCTGATGATACAGATCGTCCAGGTGCGCGCCCGACCAAAACGCCCGCTCGAAGTCCCGCGAGCGGTGCCGCAGACGGATATAGCGCAGGATCTTGTCGAAAATGATGGTCCAGGACCAGAGCGAGGCCAGCAGCAGCAGCAAGAGCACCGCCTTGACCACCGGATCGGCGTCGGACACGAGCGACCAGACCCCGAAACCGACCGACTGGTCGCCGGCCAAGGGGAGCGCGGTAATCGCGTTCTCTTCCATCATGCGATCCTATCAGCGTCCGGCCGCAATGCAGCCGCGCGTTTGCGCCATGAGATGGGAAGAGCAGGCGCTGCGACCAACGGCTCGCTTGCTCCAGCGACAATGGGGCGACCCTGGTGCGCCCCTAAAAGCGGCTTGATACGGCCGTGTCAAGCGCGAACCCGGCGCATCAGGCACCCACCCGAACGTCCGATCCCCGATCGTTGCGCAGCGGCGCCAGGGCTGCGATCAGCGTGCGGGGCAGCCGAACGGCGCGCAGGGCCGGCGAGACCAGGGCGAGACGCACGTCCATGCGCACGAGTAGCCGGTCACCCTTAACGATTCGTTGCTCCAGATCGAGCGAGGCACCGCCGAGCCTGCGGAGGCCAGTGCGCACCTCGAGGCGATCGTCCAGACGTGCCGGTGCCAGGTAGTCGACCAGACAGCGACGCACGGTGAAGGCCAGACCGAAGCGCTCACGCAAGGCGCGGTGCTCGAGACCGAAGCTACGCATCATCTCAGTCCGGGCGCGCTCGGCGAAGCGCAGATAGTTGGCGTGATAGACCACGCCGACCGCATCGGTGTCCTCGTAATAAACACGGATCGCCAGCCGATGTTCCCCTGCGGCGATGGCGCCGCCATCAGCCGTCGCCATCGGCATCCAGGGGGCCAAGCTCGTCGAACAGCCCTTTCTGGTCCAGGTCGCGCGGCGGATCGAGGTCGAGATGGCGCCAAGCGGGGCGGGTCAGGAGACGGCCGCGCGGCGTGCGCTGCAAGAGGCCCTGCTGCAACAGATAGGGCTCGACCACCTCCTCCAGCGTGTCGCGCTGCTCGGACAGGGCCGCGGCCAGTGTGTCGACGCCGACCGGGCCGCCGCCATAGCTGTCGGCAATGCAGCGCAGATAGCGGCGATCGAGGCTGTCGAGGCCGAGCGCGTCGACCTCGAGCTGGGTCAGCGCCCGATCGGCGATCGCCGCATCGACCCGGCTGTCGCCCTCGACCGTGGCGAAATCGCGCACCCGCCGCAGCAGACGGGTCGCCACCCGGGGCGTGCCGCGCGCGCGCCGGGCGATCTCGGCTGCACCGTCCTGGGTCAGGGCCAGCGCCAGCAGCGTGGCACCGCGCGCGACAATCGCCTCGAGCTCCGGGTGATCGTAGAAGTGAAGGCGCGAGAGGATGCCGAAGCGATCGCGCAGCGGCGTGGTCAGCAGCCCGGTCCGCGTGGTCGCGCCGATCAGGGTGAACGGCGGCAGATCGATCCGCACCGAGCGGGCCGCAGGCCCTTCGCCGATCATCAGATCGAGCTGAAAGTCCTCCAGCGCGGGATACAGGATCTCCTCGACCGCAGGGCTCAGACGATGGATCTCGTCGATGAACAGAACCTCGCGCTGCTGCAGATTGGTCAGCTGCGCGGCGAGATCGCCGGCACGCGCGATCACGGGCCCCGAGGTCATGCGGAAGCCGACGCCGAGCTCGGTCGCGATGATCTGGGCGAGCGTGGTCTTGCCGAGCCCCGGCGGACCGGCCAGGAGCACGTGGTCGAGCGGCTCCCGCCGCTGGCGCGCCGCCTCGATGAACACGCCGAGGTTGGCACGCAGCTGTGTCTGGCCGATGAACTCCGCGAGATTGCGCGGCCGCAGCGACAGATCGGCATCGGCCGCCATCGCCTCGGGTCGCACCAGCTGTTGGCTCATGAGGAGGTCATAACCCAAACGGCCGCGAGAATCATGCATGCAGACGCGCAGATCGGCATCCGATCATGCGGGCGTTCTTCAAGCGTTGGCCAGCTCCTGCAGGCCGGCCCGGATCAGCGTCTCGACGCTCGCACCTTCGCCCTGCACAGCGGCCATCCGAGCGACCGCCGCCAGGGCCTCGCTGCGGCCATAGCCGAGATTGACCAGGGCAGAGACCGCGCCGCCGACCGGGCCGTCCATGGCGCCGGCGCCGGCACCGCCCGGCAGGCCGTGGGCCGGCAGCGTGGCGCCTGCCAGCTCACCGGCCAGGCGCTCCGTCAGCTCGCTCAGGATCCGGCTGGCGAGACGCGGGCCGACGCCGCTTGCCCGGGTCAGCGCCGCCTTGTCCTGGCTCGCGACGGCGCGCGCCAGCTGCTCGGGCGTCAGCACCGACAGCACGCCGAGCGCGACCCGCGCGCCCACGCCCTGCACCTGCTGCAGGACACGAAACCAGGTGCGCTCGGCCCGATCGGCGAAGCCGTACAGCGTGATGCTGTCCTCACGGACCTGGGTCTCGATGTGCAGATCGAGCGCCTCGCCGACACCAGGCAGGCTCGAGAGGGTGCGCGTCGGCGAGTGCACCAGATAGCCGACGCCGCCGACGTCGATCACTAGGTGGTCGTCGCCCAGCGAATCCAGCCGGCCGCGCAGCCGCGCGATCATCCGGTGGACGCCGCGGCGCCATAGGCCGATGCCAGTCGGCGCCGGGTCGCGTCGTGATGGGCATGACACAGGGCGACCGCGAGGGCGTCGGCGGCATCGCCGCCGACCTCGCCGCTGCCCGGCAGCAAGGTGCGCACCATCATGGCGACCTGACGCTTTTGCGCGGCGCCGGTGCCGACCACCGAGCGCTTGACCGTCTTGGAGGCGTATTCGGTGACCGGCAGCCCGGCATGCGCTGCGGCGAGCATGGCCACGCCGCGCGCCTGGCCGAGCTTGAGCGACGAGCCGGCGTTGACGTTGACCACGGTCTCCTCGATCGCCGCGGCGTCGGGCCGATGCAGCGCGACGATCTCCTGAAGCCCCCGATAGATGGTGTCCAGCCGGGTCGCCAGAGGATCGCCGGCATCGCTCACCACGACGCCGGCGGCGCGAAAGCGCAAAAGGTTGCCCTCGGCCTCGATGATCCCCCAGCCGGTACGCAGCAGGCCGGGATCGAGGCCCAGCAGACGCATCAGGCGCTCAGTCGCTCGAGCACGGCGTCGTCGAATTCGACATTGCTGACGACCCGCTGCACGTCGTCGTTGTCGTCCAACGTCTCGAGCAGCTTGAACAGGGTCTCGGCCTGGTCGGCGTCGACCGGCACAGCGACCTGGGGCCGCCAGCCGAGCCGCGCCTCCTCGGGCGGCCCCAGGCGCTCCTCGAGCGCCTCGCGCACCGCATTCAGATCGTCCGGGGCGCAGTAGATCTCGTGCCCGTCCTCACTCGACTGGCAGTCTTCAGCGCCGGCTTCGATCGCCGCCTCGAGCATGGCGTCGGGATCGGCGGCATCGGCCGCATAGCGGATCTCGCCGACCCGGTCGAACTGGAAGCTGACGCTGCCGCTTTCGCCGAGCGAGCCGCCGAGCTTGCTGAACGCGGCGCGCACGTCGGCCGCGGTGCGATTGCGGTTGTCGGTGAGAGTCTCGACGATGACCGCGACGCCGCCCGGGCCATAGCCCTCGTAGCGCACCTCCTCGAACAATTCGCCCTCACCACCGCTGCCTCGCTTGATCGCGCGCTCGATGTTGTCCTTGGGCACGTTGGCGCCGCGTGCCGCCTGCAGCGCGCTGCGCAGGCGCGGATTGGCGGCCGGATCGGGAAGACCGTTGCGCGCCGCCACCTGAATCTCGCGCACCAGCCGCGTGAAGATCTTGGCCCGCTTGGCATCCTGACGGCCTTTGCGGTGCATGATGTTCTTGAATTGGGAGTGACCAGCCATGGCTCCGTGGGTCGGTTCGCTTCGTCGATGGGGATCGCCGCTTCTAGCGTCTCTGTTCTAGCATAGTCCGCAAGATCATCCCATGCTGCGCAGTGGCACAAGCGGCGTGCGACAAGCCGCGCATAAGCGAGGCCTTAACCCGAAATCGGGCCTAATATCGCTTTTGGCGCGCCGCAAGGCCATAGCATCGGAACCCGCGAGATGAGTTGCGACATCACCAAGCAGCAGGCCCAACCTGGTTCCCAGGACGAAGAGCGGCGCTATCGCCGCTATCGCACACCGCTGGAAGCGAAGCTGACGGTCGACGGCGGGAACTGGCATTGCTGGATCCGGGACATCTCGGTCGCCGGTGCCGGCCTCGATCCGGCGATCCCGGCAGCGCTCGGACGCCGCGCCGAGTTGCACAGCCCGCATTTCGACTTCGTCGCGCCGCTGGCCGCTCGAGTTGTCAACGTCGCGCCCGAGCGCACCTGTGTCGAGTTCGACCTGGACGAGGCGGCGGCGCGTGAGCTTACGATTTTTTTGGCCTCGACCGTCGACGGCAAGTGATGCGTTGTTGCCGATAAGCAACGGCGCCGTTCCGAAATGGTCTCGGCGAGGCCGCCAGGCCGGGTAAAATGCTTGACTACCGCGCAGGAGTCGGGTTCGCCGCCCGGGATCTCCGGACGAACCGCAAAACAGTACCACTTGCGTCGAAATCGACGCAAAATCGGCACAGATTTCGTCTACCTGTGATTTTGTAAGTCTTCGGTTATTAAATTTTTTGGTTGATTTCTCCTTTCGCCTGGGTTATCTATTCGGTCGTCAAGTCAGACGGTGCCTCCCTCCCTCCATTCGCCCTCGCCGGCAAGCGCCAGCGGGGGCGACTTTTTTGGAGGGGGTATGACTTGGTGGCCCCCGATCGACTTGTCCCGAGGTAGCGATCATGAACAGACCAGCCAGCACGATCCTCGCGGCCTGCGATGACTTCTCGAACGATCTCTGCATTGACCAGCCCGGCGACCATCCAAGCGACCATCCGATCTTCGCCGATCTGCATCGCCAGACCCGCGCGCTGCGATCCGAGCTGGACGAGGTCCAGCCGCTGATCAGCGCCGCCGTCCTGGCCGCGACCGCGTTCCGTATGCGCGACAATGACGGCCTGGTGAGCGCCCTGCGGATTCTGGTCGGCGCGACCAGGACCCTGGAGGAGCGGCGCGCCTGCGGCTGATCCTCTGGCGCCGGCCACGGGCCGGCGCTTGATCTGCGAGCAAGGCTTGACCACATCCTGACGGCGGCTCATCAAAGGCCGTTCCGACGACCTTGGTCTTCGTGAGGATGAATGGGTCAATCCGGGCAGCCGGTCTGGCACGGCACCACCATTCTGTCGGTCCGCAAGGGCGGACAGGTGGTCGTCGCCGGCGACGGCCAGGTCAGCTTGCAGAACACCATCTTGAAGCCCAGCGCCCGCAAGGTGCGCCGGCTCGCCGATGGCAAGATCATCACGGGCTTCGCCGGCAGCACGGCCGACGCCCTGACCTTGCTCGAGCGGCTCGAGGCCAAGCTCGAGCGCCATCCGGGTCAGCTGACCCGGGCGGCGGTCGAGCTCGCCAAGGACTGGCGGACCGATCGCTATCTGCGTCGGCTCGAGGCCATGATGGCGGTCGCGGACGCCGAGGTCTCCTTGCTGATCAGCGGCAATGGTGACGTGCTCGAGCCGGACGACGGCCTGATCGGCATCGGTTCCGGCGGCCCGTTCGCCTTGGCCGCGGCGCGCGCCCTGGTCGATATCGACGACATGAGCGCCGAAGCGATCGCGCGCAAGGCGATGGCGATCGCCGCCGACCTTTGCGTCTACACCAACGACCATCTGACCCTCGAGGTCATCGGAAAGCCATGACCGCGTTGACACCGCGCGAGATCGTCTCCGAGCTCGATCGCTTCATCGTCGGCCAGGACGCCGCCAAGCGCGCCGTCGCGATCGCCCTGCGCAACCGCTGGCGCCGCCAGCAGCTGGACGAGGCTCTGCGTGAGGAGGTTCTGCCCAAGAACATCCTGACCATCGGCCCGACCGGCTGCGGCAAGACCGAGATCGCGCGCCGGCTGGCCAAGCTGGCCCAGGCGCCGTTCATCAAGGTCGAGGCGACCAAGTTCACCGAGGTCGGCTATGTCGGCCGCGACGTCGAATCGATCATCCGCGATCTGGTCGAGGTCGCGCTCACCATGACCCGCGAGCGACTGCGCAAGGAGGTCGCCGCCAAGGCCGAGCTGCACGCCGAGGAGCGCGTGCTCGACGCCCTCGTCGGCTCGAACGCGCAGCGCGAGACCCGGGAGAAATTTCGCCGTCTCCTGCGCGAAGGCAATCTGTCCGACAAGGAGATCGAGCTCGAGGTCCAGGACCGCGGCGCCGGCGCCTTGCCGACCTTCGACATCCCTGGCATGCCGGGCGCGCAGATGGGCATGCTCAACCTCGGCGATGTCTTCGGCAAGGCGTTCGGCGAGCGCACCAAGCGCAAGAAGATGCGGGTCGGCGACAGCTATCCCCTCCTGATGGAGGAGGAATCCGACAAGCTGCTCGATCAGGAGCAGGTCAAGCGCGAGGCGCTGCACGCGGTCGAGCAGGACGGCATCGTGTTCATCGACGAGATCGACAAGATCAGCGCCCGCGAGCACCGCGGCGGCGCCGACGTCTCGCGCGAGGGCGTCCAGCGCGACCTCTTGCCGCTGATCGAGGGCACCAGCGTCACCACCAAGCACGGCGCGATCCGCACCGAGCATATCCTGTTCATCGCATCCGGCGCCTTCCACCAGAGCAAGCCTTCGGACCTGCTGCCCGAGCTGCAGGGCCGCCTGCCGATCCGGGTCGAGCTCAATCCGCTGACCAGAGCCGATCTCGAGCGGATTCTGGTCGAGCCCGAGGCGAGCCTGGTCAAGCAATATGTCGCCCTGCTCGCGACCGAGGGCGTGACCATCGAGTTCGCCGACGGCGCGATCGCCGAGATCGCCCGCCTGGCGGCCGAGATCAATGAGAGGGTCGAGAACATCGGCGCGCGCCGGCTGCATACCGTGATGGAGCGCTTGGTCGAGGAGATCAGCTTCACCGCCTCGGATCGCGCCGGCGAGACCTTGACAATCGACCCGGACTACGTGCGCACCAACGTCGGCCACCTGCTCGAGGGCTCGGACCTCTCCAAGTTCATTCTCTGACGCGCCACGCCAGGGCGCAGGAAAAAGCCAGCAATCCGGCCGCGGATGGTGGTGGTACATCCGCCCGGACAATTCGGCACTGGCTGTCGTGGCGCTTACTAGGATCATATTCCGAAGTCACTAAAAACAGTGGAATCTGATCTGATTAGGCATGCTGGCTAAAGCCAAGTGTGAGCTTAGGCCATATTTTCCCCGAGTTCCAGCACAAAAACGTCCCGGCACCGCCAGTGGCGTCCGATCAGCGTGCCGAACATTGGGGCTGGTGCGGCCCGATCGAGCGTTGTATTCACTTAAATATAACGAAATCTGCCTGGACGACGCGCAAATGTTGGATTGGTCCCCTCGCCTCAGCCTACGGCCCCGATCGGTCGTGCTCGGGCTCGTGCTGTGGCTCGCCGCGATGCCCGCAAACGCCCAGGAGCTGCTGGTATTCGGAGCCGCCAGCCTGCGCGATGCGCTCGACGCCGTGATCGAGGTGTACCAGGCGCAAGGCGGCGGCGAGGTGCGCACATCCTATGCATCCAGCTCGACGCTGGCCCGCCAGATCGAGCAGGGAGCGCCCGCCGACCTCTACATCTCGGCCAATCCGCAGTGGATGGACTACCTCGAAGAGCGCGACCTGGTGCGTGAGGGCAGCCGCGCCGATCTGCTCGGCAACGGCCTGGTGCTGGTGGCGCCGCAGGACAGCGGGATCGCGCTCGAGATCATGCCGGGCTTCGATCTTTTGGGCGCTCTCGATGGCGGCCTGCTGGCGATGGGCGATCCCGACCACGTGCCGGCCGGCATCTACGGCAAGGCTGCGCTCGAAAGCCTCGGCGCGTGGCACGGCGTGGCCGCGCAGGTGGCGCGCGCCGACAATGTGCGCGCCGCGCTGGCGCTGGTCTCACGCGGCGAGACGCCGCTCGGCGTGGTCTACCGCTCCGATGCCGTCGCCGATCGCAGCGTGGATGCCGTCGCCGATCGCAGCGTGAAGGTGATCGACGACTTTCCACAGGACAGCTTCCCGCCGATCGTCTATCCGGTCGCGATCATGGCCGACAGCAAGAATCCGGAGGCCGCCGCCCTGCTAGCGATGCTCAAGTCCGACACCGCGGCCGAAATCTTCGGGCGGTTCGGCTTCACGATGCTTCAGTGAGCTTGTTCGACTTTCTGTCGCCGGCCGAGCTGGAGGCGGTGCGGCTGAGCCTCCGGGTCGCCGCCTGGAACCTGATCGTCGGCCTGCCGCTCGCGATCGCGGTGGCCTGGCTGCTGGCGCGCTGCCGCTTTCCGGGCAAGGAGCTGCTCAATGGCCTGGTTCATCTGCCGCTGATCCTGCCGCCGGTGGTCACCGGCTACATCCTCCTGATCCTGCTCGGGCGGCGCGGGCCGCTCGGCGAGCTGCTCGAGCAGTGGTTCGGGGTCGTCGTGGCGTTCCGCTGGACCGGTGCGGTGATCGCGGCGACGGTCATGGCCTTTCCGGTGATGGTGCGACCGATCCGGCTGTCGATCGAGGCGATCGACCAGCGGCTCGAGGCGGCCGCCGGCACGCTCGGCGCGAGCCCCCTGGCCGTGTTCGCCACGGTCACGCTGCCACTGGCGCTGCCCGGCATCGTCGCCGGCGGGATCCTGGGCTTTGCCAAGGGCATGGGCGAGTTCGGGGCCACGATCACCTTCGTCTCCAACATCCCTGGCGAGACCCGGACCTTGCCGCTCGCGATCTATACCCTGATCCAGATCCCCGGCGGCGAGCTCGGCGCGATCCGCCTGACCTTGATCGCCGTGGCGGTGTCGCTCGCAGCGCTGCTTGCCGCTGAGCTGCTCGGCCGCAGCCTCGCCCGACGGATCGCCGCATGAGCGGGCTCGAGGTCGACGTCGCCGGCCAGGTCGGCAGCTTCGGGGTCGATGTCAGCTTTGCGAGCGATGACGGCGTGACCGCACTGTTCGGCCATTCGGGCGCCGGCAAGACCACCGTGGTCAACATGATCGGCGGCCTGGTGCGGCCGCGGCGCGGCCGGGTCGTGGTCGACGGCCGGGTCCTGTTCGACGCCGAGCGAAGGATCGACCTGCCCCCTCACCGGCGCCGGCTCGGCCATGTCTTCCAGGAGGGCCGGCTGCTGCCGCATCTCTCGGTGCGCCAGAACCTGGTCTACGGCCGCTGGTTCTCCTCCGCGCGTGCCGATGCCAGGCGCTTTACCGAGGTGGTCGAGCTGCTCGGGATCGAGGCGCTGCTGTCACGCCGGCCGCGCGCGCTCTCGGGCGGCGAGCGGCAGCGCGTCGCGATCGGGCGCGCGCTCCTGAGCACGCCCGCGGCGCTGCTCATGGACGAGCCGCTGGCCTCGCTCGACGCACCGCGCAAGGCCGAGATCCTGCCGTATCTGGAGCGCCTGCGCGACCAGGCGCGGCTGCCGATCATCTATGTCAGCCATGCGATCGACGAGGTCGCCCAGCTTGCCCGGACCATGGTGCTGATGTCGAACGGCCGGGTCGTTGCCGCCGGCCCGATCGCCGAGATCATGAACCGCCTCGACCTGCGGCCGATGACCGGGCGCTTCGAGGCCGGCGTCGTGGTCGAGGGCATCGTGCGCGAGCACGACCAGACCTTTCAGCTCACCACGGTCTCGATCGGCGACCACAACCTGGTGGTGCCGCGGCTGGCGGAACGGCTCGGCGCCCGGGTGCGGCTGCGCATCAGGGCCCGCGATGTGGCACTGGCGACTGAGCGGCCCGCCGGCATCAGCATCCAGAACATCCTGCCGGGCCGGGTCATCGAGCTATCGCGCGAGGAGGGCACCTTCGTCGAGGTCAATGTCGACGTCGGGGTCGTGCTGAGCGCACGGCTGACCAAGCGCGCCGCGACGCTGCTCCGCCTGGCGCCCGGGCAGCCGGTGTTCGCCCTGGTCAAGAGCATCGCGCTCGATCGCGTGGTGCGCGTCGGCAGCGACGTCGAGTAGTCGCGGCCCTGAAAGAACCAAATGAACCCAAAAGCTCGCAGAAACCCTCGAGAATTCAGGGTGTCGGTGCGGTCGGATCGATCAGCTTCTCGGCCTTCAGCTCGGCCCAGAGGTCGGCCGGGATCGGATGGCGCATGGCCTGCAGATTGGAGCGCACCTGGGCCGGACTGTTGGGCCCCGGGATGACGCTCGCCACGACGGGATGGCCCAAGGGAAACTGCAACGCCGCGGCGATCAGCGGCACGCCATGGCGATCGCACACGGCCTGGATCCGCAGCGTGCGCAGGGTCTCCGCCTGCTCGGCCGGCCGATAGGAATAAAGGGCGCCCTCGCCCGGGCCACGCGCCAGGATGCCAGAGGCGAACACCGCGCCGATCACCACCGAGACGCCGCGCTCGGCGCACAAGGGCAGCTCCTCGGCCAGCGCCGGCTGATCCAGCAGGGTATAGGGCATCGCCACCAGGAAAAAATCCGGATCGAACCGCTCGAGGAAGCGCGGGATCATGCCGACGTGATTGATGCCGGCACCGATCGCGCGGATCTCGCCACGTGAGCGCATGGCATCCAGGGCCTTGTACCCGCCGCCACCATCGAGCTGCGCGAACGCCGCGGCGATGCCCTCGTCCGTCTTCTGGTGCTTCAGATCGAGGTCGTGGATCAGCAGCGCGTCGACCGAGGTCAGGCCCAGGCGCATCAGGCTGTCCTCGTAGGAGCGCAGCACGCCGTCGCGACTGTAGTCGAAGCGCAGGTCGAACGGCAGGCCGCCGGCCCAGCGCGCCTGCGAGAAGGTCGCGGGATCGGCCGGCCGTCGGTAGATGCGACCAACCTTGGTGCTGAGCACGAAGCTGTCGCGCGGCTTGGTGCGCAGCACCCGGCCGACCCGGTGCTCGCTCTTGCCGTTGCCGTACCAGGGCGAGGTGTCGAAATAGCCGATGCCCGCGGCGTAGGCAGTCTCGACGGTGAGATCGGCCTGCGCCTCAGCGATCACCTCGACCGGATCGCCCAGCGTGCCGCCGCCAAAGCCCAGCCGCGTGACGGCAAGCCCTGTGCCGCCGAGCCGGCGGGTGTCGAACGGATCCATCAGGTGTTCAGACCATCAGGACGCTCTTGCCCGTGGTCTGGGTGTCGAACAGCTTGTAGGCGGCGTCCGCCTCGTCGAGGGTGAAGCTGTGCGTGAACAGCCGGTCGACCTCGATCTTGCGATCGGCGACGAAGCGCGCGCATTCCTCCTGGATCACGCTCGAGAAGGTCCAGGAGCCGACCACCGTGAGCTGCTTGCGCAGCATCTGCGGGCTGACGTCGATCGTGACCGTGCCGCCTTCGCCGACGAAGCAGACCGTGCCCCAGGTGCGGGTCGCCCTGATCGCGGCCGAGCGCGCCTCCTCGGCGCCCGAGCAGTCCACGGCCAGGCTCACGCCCTCGCCATGGGTCAGATCCTTGAGTGCTGTCACCGGATCGTCGGCACTCGGATCGATGATCGCCTCGGCGCCAAGCTCCTTGGCGAAGTTCAGGCGCTCCTTGGTCATGTCGATCGCGAACACGCGCGCGCCCATCGCGGTGCCGAGCTGCGTCGCGGCAAGGCCGACCGGGCCCTGGCCGAACACGGCGAGGGTGTCGCGGCCCGACGTGTTGATCCGCCGCAGCGCATTGTAGGCGGTGCCGCTGCCGCAGGAGATCGCCGCCCCGGTCGCGAACGACAGCTCGTCCGGCAGGGGGACCAGGGTGCGCGCCGGCACCTTCAGGTAATCGGCATGGGCGCCATGGGTGGTCACGCCATAGACCACGAAGCCGTTCGGGCAGAGCTGCGACCAGCCGACCCGGCAATGCTTGCAGGCGCCGCAGCCGGCATAGTGATGGCACATGACGCGCATGCCGGGCCTGGCCTCGTTCTCCGACACGCCGGGGCCAACCGCCGCGACCACGCCACAGGGCTCGTGGCCGCCGATCAGGGGCTCGGTGACCTCGCCGAGCCCCAGCGCGCGCTGCGCCTCGCCTGGCGCCGGGCGATAGAACTTGAGGTCGCTGCCGCACAGGCCCGACGCCTTGATTGCGAGCACCACCTCGCCGGGACCAGGGGTCGGATCGGGGAACTCGCGAATCTCGATCTTACGATGACCTGCAAACACCGCGCCGCGCATCTTCGTCTCCCGCCTTGGCTTTCGCGGCAGGCGCACGGGCCTCCCGCCCTTTTTCTTGCGGCAGGCTTAAGGCCACCAGCAGCAGCCGTCAACGGCAGCCGGCTTTGTCCGCCGAGGGCGTCGGGTTCCGGGTCTTGCCGGATTGCACGCTCAGCGCCGGACGCATCACGAGGTGTCAATCTGATCGACTACCGTCCGCGAGCCAGCTCAGTTGGAGGTGCCCATGGAGACCCAGCGTCGTGAAGCGTTCCAGGCGGTCAAGCAGGCCGTGCGCGCCTATCTTCGCGACCCGTCGCCCGATCATGCCGGACAGGTCGAGAGCGCATGGCGCCGGATTCGCCGGTTGGACAGCGTCGTGCAATGGCGCCATGGGCGCGCAGCCGGCGAACAGCCTCGCCGGCTAATCCATCAACCAAGCCATGGAGCAAACGCCACGATCGAACCTTGCACCGAGCGTGCGAACGCAGCCTACCCCTCGTCGGTCGCCAACGACACGCCGAGCCGCGCCCGCCTCACCAGCCATGGGCTCGGCCGGTAGCGCGGATCACCGTAGGTTTCCTGCAGCGCACGAAGGATGGTCAGGATCCTTTCCGGTCCAAGCCAGTCGCCGAGCTCCAGGGGGCCGCGCGGATAGCCGAGTCCGAGCCGCACCGCGGCGTCGATGTCGGCGGGCGAAGCGATCTGTTGCTGGGCGATGTCGCAGCCAATGTTGACGATGTGTGCCACCACGCGCTGGGCAACGAAGCCGGCGCTGTCGCGGATCACGCTGATCGGGTGGCCCGACGCAAGCGCCGCGTGCATGCAGTCGATCGCCGCCCGCTCGGTGACCGGCGTGGTCATCAAGGTCAGGCGGCTCTCGAAGCCGAACAGCGGGTCGATCGCGACGGTGCGTCTCGGATCGAGCTGCTGCGCCAGGGCGGCATGGGTGGCATCCTCGCCGAGCGGCATGACGACGCAGACCGAGGATGGCGACGGCCTGGTGCCGTCGTCGACCTCGAAGCCCCCCTGGGCGATCAGTGCCTGCAGCGCTTCCCGAGGGGCGCCCTGGGCGATCCAGACCGGGCGTCGCGGGCCCTTCGGCACCGGCGGCTCGTCGGGGATCTGTGCGCGCCCGTCGACATAGCGGTAAAAGCCAGCGCCGCTCTTGCGGCCGAGCAGACCGGCGTCGACATAGCGCCGGGTCAAGGGCTGCGGCCGGAAGCGGGGCTCGTCGTAGAACTGACGATAGATCGATTCCATCACCGCATGAGAGACGTCGATCCCGACCAGGTCGTACAGCTCGAACGGCCCCATGCGGAACCCGGCCGCCTCGCGCAAGATGCGATCGATCGTGACCGGCGGCGCCACGCCCTCGGCCAGGATGCGCAGCGCCTCGGTGCCGTAGCCGCGGCCCGCGTGGTTTACCAGGAAGCCCGGCGAATCGGTCGCGCGCACCGGCCGATGGCCCATGCGCAGGGCAAGCGCCCGTAGCGCTGCGACCACCGGCTCGGCCGTGTGCTGGCCGGGGATCACCTCCACGACCTTCATCAGCGGCACCGGATTGAAGAAGTGATAGCCGGCGACACGTTCCGGGCGTTTGCAGGCCGCCGCGATCGCCGTGACCGACAGCGATGAGGTGTTGGTGGCGATCACCGCCTCCGCAGCCACGATCTGTTCGAGGTCGGCGAACAAGCGCCGTTTGGTCTCG
This sequence comes from uncultured Alphaproteobacteria bacterium, assembly GCA_963731495.1. Taxonomy (GTDB): domain Bacteria; phylum Pseudomonadota; class Alphaproteobacteria; order Geminicoccales; family Geminicoccaceae; genus DASUGG01. The sequence goes on from CAVSVZ010000035.1 coordinate 55,009, forward strand.
AGATCCTCGACGATTGCCTCGACCACGAGATCGCAGGGTGCCAGTTCGGCGGCAGCCTCCAGGACCTCGATGCGCTCGGCCGCGGCGTGCGCGTCGGCCGCGGCAAGCTGGCCTTTCTCGGCCTGGCGAGCGAGCATCCTGGCGACAAAGCCGAGCGCTTCCTCGGCAGCGCCCTCGCGCGCATCGAGCAGTCGCACCGTGATCCCGGCCGCCGCGGCGATCTGGGCGATGCCGCGGCCCATGGTGCCGGCACCGACCACGCCGAGGGTCAGGCTGGGCGATGCGGGATCGAAGGTCATGATGTCTGGCGACCGCGCTAGACGACCTCGGCGGTGATCTCGCCGACCCCGGCGACGGCGCCCTTCATGACGTCGCCTGTGACCACCGGGCCGACACCGGCCGGTGTGCCGGTCATGATCAGATCGCCGGGCGCCAGGGTGAACAGCTTGGACAGCTCGGCGATCACCTCCGGCACCTTCCAGATCAGCTGAGCGAGATCGCCCTCCTGGCGCCGCTCGCCGTTGACCTCGAGCCAGATGGCGCCGTGATCCAGGTGGCCGATCGCGCGCGCCGGCACCAGCTCGCTGCACAGGGCGGAATGCTCGAACGCTTTGCCGACCTCCCACGGGCGGCCCATGGTCTTGGCCTCACCCTGCAGATCACGTCGGGTCATGTCGATGCCGACCGCATAGCCGAACACGTGGCCGAGCGCGTGCTCGACGGCAATGTCGCTGCCACCTTCCTCGAGCGCCGCCACCAGCTCGATCTCGTGATGCACGTCGCGGGTGCGCGACGGATAGGGGAAGCGCCCATCCAGCACCAGATTGTCCCGGTTCTTCTGGAAGAAGAAGGGCGGCTCGCGATCCGGATCGTGGCCCATCTCGACCGCGTGCGCCGCATAGTTGCGCCCCACGCAATAGATCCGGCGGACCGGAAAGCGATCTTCGCTGTCCCGGATCGGCAGCGATACCACCTCAGGTGGCGCAACGACGTAACCCAAGCTCGGTCTCCTAACGGGTGTCTAGCCGCGCGTCCCAGCGTAGTACGCCACGCGCCGTTCCAGGTAGCCGATCGCCTCCGACAGCGCGAAGGCAAAAACGAACAGGAACAGGATCAGCGCCCAGAAATCGTCCATCAGGAAATTGCGGGAGTACAGCTCCAAAAGCCTGCCCATGCCGATGATCGAGACCAGCAGCTGGCCGATCACCACGCCCTTGACGGCGCGGATCAGGCCGAGGCGGATGCCGGTCAGGATCTCGGGCAAGGCCGCCCAGATCAGGATCTTGCCGTACAGCTGCCAGCGGCTGGCACCGAACGACTTGGCCATCTCGACCAGCGAGGGGCTGATGTGGCGGATCCCGGCGCGGGTATCGAGCACGATGATCCAGATCGCGAACAGCACGACGGTGAGCACGATGGTGGTCTGGCCCAGGCCGAAGACGATCATGATCACCGGCACGAGCGCGGTGAGCGGCGCGCTCAGGAACAGGTTGACCCATTGGCCGAGCAGCTGATCGGCGACCTGCGAGCGGCCCATCAGGATGCCGAGCGCGACCCCGCCGAGGATCGAGATCACGATGCCGATCAGGAAGGCCTTGAGCGTGATCCATGCGGCCGCCAGGAACGTGCCCTGCCCGGCCAGGGTCACCATGGCGACCACGGTTTCGGACAGGGGCGGAATCAGCTGCATGAGCTGCGCGCGACCGACGATCTCCCACACGATCGCCCACACGATCAGCGAGCTGAACATGGGCAGACGATAGCCGAAGACCGTCATCGCGCCGCCCTCATCGTCCCACCTTCATGGCCGTGCCCCGCCCTCATTGCACATACTGCTTCAGCATCTGCCAGATCTCGTCGACGGTATCGAGGTAGACCCTGTCGCGCCGAATCTCGTCGGGCGTGCCGGTGGCCGCGAGATTGGTGCGAATGATCCGTGACACCTCACCGGGCCTGCGCGACAGCAGCACGACCTGATCCGACAGGTAAACCGCTTCCTCGATGCTGTGGGTGACGAAGATGAAGGTCCGGTTCTCGATCGCGCGCAGGTGAAGCAGGTCTTCCTGGAACTTGCGCCGGGTCTGCTCGTCGACCGCCGAGAACGGTTCGTCCATGAGCAGCACCTCGGCGTCGACCGCGAGCGCGCGCGCCAGCCCGACCCGCTGGCGCATACCGCCGGACAGCTCGTGCGGATAGCGGTCCTCGAAGCCGCCGAGACCGACCTCGAGGATGTGCTTTCTCGCGACCTCCTCGCGCTCGCTGCGGCCGACGCCGCGCAACTCGAGGCCAAAGGCGACATTGCGCAGCACATTCGCCCAAGGCAGCAGCGCGAAGTCCTGGAACACGAATGCCCGCTCCTCGCCGGGTCCTCGAACCTTTCTGCCGTTGACCGTGACCGTGCCGGTGGTCGGCTCCAGGAGCCCGGCGATGATCTTCAAAAGCGTGGTCTTGCCGCAGCCGCTGGGTCCCAAGAGCGTGGTCAGCTGGCCACGCGGAAAGCTCAGATCGACGTCTTTGAGCGCCTCGACCTCGCCCGGATAGATCTTCGAGATGCCGCTGACCTCGACAGCAGGCCCAGGCTCGCTCGAAAGGGTGCGCAGCGGCGCCTGGCTCGCCATCATCGAGCCCGCTTCTCGGGCCGAAACAAACTGACCTCGAGCCGCTCCAGCGCGCCGACCGTGATCACCGCGAACAGGATGATCGAGAGGATCGCGGCGTACATCTCGGGATAGTCCGCGATCGAGCGGTGATAGGTGATCAGATCGCCAATGCCGGTCGGGGTGATCAGCAGCTCGGCCAGCACCACGCCGATGAAGCCCGCGGCGACGCCCAGACGCAGGCCGGCGAAGATGATCGGGCTGGCGTCCGGGATGATCACTTTCCAGATCTCCTGCATGCGCGTGCCCTGGAACGAGCGGCACATCTGGATCAGTGACGGGCTGGCATTGCGCACCGCGGTGAACGCGTTGAGCACGATCACCGGCATCGCCAGGATGCACACCGCGAGCACCTTGGCGGCAAGCCCGATGCCGTAGATGTAGGTGATCACCGGGATCAGCGCGGCGACCGGTGCCGCCTGCATCACGATGAACACCGGCGCGCCGAGCCACTCCACGCCGCGATAGAGACCCATGGCGACGCCCAGCGCGACGCCGAGCGCAGCCGAGATCACGATCCCGATCACCAGGGGCTGCAGCGTGGAGATGTAGGCCTTGAGCAAGCTGCCATCGATGATCATGCGCGCGAGTGCTGTGATCGTCTCGAGGCAGGTCGGAAAGGCGAGGCTGATCGGCACCCGCCCGGCATATTCCCAGGCGCCGAGCACCACGGCGACCGAGATCAGCCGCAGCACAAGCGGGTGCTTCAGCCAGCCGATGCGGGAGCCGGTGTCACGTCGAGCGTCGGCGGCGGCATCGGCAACAGCCGTACCAAGCGCGATTCCCTCGTCCGCCATCCCGGCTCCCTGTTCGGATTGCCTGCTCAGCCGCCGATGGCGGCGCGCGCCTTCCCGAGCGGCTCGAGATACCAGAAGTCCTCGACCTTGAGCGAGTCGGCCGGACCCTCGAGCTGCCCCGCCTCGGTGTAGAACTCGAAGTCGGCCTTGGCCGCTTCGGCGCCACCGCCATCGATCGGGAACAGCCCCTCGTCGCGCGCCTGCGTGTAGTACGGCAGGATCTCGGCCTCGAGCTCCTTCGGCAGATCGGGCAACAGCTTCAGCCGTTCGCGTTCGGCCACGATGAACGAAGGATCCTCGTTGATCTTGCGCCAGACTTTCAGCAGCTCCTCGACCAGGATCTGCGCGGTCTCGGGATTGGCTTCGAGCCAGTTCTGATTGGCGAACAGGACCTCGTCGCTGGCGCTGCTGTCGAGCCCGGGCAGGATCCGGAACCGGTCGGGCGCCTGCTTCATCACCAGGTTCTTGTTGGTGATGTCGATGATGGTCGCGTTGATGTTGCCGTTCAGCAGGCCGACGGCGCGCACCTCCGAGCCCGGCACGTAGCTGCGCTCGCCGAACTCGATGCCCTCGCGCTTGGCGATGATGTTGCCGATCGCCTCGGTGCCGGTGCCGCGCGCGTGGAAGGTGAACGGCTCGCCGTCCAGGTCCTGCCAGGTCTCGTATTTCTTGTCGACCACCGGGAAGAATACGAGCTTGCTCAGCTGATAAAAATTGCGCAGCGGCGCCTTGACCTTCTGGATGACCGAATACGGCGTGCCGATGCCGATGTCGGCCTGGCCGCTGATCAGCGCCTGGATGCCGATCTCCTCGTCGGGAAACTCGGTCATCTCGATCTCGAGGCCGCGCTGCTTGGCATTCTCCAGCGCGACCAGGAGGCCCAGGGTCTCGACGGTAGCGATGTCGCCCAAGGCGACCTGCACCGGCTCGGCGCTCGCCGGAGCGGCGCCCCCAAGGCCGAGGGCAACGGTGAGCGCGGCTGCCAGCGTGGGTCCCGACCAGCGTGGGCGAGAGCTTGTCTCTTGCATTGTTCGCCTCCCTTCTCGGCGCCCGCCTCCCGCAGACGCCCGAAGCGGTTTTCGATGTTTTGCGACTCTAGGCCAGAATCTCGACGTCTTCAAAGGCTGGCATGATTTCGCCCACGATGGCTAGGCGCCCAGGTGCTCTTTGAAGAACGCGATCGTGCGCGCCCAGGCGAGCTCGGCTGCGGTCTGGTCGTAGCGGGCGTCGGAGGTGTCGTTGTGGAAAGCGTGGTTGACGTTGTCGTAGACATCCGGACGCCAAGCATGCCGTCCGGTCGCGCGCAGCAGCATACCGACCGGGCCGTCGTCGGGAACCGAGTACGGGGCCGGTCGCACGGTTGTGAAGGCAAAGTCGCCGTCCGCACTGGTGCGCATCTTGAAGCGCACACTCACGTCCGGCTGCGCCGGGCCGTGGCTCAGCCCGACCTCCCGCGCGAGGGCGTGCAGACGGTTGACCAGACATCAGAGCACGCGTTTGAGCCGCGGGTCGTTGGTATCGGCACAGTCCGCTTGAAGGCGTCGGTGATGTTGTCCTTGTTGACGGACCGCATTATTGCCGCTCCCTCAAGGCCGATCGCGGAGGATCTGCCGCGAAAACGCGCAATGTCAAATGAATCTGGATTTTTCTCACCACCGGGTTTGGTTGTGGAATATGAGGCAATGTGCGATGTTGAATTTGCTATGGACGATGTCATCGATCGGGATGGATCACCGCTGGTGGCGCGGGAGACCCTGGCCACCTCGGTATATGATCGCCTGCGCGCCGACATCCTGACCGCAGGCCTGGCGCCGGGACAGAAGCTGCGCGTCGAATATGTCTGCGATCGCTACCAGGCCGGCAGCAGCCCGGTGCGCGAAGCGCTGAGCCGACTTTCGGCCAACGGCTTGGTGGAGCGCAAGGAGCAGCGCGGGTTCTATGTCGCGCCGGTCAGTGCGACCGATCTGGAGGAGCTGACCAAGACCCGCTGCTGGCTCGAGGGTATTGCGTTGAGCGAATCGATCGCATCCGGCGGCGAGGCCTGGGAGGAGGCGATCGTTCTCGCTTTTCACCGGCTGTTCCGGGTTCGACGCTCGCTTGGCGACGTGGCCTATCAGGCCAATCCGGAGTGGGAACGTCGCCACGGCGCCTTCCATAACAGCCTGATCGCCGCCTGCGGCTCGCGTTGGCTTCTACAGTTTTGTACACAACTGCGCGACCAGGCTTACCGCTATCGTCATGTCGCCGCCGCCACCATCTTTCCCAAGCGCAATGAGCGTGATGAGCACGAAGCGATCATGAACGCGACGATTGATCGGGATGTCGAAAACGCGGTTCGCCTGCTCCACGAGCACTATCGACGCACGACCGAGATCATCCTCTCGCACCCCGAATGCCTGGCGATCGAGCAGCCTGCCCGACGCGTCGGCTGAAACAGCGTTCGTCGCGGGTCCCGTGTTCGGGTTGGATTGTGGCCCGTGACCGGGCGCGCCTATGCGGCGGCGCGCTCGAGACCTTCGGTGGCCTCCCGCTCGCATAGGACGGGGTTGCGCAGCACGCCAATGCCCTCAATGGCAACCTCGACGATATCGCCTGGCCGCATCCAGATCCGCGGCTGGCGCGTAGCGCCGACGCCTCCAGGCGTGCCCATCGCGATCAGATCACCCGGCTCCAGGGTCATGCACTCGCTCAGCAGCGCAATCGCCCGCGCGACCGGAAAGATCATGTCGCTGGTGGACGCGGCTTGCAGGGGTTCGCCGCACAGGTGGGTTTCGATGCGCAGACCGGCCGCGCCGGGCGGCAGCTCGTCGGCGGTCACCATCCACGGACCAAAGGCGCCGGTGGCATCGAAGCTCTTGCCCATGGTCCACTGCTGCGTGTGCGTTTCGTAGTCACTTACGGTGCCGTCGTTGAAGCAGGCATAGCCGGCGACGCAGCCGAGGGCGTCTGCGACCTGCAGATAGCGAGCCCGCCGGCCAATGATCACCGCGAGCTCCGCTCCAAAGTCAAGCTGCTCCGACACCCGTGGCCGCATGATGGGACCTTCATGCGGTGTCAGTGAGGTCGTTGCGCGCATGACCATGTCCGGATACTCGGACACGTCGTATTGCCATTGAGCGGCGCTGGCCTCGTAATTGGGGCCAAGGCAGAGGATCTTTCCGGGTCGCTCGATGGGCAGGCGATAGCGCAGTTCCTCGAGCGGCCGGCGATGCATCGCGCGGGCGCTTCCGACGGCCCGCCGCACCGCTTCCAGGCCATCATCGAGTCGCAGCAGACAAGCGAGGTCACTTGGCAGCTCGGGCGCGACAAGCGTCAGCTCGACCACCATGTCCTCCTCGAGGACCCCGAGGCAGGGCTGCCCGCCTCGATCGTAGCCTAAGATTCGCATGTCCGCGCTCGCTCCCGATCTTCGTCACCATATGCGGACTTCGCGCTAGAGGTGTCAAGAAATCATCGAAATTCGTGTTTCAGTCATCACTTTGTCGATTGCGTGCCGGCCTTCGACTTGTCCAGGACGTATGGCCAGCAGCGATCGAGAGCGCTACCGTCGAGTCGTCAGGAACGTGCGACCATGCCTGCCAGTCGACCTGAACGGACTGCCATGCCGACCAACTCCTTCTTTCACCAGCTCTTCGGCTCGATTGCCGATGGCGGCCGGGTGCTGATCGACCGGCAGCTGCGTGGCCTCGCGCGACAGCCGGGGCGCGCCGTCACCGACCTCTGTCATGCCTTGCTGTCGCAGCGTGGCGAAGCATCCGGCGCGGCGCTCGCACGCGAGGTCTTGCTTGCTTACAACGACCTCGAGCCGGCCGGCCGAATCGCGTTCTTCCAGCATCTGGTCGACGAGTTTGGCCCCGAGCCCGAGGCGATCGCGAGTGCCGCACACGCCTATCAGGAGGAGCCGAGCACCAACAGTCTGATCGCCCTGGCGCGGGTCGTCGAGGCGCCCCGCCAGGAGCTGTTCCGGCGCCTCAACATGGCGCCGGGCGGCACGGCGGCCTTGGTCGCCATGCGTGGCATGCTGCTGGAGCAGATCGCCGAGCATCCCACATGGCGCGCGATCGACGCGGATCTGCTCCATCTGTTCCGCTCCTGGTTCAACCGCGGCTTCCTGCTGCTCGAGCGGATCGACTGGCATACGCCAGCGGTCGTGCTGGAAAAGCTGATCCACTATGAGGCCGTGCACGCGATCGACGGCTGGGACGATCTCAGGCGGCGGCTTGCTCAAGATCGCCGTTGCTTTGCGTTCTTCCACCCGGCCCTGCCGGAAGAGCCCTTGATCTTTGTCGAGGTCGCCCTGGTCCGCGGCGTCTCCGACCGCGTGCAGCCGCTGCTCGACCGCGCTGCTGAGATCATCGATCCGGCCGAGGCCGACACCGCCGTGTTCTATTCGATCAGCGACTGCCAGCCGGGTCTGCGGGGCATCTCGTTCGGCAACTTTCTGATCAAGCAGGTCGCCGCCGAGCTGCAGGCGGAGCTGCCCAATCTGAAGACCTTCGCGACGCTCTCGCCGGTTCCGGGCTTTCGCGCCTGGCTCGAGACCGCTCCGTCGCTTGAGCCCTTACGATCCGAGCTGATCCAGAGGCTGGAGGACAAAGCGCCAGCATCGCTGCCTGACGATCAGGAGCTGGCGGGGCGCCTCTTGCCCTTGTGCGCCGCCTATCTGGTGCGCGGCCGGCGCGGACGGGCAGCTGCTCGATCCGGTCGCGCGCTTTCACCTGCGCAACGGCGCGCGCCTCGAGCGGATCAACTGGGCGGCCGATCTCTCCCCGCAAGGCCTGGCCGGATCGGCCGGAATCATGGTCAACTACCTGTATCGGCTGGATCAGGTCGAGCGCAACCATGAGGACTTCGTCAACAAGGGTCGCGTGGTCAGCTCGCGCCGGGTGGACGGGATGGTCCGCTCGCTGCCGGCCGACATGCCGGCCGTCTTGGAGGACGCATGAGCGACAGTCTTTTCGCGCAGATTCGCGCGGCCATGCCCGATCCGGCGAGCGCGTTTCTCGAGACCGGGTCGCGGCGTTACAGCTACGGCGATCTCGATCGCCTCTCAACGGTGCTCGGCCACCGTCTTCAGGCGCTCGGCGTGCAAAAGGGTGATCGCGTCGCCGTCCAGGTCGAGAAGAGCCCGCAGGCGATCTTCCTCTACCTGGCGTGTGTCCGGATCGGCGCCGTCTATCTGCCGCTCAATACCGGCTACACGCTGCGTGAGCTCGACTACTTCTTTGGCGATGCCGAGCCGCGCGTGATCGTGTGCGATCCCGCCAAGGAAAGCGATGTGAGCGGCCCTTGCCGGCGCGCGTGCGGCTGCCATCGTGACACTCGATGCCTCAGGCCTCGGCAGCCTGACCGATGCCGCCACCGACGAGACGGGATCTGGCACCGGTCGCCTGCGCGCCCGACCACCTCGCGGCCCTGCTCTACACCTCGGGCACCACCGGCCGCTCCAAGGGTGCCATGCTGACCCATCGCAACCTGGCATCAAACGCGCTTGCGCTGCGCGAGAGCTGGGGGTTCACGGGCGACGACGCGCTCCTGCACGTCCTGCCGATCTACCACACCCACGGCCTGTTCGTGGCGATCAACACGGTGCTGCTCGCGGGCGCGCGCATGATCTTTCTACCGCGCTTCGATCCGGACGCGGTGATTCCGGCGCTCTCGCAGGCCACGGTGATGATGGGCGTGCCGACCTACTACACGCGCCTGCTCGCGCGCGACGACTTCACCGCCGAGGCCGCCCGCTCGATGCGCCTGTTCATCTCGGGTTCGGCGCCGCTGTTGGAGGAGACCTCCGAGGCATTCGAGGCCCGCACCGGCCATCGCATCCTCGAGCGCTACGGCATGACCGAGACCGGCATGAACACCTCCAATCCGCTGCACGGCGATCGGCGCCCGGGCACGGTCGGGCTGCCGCTGCCGGGCGTCGAGGTACGCGTGGCGGGCGAGGACGGCCGACCGCTCGGCCGCGACGAGGTCGGCATCCTCGAAGTTCGTGGCCCCAACGTGTTCAAGGGCTATTGGCGGATGCCGGACAAGACCGCCGAGGAGTTTCGCGAGGACGGCTTCTTCATCACGGGCGACGTCGGCGTAATCAGCGAGGACGGCTACGTCTCGATCGTCGGCAGGGCCAAGGATCTGGTGATCTCGGGCGGCCTAAACGTCTATCCCAAGGAGGTCGAGAGCCTGATCGACCGCCTGCCGGGCGTGATCGAGAGCGCCGTGGTCGGCCTGCCCCATCCCGATTTCGGCGAGGCGGTGGCAGCGGTGGTGGTCCGCCAGCCGGATGCCGCGATCACGGAGAGCGACATCGTCCAAGCCGCGCGCGCCGAGCTCGCCGGTTTCAAGGTCCCGAAGACGGTGTTCTTCGTCGACGCCCTGCCGCGCAACAGCATGGGCAAGGTGCAAAAGAACCTGCTGCGCGACGACTACGGCAAGACGTTCACCTGAGCTTCAATCCCTACAGCGCGAACGTGGTGCATTCGATGCCGGTGACGCCGTCTGCGTCCTGGCCGTAGTAGATGCAGCAGAGCCGGCCATCCTTCGCGGCCAGGGTGCAGGGATAGCCGAGGTCGCGGTTCGGCAGGCTGCGGATCTCCATGGTGTTTGCAACGTCCCAGCTGGCGCCCTGGTCTTCGGAGAGCACCGCACGGATGCCATAAGCTGGCTTGCGATGGCCATAGGTGCACAGCACGCGGCCGTCGGCCAGCAGCAGGAGATGGGCCGGATAGCCGTCGATCGGGGTCTGGACCGGCTTCGACCAGCTTCGCCCACCGTCGTCCGATACCACCTGGTGCAGATGCCGGGACCGGTTCTCGCGCAGCAGCATCAGGATGCGTCCGCCCGGCAGCGCCAGCGGGCACGGCTCCTCGAACAGCCTGCCGGGCTCGATCGCCGCCGCCACCGGCCTGCCCCAGCTCTCGCCCCGGTCCTCGGAATGCATGACGAACACCCGCTCGTAGGCCGGGATGTCGCAGAACGGCAGCATCAGGGTGCCGCCCGGCAGCGCGATCGCGCCGCGCATGCCGTAGCCGCCCTCGAAGGGTGCGGTATCGAGCCGGACGCTCGCATCCCAGGTCTCCCACCATCGTTCGAAAGATGCACGTAGGCGTCGCCGGCGCCGCGCGCCCAGGGCATCTGCGCTTGGACGAACGCCTGCCGGTCGGGGTCGATCGCGTGCTCTGGCGATGTGACCAGGCCTGCCACGAGCCGGTCGGGAAAGGCGAGCTTCGTCGTGCCCGCCAGCGTTCGTGCGGTCGGCAGCGGATACCAGCGAAAGCGCCATTGGTTGAGCAGGACGCGGCCATCCTCCAACACGGTGAGGCCGGCGCATTCGACGCCGCGCCAGTCGTAGCCCGGCGCCACCACCGGCGTGCTCCAGCTGGCGCCCTGATCGCGCGAGCGCGTGATCATGTTGCGATAGAGCGGGTCCTCGGGAGGATGCAGCACCAGGGGCCGCCGCACGCTGGTGTTGAACACCACCAGCCAGTCGCCGTTCGGCAGCGCCACCGCATGCGGATGGGCCCAATAGGCATAGCCGTCGCGATAGATGGTGCGGTGAGCCGCGTCGCGCACCGGCCTCGCCATAGGCTAATCGGCCAGGCGGAACCGGGTGCAGCGCACATATTGCAGCGGCGCCGGGTCTTCGCTCCATTCGTGATAGGAGGCGACGATCGTGCCGTCCGGCATCTGGGCGACGCTCGGATAGCCGATGTGCTGGTAGACGCCGGGATTCGACCAGCTGACCTGGCCGGCGCGCGCCAGCCCGGACTCCGGCGTCATCCTGCTCGAGCCCGGGCGATCGCCCTCGCTGAACCTCGGCACGCCGCCCTCGCGGATCACGAACTCGTTGGCGACATCCCAGCTCAGCCCGTCCTCGGACACGATGCTGCGCACGCCATAGGGCGGCCGCCGGTAGCCGTAGATCATCAGGTAGCGGGCGTCCTGCAAGGGGATCAGCTCGGGCGGATAGCCCCAGATGTTGGTCCACTTGGGCGGCGTCCAGGAGAAGCCGTCGTCCTCGGAGACCACCATGACCATGTTCTTGGCATCGCCCGACGGATTGACGTGGGTGCGCATGAAGCAGACCAGGCGACCGTCGGCCAGGCGCAAAAGAGCCGGCTCCTCGTAGTAGTCGATGATGCTGGCCGGATCGTAGGCCAGGGTCGAGTAGTACTCCCAGTGATCGCCGGTCTGCGAGATCATCAGGGCCGAACGGGTCGACTCGTTCTCGCCCTCCTCGCCATAGCCGCGGATCCGGCCGTAAAGGCCCATCAGGATCTCGCCCGAGGGCAGCTGCCAGCAGCCGAGCCTGCAGCCGCCATGCTTAAGCGGCCGGACATTGACCGGGATCGGCTCGCTCCAGCTGTCGCCGCCGTCGGTCGACTTGACCACGTAGGTGCCGAGCCAGCCCTGGGTCTTATACGCCCAGGTCCAGTCGCCCCACTGCTCGGTCCATGGGCGCGACGCCCAGGACTGCTGGGTCGCCTCCTGACCGCGCTTGAAGAACCCGGTGATGGTGAGGTTGACCAGGAGCGTGCCGTCGGCCAGCTCGCAGATGCCGCAATCCCAGTTGCCGGTGGTCTCGCTCCAGTCGAGCACGACCTTGGGCGGGTCGGGCTGCCAGGTGACGCCGCCGTCCCCGGAGCGCATCAGCAGGGTCCGGCCGCTGTCGTGGTGGAACGGGAACCGCTCCTGATTGAACACCGCGATCAGCTCACCGCTGCGCAGGACCCGCGTCGCGATCTGGTTGACGCACAGCTCCGGATCCTGGTGGATCGTGTGGTGGGTGACGTCTTTGAGACTGGTCATGGATCGGTGCACCCTTTGCGCGGTTATTTCGCTGCTAAAGAGATGGCTCGTAGATCGTCGCCCGAGAATTTTGCGTTGACTGGCACCTGCCGGATCGCGGCCCAAGACGACAGAAGCTTGGTAGCGCGATGCAAGCGAAATGGGCTTGACCTTGCCCGACATCGAATTGACCCGAGACGGCAAGACCCCTCCGAATGGCGCTTGCCGTCAAACGCGTGTCGGCAAATGTCAGGTTGGCAGTGTCGTTTGATGGGATAGTTTTCGAAACACTCCCGGGTGCCGCCAAGGCGTTCCGAAGGCCGGGCACCTGAACTGGCTAGGATCGGAGAGGGAGACACGCCGTGACTGCACCATCCCCCTAGACGCGCCGGCAGTTCGTCGGCACCGCTGCCGCCACCGGAGCGCTGGCCGCGGCCGGCTCGGCTTTCGCACCTGGCAAGGCGTTTGCGCAGAGCACGCCGATCGAGATCGTCCACTGGAGCTGGCTGACCGCGTCCGACGGCGAGGTCTGGGCCAAGATGATCGACAACTTCAACGAGGCGCACAAGGACAAGGGCGTGCAGATCCGGATGGAGGTCATCCCGGACGAGCAGTACCCGACCAAGGTGCTGGCCTCGGCCGTGACCGGCCAGGCGCCCGACTTCGGTTGGGGCACCGCGGGTCTGCGCGCCAAGTTCGCCAAGGAAGAGGTGACCGTTCCGCTGGACGATCTCGCCGGCCAGGTCGGGCTCGACCTCGCCGACTTCACGGAGAGCTCGCTCAAGGCGTCGCGCTATCCGCAGTTCGACAATCAGCTCTACATGGTGCCGATGGACCTGATGAGCCTGCAGCCCGAGATCAACCTGGACCACGTCGCCGAGGCTGGCCTCGCGATCCCGGACGCGCCCGCCGGCGGCCCGCAGACCGACAAGGAGTTGCTCGAGTGGGCCGAGGCGATGACCAAGCGCGACGGCGACAAGGTGACCCGCTCGGGCATCATGATGACCGGCTCGGGCGTGCAGCCGACCGTGACCTGGGGCATCGTCGCGGCGCAGATGGGCTTCCAGCGGGCGAGCGACGATCTCAAGACCGCAGCCGTCAATCCCGAGGCCGGCAAGAAGGCGATGGAGTGGGTGCTCGCTCTGTTCGACCAATACAAGGTCTCGACCCGCGACGTGACCGATCGCTACAAGGCGTTCGGCACCGGCGAGGGCTCGATCTTCTGGACCGGTCCCTGGACCCTGAACGGCTATGTCGATCAGGGCCTGAACTTCGCCACCACGCTGTTCCCGCAGATCGGCGACAAGCGCATCACCTACTTCGAGATGGGTGGCCTCGAGCTCTACACGCAGTCCGATCCCGGCCGCTACGCGGCGACCCTCGAGGCGGTCAAATGGCTGTCCGACAACAGCTTCCTGTGGACCACGGTCGGCCGCGGGGCGTCGCCGCGCAAGTCGATCCTGGCGCGGCCCGACTACAAGACCGCCGGCCACCCCTGGCCGGTGCGCGGCGCCTTCGTCGAGGGCATGGAGTTCGCCACCGTCGGCGAGATCCCGGTGCAGAACGCGCCCGACTTCACGATCTATTCGGGCGGCAACTTCCTCGCCAAGACGCTGGAAGGCGTATGGGTCGGCCAGACCTCGATCGACGAGGCGATGGAGAAGATCGCAGGAGCAGTGGCAAAAGGACCTCGACAAGGGTTGAGCCGAGGCCGCGCCTCTGCCCATGGGCGCGCGGTCCGCCGCCATGATCCGCCGCGCCGCGGCCCTGATCGATGGCCAGACGCCGCGGCCGTCGCCGGTCACGACAGCGCGTTGCCCGAGACCAGGCTCTGGGGGGCCGGCATCGACTGGTCGGGCTATCTGTTCGTCGCGTTCTTCGGCCTGCCGTTCCTGCTCTTCAACATCTGCCCGATCCTGTTCGGCGTGGTCGTCGGCTTCACCGAGTGGGGCATCATCGGCACGCCCGAATGGGTCGGCCTCGACAACTTCCGCGAGGCCTTCCAGGACGAATGGGTCTGCGTCGCCTTTCGCAACACCCTGCTGTACGGGCTGATCATCGTGCCGGGCGTGGTGATCCTGGCGCTCACCTTCGCGATCTTCGTCAACCAGGGCTGGCCGCTGTCCGCCCTCGCCCGGACCCTGTTCTTCGCGCCCAACGTGGTCTCGGCAACCGTGATCGGCCTGATCTGGGTCTGGATCCTCGATACCCAGTTCGGCATCGTGAACCAGTATCTGGCGCCTGATCGGCATCAGCGCGATCCCCTGGCTCACCAGCACCCAATGGTCGCTGATCGGGGTCTCGATCGCCTCGATCTGGTGGGACCTGGGCCTCGCCTTCGTGCTGTTCCTGGCCGCGCTCCAGGACGTTCCGCCCGAGCTTTACGAATCGGCCGAGGTCGACGGCGCCGGGCGCCGGCAAAAGTTCTGGCACGTCACCCTGCCGCATCTGCGGCCCGTGCTCAGCATGGTGATCACGCTGCAGCTGATCTCGACCATGCGCATCTTCAGCCAGGTCTACGTGATGACCAATGGCGGCCCGGCCGGCTCGTCGTCCTCGGTGATCCACTACATCTACACGACCGCGATCGTGCGCAACTCGATGGGCTATGCGTCCGCGATCTCGATCCTTTTGTTCCTGATGATCCTGGTGGTGACGGTGATCCAGCGCTGGCTCATCCGGGAGCGCGCCTATGGCTGAGCCGACGCCATCAGTGATCCTGAACCGGCGGATCGCCGGCACGCGCCTGCGGCTCGCGGACGTGCCGATCTGGCTGATCGGCATGCTCGTGATGTGCCTTTGGGCGGCGCCGTTCGTCTGGATGGTCAGCACCTCGTTCAAGCCGGTCGACGAGATCCTGACCAAGGACATCGAGTGGTTCCCGCGCACCATCATCCTCGACAACTACGTCAAGGTGTTCGAGCTATCCGGTCGTGCGCTGGGCGCTCAACAGCGTGATCCAGGCGGCCTTCGCGACCGGGCTTGTGCGTCCTGTTCGGCGCGATGGCGGGCTATGCCCTGGCGCGCCTGCGCTTTCCCGGGCGCGACCTGATCTTCGCGATCTTCCTCGCCTCGATCATGGTGCCGACCGAGATCACCGTGGTGCCGATGCTGATCGGCTTCATCCAGGTCGGCTGGGCGAACACCTATCAGGCCCTGATCCTGCCGATGATCGCCAATGTGTTCAGCGTCTACATCTTCCGCCAGTTCTTCCTGAGCTTCCCGCAGCGAGCTCGAGGACGCGGCGCGGATCGACGGCGCCGGCCGCTTCACGATCTTCTGGAAGATCGCCTTCCCGCTCGCCCGCGCGCCGACCATCGCCGCGACCGTGATCATCTTCACCCTGAACTGGAACAATTTTCTGTGGCCGCTGCTGGTGACCTTCCAGGAGAGCATGAAGACCCTGCCGGTCGGCATCGCCGTGTTCGCGCCGGTGGTCGGCTCCAAGACCCAGTTCGAGACCTTCGGCATCGGCATGGCGGCGGTGACCATCCTCAGCATCCCGAGCCTGGCCCTGTTCCTGTTCCTGCAAAAGTACTTCATCCAGGGCATCTCCAGCGGCAGCATCAAGAGCTGATCATGCAGGCCAAGCTGTTCATCGACGGCGCAATGGGTCGCACCCGACGGCCGGCAAGACGTTCGCCACGATCGATCCGGCCACCGAGCAGCCGATCCAGGAGGTGGCGCGCGCCGATGCCGCCGACGTCGATCGCGCGGTGCAGGCGGCGCATCGCGCCATGGCGGGCCCGTGGCGGGAGATGGCGCCGGCCGAGCGTGGCCGCCTGCTGTTTCGCCTGGCCGATGCCATCGCGGCGGCCGCGCGAGGAGCTTGCGCTGCTCGAGACCACCGACGTCGGCAAGCCGCTGCGCGATGCCCGCGGCGACATCGACGGCGTCGTGCGAGACCCTGATCTACAACGCCGGCGCCGCCGACAAGATGGAAGGCGCCACGATCCCGCTCGGCCCCGAGTTCGTGGATTTCACGCTGCTCGAGCCGCAGGGCGTCACCGTCCACATCGTGCCCTGGAACTTTCCGCTCGGCATGGCGATGCGCTCGGTGGCGCCGGCGCTGGCCGCCGGCTGCACGGTGGTCCTCAAGCCGGCCGAGCAGACGCCGCTCTCGGCCCTGAAGCTCGCCGGGATCGCAGCCGAGGTCGGCCTGCCGCCGGGCGTGCTGAACGTGGTGACCGGCTTCGGCGAGGAGGCGGGCGAGGCGCTGGTCCGCCACCCGCTGGTGCGCGGCATCAGCTTCACGGGCTCCGTCGAGACCGGTCGCAAGATCATGGCGGCCGCCGCGCAGGGCACCAGGCCGGTGGTGCTGGAGCTCGGCGGCAAGAACCCGATGATCGTGTTCCCGGACGCCGACCTCGAGCGCGCGGTGACCGATGCCCTCGATGGTGCGTTCGGCAATTGCGGCCAGGTCTGCTCGTCCAGCTCGCGCATTCTGCTCCATGCCGAGATCGCCGAGGCGTTTCTCGAGCGCTTCGAGCAACGCGCCACCGCCTTGCGCGTCGGTCCCGGCAAGGAAGATCCCGATCTCGGGCCGCTGGTCTCGGCCGAGCAGTACGACAAGGTGCAAAGGCTACCTCGACCAAGGTCTGCGCGATGGCGCCCGACTGCGCGTGCGGCGGAAAGCGGCCGGCACATCTCGAGCGCGGCTATTTCCTGGAGCCGACCCTGCTCGATCGGGTCGATCCAGCACTGCCTCTGGCGCGCGAGGAGGTGTTCGGGACCGGTCGCGATCGCCACCACCTTCGAGCAGGAGGATCAGGCGATCGCCATCGCCAATGGCCTGGGCTACGGTCTGGTCGGCGGCATCTACACGCGCGACATCAGCCGCGCACTTCGCCTGGCGCGCCGGCTCGAGACCGGCTCGGTCTGGATCAACGGCTGGTTCATCGGCGGCGTCCAGGCACCGACCGGCGGCATCAAGGACAGCGGCATCGGCCGCGAGCGCGGCCTGCCCGGCATCCGCAACTATCTGCAGATCAAGAACATCGGCATTCGCCTCTAGCAGACAATCGCGGCTATAACAGGGCGCTGGACAGCAGGAGGCGCGCCGTGGCCAACAAGATCGTGGCATCGATCCTCGATTGCGACTTTCGTAAGCTCGCGGCCGAGGTCGAGGCCGTGGATGGCCATGTCGACCACTACCAGGTCGACGTCATGGACGGCCATTTCGTGCCGAACCTCTCCTTCGGCTTCCCGATCCTCGAGGCCATGCGCAAGCTGACCAAAAAACCGCTCGAGGCCGACCTGATGATCTCCAACCCGGATCAATACGGCGCCAAATACGCGGAGGCCGGCGCGGACTACGTGATCATCCACGTCGAGGCGAGCGCCAATCCGCGCCGTACGTTCCAGGAGATCCGGGACGCCGGCGGCAAGCCCGGCATCAGCATCAGCCCCGGTACCGCGGCCGAGACCGTGCGCGAATTCCTGCCCGAGGTCGACATGGCGCTCGTGATGACGGTCCACCCCGGCTTCGGCGGTCAGTCTTTCATGACCGAGCAGCTCGAGCGCGTGCGGCAGATCCGCCAGTGGAGCGACCAGCTTGGCCTCGACCTCAGCATCGAGGTCGATGGCGGCGTCAAGCTGGACACCGCCAGGCTTGCGGTCGACGCCGGCGCCAACCTCCTGGTCACCGGCTCCTACATCTATGGCAGCGACGACTACCAAAAGGCGATCGCAACCCTTCGGGACCGGATCGCGTAAGCGTTTCCGACGCGGATGGTCGGCAAAGGAGCGAAGGTTGGACACCAAGATCTCTGCTCACTACGCACGGGGCGATCTGTTGGGGCGTCTGCGCGCGGCCCTGCTGGCGGATGGCAACGATCCCGACCAGCCGACCCCCGAGGCCCTGGCACCCTACGAGCACTTCCACGGGCGTGGTCTGGAGGCCACGGAAGAGCTCGCGGACATGCTGTCGGTGTCGGCCTCGGACCACCTGCTCGACATCGGCAGCGGCATCGGCGGCCCCGCTCGCTACATCGCGGGCCGCTTCGGCGCAAGGCTCACGGGGCTCGATCTGACCGACGAGTTCTGTCAGGTCGCGCGCCACCTGACGCGAGCGCTCGGGCTCGACGACAGGGTCGACTTCAAGCAGGGCGACGCGCTGGCGATGCCGTTTGCGGATCGCAGCTTCGATGGCGCCTATTCGATGAACGTCTCGATGAACATCCGCGACAGGACGGCCTTCTATGGGGAGATCTGGCGGGTGCTGCGACCGGGAGCCTGGCTCGTGCTTTCCGAGCTCGCGCAGGGGCCGAACGGCGCCCCGGACTACCCGACGCCGTGGGCGCGCACCGCCGAATCGAGCTTTCTCGTCACACCCGATCAGACGCGTGAGGGTCTCGCAGCCAGCGGGTTCACGGTGTTGAGCGTGCGCGAGACGACCGAAGCAGCTCTCGCCTACGGCGCCCGGGCGCGCGCCATGGTCGAGCGCGGCGAGAAGCCGCCGCACCGCGCGGTCCAGCTGATCCACGGCGATCTCGCGCCCGAGGCCAGCGCCAATACCGCCCGCGGGCTCGCGCAATCCCGCCTCATCCCGATCGAGGTGTTTTGCCGGAAGCCCGAGTAGCCGGCCGGACCTACGCGGGGCGCGCGCCGATCTTCCGGTCGTATCGCCGGCGTTGCAGCCGGCGGGGCAGGTTGCGCAGCCTGATCGCGTATTCGCGGGCGTACTCGAGCAATTGATAGCGGGATTTGCGCAGGACCGGCGTGACCTGCAGCGTGGCGCCGTAGCGCTCCTTGTACCGGTTGGAGCCAGCCCAGTCGTGGGTCTCGATCCCGCGCCCCTTCCAATAGCGCATGGCGAACCAGTGCAGCGCTTCGCTGCTGCGCAGGACCTGATGCTCGCTCAGGCTGCCGGCGGCCCAGAAGAACGAGGTCTTGCCGAAGCCCGGATAGATGCCGGTCGCGATGCTCTGACCGTTCGGATGCCGCACCCGCGCCAGCAGAAGGTCGCCCGACGGGTGGACGTGCTCAATTAGCGCGCGGACCCGCTGGAGGCTGTAGGGCGGCGTGAGCTCCTGCTTCTCGAAGACCTCGACCAGATGCGCGTAGAATTCCTCGGCAAAGCCGGACGGATCGGCAACCTCCGCGCGCAGCCCGTTGCGCTCCGCCTTGCCGATGTTCCAGCGGCAGCTCCTCGACATGCTGGCCAGGAGATCGTCCTCACTGAGCGTGAGGTCGGACACATAGGTGGGCCGCGCGCGCGATTGGTAGCCCAGGACCTGGCCTTCCTTCAGGCGGAAACCACGATCACCGACCTCCAGCTGAAGGCAGCCCAGCTGTCGAAACGCGAAATGCTCGAGCGCCCGGAGCGCATCGTGACGCGGCACATCGGGCGCGAGATTGAAGCCCATATCGGCCGTGAGCCAGCCACGGAACGGACTGCCCAGGATCGGCACACCATACATTTGCGAGCGGATCCCGGTGAAATAGCCCAAGGTCTGACCGAGGTCGCGGAGCTCGGCGACCACAACCTCGCCTTTGACGAACGAGCTGATGAACCGGAGCCAATGTTGCCGCTGGGAGAAGACCCGATCCTCGAAGGCGTCCATCGCCTCCCAATCGATCTCCTCGGGCGCGAGCTGATGAAATTTCAAAGCGGTCGTCCCGCGTTCCAGGCTTGCAACTCGACGAAGGAGCGTAGCCACGGGATGCAGCGGAACGAACTGCGCCGCAGCCGCCCAAAGGCGACCGTCCACGTGTAGCCGAGTTACCCTAGCAATCCGTCAACGACAGACCGAGGACGGCCGTGCGCTCAGATCGTCACGCCGTCCTTGGCCCAGAGCTTGAAGCCGCCCGGAAAGGCATCGGCGTTGGCGCCGCGGCGGGCGCCCGGCGGCATGTCCTTCAAGGACTTCACATTGCCGCCGCCGATCACGACGTAGTCCGGCCGCAAAGCGGCCTTCAGCTGCTCGACGACGGCGAACACGTCCGCGCGCCACTTCTTCTTGCCGCGCTTCTCGAGCCCCCTCTCGCCGACATAGTCCTCGAAGGTCTTGCCCTTCTTGTACGGCATGTGCGCCAGCTCCATCGGCTGGGCGACCTTGTCGACGATCATCGCCGAGCCGAGGCCCGTGCCGAGCCCCAGGAACAGCATGCGGCCACCCTCATAGGCGCCGATCGCCTGCATCATGGCGTCATTGACCACCTTGACCGGGCAGCCGAACGCTTTCTCGAAGTCGAAGCCGCACCAGCCCTTGCCGAGGTTGGCGGGATCGAGCACCGGCTTGTTGTGCACGACCGGACCAGGGTAGCCGATCGAGATCACGTCGTACGACCAGCCCTCTGCCAGCTTCTTGACCGTGTCGACCATCTGCTGCGCGGTCATGGTCGGGCCGGAGTTCGCCTCGCGCTTGGCAGCAGCAGCCGGCACCAGGATCTTGACGTGGCTGCCGCCGACGTCGATCGCCAGCACTTTCTTGGCCGCTTCTCGGTTCGCCGCGGTCTTGGTCGCGGCAGTCTTGGTCGCGGCAGTCTTGGTCGCGGCAGTCTTGGTCGCTGCGGCCTTGTTCGCCGCGGGCTTGGCCGCCGCGGTGTTCCTGGCCGTCCTGCCCGTCGCCTTGGTGGCGGCCGTCTTGCCGGTTGCCGTCTTGAGCGTGGCCGGCTTACGTGCGGTGGTCCTGCCTGCCTTCGGCCTGCCTGCCGTGCGGGTCGTCGCCTGATCTGCCATTAGCTCTCCTCCAATCCCGCCGCCGCGGCCCGATCGGCAACGACAATGGCGTCGTCGGCGCGCACCCGGCCACCGGGAATTCGACGGGTCGTGGCGCTTCAGCCGGCTCAGGGCATCGACCTTCTCCGACCCGGCCACCAGCCAGAGCACGCAACGCGCGTGGTCGAGCACGGGATAGGTCAAGGTCATGCGATGGCGTCCCTGATACAAGCCCCCGGTCAGGGATACCCAGGCATCGCTCACCTCGAGCACCGAGTCGCCCGGCACCAGCGACGCGGTGTGGCCGTCCGGGCCGAGCCCCAGATGGATCAGATCGAGGACCGGCGGCGAGCCGGCGAGACCTTCCAGGGTCTTGGCGTATTGCGCGGCCGCGGCCGGCAGATCGCTCGCCTCGACCGGCATGGCGTGCAGATTAGCCTCCGGCAGAGGCACATGGCTCAGCAGGCTCTCGCGCAGATGCTTGAAGTTGCGCTGGTCGCTGTCGATCGGCGCGATCCGCTCGTCGACCTGGAACACCTGCACCTCGTTCCAGGGCATCTCTTCGTTCGCCAGCTCGCGCAACATCACCCAGGGCGTGTGGCCGCCACTGACCGCGAAGGTGAACCGGCCGCGCTGCTTGACCGCCGCCCGTGCATGCTCGGCAACCAGCGCCGCCGCACGTTTAGCGACGGCATCCGGATCGGCCAGGACTTCGATCTTCATGGACATGGCTCCGTGACCAGATGGCTGTCCTGATTCCAGATATTCATGACCCGGTAATCGTGCTCGTAGCCGAGGGTGCTGAGCGAGGCGGTGCCGAGCGCAAACAGCTGCCCGTCGACCGGCGCGAGCCCGAGCCAGCAGGCACCGAGAACGCGCAGCATATGGCCGTGCGAGAACAGCGCGACATCGCCATCGGCGGCGGCCGCCCGCTCGATCACCTTGCGCGCGCGGACGCCGACCTGCTCCGCCGTCTCACCGCCCGGGACCCCGTCCTTCCAGAGCAGCCAGTCCGGCCGTTCCTTTTGGATGTCGGCGGTCCGGCGGCCCTCATAGTCGCCGTAGTTCCACTCCAGCAGGTCGTCGGTGAGCTGGACCTGATCGCCGTAGCCAGCCAGCCGGCAGGTGTCCAGCGCCCGGACCAGCGGGCTCGAGAGCACCAGGGCGAACGGCCTGCCGGCCAGATGGCGGCCGAGCGCCTGGGCCCGCTGTCGGCCCGCATCGGTCAGCGGCAGGTCGGTGCGGCCCGTGTGCTGACCGCTCTTGCTCCACTCGGTCTCGCCGTGGCGAAAAAGCCAGATCTTGTGGGTCGCTGCCATCGCTCACCTCGGCCCTGCGCATGCCGCAATTCGGCTCGGCCCACGCACGCCTATTCCGGACTGTGCCAGCCACCGACCGGCGCCGCCAGCTTGTCGGCCTCCGCCGGCCCCCAGGTCCCCGCGGCATACTCGGCCACGGGCACCTTGTTGCCTAGGATCGGATCGACGATGCGCCACTGTGCCTCGACGCCGTCCTGACGGGCGAACAGCATCGCATCACCGTCCATGGCATCACCGAGCAGGCGGTCATACGGCTCCATCTCGTCCCCCAGCTGACGACAGATCTGGAGTTCGACCGCGTCGCCGGTCATCTTCTCGCCCGGCACCTTGGCGCGCGCGCCCATGCCGATCGCGACCTGCGGCTGGATCTGGAAGCGCAGATAGTTCGAATGCGGCGGATCGACCTCCGGAAACACCTTGTGCGGCGGCCTGTGCAGCGTGACCAGGACCTCGCCGGCACTCACCGGCAGGCACTTGCCGACCCGGATCAGCACGGGCACGCCCTGCCAGCGCCACGAGTCGATGTGCAGCCGCACCGCGGCAAAGGTCTCGACCTGCGAGTCGGGCGCCACGCCGTCCTCGCTACGATAGCCCTGGAACTGACCGCGCACGGTGTCGCGCCCATTGAGCGGACGGACCGACTTCAACAGCTTGGCCTTCTCGTCGCGGATCAATTCGGCATCGTAGGTGGCAGGCGGCTCCATGGTCAGAAAGGACACGATCTGCAGGGCGTGGTTCTGTACCACGTCGCGCAGCGCGCCCGCTTCCTCGTAGAACCGGCCACGACCCTCGACGCCAAAATTCTCGGCGAGCGTGATCTGGATGGCGCTCACGTAGTTGCGGTTCCAGATCGGCTCGAGCATCGAGTTGGCGAAGCGAAAATACAGTAAATTCTGGACCGGCTCCTTGCCGAGGTAGTGATCGATCCGAAAGATCGCCGATTCGTCGAACTCGTCGTGCAGCAGGCGGTTGAGCGCACGCGCCGAGCCGAGATCGCGACCGAACGGCTTCTCGACCACGACCCGTGCCTGGGTCGTCAGCTTTGCATCGGCGAGGCCCTTGATCACGGTCCGGAACATGCTCGGCGGGATCGCCAGGTAGTGCAGCGGTCGCTTGGCGCCGCCGAGCGCCTTTTGCAGCCGATCGTAGGTCCCGGGGTCCGAGTAGTCGCCCTGGACGTACCGCAGCAGCTTGACGAGCTTGCCGAAGGCCGCCTCGTCGACCCCGCCGCCGAACTTGGTGATGCCATCGCGGGCGCGCTCGATCAGCTGATCGATGCTCCAGTCGTTGCGCGCGACGCCGATCACCGGCACCTTGAGGTGGCCGCGTTTGACCATCGCCTGCAGCGACGCGAAGGTCTTCTTGTGCGCCAGATCGCCGGTCGCGCCGAACAGCACCAGGGCACCTGATGGAAAGGCCATGGCAACGCTCCCCTAGGACTGCTTTTCCTCGTGACCGCCGAACTCGTAGCGCATCGCCGACAGCAGCTTGTCGGCGAAGTCGGCATCGCCGCGCGAAGCGAAGCGCTCATAGAGTGCCGAGGACAGCACATGGGCCGGCACGCCCTCCTCGATCGCCGCCATCACGGTCCAGCGACCCTCGCCGAAGTCCGACACGCGGCCCTCGAACGTCGAGAGCTTGCTGTCCCGCAGCAGGGCATCGGCGCACAGGTCCAGCAACCATGACGAAATCACGCTGCCGCGTCGCCAGACCTCGGCGACGTCCGCCAGATTGATGTCGTACTGATAGTATTCGGGGTTGCGCAGCGGCGCCGTCTCGGCGTCGATCTCCTCGGTCCGCTTGCCGATATTGGCACCGTGCAGGACATTCATGCCCTCGGCATAGGCCGCCATGATGCCGTACTCGATGCCGTTGTGGACCATCTTGACGAAGTGCCCGGCACCGTGCGGGCCGCAATGCAGATAGCCGTGCTCGGCGGTGCCGCCGACCTTCTCACGACCCTTGGTGCGCGGCGCCGAGTCGACCGACGGGGCGAGCGATGCGAAGATCGGATCGAGGTGCTTCACCACGTCGTCGGGGCCGCCGATCATGTGGCAGAAGCCGCGCTCGAGGCCCCAGACGCCGCCGCTCACGCCGACGTCGAGATATTTGATGCCTTTGGGCTCGAGCCGTTTGGCGCGCTCGATGTCGTCGCGGTAGTAGGAATTGCCGCCGTCGATCAGGATGTCGTCCGGCTCCAGCGAGTTGACCACCTTGGCGATCGTGCCGTCGACGACCGCGGCCGGCACCATCATCCAGACCGGGCGGGGCTTCTTGAGCTTGGCGATCAGGTCCTGCATCGAGCTCGCGCCGGTCGCACCCTCGCTGGCCAGCTGCTGCACCACATCGGCATGCAGATCGTAGACCACGCATTCGTGCCCGTCCTTCATCAGCCGGCGCACCATGTTGGCGCCCATTCGGCCGAGGCCGATCATTCCGAGTTGCATGGTCTCACTCCTTTCGTAATCCGGCTCTCTCGCATCCCGGTATTCAGGCCGCGCGCAGCCTGGCGACCTTCGATTCGATACTCGCCAGCAGCTTGGTGAACGACGCGTCGAACGAGGCGGCGCCTTGGGTCTGCAGCTCGGCGGCCAGTGCATCGACATCGATGCCGGTCTTTGCGACATCGGCGATCACGGCCTCGGCCCGCGTGCTGTCGGACGAAAGCAGCTCGCCGACCTGGCCGTCGCGACCGAACGCCAGCAGCGTCGCCTCGGGCATGGTGTTGACCGTCTGCGCGGCCGCGAGCGCGCTGACATAGTAGCCATCCGGCAGGCTCGGATCCTTGGCGCTGGTGCTGGCGAACAAGAGGCGCTGCGGCATGGCGCCGGCCTTGGCGAGGCTTTGCCAGCGCTGCGAGGCCAGAAGGTCACAGATAGGCCTTGTATGCACGCTGCGAGATGGCGATGCCGAGCCGGTTGCGCAGGCCGTCCGGCAGCTTGGCTGCGCTCGCCACGTCCCAGCGCGAGATGAACAGCGATGCGACCGAGGCGACGGCCGGATCGAGGCCGGCGGCCACGCGCCGCTCCAGGCCGCGCATATAGGCCTCGGCGGCGGTCAGATAGTGCTCGCGCGAGAACAAGAGCGTCACGTTGATCGGGATGCCGGCGAAGATCAGCTCCTCGATCGCGGCAACCCCGGCCTTGGTGCCCGGCACCTTGATGAACAGATTCGGACGCGCCGCCTGGGCATGCAGGCGCTTGGCCTCGGCGATCGTGCCCTTGGCATCGTCGGCCAGGGTCGGCGACACCTCGAGCGAGACGAAGCCGTCGACGCCTGCGGTCGCCTCGTGGATCGGCCGGAACAGGTCGGCCGCGGCGGTGAGGTCCTCGACCGCCAGCTCGAAGAACAGCTGCTCCGCCGACAGGCCGGCGCCAAGACGCGCCGCGATCGCCTCGTCGTAGTCGGTGTGCTCGGCAATCGCGTGCTCGAAGATGGTCGGGTTGGAGGTCAGCCCCGTGACCGAAAGGCCGGCGATGTAGTGGGCCAGCGTGCCACTGTCCAGCAGCGCGCGGCGGATGTGATCGAGCCAGATGCTCTGGCCGGCCTCGTGCAGGGTGCGCAACGGGCCGGGGTACTGCGCACGCTCGATCTCGAGCACCTCGCCCAGCCGGCGGCGATGGCGCTCGGCGCCGCTGAAGCTGGCATTGACGAAGGCCCTGACGATCTCCTTGGCCGGCTCGGCGCCGATGATGCGAGCACCCAGGGTCAGCACGTTGCACATGTCGTGCTCGACCATCTGGTGGCCGGTATAGGTGTCGGGCGCCAGCGCCGCGCGCACGCCCGGCAGCTTGTTGGCAGCGACGGTGACCCCGGCGCCGCTGCCGCAGATCAGCACCGCGCGCTCGGCACGGCCGGCGGCGAGCGCGTCGCCGATCAGCCTGGCGAAACAGGGGTAGTCGTCGGTCGGGGTGTTCAGATCGGCGCCCAGGACAATCACCTCGTGCCCGGCCTCACGAACGGTCGCCGCAAGCTCGTCCCGGATCGGCAACCCTCCGTGATCGGACGCGATGGCGATCTTCAAGCCGCTCACTCCTTGCCCAGAAGCTCCGTCACCCGTTCCGCGACCGCTTCGGCCGTGATGCCGAGCTTCTCGTAGAGGACCGGCGCCGGCGCCGAGGCGCCGAACCGGGAGAGGCCGACCACATCGTCAGCAAATTCGTGCCAGCCGAACGGCGAGGCCGCCTCGACCGCGACCACCGGCACATCGTAGGGCAGCACCTTCTCCTGGTCGTCGGCGGAGCGCGCCCGGAACAGCTCCATGCACGGCATCGAGACCACCCGCGCGGCGACGTTCTTCTTGGCGAGCAGGTCGCGCGCCGCCAGCGCCACCTCGACCTCCGATCCGGTCGCTACGATCGTCGCATCCTTGCCATCGGCCACGATCGTCGCGCCCTTACCCACGTCGAGGACCGCCGAATCGAGGATCGGCAGGCCCTGGCGCGAGAGGATCATCGCGGTCGGCCCGTCATAGGCGAGCGCTTCGGCCCAGGCCTGCGCGCTCTCGTTGGCGTCGGCCGGCCGGATCACGTGGATGCCCGGCATCGCGCGCAGCGACGCCAGATGCTCGATCGGCTGATGGGTCGTGCCATCCTCGCCGAGCCCGATCGAATCGTGGGTGAAGATGAAGATCACGGGCAGCTGCATGATGGCGGCCAGCCGCACCGGCTCCGCCATGTAATCCTTGAACGAGAAGAAGGTCGAGCAGAACGGCCGCAGGCCGCCATGCGCCGCCATGCCGTTGCAGATCGCGCCCATAGCGTGCTCGCGGATACCGAAGTGAATGTTGCGGCCCGACCAGTCGCCGGCATTCAGGTCGCCCGAGTCCTTGATCACCGTGTGGGTCGAGGGCGAGACGTCGGCGGTGCCGCCGACCAGCTCCGGGACCCGCGCGGCGAACGCGTTCAGCGCCTGGCCGCCGGACACCCGGGTCGCGACCCGCGTGCCGGGCTCGAAGCTGGGCAGCGCGTCGCGCCAGCCGTCGGGCAACTTGCCCGCCATGACGCGCTCGAACTCGGCGGCGCGCTCCGGCTCGTCCGCCCCGTAGCGCCCGAGCTGCTCCTTCCATCCGGCACGCGCGGCGGCGCGCTCCTGCACCTGGCCGCGCCAGTCGGCGTAGACCTCGTCGGGCACGCTGAACGGCGGATGCTGCCAGCCCAGCGCCTCGCGGGTCTTGGCGACATTGTCGTCGCCGAGTGGCGAGCCGTGCGCCTTGGCGCTATCCTGGACCGGCGAGCCGTAGCCGATATGGCTATGCACGACCACCAGGCTCGGCCGCTCGGTCTCGGCGATCGCCGCCGCGATCGCCCGGTCGATCGCCTCGAGGTCGTTGACGTTGGGCACCTCGCAGATGTGCCAGCCATAGGCGGCGAAGCGCTCCGGCACGTTCTCGGTGATCTCGACATCCGCCATGCCCTCGAGCGTGACATGGTTGGAATCGTAGAACACCGTGAGCTTGCCGAGGCCCAGATAGAGGCGCCCGGCGAGCGAGGCCGCCTCGCTGGTGATGCCCTCCATCATGTCGCCGTCGCCGCTGACCACCCAGGTGCGGTGGTTGACCAGCTCCAGGTCGGGCCGGTTGAAACGGGCCGCGAGCATGCGCTCGGCGAGCGCCATGCCGACCGCGTTGGCGAAGCCCTGGCCGAGCGGCCCGGTGGTGATCTCGACGCCCACCGTCTCGCCGCGCTCGGGGTGACCGGGCGTGCGCGAGCCCCACTGCCGGAACTGCTTGAGATCGTCGATCGACAGGTCGTAGCCGGACAGATGCAGCGCCGCGTACAGCATCATCGAGGCATGACCGGACGACAGCACGAAGCGATCGCGATCCGCCCAGTTCGGGTCGGCCGGGTCGTGCCGGAGGTGGCGCGTGTACAGCCGGTACATCAGCGGCGCCAGTCCCATCGGCGTCCCGGGATGGCCCGATTTGGCGCGCTCTACGGCGTCGACCGCCAGGAATCGCGCGGCATTGATCGAAGAGCCCTCGATCCCGCCGGTCTGCGGCTGGTCCCCTGCTTGATGAACCACGACGAGGTCGGGGCGCGGACTGTCAGCGGTCGTGTGTTCGACCATCAGGTCCTCCTCGGTGTCTTCGCCAGTCGCACGGGCTAGAACGTTCGTGAACGCGGAGCGCCCCGGCCCCTGCTTAGGCGCTTCGGTGGGCCGCCGTCAATTCCGCAGCACGGCAAACGGCACGAGCTCGTGCCTATCTGGACGTGCCGCGCAAATCCGATAAGCTGCCGACCACAGGTTGCGAAGTCGTGACATTCCAGCCTCTAAGGGCTCCAGGCGGCGCAGGTCCGCGGGCGCGACGCAAGCTGACAGGGATAGACGAGACGATGGACGCGGATGTTGTGCCCGAGCAGGACGGCCAGTTCGCCCGTGAGGTGCTGGCCACCATGGAGCAGGTCATCGTCGGCCAGCGCTATCTGCTCGAGCGCCTGATGGTCGGCCTGCTGGCCAACGGCCATGTCCTGATCGAAGGCGTGCCCGGGATCGCCAAGACCCTGGCGGTCACCACGCTCGCCCAGGCGCTCGACGCCCGCTACCAGCGTATCCAGTTCACGCCGGACCTGCTGCCCGCCGACCTGATCGGCACGCTGATCTATCAGCCCCAGTCGGGCGCGTTCCAGGTGCGCAAGGGCCCCGTGTTCACCAACCTCCTGCTCGCCGACGAGATCAACCGGGCGCCGGCCAAGGTGCAAAGCGCCCTGCTCGAGGCGATGCAGGAAAACCAGGTGACGATCGGCGAGCAGACCTTTCCCCTGCCGCAGCCGTTCCTGGTGCTGGCGACCCAGAACCCGCTCGAGCACGACGGCACCTACCCGCTGCCCGAGGCCCAGGTCGATCGCTTCATGCTCAAGCTCAAGATGACCTATCCCGATCGGGACGAGGAATTGGAGATCCTCGAGCGCATGGCGCGTACCACACCGCCGCCGCCGGTCGAGGCGGTGGCCACCGCGCAGCAGGTGCTGGATGCGCGCCGGGCGGTCGATGGCGTCTATGTCGACGACAAGATCAAGCGCTACATCGTCGACGTCGTGTTCGCGACCCGCGAGCCGCAGGCGCGCGGCCTCGAGATCGCCCACTACATCGATTACGGCGCCTCGCCGCGGGCGTCGATCTACCTGGCCCTGGCCGCCAAGGCGTACGCCTTCCTGCAGAACCGCAGCTACGTCACGCCGCAGGACATCAAGTCGATCGGCATGGACGTGCTGCGCCATCGGGTCATGACCAGCTACGAGGCGGAAGCTGACGGCGTCACCTCGGAGACGCTGATCGAGCAGGTGTTCGACCACGTGCCGGTGCCCTGAGCCCGATGCTCGCCGCCGAGACGCTCCGCCAGGTCCGGCGGATTCACATTCGCACCCGGCGCCTGGTCGACGGCACGTTCGCCGGCGAATACCACAGCGTGTTCAGGGGCCGCGGCATGGAGTTCGCCGAGGTGCGCGAATATGTGCCGGGCGATGACGTCCGCACGATCGACTGGAACGTCACGGCGCGCATGGGCCAGCCCTTCGTCAAGCAGTATGTCGAGGAGCGCGAGCTGACCGTGATGCTGCTGGTCGACCTGTCCGCATCCGGCCGGTTCGGCAGTGCCCGCAAGCTGAAGACCGAGATCGCGACCGAGCTGTGCGCGGTCCTGGCGCTCAGCGCGATCCGCAACAACGACAAGGTCGGCATGATCCTGTTCACCGACCAGGTGGAGCGCTTCGTCGCACCGCAGAAGGGCAAGAACCGGGCCCTGCGGGTGATTCGCGAGATGCTGGCGTTCGAGCCCGAGCGGCGCGGCACCGACCTCGCCCAGGCGCTGGAATATCTGAGCAAGGTTCACCGCCAGCGCTCGGTGAGCTTCCTGCTGTCCGACTTCATCGCCAGGGACTACGAGAAGCCGCTGCGCCTTGCCCATCGCCGCCACGACATCATCCCGGTGTGCATCACCGATCGGCGCGAGATGAGCCTGCCGCGGATCGGGCTGATCCATCTCGAGGACCCGGAGACCGGCGCTCATGTCATGGTCGACACCGCAAGCGCCGCGGTCCGGCGCGACTTCGCGCAGCGTCGCGAGGCCGTGGTCCAGCGGCGGCAAAGAATGTTCCGCGCCCTCGGCCTGGATGCGATCGAGGTGACCACCGACGAGCCTTACATGCACGCGCTGATGCGCTTCTTCCGCCTGCGCGAGCGCCGGTTGCAGCAGGGACGATGAGCGCGTCCCGGCCGGGCATACGCTGGTTGCACGCCGTCGGCCTGGCGGTGCTGCTCGCCGGCGCCGCCGGGGCATGCGGCCCAGAGATCCGGCCGAGCCGCCGCTGACCCAGCAGCATCGCCAGGGCGGCGTGACGCTCGGCCTCGAGGTCGACCACCAGCACATCACGATCGATGGCCGGGTGCAGGTCACCTTGCAGGTCGAGGCACCGCCGTCGGCGCAGGTGCTCTGGCCCGAGATCGGCAACCGTCTGGGTCCGTTCGCCGTGGTCCCCGGCCATGCCGGCCCGCCACCGGACGACCAGTCCGCGCGCCTGCAGCAGCACTTCACCCTGCAGCCGGAGGATGTCGGCGAGCTCGCGATCCCGCCGTTCTCGGTCGCCGTCGAGGCGGCCGCCGGGGGCGAGACGTTGCGCCTGACCACCGACCCCGTCACGATCACGGTGACCTCGGTGGTCTCGGCCGATGCCGACTTCGCCAGACCGCGCGACATCATCCCGCCGGTGGCCTTGCCCGAGCGCGGCCTGCTCTTGCCCTCGTGGGCCTTGCTCGGCCTGCTGATCGCCCTCGCGCTTTTGGCGGCGATCTGGTGGCGACAGCGCGGGCGCCGGGCCGTCCCAGGTGCGCTGCAACCGGCTGACGTGCAGGCGCTCGCCGCGCTCGGGCAGCTCCAGGAGCTGATCGATCGGGATCGCATCGAGGATTTCCACATCCGGCTGTCGGACGTCCTGCGCCAATACCTGCTGGCGCGCTTCGGCCTGCCCGCGCCGGTCCAGACCACCGAGCAGCTGCTAGCCGCCATGCTCGATGCCGGTGAGCCGATCCGCGCCCGTCGGCAGCTGGTCGGCACGCTGCTCGGCCAGTGCGATCTGGTCAAGTTCGCCCGGCACCGCGTGGGCCCTGAGGACATGCAGGCAGCGCTCGCCGCCGCGACCGGCTTTGTCCGGCAGACCCGTACCGAGCCCGGCGAAGAGGCGGTCCTGGGCGACGCCCTGGCAGAAGCGTCATGAGGTTCGGCAGTCCCGAGGCGCTGCTGCTGTTGCTGCCGCTCGGCCTGCTGATCCTCTGGCTGCGCCGGCGCGATCGGCCATACGCCGTCAGCTTTCCGCTCGCCGGCGCGCTGGCGCAGATGCGGCCATCGCTTGCCGTCCGCCTGCGCCAGGCCCTGCCCTGGCTGCGCGCGCTGGTCCTGGCGCTCGCCGTGCTCGCCCTGGCGCGGCCGCAATGGGGTGTCGAGGCGACCCGCGTGCATCGCGAGGGCATCGCGATCGCCATGGTGATCGACATCTCCAGCAGCATGAGCGCGATCGATCTCAAGCTCGACGACCAGCCGAGCAGCCGGCTCGACGTGGTCAAGGCAACCTTCCGCGATTTCGTCGACGGCCGCAGCGGGCAGGGCGAGGACGATCTGGTCGGCCGGGACGGCGATGCGATCGGGATGGTGACCTTCGCGCGCTATGCCGACGACATCAGCCCGCTCACCCTCGATTACGACGCGCTGCTGGCGCTGCTCGACCGGGTCGGCATCGTCGCGCTGCCGACCGAGGACGGCACGGCGATCGGCGATGCCATCGTGCGCGCGATCGACCTGCTGGACGCGACCGGCGCCGGCAGCAAGGTCGTCATCCTGCTGACCGACGGCAGCTACAATGCCGGCGAGACCGAGCCGCTGGTCGCCGCCCAGATCGCCGCCGCCTATGGCATCCGGATCTACCCGATCGGCGCCGGCAGCCGGGGCAACGCGCTGATGCCGGTGACGGCGCCGGGCGGCGGCGTCGACTATCTGAGCGCGCCGGTGACCATCGACGAGACCACGCTCGAGCAGATCGCCCAGCTGACCGGCGGCAAGTATTTTCGCGCGACCGATGGTGCTGCGCTGCGCGCGATCTACGCCGAGATCGACCGCCTGGAGACCGCGCCCAACGTCGCCGAGCACCACCAGCGCTACATCGAGCTCTATCCGCTGTTCGTGGCGCTCGGGCTCGGCCTGCTGTTGCTCGAGATGTTGCTGGTCAACACCCGTCTGCGCACGATCCCCTGAAGGCCCGGCCATGCGGTTCAACGACTTCTCCCTGGTCTATCTCCTGCTGCTGGTGCCGGCCCTGGCGGCGCTCTACGCCTATGGCTTTCACCGCCGGCGCCAGGCGCTGGCGGCCTTCGTCGAGCGCGCGATCGCCCCCAAGGTCATGCGCGGTGCAGAGCCCAGGCGGCGCTGGCTCAAAGCGGCGTTTCTGGTCGCCGCGGCGGCCGCCTTGATCGTCGCCCTGATGCAGCCGCAATGGGGGCGGGGTGCTCTGGAGCAGCCGCTGGTGGGTCGCGATCTGATCGTGCTGCTCGACATCTCGCGCAGCATGCTGGCCGAGGATGCCCAGCCGAGCCGGCTCGCCCAGGCCAAGGCCGCGGCGCGCTCGATGGTCGAGGCGGTGCAGCGCGAGGGCGGCCACCGGCTGGCGCTTTTGACCTTTGCCGGCCGCACCGACGTCCAGGCGCCGCTCACCCGCGACTACGATCTGTTCCTCAAGCGCCTCGACGATGCCACCTCGGACGACGTGTCACGCCAGGGCACCGCGATCGGCGACGTGCTGCAGGTGGCCGCGCGCTCCCTGGGCGAGCTAGAGCCGGCCTACACCGACATCATCCTGCTGAGCGACGGCGAGGACCATGAGAGCCTGCCGCTCGAGGTGGCCCGGATGCTGGCGGCGCAGGGCTTCAGCCTGTACACGATCGGCTTCGGCGATCCGGATCGGGCCGCCCCCATTCCGATCGCCTCCGGCGACGGCGACAACCGCGAGGTGTCGCATCTGGTATACCACGGCGAGGAGGTCGAGACGGTGATGCGGCGCGGGCTGCTGGTCGGCCTGGCCGAGATGGGCGGCGGCGTCTATCTCGATGGCACCGCGGGTGCTGCCGGCGCGCGCCTCTATGCCGATCAGCTCGCCGGCAAGCCGCGCCGCGAGATGTCCGCGACCAGCGAGGACGAGATGAAGCCGAGATTCCAGCTGTTCATCCTGCTCGCCCTGGTGCTGCTCGTGGCCGAGATGGTGATGCGCGAGCCGACGGGAGAGGTCGCATGAGCAAGATCGCATGGCCGCGCTGGCGCCTTTGGGCGGGCCTCCTGGTGCCGTTGCCGATCATCGGCACAGGCGACGTCGCCCATCAGGCGGTGCGCGACGGCAACCAGCTCTATGAGTCGGGGCAATACGAAGCGGCGCTCGAGCGCTACCAGGCGGCCGCCGAGGCCTCGCCCGACTCGCCGGAGATCGCCTTCAACCGCGCCGACGCCCTGCTCAAGAACGGGCGGCCGGACAAGGCGCTCGAACTCGTTTCTCGCCGCGCTCGCCACCGAGCAGGCCTGGCTTGCCGGCCGCGTCAAGTACAATATCGGCGTCGTCAAATATCAGCAGGCGCTCGACAGCGGCCAGCATTTCGAGGAGGCGCTCGCGCTGACGCAGGCGGCGATCGGCTATTTTCGCGAGGGCCTGGAGCTCGACCCCGGCCTCGAGGATGCCCGCTACAACCTCGAGCTCGCCTACCAGTTCCGGCGCCATGTCGAGCAGCAGTTGCTGCACGCGCAGCGCAATGCCGAGTCCCCGACCGAGCGGACCTCGTTGCGGCGTGGTCAGGCGTTCGCGGACAAGGTCAGGAACGAAGGCAGCGGCCAGCGCAAGGTGGCGCCGAACCTGCCGCGCGAGACGCATGGCCAGCGCGCCAACGATACGCCCGAGAATTTCTCGAACACCGACGAGCAGAGCCAGCCGCCGAGCACTGCCCGCCTGCCCATGGCGATGGGTCCGGATGCCGCCCGCAAGCTGATGGAGGAGCTGCACAAGCGCCTGGAGGCGGCCGAGACATGGCGCCTTCAGCAGCGGCGTGCGCGCCTGGAGCAGATCGACGAGGAAACGCCCTGGTAGGGCACGCGCTCAGACGTCGACGAAGTGCGGCTCCGGGCGCTCGTACAGCTGCTCGTAGTGCACCAGCACGGGCTCGCCCAGGGCGCATGGCTCGCCGTCCCGGAACGCCCATTCGCCCCGATCGCAGTTGTCCGCGATCACGTAGCCATTGAGGTAGAAACGCCGATCGATCTGGGCATGGTTCGGTCCCGAGCCGTGGATCGTGTGCAGGTGCCAGAACGCGACGTCGCCGGGATCGAGCTCCAGATCGACCACGCCCGCGGGGTCGAGCCCGAGGTCGAACAGATCACGATCGTTGAGCGCGCGGTCCATGACCCGGCCGGCGACCGCCGACAGCTCGCCCAGTCGGTGACTGCCCGGCACGACCGTCATCGCGCCATTGTCCTTGCGGTGCGGGTCGATCGCGATGCCGGTCTGGATGTAGGACGTGGCCGGCGCGCGGTAGGCCTCGCGCGGCCGGCGGAAGCGGATGTCCTGATGATAGCCCCATTCGACCGCGCGCCCGCCGGGCGGCTTCCAGTGCAGCTGATTGATGATCTGCTTGAGATCGGTGCCCAGTAGCGGCGCCAGGATCGCCAGCATGCGCGGATCGTTGCGATAGCGCGCGAGCACGGGATCGACATAGGACGGCCATTGCACCATGCGCACGATCCGCCCGAGATTCGGATCGTCGCCTAAGCGAAACAGCACGTTCTGGTGGCGAAAGCTGGCGCCGTAGCTGAGGCCGCGGGCATACATCCGATCGAACGCCTGCGCCAGCTCGGCCACCTCCTGCCAGTCGAACACGCCCTTGACGATCGCGTAGCCATGCTCGCGGTAGTGCTCGAGATGGTTGCCCTGCATGCCGGCACCTCTGCTGTCGCAGCCTCCTCCTCCCTAACCGTTCTTTGTTAAGGGACTGAGACCGCGGCTGCGATCAGGCGGGGTTATCCAGCCGGGGCGCCCGCATCAGCAGGATCGCGACGCTGCACAGCACCGGCAGCCCGGCAAGGGTCATCAGGGCGCCGGTGTATTCGCCATAGACGTCGAACGCGGCGCCCAGCGGCAGCGGCCCGATCGAGGCGCCGACCACCATGATGGTCTGCGCCGTACCCTGGATGCTGCCGAGGTAGCGCCGGCCGAAGAAGCGGGGCCAGACATAGCTCATATGGGTGTGCACGGCGGCGTTGTTGATCCCGAACACGATGCCGTAGAGCACCGCCGTGGCGGCGTCGCCCACCAGCACCAGGGCCAGCATCGCCGCGGTCATGGTCAGCATCGCGCTCGCGAACATCGGCTTGGTCGGCACCCGGTCGAGCAGGCGACCGAACACCGGCATGGCCATGACCATGGTGATCGCCGAGATCGGGAACACCCAGGACGCCATCTGCGGGCTGAGCCCGGCGCTCTGGAAGATCGACACCTGGTGGAAGAACAGGCCGGTCACCAGCATCGAGAAGGTCGCGAGCGACAGCGCGATGATCCAGAACGCCGGCGTGCGAACGGCCTGCGTGACCGTGAGACCGACGTCGGCGCCCTGCGCACGCTGGGCGGTGCCCGCCGCGACCGGCTCGCCATCGGGCTCCAGCCCGACGCTCTCGGGCTTGTTCTCGACCAGGGTGGCGATCACCGGCACCAGCAGCAGCCAGGTCATGATGGCGAGCCAGAACCAGGCGACGCGCCAGCCGAGCTGATCGATCAGCCACTGGGCGAGCGGCGGATGCGCCGCCATGGTGAGCGAGAAGCCCAGGCCCATCAGGCTGAGCGCGAAGCCGCGCTTGCGGTTGAACCACTGGGCGACCAGGTTGGCCGAGCACAGCATCAACGAGCCCTGGCCCAGGAAGCGCAGCGCGGCGAAGCCGAGCGCCAGGGTGACCATGCCGGTCACCGCGCCGAACGCCATCGCGGCAAAGCCCAGGAGGATCGCCACGGTGAGCATCACCGGGCGCACCCCGTAGCGGTCGACCAGACGGCCGACATAGGGCAGGCCGAACGCAGCGACCAGCGTCGCCATCGCATAGGCCGACGAGACCGAGGTGTGCGAGATCCCGAGGTCCTCGCCGATCGGCAGGATGAACACGCTGAACATGTGCGACTGGCCGGGGCCGCTCGCGAACATGCCGAGCGCCGCCACGCCGAGCATCACCCAGCCGTAGAAGAAGCGCTGGTTGATGCGCAGCGCCAGCGCGTCCCTCACCTGCGTTGACAGCATCGGCGCACAGTCCCTCGATGTGCTGGACGGATCGGACCCTGGCACAAGGACGGCGCCGGGCTGAGCGCGGCACCGTACGCAGGATCTTTAGCGCTCGCGGCCACGCTAGGGAAGAGAGCGCGCGCCGGCCGGATTGCCGCAGCAGCAGGGCTTGCGCTGCAAGAATCTTAAGAGACGCCGGCTACCGTGCCGCCATGACCCGGGCGTTCTCCATCAGCGGTTTCGGCCGCGGCATCAAAATCGTCGTCGGCATCGCGGTGAGGCGAAGCGTGCAGCCGGCCAGCGCCCATGTTCATGGGGCTTGGCGGCTGACATGATCCTCACGGCACCCCAGGCGATGCTGAGAGCCTTGTCTCGCGATGCTCTGCTCCGGCGGATGCTGAAGAATGCCTCGTACCTGCTGACCGGCACCGCGGGCGCATCGTTTCTCGGGCTGGTCGCCCTGGCCCTGACCGCTCGAGCCCTCGGTCCCGAGCAGCTCGGGATTCTCGCGCTGATCCAGGCCTATACCGGGATGGTCGATCGCGCCCGGATCGAGTGCTGGCCGGCGCTGATCAAGTACGGCGCGGAAGCCCTGGAGCATCGGCGGCTCGATGATTTCAGGAGCCTGGTCAAGTTCGGGGTGCTGATCGATGTCGGCAGCGCCCTGTTCGGCGACCGTGGTCGCCGGCGTGGTGGTGTGCGTCGCCGGCTGGTGGCTCGACTGGACGCGCGAGACCATCGAGATGGCGGGCGTGTTCAGCCTTTGCATCCTGTTCCGCATGAGCTCGATGCCCACGGCGGTCCTGCGCCTGTTCAACCGCTTCGGGATCGACGCTTTTCAGGACATCTTCTCGGGCGTCGTGCGCGTCGCGCTGGTGGCCGTCGCCTACGCCGCCGGCGCCGGCCTCTGGACCTTCCTCCTGATCACGCTGAGCGCGCACATCGTCAACTCGCTGATCCTGACCGGTGCCGGCTGGATCATCCTGTGGCGCGAGGGCTATGGCGGCGTCCTGACCAGCTCGTGCAAGGGGATCGGCCGCCGCTTCCCGGGCATCTGGGGCTTCATCTGGTCGCTCAATGTCGGCAACATCGCGCGCCGGAGCACGCGCGAGCTCGACATTCTGTTCGTCGGCGCCGTGCTCGATCCGGCAGCGGCCAGCCTGTACCACGTCGCCAAGAAACTGGGCGAGGTGCTGGGCCTCGCCGTGGCGCCGGTCCAGCAGGCGGTCTATCCGGAGGTCGCGCGCCTGTGGGCGCGTGCCGAGGCGCTGCGCTTTCGCCGGACCATCCTGCAGATCGACCTTGCCGCCGGCGCGCTCGGCCTCGCCTTCCTGCTGGGCATCGCCTTCAATGCAGACCTGCTGATCAGGCTCACGGTCGGAGATGAGTTCTCGGCCGCCGCCGGCCCCCTGGTCGTGCAGACCATTGGCGTGTGCGTCTTCCTGTTCGGCATCGTGCTGCGGCCGGCGGTCCTCAGCATGGGCATGCAGATCCGGTTTCTGCAGATCGTCACGCTGTCGACCGTCTGCTTCTATGCGACGCTGCTGCTCGCGGTGCCGGCGTTCGGCATCTACGGCGCGACGCTCGCCCACGTCATCTACAACCTCGTCTGGCTGGTCGCGATGCAGGCCGCGCTGTTCGAGGGGCTCAGGCGAGGCCCTGCCGATCCGGCGGCCGGAACGTCGACCACCCCGACCAGCGCCGTCGCGGGAAGCGGCCAGACCTCCCCGCCTTCGTGACCCCGTAATCCGCTCCACCGCGATCCTGGCCGCCGGCCATCATCACGGCTCGACCTGCCTGCAGCACCTGGCATTTTCGCACGCCCTGAGCGAGGGTGTACCGCCCGAGCCGCGGCGGGAGCGCGATGCCCGAGATCCTGATCACCGAATTCATGGACGATGCGGCGGTCGCCGATCTCGCAGCCGATTTCGACGTGCTGTACGACGCCGGCCTCGTCGATCGGCCGGATGCGCTCACCGGGCTGGTCACCGACTGCCGCGGGCTGATCGTGCGCAACCGCACCCAGGTTCGGGGCGCGCTGCTGGAGGCCTGCCAGAAGCTCGAGGTGGTCGGCCGGCTCGGCGTCGGTCTGGACAATATTGACATCGCGGCCTGTCGCGCGAGGGGCATCGCGGTGTGCCCGGCGACCGGCGCCAACGATCTCGCGGTGGCCGAATATGTGATCGCCGGCATTCTGATGCTGCTGCGTGGCGCCTATCTGGCGAGCGATGCGGTCGCGGCCGGCGACTGGCCGCGGGGCCGGCTGATCGGACGCGAGGTCGCGGGCCGCCGACTGGGCCTGGTTGGCTTCGGCGGCATCGCCCGGGAGACCGCAAAGCGCGCCGCGGCGCTCGGCATGAGCGTGGTGGCCTTTGATCCCTATGTCGCGGACGACGATCCGGCCTGGCGCGATCTGGGCGTGCGCAAGACCGAGCTCGAGCCCCTGCTCGCGAGCTGCGATGCGATCAGCCTGCACGTGCCGCTCGACGCCACCACCCGGCACCTGATCGATGCCGCAGCCCTCGGCCGGATGCGCAAGGATGCGGTGCTGATCAACGCCGCACGCGGCGGCGTGGTCGACGAGCGGGCGCTGGCCGACGCGCTGCGCCAGGAGCGTCTCGCCGGCGCCATGCTGGACGTGTTCGAACCGAGCCGCTGCCGGCCGGCAGCGTGCTGGCGGGCGTGCCGAACCTGATCCTGACGCCGCACATCGCCGGGGTCACGATCGAATCCAATGTCCGGGTGAGCGCGCTGATCGCCGCCAGCGTCAGGCGCGTCCTGCGGCCGACCATGTGAGGCCGCACCGATCGCGCATGCTTGCCATGCGTGATTGCATGCGTCGTCGCTGATGCCTGCGCCTATCTATGTTGCAGTGCAGCATAGGAGCGCGTGATGTCCAGCATCCCTGATGAGTTCATCCTCTATGGTGTGGCCGCCATCCTGGCGGTGGCCCTGGGTCTGACCTGGGTGCTCTGATCGGCGTCTCGCCGCCAGCAACCATGCGGCGCCGCGTGGCTCAGCCGATGCCCGGATAGCGCTCGGGCAGGTCGAAGCGGGCCTTCGTGCCGTCGCCGTAGCAGGGGTGGCTGGGCCACGGCTGCGCCTTCGCACGGGTCAGCGCCTCCAGCTCGCGCATATAGGCCGCACCGCCGGCGGCGAGCTCGGCGCGCATCGCATCGAGATCGGGGAAGCGCTGGAACGCCTGCCACCAGATCGCGCGGCCGGCCAGAAAGCCGCTGGCGCCGGCCCGGTAGGCGTAATGCAGCACCCGCTTGAACGCGTCCTGCGAGGCGCCAGCCGACAGCATCACCCAGGGCCGGCCCGCCGCCCGGCCGAGCGCATCGAACAGCGCCTGCACCTCGGCTGAGCCTGGCTCCGGCACGTCCGCCGCCGGCACCGGGCTCTCCAGCTTGAACAGATCGACCCCGAACGCCGGATCCGCAAACGTCCGCACGCTCTCCAGCACCAGCTCCGGCCGCTTGCCGGGATCCTCGACGTAATCGCTTGCCGCGTCTGCGAACGGATAGACCAGCAGCTCGAGCACGAACGGCAGATCGTAGGCAGCGCAGGCCTCGCCCACCTCGCGCACGAACCGCTGCTGGTGCGCCATCACCTCGGCCGAGGCGTCGGGCCGGTACCAGGCCAGAACCTTGACCGCATCGCCGCCAATCCGCCGGATCTTCTCGACGCTCCAGGCCGGGATGGCGCTGGATCGGCGTCCGCCCGGGGTGTCCTCGAAGCGATGGTCCTCGAGCGTGAGGATCACGCCGCGCTGCGCCGGGCAGAGGTCGATCACAGCCGGATAGGCCCAGATCGGGTCGACCAGCACGGCCGAGGACAGCGGCGCCAGCTGCTCGGCGATCACGCGCTTGACGTCCGCGACGTCCTCGTCGGGCGCGTGGTCGAGGCCGCGCCGCTGCTTCACCAGGTTCATGATCGGCGGCCGCTGGTCGAGCGCGGTCATCCGAAA
Source organism: uncultured Alphaproteobacteria bacterium (assembly GCA_963731495.1). Taxonomy (GTDB): domain Bacteria; phylum Pseudomonadota; class Alphaproteobacteria; order Geminicoccales; family Geminicoccaceae; genus DASUGG01. The sequence goes on from CAVSVZ010000035.1 coordinate 95,487, forward strand.
GAAGCCGTCGGCATCGACCAGACGACGCAGGCCCCAGAGCTTGCCGGGCGACAGGTCCATCATGCGGTTCCTTGGATCAGACGGTCGACCTCCGCGGCCGACGGGATGCCGGCGCGCCCGCCGAGCCGCGTGCATTTGAGCGCAGCCGCGGCGCTGGCGCGACGCGAGGGCGTCATCGGCTGCGCGGCCCTCGGCGAGCGCCAGCGCGAACGCGCCGTGAAACACATCGCCCGCGCCCACCGTGTCGCGCGCAGCCACCGGGAACGCCGGCTGCTGCCGCAGCCTTTTGTCATCCAGCCAGAGCGAGCCCTGCTCGCCCAAGGTCACGGCGAGCCAGGCGGGCGTCATCTCGGCCGCCCGGCGCAGGCCCTGCGCGGGATCGCTGCAGCCGGTCGCCTGCTCGAGCCCGGGCGCAGAGAACACCACGTGGCTGGCGAGCGGGATCAGCGCCCGGGCGATCGCGGGATCGGGCGTTCGATCGGCGTCGAGCACGCTCGGCAGTTCCCTCTCACGCGCGGCCTTCAGCACCACGGCGGCACCCTCGGGCCAGCGCAGGTCGGCCAGCACCGCCTGGGCATCGTCGAGCCTGTGCAGCGGCAGCCATGACGGGTCGGGATCGAGCGCCGGGTCGACGAAGGTGACGATCATCCGCTCGGCGCGGTCGTCGACGATCACCGCAGCGATCGACGAGCGGCCGCCCGGCACCTGCCGGAGCCCCTCGACGTCGACGCCAGAGGCCTCGAGCTCGGCGGCAATGCGCACGCCGGCCGGATCGTCGCCGACCCGCCCCCAGAAGATCGCCTGGCCACCTAGGCGCGCGATCGCGACCGCAGCGGTCGCCGCGGGCCCGCCGCCGACCTCCAGAAAACCCTGGGCGAAGTGCTTGCCGGCATGGTCCGGCAGACGCGGCACCTCGAACAGCTGATCGAGCACCGCGATGCCGATGCACACGACGGTCGGCCTGGCATGGGTCATCTTCGGCCGTCGGATACCGCAGTTGCCGCCTCAGCCGCCGGTGAAGGAGCCGCCCGATGCGCCGACGCACTGGGCGGCTCCCTGCGGGCTGTGTCCTAGCGGTAACCCTGCTTGCTGAGCTCGATCACCCTGGCCGCGGTGTCCTGCATCACGAACAGCGGCCCGGTCAGCACGTTGTTGGTCGGCACCATGCCGAGCTTGTCGTAGACCGCCAGGAACACCACCGGGTAGTAGCCGGTCAGATACTGCTGCGCGTCGATGCCGAACAACGCGCGGCCCTGGTCGATCGCTTCCAGCATGGTCGGCGACAGATCGAACGAGCCCAGCGAGACCTGATCGCCCATGCCCGCTTCCTCGATCGCGGCGAGCGTGGGATCGAACGCGCTCGAGCCCGAGGTCAGCACCGCGTCGACCTCGGGATGCTGCTGCAGGTAGCCGGTCACGCCGGCCTTGATCTCGGTCGGGTCAAGCGACGTGGCGATGACCTGGGAATTGCCGTCCAGGGCATCGGCGAAGCCCTGGCAGCGCAGGTCGAGGGCGACGTTGCCGACCTCCATGTTGACGCAGGCGCCACTGGTCTTGCCGAGCTCCTTCATCTTGTCGCCGGCGGCGTAGCCCGAGGGATACTCGTCGATGCCCATGTGCAGCAGCGCGCCCAGCTCCTTGCTGACCTCGAGGCCGGAATCCATCGAGATCACCGGAATGCCCGCCGCCACCGCCGCCTTGATCGAATCGCCGAGCGCCTCGGCATCCGGGATCGAGACCACCAGCCCGTCGGGCTTCGAGGCCACCGCCGCGTCGATCAGCTGCTTCATGGCGACCATGTCGAAGGTCTGCGGCGCCTGGTACTGGACCTCGACGCCCATCAGCGCGCCGGCATCGTCGACCCCCTTCTTGACCACCGACCAGAACGGATCGGATGCCTGGCCATGGGTGATCACCACGATCCGGGTCGCCTGCGCCGGCGTGGCGGCGAGCAGCGCCAGCCCGGTGAGCGCCCCCAACAAGGACTTCAACGGCACGTTCATGCTGTCTCCTCCCTCATGGATCCGGCATCGGGCGCGGATCCCTTGTGCGTGGCGCGCACCCGAGCAGCCTGCCCGCGCACGCGCCACCAGACTTCGTGCTTGACGGCTCGAGCCTTCAGGCGGGCGTGTCGGCGTGCAGGTCGAATTTCTGGGCGTCGACCGGTGCCGCGTTGCGGATGTCCGCTTCCTCGCGGGTCATGCCGCCGAGCGCCACCCGGGCCGCGACCTCGACGTTGTGGATCGTATCGGTGATCTCGGCCTCGCCGTGCAGCGGGTGGGTCGGCACCATGATCGTGCGGTCCAGGATGTCGAGCGAGCGCTGGCACATGTCCTTGCTGTAGCGGCGCCGGCAGTCCTGGTTCTCCGGCATCGCATACGGGTTCATGGCCGGATGGGCGGCGCCCTCGCCGATCAGGATCTGATCCCACTCGGTGTAGTTGTGCCGGCCGGTCTTGCCCGCGATCACGCTCGGAAACACCTCCACGAAACGATCGGCGTCGGCCGCGCTCGGTAGCAGGTACATGACCTGGGCGGCACAGTCGTGGTCGGGGCTGTTGATCGGGCTGGGCTTGAGGCCGAGATTGCCGAGCTGCGCGGTCGCCGCCAAAATCTTCTTCTTCTCGGCGCGCATCGTCTCGATCATGCCGGGCAGCCGGTCGAGCTGGACGTTCAGCATCGCGCCCATCAGCTCCGAGGCGCGCGCGCCATTGCCGGCGAACGGCCTTTGCTGGTCGTCGCGCCCCTGCCAATAGAAGTGACAGGGGTCGATCGCGCAGCGCGCCCGCTCGATCACCTTGTCGTCGTCGGTGCACACGGCGCCGCCTTCGCCCGCCGTCATGTTCTTGTAGTAGTTGAAGCTGAACGCGCCGGCATGGCCAATCGTGCCGAGCTTCCTGCCCTCATAGCCGCCGCCGATGCCCTGGCAGGTGTCCTCGAGCACCAGGAGATCATGGCGCGCCGCGATCTCCATGATCGCATCCATGTTGCAGGCGGCACCCCACATATGCACCGGGATCACCGCCTTGGTGCGCGGCCCGATCGCGTCCTCGATCGCCTTGGGGTCGATCGTGATGGTCTCGTCGACGTCGACGATCACCGGGATCGCGCCGGCCGCCAGCACCGCCATGGCGGTCGCCATGTAGGTGTGTGCCGGCACCAGCACCTCGTCGCCCGGCCCGATGCCGAGCGCGATCACCGCCGAGGTCAGCGCATAGGTGCCGCTTGCCGTCAGCGCGACCTGGCGCGAGCCCAGATACTCGGCATAGCGCCGCTCGAAGCGGTCGCACTCGCCGCCGACGCCATAGCGAAACAGGCTACCGTCGCGAATCACCCTGGCGATCGCGTCGATTTCTTCTTGTCCAACGATGTACATGGCCGCTCTTTGCGTTGAGCAGCTCGGAATTCTCTTGCGGCACGGGACGGGCTTCCGAGCGACGGCCTTTTCTATTGGCCCCGTGCCCTGCAAGAATGGCACAGACCAAACCGGCCGGCAATCGGGCCCCAAAATTGGAGGTGACCATGAGCACGCGCTACGATGCGATCATCATCGGCGCCGGGATCATCGGCGCCTGCACCGCGTTCGAGCTGGCCAAGCGCGGCTGGCGCACGCTGAACGTCGACAAGCTGCCCGCCGCGGGCTACGGCTCGACCAGCAGCTCGTGCGCGATCATCCGCACCCACTACTCGACCCTCGACGGCGCCGCCCTCGCCTGGGAGGGTTTCTTTCGCTGGGACGATTGGGCCGGCTATCTGGGGATCCCGGACGAGCGCGGCCTCGCGCGCTTCCACAAGACCGGCTGCCTGGTCATGAAGACCGAGCACAACGATTTTCTGCGGCCGATCTGCCGCCACATGGATGCTTTGGGCATTCCCTGGCAGGACTGGCGCCCGGAGCAGATCGACGCGCGCCTGCCGTTCTACGACCTGCACTCGTTCGGTCCGCCCAAGCGTTCCGACGACCCCGACTTCGCCATGCCCAACGACGGCCCGCGCCTGGGCGGCATCTTCTTCCCCTGCGCCGGCTATGTCGGCGACCCGCAGCTCGCCAGCCACAACGCCCAGCGCGCCGCCGAGGCCAAGGGTGCCGCCTTCCGCTTCAACAGCGAGGTGATGGAGATCCGCCTGGCGGGCGGCCGCATTTCGGGCGTGACGCTGGCTTCGGGCGAAGCGATCGATGCGCCGGTGGTGGTCAACATCGCCGGCCCCCATTCCGCCAAGGTCAACCGCCTGGCGGGCGTCGGCGACATGAAGATCGGCACCCGCGCGCTCAAGCAGGAGGTCGCACATGTGCCGTTCTTGAAGGACTTCGACTTCGGCACCGACGGCATGGTGACCTCGGATGGCGACATCGGCTGCTACTGCCGGCCCGAGGTCGGCAACCACATCGTGATCGGCACCGAGAACCCGCCGTGCGACCGCCAGGAATGGGTCGACCCGGACGACTACGATCGCAATTTTTCCGAGCAGTGGCAGGCCCAGGTCGAGCGGGTCGCGCAGCGCATCCCGGCCTTGGGTATCCCCGGCCACGCCAAGGGTGCGGTCGACTGCTACGACGTCGCCGACGACTGGATCCCGATCTACGACAAGTCCGACATCCCGGGCTTCTACATGGCGGTCGGCACCAGCGGTAATCAGTTCAAGAACGCACCGGTCGCCGGCGCCATGATGGCCGAGCTGATCACCGCCTGCGAGCAGGGCCGCGACCACGATCGCGACCCGCTGCCGTTCCGGCTCGAGCGCGCCGGCCATACGATCAGCATCGGCTTCTTCTCGCGCCTGCGCGAGGTCAACCGCGAGAGCAGCTTTTCGGTGCTCGGCTGATGGCCGCCGGCGGTCATCAGCCGAGCAGGACCTTCGGCGAGGCCGCTCGACCATGACCGAGGTCGGACTCGCGATCGGCGACGAGAAGACCGCGTGGCGGCGCGGCGTGCTGATGGTGATGGCCGCCGGGGTATTCTGGAGCCTGGCAGGGCCGCTGGTGCGCAGCATGGAAGCGGCCGGCGCCTGGCAGATCCTGTTCGTCCGCTCGGCGGCCGTGGCGGTCAGCGTGCTCGCGGTCCTGCTCTGGCGCTATCGCGGTCACTGCCTGCGCGAAATCAGGCGCGCGGGCGGGTTCGCAGTGCTCGCGGGCCTGTTGCTCGGCACCGCCTTCTGTGGCTTCATCTTCTCGCTGATGCACACCACGGTGGCCAATGCCGTGTTCGTGCTCAGCGCCTCGCCGCTGCTGACCGCGGTGCTCGGCTGGCTGCTGCTGGGCGAGGCGGTCAGGCGCGGTACCTGGATCGCCATGGCGGTGGCGCTGATCGGCGTCGCCGTGATGGTCGGCGGTGGCATCCACGCCGGCGCCTGGTTCGGCAATCTGATGGCGCTGCTCACCATGATTGGCTCTGCAGGCTTTACCGTGGCAGTCCGCCGGGGTCGTCACGGCGACATGCTGCCGGCGGTGCTCTGGGCTGGGCTCTTATGCGCCCTGGTTGCCGGAGCCATGGCGCCGGACCTTGCGATCAGCCTGCGCGATGTCACGCTGAGCGCCGCCACGGGCCTCGCGATCACCGCCGGCATGCTGCTGTTCACGGCTGGCGCGCGCGCGGTCCCGAGCGCTGAGCTGGCGCTGCTCGCGCTGACCGAGGTGGTGCTCGGCCCGATCTGGGTCTGGCTGGCCTTCGCCGAGGTGCCGAGCCCGGAAACGCTGCTCGGCGGCGGCCTGGTCCTGGCGGCGATCGTCGGCCGCGCCCTGTCCGGCATCCGCCGCCGGACGGGCCCCTTCGGCGCGGTGTGATGCTGCATGTACCCGGGCGCCGGAGAGGGATCGCCATGAACCGTATTCAAGGGAGACGAAGCGAGATGACGCCCATCCACGTGATCCTGGGACTGACCATGCTGATTGTCGGTGGCACCGCTTTTGCGGCAGATACGACCATCGGCCCGGTGAGCTTCCTGTGCGACGACAGCAGCCACATTGAGGCGACCTTCGACAACGCACCGGACCCGCACACGGTCCAGCTGGTGCGCGGCGACCAGACGCTTCACGCTGCCGCAGGCGATGAGCGGCAGTGGTGCCCGCTATGTCGGCGACGACATCGAGTTCTGGAACAAGGGCGACGATGCCATGGTCGAATGGCAGGGCACCAAGCTCGAGTGCAGCACGGCGCAGTAGCTGGCTGATTTCCGGCCGCTACCGCATGTTGTAACGGTGCAGTTCGCTCCCCACGGACCCGAGGATGCCCTTTGGCTTTCACGGCAGTGAATTGATTGATCGTTCCGGTGATCCGAGAGATCCCGGTGATGACGTCCTTATTCAGGTTCATGCGGGCCTGCACGTTCGACGCGACATCTGGCTGGGTCGCGAACGTTCCACTGACCCGGCATGTCTCGCGAGCCACCCCAATTTCCTGAAACATCGCCCGCGAACGAATCTTTGAGATCGTGCGCCTCGCAGGAGCCCGAGAGATCCCCATCGGCCGCGATCGCGAAGTCGCAGTAGCCGACAAAGGCTTGGTCGCTGGCGAAGGCCACCACCGACATCGACCAGCTGCCGATCAGGTCTCGAGAACCACATGCGGCCTCGGCTGCGAAGGAGACGCTCGCCATCGTCGCAGCCAGAACAACGTTCACCATCGTCGTATCTCCCGTTGTTGCGCGTTTCGACGCGGACAAGACCATCCCGCTATCGCTTCGCGAGCACGAACGTCCCAGCCGATATTTCCCGCACACCTTAAGGCGCCGCGTCGGAGAACTCGGTCTGCCAGTGCACCTGGCCGTCGCTCGAGAGCATGATCGCGATCGGGCGGGTCGGGGCGAAGTGGCCGCAGATGATCATCAGGATCACCATGATCGGGATGCACAGGATCATGCCGACCACGCCCCAGATCATGCCCCAGAACGCCAGCGACAGGATGATCACCAGCGGGCTCAGATTGAGCCTGCGGCCCATCAGGCGCGGCTCGATCAGGTTGCCGACCACGAACTGGGTGGCGCTGAGCGCGATGCTGGTGACCAGGAACGGCCCCAAGGTCTCGAACTGCACCAAAGCGAGCAGCGAAGGGAAGATCACGCCGAGCAGCGCGCCGATGATCGGGATGAAGTTGAGCAGGAAGATCACCAGCGCCCAGAACGCGGCGAAGTCGACCCCGACCGACCACATGATCGTGAAGCTGACCACGCCGGTCAAAAGGCTGGTCAGGGTCTTGACCCACAGGTAGCCCTCGATCTGACGTGCGATCCGCCCGAGCAGGCTGCGCAGTCGCACAGCGCGGCCCGTATCGGGCACCAGCGCGTGCAGCTTGCGCTCGAACACCCGCTGCTCGACCACCAGGAACACCACGTAGACCACGACGATGCCGGCGCTGCCAGCGACCCCTCCCAGGGTTCCAGCGACCGAGGTGACGATGCCGCCGACGCTGACCTGCTCGACGATCTGGGTAAAGCTCGGCGCGGTCTTGAGGCCGACCAGGTCGTACATGCTGTTGAGCAGGCCGCGCAGATTGGCCTCGTAGCCGGGCGCCGCCTGCGAGACCTGGGCGACGTTCGCCAGGATCAGCTCGACCATGATGGTGAGCGCGCCGAAGATCGTCATCAGCGCGGCGACATAGCAGAGCCAGCCGGGCAGCCGGCGACGACCCGGCGTCAGGCGGTGGTAGAAGCCCGCCAAGGCGTTGATCAGGTGCCAGATCAGGATCGCGACCGCGAGCGGGATCAAGAACGCGCTGCCGTAGTAGAGCAGCGCGATCGTCACCGTGGCGATGATCGCATAGCCGGCCGCGACCCCAAGGGGTCGCAAGCGCACGACGGTCGCTGCCATGGCCCAGGCTCCTTGTTTGCCGCCGCCCTCCATCTGCCGGCTCCTTGCTCCACCGGCTGCCACGCGCCATCTCACCCTGGGCCGCAGTCTACGGCGGCAGGCTGCGCGAAAACCACACATGACTGTGACGCAATCGCGCGGGCATTGCGATTCTCTTGCGGTCGGGGCAGAGAGGGGCCGTCGCCCGGGAACCAGGCTTTGGGAGCCGATGTGACCACCGACCAGGAGCTGCAAGGCCTGTTCGACAACCCACGCTTTCCGCGCGCCTCGCGCTATCCGGCGCGCTGGGTCGCCGAGAATCAGATGGGCCCGAATGCCTTGTGGCTGACCGAGTGGCTGTGCGAGGCGCTCGATCTGCGGCCGGGCATGCGCGTGCTCGATCTCGGCTGTGGCCGCGCGATGAGCTCGATCTATCTGGCCAAGGAGCACGATGTGCGGGTGTTCGCCTGCGATCTGTGGGTCGCGGCCGGCGACAACTGGGACCGCGTGGTCGCGGCCGGGATGGCGGACCAGATCGTGCCGATCCAGGCGGAGGCGCATGGCCTGCCGTTTGCCGAAACCTTCTTCGATGCCATCGTCTCGCTCGATGCCTACACCTATTTCGGCACCGATGACCTCTATCTCGGCTACCTGGCGCGCTATCTGCGCGCTGGCGGCCAGATCGGCATCGTGGTGCCCGGACTGATGCACGAGATCGACCACCTGCCCGAGCATCTCACCCGGCCGCAGGCCAGCGGCCAGCCGTTCTGGCAGGCGGACTGCTGGTGCTTCCACAGCGCCAACTGGTGGCGCCGGCACTGGCAGCGCGCAGGCCTGGTCGAGGCGATCGAGGCGGATGTGCTCGAGGACGGCTGGCGCCACTGGCTGCAGCATGAGCGTGCAGTCGAGGCATCCGGCCTCGGCCTGTTCCCCTCCGATGCCGAAGCGCTCGAAGAGGATCGCGGCCGCACCCTGGCCTTTGTGCGCGCGATCGCCCGGCGCAAGGCAGACGTCTCACGCGGCGCCTCGCCACATGTCTGGGAACCGGCCTTCCGCGCCCGGTCCGATGCGATGTTTGCGGCGCGCGGCCGCAGGCTCGGCGCCGGCGAGCAGACGCCGTGAGCCTGTGGCTGGTGCTCGCCGCGATGACCGCGCTGGCCGCGGTGCTGGTCGCCTGGCCCTTGCTGCGCGCGCCACGCCGGCAGGCCGGCCGGCGCGACTACGAGCTGCAGGTCTACCGGGCCCAGCTCGAGGAGCTGGCGCGCGAGCGCGAGCGCGGCCTGCTAGACCCGCGCGAGGCCGAGGCCGCGAAGCTCGAGATCGAGCGGCGGATGCTGGCGGCCGATGCGCGCGCGGGCCGCCCGGTGCCGTCTTCGACCGGTGGCGCCCGCTGGGCGATCGCCCTGCTGGTCGCCCTGCCGCTGCTGGCGGGCGGCCTGTATTGGCAGTTCGGCCGGCCGGACCTGCCCTCGCGCCCGTTCGCCGAGCGCGCCGCAGAACGCGCCGAGCAGCGCCGGCTGGCCGAGGGCCAGTCCCAACCGGGCCGGGCCCCGCAAGGCCGGCTGCCGTCGGTCGACACCATGATCGCCCAACTCGAGCGGCGTGTGGCGGACCAGCCGGACGATCTCGAGGCCTGGACCCAACTCGGCCGGGCCTACGATCTGACCGGCAAGTTCGACCAGTCGGTCGATGCCTATCGGCGTGCGGTCGCGCTCGACGGCGAGGATGCCGGACTGCAGGCCGCGCTCGGCGAGGCGTTGGTCATGGTGGAAGACGGCATGGTCACGCCGGCCGCCAAGGAGGCCTTCGAGCGCGCGCTCGCCCTGGATGCTGCCGAACCCCGCGCCCGCTTCTACCAGGGTCTCGCGCTGCTGCAGGCGGGCGACCGCAAGGGCGCGTTCGATGCCTGGGCCGGCCTGATCGCAAGCTCGCCAGCCGATGCGCCCTGGGTGCCGGAGCTGCAGCGCCGGGTCGCGGCGCTGGCCGACGACCTCGAGATCGATCCCGCGACCATCCCTTCGCCCGCGGCCCCGAGCGCCTCAATCGCCGGCACTTCGAGCGCCACGCCGGGCCCGACCAGCGAGCAGATGGAGGCCGCAAAAAACATGGCGCCACAGGAGCGCGAGGCGATGATCCGCGACATGGTCGCCGGGCTGGCCGCGCGCCTGGAGGACCAGCCGGACGACCTCGACGGCTGGCGCCGGCTCGCCCGCTCCTACCAGGTCCTGAACGAGCCGCAAAAGGCGGCCGATGCCTATGGGCGCATCGCCGAGGCGCTGCCGGACGATCTCGATGCCCAGCTCGCCTATGCCGACGCCCTGCTCGCGGCCGCCCCCGACGACAGCTTGCCCGCGGCGGCAGAGCAGCAGTGGCGCAAGATCCTCGCGCTCGATGCGCAGAACCCCGAGGCGCTGTTCTATCTGGGCGAGGCCGCTGCCCAGGCCGGCGACTTCGATACCGCCCGCGACTACTGGCAGCGCCTGCTCGCAAAGATCCCGGCGGATCGGCCCGAACGCGCGCAGATCCAGCGGCTGATCGACCAGCTGCCGGCGGACGACTGAGCCGCCGGCAGCCTCGTGAGCGGTTGCCCTACTCGACCACCTGCACCGGCTGATCGGGCGGCGTCAGATTGCCCCAAAAGCGCGTGTCGTCGACGTTATCCGCAGTGATCGCCGCGCCCGGGATCTTGAGGTTCGGCCCCCAGTCCTCCATGGTCAGCTCGGATTTGAGGCCGACCACGTCATAGGTGCCGGGCGTCAGCTCCTCGCCTGCCAGGATCTTTGGCGTGAACATCGCCAGGCCATAGACCTGGGCGTACAGCGGCTGCTCGACCTCGACCTGCTGCCAGCCGGCGCGAATGTTGTCGAGCCCGACGGGCGCGCCGTTCGAGGCCATCATCATGATCTCGCCCGGCTGCTTGCCCTCGGCCTCCAGGATCGCCACCAGCGGCACGGTCAGATGGGCCGCATGCGCGAAGATCAGATCGATGTTCGGATTGACCAGCAGCTGGTCCTCGAGGATCGTGCCGGCGTTTTCCGCCTCCCACTGCATCGCCGCCTTGGTCACGATCTCGACGTTCGGCGCCTCGGCGCCCATGACCTCCTCGAAGCCCTGCTGGATGTCGAGCGTGTAGTTGTCGCCCGGATCGCCCAGGATCTGCAGGACCATGCCCTTGGGTTCGCCATAGCGCTCGGTCAAAAGGCGGATCGCCTCGCCGGCCGCGATCTGGCCAATCTCGACCGTGCCCGCCACCGAGGTCAGCTCGAACGGCGCGCTGCGGATCTGCCGGTCGTAGTTCATGACCGGGATGCCCGCGGCCCGCGCCTTCTCGACGCCTGGCACGATCGCATCGAAATCCACGGCGTTCATGATGATCGCATCGGGCTTCAGCTCGATCACGTCCTCGAGCTGGTTGAGCTGCAGGTCGGGCCGGTTCTGGGCGTCGAGCGAGACCACCTCGTAGCCCATGCCGCCGAACACGCCCTCGATCGCCTTTTGGGTCTCGGTCTGGAACTCGTCCAGCAAGGTCGGGATCATGTAGTAGATGGTGCCCTTGTCCTGGGCCGCCGCCGGCTGGCCTGCCAGCGTCCCGAACAGCGCCAGCGCGCCGCCGAGCACCAGGGTCGATCGCATCAGCCTTCGCATCGGAGCCTCCCTTGGATGATCATGCCCCGATTAAACGGGCCGGACGGCTCGGGATCAATCGCCTTTCACGATGCCCGCCGCGCCTGCCGGAGCTCGCGGCGGTGGAAGCGGCCTGGCCTATGGACCCGCGCGGCACGATCGCCGAGGATCGGGAAGAGCGCGAACACGGCCGGAGAACGCCCTTGCAACGCCCTTCGACCGCATGCCTCGCCCTCGCGGCATCTCTTCTCTCGGCAGCCATTCCGACCGCACAGGCTGCCGAGCAGACCCTGGGCTATCACCTGGTGGTCCACGTCACCGACCTGCAGAGCCTTCCGGTGCCCGGCCAGCCGGGCCACGAGGTGGGCATCGCCGCGTTCGACGGCATCGCGATCTTCGATGACGGCCGGCTCGCCAACCACGCCTATGCCGGCAGCTTCGACTTCGTGGGCGGCGAGGGCACCTTCCGGGGCTACGCTTTGTGGACCTTCGAGGACGGCTCGACGCTCAGCTCCAGCTATGTCGGCGAGGCCAAGGCCACCGCGGACGGCATCAGCCTGGAGGGCACCCACAGCGACATCGCCGGCACCGGCGCGTTCGAGGGCGCTTCAGGCCAAGGCCACTTCACCGGCAGCCGGATCGACCACCTCAACACCGGCGGCGACACCCACCACCGCGGCACGCTGACCCTGACGCTTCCGGATTGAGCGGGTTCATCCTGCGAGACCCGCCACCATCGCGGGCGACCACCTCGGCCGTCGGATCGACGCGCGGTCGCCCGCCGCGGCCTCGATGCGTCGGGAATCAGCCGCCACGCTGATCGGCGAGCTTGCTGCGGTAGTCCTCGTATTCGCGCTCGGCCGCGGCGTAGTCGTCCTCGAGCTGGTCGATCGATCGCTCGAGGTCGATCTTTTCTTCCGTCAGCTGTTTGAGCTCGATGGCCACGCTCGCCCGCTCGGGCGCTGCGAGGTCGGGCGCGATCAGCAGCGTCGTCCGGTCCGCCAGGAGATACTCGAGCTCCTGCGACCGCTTCCGGCTGCGATGCAGCCTCTTGCGCAGACGCTCGAGCGCGGCGCCACGCTCGTACAGGCCATAGCCCTCGGCATGCGCCGCGACGAACGCCGCCTCGAGCATGGCCGGGCAGACGCCGGGATCCGGATGGCCCTGCACGCCGAGCTGATAGCCGTTCTGCGGCCGGCAGAAGTGAGCAATGCCTTCGGCGCGGCCGGCCAGATAGGCATCGAAATCGGCCTTGATGCCGTGCTCGGCGCAGGCCTTGCGGCGCGTGCCGAAATAGGCCGGGCCTTGCCCCTGAACGCCGTCCTCGTAGCCGATGGCCCGCCAGTCGGCCGTGCGGCATTCGTCGGAATCCATGACCGCGCAGCCGCCGAGCGCAGCCAGGACCATCGTGAGCGCCGTCCGTCGCATGGGCGTTCCTCCGCTCGCACGGACCATAAGCCCACGGCGCTTAAGAGAGGCTTTCCACTCGCGGCGACAACAAGGTCCCCCCGACGCCGTTTTCTGCGTCGGGAGCGAACATTTTGGCCTTTTGAACGAGCGGCTTGGAGCGCGACTTTAACGGACGGGAATCGGCTCCGTCCGAATACCGCGACACCCACCACCCGCGGCCTGCTGACCCTGCCGGAGCGGGTTGCCGCGGACCATGGCAGGGTTCAGTACCTCACGCAGTCACGAGCCAACATTCTCACGCAAGCTCGTCGAGCAGCGCCTTGGCGTCCTTGAGGTCGGGCGTGTCGAAGCCCTCGGTGAACCAGCCGTAGATTGACGCCAGGAGGTCGTGGGCCTCGGAGCGCCTGCCCTGCTCTGCCCACAGACGGGCGAGACTGGTCGCGGTGCGGAGTTCCCAGGATTTGGCGCTCTGCTCGTGGGCGATGTCGAGGGATCGGCGGAAGCAGGTTTCGGCTTCGCCGCCGGCATCGAGCCCGTCCCGCACCAGTAGGATCTGGCCTTCGAGCCGATGCAGCTCCGCCTCGCTCCAGCGCTCGTCCGTGCGCTCGGTGAGTTCCAGCGCCTCGGCAATGGTCGTTCTGGCTTCCTCGATCCTGCCGCCGGCAGCCAGGGCTTCGGCCAAGGTTGCGAGGTGGATCGGAACCCTGGAACGCGCGCCGCTCGTTTGCATGGCATCGATGCTGTCCGCGAATTGGTCGATGTCCTCATCCTTTCCGTCGACAAAGACGCGGGCCCAACGACCCAAGCAGTCGGCACGGAGTGCAAATCCACTTAGGCCGTGCTCGCGGGCCAATGCCGACACCGTCTCTGCGTCGCGCAAAACGATGTGAAAGTCACGCCGGAAGAGCTTGGTGAAGAGCGCCTGGTACGCGTTGTTGACAAGGCCGTACTTGCCCTCCTGCCGCTCGGCGCTGGTCACGGCTTCGTTCGCCACATGACCCGCGCGGTCGGGGTAACCAAGCATCCACAGGAGCTGGGGCATGATGTTGAGGGCGAAGAGCTTGGTGTCCCCGCCGAGGGTCAGCGCGGAAACACCGCCGCCCTGCTCGTCGTACAGGGCGAGCGCCTCCTCGAAATGCTGGCGGCTGCCGGTCAGCGTCCCCAGCAGATAGAGCGCTTGTCCAATCAGGCGATGGGCCATGGCCACACCCACGCCGTCCGCCTGTCGCTCAGCAAGCTCGAGACACTCGTGGGCGAGATCGAGGGCGGTTTTGTATTGGGCTCGAACGAGATGGAAGGAGTGGAGGCCGCGCAGCACAGAGAGCGTGAGTGGAAGATCGCCGAGTTTCCGACAAAGTTCACGGGCTTCTGCTAAGGCTTCGCCGGTTTCCGAAGTCCAGCCGACGCGCGCCAGCAGCGCCTGTGCCCGAGCATCGTGTAGCTCGAGCTGTTGCCGGTGGCGCTCAGGGCGCTCAGGACTGACCGCCAGGGCTTTCAGCAGTCCCAGCCCGGCGCTGACATGGGCGATCGTCTCGACATAGGCCGAGCGGCCGAGCGCTCGCCGGCTCGCCTTCGACCAGTAGTCGACGGCGTACTTGTGTTGTTGGGCCTCGCTGAAGTGGAGGGCTACCAGCTCCGGCTCGGCATCGACAATCTCCGGGAAGCGCTCTTCCAATGCCAGGGCAATCCGGTGGTGCACCTGTTGGCGCCTGGATCTGAGAAGGCTTTGATACGCCACGTCCCCTACCAAAGCATGTTTGAAGGTGTAGCGGGCATCGGGCGGGATGCCGCGGCGGAAGATCAGCTCGGCAGATGTCAATTGGTCGAGCGCGAATTGCAGGTCGGGCTCGCTCCGATCCACGACCGCAGCCAGCAGTGCGTAATCGAACTCGCGGCCGATGCAGGCCGCCACTTGCGCCACCGCCTTGACTTCAGGGATGCGGTCCAGGCGGGCCATCAGCGAGTTGTGCAGCGACGCCGGTATCGTGGTCTCACCGGTCTCCAGAATCGCCTTGGTCAGCTCCTCGACATAGAGCGGCATGCCATCCGTGCGTGCGATGATCGCGTCGAGGGTCGCGGCGGGCAGGTCCTGGCCGCCGAGCCGCGCGACGATCGCTTCAACCCCGGCGCGGCCCAGGCGATTGAGGGTGAACCGTGTCACGTGGGGGTGGGCGGCGAGCTCCGGCTGGTGATCGGGTCGGCTGGTGAGCAGAAGCAGGACCCGAGCATCGGAGATCAGGTCCAGACACTGCTCGATCAGCTCGAGGGTGGTGGGGTCGATCCAGTGAGCGTCTTCTAGGACCAGCAGGACGGGTTGCCGAGCCGCGAGCCCGAGCAGCTGCTGGAGCAGCGCCTCGAGCGTCCGTGCCCGCTGCGCCTCCGGGGTGAGATCGAGTTTGCCGTAGCGTGCCGTGCCATCGATGCCAATCAGGTCGGCAACCAGGGGCGCAGCGTCGCGCCCGTTCGCGCGCTCGAGCAGCGCCTCCAGTTTATCCAGCCTGGCCTCAACCGGATCGTCCGGACCCAGGCCTGCGGCGTGATTCAGCTGCTGGATCACCGGCCAGAGCGCGCTGTCCGTGTGATAGGGCGAGCACTGGTAGCGCACGCGAAAGTGCGGCTCCTCGGCGAGTGCGTCGAGCAGAGCGCGGCTGATCCGCGACTTGCCTATCCCGGCCTCGCCGACCAGGAGCACGCCCTGGCCCTCGCCCGCCTTGGCCTGCATCCAGCGCTCCAGCAGCAGCGCCAGCTCCTGATCGCGGCCGACCATGGGCCGCAGCTCGGGGCCACTGTGCGCCTCGAACCGGCTCTGTAACGGGTGTTCGCCCAGAACTACGAAGGCGCCCACCGGCTCCGCAATGCCCTTCACGCGTTGCGCGCCGAGATCGGCCAGGTCGAAGAGGTCGCCCAGCAGGCGCCGCGTGCCCTCTGCGATCACGATCTGGCCGGGCTCCCCCAGCCCCTGGAGTCGTGCGGCTAGGTTGGGCGTCTCGCCGACCACCGCCTCTTCCTGCGCGGCGCCCTCGCCGACCAGATCGCCTACCACCACGAGCCCGGTCGCGATTCCGACCCGAGCTGCCAGGACCTCGCCGGTTGGCGTCTCCAGCTGGCCGATCGCCTGGGTGAGGGCAAGACCCGCCCGCACCGCCCGCTCGGCCTCGTCCTCGTGTGCGCGCGGCCAGCCAAAGTAGGCCAGCACGCCATCGCCCATGAACTTGGCGACATGACCTTCCAAACGTCCGATCTCGCCGGCCACCGTGTTTTGGTAGGCGCGAATCACCTCGCCCATATCCTCGGGATCGAGCCTCGCCGAAAGCGCTGTCGACCCAACCAGATCGCACAACAACACCGTCAGCTGCCGCCGCTCGGCTCCGGTGGCGCGATCTGTGCGCTTCGCGGCTCCAGCCGCGGAAGCCGGCTCACCGTCACCGGCTGTCTTGGCGAGGTCGGCGATTGCCTTCAGCAGCTTCTTGCGGTGGCCGAGCAGAACGCCAAGCTTCTCCAGGTCGGCCTCGGTGACATCGGGCAGCACCTCATGATCGATCGCGTTCGCTTCAAACGCGTCGGCGTAGCGCTCCAGCCCCAACTCTCGCAGCCAAGCCGCGATGTCCACCTGGTCCCTCATGCGATGGTGATCCGTCACGATTGCTATCAGAGCGACGGATCGGAGGCCATCGATCCGTTCCGTGGCCACCGGGGAACCCGGTTCCAGCCTAACCGACCATTCACCTCGATGCGCTACCCTCGTCGCAAATCGGAGGGCCCGCCGATGTTGGGTATTGGTCCGAAGCCGGAGGGCGGGACCGTTGCCGCCCCGGAGGTCTACAGCGCACCCCACATCGGCGCGCTGCTCGCGATGCTCGGGATCTCGGCGCTGATCCTGCTGGCACTGATGCCGGCGACGTTCGGCCTCGGCTGGCTTTCCACGGGGCTGTTCGGACTGCCGCTCGCCGCCGGTGGCGCCTGCGGCGCGCTGATGGGCTACCTCGCTCTCTCGATGCGGATCGAGATCACGCAGGGCGGCGTCGCGATCACGACGCCCGGCTGGCGCGCCTGCCCGTTCCCGCCGGTGCGCCAGTACCGGCTCGGCTGGTCGGACGTGCGCGCGGTGCACCATCGCAGCGAGCTCTATCGGATCGGCCTTCTGCCTGTGCGCCTGCGGCTCGAGACCTATGCGATCGAGACCCCCGACGGCTTCATTCCGTTCGGCAGCTATTACCTCTCGGACCTCGAGCCGGTCCTGATCGAGCTCGGTCATCGCGCCGACTGTGATTGGCAGGACGATGACGAGGTCCGGGCCGGTCTCTTCCGAACGCTTTTGTTCGGCGCACCGCCCTGGCCGGCGCGGGGCCGGCATCCGCTGCGCCCCGCCAGCGACATCGCCTCGCGGACGCAGCGCGCCTACGGCGCCTGCATCCCGCGCGCACGGCGGGTGCGATCCGCGCCGCCGCTCTAGCTTGGCTGGGCTGATCCGCCCGTGCCACGGTCACCGATTGGGGCGGCGTGCGAAGCGGCGGACCCGCTCCTCCTTGTCCAAAAAGAGCAAACCGTAGATTCACGTTCGAAGTGCGACACCATCCGGGTAGGATGGGGAGAGGATACGCTCAGCTGACGCTCGAGGAGCGTGCTGCGCTGTTCCGGCTGCATGCAGCACGAAATCTCGCCGCGGCGCATGGCGGTCTCTACGGCAAACTCGATCGCGGCACGCAGCTGGGCGAAGCCGAGTCGGTCGCAGGCCTCGGTCAGCCGCCCGAGCTCGCCCGGCTCGAGTCGCCTGTCTCTGCCTTCTCTCGCTGCCGGCATACGGACCCCGCGCACGGGGTTGACCAGGCCGTCAAAGCCCAGCTCGGACGCGGCGTAGCGGTAGGCCTGGGAGACGATCTGTAGGGCGTTCTTGATCGGCACGAGGGCATCAGCCGGCTGTTCGAGAAGGGCCTGATCCTGCCCGAGGTCATGCAAATGTCAGGGCACACGACCCGGCGATGCTGATGCGCTACATGCACCTGCACGTGGACCCGATCGCGGCGAAGCTGGCGGCATAGCAGGGGGCAGGGGCGGCGGCGACTCGCTAACTCGTTGTGGATGTCTCGCACACCTGGGCAGCCGCCCCCCCTGCCGGCCCGCGTAGCGCTGCGCGGTCACGAGATCAAGTGCTATGCCGCGGCGGTCTTTGGTCGACGCGCGCCAGACCGCAGATTGGTTAACAGAAGGTTAACAACAATCTCAAAGGTATTCATTTATGGTTGCGCTCAACGCCCGAAGGGTGCTTAGTTCGTATCCTCTTGGCCATGACCCATGGCCCCGATCTCCCCCACCCCCGAGCTTCCCGCTCAAGCGCTAGGCTGGCTGGACCTGCTCGCCCAACTGATGCCCGAGACTGTGAAGTTCGAGGTCTCGAGCTACGTTCTGATCGTCGCCCTAGTAGCGCTGTGGATCTGCCGCCACACGCCGAGGAGAGGCGGACGGCAGAAGGAGTGAATACCCCCGACACCTCGCGGCTCCGATTGCCAGGAAACCGCGGCCAAAAACGCGCTCCCTCGCGCCCTCGAGCCGTACCAGAGCCCGACGGGTCGGCGTCCGTGCGTGACATAAATCTAAACTCGAGCCGACCGTGCTCGACAGGGGGGCGAAGTCCCTAGTCCTCGAGGATTGCCTTGATCACCTTCTTCATGCCAGGAGGTTCAAACTTACCGTCCTTCATTCGACCTATGATAAGACCCCGAAACTCCTCATAACCTATCTGCTTGACGTGCCTGGACACATAGTGATGAACAAATTGCCGCAAGATCTCACGCCCCTTAAATGTCTGCCGCCACGCCTCACTCTTGAGATCCTGTGATAGCCGATTGCGGACCAGCTTTTCTTCCCTTTGTAGAGCTTCCAACGATAGCTCAGTATTGTTGAGTTCACCTATACGCTCGACCGACCCCACGATTGCAGCATACAGCTCTCCCGAAATGTTCTCCTCTCCTCGACTTGTCGCTGTCTTTATCTCCTGCACCAACGCTCGATTCGCCTTCTGCTCCAACTGGTGCCCCACCAAATCGGAAAGTGTCATTGATGCACATTCCCGAAGTGATGCTACTACTTCCTCCTCGTTCGGCAACCAGCTCGTAATATCTCTTAGTGCTTTTATGATATATTCTGGTTCCAAAAGGTAATTCTCGATATGATATACGCCCCATTGTAGAACTCTCGCACCACCCTCGGCGTTCTCCGCTCCTGAAATCTTTATCCAGGATGGCGTAAAATCGACCTGGTATTTTTCTGTCAAAGCCGCGTTCTCGAGAAGTTCATGAAGACGCCGTACGTGTAACTTCGATCTACCGGGTAGCGGATTGACAAGTCTCTCAAAGTGAGGGAATAACGTACAGGTCATTTTCACGTCAAATTCGACGTCTTCGTCACCCTCGAATATCACATGCTTCCCTTCTGGGTGCCAGGATGGAAGGTCGCCTACGAGGTCGATGACGGCGGCTCTCAACTCATCAGAGGCTACGATCTCAGTGATTTGATCCTCGTCGTTGCCAACCTCGCCCGGCCCCTTCATGTGAAATACCGAGAACTCTCGCTGCCCGACCGATTGCCTAAGAAATGCATCTGAGTGTGTCACAAGCCAAATCTGATTGTCGAGAGCCTTTCCCAAATAAGTTTGATAAAAAGTCGGTAAGCCTCGAATCAGCCAAGGATTCAGGTGAATTTCGGGTTCATCTATAAGCAGTATCGAAGCCCGGGGCGCAGTATTTCTAATTCGTAGATAGCCATAGAGAATCTCCTTTTCTCCCGAGCTTAAATCATCGATGTCATGTACTCCCTGTGATGTTAACCGAACGGGAAAATCGAGCCCGCCATCGGACCGCGGAAGCGGACCCTCGAAATGTTTTATCGGGAAAAAAGGTTTTGAAAAGATCATGAAGTGTATCGATAAGCGAAGCCCCTTCGGCCGCAGGGTCAACACCAGCTTCTCTCATTAAAAGATCGCGCACGTAGTGCCCCGCCATTTGGGACTTGATATTTCTATACTTGTTTGCTTGATTGTAAAGCGCATGTTGCCTTAGCTGCTGTTCAGCCGACTGAATGTCCAGATTGACGCCACCAAGCCGTTCGCGTTGATAGTCTCTATGCGATCCATGGAAGTCGATAACACCTAAGTGTTCGGGATCATAGGTGCCGAAGACAACCTCTGCGGCCTCACACTCTTTCGGTTGTATGGTCAGGTCAGGTTGAATGCACACCTCAATCTCGAGAGGGTCATGTTCGATCTCCTGCAGAATGTTTTTGAATGCGGCGTCTGCCCGGCTATCAACCTCTTCACGATGTTCTCTGAGTTCGCTAGCCAATGAACCAGTTCGTGTGGCGGCGAAGTTCCGCGTTCGGTCTGGGGACACTTGCTGCCATATGAGATTGGCACAGATCTCGCGTCCGTGATCGCGAATGTAGGCCTTTTCACGATCGCTCAGAACGAGACGTGCCGCGACGCGGACGGGTCGCTTGCCGTCGTGAAATAGCTTTAGTAGCTGAGCCCGGTCTTTTACATTAAGCTGGAACTCGCCGAACCATTGTTGCCACTCATTCGGTTGGTATCCGCCGTAGATTGATTTCAAGAACCGGATAGCGTCGAATAAGCATGACTTGCCGCAACCATTTGGCCCGGCGACGACAACTGTATCACCGAGGTCGGATAGCGTAGCGCGTCGGACAGCACGAAAATTTTCGACTTCTAGGTGGGTAATCTTCATGGGTGGCTGAAGCGATCTCCCTGAGAATGAGCCCGCACCATAGGTACATCTGGGAGCGGCTACGGGCAAGCACGATCACCTACAGTGCCCCGCGTGGTACGGTTACAATCAGCCCTCACCCTCGCCGGGAGCATCTTGCCGCCACCAAGCGGCCGGATCGACGCCCGGCGGTGGCGGCCTGCGTTTGGGCTTGGCGTCCGGGTCGTGGTCGCGGGTCTTCGTCATGCCGCGATGCAGGCGCTGGTTCGTGATGCCGGTCCTGACGTGGCTGACGCGCCCGTGGCGCCCGCTCGCGAGCGTCGGTCGACCGCGCTTGACCGGAGTGCCCGTCGCCGCGGCTTCATCCTGCGCCAGAAGCCCCTCGTACGAGATCTCGCCGGGCACGTAGTACGAATCGGCCAACGGCTCGCCCAGCAGCACATGCCGCCCCCAGCGCTGTGATTCAAACATCCCTGCCTGGTGCCCGGGCCAGCGCCCGTTCCTGATCCAGTCGGCAGCGCTGATGATCCCCTTTGCGCGCGCTCGCTGGTCCAACAGCAGGTCCCAGATCTCGTGATCCGGATCGCGCGTCCAGTCGATTGTCGCCAGGCCCACGAGCCAGAGGGTGATGCCGATCGCAAAGCGCAGCTGCGCCTCGTTCTCGATCATCGACTCGTCCGGATCGTGGTGCAGCACGTTGACCTCGCCCCCCCCGCGAAGTCCAGGACCAGGGCGGGGCTGTACTGGCGCCTGGTCATGCCACGCCCCTGTAAGCCTGGCCGGTCTTGATCCTGTTCACGACCTGCCAGGCGCGATCGTAGGCCCGGGCGACCTCCGCGACCAACTCGCCGCTATCGAGCAGCTCGCGAATGTCCCTGACCTGCTCCTGACTCAAGCGGCGGTACCTGGTCCCTGCGCATCGGGGCGCCGGCGGCTGCTCGGGCTCGGAGGGCGGCGGCAGCGGGGTTGGAGGCCCCGGCAGGGAGGGCGCAGGCTGGCCCAGCACCTCCGCGGATTCATCGGCCAGGCGATTGCGCGGCGGGTCAGTGCGGGCAAGCACGTGCTGCTGGCCGCCCTGCGCCGAGGTCCCGGTCGAGGTGGTGATCGACCGTCAGGAGGGCCGGCGGTTCACCGGTACGGTCAGTGGCAAGGGCTGGAGCAAGCTCTTCATCGGCGTGTTCGCCACCGACGACACCATCCTCTGGGCAGAGCACGACGGCACCGTCCAGGCGCGGCTGGTCGGAGGCGATACCCTCGACTACTGCTACCTCGAAGCCGACGACCTCCGCCAGATGGCGGCCTGCGCGCAGCTGAAGCGCAAGTAGGAGCCCGCGGCGCGCACCGGGCAGGAGCGAGGCGCGCGGCGATGCGCCGGCAGCGTGCCCGTCGAAGCGACACCGCCGGCGCAAGAACCTTTGGCGAGGGCTCGGCTACTCCGCAGCGGCCTGTTCGAGGGCACCGACCGGGTGATGGACGATCTCGGTGCCCAGAACGTGCAGCACTTCGCGAATGAAGGCGGCGAGCGCCGTCCAGCCCTCTGCGGTCACCAGATTGCCGTCGCGCAGCGCGTCGGTCGGCCCGATCTTGACGAACGTGGCGCCGGTCAAGGCGACCTCGGGCTCACAGGTGAACAGCCCGGCCACGCGTTTGCCCGCGATCACCTCCGGAACCGCGACCAGGACCTGGACCCCGTGGCAGATGGAGGCGATCGGCTTGCCGTCGCGATGGAACTCGCGGACGATCTCCTGCACCCGCGGGAAGGTCCGGATGTATTCCGGTCCGCGGCCGCCGGCGATATAGACAGCGTCATAATCGGCCGTATCGACGGTGTCGAAGGACTGGGTCATCGCGATATCGTGGCCGCGATGCTCGGTGTAGGTCAGCACCCCCTCCATGCCGAAATCGTGCACGCTGGTCTTGAGGCGATAGCCCTTGGCGGTATCGGGGCAGACGATATCGACCTTGTGCCCGACCGCCTCCAGCGCCTGCTGAAACACATAGATCTCGTATTCTTCGCTGAACTCGCCGACCAGCATCAGAACCCGCTTCGACATCATCGCCTCCCGAGCTTATGGTGCACGCCTCGGTCATCAGGCCGAAGCCATCCTGCTCATCGTCGAAATTGGCGAAGCACCTGTCAAGGCGCGGATGCTCACCACATGCGGACCGGTCGACACGACCGAGCGGGTTTTGTGGGCTGCGGCCGCGTGAGCCGCAAGTGCGCCTCACGCCCGCAGTCTCTTGACGAAGCCGCGCTCGCGCTGCGACCGGCGAGATGCGCTCGAGCGGCAGCGAGCGCAATGCGCGCTGCTCGACGGGTGATCGTGAGCAGCCGCGCCACACCGCGGCCCTGCGCCGTCGGCAGCGGCGCGCGAGCAGCAGGGTTATTCAAGCGCCGACACACTGCTCGTTCAAGAACGCGTCGACCTCGAGGGCCGCGGCCGGCTCGCTACCTCACCGCCTGCCGCGACCCTTGCCATCCCGGCCTCGGTGACCGCTGAGCGGGCCTGCTCGTCTTGTCCCGCGCCTCCGTAGGCGTGCCCGCCACCTTCTTCACGGTGTTGGTGGTCACGTGCGGGAAGACGTAGCGGTCGTAGGTCTTGCCATCGTTCAGGGAGATGTCCATCTCCATCAGGATGGTCTGCGAATAGGCGAGGTAGTCAAATTTCTTGTACTCCTTGTCGGTCGACAGAAGCCAGTAGTCTGCCCAGTACTCGGTGACTTTCGACTTGCGTTCCTCGAACGGAATATTGGTGACGACGCCGTCGCCCCCGAAGAGTGGGTTGGTCGTGACGCGCCAATGGATGTGAGCCGTCGGCTTGATCTTGTCGATGGCGAGCTGCAACGGGTAGTTCGGGTTCAGCGTCCAGATCGTGTTCGGGTTCTCATAGTCAGCAGGATTGGACAGGTCCTTGACATAGGGGTCGGTCTGCGGATCGGTCGTGATGTCGTCTGGCTCGGAATAGGGCATCCTTCGACAGGTCTCGGCCAGCTGGGGATAGGGGACCGGTGCATCCGGGATCACCGGCGCGCCCGGGATGATCGTGTTCGCCTTCAGGCCGGCAGGATCATCGTGGTAATTGTTGCGGTCGTAGAGATCGACGCTACCGAGGGCCAGGACCGAATTACCGTGCGGCACGGCGATCTGCTTGGCGATGGTGACATAGGGCGGCTGACGCAGCACCTGTCCCTTGACGGAGGCGCCCCGACTCGTAAGGCCCGAGACCCTGCTTCCTGCTGCCGAGGTGCAGCCAGGCGCCGTTCTCGACGTGGACGATCTCGCCCTTGGCCGGCCCCTCGGCGAAGCGGACCTGCTGGTCGTAAAACACCGCATGCGCGAACTGCGTGTAACTGCCGCCGCGGTTCGGCGCTCCGGCAACGACCGCCAGTGCCTGAGGATCCTTGTGGTCTTCGTTCTCGCTTTCCTCGCGCGCCGTTGAACCGGATGGTCTCGGTAAAGGCGAAGTTCTTCAGGATGAAGCCACCGTATTGGAGGACGTCCGGCGGTATTCTCACCTGCTTGTCCTTCTGCGGCAGCGGCATGACATTGTAGGACAGAGGCCTGCCCTCATCATCGATCAGCTTCTCGTCGTTCACCCACGTGCCAATCAAGAGGCATTGGAATAGCGCGAGATCTCCACTCGGGATAGCGTAAGGCATGACGAACTCCTCAGAATTCTCGATGTTAGGGCCTGTGGCGCCAATATCGTCCCTCCCGGGCCGTGAAGTATCGTCACGCGCGGGCCGTGAAACCTGTGAGGTAGGTCACAGATTGCCGCACATTCTGGTTGAGAGACATGTCGGCGCGCCGAGCGGGCACAGGACCGGGCACGGGGGCACCGTCAGGCCGGCTTCGGGTCACGGGCGGACTCGCAATCCTCAGTGCGGATACGTTCGCTTGGTGACTGAGTCCGGCCTCTCGTGCTCCTCGAGCAGACGCAGTCCGGCGCGCATGACATCGCCGCCGTCGGGTCGTCCTGCGCCGCGCTCAGCACCATCGCCTGGCTCGCGAACCGCGCGCCCGAGCGCAGCAACCGCTCCAGCTGTCCGCTCGCCGCAAGCACGTCCAAGCGGCCGAGGGTGGCGATCACGCGCTGGCGGACCTGGCCACCCACCCGCCGGCTCTCGGCGATCTGGAGATAGGCCCGCCGCGGCGCTTTGCGTTCCACCAGCTGAAGCGCCGGGCCGCGCCAGGCGTCGATGGCCTCACCTGGCACGAGTAGGAGGTGGATCTCGAGGCCAACCTCGCGGATCTGCATGGACGCGGACAGCGGGGCGTCTACCGGACGCAGCTGTCAAGGCGGCAGCAGTACATCGCCAAGCCCGACGGCCGGTAACGGCGGCTCGGCATCGCCGCTATCTAACTGGCGGCTGATGCCGGAACATACAGCTGCGAATAGGCGGTTCTGACAGCTTGTGTCGCTTCCTCGCTGCGCTTGCCGATGTGATCGCGAAGCTCCTGGACCGCGAGCGCCTCGTCGCGCGCTGCCAGCGCCTCGGCGATCCGCACATGGGCCGCCGGCGTGATGCCGCGCCGCTCGCTCATGTCGATCCAGCGGACGTAGCGGATCCTGGCGTTGACGTTCGCCAGAATGCGCTCGAGCTCGCGGTTCTTCGCCATCCTGACCAGCCGCAGGTGAAACGCTTCGTCCAGCTCCACCAGCTCCTGTGCCGACGACGAGCTCGAGTAGGCCGTCTCGGTGTCCCCGAGGAAGCGCAGGACCTCGGCGATCTCCTCATCCGTGGCCCGTGAGACCGCGAGCCTGAGCGCCTCGCACTCGATCGCCTGACGGGCCTCGTAGAGCCCCAGGATTTGCTCCGGATCCAGCGAGCGGCAGAAGAACCCGCGGCCGTTGTGGAAGGTGAGGAAGCCCTCGGCGACCAGCCGGTTGAGCGCTTCGCGTAGCGGCGTCCTGCTGGTGCCGAGCTCCCCGGCCAGCGCGCCTTCATTGATCCGCTCGTCAGGCTTGAACTCGAAGTTCGTCGCCATCGTGCGGACCTGCTCGTAGACCCTGTCGACACGGCTTGGGCTTACGGACATGGCGCCCTCAGGCAGCGGCGGCTCACGAGGTCATCCCGCATCGCGATGAAACCGTGCCAGGAAGGACCTGAGCCGCGGGTTGGCGGGCGACACCAGCACGTCGTCGGGCGACCCTTCCTGCTCGATCCGGCCGCCATCCATGAACACGACCTTGTCCGCCACATCGCGCGCAAAAGCCATCTCGTGGGTGACCACGACCATGGTGGCGCCGTCGGCGGCCAACGCCCGCACCACCTCCAGGACCTCGCCCACGAGCTCGGGGTCGAGCGCCGAGGTGACCTCGTCGAACAGCAGCACCTCGGGCGACAACGCCAGCGCACGGGCGATCGCCACGCGTTGTTGCTGGCCGCCCGAAAGCTCCCGCGGCAGGCGGCTCTCCATGCCGGAGAGGCCGACCCGGTGGAGAAAGTCCCGCGCGACCCGGTCCGCCTCATCCCGTGGCTTCTTCTGCACCACCGTCTGGCCGATGGTGACGTTCTCCAGCACCGTCTTGTGCGCGAACAGATCGAACTGCTGGAACACCATGCCGAAGCGCGCGCGAAAGCGGGCGAGCGCGCGGCCGCGCGGCAGGTTGGTCTTGTTGCCGTAGTCGATCTCCTGGTCGCCCAGCCTGACCGTGCCCGAGGTCGGCTCCTCGAGGTGGTTGATGCAGCGCAGCAGCGTCGACTTGCCGCAGCCCGAGGGGCCGATGATCGCCACGACCTGGCCCGATCGGACCGTCATCGACACGCCGCGAACCGCCTCGACCGGTCCGTAGTTCTTGCGGATGTCGGTCAGCTCCAGCTTGGGCCGCCCCGACATCTCGCCTGCGATCGCGCTATTGGTCACGGCGTGCTTCCAGGCGTTTGGCAAATTGCACCAGCGGGTAGAGAAGGACGAAGTAGGCGATGGCGACGCCGGTGTAGACCTCCAGAGGACGGTAGGTTTCGGAGACGACGAGAGACCCAGTGTACATCAGATCCGGCACCGCCACGACGTAGAGCAATGCGGTGTTCTTGAACTGGATGACCGATTGATTGACGAAGGGCGGGACCATGCGGCGCACGGCCTGGGGCAGAATGATATGGCGCATCATCTCCGGATAGGTCATGCCGATCGCCCGTGCGGCCTGCCACTGGCCCTTGTCGATCGAGATGATGCCGCCGCGAAAGATCTCGGTGGAGAAGCAGCCCATGTAGAGCGTGAGACCGACGCCGGCAGCGAGCCAGGCCGGCAGGTCGAAACCGATCAGCGTCGGCAGCGCGAAGTAGAACCACACGATCTGCACCAGCACCGGCGTGCAGCGGAATGCCTCGACATAGATGTGGATCGGTGCGGTCAGCCACCAGCGATTCGCCAGCAGCCCCATGCCGCAGATCACGCCGATGATCAGCCCGCCGATCACGGTTCCGCCGGCATAGGCCAGCGTGGTCAGCAGGCCCTTCAGCCACCAGGCCTCGTAGCCGAAGAAGACGGTGCCCCAATCCCAGGTGTACATGATCCCGATCGATCCGTTGTCCGGCGGCCGTCAGAACCGGTCGGGCCGGAAGGGCTCGAGGTCGACCGACGGCTTCTTGCCGGCGACGAATCTCGCTGATCAGCTTGCCGGTGATGGAGCCGAAGGTCAGGCCGAGATGGTCGTGGCCGAACGCGAACCAGGCGTTCTTGTGGCGCGGCGAGCGCCCGATCGCGGGCTTCGAGTTCCGGATGCGACGGCCGCGATCCGACCCACTCGGTCCGGCGGGAGCTCTCGAGACCCGGCATCAGCGACTGTCCGATCCTGGCGATCGTCGCCGCGCGCCGCTTGTCCAAGGGCGCGCCCGGCGGCGCGAACTCCGCGAATCCGCCGACCCGGATGCCATCCCTCATCGGGGTGACCGAGACATAGCGGTCGGCCGACAGCACGCCGCCGTTCATGCGGATGTCGCTGTCGTGAAACATGATGTGGTAGCCGCGCTCCGATTCCAGGGGCACCTTGGTCCCGAGCGCGCGTGCCAGCGGTCGCGACCAGACACCGGCGGCAATCACCACGTTCTCGACCGGCGCAGGACCCTGGTCGGTCTGGAGGGCGCGCACGCCGTCGGGGCCGATCTCGAAGCCGCTTACCGCCCGGCGCAGCAGCGTGCCGCCGCGGCGCTCGAACAGGCCCGCAAGCGCCTTCACCAGGCCGCCGGGATCGAGCGTGAAGACCAGGCTCGGCACATGCATCGCGCGCACCACGGCCTTGGTCAGGCCGGGCTCCACCTCGCGCGCCTCGTCACCGCTCAGGAATGCCATCGGCACGCCGTGGCGGCGGCGGATCTCGAAAGCGTAGCTCGCGCCTTGGAACGCCGCCTCGCTCTCGAAGGTGAACAGCAGGCCGCCGGGGCACAGGAGATTGCCGGCGCCGGCCTCCTTGACCAGCGGGTCGAGGGTCTCGTGGACCTTGCTCAAAAGGCTCTGGCGGGCGGCTGCGATCGCCTCGACCCGGTCCCTGCGGGTGTTGGCGACGTAGCGCAGGAACCAGGGTGCTGCCTTCAGCGCGTGCGACCAGCGCAGCTTGAGCGGCGCGGCCGGATCGAGCAGCATGCCGGGCACCTTCTTGACGATGCCGGGCATGCCGGGCGGCACGCAGGACGCGATGCCAAAGCAGCCGAGATTGCCGAACGAGGTCCCGTCGCCGGGTGCGCCCTTGTCGACCAGCGTGACCGCGAACCCCTCCTTTTGGAGGTAGAGCGCGCAGCAGGTGCCGACCATGCCGGCCCCCACCACCGTCACGCTGTTGTTGCTCTGCATGCGGTTTCCTCGAGCGGACGCTGCCGAAGACAGTCGCGAGCCCTTCCCGCCTCCCGTGCCGAGCTGCGGGAAGGGCTCAGGCCGGCTACTCGGTGAAGGACACCGATTCCGGGATCTCGGAAATGCCGCTGTACTTCAGCATGGCCTCCTTCATCCGGCGCTCATTGTGGCCAAGCTCGTTGTTCCACTCCGCCCACCAGTTGAGGAAGTTCTTGAACCGGGGGTCCATCTCCTGGCGGATGCCGAAGTAGCCGGGCAGCGCGGCGCGTGGCTTGGGCGTGTTGAAGGTGCCGAGCCCCGGGTTCTTCTCCTTGGCGATCATGCTCGAGAGCACGGTCGTGGTGAACGCATCCGCCCGGCCCGACGACACCGCCAGGATGATCTGCGACAGCTCCTTGAACTGGACCTGGGTCGCCTTCGGCGCCCATTTCTCCAGCAGCACCTGGTCGGCGGATCCGGTCATGACCGCGACCTTCACGTCCGGGTTGTTGTAGTCCTCCCAGTTCTTGCCACTGAAGTTGGGATTGTTCACCGTCACCCACTCGATCCAATAGATCGGGCCGGCAAAATCGATGGCGGTCGCACGCACGGGCGTCGCCTGCATGCCGGCGGCTAAATCGACCTTGCCGGTCGAGATCGCCAGCACCAGCTCGCCCCAGCCGCCGACCTCGACCATCTCCAGCTCGACCTTGAGCTCCGTGGCGACGTCGCGTGCCATTTCGACCAGCGCACCGCCCCACTCGCCGGTGGAGGGATCCTTGACGAAGTAGGGGGCATAGCTGAAGACGGCAAAACGCAGCTTGCCGGTATCCTTCATCTGATCCCAGGTCGACTGCGGCTGCGCGGTGGCGGCGGTTGCCAGCCCGACGAGCAGCACGATGCCCGTCAGCCATGCGGTCAGTCTGGTCATGACGTGTCTCATCCGCCTTCTCCCGTTTTGGTTTGCATGGGTGTCATGCCTGGTCGCCCGTCGCAGGGGCCTTCGGTCGCTCCGCCAGCAGGGCGGCGAGCCGGTCGACCGAAGGCGCATCGGCGATCTCCGCCGCCGCCTCGGCCAACGCCACTGTTCCGCTGGTCGTCGGCGACTTCGCCAACGATCGCATGGAATTTTCGCTCGATCTCGGCGCGCTGATCAGCGGCGCCTCGGGATAGCCGCGCGCGATGTCGCAGCGCTCGACGACCCGCTGCCCGCCCTTCAGCTCGAGCGTGATCTCGCCGATGTAGAAGTCGGGAAACTTCTGCTCGAACTCGCCGAAATCGCGGACCACCGAGGCGCTGTCTGCCAGCCTCTTGACCTCGGGGTGGCTCAGGCGACGGTCCTCGAACAGGTCGAGATAGCTCAGGCGGCCGAGTGCTGTGCGCACCGGCAGGATGTATTGCGCGCTGTGGCCCTTGAGCGGGTTGTCGTCGACGCAATGGGCGCCGGCATCGGCGAAGCGCAGCTCGATCGAGGCGATGTCGCTCGAGGACAGGGCGTGGCGGTCGAGCAGGGTTTCCAGCGCATCGAGCGCCGGATGCAGGAAGGAGACACAAGGGTAGGGCTTGATGGCGAGCTCCATCACGCCGTCCCAGACGCTGCCGAGACCGGCGGTGAGCGGGGCCGGGTCGGCGACCCTGCTGTGGGCCCTGAGCACGTCGTGGCCGCCGTCGAAGATGCGATCCGGCGCCCCGAAGCCGCCCTTGGCCAGCAAGGCGGCGGTGACCCCGTTGCGCGCCGCCATGCCCATCTGGAACGGCCGCGCGTCCTCGCGCGGGTCGTCCTGCCAGGCCATCAGCCCCGAGGTCTGCAGCGCGGCCAACCCCAGGGCACGCACGGTCTGCTCGACATTCAGATCGAGCAGCCAGGCTGCGGTCGCGGCCGCGCCAAAGCTGCCGGCGATCGCCGAAGGGTGGAAGCCCAGCGCGTAAAGCTCGCGGGGGTTCATCGCCATGGAGACCCGGTAGGTGATCTCGCAGCCCAGTGCCACGGCGGTCACGAAGTCGGCACCGCTCCGCCGCGTCAGCTCGCAGATCGCGAGCGACGTCGGAATCATCACCGCAATGGGGTGGAGGATGGCCTCGGGGTGGTGGGGCTCGAAATCCGAGGCGTAGCCGAGCGTGCCATTGGCCAGCACCGCATTGACGACATCCACCTTGGCCGCGCGCCCGACCAGCGTCGCCGGTCCCGGGCCACCGTAGTTCAGCGCGAAGTCACCGATTGCGGCGCTCGCCGTCACGCTCGGGTGGGTGGCGGATGCGAGCGTGCCGATCCCGTCGAAGATCAGCAGCCTGCTGTAGGCGGTGACGGCGTCGGGAAGCTGCTCATGCCGCAGACCGGCGATGAACGCGGCCAACTGGCGCGTGACCGGCCCCCGGTCCGTCAACGGTCTCGCCTCATGGGCCATGATGGGCCTGCAGCTGCTCGCCAGCGGTATCGGCCCGCTTTTCCCTTTGCCACCGGACCCCTTCTCTGACCGCAGATTGCGTTTGACCGGGCACACTGCACTGTATACAAGCCGAAATACAGCAGTCAACGCGAATTCACGGCATCCAGACGGAAGAGAACGGCAGTGCGGGACGATCCTCGGGGAAACATGATGACCGGCGCCGAGGCGATGGTCCGGATGTTGGAGGCCCATGGCGTACGCCACATCTTCGGCCTCTGTGGCGACACCACCCTGCCGTTCTACGATGCGCTCTATCGGCTCGACCATCAGCATCGAGCATGTCCTGACCCGCGACGAGCGCTGCGCGTCCTACATGGCCGATGGCTATGCCCGGGTGAGCAGGCGGGTCGGCGTCTGCGAGGGACCGTCCGGCGGCGGCGCCACCTACATTCTGCCAGGACTGGTCGAGGCCGATCGAGTTCCTCCGTGCCGGTTCTGGCGATCACCTCGGATGTGGGCACACGCTCACGCGGCCACTACCCGCTGACCGAGCTGGATCAGGAGGGGCTGATGCGGCCGCTGACGAAGTTCAATGCGGTCATCAACCATGCCGACGCCGTTCCCGACATGGTCCGCAGCGCGTTTCGCAAGATGACGACCGGCCGCCCGGGGCCGCTCACCTGAGTTTCCCGATCGATGTTCAGCGCGGCCGGGTCGCGCCCGACGAGATATGGGCCGACCCGGCGCACTGCTGCTATCCGGCCTATCCTTGCGGGCCCGACCCGGTGCGGGTCGAAGCCGCGATCGACGCGATCCTCTCGGCAAGGTTCCCGGTGGTCATCGTCGGTGGGGGAATCGTGCTGGCGGGTGGCGAGGCGGCGTTCAGGAGCTTCGTCGAGACCCTCGACATCGCCGTCGCGACGACGATTTCGGGCCAGGGCACCATCGCGGAGACCCATCCCAACTGCGTCGGGGTGGTCGGCTCCAATGGCGGCGTTCCCGCCACGCGTGACCTGGTCAACCAGGCGGATCTGGTGGTCTTCATCGGTTGCCGGGCGGGCTCGGTCACCACCGAGCTGTGGCGCGTTCCGGCCAAAGGGACGCGGATCGTTCACATCGACAGCGATCCCGAGGTCATCGGAGCGTCCTACCGGACCGAGGTCGCCGTGGTCGCCGACGCAAGGCTGGCCCTGGCGGCCATGAATGCGGCCCTGGCCGGACGCGCCCAGCCCGCCGGGCTTTGGCGGCGCGGCGGCGGTCGCGGCGGCCAAGGCGAAGAAATGGGCCGCCTTTCAGGCGCTGGCGGCGAGCAGCGACCGCCCGATCAAGCCGGAACGAACGATCGCCGCCTTGCGCGCGGTGCTGGACGACGACGCGATCGTGGTCGGCGACCCCGGCACGCCCTGCCCCTATCTGGCCGCCTTCTACGAGATCCGCACCAGCGGGCGGACAGTGTTCTCGAACCGCGCCCACGGCGCGCTCGGCTACGCGCTGTCGGCGGCGATGGGCGCCCATCTGGGCGCACCCGGCAAGAAGGTCGTGGCCTTGATGGGCGACGGCAGCTTCGGGTTTACCTGCGGTGAGCTCGAGACCGCGGTTCGCATGAGGATGCCGATCACCTTCATCGTGTTCTCGAATGCCGCGTTCGGCTGGATCAAGGCCGGCCAGAAGACCGGGTTTCGGCGAGCGTTACTTCTCGGTCGACTTCGGCAGGACCGACCATGCCGCCGTGGCCTCGGCCTTCGGCGTCAGATCCTGGCAGGTGGAGGACCCGGAACGGCTGCAGGGCATTCTGAAGGAAGCCGTCGACCATGACGGCCCGACCCTGGTCGACGTGATCAGCCAGCCGCTCAACGAGGCGAAGGCGCCCGTCAGCGAGTGGATCGCCTGAGTGAGCGACACCAGGATCGAGACCCTTCGGGTCCACACCGTCACGAATTCCGGCCAAGGCCGTGCACTCCCATGGCAGTGGCGACGTCGCCGGCATCAATGCCGTCCTCCTCGAGGTCGTGACCGATGCCGGCATCACCGGTTGGGGCGAGGCCTCGCCGTGGCCGGTGTTCACCGGCACCGCCGAGGGCAATGCCGCCGCCCTTCATGTGCATCTGCGGCCGCATCTGATCGGCCAGGATCCGGTCCAGGTGGAGAAGCACCTGAACATGGCGGGCAAGGTCATCGTCGGCCACAACGAGGCCAAGGCCGCGCTGGAAACCGCGCTGCTCGACATCACCGGCCAGGTCAGCGGCCTCTCGGTGAGCGAGCTCGTCGGCGGCCGCCAGCGCGATACGATCCCGCTGAGCTTCTCGGTGGCCAACCCGGATTTCGACCGAGATCTCGAGGACATCGCAGCCCTCTACGAAGACGGGGTGCGTCTGTTCAAGCTCAAGACCGGGTTTGCCGAGCACGCCTTCGACGTCATGCGGCTGGAGAAGCTGCGCGAACGCTACGGCGACCGGGTGAGCCTGCGGGTCGACTACAACCAGGGTCTTCCCGCCTATGACGCGGTGCGCCGCATCCGCGATCTGGAGGCCTTCCGCCCGACCTTCGTCGAGCAGCCGGTCAAGATGCACGAGCGCGCCGCGTTGGCCGAGATCACGCGCGCGCTCGACGTGCCGATCATGGCGGACGAGAGCGTGTTCGACCCGCGCGAGGCGCTGCTGGCGGCTCAGATGCGCCTGGCCGACATTTTCGCCCTCAAGATCATGAAATCGGGCGGGATCCGCCGCGCGCTCGAGGTTGCCGCGATCGCGCGCGCCGCGGGCATCGAGGTCTATGGCGGCTGCATGTTCGAGACCGGCATCGCCCATGCTGCCGGGGCCCATCTGATGGCGGCGGTCCCCGACCTGCTTCTGGGCTGCGAATTCTACATGTCGACCTACTACGCCAAAGAAGACATCCTCACCGATCCCTTCCCGGTAAGGGACGGCAAAGTACAGGTGCCGACGACGCCGGGCCTGGGTGTTAGCGTCGATGTCGACAAGCTCGCCAAGTATCGGACCGATCTTCTCGCATGATCTGCGAGACGCGCGCCAGCTCGTAGGGACGCAGGTCCCGCCTAGAACTCCCCCTCGAGGATCAGGGTTTTCGAGAAGCCGCGCTTGCCGCGAACCGTGTAGCCCGCATCCACCGACAGTCTCAGACGAGGGTTCAACGTGGCGGTGGCGCGTATGCCTATGCGGCTGTACTCATTAGCCGAGTTCGGCACGTAGATCTCGACAGCGTCGGGCATGCCGAGCTTGTCCTTCCAGATCAGCTCGAGCAGGGTGTGCTGCAAAAAATCCGGGGTCACGGTCACATCTCTGGCCATCCCCGGCATGGCCTCCAGCACGAAGCCCGTCTCATCGATATGAACACTGCAGAAGCCGCCCCATACCGCGCAGTGTAGAGAAGAAATATCGAGTTGAGCGCGGGTCTTGCCAAACTGCGAGCTGAAGGCCCGGTCCATCTTAGGTCCGCGGATGCCCATGGAGATATCGGTATCGCGGACCTGTAGTGTGCCCCGAGGCACGGACCGGTCGCGGGCTGCTACACCGGGTCGTCACACCCGGAGGAGTGAGAGGCGCCGAAAATCGGCAGAGATTTTGGGCCTCACCCCTTGAGCGCGCCCGCGGTCAGGCCGTGGACCAGGAATTTTCGCACGAGGATCGAGAAGAACAGGACGGGCAGCATGACCATGGTGCCGCCGGCCGCGATCTTGCCCCACTCCCAGCCCTCGTAGTTCATGAAGTTGACCACGGCGACCGGGGCGGTCATCGCCTCGGTCCGGGTCAGGATCAGGGCGAAGAAGAAATCGTTCCAGGAGTAGAGGAAGCACAGGATCGCGGTCGCGGCGAGGCCGGGGCCCGACAGCGGCAGGATGATCTTGTAAAAGCCCTGCCAGAGGCTGGCGCCGTCGATCCAGGCGGCCTCCTCGAGCGAGCGCGGCGTCGCGTCGAAGAAGCTGCGCATCAGCCAGATCACCAGCGAGATGTTGAAGGTCAGATAGATGATGATCAGGCCGGTGCGCGTGTCCAGCAGCTCGAGGTGCCGGTAGACCAGGAAGTACGGGATGGTGAACGCGATCGGCGGCGCCATGCGCGAGGACAGGATCAGGAGGCTGATCGATTTTTCCGAGCGCATGCCGCGCGCGAGAGGCGTAGGCGCCGGGCACGCCGGCGATCATCGCGAGCAGGGTCGAGACGATGCTGGTGACAGCGCTGTTCGCGAACGAGCGCGGGAAATTGCCCTCCCACAAGGCCGCATAGTTGGCGACCGTTGGCGCGAACAGCAGCCGGGGCGGCCAGGCAAAAATGTCGGTGTCGGTCTTGAACGACATCGTCAGCAGCCACAGGAACGGGAACATGATGATCAGCACCAGCGCGATCACCAGCCCGAACAGCAGGGCCGCGTGCGGCGGACCTCGGCGGCGTGATTACGCGCCAAGCCGGGATCGCGCGGCATGCGGCTCACTCGGCATGCTGGCCCCAGCCGACCATGCGGATCACCAGCCAGCTGAGCAGCACGGTGATCGCGACCAGCACCACGGTGATCGCGCTGGAATAGCCCAGATAGGAGAAGTTGAAGGCCTGGATGTAGCTGTAGTAGTTGGTCACCTCGGTGACCGTGCCCGGCCCGCCGTCGGTCAGGATGAAGATCAGCGGGAAGGCCTTGATGCTGTCGATCAGGCGGAACAGGCCGGCGACCAGCAGGACGCCCCTGAGATAGGGCAGGGTCACGTACAGGGTCATCTGGACGACATTGGCGCCGTCGATCTTGGCGGCGTCGATATACTCCTCGGGCATCATCTGCAGGGCTGCCAGGATCATCAGCATGGTGAACGGGAACCATTCCCAGGTGTCGGCGACGATGATCGCGGTGAGCGCCCAGTCGGCGCTGGTGATCAGCGAGGGCACATCCCAGCCGAGCTGGTCGAACAGGAAGTAGAACGGGCTGATATCGGGGGTGTAGAGCACCTTCCAGATGATCGCGACGACGATCGGCGGCAGCACCATCGGGATCAGGAACACCGTGCGCAGCGCCTCGAGCACGCTCGAGCGGATGTTGAGCAGCAGCGCGAACAGGAAGCCCAGGATCAGCTGCAGCCCGACCGTCCAGAACGACAGCTTGGCCTGGGTCCACAAGGAATCGTGCAGCCGGCCGTCCTCGAGCAGGAGGCGGTAGTTGACCAGCGGCCAGGAGAAATCCCAGGCGGTGTCGGGCTGGGTGAGGTTGAGCGGGGTGAAGCTGGTGACGACCAGGTAGAGGGTCGGCAGCAGGGTCACCACCATCAGCACGGCCAGCGTCGGCCACAAAAGGTACCAGGTGAAGCGCCGCCGCAGGTCCGCAAAGCGCGGACCTGCGGCGAGCGGCGGTGACCCTCCCAGCGCGGCAGGCCGTCCGCCGCAGGTTCACGCTTTGCGGACCTGCGGCGGCGCTTCACTTGGCACCTGTTGTAGCCGACGCTGGCCCTGCTCATGGTCGTAGGTTCTTCCCCTGCCCGACCCTCTACCTGGTCGTCACCAGCTTCACCCGGCTCAACCTCACCCAGCCGCGCCGCCTGGGACTTCTCCGGGCACTCGTCAACTACCACCTCCTGCTCGAGGACGGCCGGCTGCAGGCAACCCTTGTGCCAACCAGGCCAACTATCATTCTGGACAGTCAGGGCTGCAGCTGATCCTGGCTTCCTGCTCACGCTGCTGGACAATACCCGCTCAGGAGCGTACTCGAGGCGCTGCGCACGCTGTTCCTGATCCGGAGGGTGCAGCCGCCGATCGTCGTCGCGAGATCATCTGGAAGGTGCTCTACACCCCCGATATCAGCCCGTTCTCCCTTCCCTGTTCGACCAGCTGGAGCTAGGGGATGCCCCTCGGGGCTCCCCGATGGGGGCTCCACCGCGATCATCGTCGCCGACACCTGGGAATGGTTCCCGTTCACCATGCTGATGATGCCGCCGAAGCGTCCCCTGCAGATGATGCCGAGAAGATATCGACGCCGGGCAAGATCGACGGCGCCAACGTCGTCCAGATGACCCTGTATGTGACCCTGCCTATCTCATGGACGTATCTGGGGTCGCCGGCCTGTTCCGCCTGATCGACGGCGTGAGGGACCGTCCCCGCTGATCTTTATCCTGACCGACGGCGGGCCGGGCACGGTCACCGAGGTGACCAACTACTACAGCTACATCCAGGCCTTCAAATACCCACTGGGCTATTCCAGCGCGACCGCCGGGTGCTGGTCGCGAATCGCCGTGCTGCTCAGCTGGCTGGTGATCCGCATGGTCGGCTCGGGCCAGCATGCCGAGTTGAGCCCATGCCGCGCGATACCCCGGCTTGGCGCGCAATCACGCCGCCGAGGTCCGCCGCACGCGGCCTCTGCCTGTTGGGCTGGTGATCGCGCTGGTGCTGATCATCATGTTCCCGTTCCTGTGGCTGCTGACGATATTGTTCGAGACGAACCGACATTCAGCCGGCCGCCCCGGCTGCTGTCGCGCCAACGGTCGCCAACTATGCGGCCTTGTGGGAGGGCAATTTTCCGCGCTCGTTCGCGAACAGTGCTGTCACCAGCATCGTCTCGACCCTGCTCGCGATGATCGCCGGCGTGCCCGGCGCCTACGCGCTCTCGCGCGCGGCCATGCGCTCGGAAAAGTCGATCAGCCTCCTGATCCTGTCCTCGCGCATGGCGCCGCCGATCCATCACCATCCCCTATCCTGGTCTACCGGCACCTCGAGCTGCTGGATACGCGCACCGGCCTGATCATCATCTACGTGACCTTCAACATCTCACTGGTGATATGGCTGATGCGCAGCTTCTTCGACGCGACGCCGCGCTCGGCAGGTGCGGCCTGGATCGACGGCGCCAGCCTCTGGCAGGGCGGTTAAGAGATTGATCCTGCCGCTGTCGGGGCCCCAGCTCGCCGCGACCGCGATCCTGTCTGCCTCTACTCCTGGGAACGATTTCTTCTTCGCCCTGATCCTGACCCGGACCGAGGCGATGACCGCCCCGGTCGCCGTGGTCAACTTCATGAACTACGAGGGCTGGGAGTGGGGCAAAGACGCGGCCGGCGGGGCTGCCATGCTCCGTGCCTGGTCTTCTCGATCCTCGTGCGAAAATTCCTGGTC
>CAVSVZ010000036.1:0-183798 GCA_963731495.1 uncultured Alphaproteobacteria bacterium
CCCGCGCAGGCCGACGAACTCACCCGATCCCGCGATGCCGCGCCCCATGCGGTCATCCTCGACCCTGCCGGTGAGATCGGCCGCGCCTACAGTGCCAAGACCACCCCCCATATGTACATCATCGATCCAGCCGGCACGCTGGTCTACATGGGGGGCATCGACAGCATCGCCACCGCCAATGCGGATGACATTCCCAAGGCCACACAATACGTACGCGTGGCCTTGCAGGAACTGGCCGCGGGCCAGCCCGTCAGCGAACCGGTGACCCGGCCCTACGGCTGTTCGGTAAAATATTAGCCCCGGCTTGTTGGTCCCGGGTTATGCCGCTGACACAGCCATAGTGGTGCCCGTCGGGCCAGCCGGCACACTCAGGTTTAAGGGCTGGTCTCAATGAAAAAACCGCCCTGACACGAGCCTATTGACATAACTAACAAAATATAAAGCACTATATATCTTTTATAGATCTATATATTATCTATCTTAATATAGATTAGTTACGATGTCACCAAGTCACCCATCGACCCGTCCTGCCA
Source organism: uncultured Alphaproteobacteria bacterium (assembly GCA_963731495.1). Classification (GTDB taxonomy): domain Bacteria; phylum Pseudomonadota; class Alphaproteobacteria; order Geminicoccales; family Geminicoccaceae; genus DASUGG01. The sequence continues at coordinate 534 of CAVSVZ010000036.1, forward strand.
AGGCATGACTAGTGATGCGGCATACCCCGTATCCGTTCCAACACCCCGTCCAGCACCTCCAGATCCGGGTACTCAATCACCACCCGACCACTGCCATCGGCGTGAAGCTCGAAGGACAACGGGCACCCCAGGGTCTCCGATAATTCTTGCTCGAGTTGACGGGTCGCGGCGTCTTTCTGAACGGTGTTATCGGCGACCGGATTGGGGGTCGCCTGCCCTCCCCTACCCCTGCGGTCCCGCATCTCATTGGCACGCTCTTCCGTCTGTCGCACCGACAAGCGTTTGGTCGTGACTTCTCGAAGCAGCCGCTCCTGGTTAGTCCATCTAACGACGCCAGCACCCGCGCATGCCCCACCGAAATCTGGCCGCCGATCAACGCAGCCTGTACGGGCTCGATAAGATTGAGGAGACGTCGGGCTTGGGTGACCTGGTGACGCGGCAGGCCGAGGCGCTCACCGATGTCCTGATCCGTCATCCCGGCGTTTTTCAGTTCAGCGATGGCGCGTGCTTCCGCGATAGGATCCGAGCGTCGGCCCCCTGCCCTTTCCAGATTCAACGCTCTGCGGACATCGTCATCCGACAGGTCATTTCGGACCAGTACCGGTACCCGGTAAATCTGCAGGTCCTGGGCGGCCTTCCAATAGGACTCACCGGACACAATCTCGTATTCGGCGGGATCAATCGTATTTAACCGGCGCACCAGAATCGGTAGCAATAAGCCCTGCTCATCGATCCACTGGCGTACCTCAGCACTCGGCGGACGCACCGGACCGCGCGGCCGATGCTGCGACAGGTGGAGCCGTTCAATGTCGACCAGGAGATCCATTCGAAATAAATGTACCACGTGGTACATACTCAAAGACAGATCAGGCTCTGGAGCGCCTTTTCTAGACGGGTTGCTGTGCCGGTTTGACCTGGCTTGGCAGGCCTCGAGACTCTGCCAAAAAACGCCCTAAATTGGGCAATAAAAAACGATTATTATTATTATTATCAATATGTTATTAAAAAAATTGGCAGCTGCCAATTTTTACGCGTAATGGGCCTCAATCGCCTCCTGCAGCGCGTCCTTGAGCTCCGCCTTGCTCGCGCCGCTGCCGGGCTCGACAATGATTGATAAGCCATCCCTGCCCTTCCGGTCGACGGTCAGCATCGGTTTGCCCTTGCCGTCTGATAGCTGGCCAAGGGCGCCTTCCGCGTCGTCTTCGTTGTCGCGGCTTTTTTCAGTCGACCGATCACCGCTTTCCCGTCCAGACCCTGACCGTGCAGCGCCTGGGCCGCGGCCAGGATACGCCGACGTGTCTTGGCGTCCTTCAGGCCGGCTGCGAGCGCCCGGCCGTGGGCGACACAAATTTCCGTGACATCGCGGTAGGCCCCGACAATCTCGTCCGGCAAATCCGCCAGCGCCAGAAAGCGCGACAACCAGTCCACCGTGACCTCCAGGCGTTCGGCCATCTGCTTTTGATTGGTGTAATAGAGCGTGAGGGCTTTTTTGTAATCCAGGGCGCGTTCATAGTCCGAGATGTCTTCGCGGTCCCGGTTTTCGATATCGGCCAGGCGGAACGCCTGCTCGTCATCCAGCTCGCGGACCTCGACCAGCAGTTTCCAGCCCAGATAATTCGCCGTCCAGTGGCGGCGCGCGCCACAGATCACCTCGTAGTCGACCTCCCCCTGCCCTTCCACGCGCCGCACAATCGCCGGGAATTCCTGTTTGCCCATCGATTTGAAGCCTTCGATCAGGTCGGCACAGCGGGTCTCGTTCAACAGGTCATAGCGCCGGTTGTGTTGCTCCCACAACTTGCAGCTCGCGGGATCCACCATGTACTGAACCCGCTTGACCCGCTCACCGCGGGCCAGCTCGGAGGCCGCCTGGATGCGGTTACCCAGCACCCCATGCGTCTTCGGCGCTTCGCTTTCACCCTTCTCCCGCCGTTCGTGGATGGATTTCTTGGCGGCGTCGGCCAGACTGCGATTCAGATTTCTTGCCATGGTTGTCTCCTTGCGAGCCTATAACAGGCCCTGCTTCCTGAGTTCTTTGGCGTGACTGGGCCAGCTACGCCGGATCAGCTGTTCGATTTCCCGGTTCACACTATCCAGAATGTTCAAACACCGCTTGTGCACCTGGGCGGACGTGGTCGCCTTTTCCAGTTCGTAGACGGTCCGCTGCAGGTTACCGGCGGTGACGATTTCCGCCGATTCGCGCAGTTTTGCGCTCAACATGGCGTTACCGAACTCACTCTCGGCGAGGTCCACCAGCGCGGTTTGCGCACTCTTGTTCTCATCAAACCGGCTGATCACCAGCTTCAGAAACTTGTAATCAATGGCCCCGACCGCCCTTTCCAGCACGCCCATGGTTTCATGCAGCATGGTTAAGAATGAGATCGTGGAGGAAAAGTCGTACATCGCCGGCGGCATGGGAATCAGCAGCGCGTTGGCGGCATAGATCACATTCAGTGAGATCATGCCGAGCGCCGGCGGCGGGTCCAGCAGCACGATATCAAAGTCATCGGCCACGGTATTGATGCCGTCGCGGAGCATCGAAAACGTCTCCGCGGTGACTTCGTGGGCCATTTCATACTCGGCCTGATACAGGTGCAGGTTGGCCGGAATCAGGGATAGCCCGTCCCAGTAGGTCTCGCGAATCGCGTAACGCAGGTTGTCCTGCTCGTCCCGGAAATACGGCAGTAAGGTGTCGTCCTCACCCAGGTCCTGGTCCGGCAGATACCCAAAGGTGCCGGTGGTACTGGCCTGCGAGTCGCAATCCACCAGCAGGACCCGGTAGCCGGCCCGCGCCAGGTATTCGGCGAGGTGTGTGGAGAGCGTGGATTTGGCCACCCCGCCCTTGAAGTTCTGGACCGCCAGGATCACCGGCTCGTCGCCCTCACCGCGCGATGGCCGGGTTCCGAACACGTCCCGGATGGTATTGATCTGTTTCAGCGTAAACCCCAGCCGGCGGCCGTTATCCCCCAGCTCGGGCGGTGCAATCCGCCCGTCGGCCTCGGCGTCGCGGATCGCCTGGTGGGAGCGCCCCACCATCTCGGCCGCTTCCTTCATCGTGTACCGTTTGGTATCTTTCTTGATGGAATCCGGGCTGAAGTTGTGGTCACGAAACGCCTGGCGCAGATCGCCGGTGCGTTCGATGAGTTCGGCTACCATGTCGATCCCTGTTCCCATTAGCCACCCTTGAACTTGATCAATTAAAGTTGTTGTGGTAATAATATATCAAGTTAGGACTTGGTAACACCACTTTAGAAAGTTCGCGGGAGCCACTCTGTCATGGCAGAGCACGGGGCAGGGCACAAAGAAACCATGCAGGACAAGCTGGCCCGGCTCGCCGAACAGGGACGGGAAAAGTCCCGCTCCACATCGGTCACCGCGCCGCCAACGAACACCCCGCGCCGGAGTAAACGCACCGCGCACCAGGCGCGCTTCAGTATCGAGAAATTCCAGCTCGACTTATTTGCTAAGGAAATGGACGGGCGCTTCTCGGCGTATCCGCTCCGACCGGGCTCCGAATTTCCGACCTTTCTGACCCGTATCCCGATTTTCCTGCCGATCAAGCGCGGCCGGAAAAATCCGCCCCTGGACCAGGACAACGCCATGCCGTTTGTCACCTCGTGGGGGAGGGGACGTAAACACGGACCGCCGTTGACGGTGTACGACGAAGACACCCTGATGGCGATCGCCCGACTGCGGAAAAATCGCCTGCAGGGTCGGCCGCACCACATGCCGATTCCGCTGTCGGCGATTCAGCCACGCGGCCAGCAACACAAAGACGACGAGATCGCCGTCCATGTGCTGGCCTGCACCATGAGCGATATCCAGGCCGAGTGCGAGGACTCCGACGGCGGCACCAACATGCAGCACCGGCTCGCCAGTATCAAACGACTCGGCGCCACGGTGATGGAGTTCGACCGGGAAACCAAAGACAAGCTCGGCTACCGCGGCACCCAGGTCAAACTCATCGATGTGGCCTGGGATGTCTACGACGTCGATGCGGTCCTGCTCATCCAGTTCTCGCCGCTGATGGCCGACTGGCTGGAGAGCGAATACACCTATATCAACTGGGAGGTGCGCAAGCAGCTCTCCGATACCGGCAAAGCCCTGCATCGATTCTTCAGTGCCCAACCGAAACACTACGCCATCAAGACCGAGAAGCTGATGCAGACCATCGGCTACCAGCGCAGCTACGGCTATTTCATGAGCGACCTGCGGAGCACGCTGCAAAAGCTCCAGGCGCTGGGCTGGCTCGAAGACTGGGACATCACCGGCACCGGCCGCAAGGTGCCTCACAAACTGACGTTTTCCCGATAGGGCAGGGTAGGGCGCCCCACGGCCTTCCGTTAATCTACGGATCGGAAGGCTGGTCACGCTCGTGTTTTCTCTCACATTTCCCGTTACTGTACCGATTGAATGAGCCCCTTCAGCCGGCGGTGCCGTCTATATAGAGGGATAAAGCACGCCGAGACCCACCGTAGTCATCGCGACTACTGCACGCAATTGGCAGCTGCCAATTTTCTATATATCCTATTGATTATATTAATCTTTCTTTGTTTTTTGTTGGTCATTCACCGTGCACGGCAGGCCATGATGAGGATCGCGGTAGGCTGGCCGGGAGGAGGGGAGGGCGGTTCCGTTAATAAACAGATTGAACCACTCATCGACGGGCACGCGACCCTAGGTACGGTGCCAACGCTTAACCGTTAATAAACGGATCGAAGGCAAACACCGCTTATCCACACGCTGTCGTTACTGTAGCGATCGCACAGACCGCGCCATTCGGAGGGAACCCGGTAGTGCTCGGATCGAATCATCGTTACTGTACCGGTTGAATGCCGTTACTGTTCAGATCGAGCTCGACACCGAATGACTCGCTTTGCATACCACTTCAATACGTTGCGTCGCGCAATCCAAACGGTAGTCCTTTTATAGTCTTTATTACTTAGTCCTCATTTAATCCCGCATCAGTCAGTGATGCGCTGACACCCCTTTTTCATTTTCCATTTATCCAAGTTGATCTTAATCCTCACCGGATTGCACCTACCTTTGTGATCCACAATGCACGGCACACGTATGCGACCACGCTGCGGAATAAATCCATCCCTGTTGTCGTCTAAGAAACCGTTTAACTGTCTTTGTTCATATCCGGGTCATGCGCGTCGTCCTGGTCTTTAATGAACACGCTGAACAAGAAACTTTCTTGCCAGCGATACACAGAAGAAAAAAGCAAACAGCGTCGACGCGTTAGCTGAATGTGTTCATTAACGGGTTCGCTTCATCAGCGTCGATACGACGTTCACACGGGAAATAAAGGGTTTGAATCACGTGACCACTTGTGTATAAAGCGCCCTGATTAAATTTCAGCAAGCCTGAAAACACCAAGACAAATACACAAATAAAACATTTGTCGGAATTCGTTGTAAGAAAATAGCCGGTTCTAATCAGCCGGCGTACAAGAACAATTGGGGAGCGCATGAAAAAGCTGTTTGTTTTCGTGTTCTGTATCTTGCTACCTGTACTGGGGCGCGCAGAACCGAGTCGAAACTCTTAAATTTGGCTGGGCACCGTTTTATAGCCCCAATCTGACCGTCGATGATCCAGACGGTTCTACCGACTCATCACACGAGTTCGTCGCCTTATCCGCGGTGGCCCTGTTGCCGTTCGGGCGTGATGACCGCTGGATGGCCAACGTCACCAAATACGACTTCACACTGGATGCGTCCCAGAACGATATCGGCCAGGACGTTAAGTCCATCACCGTTGCCGGGTTCTATCAGCGGCGATTACGGTTGAGTCGCTATTTCAAGCCGTGGGTCGGCATCGGCCCGCAAATCGAATTCAGCGACAAAACCGCTCGCCACACCGTCGACGCTGACGGGTTCCTCGCACAAACCTTCTCCGATCAAGACGGCATTGCCTATGCGATAGGCCTCGTGGCCTCCCACGAATGGCCACTCAGTGACCACATCGATGTCGGTGTGAATGCGGGCTATGTATTCTCGATCAGCGATGCTGTCGAGGGCGGTTCACTCGGCGCCCTGTTGTTGTATCGACTTGATTGACGGGCTGCGGCCCATCGGCCGTGTCGCCCGCGGAACACAAAGAAAAATAAGGATAGCCAATGAAGCGTTTCACCCCGATTGTTATCTGTCTGGCGTTACTGCTGACCGCCTGCGGCGGTGGCGGTTCATCGAGCAGCGGCGCAACATCCGGTTCGTTGCCGGCGTCGCGGCCGGCGGGCACCGTTTCCGGTGTGGCCTTTGACGGGGTTGTCAGCGGCGGCACCGTCAGCATCTATGATTTCAGTCACGGGTCAAAGGGCGCCTTGCTGGGGTCTGGCCAGACGGGTAACGATGGGCTGTTCTCGATTGCGATTGTCACGCCCGACAAACCCGTTCTCGTCGAAGTGGAGGCGGGCGCTTACCTCGAAGAGGCGTCCGGCCTGCAGGTCCAAATCGACCGAACCAAAGGTCAGAAACTCTCGGCCGTCCAGCTGTATCAGTCGGGCCAACCGCTGACCGTCAACACGACGTTCTTCACCACGGTGGCTGCAGGCCTGGCGGAGTACCTGGTGCAAGGGCAGGGGAGGGCGGTGACTGAGGCCGTCCAGACAGCGAATGCGCAAATCTCCGCGTGGGCGGGATTCGATATCGTGGCAACGTCGCCGCTGAATGTGGCCGATGCCGCGAACCGGGCGGCCGTACTTACCGACCGGCTCCAGTATGGATTTGTTGCTGCGGCCGTTTCGGAACTGACCCGGCAGGTGAGTGTTGCTGCCGGACAGCCCGAGCACAGCACCTGGACATCGATCGCGTTTATTCAGGCCGCCTACGACGATATCCGCGCCGACGGCGTGCTGGATGGGGTGGGGCCATCAGGCGCGATCAGCCTCGGCGGTACCGCACTGAATGGTGACACCTACCGAGCCACCCTGGCCGAACGGTTGCTGCAGTTCGTGGTGGGCGCTAAGAACGGTACCGGCCTTGGGTTTGATGAGGTACTGCCGTTTGCCACGACGCTCGGGGGCAATGCCGGCGACACGTTTGGCGGCACTGCGCCAAGCGTTGATTTCACCGCTGCCAAACCGACGGTGACGCAATTCATTCCGGCTGAAGGTCAGACGGTCTCGGGCAGCTACTGATGCGAGTGCTCTTGTGAGTGATCCGTTTGGCCTCGCCGTCGGTCCGATTACTTCGTCGATGGTCAGTTGGTACTTCAATGCCTCGGCAGATCCGGTAGTCCGACCAGTCTCATTGATACGCTAAATTTCCCTGATGGTCACATGTGGTCGCTATTGAAGTCACCAACCTACTTGGAAACACCGAGCGTGTCGAGCATACGGTGACCTTTTGCGAATGCCAGCGCCGTGACAGGCACAGCGTTTGATGGCTTGATTATCGGTGGTGATGTCAGCATCTATGATTTTACGGGTGCTGTAAAAGGGGCTTTGCTGGGGTCAGGGAAAACGGACAACAAGGGGCTATACTCGATTTCGATTATCTCTCCGGATCGCCCTATTCTCATCGAGATCGAAGGTGGCTTTTATCTCGAGGAGGCCTCTGGTTTAAAAGTTCAGATGGACCGGGCCAAAAATTATAAATTGTCCGCGGTCCAGTTTTACCAATCCGGCGTCCCGGTCACTATGAATGCGACCTTCTTTACCACCATTGCGACTGGATTGGTGGAATACCTGGTGCAAACGCAAGGGGTCGCAATCAACAACGCAGTGCTGCAGGCGAATCAGCAGGTGTCGTCGTGGGCGGGCTTCGATATCGAGACAACCGTGCCGGTGGATGTTTCCGTCCCGTCAGTGCTTCCCCGTTTTTAACGGATGAGCTCCGGTACGGGTTCACTGCAGCGGCGATTTCCGAACTGACACGCCAGGTAAATGTTGATGCGGGTGAGCCTGCACATCGGGTTTGGCCCTCCATCGCGTTCATTCGCGCCGCCTATGACGATGTGCGTGCCGACGGCCTTCTAGACGGTCGAGGGCCCGCGGGTGCGGTGACACTGGGCAATCTGGCACTCACGGCGGATGTGTACCGGGCCACTCTGGTCGAGCGGCTGATGCAGTTCGTCGTCAGCAACAAGAACAACACGACATTGGGTTTTGATGCTGTGTTGCCCTTCGCGAACACGCTGAATGCGTTCGCCGGTGGCCTGTTTGCCAACCAGCCGGGTGTCGATTTCAAAACCACGGTCAGGCCGACCGTCACACAATTCCTGCCAGCCGACGGTGACACCCTCGGCAATGCGTCGAGCTATGCGTTATCGGTCATCGCCAACGACATTTTCGGCGTTCAGCGCGTCGAGTACCTGGTTGATGGCGTGGTCGTCGCGACCGCCAGCGAATCCTCAGTCGCCAATCGAGACGTTCAGTACCTTCGACTTTGCAAACGGCCCCCACACATTCTCTGCCCGGGTGACGAACCTGCTCGGCAATACGACGGTGGTGGATAACGCCGTTACTATTGCCAATGGCACTGTGGTGGTTGGGTTGCCTGTTATGATACGACCCGAGTAATTCCTGTGATTTCAGGGTTCTGATAACCGATGGAGCGGGGGCGGGTATTTCAGCGGTAACCCAAGATGGCGTTACTGTCGCGTCGAACCTGCCAGGCACATCAACGTTACAGCTTTCTCCCACCGCGGTAAGAAATAACGAATGTGTTCCATCGGACCATATCAGCAACAGACAATATCGGAAATAGTCATACGCTGAACTTCGGTATTCTCCGCGTGTCCGCCGCGAGAGTAGGCCTTGTATCCTGTAGCATCAAGAGCGGATGTTAGCGCATTGAGAAAGCCTGTTTCGTGTTTCGAATTAGAACGTTTCCGAAATAATGTTCTCGATAATATGCGTCACGCGCTGTGCGCCGCCATGGGCGGTGACAATCGGTGTCCGCGTGTTACAGGCGTGAAAGGCGCTATAAAACAGGAGGTTTCCGCCGGAAACATCGGGCGCAGAGACACCACGCGCTGCGCGCCGCCTGCGGCGGTGGTGTACACGGCGCTTCGCCCACTCATTCGTCATCGTTACCGTTATCACGCTGTTTCTACGGCGGTAACGTGACGTCGGCTCGCACGACCGACCCCGGGAACGCCCGTCATTTGGACGTTCCCACCGCTCGTGCCTCGCGGGGGACCGTTTCCAAATGACCACCGGTCTGCCCGGTTGCTCCGCAACGCCTGCGGCCGAGCAGCTGCGGCGGGGCGTTCCCTGGCGGGAAATCAAGGACGTGGCCTGCTGGCCACACTGCAGAGTTTGAAAGATTCCCGCATGCGGGAATCCCGGTGGGCGGCCGCCTGGCCGCCGGCTGGTTTTCGATCCGACCAAGATCGGTATACCGGGTCTTGGTCGGCGTGCGCGCGGTCGCGACCTGATGGGCGCGACCGCGCGGGGGTGCGTATGACCCGCGCCCAGTCCGTCAGAACCTATCGGCTCCGTCAGCGGTTTGATCTGCCGGCGGGTCTGCGGTTGACCGCCCGGGACCGGGCGTTCTTCGCGGATCTCGCCAAGGTGGGTGTCATCGACACGGCCAACGCCTCGACCTATCACTACGCTGAGAATGCCGGCGGTGCCGGTCGCCGTCTGGATAAACTGGTCTCGGCCGGGTTGTTGACCCGTGCCGATATCATCGATCCGTCGGTGGGGCGGGTTGCGGTTTATTCGTTTACGAATGACCGGATCGCGCGCGCCTTTGGCGGGCGCGCCGTTCACACGGGGCCCAATCGCACGACCTACCACGAACTGCTCGTGGGCCGGAGTTATTTCGATGCCGGTCGCCCGGCGGACTTTCGCACGGCCATTCAGTTTGATCACCAGGACCTGGCGCACTTCGGCGCGCGTCAGCCGCGGTTACCGCACGCGCGCACGACGTTTCACGCCATCGCCGGCGAAGCGGCCATCCCGGACGCGCTGTTTACCAACGCGGACGGCGAGCTGGTGGTGGTGGAGGCCGATGCTGGCCACTACACCACGCGGCAGATCCGGCACAAGCAGGTGCGTTGGGCGCGTTACAAACAGTTGTGGGTGCAGCCGGCGCGGGCGCACGCGCGCATCGTACCCACCGACGACGTGGACGTTTTTACCTATTGACCGGAGTGAAGGGGGAGAGAGTGGAATGAGCAGGGCGGAAGACTTTGCCCGCGCCTTGTTGGAACAACAGGGGAGTGGGCCGGCGGTGACACCGGCGCGTGAGCCGGCGCCGGCCGCGGTGCCAGCCGAGGCGACCGCCGCGGAGGGTGTCATGGTGCTACCGATCGAGCACCTCCAGCGGGGGCGCTATCAGCCGCGCGGGGCGATCGATCCCGCGTCACTCACCGAGCTGGTGGCGTCCATCCGGGCCCAGGGCATCGTGCAACCGATCGTGGTGCGTCCGCTCGACGCGGGGCGCTTCGAGATCATCGCCGGCGAACGCCGCTGGCGGGCGGCCCAGCTGGCCGGTCTGGCGTCGGTGCCGGTCGTGGTGCGCGAACTGGACGACGGTGCGACGATCGCGGTCGCGCTGATCGAGAACATCCAGCGGGAAACCCTGAATCCGCTGGAAGAAGCCGAAGGCCTGCGCCTGCTGGTCGCGCACACGACGGCGTCGACCGGCAGCGCGCCCACCCAACAGGCCCTCGTCGGCGCTGGTCGGCAAGTCGGTGTCCTGGGTCTCGAAGCGGCTGGCCTTGCTGGAACGGCCGGAGGCGGTTCAACAGGCCGTGGTCTCGGGCGCGCTGTCGGTCGATGCAGCGGCCCGGCGAACCGAGCGATCCGAGGCAGCGGGCACGGCGACGGCCCGGGCGACGCGCCAACCGGGACCGCGCCCTGCGGCGCGGGTGGATCTGGGCGTCTTGCAATCCTCGGTCAAACGCCTGGACGCGCTGGCGGATTCGCTGGGCTTGCCCGGCGTGGCGTTGCCCAGCCGGCCGGCGCGCAAGGATTATGTCGCCGCGTTCGAGCAACGCATCGTGGAGATCCTGGATGCCGCGCATCGCTCACTTAAACCCGAGTGAAGTGGCGGTGCTGGCGGCCTTGGCCGACTTCGAATACCTCACCCAGGCGCAGCTGGGGATGATCACCGGGTTGGCCGCGTCCGCGGTGTCGGAGCTGTTGAAGCGGTTACGCCTGTACGACCTGGTGCACGGCTTGACGTTGTTGCGACCGGCGGCGTTCCGGCTGACGCACAAAGGGGCGCGACTCGTCGAGGCGCCCGCGCCGCGGGAACGCGCCTACCCGGCGATCCAACATGTCGTGCACACGGCGCAGGCGGTCTTGCACCTGCGGGAGGAATTCCCGTCCGCGCGGCTGCTGGGCCGGCGGTCGCTCTATGCGCCACGGCCTGCACCCCTCCGTGGGCGAGCACGCCGCTCCAGTCCGAGGACGGCTGGATCTTCCTGTTGGTGGATGATTATTTGATGCGGCCCGGCCGGGTGGGGGATGCCTGGACACGCACGCATACGCCGGTGGGTCGTTATGTCGATATCCACCGCCTGCGTGCGCGGGGCGAATTTCTGGTGACACGCTGGTGCGATGCCGTACGGCATTACCGCGTGTTGACCACGGATGCGCAGCAGGTGCGTCGGTTGACGCAGGCGGCCGCGCGCGCCGAGGTGCCGGCGCAGGTCCACCGAGATGAAACCGGTCTGGAGACTGTCCCGGTGAAGTGGGTCGCCCTGATCGTGGCCGGTACGTTGATTCTCGATGGGTTGGCCTACGGGCTGCTGAGACCCGAGGCGCTGGTGGTCCCGGTGGGTCTGCTGGCCGTGTTGCTGGTGACGGTCGCCCGGTTGCGCCGCACCGCTGACCCCGTGGTGGGCTGGTCGCTGGGTCCCGGTCTGCGGATGACCGATCCGGATCGGCCGGCACCGGTCGCGAATGTGGTCCTGCCGCTGAAGGCCCTGTCGTTGGGGGTGCTGGGGATCGGGTCGCCGGGGTCGGGGAAAACCGAGTCGCTGTTGATCGGGCTGTTGAAGTACCTGAGTACCTTGCAACCGCACACCGGGTGGGCGGCGTTTGATGGCAAGGGCCAGGTGGATGTGTACCAGAAGGCCGTGGCGGCCGGGTGCGCGCCCGACGCCTTTTTTTCCACCGAGCTGCCGCACTCGGCCTCGATGAACCTCATGGCCGGCAACCCGGAAGATGTCACCGACCGGCTGTCGAAAGTGTTGATCGGTGACGCGGCGAGCACCACGTACTACGCCGACGAGCAACGCTCCGTGCTGCTGATCATCGTGCCCTTGATCACCCATCTCGGCTTGCGGGTGAATCTGCGCGATTTGTACGTGGCGCTGTCGGTCGAGGCCGGCCGCGGCGGAGCTGCTGCTGCTCGCGCAAGAGCAGGGGGTCGACGAACACATCCTCAAAGCCGCGCGGGCCTGGTACCAGCTGGATTTCGGGTCACGTCTCAACAACATCAAAGGGATGCTGAACCGCTTGTTTGTGTTTGTCAGCGGGCCCTACACCGATCGCATCAACGACTATGTGCCGGACCTGTCGCTGGAGGCGGCGGTCGCCGAGGGGCAGCGGCTGTATTTTCATCTGCCGGAGTCCCGCTTTTCCAAAGATGTCGCGATCATGATCATCGAGCAGCTGGCGGGCATTGCCAAACGCCGGCAGCAAGGCGACCTGGAAACCGTCGGGTTGTATCCGCTGGTGTTTGACGATTGGGGCGCCTTGTTCCACCCGGGCTTCAAGCCGTTTTCGGCCCGCTGTCGCTCCGCCAAGATGCCGCTGTCGTTCATGTTCCAGAGCCGGGCCCAGCTCCAGGATGTCTCGCACACCTACGAAACCGAACTGGATGACAACATCGCGACGAAAGTGTTGTTCCGGATCAACGGCCAGCAGACGGCCGAGTTTGCCTGTCGCCTCAGCGGCACCTTCGAGACGCGCGAAGTGTCCACCTCGATCCTGGGTGACCGTGACGGCACGTCCTTGAGTGTGCGCGAAGTGCCGCGCCTGTCGCCGGCGGATTTCAAAGCACTGGATCCGGGGGAGGGGTATCTCTCGACCCTGCTGCAAACCGACGCGGGCACCGAGCACGCGCTGTACAAGGTGCGCTTTCCGCGGGTGTCCATGCCCGGCTGGTCGCGGGTCACCCTCCCCGGGCCCAGCCACACCCCCGTCGACTATGCCGACGACGGCCTGAATCTCTGGGCGCGGTACATGACGCCGGAGACGCTCCGCCAGCATCGACACCAGCGCACGGAGGCGGCGGCATGATCACCTGGTTGCAGCTCGCGCCGTTTTTGTTAGTCCCCGGGTTGCTCGTCTTTCTCGCGGGCGTCCTGCCCGATGTGACGGTGCTGGGGACGCCGATCGGCGGCGGGCTGGTGCGCGAGTGGTGCGTGAATCATCTGGTGTTGCCGGTGCTGCCGGTCTCGGACGCCTCGCGAGCTGGTCGCCTGGTACCTGCAGACCCGCCTGTCCGGCGAGCTGCTGTTGCACGCGCTGGTTGCCCTCAATCTCAACACCGCGCTGCTGCTGGTGCTGTACCCGCTGTTTGCCGGGTTTATTCGACTGGAATCACTGGATGGCGAAAACCGATCTCACCCTGAAACGTACGTCTGCCAAACGCTAGGAGTCTTGAGCATGAAAACGATGAAAACTGAACTGTTGTTACACGCGGCCTTTTTCGTGGGCCTTGTGTTGGTGCAGCCGGCCTTGCTGCCGGGTGTCGCGCACGCCGAACTGAAGCTGCCCAGCTACGCCAGCGGGTCCAATGTCCAGGCCGAAGTCGAAAAGAAAGGCAAAAACATCACCGATGTGGTCCTGATCGTGGTGGGCATTATCTCCATGCTCGGCCTGCTGGTGGGCGCAGGCTATATGGGCGCCGGGAATACCGAGAAGGGCAAACAAATCATGCTCGGGGGTGTGGGCGGCATCGTTATCGCCTCGCTGGTGTTCGGGATTGCCAAGCTGGTTGCCACATGACCGCCTACAACAAACGGTTTCAGCCGTGGGAGATCTGGGGGGTGCCGGCGGCCGGCTTGTTCGGGCTGGTCGGCGGCCTGCTCGGGGGTCTGATGGCGTTTCTGCTGCCGGCGCCGCTGAACGTGCTGTGTGGGGTGGCGGGCGTGATCGCGCTGGTGCTGGGGATCGTCGGGTTTGTGCTGGGCGATGAGTTTCCCTGGCTGTTCCAGAAAGTGTGGCACGTCCTGGAGCAGCGGCGGCCGTCGCAGTTTGGACCGGACGCGTGAGTTACGAAGCCCTCTACACCTGGCAGCACTTTTTCGATGACACGGTGGCGATGCACCGGGATGGCAGCTGCTCGGTCATGCTGACCTGGGCGGGGCTCAACACCGAATTGGCTTCGCCCGAGGACGCGCAATCGGCCTACCGGGTGCTGCACCGGCTGCTCGATCACTTACCGCTGTCGGTGACCGCGGAGTTCCACCTGTGGCGGGAGCCGGATGCGCAGCTTGCCACCCGGTACCTCGACCAGGCGCAGCACTTTGTGCGCGCGCACGCGGTGGGCACGCGGTTTCGTCAGTCGATGGCCGATCACCTGTCCCGTTTCGCCATCAATAACCGCGTCGCGGTGGTCTTGACGTGGCACGAGAGTGCGCGGGTGTGGTTTCCGAAGCGTGCCCTGCATTCAGCAGGGCCGGAGCGCCGAGCAGCTGCTGCAGGTGGCGCGTGAGCTGCAGGCGCAGTTGCCCGGCGCGCAGCTGCTCGATCACACCGCCTATCTGCAGCACCTGCAACAATCCTATGACCGGGACGGGTGGACGGCCGGGCGGCGTGCGGCGGTCCGACCGGACTTTTTTATCAATGAGCAGGTGGTCACCGGCAAGCCGGTGCTCGAGGGCGGCCTGTTGCGCGTGGGCGATCACTACACCAAGGTCCTGTTGCTGTACCTGTACCCGGATGCCTTTCCCGGCATCAGTGCGGCGCTGACGTCGCTGTCGACGGCGCTGCACATCAGCCATATCGTGCGGCGGATCCCGGTCAAGGCGGCCATGAAGGCCTCCGAACAGGCCCAGCATTTCACCGCCGGCACCACCACCCACACGGGTGTCGAGCAAAAAGCGCTGAAAGTCAGCCACGAGGCGGATTTTCGCGCGAACGTCCAGGTCAACAACTACCAGGTCTTTTCGAATGCCTGTGTGATCCACCTGCACCACACCGACCCGGCGGCCTTGCGGCAACTCGCCCAGCACGTGGCGGATACGGTGGACGGCCTCGGCGGCCAGGTCCGTCTCAGCGACGACGTGCAATTGCTGTTCTGGCGCGTCGGCCAGCCGGGGCAGGGGTACCGGTCGACCTGGTCGCGCCGCGATGATACCCAGCAGGTCGCGGACCTGTTGCCCGTGCAGGTGTACCCCAGCGGGGTGGACAACCCCGCCATGCTGCGGCTCGGCCGGGCCGGCCAGCTGGTCGGCTACACCTATGACCCCGATCTGGTGAATCATGCCTTCACCGTGGCCATGACCGGGCGCCGGTAAAGGCGTCAACAAGGCCGCGCAGATCCTCGAAACCTATCCGCTCGGGATCGACTGGTACATCCTGGAAGTCGGCACCTCCTACCAGTGGACGGTCGAGGCGCTGGGCGGCACCTACACGCGGATCGATCCCGGCGACACCGTCGTCAATCCCTTGCCGCCGTATGCCGCCGCGCGCGTCAACGGCGACGGTATGCCGCAGCTGCCCATCGAGATGCTGACCGGCACGGTCGAGGCGCTGTCGTTCATCCTGACGGATGCGTTGCAGATGACGACCGCCCAGGCCGCCGTGGCGCAGGCCGCCTTCACCGTGATGTACGCCGTGCCCGATGCGCAGCTCGCGCAACCGACGTTTGAGCAGCTGCTGAACACGCTGCAGCTCGCGGATAACTACGTCAACAACGAGACGGAACGGCGCGAGGCCCAAGCACATGTCGGATCGGCTGGAGTCGTTTTTGTCGACCGCCGAAGGCCGGGTCTTCGCCCAACCCAACAATTTTGCGCTGTCAGACGGCATCACCGGCGTCGATCTGCTGCTGGTGCGCAACAAGGCGAAACGCCTGTTGAAGTTTTACCTGGTGTTCCTGTCGCTGGCGTTTACGCAGCGCGCCTTCACCAGCCCCTACCGCAGCCGCGTGTTGCTCGACGAGCTGCACGAATACGTCCGCGTCGCCCCGGACGTGATCCGTCCCTTGATCACCGGACTGGCGCGCATGGGCCGCAAGGACGGCGGCAGTCTGGACCTGGTCACCCAGGAAACCGAGGAAATCGACGCCATCGAGCGCGCGGTGATCAACCAGTGCCCCTGGCAAACCTATCTGTACCGGCAGTCCGATTGGGATGTGATTGCCGAGCGGACCCACATGCCGCCGGCGGTGGCGGCGTACTGGCAGCGTTATGCAGACCCCCGGGGACAGCCCTATCGACCGGCCATCCAGCGGTTCGGTGACGATTATCAGGACCTGTACCTGACCTTCCCCGAAGACCTGTTGTTACTGGCGTCCTCCGACAAGTCAGACCTGGACGCCAAAGCCGCGATCAGTCTGCAAACGCCAGACCCGTTCGAGCGGTTGCGGTTATTGAAGGCCTTCAAGGAGCACCGTCATGCCGCGGCTTAGCGTCGTTGTCGTCCTGCTGGCGTTCCCGCTGGTGGCGCGCGCGGATATGTTTGGGGCCTCCGACGCCAAAATGATCCTGCAACTGACGCAGATGGTGAAGACGCTGGAAGATCAACTGAAGGTGGCCAAGAAGGCGTACGACATTGGGTCAGACCTGTATGAACTCTCCCAGGGCGACCTCACCAGCGTCGACCGGGTGCTCAACACGGAACTGGTCGCCCTGATGAAGGAGAAGGGCTGGATGCTGGACGGGCTCAACACGTTGCAGACCCTGAGTGACGTGGACCGGCAACTCACCACGCTGACCGGTCTGCTCGCGGACGCCAAGGATGCCGACACGCGGCAACGCGTGCAGTACGCCATGGACCTGCTGAAACAGCAACGCACGCTGCTGCAGCTGGCCGAGCAAACGCGCAAGAATCTGGACAAAGCCACGACCGACCTCAGTGCGCGCGATTCGTCGCGCATCACCGCGGAAAATACCGCCGTTCTGGCCCGGGCGGCCCTGGCCGCCCAGGAAGCGCGCAATCGCGACACCGCCATCCAGAAGGCTGCGCGCTCGGATGAGGCCGCGTTCACCCGCGGAGCGGCCCGTATTTACACGGAAATCGGCCAACCCTGATGGACGAGTTACTCACCACGCTGGAGCAGTTTCTGCGGGACTTTTCCCCGACCTATATCTATGCAGGGGCGTACCAGATTGCCTTGGCGTATCTTGACCACGCTGAGCGGCGTTCTGCTGCTCGTGGCGGTCCTGATCCGACTGGCCAACAGCAGCCTGGACTCGTTGGAAGGGCAGGGCCGCTATGCCGCGTTGATCAAGAGCCTGTTGATCTGGGGCAGCGTGCTCGCGCTCTACTTTGTGCTGGCGGGCCTGGTCATTGATTTCTTCAACGTGTTGTACAGCTGGACGCAGAAATAATGGATCCATTGGCCGGGCGCTCAGCGAACTGGGGCAGGTGCTCCAGGCCATCGATGCGCGCCAGACGGCGGCGCGTGAGGGAATGGGTACCCTGGAGGTGCTCGGCGACCTGGCCGGCAACCTCCCGCGGGGCCTCGCCTTCGTGCTGTTCTTTATCTCCTTTGTCCTGCTGGTCTCCGTCCAGCTGTTCTTTCAGATCGCGCAAGCGGTCGGGTATGCCACGGCGCTGGTGTTCGGCACCGTGGCCATCCCCATGGCGGTGTCGCAGAAACTCAGCGTGCTGAAAGGGTGGGGCGTATTCACGGCGACCATGCTGATCTGGCCCATCGTCGAGTCGCTGTTCATGTATCTGCTGATCGGGATGACCGCGCAGATTCAGCTGGATGTGGGATCCGCCGGTGCGAGCAACGCCAGTGCCGCCGGCGTGTACCTGATGTTCACGGTCATGAACGCGGTGATGACGGTCACCCTGATCGCGGCGCCGTTCGTCACCCAGGCGCTGGTCGCCAACAGTGGCAGCATTGCCGGTGTGGTCACGCCCTTTGTGGGCGGTGCGATGGCCACCACCGCGGCGGTGACGCGCGTCCACGCTGGAGCGGAGTGTGGTCAGACCGGCGCACTCGGCTGTGGCCACGGCCGGGACCACGGCGGCGACCGGTGGCCGTAGCGCGCTGACTACCTTACGACAGGCGTTCGGGGGCGCACCCGGTCCAACGCCCGTCCGGTCACCACCACGGCCAGGCCCTGTGTCGCCCGGCGGTCCGTCGACGGGATCCGGCAGCCCCGGTGTGGTGACCGCGGCCAGCGTCCTCGAGGCGGCCCAGGTGGGGACCCCGGCCACCGTGCCTGACGCGGTGGCGGAGGCTTCGCGCGCCGAGATCCTACAGCTCGATCGCCCCGCACGGCCGCGCAGCAGGCGCGCCGTGGCGCGATCATCCAGCAACAACACAAAGCGAAGAAGGGCAAACCATGAGTCGAGCCGAGACGAAGGCACTCCTCCACAAACACGGTGCCACCGGCTCGCTGGTGTTACTGCTGCGGCGCTATGCATTGCTGGGCTGGGTGCTGTTCTTTCTCCTCGCGCTGTATACCGGCGCGTACATTCTGGTGAAAGCCGGCCAGCCCATCCCGGTCCTGACGCTGGATCACAGACGGGCGGCTGATGGGGCACATCGACTACGTGGATCCCCTGAACCGGACCGACACCGAGTTGATCTCGGGCGGCAAATACTTTCTGCTCCATCACCTCTCGGCGAATTCGGCGACCATTTATGAAGATGCCGCGATTGCGCTGTCCCTGATGGCGGATGAGTTACGCGCGCGGACGCTGGAACAGTACAAACAGACTAACCAATTGCGGCAGATCGAGCAGGCGGGTGTCACGTCGCGGATGACCTTTTCCCGCGAGGAGGAGAAGCGGGCGCGCGTGGCCTGGCGTCGGGAAGATACCGCCGCGATCGAGTTACAGGGCGATGTCCGCATCGGCGATGCGATCCAGAATGACTATTACGTCGAACTCACCGTACAGATCGTGCCCCGCACCCAGGAGAATACGCATGGACTCCAGATACTGGCTATTCGTGATCTGTAGCCTGCTCTGGCAGGTGCCCGTGGCGGCGACACCCCGGAGCCAACACGTGCCGTTCACGGAATTTACCCGTTTGACGCTGGATATCGTCCCCGATTACGGCACCCAGCTGGTGTTTCCGTTCGTGCTCGATGGGCATGGAGCCGGCGCTGGAGATCAATAACACCAACAGCGTCGGTTTTACCGCCTCCCATCAGACCGGCCAGAATACCATCCTGGTCACCGCGAACACGCCCAAAGCCGGGGGGCCGGCCCCCGACTATCGCGGCTTGTTGTTCATCACGGTGGGCGGCTACCGCGTGGCCATCGAGTTACGGACCACCGCCCACGTCTCCAAGAATCTGGCCGAAGTGATTTTTGATCTGTCGCCGGAACGGCGTGAGTTTCTGATTACCGAGGCCGTGAAACGGCGCACGGCACAGCTGGACCAGGACTACCAGGCGCGCGTCGCTGCCCTGGACGCGCAGGTCGAGGCGAAAGCGCTTAACCTGGTGGCCGATCTGGCGTCGTCGCGGCCTCGCACCGTGCGTGTGAAAACGGCAGAGGACAGGACCCTGAACCAGGCGACAGTCGAGGTCTATGTCGACGAATGGAAAGTCTACCCGTCCTTCGCGATCTTGCAGTTCGAGCTGACCAATCGGAGCGCCACACATGGTCACCGTGAACACCGCGCGTGTCAGCAGTGCGTCAGACGCGGGCGGGTCACAGGTCGCTAACGGTGCCTTCACCTGTGATCAACCGCTCAAGGCCGATTCAACCGCCCGGTGTTCGCTCACGACACGCGACGTCGCCCTCGTTGAGGCCGAGCGGTTGACGCTGGTCGTGGACACCGACCGGGGGGCGCTGTCGCTGACATGGTAATCCTGCTCGCCATCGTCCTGCTGATGCCGGTGGCGGCGTCGGCCGACACGCTGGATGAAGACGCCTTGCGCCAACTCCTCGCGCCGGCCGAGGCGGCGCATGCGCGGCGCAATACGCGCGCAAAGGTGTCGGGCGGTGTCACGGTGCCGGCCAAACCCGGTCCCGGCGTGGCTGAACCGCCGCCCGAGCCGCGGAGGCCTCCGGCTCACCGGATGCGTCGGCATCGATCGCAGAATGGCCAGCGGAGGCCGGCGGCGCGGATCGACAGCCGCCGCGCGACCCCAGGTGACGAAATACCGCACCCGAGCCCAACCCCGCCGACGTTCCCGCGCCAGGCCCGGGCACGCCGGCACCGTTCGCCCACGGCCGACGCGGACGGACCCGGATATCTATATCCCGCCGCCGCGGCTCGATACCGCATCGACCACGCAGTCGCAGGTGTTTCCCAAAAGACCCGCCGCTTTGGGATCACCCTGGGTACCTGGTTCCGGGCGCATATTGAGCGCCGGATCACCAACGCGGATAACGGTCAGGTCGAAGTGACGCTGGAGGAGGACGTGCCGGGTAAACCCAGACGCTCCCGGCCGGGACGGTGCTGTTCGGGCAAAAATCGTTCAACCCGTGTCGCAGCGTCTGGATATTTCGCTGTCTCAGGGGATTACCCCGGCGGGGGATGAGTTTGCGGTGGTCGCCACCGTCTATGACCACACCAAGGTGTCGGGACTTGCCGGATCCGTGCAGCGTCAGCGGGACGCGGAGGTGACGATCGGCGGCGGCAAAAGGTGCGCTCACGACCGCGCAGGCGCTGCTGTCGACCACGCTGGACACAGCCGGGGCCGGCGCGATCGCGGATGGGGTAGGGCAGGTGGGCGATGAGCTGCTCGATAACGAACGGCGATATATCCACGAGCCAGCTGTGCTGATCCAGGTGTCGCCACAACCGGTCCTTGTTCGCGTGAATCAGACCTTTTAATATCGGTCCCCACACCCGGGAAGGGTGCGGATAGCGGTCATTGTGCAAATTACACGACCGCGGCGCGAGCGGCCTGAGACAGGATCGCAGACCTGTAGGTTGGCTGGCTGAAAACGGCCAATGCGTCCGCATCAAGGCACTCACGGCGTCACGACGCGGAGAACACACGGAGGTGAGCGATGTTAATTCTGACACGCCGGGTCGGCGAAACCCTAATGATTGGCGACGATGTTACGGTGACGGTGCTGGGTGTGAAAGGTAACCAGGTCCGCATCGGCGTCGCAGCGCCTAACACTGTGGCTGTACACCGAGAAGAAATCTACGCCCGTATCGCCGCAGAGCATGCGGCTGACCCCGATGCTGGCTCGTCGCGTGGTGATGGCGAATAGGCCGAACATCTCTACACCACGGATTTCATAATGCTGGGGTCGGCGGTTCAAATCCGCCCCTTGCTACCATAATTATCTTATTAATTAATCGTTTGCGACAGA
Organism: uncultured Alphaproteobacteria bacterium; assembly: GCA_963731495.1. GTDB lineage: Bacteria > Pseudomonadota > Alphaproteobacteria > Geminicoccales > Geminicoccaceae > DASUGG01. The sequence continues at coordinate 21,913 of CAVSVZ010000036.1, forward strand.
GGCTGGTTGTCGGCTTCGCATGCTGGGTCGTCGTGGCAACAGATTGGCAACACTGAGTGCCAGACGTGTCGGTGTCGAGCTATACTCTCTCATACGGCTAAAGGCATCTGATCCCAAGTCCGTCCTTGCAGAGTTCTCCCATTTTGACATTTGTGCCTTCGTTTGCCGTCGGCGCCCCAGCCTCCCCACTGCTTAAAGAAAAACGGTACTTGTTGGGCCTTGCACTGTCTCTTTATGTGCAGGACCCAGTCTTTGTTCATGGGGCGTGCGTCCGGGCCGGATTCTCCACCAACAATCACCCAGTGAATGTCGGTGAGGTCTAGTGCCCGATATCCTCCAAAAGTGGCTCAACGGATAAAAACCGCACATTCGCGGGAGTGTTTCTAAGCTTTTCGATACGTGGAAGTCCGTATTTCTTGTTTTCGACCGAGACACCTAACCAGGTATTTTCCGGGGCTGGCTCATGGCAGGAAAAGTACTCATGCATGCGCTCAGCTCGTTTCGTGAGTATCTGGAAAGTGTGCTGTGGTGCGTTTCTTATTACATTAAAAACGTCGTCTATATAGCTGTCTGGCACACTTTCGTGGAAAAGATCGCTCATGCTATTCACGAAATAGATGGTTGGCTTTTTACGGCGCAGTGGTTGAGATAACCGACTTGGCATAAGCGTTAATTCAAAGCCGTTTTCGTACCCTGACGCTCCCATTGCTTGAAGGCGTTTGGCCATTCTTTCCGCATAGCACCTGCTTACAGCCCGGGCTGATCTTTGTGCATCCCACAATAGGGTTCCAGGTTTCTTCGGTCCATTCGATAGTTGCTAGTTGAGACATATCTTGTCCCCCGTAAGCTGTATATGCATAAAGTACCATATCTTGTATGACCTATTGCACCTAAAAAAAAGTTATAACTGCATGTTCGTTAAGGGTATCTTGCATCTTGGTAGTCGGATTTTCGATTGAGAACAAAGCGCCCTTTTTCTTTGCGGCGGCCTTTATCTTGTTTCTCATGATTCGGTAAGGTGATAAGCGAATGGCTTCTTCCACTTCTGGCCAGCGCACGCGTTGACCTGAGAATTGTTGGTGTAGCTGACGGAATAGATCATCCCAATTAGGCTCATTGGTAAAAAGTAGTTCTTGGTCAGGGTCCGTAGCGTCGCTAAATATGTAGTCACCTCTTGTGTCTACTGTCCACATCGCGTCTTTCATTTTATCGATCCCTTTCATGCTATTTGTCGCAAAAAATAAATCATATATAGTTCGATTCTTGCGATTTTTCATTGTAAAGAATCGTGTATATCTGGCTCCTGCGATATGTCTTAGTTGATGTTCGTAGAGTTGTTGAAGGTATTCTTCCCGTTCCGAGCCGCGCAGCGCAATTGCGCCGCGCCACAAGTCGCACCCAAAAAGATTATCACAATGAGCTTCAAATTCTTCGGTTTCAATAAAGCGATGCAGGTAGCCCGTCATTATGTTAACCAGTACTTCGGTTCGCGGATGGCCATCAACCGAGCAATTATTTCAAGTGGAAGGCCTTTGATTCCGAATGGATCGATGAACGCTAAGGTCGGTGCAATAGTTGCGTTTTCTTTATCGAGATAGTCTAACAACTCCCCAAAGGCTTCCTCATATAAGCCGCGGATTGGCATGATGGTTACATTGGAAGGGGGTTCAGGCCATTTATCTTTTAGAACCCGCTTGAGGTGCTTGTACCTATCCGCTCTTTCTTCGATAAAGATATATACAATTTCGCTGGATATCTTCGCTCGGTAGGAGTGCTCCATAAACGCGTTAATAGCAATAATCGGCGATCCTTCCTCCCCGTTGCTGTATATGCCTGGTCCAGCAAAACCATCTACAAAAATAACTCGGCCATTGTACCGGCTAATGATTGGTATCCAGGCTTCAAGGTACTTTCTCAGAATTACATGCTTTGCCTTTGTATGGGGGTCCATTTCCCATATGGTTTATATTTCATCATAATAGCCAGATACTTATAGAATGCAACGTATGTAAGTTTCAGCGCCAACTGGCATCTTGCGTACGAAATTTCGTACTGCGGTTTCGAGGCTGCTTACAGTACAGTGTCTAAGTCGTCGATACAATCTAACGCCCGAAAGGTGAGCAAAATGGAGTTTGCTATGCTTGTGCTATCACGACGATCCGGCGAATCCGTAAGCTTCCCCGTCAAGTAGACAGTTCAAAAGTAGAGTTTTCGGCGTTTTGGGTTGCATAAACGCTCGGCGGCAACCCGCCCAGCGCATCGTGTGGCCGCTGCTCGTTGTACTCCTCGATCCAGCGGCTGGTGATCTCCCGCACCTCATCCAGGCTGCGAAGAGATACAGATTTAGCACCTCGTTGCGGTAGGTCCGGTTGAAGCGTTCGATGTACGCGTTCTGGTTCGGCTTGCCCGGCTGGATGTACTGGATCAGACGCCGTTGTCCTCGCACCAGTCGCTCAACGCCTGGCTCAGGAACTCCGGGCCGTTGTCCACGGAACACATCCGGCACGCCACGCTGTTCCTTCAGCCGTTCCAGCACCCGCACCACGCGCAGCGCGGCAGCGACGTGTCGACCTCGATCGCCAGCGCCTCCCGGTTATGATCGTCGATCACGTTGAAGGTCCGGAACCGGCGTGCCGTAGTACAGCGCATCGCTCATGAAGTCGGCCGACCAGACCTGGTCCGGTTGCTCCGGCACGTACAGCGGCTCGCGGGCTCGCTCCGGCAGCTTCGTCGTGTCCGGCGCGGCTGATTCAGGCCCAGGTGCGCAGTACACGCGGTAGATCCGCTTGTGATTCCAGCGGTGACCCGAGGTGCGCAGCCGGTCGACATACTTCCAGAAGCCCCAGCGCGGATGCGTTTCCACCAGTCCGTTCAGCGCCTCGATCACTTCGGCATCCCGCTCCATCCAGTCCATCGGTGTCCGGTAAAACGCCGCGTGCGACAGTCCCACGCAGGCGCAACCACGTCGTACGGCAGACCGAATGCGTCCTTCATGTAGCTCGCCGCCTCGCGTTTCTCCGGCGGCGTCAGAGCTTTTTTTCGATCAGATCCTTCATCGCCCGGTTCTCCAGCGCCAGGTCGGCGTACATGCGCTTGAGCTTCGCATTCTCCGCCTCCAGCTCCTTCGTGCGCTTCAGCTCCGAGACGCTCATGCCACCGTATTTGGCTTTCCAGTTGTAGTAGGTCGCATCGGAGATCCCGTGCTTGCGGCAGAGGTCCTTCACTTTCATCCCGGCCTCCGCTTCGTTCAGGATCCGACGATCTGTGTCTCCGTGAATCGTGACTTCTTCATCTGAGCCTCCTGGGCTAATATTGCCAGAAAGCTCTACTTATGGCCCGTCTACCTAGTGGGGAAGCTTACGAATCCATTGTGATCTACAGCCCCTCTGGAGAGCGAATCGAAATTACAGTGTTGGGAAAGAAGGGCAATCAAGCAAGTATTGAGCATGCGCCGCAGAACTATTCAATAGTTCGTGAAGAGCTGATCGACATCAAGGTTCGTAACGACTAGCCTGTGAACTGAAAGCTAAATAACTCAAGCCTTAAATAGGGAGAATCAGCATGAAAGCACTTGTTGCATTGTTGGTCCTCGCAGTGCCCGCTATCGTAAGTGCGGGCGGCTACACTTATGATTGGCGTTCCGGTAACAGCTATAACTACTACACCGGACCGTCAGGCAACACAACAGTAAACGGATTTAACTCTAGAACCGGAAGTAGCTGGAACACGACTATTCAGCCGAATGGAAACATGCGCGGGTTCGACTCCGGCGGGAACTCCTGGAACTACAACGATTCAACTGGCTATTACTGGAACTCAAACGGAACTACCTGTTTCGGTAAAGGCGCGTTCCGGACTTGTAACTGACCAGGCGGTCTAGTTGAGCTGGCTACAAACCTCTGCGGCCGCGGCTGCCGTTTCGCTTCAGGTATATACGATAACAATGGACAGAGTAACACGACTCGAGAAGAGTCGGACTCCTGTGTTGCCATTTTGCTCGGAATTTAGCCTATTACCGAGCCGGATGGAATGGAGAGCGAACCAAAGCGTCTAATGAGTTCTGGGTTGCGGTGCAAGGTAACTTTGTCGACATATTTGTACTAGATTGGTTCAAGTTGTTCGGTGATCACGACGACAAGCATCATTGGAAGCGAATAGTTGATGATAGGGAAGCATTTAAAAAGGAGTTGCTAGAATCCTGTAATATTACAGCAGCACAATTATCAGAAATACGCGACTCCTTTAAACAATACCGTGACAAATTCATAGCGCATCTTGACTCTGACGAAACAATGCATATACCGTATGGCTTCGATGTCGCCTTATGCTTAGTTCGTTACTATTACCGATATGTTGCTAACGAGCTGCAAGATGAATTGCGCAATCTGCCGGAAGATATAGATGCATACTACAAACGCTGCTTTGAAGAATCGGAAGAGCATTTTGCGCAATAGTCCTGCTCAAACACATGAGTAGCGTCAATCCGGATCGTCCGGAGCCCTGCGCCCGCGTGCATATGCGCCCCTATAACAGCTGCCTCAGCGTAAACCTCCCTTAATTAGTTGCATGCATAATTAGGGGAGGTTTACAGACCCACCGCGGAGAGGTCGGGTTCTCAATCCGGGCAGTGAACAGCTTGGGGCGGTCGGGCCCCTTGAAGGTCACAACCTGCTTGCTCAGGATCGGGGACCGGCTCGAATAGAAAGTATCGTCAAACGAACGCAAGATTCCTCTGAAGAATTCCTGAATTCGAAGCACCTGTAATGGTCTGTCTGAGTAGTTACCGTGCCGGATAGTTGAGGTTGGCAAGCCGCCGCATAAAGCTCCCTCCCGGTTGGTTTTTAATGCCCCATTATTGAAATATTTCCTTCAATCGTCGGGCCGCTCTCGGCGGTCTCATGAGGCAGCGCCACGGATAGCACCTTTTTTCCGTCCGATAGAATCCAGGGGCTGTGTGACTCGGCAAACGACACCGAAGGTTCTGCCAGATCTTGCGGGTAGGCGAGCACGCCCAATACAGAGGCAGTGGAGCCAGGGACGTACCGTCCCAAGTAGGCCGCAATTTGGTAAAGGTCTTCACGTTGTGGTCCCTGAGGCGCGCTCGCCGAAGGATGTATCGATTTGTATTTGGCATCGACGATGCCCCGTACCTCGCCATGCTGGAATAGAATGGCGTCGGGAATCAGCGTTCCGATCTCCTTGCCGGAAACTTCGCTGCGAAGCAGTTTGCGCGATGTTATGCGTTCCCGGGTGCCGTGCTTTACGATGAGTGGTGTTGCCGCCTTGCGTAGGACGCTCAGAACATACATCTCCCAAAGCTCCGCGACGTCGAGTAGCACGCCTTTTGTTTCGCCATTGGCCTCGATATCAACCGACAGGCCACGGCGATCCGCGATCTGGCGTGACAATTCGGCGACAGGGGCAAAGCCTGTGGTAATCGGTGTGTACCGGATACGATCAAGCTCTGCTTTGGTCGGCACGCGTGGTCGTGAACCGGTGACTGCCATGAGATGGGGTAACAGCTCTTTGGCCCGTTGCGGAAGCCATTTTTCATCGGGCAACCAGCGCCGAAGAACACCGTATGCGGATACGATGGCATCCGAGGCGGCGTGAACCAGAGAGCGTTCTGACCTGACCGACACCAGTTCACCACCTCCCGATGCGAGCAGCCGGAGAGAAGAGCGAACATCCAGTCGTCCGCGAACGGTTGAGCTTTTGGTGGCAGTCTCCGCCGCAATGCGGGCAAGCCATGCCGGGCGGCTTCGACAAAACCATGCGCCCAGACGGTAGCGAGCAATTGCACGATGAACGACTCGTCTTGCCGCAACTGCCCCGGTGATTCCGTCAGGACGACCGAGGTCGCCTCAAAAAGCCAATTCCTGAGCGTGGATAATCCAAAGCGAGGCTCGATGGTCAGTCGGTGACCTTCGAATGACAGCGCGCCCACATATCGGCCCGCCCACCAGGTGCCGTCCCAGGCGCAATACACAATGGGCTCGTCATCGCGCTCGTCGGAAAGGGGATGACCAGGTCGCTCGCCCGGACGCTGGTCGCGAGCCTGCGGAGCCATTGGCTTCCTCGAGTCGGCTGTGGCTGCAAGGGGCAGCAATCACGGGCGGTTATTCTCACACATCCCCCGTCGGCTTGAGCAGAACCTTGGACAGGCGTCCAGCTCGGCGTTACTGGCATTTGCGTCTAATCCGGCCAGGTATTGTTCCAACAGAGGGCGTATCGATAGACTCCAGACCTGAATGACCGGCTCAAGGGCACCGCCGCGCCGGTTCCACAGGTAGTTACGCCTGCGCGTGGGGCGGGGGCCGAGAAAGTTTCGCAAAAACACTACCACATCAAGCAGGTAGGTGTGGCCGATTTCGTATTGAGCGCCAAGCAGTGGACTGTCGCGAATTTCCCTGTTGAGGGCCGTGGCCGCTCCAGAGAGTTTGCGGAAATCCGCTTCCACCCGCGACCAATCCAGTCCTGATTTGAGTCCATTCCATCTGGCTCTCGGCTGCGCCCATCAACGCCTCGGCATCGAACGGACACAACATCCAAAAAAAACGGCGACGCAAGGCAAAATCGATCTGTTCGACGGACTGGTCGATCAGGTTCATGGTGCCGATGACGAACAGATCATCGGGGATCTGCAATGTGAAGGTCGCTCCCTCGCCGTTGTGGGCGGGAAGCTCAATGGTCTGGTTGCGATCCTCCAGCAGGGAAAAGCACTCGCCGAGCATGCGGCTCAAGTCGGTGCGGTTCATCTCGTCGAGAATGAGGATGTGGGGCAGTCGTGATTCCCTCGATTCCTGATTGATGACATCGATCAGCCTGAGCAGATAGCCGGGACGGTATTCAGTCGCACCGTTCGCCGAAATGTGAAGGCCCCGGACAAAATCCTCGTAGCTGTAAGCCGGATGCAGTTGCAGGCGGTGGATGTTGGATTTGAGCGCGCTTTCAATGGTGGGTTGGGACTGGAAATACCGAGCGGGACCCATATTGACCATGGCCGATGAGCGAATGATTCTCTCGGCCAGGCGTTTGGCGCGATAGGTTTTCCCGGTGCCAGGAGGGCCGTACAGCACAACCTGCTTCTTGTGCTGAATGATTTCCAGCGGCGCACCGTCGGCCAAACCGCTTTCGCTGCTGTCATACCAGGCCGCTTCCAGAGGCGGCCAATAGAAATCCAGCTTCTTTTCCGGCATCAGCGCTTCGAGTCCCTGGCGAATGGCAAGAAGCTGACGGTCATCGTCCTCGTGTTCATCCTCCACAAGCCCGGTAAAGGCCGAGATGACGCGACGCTTGTGGTTGCCACTGGCGATTCGTTCGAAGGAGTCGGGAAACAACAGATGGAGCAGCATGTGACGGAGCTGCTTCGATTCTGCATCCTCGGTGCCGTCGATCAGTTCCTGAAATTTCCAAGGATCGTTCGCTGCCGCTTGCTGTTGTTCGGTGGGCAGCGCTTTCCAGACCTTGGCGAACTCAATCAAGAAGGCGATCTCAAAGGGACGGCGCGTATTGTACCCTTGCCCACCGCTGCCGATGCCGTGATTAAAAGCCTGCGAGAGCAGATGGGTTTCGGGCAGGTTGTCACCCGTCCAGCCGAGCACCTCGTTAACAACATGCCGCTTGCGAAAACCGCCGACATTAGAAGGGAACATAAAATAGACTGCCAGCAGCTCGGCAGCTAGCCTGATGACCTCGGTACCTTCGGATCGGATTTGATCTCTGAACTTGTCGATAAATGAACGATCCCCCTCATCCGGCGTGGCTACAAATGCCTCGTGGATCCTCTCCAATAACTCTGGTCGCCAGAGGTGGGCCTCTTCGAAAAGAAGTGACCCATCGCGCATAAGACAGTTGTTTCGGAAAGAATCCGCTGCCTCATAAATCTTTGAAGTGTCATGTTCGGAATAACGTGCCATCTGGTCTCCTGTTGTGGAATATCATTCCATCGTCCCGTTACAAGACATGTCGCGAATTATTCGTAAGTTAGCTATGCATGCTGTGCATTTATGCATGTTGTGCATGAAGTAGCAGAGTTCTTATATAACGAGGGTTACTTGGAGACATTGTAGAAATGCGCTGTAACAACGGCGCGCTGTATACATGCTCTACCGGCACAGCGATTCACACGGCATTCCGTCCCCATCCCCATCAAGACTGCCCAAGCCACAATTGAACAGATAAAATATGGCCTCCTTACAGGAAATCATGTCCCGGCAGAAATGCTTGGTACCGCATTGGAACGGTTCGGCGGTCGGTTGATCGGGTATGCCAGTTATTGCTTGCCGTTGCCCATGTCGCCAGTCCCACGGGGGTACCGGGAAAGGCGCGCTCCATATCCCTCGCATGTCCGTTCTGGACAGGGTTTCGGCCTCAGCGTACAGCTTGCGATCTCCGGCGGTTTGCTCTTCTTGATACTTTTTGTAATGCCAGGCGAGCCCGGCGCGGATTTGCTCGAGACAGATATCCATGCCGTTAAGGAAGACTGTTCCCACAATCCGTCCGTAACGGTCGAGTTTATTATAATCAACAATCACTTCCTTGCCGGCAACCATGCTTGCGAGGTAGCAATACGTACTCGGGGCCCAAGAAACAAGAAGAAAACATTACGTATTGCTCAGGGTTTTGGTTGCGGTGGCAAGACTATAGGACCGCAGGCCCCAAACGCCATAGCCTCGCCATAGCCCAGTGCGGGTTTGCGCGATGGCGGGTGGCTGGTATGCTTCTTGCTCGAACGTCTGGGAGCGAAAAACAAGGAGGCCATCGAATGCCACTCCATAGCCGTCTGCTGTTGCAGGCTGCGACGATCGTGCTTGCGGGTGCCGTCGTGCCGCAGGCCGCGTCTGCCTTCGACTACGACAAGATCAAGCAGATCGCCGAACAGAACGGGATCACGGAGCTGCGGATGACCGAGGCGGGCGGCGCCTCGGGCGACTCCATCCAGGCCGGCTACATCGAGCCGTTCCAGAAGGCCAGCGGCATCACCGTGATCCGCGAGAACCCGAGCGGGCTCGGCAAGCTGCGCGCCATGGTCGAGGCGGGTGCCGTGACCTCGGTGCTGCTCGAGCTCGGCAGCACCGAGCTGGAGCAGGCCAAGGCGCTCGACCTGGTCGAGCCGCTGGACTGGGCCGCGATCGACCCGATGCCGATCTTCGAGGAGGCCAAGGACGAGTACGGCTACGGCTATCAGTACTATTCGACCATCTTTGCCTGGCGCGACGACGCCAAGGCACCCCAGAGCTGGGAAGACCTGTTCGATCCGGAGAATTTCCCGGGCGCGCGGGCGTTTCCGGACTACCCGAGCTTCATCCTGCCGATGGCGCTGCTCGGTGACGGCGTCGAGCCGGCCGATCTCTACCCGCTCGACCTCGATCGCGCGTTCGCCAAGCTGGAGAAGATCAAGGACAGCGTCGCGGTCTGGTGGCAGGCCGGTGCACAGCCGCCCCAGCTGCTCAAGGACAACGAGGTGCAGTATGCGATCGCCTGGTCGGGCCGGGTCGCAGGGCAGGACGGCATCGCCTATAGCTTCGACGAGGGCCAGCTCGACATCGCCTTCTTCGCGGTGCCCAAGGGCGCCGATCCCAACCAGAAGGCGGCGGCCATGGGCATCCTGTACGAGATGAGCGTGCCCGAGAACCAGGCGGCCGCGGCCGAGGTCGTCTCCTACACCGGCAACAGCCCGGCCCTCGAGCCGCTGCTGCCCGAGGACCGGCTGTCCGAATATCCGACCACCCAGGCGAACAAGGACGTGCAGTTCCTGGCCAACGCCAAGTGGTGGTTCGAGAATGCCGAGGAGATCGAGACCCGCTGGCAGGAGTTCAAGCTCGGTCTGTGACCCTCTTGTCGGCGTGCCCCTGTTCCTGAAGGTCGCGACGCGCACGGCCTCGCCGGTCGTGCGCGTCGCAGATCGCGTCGGCGCGACATGACGGCGGTGGGCGCGGAGCCGGCACGGCGCATGCCGGCGGGGGCGGCCTACGTCGTGCCGCTGCTGCTGTTCATGCTGCTGGCGTTCAACCTGCCGCTCGCCCTGATGCTGAGCTGGAGCGTTGCGGGGCCGCCCGACATGCTCGGGCATTACGGTCAGATCTTCGAGCGGCCGGTCTATCTCAAGGTGCTCGGCAACACCTTTCGCATTGCCTTGATCGCGACCGTGGTATGCGCGCTGCTGGGCTACCCGCTGGCCTATTGGATGCGCGGGCTGTCGCCCGGCCGCCAGCTGATCGCGATCGCACTGGTCGTGTTGCCGTTCTGGGTCAGCATCCTGGTGCGCACCTATGCGTGGATCGTGATCCTCGGCAATGACGGCCTGGTCAACCGGATGCTCGAGGGGCTCGGCCTGATCGGCTCGCCGGTCAGCTTCCTCTACAACGAGTTCGGCGTGATTCTCGGCACCACCAATGTCCTGCTGCCGTTTCTGGTGCTGCCGCTGTTCGCTTCGATGGTCAAGCTGGACGAGCGGCTGCTGCAGGCGGCGGCATCGCTCGGCGCCTCGGACTGGACCATCTTCCGGCGCGTGTTCTTTCCGCTGACCCTGCCTTCGCTGGCGGCCGGCGCCATCCTGGTGTTCATCCTGACGCTGGGGTTCTTCATCACGCCCGCGATCCTGGGTGGCGGGCGCGTGCCGATGATCGCCAACATGCTCGACCTTTTGATCAACCGGCTGCCGCGCTGGGAGCTGGCGGCGGCGATCTCGACCGTCCTCATGGTCATGACGCTCGCCTGCTACGCCGCCTATCGCCGGGTCGGCGCGCGGGCCCAGGCTTGAGATACGCGATGGCCGGGCAGCTCGAGCATACCCAGATGGCAGCACCAACGGATCAAGCGGCTCGTGCGCGTGCAGGGCAGCAAGGCCGGATCGGACGCTATCTGTTGGCGCTGTTCGGCGGCGCGGTCCTGCTGTTCCTCTGCCTGCCGATCGCGGTGGTCGTGCCGATGTCGTTCTCGAGCGCTTCCTCGCTCGCGTTTCCGCCGCCCGGCCTGTCGCTGCGCTGGTACCAATCCTTCTTCGGCGACCCGCGCTGGCTGCGCTCGGCGGAGAACTCGTTCGTGGTCGCGCTCTCGGCGAGCCTCTTGGCGCTGGCGCTCGGCAGCATTGCGGCCTACGGCCTGGTGCGCGGCCGGTTTCGCGGCCGCGGCGTGCTCGAGGGCAACTTCATCCTGCCGCTGATCCTGCCGCCGGTGATCACGGCGGTGGCGCTCTACATCTTCTTCGCCAGGATCGGGCTGCTCGGCACGATCCCCGGCCTGATCGTCGCCCACACCATCCTGACCGTGCCCTACGTGGTGCTGCTGATGTCGGTCGCGATCCGCCAGTTCGACGTGCGGATCGAGCAGGTCGCCTACAGCCTGGGCGCCTCGTGGTTTCGGATGTTCAGGAGCGTGCTCCTGCCCAACCTCCTGCCGAGCGTGTTCGCGGCCTGGATCTTCGCGTTCATCATCAGCTTCGACGAGGTGATCGTGACGGTGTTTTTGGCGGGCGCCTACGACACCATCCCCAAGCGCATGTTCAACGAGCTGATCTTGCAGGTGAACCCGACCATCACCGCGATCGCGACGCTGCTGATCGCGCTCAGCGTGCTCACGATCGGCATCGTCGCCTGGCTGATGCGGCGCGCCGGCGTGCTCGGCCGCACCATCATGGAATAGTGACAGCGTCGGTACAGACGCCAAATGTGCCTGGGTCCACTCATCGGTGGTCGTCGCGGTAGACCAGCACCTCCTGCGCCGACATGAGCTTGTGGCGTGCCTCCGCCACCGCCGCGGCGTCGAGATCGGTCATGGCGTCCGGCCGCAACGCGTCATTGCCCCAGGCGGATCGAATGTAGTTGATGACGGCCGCCACGCTGGCGTCGGGGAGATGATCGAACGGCGGCATGGCGCTTTGAAACAGCCGACCCTCGACGACCAGAGGGCCCTCGAGCCCGTTGAGAGCGACATAGACGGGGTAGAGACGGTCGATAAACAGATCGGGATTGCCCGCAAGCGGCGGAAACTGCTCCACCACCCCGTTGCCATCGGGCCGGTGGCACGCAACGCAGTTGTCCAGGTAGACGGACTTGCCGTCGACAAGTCCTTCGTCGGTCGCAGCCGCCTCTGCGCTGGCCGGGGGCGGATTCGGTCCCAGATAGAGCGCGAGATAATCGAGAATCTTGGCCCGCACATCGGCGGGCACGCGCAGGCCATACTGACGCATGTTGTCAATCACCGCGTCCCAGCTGGCACGCGGAATACCGGCCAAGTCGATCAGATATTGCAGATCGTGGCAGGTGCGGCACTGGGCGTAGACGAGATCGCGATCCGGACCCGGTGGCGGCTCGAGGTCACGTGCCATGAGCGTCGAAGCGGCGAGCATGGCGATGCCGAAGCCTGCCAGCGAAAGCAAGCTGCGGCGCAGAGGGCCGGAGCGGGCAGGGGAGCGCGGCGCGCGCGCTCCCGCCGCTCTCCTAGACGGTGATCTCGACCCGCTCGACACCGTTCCACTCGTAGCCGCGCGGGTTCCACCGGGCCTCGCCGTCCAGGGGCTGCGTGCGCCCCAGCGCGTCGGTGGCACGCGACATGAGCTGGTTCGTGCCCGCGGCCAGCTGGGTCTTGAGCGACCAGCGATACCAGGCCCACGGGCTTTCCGGCGCTTCGAGCGAGGCCGGCTGCCATGTGCTGCCGCCATCGACCGAGACGTCGACGCTGCTGATCGCGGCCATGCCGTCGTTGAAGGCGATGCCGGTGATCTCGACCGGGCCGGCCTGCGGCTTATCCTCGGGCAAGGGCGAGAAGATCACGCTTTTGATCTTGTGCCCGTAGGTCGGCACGCTGTTGTAGATGGTGTAGTCGTTGGCCTCGAACTGACCCGGCTCGACCGGCTGGAGCGGCATGCGATAGCCGACCGACTGGAAGGCGCTCGGCGACTGGTCGGCCTCGAGCAGCAGATCGGTCAGGAACTTGACGTTCATGTTGCCGTAGAAGCCGGGGATAATCAGGCGCAGCGGTCCGCCATGGATAGCCGGGATCGGCTCGCCATTCATCTTCAGCGCGATGATGGCGTGGTCGAGCGCCGGGTCGTGGATGTCGTAGCTCTTGGCGAAGTCGGAGCCCTCGGGGGTCGGCGGCTCGTCCCAGCCCTGCGCCGTCAGCCAGCGCACGGAGCCGGCCGGCTCGAGCTTCATATCGGCCAGGAACTGGCGCAACGGCACGCCCTCCCATTCGACGTTGCCCATGCCGCCGTTCTTCCACTGGCCGCCGGCGACCTTCTGCTTGGCGGCGTAGAAGGAGCGCCCGTTGCCGGCACACTGGAGCACGGCGACGCGCTTGACCTGGTCCATCTTCTCGAGGTCGGACAGGCTGACATTGCGTGACCGCTGCACCAGGCCGTTGATCCTGAGCGTCCAGTCCTTGCGGTCGGGCGCGGCGGTCGTCGCCTGCCAGGCGGCGGGGCCGCTCGGCGCGAAGTGCAGCCGATTGAACAAGACCTCCTTGGGCGTGTGCTCGTGCTCGCGCAGCAGCGTAAGCGGCGTCTCCATCACCCCCAGCTTGGCGTTGAGAATGATCATCTCCGGCGACTTGCCCTGGATGATCTGGGCGGCGGTCTCATCGGCGAACGCGAGCGGCGCAAATCGCGGCACGATGCCCGATGACATGGCCGCCGCGGCGCCGGCAAGCGTGCCGAACTCACGCCGGGATACGAGATGTCGACGGGTTGTGTTGGACATGGCGACCCCCTGGTTGCTTTCTTGGTGGCACGATCGCGGCGTTGCAAGGCCGGCTTCTCGGCGGGTTCCGCGCAGTCACCAACCGTCGCGAAGCGCGGCCAGAGTTGCCTCCATGATTCGCGCGAACGGCCAGCGTTAGCAAGTGCGATTTCAACGCTTTCTGTGGACAGCCTCGGGGCGCGAGCCATCGACCACCGTGACGCGCGGTCGCCCCGCGCGATGCGAGTGCTCGACCAGGGTTTCGTCCTATTCGAGGTGCTTCAGGTATTGCGCGACGAAGTCGTAGCCGACGAGGCGAACATAGGCGTCGGTCAGGCGCTTGGTGATGGTTCCGGGCACGCGGCCGTCGCCGATCGTGTTGCCGTTGACGCTGCGCACCGGGCAGATGCAGAAGCTGGTCGAGGTGATGAACGCCTCGTCCGCGGTATAGGCGTCGTAGAGGTCGATGTCGGCCTCGGCCAACGGGATGTCGAGCTCGGCGGCGAGCTCCATCACCGTCTCGCGGCTGACGCCTGGCAGCACGAAGCGCTCGCGCGGCGTCAGGATCCTGCCCTCGCGCACCACGAAGATGTTGGAGCCGAGCCCCTCGCAGAGATTGCCGTTGACGTCGAGCAGGACCGCCCAGGCGTCGGGGTTCTGGGCATGCACCTCGAGGTCCGCGGTGATCAGGTTCAGGTAGTTGTGGGTCTTGGCACGCGGCGTCAGGGAATCCGGGGGAACGCGGCGCACCGACGGTACCACGACGTCGATGCCGTCGCGAAACAGGCGCGCGCGTGCTCTCAGCGGCAGCGGCATGCATTCGACGATCACGTTCGGTCCGTGGTGTTCCCACAGATCGCCATCGACCTGCTGCACGCCGCGGGAGATGCGCTGCGCCACCCAGTAGTCGTCGTCCGGGCCGAGCAGGTGCGCGTTGCGCTCGATCACCTGTCGGCTGACGTCGATCATCTCGGACGGCGAGAGCCCCGGGTCGATGCGCAGCACCTTGAGCGAGCGATAGAGCCGCTCGACATGCTCCTCGAGCTTGAACACGCGGCCCCTGAAGGTGCGGGCAACGTCGAACGCGCCGTCGCCAAAGATCCAGCTGCGATCGCGGAAGGGAACCAGCACCTGGCTCTCCGGCATGAACTCCCCGTTGAAGTAGGCGATCCGTTCGTTCGACAGGTGATCCATGGCGGCGGTCCTCTCCGGGGATGCTGATTGTGCGCAAGCTTACGCGGGCGGCCGGCTTCCGCCTAGCCTCCGGCCCATGCGTCACACAGGTTTCCAGCGCTTCGCCGGCTTACGGCACACCCTAGTCAAGCCGTCGTTGCTCGAGCCCCGTCTGCTGGTCGTGTCAGGTCCGGTCAGCTCAGCTCGGATGCCAGCAGCGCGCCGCGCGAGGCCATGAAGTACAGGCCCATGTGATGGGTCTCGGTCTGCGGATGCGCGGCGCTCGCCGGCAGGCCCAGGGCCGTTGCCTTGTCGACCGGCAGATCGTAGGTCGCGGTCGCGGGCTCGTAGACCACGATGTCCTCGAGCGTCGGCATAAGCTCGTGGTTGCGCGCCGACAGCAGCGTCAGCACGAAGTCCATCACGCAGATGTCGGTACAGATGCCGACCGTGACCACGGCCTCCAGGCGGTGATTGTTGATCCAGTCGACCACCTTGTTGTGGCTCTGGCCGTGCGCGCCGCCCATGTAGCTGGCCTCGATGCCACCGACGAAGCCGTTGATGCAGTCCTTGCGCATTAGGGTCGCGCAGCTGCAGTCCTCGAGCCACTCGACCTCGGGCATGAGCTCCTCCTCGCCCGAGCCGCGCTCGCAGTGCAGGGGGTAGGGGAACTCGGGCTTGCCGGGCTCGTGGGTATCGAGGAACGCCAGAACCGGGCGCTTCTCCTCGGCAAAGCGCCTGGCGATCCGATTGGTCTCCTGGACCATCGCATGGATCCGCGGGTCGTGCTCGTCCGGCGCCAGGCTGCCGGCCCCAGGCGTACAAAAGCCGTGGATCACATCGACAATCACCAGCCCGACATTGCGCTCGAACGCGGGATAGGGCTGCAGCTGGATCGGCATCTGGGTCTGGAGATCCTCCACCAGCATCGCGTCGACCGCCATCGCAGGGTCCTCCGCCAAAAGGGGGTGCCATCGCGTTCCTACAATGTCATGGCAATGGCGACGCAGGGCAAGACGCTCGCCGGCAATCCGCGCGCGTCGTATCGGGGCGGCAGGCCCTCGAGGCTGGAGGTCAGGAAGAGCGCCGTGCGCACCCAAGGCGCGACCGCGCCTAGAATTTCGGCGGCTCGATCCCGGCCGCGCGCAGGTGCGAGCCGATCTGCTGCATCAGGCGGTCGAGGCCGGCCTGATCCCTGGCCTCGGCGCGCGCGACCAGGACGGCCTGGGTGTTCGATGCGCGCAGCAGCCACCAGCCGTCGTCGGTGCTGACGCGCACGCCGTCGATCGCGTTGACCCGGGCCCCCTCGTCCGCGAGCCTGGCCTTGACCTGATCGATCACGGCGAATTTCTTCTCGTCCGGGCAGTCGAAACGAAGCTCGGGCGTATTGACCATCGCGACCATGCGGTCCCTGCGCGCGGCCAGGCTCAGATCGCTCTGGCCCAGGATGCCGAGCAGCCGGATCGCCACGTAGAGGGCATCGTCATAGCCATAGAAGCCGTCGGCATAGAAGATGTGGCCCGACATCTCGCCGGCCAGCGGGGCGCCCATCTCGGCCATCGCGATCTTCATGAGCGAGTGGCCGGTCTTGCCCATGACGGCCCGGCCGCCCAGCCGCTCGATCTCGTCGAACAGCGCCTGGCTCGCCTTGACGTCGGCCAGAATCGGGCTGCCCGGATGCCGGGCAAGAACGTCGGCCGCCAGGATCTGCATCAGCTGGTCACCGAACATGATCCGGCCCTGGCCGTCGACCACGCCGATCCGATCACCATCGCCATCGAAGGCGATGCCGAGATCGGCGCCCTCGCTGCGCACGGCGGCGATCAGATCCTCGAGGTTTTCCGGGATCGTCGGGATCCGGATGATGGTTCGGGAAGCGGCCATCGATCTCGGCGAACAGCAGCGTGTGCATGCCCGGCAGGCGGCCCGTCATAACGCCGAGCGCCTCGCCGGTGGCGCCATTGCCGGCATCCCACACCACGTGAAGCGGCAATCCTTCGTGAAAGTCCTGCAGCAGCCGGTCGACATAGGCCTCGAGCAGAGGCGTCTCGACAAGGGTGCCCCGCTCATCGGTAAAGGCACCCTCGGCCGCCAGCTGGCCCAGCTCCTGGATCTGGGCGCCGTATAGCGGCTTCTTGCCGAGCATCATCTTGAAGCCGTTGTGGTCCGGCGGATTGTGCGAGCCGGTCACCTGCAGACCGCCGTCGGCACCGAGATGGTACACGGCGAAATACATCATCGGCGTCGGGCCGCGGCCGATCCGCAGGACCTCGAGCCCGCTTCGCTCGAGGCCGTCCGCCAGCGCCTGGGCCAGCTCGGGCGAGCTCAGGCGGCCGTCGAAGCCCAGGCAGACCCGCCGGCCGCCGGCCGCCCGCAGCATGGTCGCGTAGGCTCGGCCCAATGCATGGGCGTCAGCCGCCGCCAGCGTCTCGCCGACGATCCCGCGAATGTCGTACTCGCGCAGGATGGTCGGATCGAAGACGTAGCCGGCAGCGTGGCTCATGCGTCCTCTTTCTCCGCCTCGTACGCCACGTTGGCCACCGGGCGACCGATGCTGCTGTAGCTGAAGCCGGCCGCCATCATATCGCGCGGCTCGTAGATGTTGCGCAGATCGATCATGATCGGCCGGCGCAGGAGGCGCTTGGCCTGCTCCAGATCGAGCGCGCGAAACACGTTCCACTCGGTCAGGATCACCACCGCGTCGGCGTTCTCCATGGCGCCATACGCGTCCTCGCACCAGATCACGCCGGGCAGCTCGGCATCGGCCGCCGCCATGCCCTCGGGATCATAGGCCTGGACCACCGCCCCTTCGGCCTGCAGTGCGGGCACGATCACCAGGGCCGGACTGTCGCGAATGTCATCGGTGTTCGGCTTGAAGGTCACGCCCAGGATGGCAAGCGTCTTGCCGCGCACCGAGCCGCCGCAGGCCTGGACGATGCGGCGCACCATGCTGCGCTTGCGGCCCTCGTTGACCGCCACCACGCTTTCCACGATGCGCTGGGGGACGTTGGCTTCCTCGGCGATCCGCAGCAGGGCGGCGGTGTCCTTCGGGAAGCAGGAGCCGCCGTAGCCCGGCCCCGGATGCAGGAACTTGTTGCCGATCCGCCGGTCCAGACCGAGCCCATGCGCCACCGCCTGGACATCGGCGCCGACCCGCTCGCACAGGTCCGCCATCTCGTTGATGAAGGTGACCTTGGTCGCCAGGAAGCTGTTGGTGGCGTATTTGATCAGCTCTGCGGTCTCGATCGAGGTGAACAGAATCGGCGTCTGGCTGAGGTTCAGCGGCCGATACAGTCGATCGAGCACCCGGCGCGCCTGTGCGCTCTCGACCCCGACCACGACCCGATCGGGCCGCAAAAAGTCCTCGATCGCCGAGCCCTCGCGCAGGAACTCGGGATTGGAGGCAACCTCGATCGCGAGATCGGGCCGCAGCTTGGCGAACAGCTGTTGCAGGCGACGACCGGTGCCGACCGGCACGGTCGACTTGGTGATCACGACCGCATCGCTGCTCAGGCCATGCGCGATCTCCTCGGCCGCGGCGAACAGATAGGTGAGATCGGCGTGGCCGTCGCCGCGCCGGGACGGCGTTCCGACCGCGATGAATACCGCATCGGCGTTCTGTACGGCCTGCTTCATGTCGGTGGTGAAGGTCAGGCGTCCGGCAGCGGCGTGGCGCGCGACCAGGTCGTCCAGCCCCGGCTCGTAGATCGGGATCGAGCCCTTGAGCAGGCAGTCGATCTTGTTCTGGTTGTTGTCGACCGCCACCACCTCCACGCCGAATTCGGCGAAACAGGCGGCAGAAACCAGACCGACATAGCCGGTGCCAATCATTGCAATGCGCATGCTGCTTTTTCTCCGTGCGGACCGCGGCGCGGCGTGCCGGTCCGACTACCGATGACGCTCGAGGATGGCGCGCATCTCGGCGCGCAGGTCGTCACGTGCCGACGCGCAGGCAACGATCGCTTCGAGATAGCCGGCACGGGAGCCGCAGTCAAAGCGTTGCCCGGCAAAACGCAGACCGTGGAAGGGCCGTCGACTGATCATCCTGGCCATGGCGTCGGTCAGCTGGATCTCCCCGCCGGCACCGGTCTGATGGCGCTCCAGGTGCTCGAACACCTCGGGCAGCAGGATGTAGCGGCCGATCACCGCAAGACGCGACGGCGCCCTCGCCGGATCGGGCTTCTCGACCAGGCCCTTGACGCGGACCAGCCGGCCGTCGCTCTCGGCCGGATCGAGCACGCCGTAGCGGTTGGTCTGTTCGGCGGGCACTTCCTCGACCGCGACGATGTTGCCACCGGTTTCGGTGTGCGCCTCGACCATCTGCCGCAGGCAGGGCACGTCGGCGACAATCAGGTCGTCGACCAGGATCACGGCGAACGGCTCGTCGCCGACCAGGTGGCGGGCGCACCAACCGCGTGGCCCAGCCCGAGCGGCTCCGGCTGGCGGGCGTAGCTGAGCTCGCCGGGCTCGGGCAGCCAGGACGTGACGCTCTCGAGCTCCGCGAGCTTGCCCTTCTTCACCAGGGCGTCGTCGAGCTCGTAGACGCGATCGAAATGGTCCTCGATCGCAGACTTGCCGCGGCCGGTGACGAAGATGAACTGTTCGATTCCGGCGGCGCGCGCCTCCTCGAACGCGTACTGGATGATCGGCTTGTCGACCACCGGCAGCATTTCCTTCGGAATCGCCTTGGTGGCCGGCAGCATGCGGGTGCCCAGCCCCGCGACCGGAAAGACGGCTTTACGGATCAAAGGGTCTCCCCCCGGGTTTTCTCAAGCGATGAATACACGACCAATGCTGACAGCAGGGTGATCGATCATGCAACGATGCCGATCAGGGTGAGTTCCCCTATCTCCATGCGAGCACGTGAACGACGACTCATACCGCCAAGACGGTTAACAATTCAACATGGCCCCTGTTCCAGCAAGAGCCGCGAAAGCATGCGCTCAGTGCTTAGCCCGCAAGAGCAGGTCCTTGGCCTGGTTGAGCTGGGCTGCGAGATAGCTCGAGCCGCCGTGGTCGGGATGCAGCTTGGTCATCAGGCGACGATGCGCGGCCTTGATCTCGGCGTCGCTGGCGCCGGGCGCCAGACCGAGGACCGACCATGCGGTGGCTTCATCCATGGCGCCGCTGGCGCTCGAGGGGGCGCTCTCCTCCGCGCCATGTCCCGCTCCCGGCCCCGCGCCGGTTCCCGCTCCGGCCACATCGTCCCGCCAGTCGGGCTGGCGGCGGTCGAGATAGGTCTCGATCAAGGCCACCGAGCGCGGATCGTCACGCTGGCACTCCGCCAGCAGATCGAGCAGCTCGGCAAGACCGAGCGAGCCCAGGGAACGCCCCGCGAACCGGCCGCGCAGCACCTCGCCGTCGAGGTCGCCGGTCGCGTGATCGAGTTCCATCTGCAGGGTATCGGTCGTGACCTCCGAGCTGTGCGGCCGCCGGCCGGCGCTGCTGCCACCGTAGCTGCCGAACCCGCCGGCCGGCGCGCGCCGCAGGGCGCGGATCGCCATGAAGGTCGCGCCGATGGTGATCAGCGCGAGGCCGAACCTGCCGGCAAACAGCAGGCCGGTGCTGGCGAGCGCGCTGAACGCCGCCGCAAAGGCGCGCAGGCCTTGGGCCAGGTGAGCGGGGTTGGTGTTGGCGAAGCGGCGCGCCAGCAGCACGAGCCCGACCAGCACGAGAATGCCGATCAGTAGATACAAACCCATGGCCTATCGTACCTGACTGGCCAGGAGCCTTACCTGTGAGCCGGAACGCTTGGAGAGATCGGCCAGCGCCCGTCGCCCGCCGGCAGCGTATGCCGCGACCGCGCCCAAAAGCTCGCGCAGCTGCTGGGGGCTGCTCGAATTGAACCGGCAGTGCGCGCCGTTGGTCAGCTTGGCGATCTCCCGAAAGGCGCGCTCGGCCTCCGGATTGTGGCCCTCCTGAAACAGGAACATGGGCACGCCCAGCATGCCGAGCTGCCCGGCCGTCTGGCCGACGTCGTCAAGATACTCCTCGAAGCAGTCGCCGACGAACACCAGCGCCGCGACGCGCTTCTTCTGGGTCTCCTTGACCGCGTGCTGGAGCACCCGACCGATCTTGGTCTGGCCGGCGAGACAGAACACGCCGGTCATCAGCCGAACCAGATCGCTCGGGTTGTTGACCCAACGGCTCGCCCGGCATTCGGCGAAACCACGGTAATAGACGAGCTGCACGTCCAGACCGCCGAGCGCGGCGGTTTCCAGGAACATCTGGCCCTGGACCTGGCAGGCCCTGTCCCAGGTCGGCTCACGCGAAGCGGTTGCATCCATCGCGAAGATCAGGCGCGCACGCCCCGCACCGGGCTGTGGCGGCGGAGTCCGCGCGACCTGCTTGAGAAAGCCCTCGACCGGGTCGCCCTCGTCGCGTCGGGATGGCAGGTCCTTCTCGCTCATGCCTCTAATCTTGGTTCACGCATGGCCAGATCCAAACGACGCCCAGTCTACCACGAAGCCCTCCGAACACCGAGCATCGATCGTCCACGATCCCGCGACGCGCGTGGCAGGACCCGGCTCAGTAGGTCGCGCGGCCGCCCGACAGGTCGAACACGGCGCCGGTCGTGAACGAGTTCTCTGCCGAGACCAGCCAGGCGACCATGGCCGCGATCTCATCGACCTCGAGGAAGCGGTTGCGCGGAATCTTGGAGAGCATGTAGTCGATGTGCTCCTGGCTGATCTGCTCGAAGATCCGGGTCCGGGCAGCGGCCGGCGTGATGCAGTTGACCGCGATATCGTAGCCCGCGAGCTCCTTGCCGAGCGATTTGGCGAGCGCGATGACGCCTGCCTTGGCGGCGGAGTAGGGCGCGGCGTTGGGATTGCCTTCCTTGCCGGCGATCGACGCGGTCATGCAGATCCGGCCGTAGTTCTGCTCGATCATCTGCGGCACGATCGCGCGGCAGCAGTAGAACACGCCGTTCAGGTCGATCTCGACCACCTGCCGCCATGCTTCCGGTGGATACTCCCAGGTCTTGAAGCTCGGCCCGGCAATCCCGGCATTGGGCACCAGAATGTCGATGCCGCCCAGCGCCCGGGTGGTCTGATCGCGCGCCGCCTCGACCGCGGCGAGGTCGGTGACGTCGATGGCGACCGGCAGCACCTTGCCCTGGATCGAGGGGCCCTGGCTCGAGAGCGCCTCTGCGGTCGCCTCGACCAGGCTGCGGTCAACATCCCAAAGCGCGACCGAGGCGCCGGACGCCAGCAGGCGTTCGGCGATCGCGCGTCCAATACCCTGGCCGCCGCCGGTAATCACCGCGCGCCTGCCCTCGAGATCGATTCGGTTCACGTGCCGCCTCTTTGTTTGATTCGCGCCTTGGGTTCGACGCCATGATAGGCAAGGCGGGCGGCCAAGGCGAGGGCGGCAAGGTCCCGGCGATTCACTCCGTGTACAGGACGCCGTCGGGATAGAACGCGCGGAAGGCGAAGGCGAAATCGACCGAATAGACCGTATCCTGCCAGCCGTCGGAGGTGCGGCGCTCGACCAGCACGTTGCCGACGTCGGCACCGTCCGCGATCGTGGCGGTATCCAAAGCCGACGCCTGCCCGGGTTGCCAGGTCAGTCGCAGGTCGGCATCCACGATCTCGCCCTGCCGGCGCACAAGATCCAGGCTCCAGGCCTGCTCGCCCACCCGTACCACACGCGCGAGCGGCGCGATCTCGTTGGGCAGTCGTCCGATGTAGAGGAACGGCTGCGCCAGCGAATTGTAGTTGACGTAGGGATTTTGACCATAGGCCCGGATGGCTGCGCCTGGCACCTGGACCTTGCCGCCCGGAGCCCGCTGCTTGAACGTGCCGAAGGACTCCAGGCGCGCCGGGATCATGTCGAGCCGCTTGCCGGTCAGCTCGCCGACGATCGCTTCGCCGAGGAACTGCTGCCACCAGCTCTCGGTGGTGCGGTCGTACATCACCAGGTCCGAGTTGCGCAGCTTGCCAGTGGTGCCAAACTCCAGCACCTGGCCGTCGAGCCGGCGATCGAACACCAGGCCGGTGTTGCACAAGGGGCAGAAGGTGACCGCGACCGGCACGCCACCGACCACGTCGTTGACGATCTCGTGCCAGATCAGGATGCGTAGCGGATAGGCCCTGGCATCGTCACCGATGGTGAGACCGATCACCGGCTCCTGCTCGGGCAGGCCGGCCTCGGCGACCGGTGCGAAGACCGGCGCGTCGATCGAAGGAATGCCGTCCTTGGGCGGCCCGCCCGAAAGGATGTCGTCGAAGGCGACACTGTGCTTGGAGAAATCGGTATCGGGCCACTCGGCCTGCCAGCGCGCCGGATCGGCCAGCAGTGGTGAGGCGACCGAAAGCCAGGCCAGGCTTGCCAGCGCTGGCCAGAGCAGCATCGAGAGCCTGAGTCCAGGTCGAGCCATGATCGCCTCCATGACGAATAGGTTCGCGGCCGGGGCCGCGCCCGGCAACCAGCGGGCGATCACAGCTGAGTGAGGTATCCGCTAGGCAGCCCGGGCAATCGCACCTATATCCAAGCTGCGGCTCCGTGCGGGCCAATCGCGCCACGGGCGCGGCCGCGGCGAAGCCGACTGGCGAGGTCGATGACCATTCTGACAACACTTCTCCTGCTTGCGATGCTCGCCACCTTGGGCGTCCTCATCGTCGGGCTCGTGGGCTTCTTTATCGGCGGCGAGTTCAACGCCAAGTACGGCAACAAGCTGATGCGGGCGCGCGTGGCCCTGCAGGCGGTGGCGGTTCTGCTCCTCCTGATCGTGCTGGTGAGCAGCAGTTGAGCGTACGCCCAAGCCGGTGACCGACGCGGGAGTCCTGGCGATATGGTACGGCTCACCAAGATCTACACGCGCGGCGGCGATGGCGGACGGACCTCGCTCGGCGATGGCGCGAGGGTCGCCAAGCACGACCTGCGGGTCGCCGCCTATGGTACGGTCGACGAAGCCAACGCCGCGATCGGCCTCGCACGTGTTCATGCCGGGGCCGACGTCGATGCCATCCTGGCCCGCATCCAGAACGATCTGTTCGATCTCGGCGCGGATCTCTGTCGACCGGGCGACGATCCGCAGGAAGGCGCCTTGCGGATTCAGCCCTCCCAGGTCGAGCGCCTGGAAAGTGAGATCGACGCGCTCAACGCGCGATTGAAGCCGCTCGAATTCGTTCGTCCTGCCGGGCGGCACGCCGGCGTCGGCCCATCTCCATCTGGCGCGCACGATCGTGCGC
The DNA here is from genome assembly GCA_963731495.1 of uncultured Alphaproteobacteria bacterium. Lineage (GTDB taxonomy): Bacteria > Pseudomonadota > Alphaproteobacteria > Geminicoccales > Geminicoccaceae > DASUGG01. Next base: position 45,962 of record CAVSVZ010000036.1, read on the forward strand.
CGGGCCGAGCGCCTGACCGTGCAACTCGCCGGCGAGCAGCCGGTCAATCGGTGCGCGCTTCACTATCTCAACCGGTTGTCGGACCACCTGTTCGTGCTCGCCCGCCACGTCAACGATGGTGGTGCGGCCGATGTCCTCTGGGTGCCCGGCGCCCATCGCTGAGCGCACGTCGCCCGGGCACCAACATCGAACGGTCATGCAGGGTTCATGGTTTTTTGTCATAGAATTGACAAAGAAGGATCGCAGCCGTAGTTCTTGTGCAACGCAATAAATTGCCACCCAGCGCCCGGGAAGGCGGTTTCTGTGAGCCTGCCGTGTGGGGATTGAAGGGAGCCTGCGAGTGATGAAGGTCCTCGTCGCGGTCAAGCGCGTCGTCGACTACAACGTCAAGATTCGTGTCAAGGCCGATGGCTCGGGCGTCGACACGGCGAACGTCAAGATGTCGATGAACCCGTTCGACGAGATCGCCAACGAAGAGGCGATCCGCCTGAAAGAAGCCGGCAAGGCGAGCGAAGTGGTCGCGGTTTCGCTGGGCGAGGCCAAGTGCCAGGAGACCTTGCGCACGGCGCTCGCGATGGGCGCGGACCGGGCGATCCACGTCGAGACCGATGCCGAGCTGCAGCCGCTTGCGGTGGCCAAGCTGATGCGCGCGGTGGTCGAGCGTGAGCAGCCCGGACTGGTGATCCTGGGCAAGCAGGCGATCGACGACGACAGCAATCAGACCGGGCAGATGCTGGCCGCCTTGCTGGGCTGGCCGCAGGGCACGTTCGCGTCCAAGCTGGAGTTCGCCAGCGAGCGGCTCGAGGTCACCCGCGAGGTCGATGCCGGGCTCGAGCGGATCGAGCTCAAGCTGCCCGCGATCGTCACCTGCGATCTGCGGCTCAACGAGCCGCGCTACGCCTCCTTGCCCAATATCATGAAGGCCAAGCGCAAGCCGATCGATCAGCTTACCCCTGACGATCTCGGGGTCGACGTCACGCCGCGCCTCAAGACCCTGCAGGTCGAGGAGCCGCCCAAGCGCCATGCCGGCGTCAAGGTCGGCAGCGTCGAAGAGCTGGCCGACAAGCTGCGCAACGAAGCGAAGGTGATCTGATGCGCGCTCTGGTGCTGGCCGAGCACGACAACCTGCAACTGGCGTCGGCCACCCTGCATGCGGTGACCGCCGCCGCAGCGTTGGGTGGCGAGGTCGATCTTCTGGTGGCGGGCGAAGGCTGCGACCAGGTCGCGGCCGCGGCGAGCAAGATCCAAGGCGTCGCGCGGGTGATCGAGGTCGAGGCTGCCGCCTATGCCGAGCCGGTGGCGGAGGACCTGGTCGCGCTGCTGCAGGCGCTGGCGCCTGGCTACGATGCGATCGTCGCTGCCTCCACGACCTTCGGCAAGAACGTGATGCCGCGGCTTGCCGCGCTGCTCGACGTGGCGCAGCTGTCCGATATCGTCGATGTGCTGGGACCCGATACCTTCAAGCGGTACATCTACGCCGGCAATGCGCTCGCCACGGTGCAGACCAGCGATGCGACCAAGGTGATGACGGTGCGCGTCACCGCGTTCGATGCGGCGCCGAGCGAAGGTGGCGATGCGGCGCTCGAGCGGCGTGATCCGGCGGAGCCGCACCGGGCTCGCGCGATTCCTCGGGCGAGAGGTGAGCGGCGGCGAGCGTCCCGAGCTGACCTCGGCGCGCATCGTGGTCTCGGGCGGGCGCGGCATGGGCAGCGGCGAGAATTTCCGGATCATCGAGGCGCTCGCCGACGTCCTGGGCGCCGCGGTCGGCGCCTCGCGCGCCGCGGTCGACGCCGGCTACGTGCCCAACGAGTACCAGGTCGGCCAGACCGGCAAGATCGTGGCGCCCGATCTCTACGTCGCCGTCGGCATCTCGGGTGCGATCCAGCATCTCGCCGGCATGAAGGACAGCAAGGTGATCGTCGCCATCAACAAGGACGAGGAGGCGCCGATCTTCCAGGTCGCCGACTACGGTCTGGTCGCCGACCTGTTCACGGCCGTGCCTGCGCTGACCGATGCGCTGAAGAAGGCAAGCTAGGCGATGATGCAAGCGTCGGACGACCCGCCACCGGTGCCGGAGATCCGCCGGATCGGCGTGATCGGGGCCGGACAGATGGGCGGCGGGATCACCGAGGTCGCAGTGCTCGCCGGCTACGACGTACGGCTCCTGGACATCGATCAGAGCCGGGTGGACGCCGCGCTCGAGCGGGTTCGCAACCATCTCGGCCGGCGCGTCAGCAAAGGCAGCCTGAGCGAGGCGGACCAGCGCGCGGCGCTGGCGCGGATTGCCACCGGCACCGACTATGGGATCTTCGCCGACTGTCAGCTGGTGATCGAGGCGGCGACCGAGAGCGAGCAGGTCAAGCGTGCGGTCCTGGCCGAGCTGATCCAGCACATTCCGGCCGATGCGCTGATCGCGACCAACACCTCCTCGATCTCGATCACCCGCCTGGCCGCCGGCACCGACCGGCCCCAGCGCTTCATCGGCATGCACTTCATGAACCCGGTGCCGGCCATGAAGCTGGTCGAGCTGATCCGGGGCATTGCCACCGAGGAAGAGACGTTTCGGGCGATCCGGGCGGTGACCGAACGCCTGGGCAAGACGGCGGTGACGGCCGAAGACTTTCCGGCGTTCATCGTCAACCGCATCCTGCTGCCGATGATCAACGAGGCGGTGTATACGCTGTACGAGGGTGTCGGCAATGTCGAGTCGATCGATGTCGCGATGAAGCTCGGCGCCAACCATCCCATGGGCCCGCTGGAGCTCGCCGACTTCATCGGCCTCGATACCTGTCTTGCCGTGATGCAGGTGCTCTATGAAGGCCTGGCCGACAGCAAATACCGGCCATGTCCGCTGCTCGTGAAGTACGTCGAGGCGGGCTGGCTCGGCCGCAAGACCAAGCGGGGCTTCTACGACTATCGGGGCGAGACGCCGGTCCCGACCCGCTGAGCGGCCCGATCGCGATCACATCGTCATCGATCGCGTCTGCTCGTGGAGCGGGCCGCGATCTGGCTCGCGCGCTTGCCAGATCCGGTGCCATGGCGGCAAGGCGGGACTACACGATCTTCTCGACCGTATAGTCCTTGATGCGTCTTCCCGACGCAAAGATCACGATCTCGCCGATCAGGCCGAGCGCAATGATCTGAATGCCCAGCACGATCATCAATACGCCCAGAATCAAGGCCGGTCGATCGGCCAGGGGAACATCGTAGAACAGGCGCGCGATCGCCAAGCCTATGGTGAACAGCACCCCTGGGATCAGCACGACCATGCCGATCGAGCCAAAGAACCGCAGCGGCTTCTTGGTGAAGCGCAGCAGGACGTACAGGGTCAGGATATCGAACAGGATACCCAGATAGACCAGCGGTGTCCGCCGCACTGCCACGCTCGCCGGTCCCGGCCGGACATCGACCTCGTGGACCGTGAATCCCTGCTGCTGGGCCAGCAGGGGTACGAAATGGTGCTGGAAGCCATAGGTCCCGATCTCGTCCAGCACGCTCCGCCGGCAGGCGCGGACGCGGCAGACCAGATCGCTGCAGCGGGTGACCGAACAGGACCCGAAGGACGCGATGAAACATGCTGGCGAAGATGCGTTGGCCGAGCGTGCTGCTGATCGCCGAGCGGCGTCCGATCGCCATCTGGCAGTGGTCCAGGGCTCCGATGACCCGCGGAATGTCGCTCGGATCGACCTGCAGATGAGCAGGCAGGGTCAAGATGCTCTCACCGCGAGCATGCTTGAAGCCACTGGCGAGCGCCGCCGCCTCGCCCGTTTCTCCGCCCAGCACCAGGACGATGAGCAGCGGATCGGCCTTCCTCAGAGTCTTCAGGGTCGCCAGGGTGTCGGGGTAGCGTCCGTCGAGCACGTAGATGAACTCGTAGGAGATTGCCATGCTCTCGAGGGCGGCCTTGTACGCTCGATGGGTCTCGGCAAGGTCGGGCTCCTCGCGGTTGACCGCTACCACGACCGAAAGGGCGAGCGCCGCCCCCGCTTCGGGCCCCGGCGCGGTCCCGTCGTCCGACGGCACGGCGAGGTCGATCTCGTTCGCTCGGCTTTGCACCACGCGCGCCTCAGCTAAGCATCGCTCGAGGGCAGCACGCCGGCGCGCCGCGGTGACCCGACCACGACGGCCAGCTCTCGCCGGCTGATGATGGTCTGATAGAACAGGTAGCTGACCATGCCGCCGAAGATCAGAAACAGCGCCAGCGACCCCAGCAGAACAGCGATACCCATCATCACCACGGTCGGCTGCTGCGCCATGTCGTAGGCGTCGATCACGGCGATCACCAGGAACAGGATGGCGAGCAGGCCGGCAACGCAGCCGCTGCCGACGAAGAACGCGCCCGGCCGCCTGACGAACACGAGCAGGGTCTTGATCGCCATCATGTCGAAGAAGACCTTGTAGGTTCGCGACAATCCGTATTTCGAGGTGCCGAACCGGCGCGCGTGGTGGCGGACCTTGATCTGGTCGATGCGGGCACCGGCCATCGAGGCCATCGCCGGGATGAAGCGATGCATCTCGGAATAGAGCGGCACCCCCTTGATCAGATCGGCGCGATACGCCTTGAGCGAACAGCCATTGTCCTTGATGTCGACGCCGGTCACCCTGGCGATCAGCCAGTTGGCGATGACCGAAGGGAACCGGCGCGACAGGAAGCGATCCTGCCGATTGTGGCGCCAGCCGACCACCAGGTCGTAGCCGGCCTCGATCCGCTCGACCAGCACGGGGATATCGGCCGGATCGTTCTGCAGATCGGCATCCATGGTGATCAGGATCGCACCCCGGGCATGATCGATGCCGGCGACCATGGCCGGCGTCTGGCCGTAGTTGCGCCGCAGCTTGATCACCCGGACCCGTGGATCGCGCGCGGCCAGCGCCGCACAGCGCGCGAAAGTGCCATCGGAGCTGCCGTCGTCGACGAAAATGATCTCGAACGACCTGTCCATCGGCTCGACCGCGCGCACCGTCGCCTCGTACAGCGGGCCCACGCTCTCGACCTCGTTGTAGGCCGGGAGAATCACGGAGAGCCCCAGTGTCTGCTCGCTCGCCAGATCCGTCATCTCGATCGTTTCTGCACCGCCGATCGCGCCCTTGGATGCAGCTGTTCTCGGCGTTGCCGACCCTATGGAAACGGTCCTGGCTTGTAAACAAGGCACGGTCATCGCCGGGTGTGCATCACGCCGGTCGCGAGCGCCACGATTGGCCTTGCGCCCCGCGGTCGACGACGTACCTTGCCCAGGGTGGCTGATGTCGGAGATCTGCGATGACCATGGACATCCCGCGGGGCCGGCTGCCGATCAAGATCGACGCGACGTCCAACGGCGAGTTCCGGCCGGTGCCGGTACCGGAGGTCGTGGCCCGGGCCAACGCCCAGGCCGCGACGCAGGTCGGCGTGCATGCCAAACGCGTCGGCGTGGCGCGCCGCGCCTTCCTGCAGTCCTTGTGCGGGGCGGCGACCACGCTGTTGACCCTCGACCATGCGTTCGCGGCCCGCGGCAATGCCGGCGGCCGCTTCGTGCTGCCCAAGGAGGCGGCGTTCGAGACCGCAGCCGCTGCCGACGCGCTCGCCGGCGACGAGTTCATCTTCGACGTGCAGACCCACATGGTCGACCCGGCCGGCGCCTGGCGGGCCAATGCGGGCCAGTACTGGGAGCGGATCCTCGCCTCGTTCCCGCAGGGCTCGTGCGGCGATCGCGATCCGGTCGACTGCTTCTCGGCCGAGCAGTTCATCAAGCACGTGTTCCTGGACAGCGACACCGATCTCGCCGTGCTGTCGTTCGTGCCGGAGCTGCCCGAGCGCAACCCGCTCTCGCTCGAGGAGGCGGAGCGCGTCCGGGTCCTGGTCGAGCGCATGGAGAGCGCGCACCGGCTGTTCCTGCACGCCATGGTGGTGCCAAACGGCGGGCCCGAGATCGAGCCGCTGCAGCTCATGCAGGATGCGGTCGCGCGCTACCCGATCGCAGCCTGGAAGTGCTATACGCAGTGGGGTCCCCAAGGGGTCGGCTGGGAGCTGGACAGCCCCGACGTCGGCATCCCGTTCGTCGAGCAGGCGCGTGCGCTCGGCATCCGCAGGATCTGCATCCACAAGGGTCTGCTGTTCTCCGGCTTTCCCGAGCCGTATGGCCGCTGCGCCGACGTCGGCCGCATTGCGCGGCGGTTCCCGGACATGAACTTCATCATCTATCACTCGGGCTTCGAGACCGGCCATCGCGAAGGCCCGTTCGACCCGGAGGCTCGAGCGAGGCGTCGACGTGCTGATCCGGTCGCTGCGCGACAACGACATCGGGCCGAACGGCAATGTCTATGCCGAACTCGGCAGCACCTGGCGCTTTGCCATGCGCGATCCGACCACGGCAGCCCATCTGCTCGGCAAGCTCCTGCGCTATGTCGGCGAGGACAACGTGCTGTGGGGCACCGATTCGATCTGGTACGGCTCGCCGCAGGATCAGATCCAGGCGTTTCGCAGCTTCCAGATCGCGCCCGAGCTGATCGAGGCACACGGCTACGCCGAGCTGACGCCCGCGCTCAAGGCCAAGATCTTCGGCCTCAACGGTGCCCGGGTCTACGAGGTGGCGGTGCCCGAGCAGAGGCAGAAAACCGAGGTCGATCCGATCGGCCGGCGCAAGGCCGCCTATCGCGAGCAGATCGATCCGACGTTCGAGACTTACGGGCCGAAGACCAATCGCGAGTTCGAGGCGCTCCAGGCCGAGCGCGCCGGCGTGCCGGCCTAGCCGATGGCCAAGCACGGCAATGCCCGCCCGGCCACGGCGGTCGCCACGATCGGTCTGGCAATCGCCTTGCTTGCCGCGCTGGCCGGCCTGTCGGCCGGGCTCGGCTATCGCCTTGGCTGGTGGTCGCTCGGCACCGGATTCGGGCTGCTCCGCTATGCCGTCTATGGCGCGATCGCGGCCATGGCGATCTCGGTGCTTGGCCTGGTGCTCGCCCGACCCGGCGGCCAGCGGCGCGGCTTGTACCGGGCGCTCGCCGGCCTGGTGATCGGCGCCGTAATGTTCGGCGTGCCGTGGACCTATCTGCGCGCTGCGAGGCAGGTACCCCCGATCCACGACATCACGACCGACACCCAGGATCCGCCGCTGTTCGTCGAAATTCTGCCGTTGCGGGCCGGTGCGAGCAATCCCCCCGACTATGGCGGCGAAGAGATTGCGGCGCAGCAGCGTGCCGCCTTTCCGGCCATCCAGCCCGTCGACACGCTGCTGCCGCCCGACCGGACGTTTGAGGAGGCGCTTGCAACAGTGCAGGATCAGGGCTGGGAGCTGGTTGCCGCGGTGCCGTCCGAGGGGCGGATCGAGGCGACCGACACGACGTTCTGGTGGGGCTTCAAGGACGACATCGTGATTCGAATTACGCCCGAGGACTCCGGCTCGCGTCTCGACATCCGCTCCAAATCCCGTGTCGGGATCAGCGATGTAGGCACCAACGCGGCGCGAGTCGAGGCCTTCCTCGAGGATTTCCGGGAACGCATCAAGGGCGAATGATGCACGTCGCGATGCTCTGGGCAGGACCATGCTGACCACCACGATCGGCGCCTATCCCAAGCCGGATGCGGTCCCGATCAGAGACTGGTTCGGCAAGGATGGCGGCACCGACACCGCCGAGCCCACCGCCGGCTATGCCGAGACCGTGGCACGGCACGCCGGCACCATCGAGGCGGTCCTGGATCGCGCGACCCGCGCGGTGGTCGCCGAGCAGGTCGAGCTCGGCATCGACATCCCGACCGACGGCGAGATCCGGCGCGAGAACTACATCCACTATCACTGCCGGCACCTCGTCGGGATCGACTTCGAGGTGCTGAGCGAGAAGCAGATGCGCGGCCACTACCAGGCCCTGCTGCCGACCATCACCGGCCCGCTCCAGGCCGGCCCGCCGTTCCTGGTGCGCGACTGGCAGATCGCCCAGTCGGCGACCAGGCGACCGGTCAAGCTCACCGTGCCCGGGCCGCTGACGATCGGCGACAGCGTCGCCGACGAGCACTACCGCGACGCCCGCCTGCGCGGCGCGGCCCTGGCCGATGCGCTCAACGTCGAGATCCGACGCCTGGCGGATGCGGGTTGCCCGGTCATCCAGGTCGACGAGCCGGTGTTCGCGCGCAAGGTCGAGGACGCGCTGGCCTTCGGCATCGAGCACCTCGAGCGCTGCTTTCACAAGGTGGCCCCCTCGACCGAACGGGTGGTCCACATCTGCTGCGGCTATCCCGACCGCCTGGATGCCGAAGACTATCCGAAGGCGCCGCAGTCGGCCTATCTCGAGCTTGCGCCTACGCTCGACGAGGCCGAGATCGACGCGGTCTCGATCGAGGATGCGCACCGGCCGAACGATCTCGGCCTGCTCGAGCGCTTCGCCAGAACCAAGGTGCTGCTCGGCGTGATCGCGATCGCGCGCAGCCGTCTGGAGGAGGTCGAGGAGGTTCGCGGGCGGCTGATCGCCGCGCAGGATCACATCGATCCGGATCGCCTGCTGGCAGCCCCCGACTGCGGTCTCGGCTTCCTGGGGCGAAATCTCACCCGGGACAAGCTGCGCGTGCTGAGCGAGGCTGCGCACAGCCTCTGAGCGCCACGAGGTTGTCCGATGGCCCCGTGCCGGCCATAGTTCGCGCCCGCAAGACGGACCGCACGACCGGGAGGCCATTTGGAACTCAATCTGTTCGAGCTGCTGTCGGGCAGCGCCACCCTCCTGACCTTTCTGGTCATCGGCTGCGGATATCTGATCGGCTTCCTCCGCTCCGCTTATCCGACCTTTGGACGGGTGCCGGCGCCGGCACGCTTCATCCTGATGCAGCTCGGCCTGATGCTGTTCATGGCGAGCGTCGGGCTCGAGGCGGGCGCCGGTGTGGTCGCGGCGCTCGCCTCGTTCGGACCGCTGTTGATCGTCTGCGGGATCACGGTGACCCTGTTCCCGGTGCTGGTCGCCTACGCCGTGGGTCGCCGCGTGCTCGGCATCAATCCGGCGCTGCTGCTCGGAGCGGTTACCGGCGCGATGACCAGCACGCCGGCGCTCGGCGTGATCACCGAGGCGGCCAAGAGTCCAATGCCTACGCTCGGCTATGCCGGCACCTATACCTTCGCCAACGTCTTCCTGACCTTTGCCGGGACCCTGATGGTCAGCCTTTGAGCGATCGAAATCGGCTCGTAACGCGACTTTGCGCTATGGTGAGTGATGTCGTGATCACGCAGATGCACAAACGACCAAGACTCCAGTGGAGGCGTGGGCGATGGGGTGGATGAGATCCGTTTGCCTGGCCTGGACGGCCGCAGTGTTGCCGCTTCAGGCCTTGGCGGCGGAGTCCTGCACGCTTCGCGTCGGGTGGGAGCGCTATGCGCCCTTCACCTTCGCCGACGAGAACGGTCAGGCGACCGGCGTCGATATCGACCTGATCGGCGCGATCGCAGAAGAGATCGGCTGCTCGGTCGTGCCGGTGGAGCTGCCCTGGGCGCGGATCCTCAAGGAGGTGGCGCACGGCACGCTGGACGTCTCGACCAGCACCAGCTGGACCGAGGAGCGTGAAGAGTGGGGCCTGTTCTCGAAGCCCTACCGGGAGACGGAGATCGCCATCTATGTCCGGCACGGCGAAGGTGGGCGCTTCGATCTGCAGAGCCTTGCCGATGTGCCCGGGCAGGAGTTCCGGCTCGGCATCATCGTCGACTACTACTATGGCCAAGCGCTGGCCGACGCGGAGGCCCGTCCCGATTTCATGGCGTGGGTCGACAGCGCGCCGGACTACCCGACCAACATCCTGAAGCTGGTCAACGGTCGGATCGACGGCTTTCTGGTAGACGATGCCGCGGTCATGGAGGCGGAGCTCGAGCGCATGGGCATGAGCGATCGCGTCGAGCGCTATCCCTTGCGCATCCCCGGCGAGCAGCTGCGCTTCATGTTCAGCCGCAAGACCGTCGCGCCCGAGCTGGTTGCGCAGGTCGATGCCGACATCGAAAAGATGCGTGCCGACGGCCGGCTGGATGGGATCATGGCAAAATATCTCCCATGACAGAGCCAGCGCCACCGGGCCGACCGCCGATGTCGTGAGGTTCTCCTATGGCAGGAAATGAAGGATGAGAGCGGTCCTCGAAGATCTGCCGCTGCGGCCGACCGTGGGCGCGGCCCTGATCCTGGGACTGGCGCTGCCAGCCTTGCTGGTGGCCTGGCTCGAGATCGGTGAGCGCCGGCAGACGCTGTTCGACAATCTTGCCCGTGACCACGTCAGCATCGTCGAGACCCTTGCGAACGGCATGCAGACCCCGATCTGGGATGTCCGCCCGGATACGGCACAGCCGCTGATCGACGTGATCATGGGTGACAACCGGGTCACCGCGGTCAGCGTCACGGCACCGGTCTTCCCCGATTCCCTGGAGGCGGCCAAGCCCGAGGCCCACGGCGAGGGCACGATCGTGCTCGAGCGGCCCGTGCTGCACGATGGCCGTCGGATCGGCGACGTGCAGGTCGAGATGACCACGGCCCCACTGCGTGCCGAAGCGGCGCGCCAGGGCTGGCAAGCCATGCTGACCGCGCTGTTTCAGATGGCCTTCGGCCTGCTGCTGATCTTCCCGTTGATCCGCTACAAGGTGCTGGCGCCGGTCGGGCGGCTGGTCGGCCAGTCGCAGGAGCTGGCCGCAGGCAGGCTCGACCGGCCGTTCAGCTGGCATCGCAAGGACGAGCTCGGCGTGCTCGGGCGCAGCTTCGAGCACACCCGACGGTCGTTGCAGACCCTGTTTCGCGATCTCGAGCAGCGCAACAGCGAGCTGGGCCTGCGCGAGGCTGATCTCGGCCAGCAGACGCGGGTCCTGCGCGCGACCCTCGACAACATGACCGACGGCATCAGCCTGGTCGACCGCGAGCTTCGGCTGGTCGCCTGGAACGACCGCTTCATCAAGATCTTCGGGCTGCCGCCGGGGATGGCGCGCGAGGGCCGGTCGATCACCGAGGTCTACGACGCCTGGGTCGAGCAGTGCGGGTTCCCGCCGGCGCAGGGGCGATCCCTGACCGAGCAGATGCGCGCGGGCCTCGAGCCCGGCAAGCCCTTCCGGCTACAGGTCGAGACGCCGCAAGGCGTGGTCGTCCTGCTGCGCGGCCAGCCGATGCCCGAGGGCGGGTTCGTCTCGACCTATACCGATCTGACCGAGACGGTGCAGGCGCGGCGCGCCGCCGACGAGACGCTCCAGCTGCTCAATACCGTGATGGATGCGGCGCCGGCGATCATGCATGTCAAGGACCGCGATCTCCGCTACCGGTTCGTCAATCGCTACTTCCTGGATCTGTTCGAGCTGAAGCGGGAGGACGTGCTCGGCCATACGCGTGGCGAGGCCTTGCGGCCGGAGTGGCTGCCGCCGGCCGATGAAGCGGGCAGCGCGGTGCTGGCCACCGGCAAGCCGTCGCCGCTCTACGAGCTGCCGCTGCGGCTGCCGGACGGCGAGCGGATCGACGTGCTCGGCACCAAGGTGCCGTTGCTCGACGCCGACGGAAGGGCCACGCACGTGGTGACCTTCGAGATCGACATCACCGAGCGCAAGCGCATCCAGCAGGCGCTGAGCGACAGCGAGCAGCTGCACCGGCTGCTGGTCGATCTCTCGCCGTACGGCATCCTGCTGCACGATGACACCGGTATTCGCTTCATGAATCCGGGCGGCTGCCGAATTCTTGGGGCGTCCGGGCCGGACGAGGTCATTGGCCGGCACTATGTCGATTTCGTCGCCGAGGCCGACCGCCCCGCCGCGCAGGTGCGCCTGGCGCGGATGTTGGACGGTCAGCCCATGGAGCAGGCCGAGCGGCCGCTGGTCACCCTGGATGGCCGCAGCATCGTGATCGCGTCGTCCGGCGTGCCGGTAAGCCGCGGCGATCAGCGGCTGGCGCTGGTGATCTTCGCCGACATCACCGAGATGAAGCGGGCCGAGGAGGAGATTGCGCGCCAGCGCGAGGCGCTGCACCAGGCGGACAAGATCAGCGCGCTGGGCTCGCTGCTCGCCGGCGTCGCCCATGAGCTCAACAATCCGCTCTCGATCGTGGTCGGACGCTCGGTGATGCTCGAGGATGCCGCGCTCGAGCCCAGGGTCGCGGCCGCCGTGGCGAGCATTCGCACCGCGGCCGAGCGCTGCGCCAAGATCGTGAAGACCTTCCTCGCCATGGCGCGCAAGCAGGCGCCGACCCGGGTGCCGGTCCACATCGACCAGCTCGTGGCCTCCTCGCTCGACCTTCTGACTTACGGCCTGGAGAGCGCCGGCATCCGCGTGATCAGCCGGGTGCCCGCGGACCTGCCGCAGACCATGGCCGATCCGGACCAGCTTACCCAGGTGCTGACCAATCTGGTCACCAATGCACAGCAGGCGCTGATCGGCTGGAGCGGCAAACGCGAGCTTCGGATCTCGGCCGACCATGATCGGCAGCGCGACCAGCTCCGGATCGTCGTCGAGGACAGCGGGCCCGGCATCCCGGACGATGTGCGCAACCGTATCTTCGATCCGTTCTTCACGACCAAGCCGGCCGGCGGCGGCACCGGCATCGGCCTTGCCGTCTGTCGCGGCATCGTCGAGGCGCATGACGGCACCATCACGCCTGGCGTGGCAGCTGGCGGCGGCGCCTCGTTCGTGGTCACGCTGCCGATCGTCGGCACGGTCGGGGCCAGATCGCCCGTCACGGCGCCGGAGGTGGCGGCCGGATCGTCGGGGCGCGTTCTGATCGTCGACGACGAGGAGGACATCCGCGCCATGCTGGCCGACATCCTGGTCGCGGACGGGCATAGCGTCGAGCAGGCTGCCAACGGACGTCAGGCACTCGACCGGCTGAGCGAGGGCCGGTTCGACCTCGTGATCAGCGACCTGATCATGCCGCAGCTGGACGGCCCCGGTCTCTACGAGGAGCTGCTCCGGCGCGATCCGGCCATGGCTCGCCACCTCCTGTTCATCACCGGCGACACGCTGAGCGCGTCCGCGCGCGCGTTCCTCGCCCGCGTGCACCGGCCGGCGATCGAGAAGCCGTTCGTCCCGGACGAGGTACGCCACGCGGTGCGCGCGGCACTCGATGGTGCTGACCGTCCTGGCCGCTCCTAGGCCACTGTACGACCGCGCGCTGGCTCAGGCGACGGGGGTGATCGCGCCCTTGCCCGCGAACCAGGAACGCACGTTGTCGAGCAGGCACTCGCCCATCGCCTGCATGGTCTCCTCGGTGCTGCTCGCGATGTGCGGCGTCAGGACCACGTTGTCGAGCTCGAGCAGCGCCTCGGGAACGTGCGGCTCGTGCTCGAACACGTCGAGCCCGGCGGCGCCGAGCCGTCCGGTCGTGAGCGCCTCGACCAGCGCCTTCTCGTCGACCAGCCAGCCGCGCGCGACATTGACGAACACGCCCTTGGGTCCCAGCGCCTCGAGGATCTCGGCGGTGACGATGTGGCCCGCCGCCTGCCCACCGGCAGCGCACAGGAACAGGATATCCGAATTGCGGGCGAGCGCCTCGGGGAACTCGTACGCCTGGTAGGGCACGCCTGCCTTCGGCAGCGGGTCGTAGTAGCCGATGGTCATGCCGAAGCCCTGCAGGCGCGTGCAAAGGGCCACGCCGATCCGGCCAAGGCCGAGAATGCCGGCGCGCTTGCCCGAGAATTTCTGGGCCGGTGGCATCCGACCCTGCAGCCATTGCCCCGAGCGCACGAAGCGATCGGCCGCGGCGATCCGGCGGCAGGCGGTCATGCCCAGGATCATGGCGAGATCGGAGACGTCGTCGTACAGCACCGGCGTGGTCGTCACGACGATGCCGCGCGCCGCGGCGAGGGCGAGATCGGTCCGTCTCGAGGCCGACGCCCATGATCGTGCAGATCTCGAGATTGGGCAGGGCCTCGATGATCGTGGACGGCAGGCCGGCCATCGCGTTGGTCACGACGCCGCGGATGCGCTCGGCGACCGGCGCCAGCGCCGCCGCCTTGTCCGGCGCATCGATGACTTTGTGGACCGTGAACTCCCGCTCGAGCGTCTCGAGCACGAACGGGCGCTGCGGCCCGGTTACGGCGATCTCGACCGACATGTTTCCTCCGTCCTTGCGGTGCCCAAGCGCTTTTAGCGGGCGGCTCGGGTGCGGTCCAGAGGCGCGCAACATTAGGCAGTATCTCGGTTTGAAATCTGCCGGCGTGGTCGGCGTGAGATGTTTGCCACTAAGGTCCTAACAGTTATGTTGGCATCATCCTAACGCTTATGTTAGGATTTGTGCGCGGGCCAGCGGCTGTTCGCAGCGCGTCGCAGCTTGGCGCGACAGTCTCGACGCGCGTGCCCATGCGAAGATCGAGGCTCAGATCGCCCGCCTCGAGCAGGGCAATCTCAGTGAGGTCAAGTCGGCTGGCGGCGGTGTGCTGGAGCGCCGCATCGACTTCGGTCCTGGCTACCGGATCTACTTCGGCCGTGACGGCGACGCCCTGGTCATCCTGTTGAGTGGCGGTACGAAGAAGCGGCAGAACCGGGATATTGCGGCCGCCCGGGCACTCTGGCGCGAGTACAAGGCGCGCAAACGAGCATGAGGAGGGACTTCATGACCGCTCTCACCGAGGATGTGAACCTATCAACTCGGGCTCGCTTGAAAGAAGATCCCGAGCTTTGCCGGGAGATCCTCAGGGAAGCATTCGAGGTACTGCTGCAAGGCGAGATCGGGGTCAGCAAGGCGCTGCTGCGCAACTATGTGCTCGCGCGCATAGGGTTCGAGGAGCTCGGCCGCCGGACTGGCCGACCGGCCGAGAGCCTGATGCGCATGTTGAGCCCGACCGGAAACCCGCAAGCCGCCAACCTGGCCGACATCATCCGCGTTGTGCAGGCTCATGAGGGCGTGCGCGCGGAGGTCCGCATCAAGCCGGCAAAGACCAAGGCGGCTTAGACCACGTCCTCAAGGACGTGCAGCATCTGCACGAGCGATCGTCGATGTCGCTACGGGCTGACCCACACCCGGCGTCACGATGGCTTCACAGGCGCGGGGCGCCGACGTAGCTTCTCAGCAGTCTCAGATCGAGGGGAGGAAGAAAGCGATGGCCTCACAGGGCAAGGTGGCGGCGGTCACGGGGGCAGGCAGCGGGGTCGGCAAGCAGTCGGCGCTGGCGTTGTTGCGCGAGGGCTACTCGGTGGCGATCGCCGGACGGCGTCCGGATGCGTTGCAGAGCACCGTGAGCGAGGCGGGCGAGGCTGGGAGGCGCGCCCTGGCGGTGCCCACGGACGTGAGCGACCCCGCGGCGGTCGACGCCTTCTTCGCCAGGATCAAGGAGACCTTCGGCCGGCTCGATGTGCTGTTCAACAATGCCGGCGTCAACGCGCCCGGGATTCCATTCGAGGACCTGACCTTCGAGCAGTGGCAGCGGGTGGTCGACATCAACCTCACCGGCTCGTTTCTGTGCGCCCACGCCGCGTTCAGGATGATGAAGGACCAGCAGCCCCAAGGCGGCCGGATCATCAACAACGGCTCGATCTCCGCCCATGTGCCGCGGCCCAACTCGGCGCCCTACACCGCCACCAAGCACGCGATCACCGGCCTCACCCGCTCGCTCGCGCTGGACGGCCGGAAATACGACATCTGCAGCAGCCAGATCGACATCGGCAATGCGGCGACCGAGATGGCGATGCGCATGAAGGATGGCGTGCCGCAGGCGGACGGGTCGATTGCCGTCGAGCCGCTGATGGACATCCAGCACGTGGCCAACGCGGTGGTCTACATGGCGAACATGCCGCTCGACGCCAATGTCCAGTTCCTGACCGTCATGGCGACCAAGATGCCGTTCATCGGGCGCGGTTGAGTGCGCCGCGCCTGAGCGATCGCGGGTTTACGCCGTCCTCCGTTGTGTGATTGTTTCGCCCCCCGGCCTGATCGGCCAGATCGGGCCGGCCGGCGAAGGAGACGTGCGTGGAGCATCCGCCCAGGGTGTGGCTGATGATGGGCCGAAAGGCCGGCGACAACGCCCAGATCACGGCGCTCGCCGAGGCGCTCGGCTGGCCGTTCGAGACCAAGCATCTGGTGTTCCGCAAGACCGAGCTGATCACCAACATCCTGGCCGGGCCGACGCTGACCGGCGTGATCAAGGACCGGTCGAGCCCGCTCGCGCCGCCCTGGCCCGACCTGATGATCTCCGCGGGCCGGCGCAACGAGCCCGCCTGCCGCTGGGTCCAGGCGCAAGGCGCCCGTGCGCGCCTGGTGCATGTCGGGCGCCCGTGGGCGCCACTCGAGTGCTTCGATCTGATCGTGACGACCCCGCAATACCGGCTGCCCGAGAGCGCCAACGTGCTGCAGAACACGACGCCGCTGCATCGCGTGACCGAAGCGCGCCTCGCCGAGGCGGCGCGGGTCTGGGCGCCACGCCTGGCGCATCTGCCGCAGCCCTATGTCGCCGTGGTGATCGGCGGCAATGCCGGGCCCTATGTGCTCGACGCCGAGGCCGGCGCGCTGCTCGGCCGCGCCGCGAGCGCGCATGCCAGAACGATCGGGGCGTCGCTGCTGGTCAGCAGCAGCGCGCGCACGCCCGAGCCCGCCATGGCGGCTATGGAGGCGGCGATCGACGTGCCCGCCGAGATTTTTCGATGGCGGCGCGATGCTGCGGAAAACCCCTATGTGGGCTACCTGGCGCTCGCCCAGTCGATCATCGTGACCTGCGAGAGCATGTCGATGCTGGCCGAGGCCTGCGCGACCCGCAAGCCGGTCTCCCTGTTCGATCTGGACACCGGCCCGGACAACCACTGGCCGCAGCTCGCGGAGCTTCTGGGCGAGACGCAGCGCCGGTCCTGGGGGCGACGGCTGAGGCGCCTGAAGTTCCAGCCGCTGGTCTATCGGACCGCTATGGTGACCGGGCCAAGGCGCCTGACCCGCGACGTGCGGATCATTCAGCAGGCGCTGATCGCGGAAGGGCGCGCGGTGTGGCTGGGTCAGCCGTTCCCGGACGGACCGCGACCACCGCCGCTCGATGATGTCGGGCGGGCCGCCGAGGCGGTCAGGGCGCTGTTCGATGCGCCGCAGGCGCAACCGGCGGATGCCGCGCTGCAGGTAGCCGCCTCGTAGCGTTTCGACGATCGGTTTTCAGGCGGCGCGCGGCGGCACCCGCTCCATCACCTCGAGCGCATCATGGCGCACGTGATTCCAGCGCATGTCGTCGCGCAAACAGCTTGAAGCGCTCGGCCGGCAGAAAGTCGACCGGTAGGCCGGACCTCCGGGTTGGATCTCTTCGAGTTGAGCTTAGCGCGCTGCTTGAGCGAAGAGCTAGCCCGCATTGGGGTCACTACTCATGCCGAGCCTAAGGCGAGCTTCGCGTACCAATGCGCGGTACCCGGTAGCCACCTTCGTTCCCATCTCGTTGAGTCTGCCGACCACCTCTTGCCAACGCTTAGATTGCGTTTCGCTCCACTCCGAAGGAACGGACTGCATGTCTTCCCCGAGGGGCCAAGTGTTGCACGCGAGGTAGTAGGCAAATTCACGAAGATCGGCATCCAGTCTTACGCGCATGCCTTCCAGATCAGCGTCGATGAACTCATTCGAAGGATCCCAATTCGCGAGAGCGAACCTGTCCAGGGTGCTGAATATTGAAGCCGGAAAGGATCCGCCAAAGTCGTGTGATTGATCCGGGCTGGCTGAGGGGCCAGAATGGCGCTGGCGACCTGATCGTGGAGGTTTCGTGATGCTGCCCGAGGATCTGCCTCACGACCTGCCGACGTTCATTGAGCGCTTCGGCACCGATGAGCAGTGCCACCGCTATCTGTGCGACAAGCGCTGGCCGGAGGGATTTTGCTGCCGGGCGTGCGGTCACCGCCAGGCTTGGCGGCTCGGCCGGCGCAGCATTTACGAGTGCGCCGCCTGCGGCCAGCAGCACTCGCTGCTCAAGGGCACGATCTTCGAGCAGACCAAGTCCGGGCTCGCCAGGTGGTGCCTGGCGATCTACCTGGTGAGCGCGAGCAAGGGCGGGATCTCGGCCCTGGAGTTGCAGCGCCAGATGGGCTTGGGCAGCTACCAGACCGCCTGGACCTGGCTGCACAAGATCGGCCGCGCGATGGTCCGACCCGGGCGCGCGGCGCTCACCGCTCAGGTCGAGGCGGATGAGACCTATGGCGGCGGCGCCGAGCCCGGCAAGCCCGGCCGCGGCGGCGGCAAGAGTGTGGTCGCCGGCGCATCGAGAGCGGTCGTGGCAAGGCCCGCGGCCGCCGCCTGGGCCGGCTCCGGCTGGCGGTGGTGCCCGACGTCTCGGCCGAGAGCCTCGAGGGCTTCCTTGGCCGGAACGTCGCCCGGCCCGCGACCGTGACCACCGACGGCTGGGCCGCCTATGGCGGCCTGGCCGCGGCGGGCTACCGCCATGCGCCGATCAACCTCAGCGCCTCATGGGGCGACGCGGCGCTGCGCCTGCCGGCGATCCATCTGGTGTTCAGCCTCGCCAAGCGCTGGCTGCTCGGCACCCATCACGGCGCGGTCCAAGCCAAGCACCTGCCGGCCTCTCTCGACGAGTTGGTCTTCCGCTTCAACCGCCGCACCGCCAAGAGCATCAGCCACCGCTTCGCCCGCGTCATCGAGCACGCGGTCCAGCTCCCGCCAACCACCTACCGCACCCTGGTCGCCGCGCCAGCCTGACGGTCGTGGAGAGCCAGTACGATTGAAAGGTTCACGCATGAACACGCATGTCATTCGTGTATCGTTCGCGAGAGAGGCCGCTGCAGCTGGGATAGGGTTTTGCATGTGTTGGATGTTGGCAGATGCTGTGCGGGCGGATCCAGACGACCAGTTTGCAGCGTGCCGAGCAGAGGGCTATAAATCAACAAATAAGGTGCTATTATATAAACCAATTGATGCAACGAATACGTTCAATTCTGAGGACCATCTGAAAGCATTTCTGAATGCAGCAGTGTTCAAGCTGCAACAGCAGAGCAAAACTATTTGACCCACCGGAACGATTAGGTTTTATTCGTGCGTTGATCGTAGTCCAGTAAGTAATGGAGAATATAACAAGGATACGGTGCAGCTGTTACATAATAATAAACGTAATCATAGAAGTTTGATCAAATTTAGATAATAGCAATGCTCCAGGTGTTCTTATGGGAATAGTCGTAGTGCCAGTCCGGGATTCATGTTTTCATCGAGGGCAAGAGGTAGAAACGAAGCCTAAAATGAGTAGTGAGCGGAAAATCGAGGGCGCATTTGACTTTGACTAGGTCTCCACAAAGCTCAGGTTGCTTGACGCCGGTGGCGGGCTGGGCGAGAGTGAACGAAGAGAGAACATGGCCGGGAGGGCAGCATGGCTGACGAGCTGCTGAAGGATCTGCCGCGCGATCTGCCGACCTTCCTGAAGCGCTTCGGCACGGACGCGCGGTGCCGGGCGTATCTGGTGCGGGCGCGCTGGCCCGAGGGGTTTCGCTGCGGCGGCTGCGGCCACGACCAGGCCTGGAGCCACAAGCAGCGGCTGATCGAGGAGTGCACGGCCTGCGGCAAGCAGCACTCGATCCTGGCCGGGACCATCTTCGAGCAGACCCAAGACCGGGCTCGCGAAGTGAGCGCCAGCTGGGGCGACGCGGCGCTGCGGCTGCCGGCGATCCACCTGGTGTTCGGCCTCGCCAAGCGCTGGCTGCTCGGCACCCACCACGGCGCCGTCTCCAACAAGCATCTGCCGGCCTATCTCGATGAGTTCGTGTTCCGAAGTGCGGGCTTATGTTGCTGACATTCTCGGCGAGAGCGTGGAGGGGCTGCGGAAGACGTTCACAACGGCGACGCTTGCCAGGGATGCCGGCAGGGACCTGGAGCAAGAGCCGTGTCCCGAGTTTGGACCAGGGGTCTAGTGCACTGACGCATTTTAAAGATTCACATGGATGAGGTGTTGTGCCAAGCTGGCGCATGGCTCAGATCGTGTGTCCTCTGGTCTCGGCTGCCGATCGTGCTCGTTTGGAGGCGATCGTGGCCGATCGCAACCGCGCCCAAAAGCACGTGGCGCGGGCTCGGATCATCCTCGCCTCGGCCAAGCGGTTGCCGGTCGCCGAGGCGGCGCGGCTGGCCGGGGTTGGCCGACCGGCGGTGTGGCGCTGGCAGCGGCGGTTCGCCGAAGCCGGCGTCGAGGGGCTGTTGCGCGACGCGGCGCGCGGGCCGGGCAGACCCCATCTGGGCGATGCGACCGTCCATCGCGTGGTGGCGCTGACCTGTGCCGAGCCGCCCGGCGAGGCCACGCACTGGACCGGCCGCGCCATGGCCAGGACGGTCGGCGTCTGCCTGCGCTCGGTCCAGCGCATCTGGGCCGCCCACAAGCTGCAGCCGCATCGCATCCGCACCTTCAAGCGCTCCAACGATCCCGACTTCGCCGCCAAGCCTGTCCTCGGGCCGGCGTAGCCGGACCCGTGGGCTCGAGGACATCGTCGGCCTGTACATGGCGCCGCCCAAGCACGCGCTGGTCCTTTCGGTCGACGAAAAATCGCAGATCCAGGCGCTCGATCGCACCCAGCCGGGCCTGCCGCTCAAGCCGGGCAAAGCCGGCACGCGCACGCACGACTACAAGCGCCACGGCACCACCACGCTGTTCGCCGCGCTCAACGTGCTCGAGGGCACGGTGATCAGCCGCGGCATGCAGCGCCACCGTCACCAGGAGTTCATCCGCTTCCTCAATACCGTCGAGCAGACGGTGCCGGCGGGCAAGGTGATCCACGCCATCATGGACAATTACGGCGCCCACAAGCATCCCAAGGTGCTCAAATGGCTTGGCCGGCATCCGCGCTGGACCTTCCATTTCACGCCGACCTCGGGCTCCTGGCTCAATGCGGTCGAGACCTTTTTCTCGGCTCTGACCCGCCGCCGCATCCGGCGTGGCAGCTTCCACTCGATCGTCGACCTGCAGGCCGCCATCAACCGCTACATCGCCGAGCACAATGATGATCCCAAACCCTTCATCTGGTCCAAACCTGCCGGTGACATCCTCACCAAAGTGAATCGTCTGAATGCGTCAGTGTACTAGTGGATTGTCTCCAACCACGGCAATCGCATTAGGCGGCAGTGAGGATTTGGAGGAGGAAGGCGTGGTCCCAGCCGGCGCGTTTGATCTTGGCGCGGGTGGCGCCCGGGGCGGGGTCGGCGCGCAGCAGATTGAGGGCGAAGCGGCGCAGCCGGGCGAGGTTGTCCGGCGCGTGATCCTTGCGGGCTCTGGAGCCGTCCTCGTCCATCACCACGTCGAGCACCCAGTGGCGGCGGTTCTCGATCTGCCAGTGGGCGCGCACGATCTCGGCCAGGCGGGCGGCGTCGAGCTTGGTCGACAGCAGGTAGTAGCGGCTCGCGGTGGTGCTCTCGCCGTCGATCTCGCGCGTGGCGGTGACCTTGGCGACCGCGGCGAGACCGGGGAAGTCGTGCCGTTCGGCGAGCCAGGCGACGTCGTGCGCGACCATGGCGCGGCGGGTCTCGATGCGGCCGTGATCGCCATCGACCGTCTGGTGAACGTCGTCGACCGGGGTCGCGGGATCGGCGAACCACAGGCGAACGTCGTCGAACAACGCCGGCTAGTTGCCTTTGAGCGCCAGGACGCGCCGCCACGCTCCAGGATGGTGCGCGCGGTGGCCTTTTGGCAGTGCATCGCGTCGGCGGTCACGATCCGGCCGTCGAGCGCGAGCAGCGCCTCGATCTCGTTGCTGGCGGCGGCCACTTTCTGCTGGCCCAGCACCAGGCGCTGCCCGACCGCCCAGGCGCTCACCAGGTGCAGCGGCCGGCGGCCGCGCTGGCGGTCGAAGCTGCGCCTGGCCGTCTTGCCGTCGACGGCGACGACCGCACCGGCCCCGGCCTCTTGGGCAAACGCCGCGACGAAGCGGCCGAAGCTGGCCTCGAACGCGTTGGGATCGAGCAAGCGGAAGATCCGCGAGAAGGTGTCGTGACTCGGGATGCCGCCTTCCAAGCGCAACAAGCGACGCAGCAATGGCTCCTTGGCGCGCCCGAACAGCGCCATGTCGACGCAGCCTTCGGCGCCGCACAGCACCGCCGCCAGCGCGATCAGCAGGATCTCCAACAGATCGTGGCGCTGGGCATTACCCGTGCGCGGGTCGACCAGATCCTCAAAGCACGCCCGAAACCGCTCCATGCCGCCATCCTCCTGGAAAGCCAAGGCGGCAGCACAGTCAGCACATCCCGCATCAAAAAGATTCTACAACTTTCTAATGCGATTCCCCTGGTCTCCAACGTTTGATGCTTGCGCTTGGCGGCGGCCGCCCGGTTGGCGGTGCCTCGCTGGCGCCGTTTAGCTTGCGGCCTCGCGGCAGCATGATGCCCAGGCCAAAAAAAGCCCCGCCGGAGCGGGGCTGGATAGGCCAGACGTGGACATCAAATGGGTTAGCATGGACAATGCACCTCGAAGATTGATTTTCCGTTGACCGCGCTCGGTCACGCGCTGGCCTGCCCGACCTCCCATGGCAGCGGCGGCGGTCGCAACAGCGCGGTGACCTCCGGCTTCTCGGGCTTCACGGTCGGCTCGCGGAACGGCCGCGGAAATGCCCCCGCATTCCGCACGCGGTCAGGGTCAGGACGCGCGACGGCGGCCCGGCCGGCTCAGTAATGGGTTCGGAACCTCAAAGCGCGGCGCGGTAGGTGCTGGCCACTTCACTTGTCCCCTTTGCCACCGCCCTTGTCGCCCTTTCCACCGCCCTTACCGCTGCCTTTGTCCCCCTTGTCGCCTCCTTTGCCACCGCCCTTGTCGCCCTTTCCACCGCCTTTGTCCCCCTTGTCGCCTCCTTTGCCGCCGCCCTTGTCGCCCTTTCCACCGCCCTTCGCGCCGCCCCCGTCTCCCTGGCCGCCGCCGCTGCCTTCCTCGCCGGCCCTATCGTTGCTGCCACCGCCGCCGCTGGCGTCACCGCTGCTAGCGTCACCGCTGCTAGCGTCACTGTTGCTCCCTCTGTCGCTGCCTCCATCGCCAATTGCGCTTCGGTTTCGTTCTGCCCCACCCCCGCCGTTGGTGCTCCGGTCGTTGCTGGCGCTCGTATTTTTGTCTGCACTTCGGCCGCTCGCGCCCCCTACCCCTGTTCCGCTGTCCACCTTGTTGCCGGCGGCGTCGCTAGTTCGTTCGCTAGCATCGCTGCCCCGATCGCGCTCGTTGTCGTCACTCGCAACGATCGGCGATGACGAGTCGTCGAACAACGCGAAGACCTGTGACCAGAAGGATACGGGCTCGGGTCGTGCGGTCTTCTCGAAGGGTTTGAGAGAGGGCGGACCCAGAGCAGGCCGCAGCTCCCGCAATTGAACACGCCTTGCGCTTGTCGCGACAAGATCAGGCGGCTTGAGCGACGGCCTAGGTGCCAATATCCCCGACTGGGCTGCAGACAGGGAACTGGGTGCAGGCGAGGGGCGCGCCGGCAGCAAATGAATCGGCTCTGCTGGGAGGGCCGTAGTCAGGGCCTCGATTCGAGCTTGTAAGTCGGCGTGATGGCGCGCCCAAGCCTGCCAGGCATCCTCTAACGATACCAACTCGGCCTCAATGGCCGGCAGCCGGCGCTGCGAAGGGTCGAGTTGCAGATACGCGGCCCAAACGATGGTGCCAAACGTCGCGTAGACGGAGAGCAAAGACACCACGATGAAGAGATCTGCGCGACCCGAATCCGAGCCCCGACCAATCTTTGGTTGCTAAAGACAACAAGTCACGAGCGCGGATTCTATAGAACCACCAATCAAATCTCAAAGCACGATTGCCGTTGCTCCACATCTGATGCTCTGAGGTTGAGACTGGAGTACCACCCGCCCCATTATCTTCGAATAGCCGACGACGTCGCCAAAACGATCGCGACAAGGCGGTGTTGGACGCGCTCTTTTTGGCCATAGCGTGATGGTAGCCGCAAGAGGCCACTCTCGACGATCCTATGAGCGCTTCGGCCGCGAGTCTACCAGGGTCCGAATGTCTAAACAGGGTCACGGAACGAACCCGCTTCGCGGGAGGGGTTGCACGCGGGATGGCGTGCTCGGCAGGTGGCGGTGGTGATCGGCTGAACGGATTGGGGTGACGGGACAGGGGGCCCGTTTCGAGGATCGAGGGGTGTCCAACCTCACCTCGAGACGGGAGCACCCCGATGAAGGACGAGACCATCAGCCCGCTGCGCCGGCGCATGATCGAAGACATGACGGTCCGCAACTTCAGCGCCGACACCCAGCGCAACTACATCCGTGCCGTCAAGAACCTGGCGATCTTTCTCGGTCGATCGCCGGATACGGCCACGCCTGAGGAGCTTCGCCGCTTCCAGCTGCATCTGAGCCGAGAACCGCGTGCGTCCGCCGACGATCAACACCACGGTGACGGCGTTGCGGTTCTTCTTCAACGTGACGGTCGACCGACCCGATGTCACCAGGCCACTGACCTTTGTCGCCGAGCCGCGCAAGATCCCCGTGGTCCTCAACCCCGAGGAGGTGGTGCGCTTTCTGGAGGCAGCGCCGGGGCCGAAGTACAAGGCGGCGTTCGGAGCGGCCTATGGCGCGGGCCTGCGCGTGTCAGAGGTGGCAGCGCTGAAGGTCTCCGACATCGACTCCCAGCGCATGATGCTCCGGGTCGAGCAGGGCAAGGGACGCAAAGATCGCCATGCGATGCTGTCACCCCAACTGCTCGAGCTGCTGCGCGACTGGTATCGCATCGCGCGGCCTCAAGCCTGGCTGTTCCCTGGCCGCGATCCGCTGCTGCCGCTGACCACACGTCAACTCAATCGCGCTTGCCATGCTGCCGCCCACATGGCCGAGATCAAGAAGCGGGTGACGCCGCACACGCTCCGGCACAGCTTCGCCACTCACCTCCTCGAGCAGAACATCGACATCCGCGTGATCCAGGTCCTGCTGGGTCATGCCAAGCTCGACACCACCGCGCTCTACACGCGGGTCGCCACCACCACGATCCGCGCGGTGATCAGCCCGCTCGACCGGCTCGGGCCGCTCGCCGAGGGGAGACCACGAGCGGAGACCTGACCCGGCGGCCGTGGGCCGCCCGAGGCTGGAGGTCGCCGACATCTTCGATCGCCACGGGGCCGCCTGGCGCCGGGCCAATGCGGGCCATGTGAGCCTCGGCCAGCTGCAGGTGATGTCGGCCATCGTGAGCTGCCGCACCGCGGCGCTCGGCGGCCACGTCGCGCGGTGCGAAGACTGCGCTCACACCCGGATCGCCTACAACTCCTGCCGCAACCGCCACTGCCCGAAGTGTCAGGGCGCCGCCGCCAGGGACTGGCTGGCCGAGCGACAAGCCGAGCTCTTGCCGGTGCCCTACTTCCACCTCGTCTTCACCCTGCCGGCCGCGATCGCCGACATCGCCTACCAGAACAAGGCGATGATCTACGATCTCCTGTTCAAGGCATCGTCCGAGACGCTGCTGACGATCGCCGCCGACCCGAAGCACCTCGGGGCAAGGATCGGGATCACCGCGGTGCTCCACAGCTGGGGCTCGGCGATGAGCCATCATCCGCACTTGCACATGATCGTGCCCGGTGGCGGGATCGCGCTCGATAGCTCCCAGTGGGTCGCCTGCAAGCCGGGCTTCTTCGTGCCGGTGCGCGTGCTCTCGAAGTTGTTCCGCAGGCTGATGCTGGACAAGCTCGCCATGGCGCATGCCGCAGGCAAGCTGCAGTTCTTCGGCGCGCACCGCCATCTCACGGGCGCCGACGCCTTCGCCGCCTTCCTCGCGCCGCTCAGGACGACGAGGTGGTTCGTCTACGCCAAGAGGCCCTTCGCCGGGCCGCAGGCGGTGCTCGCCTATCTCGCGCGCTACACCCATCGCGTCGCGATCACCAACAGCCGCTTGATCGCAGCCGACGAGAACGGCGTCACCTTCACATGGAAGGACTATCGGTTCGAGGGCCGCGATCGGTACAAGACGATGACGCTTGCTCCGGACGAGTTCATCCGCCGCTTCCTGCTCCACGTCCTGCCCAAGGGCTTTCACCGCATTCGCCACTACGGGCTCCTCGCCAGCGCCGGGCGCCAGGCCAACATCGCCCGCGCCAGGGAGCTGCTCGTCGCATCCGAGCCGCCAGCGCGACCCGATCCGACGACCAAGGCCACCGCCACGGCGCCAGCCGACCATCGCCCGCCGTGCCCGTGCTGTGGCGGGCACATGATCGTCGTCGCGACCTTCGAGCGCGGCGGCGGTCCGCGCGCCCCGCCGCCATCCGAACGCGGGATCAGGACCGCGGCCGCATGACCCCCAACCACGCCTTATCACCGCGCAAGTCCGCCGCAGCCCCTCGCCGCCGGCGACCGCCCGCGCACACCCTTGCCCGACCGAGCGTGCGCCCTGCACCGCCCATCACACCGACATCGACCGGCCTGTGCGCCCGCGCCCGCACGCTGTGCCACGCCCGTCGCGATCTCTCTGCCGCCCTAGCGGCCGAACGCTCCCGTCCAACACTCCTCCGACCTCGACGCCGACCCCAGTCAGCCGTCAAATCCCCATAGACCCGAAAAGCCGCGCCCGGCCCCCGCGGGTTCCTTCCCTGGAGGCTTTCGGACGCCGGCCCTCGCCGCTGCTCGCTTCGTCTCGACCCGCCGGCATCCGAAACCCTTCACAAAGCCCGGCCCCCGCGGGTTCCTTCCCTGACGCCCGGCCCTGCCGTGCTCGTGCGATCTCAGCTCGCCGGCCATCCGAAACCCTTCACAAACTCTGCCGTCCCGCTCAACCCCGATGAACGTCCGCTATCCGTGGTTAAGGCGACCAAGCTGGATCATGAGCCGCCATTCGGCCTCGAAGGGGTCGGCTCTCCCGGAGGGGGCTCGCTCCATTCTTCGGATGATTGGCTGGAGCGATTTCGCGTCCGCAAGGCCCCAGGAATGCGGGTCTCAGAGTTCCCCGCGCTTGAGCGAGGGAAGCGAACGTTTATGAGGTCGCCTACAGAGCAGCTGTCCCCTCCCCGCTCCCTCCACTGCCGGAGGCTCGTCGCCGAGGGCACTCACCAACTGCAAACACAGGTCCAAGGCTGCGGAAGGCGCCATGACACGAGAGATTTGATCATCGCGAAGGATCATCAAACCACTCGGATGCTTAAGGACCTGGAGATAATGCTCCTCGCCGTCCACCTCGTCGCGCGCGAGAATTTTCCGAGAAAACCGATCAACCATTAGTAAAATCCTACAGATCGCTACCACAACTATTAATACCATATGCTGATGCCCGAGGAAAAGAGGGCATTCCAATTCTACGGCAACCAAATCGGGCATCACCGATGACCGCTCCGGGTCCACCAACGGCCCTAGCGGACGCGCCACATGGGTCGCCCGCTGTGTGCAAAGCTGGTGCAAACCGTTTCGTCAGCACAAAAGTGGGAGGCCGCCAACCCATTGGGAAGGCGCCATTTTGGATGGTTGCAGGGGTAGAGCTTGAACCTACGACCTCCCGGCCAGAGGTCTTCTCCCTATCCGAGGGGCCCCGATCGGCGAAGATGTCAGGTGGCGGCAACCTGCCCGCGATCTCGAGCAAAAGCTTGCGGCGCATCGCCTCGGCGAACGATACATAGCGTCAAGACGATTTTTGGGGAGGAGGAACGGGCTCATGCCAGCTTCATTCGACATCGTCGTACGCAACGGCACGCTGGTCGACGGTACCGGGGACGAGCCGGTCGAGGGGGATGTCGCGATGGCTGGCGGCAGGATCGCCGAGGTTGGTGAGGTCGCCGGAAGCGGCAAGGAAGAGCTGGATGCGAAGGGGTTGATCGTCACCCCCGGGTTCGTCGACATTCACACGCACTATGACGGCCAGGCCGTCTGGGACCGTCATATGGCGCCGTCGGCCTGGCATGGCGTGACCACGGCGGTGATGGGCAACTGCGGTGTCGGCTTCGCGCCGTGCAGGTCCGAGGATCGGGAAAAGCTGGTCGAGCTGATGGAAGGGGTCGAGGACATCCCGAGCCCGGTCATGCACGAAGGGCTGAAATGGCAGTGGGAGACGTTCGACGAGTACTTTGCGGTCCTGGAGCAGAACCGGCGCGATATCGATCTTTGCGCGCTGCTGCCGCACGCTGCGGTCCGGGTCTACGTGATGGGCGAGCGGGCGATCCGGCACGAGGCGGCAACCGAGGCCGACATCGCGGCGATGCGTGCGATCACCGCCGCGGCGATCCGGGCCGGCGCGTTCGGGTTCTCGACCTCGCGCACGATCAGCCACAAGAGCCTGTCGGGCACCTATATACCGACGCTGCGCGCCAATGAGGACGAGCTTGCCGGCATCGCCATGGGCATGCGCGATGCCGGGTCGGGTTTTTTGGAGGTGGTGTCCGACTGGGACGAGCCCGATGCGCAAAGCGAGTTCGCGATGCTGCGCCGGGTGGTCGAGCGATGCGGCCGCCCCGCGGTGTTCTCGCTGGCCCAGCGGCACGATCCGGCCCGCTCGGGCGAGTGGCGGGAGCTGCTGGCGCTGGCGGGCGAGGCGATCCGGGACGGCCACATGATCCGCCCGGTCGTGGCACCTCGCACCATCGGGCTGCTGCTGGGGCTCGAAGGCAGCCAGAACCCGTTTTCCGGCACGCCGACCTACAAGGCGATCGCCGGGCGCCCGCTGCGCGCGAGCGCGGTGCAGCGTCGCGATGCAGGATCCCGAGGTGCGCCGCCGCATCCTGTCGGAGGATCGGATCGAAGGGTCGACCTTCCCGCTGATCCGCCGCCTGATGTGGACGCAGATGTTCCGGTTCGGCAACCCGCCGAACTATCTGCCCAGGCGCGAGGATTCGGTGGCGGCGGTGGCCGAGCGCGACGGGCCGGTCGGCGCCCGAGGTCGCCTACGACATCCTGATCGAGGACGGTGGCCGCGGCTTCCTCTACGCGCCGCTGGTGAACTATGCGGGCTTCGATCTGTCGGCGACCGAGGCGATGCTGGCCGATCGTAACACGATCATGGGGCTTGGCGATGGCGGCGCGCATGTCGGCTTCATTCTCGATGCCGGCTACCCGACCTGGCTGATGACCTATTGGGGCCGCGAGCGCGGGCGCTTTCCGCTGGCCGAGGTGGTGCGGCGCCTGACCTCCGACACGGCCGGGGCGGCGGGGCTCGGCGATCGCGGCGTGCTGGCGCCGGGCAAGAAAGCCGACCTCAACGTGATCGACTACGACCACCTCGCGTTCGACCGGCCCTATGTGACCTTCGATCTGCCGGCCGGCGGGCGCCGCCTGCTGCAGCATGCGGACGGCTACGAGGCGACGATCGTCTCCGGCGTGGTCACCTACCGGCAGGGGCAGGCGACCGGCGCCTTGCCCGGACGCATGGTCAAGGGCCAGCGCCTCGCGGCTTGAGGTGGCGACGAACCAGGGGCGCCGCTCCGGAGATCACGCCTGTGCCGACGTCGGGGCCAGGGGCACCAGCTCGCTGCACCAGCCGATCAGGTAGAGGGCGGGCGGGGCGTTCGCGTCGGCGGCCGGGGCGCCTTGCACCTGATCGCCCGCAAGCGTGACCGAGGCCATGCTGAAGGGCCCAAGCGAGAGCGGTGTCCTGGTCTTTGCGGCATGGCGGACTAGGTCGAGGTCGTCGGTGCCGACGCTGCCGTCGAGCCGGATGTCGGTGCCGAGCAGGAGGCTGGTCGGGACCAGCGGCAGGACGCCCTGATTGGTCGCGGTCTCGCCGCTCGAGTAATAGGCCTTCGGCTGGCCTTGCAGGTACCAGCCGTGCAGCCCGAACACCTCGAAATCGAGCCATGGCCGCTGCAGCGTCACCTGGAGGCACCTGAACCTCAAAGAATTCGGCTGCGTCGCGCGGTCGGGCTGTTTGGTCAGCTGTGGCCGCTGCGGATCGCCGAGCCGCCAGCGCAGCTGCTCGTTGCCGCCGAGCAGAAGGAAGGGGCCGCTTTCGGCGTGGCCTTCGCGCAGGTCGAGCTCGACCGGCTGGAAGCGATCGAGCTGCGCCGGATCATACCAGTTCGTCGGCGTGGCCCAGACCGGGTGCCACGTACCGGGGGTGATGACCAGGGTATCGAGCGCCGTCTGCGCGAAGGTCCTGCGCGCGTTCTCGAACACGGCCGAGGTGAAGTCCTGGCCGACACCGACCGAGGCGCCCCGGATCAGGTTCTGGTAGATGTGCTCGGTCGACCGCGCGCTCGGCCGGTACGCTCGCGTGAACTCGGGTACGGGATCGACCAGGGCGCGGAAGGCGTAGAGTGTCCGCTGGTCGCCGTCCGGATTGGTGTTGGAATAGGGATTCTGGTAGTTCGCAGGATCGAGCGGCAAGGGAACGTGGTTGAGCTGCAGCACCGGCCTGGCCGCCGCTGCCGCCAGCAGCGCCCTGGGGCTGACACGAAGTGGCATGGTGGACGGCGGCAGCGCCCGTGCCAGGGCCGCGGTCAGGTTCAGGCTCATGGGTTGGCCGGGCCGCGCGAACCGGAGCCGCCCGCAAGCGATGCGGCTCCGGTCATGGCGCGATCAGGTTCGACAGGCCGATCGGTTCGGATCAGGGAGCATTCTGCGGCGGGCTCGCCGGCACGATCTCACTGACCCAGCCCAGGACCTGAATGCCCGGGATGCGCAGCGTGCCGCCATCGAAGGTGCTCTTGAAGGTATCCTTCGACGAGCTGTGCGCATAGTTGCCGCTGACGCGGAACGGCCCCCAGCCCACGCCGATCGAGCCGGAGATCGCCTTCTCGACGTGGGTCTTGTCCTCGGTCGAGAAATCCGCCTCGACCGCGATGTCGCGTCCGACCACGAAGGCGGTCGGGATCAACGGCAGCAGCGCGTGCTCGTTGCCGGCGAGCTTGCCGTTGGAGACGCCGTCCTTGCCGGTGGCATCCATGAACCAGCCGTTCATCCGGAAGATCAGGTCGTTGAGCCACGGCCGGTAGATGCGGATCAGGCCCAGCTTGGCCGAGAGCTTCAGATGGTCGGCCTGCATGTGGAAGCTGCTGGAGCCGGAGCTGCCGGCCGACGAGCCGCCCACGCTCCACAGTCCCGCCGACCAGGAGGCCCCGGCACCGTAGGAATCGGACCGCGAGCTTGCCTCGCTCTCCAGATTGCTGCTGTCGAGCGTGATCGCCGTGAAGTTCTCCGCCGCGCCCGGCCCGCTCCAGTCGCTCGGCAGCGCGTAGGACAGGTACCATTTCGTGTCGCCCAGGCTCGACGTCATGGCGCTCTGCGCCATGGTCTGGCGGGCCGCCTCCAGGATGTTGCGCACCGCCGAGTTGATCGTCGTGTCGAGAGCCGCAAGCGCGCGCTCGACCTGGGTAGCGCCCTCACCGCGCCACAGGTTCCAGGTCCGATCCATGGCCGCCTGCAGGGCCGGCGCGCGCGCCTGCCATTCGCGCTGCTGCTTGGGATCGGTCATGTCGTAGCTGTTATAGGCCAGGCGATAGCCGGACAGCGCGTTGGCGTAGGCGTCGCGATTGCCGAGGTAGGTGTTGAGGACCCGCGACGGCCCGGTCTGCGTGGTCTCGCTGCCGTCGAACTCCTTGATCGTCGTGGTGGTGTTCAGATAGCTGAACGCCTGGTTGTAGATCTTCTGCTGGTCCGGGTTGGTCTCCAGGTTGGAGTTGGCGCCGTTCACGATGTCGACATAGGCCTGCGACAGGCGGGTGGCGCTCGGCGCGTAGTCGGCCTGGACCAGCGGCACGACGTCGACCATGCGGGAGAAGGTCTCGGCGGCGTTGAGGTCGCCGGCCGGGTTGATTGGTGCTGCGGCGTTGACGAAGTCCTCCGGCCGCAGCGCCTCGCCTTTCGAGAACTGGACGAAGCTGGTCTGCTTGTCGAACACGTGGGTCCGGTTGCCGCCCGGGCTGTAGGTGATCGCGTCCCACAGCCGATCGTACAGCGACGCCAGAACCTTCTGCTCCATCTCCGGTGTCATGTGCCTGCTCCTTGGCGCGCGAATGAAAATCAACTGTAGGTAGCTTATCTGTCGATGTTCCTAAATTGCAAATTAAATACGCGATGGTCCGACCCTGATCTGCGACCCGGCCGCCTCGGTGCGCGTTGGCCGCGTGCGGGTGGCGCGGCGGCTGCCGATGATCTACCTTCATGACGTGAAGCGATGAGCCGGCTGCGGTCCGGCGGCGGCTCCAGGAGGTTGAGGCTGTTCTCATGACCGACGCGATCAGGTTCTCGCTCGACGGCCGCGAGGTCGAGGCGCAGCCGGGCGAAACCATCTGGCAGGTGGCCGCGCGTGAAGGGACCGAGATCCCGCATCTGTGCTGGCTGCCCGAGCCCGGCTATCGGGCCGATGGCAACTGCCGTGCCTGCATGGTCGAGATCGAGGGCGAGCGAGTGCTGGCCGCATCGTGCATCCGCAAGCCCGCTGCCGGCATGAAGGTGGTCACCGCCTCGGATCGCGCGAAGACCGCGCGGAAGATGGTGATGGAGCTGCTGCTCGCCGATCAGCCGGCGCGCGACGTCGCCCACCATCCGGATTCGCGGCTTTGGCAGTGGGCCGAGCGCCTGGACGTGCGAACCTCGCGCTTTCCCGAGCGCACGACGCCCGCACCCGACCTCAGCCACCCGGCGATGGCGGTAAATCTCGACGCATGCATCGACTGCAATCTGTGCGTGCGCGCCTGCCGTGAGGTGCAGGTCAACGACGTGATCGGCATGGCGTTCCGCAACGCCGGTGCCAAGATCGTGTTCGACATGGACGACCCGATGGGTGGCAGCACCTGCGTTGCCTGCGGCGAGTGCGTCCAGGCCTGCCCGACCGGCGCGCTGATGCCGGCCAACCTGCTCGATGCCCAAGGCGTCGGCCACCTCGAGACCGATCGCGAGGTGGAGAGCGTCTGCCCCTATTGCGGCGTCGGTTGCCAGATCACCTACCACATCAAGGACGACAGGATCCGCTACGTCACCGGGCGCAACGGCCCGTCCAACGAGAACCGGCTGTGCGTCAAGGGCCGGTTCGGCTTCGACTACGTCAACCACCCGGACAGGCTCACCAGGCCGCTGATCCGCAAGGACGGCGTGCCCAAGGTGGTCGACGACCCGATCGATCCGGCCAATCCGCTGAGCCACTTTCGCGAGGCCAGCTGGCAAGAGGCGCTCGATCGCGCGGCCGCTGGCCTGAAGAGCCTGCGCGATGCCCATGGGCCTTCGGCGCTGGCCGGGTTCGGCTCGGCCAAGGGCTCCAACGAGGAAGCCTATCTGGTGCAAAAGCTTGTCCGCACCGGCTTCGGCACCAACAATGTCGACCATTGCACGCGCCTTTGCCACGCCTCGTCGGTCGCGGCGCTTTTGGAGAACATCGGCTCGGGCGCGGTCACAGCACCCTTCACCGCGGCCAAGGATGCCGACGTGATCATCGTGATCGGCGCCAATCCGACCGAGAACCATCCCGTGGCGGCGACCTACTTCAAGCAGGAGGCCAAGCGCGGCAAGACCCTGATCGTGATGGACCCGCGTGGCCAGGCGCTGGCGCGGCACGCCACCCACATGCTGCAGTTCAAGCCCGGCAGCGACGTAGCACTGCTCAACGCGCTGATGCACGTGATCGTCGAGGAGGAGCTGTACGACCGCCAGTATATCCAGGCGCACACCGAGGGCTTCGAGAACCTGCGCAAGCACCTCGCGGCCTTTGCGCCGGAGGAGATGTCGGCGATCTGCGGCATCGATGCGGATACCCTGCGCACGGTCGCCCGCACATACGCGAGCGCGCAGCGTGCGATCATCTTCTGGGGCATGGGCATCTCGCAGCACGTGCACGGCACCGACAATGCGCGCTCCCTGATCTCGCTCGCGCTGATGACCGGCCATGTCGGCCGGCCGGGCACCGGCCTGCATCCTCTGCGCGGCCAGAACAACGTGCAGGGCGCATCCGATGCCGGCCTGATCCCGATGATGTTCCCGGACTACGGGCGGGTCGCGCGCGACGACGTCCGGCAGCGTTTCGAGCAGCTGTGGGGCGCCAGCCTCGACCCCGAGCCCGGGCTGACCGTGGTCGAGATCGTGCACGCGATCCTCGATGGGCAAATTCGGGGCATGTACATCATGGGTGAGAACCCGGCGATGTCCGACCCGGACGCCCGGCACGCGCGCGAGGCGCTCGCCAAGCTCGAGCATCTGGTGGTGCAGGACCTGTTCATGACCGAGACCGCGATGTATGCGGACGTGGTCCTGCCGGCCTCGGCTTGGCCGGAGAAGAACGGCACGGTCACCAACACCAACCGCCAGGTGCAGATGGGGCGCAAGGCGCTGCCTCTGCCGGGCGATGCCCGGGAGGACTGGTGGATCGTCCAGGAGATCGCGCGACGGATCGGTCTGGGCTGGACCTACCGGCATCCGCGCGAGGTCTATGACGAGATGGCCCGTGCCATGCCCTCGCTCGCCAACATCACCTGGCAGCGGCTGGAGGCAGAGAGCTCGGTCACCTATCCGTGCGATGGGCCGGATGCGCGCGGCCACGAGATCGTGTTCGGCGACCGCTTCCCGACCGACGACGGCCGCGGCCGGTTCACGCCCGCCGAGGTGCTGCCGCCGGCCGAGCTGCCGGACGATCAGTACCCGATGGTGCTGACCACGGGCCGCCAGCTCGAGCATTGGCATACCGGGGCGATGACCAGGCGCGCGACCTATCTCGATGCGCTCGAGCCGGAGGCGGTGGCGAGCCTGCATCCGAAGGAGCTGCGGCGGCTCGGCGTGGCGCCGGGCGAGCCGATCCGGGTGACAACCCGGCGCGGCGCGATCGAGCTCAAGGCGCGGGCCGACCGTGCCGTCTCCGAGGGCATGGTGTTCATCCCGTTCGCCTATGTCGAGGCGGCAGCCAACATCCTGACCAACCCGCAGCTCGACCCCTACGGCAAGATCCCGGAGTACAAGTTCTGCGCCGCCAAGGTCGAGCCGACCGCCGCCGCGGCGGACTGGTGACTTCAGCCGGCTCTTTGAGGAGCGAACGATGCGAAGTCGGGCGCAGTTGGAACAGAGGTCGAGGGAACTCCCCTTCGTCCGCTCTACGACCAGGACTTCGCCCTCTGGGTCGAGGAGCAGGTGGCGGCGCTGCGTGCGGGCGACACGGCGGCGCTCGATCTCTCGAACCTGATCCTGGAGCTGGAGGGGTTGACCAAGCGCGATCAGCGCGCCCTCGGCTCGCAGCTCAAGCGGATCATGGCCGACTTCCTGAAGCAGCGCTACCAGCCGCAGCGAGCCACCCCTAGCTGGCAGGACTCGATTCGCAACGGTCGCGAGCAGATCGAGGACATCCTCGAACAGAGCCCCAGTCTGCGGCGTCTTCTGCCCGATCTGATGATCAGAAACTACCCGCGCGCCGTCGCCCAGGCTGCCAGCCAGACCCGCCTGTCCGAGGGATGCCTTCCCCGAGCGCCCGCCTTTCGATCTCGCCGACGTGCTCGGATATGACGAGAGGACCAGAGCGTAGCGCCCTCTCCTCTCTGGGCTCGAGATTCGCCAAATCGAGATGACAGACGTGTCAATTCCGCTCGAGCCCGCGAGCAGGCAACCGCGGGCCGCTACGTTTCGGTAGCGGGGGTCGTGGCGACCCGCTGGAGGCAGTACCTTGCTGATCGCGGGGCCAGGGCACGGCACATGATCGCGCTCAACGTCTTGTGGCAGAAAGCGTTATCGTCCGTCCGGAGCCCCGATGCACCAGCCCGTCGTGAGAAATCCGGGCTGGAAGTGCTGCCGCGAGCGAGGGCATAAAGGGCGCGAACCAATGCAGGAAAGGGAACGGCGAGGCGATGCAGCCCTTTACCAAGCTGACCGGGATCGCGGCACCGTTGCCGGTGGCCAATGTCGACACCGACAAGATCATCCCGGCGCATCATCTCAAGACCATCAAGCGGACCGGGCTCGGCGTGCACCTGTTCGAGACCCTGCGCTATCACGATGACGGCGCCGAGCGGGAGGACTTCATCCTCAACCAGCATCCCTACCGCAAGGCCGAGATCCTGATCGCCGGCGAGAATTTCGGTTGCGGCAGCTCGCGCGAGCATGCGCCCTGGGCGCTCCTGGACTTCGGCATCCGATGCGTGATCGCGCCGAGCTTTGCCGACATCTTCTTCCACAACTGCTTCAAGAACGGCGTCCTGCCCATTGTCCTGGAACCAGAACAGGTCGAGATCCTGCTGCGTGAGGCGGCCGAGGCCGAGAATCCGGTCTTCACGATCGACCTCGAGCAGCAGCACATCCAGCGGCCGATCGGCAACGAGCTGTTCGCGTTCGAGGTCGATCCGTTCCGCAAGCACTGCCTGCTGAACGGCCTCGACGACGTCGGCCTGACCATGGAGAAGGGCCACCACATCGATCGTTTCGAGGCCGGGCAACGCGCCGCCCAGCCGTGGCTGCATCACGGGGCCGCGTGATGGCGCTCAGGAACACCCCTGGCGTGCTCGGCAAGGTGCTGCTGCTGCCGGGCGACGGCATCGGCCCCGAGGTGATGCGCGAGGTACGCCGGGTCATGGACTGGTTCGCGCGGCGCCACGGGCTCGAGTTCGAGCTCGACGAGGGCCGGGTCGGCGGCACTTCGTACGACCACCATGGCACGCCCTTGACCGACGAGGTCATGGCCAAGGCGCTCGAGGCGGACGCGGTGCTGTTCGGCGCGGTCGGCGGCCCGAAATACGATGTCCTTGCGTTCGAGAACAAGCCCGAGCGCGGCCTGCTGCGCCTGCGCAAGGAGATGGAGCTGTTCGCCAACCTGCGTCCGGCCAAGGTGTTCGACGCCCTGGTCGACAGCTCCTCGCTCAAGCCCGAGCTGGTGCGCGGGCTCGACCTGATGATCCTGCGCGAGCTGACCGGCGGCGTCTATTTCGGCGAGCCGCGCGGCATCGAGACCCTGCCCGACGGCTCGCGCCGCGGCATCAACACCCAGGTCTACACCACGCCTGAGATCGTGCGGGTCGCCAAGGTCGGGTTCGAGCTCGCGCGCAAGCGCAACGGCAAGCTGTGCTCGGTCGAGAAGGCCAACGTTATGGAGTCCGGCGTGCTGTGGCGCGAGGAGGTCCAGCGCCTGCACGACGCCGAGTATGGCGACGTCGAGCTGAGCCACATGTACGCCGACAACTGCGCGATGCAGCTGGTGCGCGCGCCCAAGCAGTTCGACGTGATCCTGTCCGACAATCTGTTCGGCGACATCCTGTCCGACTGCGCCGCGATGCTGACCGGCTCGCTCGGCATGCTGCCGTCGGCCTCGCTCGGCGCGCCGGACGCGAACGGCAAGCGCAGGGCGCTGTACGAGCCGGTGCACGGCAGCGCGCCCGACATCGCCGGCACCGGCCAGGCCAACCCGATCGCGATGCTGCAGAGCTTCTCGATGATGCTGCGCTACTCGTTCGACCAGGACCAAGCCGCCGATCTGCTCGACGATGCGGTCGGCCGGGTGCTGGCCGGCGGGCTGCGCACCGCCGACATCATGCAGCCGGGCAAGGCCAAGGTGTCGACCTCGGTGATGGGCGAATCGATCGTCCGGGAGATGGACAAGGCGGCGTAAGACCGGATGGGCCGGTGGGCGACCCGCGGGCCCTGATCGAGCGCTTTGCCGTCGCGCGCACCGATCCGTCTCTGGCCGTTCTGGAAGGCTTTCACGCGCTCAAGCATGCCCTGCGTTTCGGCGCGCGGATCGAGCTTGCCTGCACCGCCGATCGTGCGGTGCTGATGCGGCTGGCGGGGGATCTCGCGCCGGATCTGTGCAGTCAGCTGCAAGAGATTGTCGAGGAGGTCTGCTCCGACGACGTTCGCGCGAGCTGGTGCCGATGCCGCCGGCGACCGGCGTGCTGGCGATCGCGGTGCGGCCAGCAGGTCGACGTGGCGCGCGCCCTCGAAGCACCGGAGCCGGCGCCGGTCGTGCTGCTCGAGAATCCCTCGCATCCCGGCAATCTCGGCGCGGTGGTGCGGGTCGCAGCGGCTGCCGGCGCGGCAGCGGTGCTGGTGATCGGTGGGCGCGATCCGTGGCAGCCCGCTGCGCTGCGCGGCTCGGCCGGCCTGCATTTCGCGCTGCCCGTGGCCAACGTCGATGCGCTGCCCGAGACCGAGCGACCGCTGCTGGCGATCGACCCCGAGGGCGAGCCGCTCACGCGGCGCGCTGCGGATGGATCGGGCCGTCCTGGCGTTCGGCTCGGAGCGGCGCGGGCTCAGCGAAACCATCCTGGAGCGGGCGGACCGGCGCATCGCGATCCCGATGCGCCCGGGTGTTTCCAGCCTCAATCTTGCCAGCGCGGTCGCGATCGTGCTGTACACTTGGCGGCTCGCCCGAGGGCCGGAGGGGGCTTGATTCCGGCGCCGGCATCACAAACCTACCAGCTTGGTGCACCGAGAGGTCGAAGGTCATGGGTTACAAGGTAGCGGTGGTCGGCGCGACCGGCGCGGTCGGCGCGGAGATGCTGAACATCCTGGCGGAGCGCAGGTTCCCGGCGGACGAGGTGGTGGCGCTGGCGTCGCGCTCCTCGCTCGGCAAGGAGGTCTCGTATGGCGACGACCGCACGCTGACGGTGCAGGCGCTCGAGGATTTCGATTTCGAAGGCACCGACATCGGGCTGTTCTCGCCCGGCGCTGCGATCTCGCGCGTGCATGCGCCGCGGGCCGCAACGGCGGGCTGCGTGGTGATCGACAACACCTCGCACTTCCGGATGGAGCCGGACGTGCCGCTGGTGGTGCCCGAGGTCAACCCGGATGCGCTCGCCGGCTTCCGGGAGCGCAACATCATCGCCAATCCCAACTGCTCGACCATCCAGATGGTGATGGCGCTCAAGCCCCTGCACGACCTCGCTTTGGTCAAGCGGGTGGTGGTCGCGACCTACCAGTCGGCCTCGGGGGCCGGCCGCGAGGGCATGGACGAGCTGTTCGACCAGACCAAGGGCATCTACGAGACCAAGCTGCCGGAGCCCAAGCATTTCACCAAGCAGATCGCCTTCAACGTGATCCCGCAGATCGACGTGTTCATGCAGGACGGCTCGACCAAGGAAGAGTGGAAGATGGCGGTCGAGACCAAGAAGATCCTGGACCCGGCGATCGAGGTGGTGGCCACCTGCGTGCGCGTGCCGGTGTTCGTCGGCCACGCCGAGGCGGTCAATGTCGAGTTCGAGCACGAGATCGACCTCGAGGACGCGCGCGACGCGCTGCACGACTTCGAGGGCGTGCTGCTGATCGACGATCCGGCCAACAACGAGTACGTCACGCCGGTCGAATGCGTCGGCGAGTTCGGCGTGTTCGTCTCGCGCCTGCGCCGCGACAGCACGGTGCCGTCCGGCCTGTCGATGTGGGTGGTCTCCGACAACCTGCGCAAGGGCGCCGCCCTCAACGCGGTCCAGATCGCCGAGCTGCTGGTCCAGGAGGGGCATCTTTAAGCGGCCACTCTCGGGATCCCGAAAGATCGGTAGCACAAGGACCTGCCCTGTCGCTGATTCCGCGCGACTGTTGCGACTTGCTTTCGAGGATGCCGCGCCGCAGTTTTGCAGCTTCGGTCAGAAGACGCGGGAGACGGGGGAAGCCATGCTCAGCGATGTCGAAATCGAAAAGTATCACGAGGATGGCTACGTCATTCCCGACTTCCGGGTGCCCGACGATGCGCTGGAGGAGATCCGGGTCGCGCATGGGCGCCTGTTGCAAAAACATCCCGAGTTTCGCGACTACTGTTCGTGCCTGCTGGCCTACGACACCGGCTTCTTGAACGTCGCGCGCAACCCCGACATCCTGGACATGGTCGGCCAGGTGATCGGGCCGGACTTCGCCCTTTGGAACTCGAGCTTCTTCGCCAAGCCCGCCGGCAACGGCAAGCGCACGCCCTGGCATCAGGACGGCGAATACTGGCCGATCCGCCCCTTGGCGACCTGCACGGTGTGGATCGCGATCGATGCCGCGACGCCGGAGAACGGCTGCCTTCGCGTGATCAAGGGCTCGCACAAGGATCACAGGCTGCGCAGGCACCGCACCGTGCAGGCGCCCGACGTGAACCTCACCCAGGAGCTCGAGCCCGACGAATATGACGAGAGCAAGGCCGTCGACCTGGTGCTCGCACCCGGCCAGGTCTCCCTGCACGACGTTTTTCTGCTCCATGGCTCGGAAGCGAACGCGTCCGACAGGCCGCGGCGCGGCATGACCTTGCGCTTCATGCCCACGACGTCGGTGTTCGATCGCAAGATCGCGAGCGAGCTACACGATCGGATCGGCATCACCGACCACTCGGTGCGCACGCTCTGGCTGATGCGCGGCGCCGACCGGTCCGGCCAGAACGACTTTCGCGTGCGGCAGTAGCGATACTACGTATATTCGTCCGCGCGCTTCAACCTCGTGACCCGGACCACGTCAACCGGCGCCTGGATTCCTTTGAGGGTCAGCTCACCGGCAGACTCGACCTCGACCAAATCCTCAACCGCCCGATAGGCGCGCGGGCTGAGCAGGATCTCGCCGTCGCCGGCCTGATCGCAAAGGCGGGCGGCCAGGTTCACCGCCGTGCCGCTGGCGGTATAGTCGTAGCGTCCCTCGGAGCCGACCATGCCGACGGTGGCGTAGCCCAATGAGATCCCGACACCGAAGCCGAGCCGATGGCCCAGCTTGCGCCACTCCATGCAGAGATCGGCCATGCGCTCCCGCATCGCCATGGCCATACGCAGGGCGTCGCCTGCCGGATCATCGCAGGGCAACGGATCGTTGAAGATCGCCATGATGCCGTCCCCGGCCCGGTGATCGACCCCTGCGCCGTGCTCGTGGATCAGCTTGCCCATCGCCTCGTGATAGGTCTGCAGAATCTCGATCGCTTCCTCGGGCTCGGCGGTCTCGCAAAAGGCGGTGAAGCCGCGCATGTCGCAGAACAGGATGGCGATGAGCGCGCGGTGGCTGCCCAGCAGCTTGTCGTCGCCCGAGGATACCACCGCATCGGCGACCTGCGGCGACAGGAACCGGCGCAGGCGACCAAGCCGCTCGAGCTCGTCAACCTGCGTTGTGACTCGTGTTTCCAGCTCGTTGTTCAGCCGCCGTAGCGCATCAGCCTGCGCGCGCACCTCCTCGGTGCGTGCCTCCAACGCCTTGAACTGCTTGACGTTCTCGATCGCGATCACGGCTTGCTCGGCAAAGGTCTTGACCAGCTCGATATGGCCGTCCTCGAAAGGTTGAACCTCGCGGCGATAGAGGGAGATCGCCCCGATGGCTTCATCACCGCTGACCAGGGGGACAACGAGCAGCGTTCGAATGCCCTCGGTATCGACCGCATGGAGCCGGTGCGGCTGACGATCGCGATAGAGTTGATCGTTCTTCAAGTCTCTGATTTGAAGAACGCGTTTCTCGAACAGTGCACGAACCGTAAGCGATTGTTCAGGATCCAGCGGGAGAGGATTTCTGTTCATCACCTCGACAAAGTTCGATCGGCTCCCGCTGTGGGCAGCCACCTCGAGGTGCGTGTTTGCCTCATTACGCAGGATCAAGTAGGAAAGTGGTGCATGGCAAAGTTTTGCCGCGCTATTCAGAATTACATCAAAGACGGGTCTGTCATCTGCTCGCGATTGGCTGATGACCTGCAGGATTTCCCGCGTGGCGACCTCGTGCTCCAGCCGTGTTTGCAACTCACGAAACTGTTGTGCGTTCTCGATGGCGATCACGGCCTGCTCTGCGAAGGTCTTTACCAGCTCGATATCGCCGTTCTCGAAAGGCCGAACCTCGCGACGATAGAGGGTAATGACACCGATGGGGTCGTCGCCGCTGATCAGCGGGACATGCAGGAGGGTTCGAATGCCTTCGACTTCGACGCCATGGACCCGGTGTGGTTGACGATCTCGATAGAGCTGATCGTCGCTGACGTCCTCGATGTGAACCACTCGCCTTTCGAGCAGTGCGCGAACTACAAGCGATTGCTTCGGATCCAGCGGCAGCGGATCTCTCTTCATCAGATCGACAAAATTCGAGCGGCTTCCGCTCTGAGCGGCAACCTCGAGGTGCGTGTTCGCTTCATTTCGCAAGAACAAAAGAGAAAGTGGTGCATGGCAAAGTTTTGCCGCGCTATTCAGAATTACATCAAACACGGGTTTGTCATCTGCTCGCGATTGGCTGATGACCTGCAGGATGTCCCGCGTGGCGGCCTCGTGCTCCAAACGTGTCTGCAATTCTCGAAACTGTTGTGCGTTCTCGATCGCGATCACTGCCTGCTCGGCAAGTAGCGAAACCAGATCGACGTATTTCGGCTCGAAACGCCTCACCTCGCGACGGTAGACACAGATCACACCGATCCCAGAGTTGCCACTGATCAACGGTACAAACAAGGCGGTTCGCATGCCCGCATCCTCAACGGCGGATACGCGATTGGGTTGCCGGTCCCGGTAAAGCTGGCTGTCCACCATGTCGTCGATCTGCACGACCGTTTGCTCGAGCACGGCGCGCGCGCTTTCGGCCAGATTCCTGTCCAGAGGTGTGGGGTTCTCGTTGTGCTTTTCGATGAACGCAGACCCAATTCCCCTTTCGGCAACCAGCCTTAGATGAGCGTCGCCCTCGCGGCCGAGAAAAATCAGCCCGAATTGGGCCTTGCAGAGCCGGAGCGCACTTTCGAGAATGACATCGAAGACCGGCGCCACGTCACGTCGCGAGCGGCGAACAACTTCCAGGATCTTGCGGGTCGCAGCCTCGCGTTCGCCCGCCTCACCGAGTGCACGCGTGATGTCTTCAACGTTTTCCGCCGGCGGTCGTGATGTCAAATTACCGCCTCCCAAAGGGCCTGGAACTATCCCGATTTCGAGCAGACTAGGTTGTCCAATCCGATTGTTCTAGTCCGGCCTGGAACGTCGGTCAGGCGACAGCTGATCTTCCAAAGCCATTGGCCGCCGCGTTCATTCAACGGTGTCATCGACCGCGGCAGCGCGACCGCGCTTCCAATCACCATAGAGCGACCAGACCAGCAGGCCGAGCGCGATCAAGAGGAACAGCACGGGCAGGGGCCGGGTGAACATCGGCGCCATCGAGCCCGCGGTCATCATCAGGCCCGAGCGCAGCTTGGCCTCGGCCAGCGGCGCCAGCACGAAGCCGATCACGAAGGGGCCGAGCGGCATTCTTGTGCGCTCGAGCATGTAGCCCAGTACGCCGAAACCGAGCATGATCCAGACGTCGAACATGGTGTTGTCGAGCGCATAGGTGCCGACCACGCAGAACACCATGATCACCGGCAACAGGATCGTGCGCGGAAAATACATCAGCCGGGAGACGTAGCCGACCGCGCCGGTCATCAGGATGAACATCAGGATGTTGGCGACCAGGCAGGCGGCGATCATCGCCCAGACCACGTCGGTATGGGTCAAGAACAGGGTCGGGCCCGGCTGGATCGAGTGAATCATCAGGGCGCCGATCAGGATCGCATCGATCACGCTGCCGGGGATGCCCATGGCGATCAGCGGGATCAGCGCGCCGCCGACCGTGGCGTTGTTGGCGGCCTCCGACGCGACGATGCCCTCCTCCGAGCCCGTGCCGAATTTTTGGGGCGTCTTGGACATGTTCTTGGCGGCGGTATAGGCCAGCACCGAGCCGATCGAGGCGCCCACGCCCGGCAGGATGCCGACCCAGGTGCCGATCACCGAGGAGCGGATCAGGTTGAACGCCTGGTCCTTCCAGTCGCGAAGCGACATCAGGATGCCCTTGCGGGACATCTCGACCCGCTCGGCCTTGCGGTTCAGGTCAACAACGTCGGCGATGATCTGGCTGACTGCGAACACGCCGATCAGCACAGGCAGCAGCTTCAGCCCGCCGTTCAGCATGTAGTAGTCCCAGGTCAGGCGCGGCTGGCCGGTCGAGGGATCGACGCCCGGCATCGAGACCAGCATGCCGAGCAGGCCCGAGATCAGGCCCTTGACCAGCGATCCCTGGCTGACCGATGCGATCAGCACCATCGCCATCAGGATCAGGGTGAAGTACTCGAACGGGCCGAACCGGGTGGCGATGATCGACAGCGGCTTGGCCAGCAGCAAAAGCGCCACCCAGGACACCATGCCGCCGATGAACGACGCGCTGATGCCGAGCCCGAGCGCACGGCCGGGCCGGCCCGCGCGCGCCATCGGATAGCCGTCGAAGGTGGTCATCACCGAGGCCGGCGTGCCCGGCATGCGCAACAGCGTCGCGGTGATCAGGCCGCCGCTGATCGCGCCGACATACATCGAGATCAAGAGGATCACCGCGTGCACCGGCTGCATGTAGAAGGTGAGCGGCAGGGTCAGCGCGATCAGCATCGCGCCGGTCAGGCCCGGGATCGCGCCGACCGTGATGCCGAGCGCCGTGCCGAGCAGCGTCAGGAAGAACGGCCAGGGCGTGAAG
Organism: uncultured Alphaproteobacteria bacterium; assembly: GCA_963731495.1. Taxonomy (GTDB): domain Bacteria; phylum Pseudomonadota; class Alphaproteobacteria; order Geminicoccales; family Geminicoccaceae; genus DASUGG01. The sequence continues at coordinate 90,044 of CAVSVZ010000036.1, forward strand.
ATCACCCCGAGCGCACCGAGCAGACCGTGCAGCACGAGCGCCCCTCAGCCGGCCGGCAGGTCGACCACGAAGACCTGCGTGAAGATGTACTGGCAGCCCCAGCCCATGACGATGCCGGTGAGCGCCGCGACCGGCAGCGAGCGTGGCGCGAAGCGGGTCAGGAATGCGATCGCGACGAACAGGAAGACGGCGGTGATCGGGGCGAAGCCAGCGACGCGCAGCGCCATGAGCGCGACGTAGATGACGGTCAGGCCGAAGATCACCGCGGCGTCCAGGCGGCGGGGCGGATAGGCGTTCTCGGCGATGATCTCTTCACGATACCACAGCGTGAGCGCCGCCCTGCCGATCACCAGCAGGCACAAAAAGATGATCAGGCCGGCGGTCGCCTGGGGGATCGGCGCCGAGCCGAGCGGCTCGAAGCTGCCGGGCGGCAGCTTTGCCGCCTCCACCAGCACGGCGCAGCAGATCACGATCAGGAACAGGCAGACGCCGATATCGACGCGCGGATTTGCGCCATCCGCCATCCGGGCTTTCCTTGGTCTAGTATTTACCATCATAAGTCAGCGATCCGTTTCGCGAGTGGTTTCGGGCGGATGGTCGCCTTGCGCCATGGGAAGGGAGTGGCAGTGGGGTTGTAAGCTTCGATGAAGGCGTCGATCGCTTGGCGGAGCTGTCGGACCGCGGTGAAGCTGGCGCCTTTAAGGGCGCTGCGGGCGAGGATCGAGAACCAGATCTCGACCTGGTTGAGCCAGCTGGCGTGGGACGGGGTGAAGTGGAAGTGGACGTTGTTATGCCGCGCCAGCCAGCGATCGCGCTTGGGCTTGTGGGTCTTGAGATTGTCGAGCACCACGTGGATCTCGCGGTCGGGGTGATCGGCGATCACGTCGTTCATGAAGTCGAGGAACTCGGCGCGACGGCGGCGCTTGGTGTGCTTGGCTTTGATCTTGCCGGTGGCGACGTCGAGCGCCGTGAACAGGGTCGTGGTGCCGCAGCGTTTGTACTCATGGGCGAGGCCGGTGAGCGCCCGGCCGCTGGGCAGCTTGAGATAGCCCTGCGCGCGCTCGAGCGCCTGAATCGCCGGCTTCTCGTCGACCGCGAGCACGAGCGCATGCTCCGGCGGCGCAAGGTAGAGCCCGATGATGTCGGCGGCCTTTGCGGCGAACTCGGGATCGCTGGACAGGCACCAGGATTGGCGTCCCGCGAGATCGATCCGTTGCGCCCTCAAGAACCGCCACACGTATTGGTCGCTGACATCGCCGAGGTCGTGGGCGATCAACGGCGCGGTCCAACGGGCAAACCCCACCGGCGGCGGCCGGTCGAGCACGGCCAGGATGCGCCGATCGGTGTCTTCGCGGTAGGTCCTGGGCTTGCCCGAGCGCGGCGCGTCGCCGAGCCCCGCCAAGCGGTCGCCGGCAAAGCGCACCCGCCACTTGCTCACCACGCCGGGCGCGCAGCCGACCTCGCGGGCGATCGCCCGGCTCGCTATGCCGGCGGCGGCCGCCAGCACGATCCTGGCCCGCTCCGCCAACCGCTGCTCCGTAGTCGGCGCTCGCGCCCACGCCTCGAGCGCCGACCGCTCGTCTGCCGACAACACGATCGGCGTCGCCTGTTGGATTGCCATGCCTAATCCCTATCATGGCATATCCAATTATGCTAGTAAGGACTAGCGACGGCGACCGGATGCACCAATCCCTCGCGATCCACGATGCCTACAAGCGGGGCGACCTCGCGGCGCTCATAGCCCTGCTCGGCGATCCGCCGGATTTCCCGAATTGCCGCGGACCGGCGGGCGTCGGCGAGATCATCCTGGAATACGCGATCTATCACAGCCCGCTGCCGTTCATCCGCACGCTGCTGGAGCACGGCGCCGATTCGAACTACGAGGATCATGCCGGCTTTCCCTCGGTGATCGCCGCGCTGTCCAGCGCGCGGCCGGATCGCTGTGAGATCGTCCGCTTGCTGCTGGCGTCCGGCGCCGATATCGAGGCGCGTGGGTTCAACGACTGGACGCCGCTCCACCACGCGGCCGCGAATGACGATCTGGACGGCATTCGGCTTCTGCTCGCGCATGGCGCCGATCCGCATGCCCGTACCCGGATCGACGCCTTGGCCACGCCGCTCGAGGAGGCCGAACAGCTAGGCCGTGCCGCCGCGGCGCGCCTGCTGCGCGAGCTGACAGCCGACACCTCTATCTGATGTGAGGCACGGCGTGCTTGCCTTCGGGCGGCGCCCCTGCGGATCTGAACGGAAGCCGCGCCCGTGGTCGAGCCGGGCGCCAGCTTGGATGGAGGTCATGGGCAAGCCTCGAGGTCAACGCCAGCGCACGGTCGCGAAACGCAACCCGATCGCGCGCGCTTTGCGGGATGCGGCCTTTCGTGCCCGCGCCGAGGCCAATCGTCGCAAGTATGCGCGCAAGCGCAAGCATCCCGCCAAGCCCCTCGAGGACGCGTCATGCGCCGAATAGCATGCGCGTCCTGGTTTGTGCTGGCCCTGTCCCTCGGCGGTTGCGGCTATCTGATCCCGAGCCATCATCAGACCACGGAGCTTTCGGCGCTGCCGGAGGGCGCGTATCGGCTCGATCCGGACCACGCCACGATCCTGTTCAAGGTCGACCATCTGGGCTTTTCGCGCCTCATCGGCCGGTTCGACCGGTTCGATGCAACCCTGGATTTCGATCCGGAACGGCCCAGGGCCGCCAAGCTGGTCGCTGCGATCGACGTCGCCAGCATCGATCTGAACATGCCGGCGTTCGAGCAGGACCTGCGTGGTTCAGGCTGGCTCGATGTCGAGCGCTACCCCGAGGCGCGCTTCGAGAGCCGCAAGATCGAGATCAAGGGCGAGGATAGCGGCATCGTGACGGGCGAGCTGACTCTGCACGGCGTCACCGCGCCGGTCACCCTGGACGTCACCTTCAACGGCGGCGGCAGCAATCTTCTGACCGGCGCCTACACGCTGGGCTTTGCCGCGCGCGGCAGCGTGCTGCGCTCGACCTTCGGCCTTGGCGCCTACGCGCCCGCGATCGGCGACGAGGTGCTGCTGGAGATCCACGCCGAGTTCCTGCGCAGCGACCCGACCAAGCCCGCCACGGCGCCACGCCCGAAACGGACGATCCAGGCGGACCTGACGGCGTCGCGCGTAGCGGATCAGCTCAGCAAAAAGCCCTCGTAGCCGTTGGCCACGACCTCCTTGCATTTTTGCAGGTAGGCCGGCACGCCGCCGATATAGGGCATGAAGACGCGCGGCTTGCCCGCGATGTTGGCGCCGACGTACCAGGAGCCGCGTGGCGCCCTTGATGGTGGCGTTGGCCGCCTCCTCGACATGCGCCATCCAGGCGTCCTCGGCCGCTGCGCTGGCCTCGATGCAGGTGAGGTCGCGCGTGCGCAGGTGGTCGAGGCCGTCGGCGATCCAGTTCACGTGCTGCTCGATCGACGGCAGCATGTTGCTCAGCACCGAAGGGCTGCCCGGCCCGGTGATCGTGAACAGGTTGGGAAAGCCGGCGACCTGCAGCCCCAGATAGGTGCGTGGGCCGTTCGCCCAGCGATCGCGCAAAGAGATGCCACCGCGGCCGCGAATGTCGATCCGCAACAGCGCGCCGGTCATCGCATCGAAGCCTGTGGCGTAGACGATCGCATCGACCGCGCCAGGTGCGGCCATGCGCGTGCACGCCGTCCGGCGTGATCTTCTCGATCGGCCGGTCGGCAAGGTCGATCAGCGTCACGTTCGGGCGGTTGTAGGTCGCGTAATAGCCGGTGTCGACGCACAGGCGCTTGGCGCCGATGATGTTCTTGGGCGACAGCGTTTGCGCGACCTCGGGGTCGCGCACCATGTCCCGAATCTTGGCGCGCACGAACGCGGCGGCGGTGGCATTGGCCTCGTGGCTCAGCAGCAGGTCGCCGAAGGCGCCCATGAAGACCAGACCGCCGTGCCGCCACCTCGCTTCGTATTCGCGCTGGCGCTCCTCGGCCGTCGCTTCGAGCGCGGACTGTTGGCGGTAGTCGAAATCGACGCCCGTGGGCGAGCGCCTGCGCGCGCGCGCATGGCGCCATAGTCGGCCTTGATGGCGCGCACCGCCTCGGGGTCGAGCGGCCGGTTGTGCGCCGGGATCGAGTAATTGGCGGTCCGCTGGAACACGTAGAGCTGCGCCGCCTGCCGCGCGATGATCGGGATCGACTGGATGGCCGACGAGCCGGTGCCGATCACGGCGACCCGCTTGGCCGGTAAAATCGACCGGCTCATGCGGCCAGCGTCCCGGTCAGGTAGGTCGGCCCCTCGAAGCTGTCGCGCCCCGGAAACGCCGGCAGGTTGGGCGCCGACAGGCAGCCCGTCGCCATCACGCAAAAGGTGCGCCTCGAGCTTGCCGCCGTCTCGGGTCGCAAGCTGCCACCGGCCGGTGGCGTCGTCGAAGCGTCGCCGCCTCGACCCGCGTGTCGAACTGGATGTCGCGGCGCAGGTCGAACCGGTCGGCGACGTGCCTGGCATAGCGCAGGATCTCGGGCTGGGGAGCGTAGCGCTCGGACCATTGCCATTCCTGCTGCAGGGCATCGGAGAACTGATACGAGTACTGCATGCTCTCGATGTCGCAGCGAGCACCCGGATAGCGGTTCCAGTACCAGGTGCCGCCGACGTCGCTGCCGGCCTCGAGCACGCGCGCCCGCATGCCCATCGCGCGCAGCCGATGCAGCATGTACATGCCGGCAAACCCGGCACCCACGATCGACCACGTCGAGCTCATGATCAGGCATGGCTCATTCTATCAGCCCAAAGGCCACAGCGCGATCCGGGGGAAGAACAGGACGACCAGCAAGCCGACCAGCTGCAGGCCGACGAACGGCAGCACGCCGCGAAAGATGGTCTGCATGGTGATCTCGGGCGGGGCCACGCTTTTCAGGTAGAATGCGGCCGGGCCGAACGGCGGGGTCAGGTAGGACGCCTGCATGTTCATGCAGAACAGAATGCCGAACCAGACCGGGTCGAAGCCGAGATCGGTCGCGACCGGCACGAAGATCGGCATGGTCAGCAGAAGGATGCCGATCCAGTCCATGAACATGCCGAGCACGACCAGGATCAGCATCATCACCACGATGATCTGCCGATGGGCTCGAGCGGCAGGCCCGAGATCAGGCCGCGCACATAGCCGGTGCCGCCCATGATGTTGTAGATGCCGATCAGGGCGTTGGCGCCGAAGGCGAGCCACAGCAGGATGCCGACCGTGGTCATGGTCTGGAGCAGCGACCTCTTGATCAGCGCCCAGGTCAGCTCGCTTGCGCAGCCAGGCCGAGGCGAGCGCGCCACAGGCACCGATGCCCGCCAACTCGGTGACCGAGGCGATGCCGCCATAGATGCTGCCCAGCACCCAGACGATGATCATCAGCGGCAGGATCAGGCCCTTGAGCAGGGCCAGCTTCTCCGCAAGCGGCATCTGCCGCTCCTCGAGGGGTGCGGGTGGCCCGAGCGCGGGGTTGAGGCTGCAGCGCAGCACGATGTAGCCGACATAGAGGCCGCCCAGCAGCAGGCCCGGCATGATGCCGGCCAGGAACAGGTCGCCGATCGAGACGCTGGCGGTCAGGCCGTAGAGGATCAGCACGACGCTCGGCGGGATCATGGTGCCGAGCGAGCCGCCGGCGCAGATCGTGCCGATCGCGAGCTCGGGGTCGTAGCGCAGGCGCAGCATCTGCGGCAGTGCCATGAGGCCCAGGAGCACGATCTCGCCGCCGATGATGCCGGTCATCGCCGCCATGACCACGGCGACCAGCGTGGTCTGGACGGCGAGGCCGCCCGGCAGGCCGACCGCGAACACGTGCATGGCGCCGATAGAGGTCGCGCGCGACCCCGGAGCGTTCGAGGATGCAGGCCATCAGCACGAACAGCGGGACCGCGACGAGCACATATTCGTTGACGAAGCCGTAGACCCGGCTCGCGACCAGCGGCAGGCCGGCCGGGCCGAGCCAGAGCAGCGTGCAGCCGACGGCCAGCGCATGGTCGATCCAGGCGAGCGGCACGCCGGTCAGCATCAGGCCGATCATCACGACGATGATCAGCAGCGAGATGGTGCCGATATCCAAGGGCTACGGCTCGTTGGCTGCGTGTGGCGACGGGCGTCCCGTCAGGTGCCGGTACAGCTGGACCAGCAGCTGCAGCACGATCAGCAGGGCGCCGACCGCGATCAGCGGCTTGATGATCGCCGGGCTCGGCGAGTTCCAGGCGCTGCCGGTCCGCTCGACGACCCGGATCGCCTGGACCGCCGGCCGCCAGGCCGACCACACCAGGAGGCTCATCGCCAGGATGCCGGTCAGCATCGCCAGAATGTCCAGCCACCAGCGGATGCGCGCCGGCATCAGGTCGTAGAGCGAGGTGATCGCGATGTGCTTGCGCTGCGCCGTGACGAAGCCGCCGGACAAGAGGTAGCAGATCGCGCACAGCAAAATCGTCAGCTCGAACGCCCACGGAGGTCGGCGCGTTGAACACATAGCGCATCACGACCTCGTAGGCGGTGATCAAGACCGCGGCGAGGTACAGGTAGCAGAGCCGCTCGCCGAGCAGACGGTTCAGCCGGTCGATCATGGATGGCGATGAGCGCGTGGGGCCGGCCGCGCGACCGGCCCCGTTCGGCTCAGAGCAGGCCGATCTTCTGCATGAACGCGATGTTGGCCTCGTAGGCCCGCTTGGCGAGATCGTCGCCCTCGGCGAACTCGGCCCAGGCTTCGGCTGCGATCGCGCGCAGCTTGTCGCGGTCTTCCTTCGACCAGTCGATCACCTCGATGTCGCTGCCGGACGCCTTGTCGCGCGCGACCAGCTCGCGATCGGTGATCTCGTTCATCATCGCGAGGTCGGCGATCATCGCCTGATACCAGACGTCGAGCATGGTCTGCTGGGCAGGCGTCAGGCTGTCATAGGCCGCCTTGTTGACCGTGAACTGGATGACCGGCATCGAATGGATGCCCGGATAGATCGGGAACTTGGCGATCTCGTGCAGGCCGACGCTTTCGTCCATCGTGTAGGAGCTGAAGTCGGCGGCGTCGATCACGCCTTTGTCGATCGAGGTGTGGACCTCGGAGGCGGGCAGGGCGACCGGCGAGGCGCCTGCCTTCTCGAACACGCTTGCGGCGAGGCCTTCGGGTGAGCGCACCTTGACGCCCTTGAGGTCATCGACGCCGCGGATCGGGATCTTGGAGGTGAACGACTTCCGAGCGATCGAGCCGCAGCCGACCACCTGGACATTGCCGCCGGCATAGGTGTCGAACGCCTCCTGAATCAGCTCCCGGCCGCCGCCGTGATAGCAGAACATGCCGATCTGATCCGGGCGCTCGTAGCCGGCGATCAGGTCGCCGAGCAGGGCGAACGCCTTGCTGCGGCCGGAGAAGTAGACGGTCGCGGTGATGTCGCCCTGGAGGATGCCCTGGGCGATCGCGTCCATGGTCTCGTTGTAGGGGACCACCGAGCCGACCGGGGTCAGCTCGATCTGCAGCGCGACCGCCGGTCATCTCGGCGAGCTTGGGCAGCCAGTGCTCCTCGATGTTCTTGTAGAAGCGACTTCGCCCGCGGTCATCGAGGTCTGCACCTTCCAGACCTGCTCCGCGCTCGCCGTGCCGACGGCCAACGCCAACACGCTCGCCACGGCCGCGCCGGTCGTGGCCGCCCACCTGATCGTCATCGCTCGTCTCCCTTGCTTGCTCTTGCCCTGAATTGTTGCCCGGCCATCGCCTCCGGTCAGGTCAGCCGACGGTCTCCAGCTCGCGCGCGGTCTGAAAATAGCGGCTGCGCCTGCTGCGCTGATTCTCGTAGATCGAGCCCTGATGGGTGGCAGGCGGCAGCGGCAGGCGGACCGGCACCTCGGCCATGCGCGGCTCGATCGTCTCCTCGCCGCACAGCAGCTGGCTGCAAAAAGCCTGGTAGTCCGACACGCCGAGCAGCGGCCAGGCATCGGCCGCGCGGTACTGATGCAGCAGCAGCCGGCGCGGCCGGCCCGAGCTGTTGGTGGCCGAGCCATGCACGGTGCGGGCATGGTGGATGGTGATCGAGCCGGCCGGGCCGGTCAGCGGCACCGCCGTGCGATAGTCGAGCTCGCCGCGCGCCGGATCCATGGCGCCGCAGAACACGCCATCGGCGTGGTGGTCGAAGATCGGCCCCTTGTGGCTGCCCGGGATCACCAGCAGCGGGCCGTTACGGTCGTCGACATCGTCGATCATGATGCCGACCGCCGCCAGGTCGTCGTTGGTATGCGGGTAGAAGGCCCAGTCCTGATGCCACTCGACCGGCGCGCCATAGCCGGCCGCCTTCAGGTTGAGCTTGCTGACGTCGAAGCGGATCGAGGGGCCCCACAGCTTCTGCAGCACCGCCAGGACGTTCGGATGGTCGACCATCTGCGATAGGTGTCGTCCCACTGGTGCGGGGTCTTGATCCGGCGGACGCGCGGCTCTGCTACCGAATGGCTGTCCTCGAGGTCGTAGATCTCGTTGTGGCTTGTGATCTCGCGGGCGCGCTCGACGAACGCGTCGGTGACCTCGCGCAGCGCCTCGACCTCGGCCGGGCTCAAAACGTCGGGCACGACAAGGTACCCGTTGTCGCGATAGAAGGCGACCTCCTGTTGACCGATCATGCTCGGCTCCCGAAATGTTGCTGGCCCCGATCGGCGATATTCGACGGTCTCGATGAAAACGTCAACATTTCGTGTCCCGCCACGACTTGGAACGCGGGCGGCTCGGGTGGGGGGCATTCGGCCAGGACCGACCGGCTGGGCAGCGTGACCGTCACGGGCGGGCCGGTCAGCGCGCCGGTCAGGCGATCGATCATCATCTGCGCGGCACGCCGGCCGATCTCGGAGAAATCGCGCGCGATGCCGATCACCTCGGGCATGGCGGCGGCCAGCGGCTCGACCGCATCGATCGCGATCACCGCGATCTCGCGCGGCATGCTCAAGCCACGCCGGCGCAGGATCGGAAAGGTGGCCGCAAGCAGCCGGCTGCCGTCGATCAGCAGCGCATCGGGGCGAGGCGTCGCGTCCAGCACACGTTCGATCGCCTTGTGCACGGCGTTGACGTCGGCCAGCATCACGCGCTGCTCGCTGCGCTCGAGCCCGGCCGCGCGCACCGCGGCGCGAAACGCCCGGACGCGCTCGCGCCGCGGCCGGATGCGCAGGCCCGGCGTGATCAGGGCCAGGCGCCGGCGGCCGAGCCCGGCCAGATGGCTGACCGTCTGGCGCATCGCCGCGTCGTGGTCGCTGAACACCGTGTCGACCGCAAACGGCAGCGTGCGGTCGAGCACCACCAGGGGCACGCCCAGCCTTTGAATCGTGGCCTGGACCTCGGGGTCGTCCTCGTCCGTCAGATAGAGAATGATGCCGTCGACCTGGCGCGCACGCAGCAGGCGCAAAAAGCGCTCCTCGCGGCGTGGGTCGTAGTCGCTGTCGGTCAGCAGCATGTAATAGCCGGCATCCGCGAGCGTTGCCTCGGCGGCCTTGGCGACCGCGGCGTTCGGGTAGTTGGAGAGATCGGGCACCAGGAAGCCGATCGTACGCGACACCTTGGTGCGCATCGACTGGGCGGCCGCGTTCGGCGTATAGCCGAGCTTTTGCATCGCCTGCTCGACCCTCGCCCGGGTCTCCGCCTTGACCAGCTCCGGTACATTGGCGACGCGCGAGACCGTCACCGTCGACACCCCGGCAGCGCGCGCCACGTCCTTAATGGTCGCGCGCCCGCTCTCCTGCGCCTTCCGCCGCGCCGGCATGCGGGCTAGTCCTTGCCGGTCCTGCGAACGGTCGCGTCCTTGCGCGTGAGCACGTCCGGCTGCAGGCGCGTGCCCAGCCCAGGGCCGGTCATCGGATGGACGAAGCCGTTGCGGATATCGGGCAGCTCGGTCACCAGCTCCTTGTACCAGCCGGTGTAGAAGGCGCGTACGGTTTCCTGGACCAGGGCGTTGGGGGCGTTCAGCGACAGGTGCACCGAGGCGATCAGCACGACCGGACCCGTGCAGTCGTGCGGCGCTACCGGCAGATGATAGGTCTCGGCCATGGCGGCGATCTTGCGCGCCTCCGACAGGCCGCCAACCCAGCTCAGGTCGAGCATCACGATGCCGACCGCATCGCGCTCGAGCAGTTCCCGAAACGCGCTGCGGGTCGCCAGCGTCTCGCTCGCGCAGATCGGCACTTGCGTCGATGCCGCCAGGCTCGCCAGCGCATCGGCATTGGTCATCTTGATCGGGTCTTCGTACCAGAACGGATCGAACTCCTCGAGTGCTGCGCAGATCCGCTTGGCGCTGGTGAGGTTCCACAGCGAGTGGAACTCGACCATGATGTCCATGCGATCGCCGACGGCGCTGCGGATCTTGCGGAACGGCTCGAGCGCCTGGTCGAGCTGGGCCGGGCTGATGTATAGGCCGCCCGACGCTTCGGCGGCGTTGTCGAACGGCCAGATCTTCATCCCCGTGATGCCCTGGCCGAGCAGGCTCTCGGCCAGCTCGTCGGCGCGATGCAAGAAGGCGTCCAGGTCCTCGTACGGCCCCGACTGCTGGTCCTGCGGCAGGCCCCAGTTCTCGGTCAGCTGGCCTCGATTGCTACGCACGTAGCGATAACCGGCACAGGTGTTGTAGGTGCGGATGCTCGGCCGCGACAGGCCGCCCAGCAGCTGGTGGATCGGCTGGCCGGTGGCCTGGCCGAAGATGTCCCAGAGCGCGATGTCGATCGCCGAGGCGCCGCGCATCTCGGCGCCGGTGCCCGAAAAGCCCAGGTAGTTGTTGAGCAGGGTTCGCGAATGGCGATCGATCGCCAACGGGTCCTGGCCGACCAGGCGCGGTGCTGCGGTCTCGTGGATGTAGGCGGCGACCGCATTCGGCCCGAAGAAGGTCTCGCCCAGGCCGACCAGGCCCTCGTCGGTGTGCACGTGGACCCAGAGCAGGTTCGGAAACTCGTCGAGCTGGATGGTCTCGATCGCGGTGATACGCATCGCGCCGCCTCCCTTCGTTGGCGCCATCATAGCGCAGCCGGCGGGTTGTGAAAGCATTCGCGCCGGGGTTGCATAAAGATTGCGGTGCTGGAGTGAAATCGTTAACATCGTTCCAGCCGGGCATTCAGGGGAGACAAGCCCGGCACGCTCAACCAAGGGGAATACCATGACAAGCAAGACGAAGCGGGCCGCGGGGCTCGCCGCAATAGGATTCGCCTGGGCCATCGCCGCGACGCCAGGGATGGCGGCCGATTTCTTCGAGGGCACGGACGCGGGTTTCCCGGCACCGGAGGGCGATGCCAGCGTGCTGCCCGAAGCCTCCAAGCTGATGAAGGTGTTCGACGACGGCTGCGTCCTGACCGAAGGCGTGGCCGCCGCGCCGGACGGCATGATGTACTTCTCCGACATCACCTTCACCTCGGCGTGCAAGGACGAATCGGGCAAGTACCTGCAGGCCGGCAACATCTGGAAATACGACCCCAAGACCGGTGAGGCGACCGTCTTCCGCAGCCCGTCCGGCATGTCGAACGGGCTGAAGTTCGATGCCGACGGCAACATGATCGCGGCGCTCGGCGCCGACTATGGCGGCCGCATGCTGGTCAAGATCGACATGGACACCGGCCGCGCCTACATCCTGAGCGGTCTGTATGACGGCCAGCCGTACAACTCGCTGAACGACGTCTCGATCGACGAGCAGGGCCGGATCTACTTCTCCGATCCGCGTTATCTCGGCCACGAGCCGATGTATCAGCCGGGCTACGCGGTCTACCGGCTCGACCCCGATGGCACGGTGACCCGCCTTATCACCGATGGCGGCAAGACCAACGGCGTCCTGGTCTCGCCCGACCAGAAGACCCTGTATGTGGTCAGCAATGACGACGGCTGGTTCGACTTCCAGCGGCTGAAGGAGGGCGAGGCGGCGCCAGCGAAGGGCCATCACGTGCTGCAGGCCTACGACCTCGCCGCCGACGGCTCGGTCAGCAACCGGCGCGTGCTGGTCGACTACTATCCTTACAGCGGCCCGGACGGCATCATCGCCGACGTCGACGGCAACATCTACGCCGCGATCCGCTCCGAGAACCGGCCGGGCATCGCGGTCTACAATTCGGAGGGCAAGGAGCTCGCCTTCATCTCGACCGGCGACGAGCTGCCGACCAATGTCGGCTTCGGCCGGGGCGATGAGAGCAACGTGCTCTACGTCACCTCGGGCAAGAGCCTGTACAAGATCCCGATGATCAAGGACGGCTACCAGCTGCCGCAGTGAGCGGTCGTTCCGAGATCCGAGGGCCGGCTCCGCCGGCCCTCGTCCCGAGATCGATCGAAGTCGCGGCATCTCGGTTGATCGTCAACCCAGAGTCGGTTGGAAAAGGCTGAGAACATCGTCTAGTATCGATCCGAAGTCGGCCATGTGGGGCAGGTTAGTTGAGGACCTCAAGGCCAGATGGACTCGAGCGAGGTCTCGTGGCGATTCTGGCCGCGGACGTGGTCGGCTACTCACAATTGATGGAGGCGGACGAAGAGGGGACGTACGCCCGGCTCAGGGCCCATCGCGTCGAGTTGGCTGACCCGACGGTGGCTCGCCACAACGGCCGCATCGTCAAGCTTATGGGCGATGGCGCGCTGGTGGAGTTCCCGAGCGTGGTGGAGGCGGTCCAGTGCGCCATCGAGCTCCAGCGTGGCATGGTCGCGCGCAATGATGGCGTTCCCGATGACCAGCGAATCGTGTTTCGCATGGGCGTCAACCTCGGCGACGTGATCATCGAGGACGGCGACATCTACGGCGGCGGGGTCAACGTCGCCGCGCGGTTGGAAGGCCTCGCCGACCCCGGCGGCATCCTGATCTCGGGCACGGCCTACGATCAGGTTGCGGGCCGCCTCGACTGCGACCTCGAATTCGTGGGCGAGCAGCAGGTCAAGAACATCGAGCGTCCGGTCCGGGTCTACCGGGTCCTCTTGGACGGGATCGCGGCCGACGGCAGCCAGTTGCCACCGCCAAGCCGGGCTCGTTGGCGATGGTCGCCGGCTGCAGCGGCTGGAATCGTCCTGCTGATCGCGCTCGGCGTGATCGGCTGGTGGCGTCCCTGGCAGGGCACGGACAGCGCGATCGAGCAGGTGACGTCACCCGCTGCCGCGCCCGATCCCCGACGGATCGTCGTGTTGCCGTTCGCCAACATGAGCCCCGATGCCGAGAACGCCTATTTCGCCGACGGCATCACCGAGGAGCTGACGACCCGGATCGCGCAGATCGGTGATCTGGCCGTGATCGCCCGCACATCCGCCATGCAGTTGCAGGAGAAGAACGTTGCCGAGATCGGTCGCGCGCTGAATGTCGGCACGATCCTCGAGGGCAGTGTCCGCAAGGCCGGCAACCAAGTGCGAATCACGGCCCAGCTGATCGATGTCCAAAGCCAGACGCATCTTTGGGCCGAGCACTACGACCGGGATCTCGCTGATGTCTTTGCCATCCAGAGTGCGGTCGCCCAGCAGGTCGCCCGCTCGCTCCAGATAACGCTGCTGGCCGACGAGCGGCGACGCATCACCGCAAGGTCGACCAGCGACATCGAGGCTTACAAGCTCTACTTGAAAGCAAAACATGTCTGGGACCAGGCGTCCGACCCCGTGCAGGCGTTGGACCTTCTGAACAGGGCGGTGGAGAGAGATCCAGACTTTGCCGTAGCGCACGCCGAAATCGCCGACCTTTCGCTCAGTCTTCTCGGCTACACCAACGTTTCATCCGAAGAAGCCAACGCGCAGGCCAGGAAGCACGTGGAGATCGCGCTGGCACTCGATGACGGCCTTGCGGAGGCGCATTTCGCGATGGCGCGTCTCAAGATGATGGAAGACTGGGACTGGGACGGTGCCGCGGCGAGCCTCGAACGCGCGCTTGAGATCAATCCCAACCTGACCCGGGCGAGGATGTTACTACGGCCAGCGCTATTTCATGGCGCTTAGGCGACGCGATGACCTTGCCCTTGAACAGCTCACCGAGGCGCTGGCGCGCGACCCGTTGTCGATCGACGCCATGAGTGGCCTGCAATGGGTGCGATATCATCGGCGCGAGTACGATGCCGCGATCGCCATCAGTCGGGAACTGTCGGAACTCTATCCCCAAGAGCCCTGGGCATACGCATGCCTCGGCCAGAGCCTGGTGCGCAAGGGACAGCAGAACGAAGGGATCGCCGCGCTCAGGAAAGCAGTAGAACTGGCGCCCGGTAGCGCATCGATTCTGGGTACGCTCGGCTGGGCCTACGGCTTCAGTGATAGGCAGGACGAAGCCCGTGCGGTGCTCGGCGAGCTTGAGGAGCAGGCGGGCAAGAGTTCCGTATCGCCCGTGACGTTCGCCTGGACCCTTGTCGGCATGGGCGAGAAGGACGCGGCCATCGACCGGCTCGAGCAGGCTTACGCGCAGCACGACAACCTGATCATCTGGCTGCGCGTCCCAGACTTCTCCGATCTGCTGTCGGGCGAACCGCGCTATCAGGCTCTGCTGCACAAACTCGGCCTCGAGGATTGACGGCGCCGCGGGGCTCTCGCAAGGGCAGCGATCCATCTCAGGAAGATCGAGGATGCGCGGAACGCCGCCAGTTGGCGGTCGTACCCCTCGATCCACGCTGCGATCGGCCTTCGTAGCGCGCCTGACCGGCCCCGCGCCTGGGCGCCTCGGAACAACGGCACAGCGGCCGTCGGCCACCCGACGAAAACATCGAGCGGGCTTCCGGATTCCCCTCGGGCTCGAACGCAGCCCGCACCATATTGTCGAACATAGGATTGCTGACGCGGGAGGCGACAGCGATGCCGACCTATGCGTATCGCTGCGAGCAGTGCGGGGACACGTTCGAGCGGACCGAGAGCATCTCCGAGCACGGAGCGGCCAAGCCATCCTGTCCGAAGTGCGGGAGCGATAAGGTCGCGAGCGTGCCCACCCCGTTTGTGGCGATGACGGCCAAGAAGAGCTGACCCGCCGGCTGCCTTCGGGCATGCCGGTGTTTCTCTATGCCTGATCGAGGCCGGGCAGCGCCTGGCCCCGCTTCGTCATGCGCCGTGATGCTCGGCTGCCGGCCGAGCGGCCACCAGGAAGCGGTAAGGCGGGCTGGGCGTCAGTCCACCAGGTCTGTGCCGGCGTAGACGGCGTCGATCTCGATGCGCATGGGCGGATCGTCGAGCTCCAGCGTGCCGGCGCTCACGAACCGCTCGCGCCAAAGCTCGCCAGCACGGCTGTGAACCTGGATGACGCGCTTGTCCTGGGACAGGACGAGGTAGTGTCTGAGGCTCGGGATCTTGCGATAGCTGAACCACTTGCGGCCGGTATCGTCGGCCTCGCTGGCGGGTGACATGACCTCGACGATGATCGCGGGCTCGGTGACCACCGCGCTCGTGAGATCCAGCGGCGCGCAGGTGACCACCACGTCGGGGATGGCCGAGATCTCGTCGGTGAGGATCTGCGGGCCGTCGACCAGCACCTCGCAGGCGCTGCCGGCAAGAGCCTCGTCCAGCGATCGGAACACATTGCGTTTGAGGAGCGAATGCCTCATGGACGCCGGCGCCATCATCCGGGGGCGGCCGTCGATGAACTCCCAGCGTCCCGGCTGTCGCGCGTGCCAGGCCTCGAACTCCGTGACGGTGCGCGGCCAGTCCTCACTCGGGGCTGCTCTCGCCATGTCGGCTCCCGCAGGCTGATCAGCACATCCTAGCCGAATGCTGTCATGCGCGCACGATCTCCTCTGCGGAGGGTGTTCCCGCGACATCGAGGGTGGGGTACCAAAAGGCCACGCAGCCGAAACATTCCGGAGGGAGACCGTCCGTGACCAGGAGCAAGACGTCAGCGCAGGTCGAGCAGTATCGCCGCGATGGCTATCTGTGCCCGCTTACCGTGCTCGCGCCGGAGCAGGCGGCGCGCTACCGGGCCGCGCTCGAGACGGCCGAGGCGGCCGCCGGCGGCCGCCTGCCGGGCCCCTACAAGCACAAGCCTCACCTGGTCTACAGCTGGGCGCAGGAGCTGATCCGGCAGCCGAAAATCCTCGATGCGGTCGAGGACATCATCGGGCCCGACATCCTGGCCTGGGAGACCGTGTTCTTCACCAAGGAGCCGCGGACCTCGGACTTCATCAGCTGGCACCAGGACATCACCTACTGGGGGCTCGACCAGGAAGGCGACGTGGTCACCGCCTGGCTGGCGCTCAGCCCGAGCACGCCCGAGAGCGGCTGCATGCGGGTGGTGCCCGGCACCCATCTGCGGGACGTCGTGCCGCACGCCGACACCTTCGGCGAGCACAACATGCTCTCGCGTGGCCAGGAGATCGCGGTCGAGGTCGACGAGGCCCACGCCGTCGATCTGGTGCTTCAGCCCGGCCAGATGTCGCTGCACCACGTGAAAATCTTCCACGGCTCGCGTCACAATGCGGCCGACGACCGGCCGGATCGGCTTTGCGATCCGTTACCTGCCGCCGCATGTCGAGCAGCGGGTCGCCGCCGACAGCGCGACCCTGGTGCGCGGCGAGGATCGCTACGGCCATTTCGAGCTCGAGCCGGCGCCGGCCTACGATCTGGCGCCCGAGGCGCTGGCCTATCACCAGAAGGTGCGCGACCGGCGGGTGGCGATCCTGATGCGCGATGCGGCCGCGCCGTCGCGCGCGGCGCACACCAGCATGTAAACCGGCCGGGTTCGGCAAGCCGGCATTGAAATCGTGAACATACCGGTCGATACTGCGGCCAACGACCGCAGGTGAAAGGGGAGGCCGGCGATGCTTCTGGCGCAAGCGAACATCGAGCAATATCAGCGGGACGGCTATCTGTGCCCGATCCGGGTGCTCTCGCCCGAGCAGGCGGCCGCGACGCGCGCCGAGCTCGAGGCCGCCGAGGCCACCCACCTCAACGGGCCGCTTGGCAGCAAGGTCCGCCAGAAGCCGCATCTCCTGTTCACCTGGCTCGACGCGCTGGTCCGAAACGATGCGGTACTCGACGCGGTCGAGGACGTGATCGGCCCCGACATCCTGTGCTGGGGCGCGAGCTTCTTCACCAAGGAGCCGCACACCGACGACTTCGTCTCCTGGCACCAGGATCTGACCTATTGGGGGCTCGACCCGGCCGACATCACGACCGCCTGGGTTGCCTTGTCGCCGAGCACGCCGGCGAGCGGCTGCATGCGGGTGGTGCCCGGCAGCCACCATCAGGACGTGATCCCGCACACCGAGACCTTCGCGAAGGAGAACCTGCTCTCGCGCGGCCAGGAGATCCAGGTCGAAATCGACGAGGCCGCGGCGGTCGACCTGGTGCTGCAGCCGGGCGAGATGTCGCTGCACCACGTCAAGCTGATCCATGGCTCCAACCCGAACCGCTCGGACGATCGCCGGATCGGCTTCGCGATCCGCTACATCCCGACCAGCGTGCGTCAGACCGCCGGTGGCGAGGACAGCGCCATGCTGGTGCGCGGCGTCGACCGCTATCACCACTTCATCGAAGAGCACGCACCGACCACCGATCTGGACGAGGATGCGCTTGCCGAGCATGCTGCGGTGCTGGCACGCCAGCACAAGATCCTGTACCGCGGCACCGATCTGCAGGACTATCGCTGAGCGGTCGATCACTCCGGCCGGCGTCGCGGGAACGGCGCCCTTCAATCAACAGGCAACAGGGAGATTGGGATGTTGAGAAGAACCTTCGCGTGGGCGGTGGCCGGCGCGTCCCTGGCTGGCGCCATGACGCTGGCAGCCAGCGCACCTGCGCAGGCTGCCGACTACGAGTGGAAATGGCAGTCCTACTGGCAGCCGGGCACGGTCAACCAAAAGGCGTTCGAGCAGTTCGCCGAGGAGGTCAAGGAGAAGTCGGGCGGGCGGATCGAGATCGAGACCCTGCCGGTCAACGCCGTGGTGCCGCAGAGCGAGATCCTGGATGCGATCTCGGCCAACATCCTCCAGGGGTCGAACGGCGGCACCGGCTATTATGTCGGCAAGGATCCGGCCTTTGCCCTGCTGGCGGATCTGAACGCCGGCTACGAGAACCCCGAGCAGTTTACCGCCTGGTTCTACGAAGGCGGCGGCAACGAGCTGGCGCGCGAGCTGTACGCCCGCTACAACGCCTACTTCATCGGCCCGGCGATGTGGGGCGCGGAGTCGATCCCGTCCAAGATGCCGCTGCGCAACGTCGAGGATTTCAAGGGCATCAAGATGCGGGCGCCCGAGGGCATGGGCGCTTCGATCTGGAAGAAGCTCGGGGTCGGCGTCTCGACCCTGCCCGGCACCGAGGTCTACACCGCGCTCGAGCGCGGCAACATCGAGGCGACCGACTGGGGCACGCTCGGCATGAACGACGAGCTCGGCTACGGCGACATCGCCCCCTACGCGATCTATCCGGGCATCCACTCGATGCCGGCCAACGACATCGCGCTCAATCTCGAGATCTGGAACAGCCTGCCCGAGGACCTGCAGCAGGTCCTGCAGGACGCCGCGCGCGACTTCAATCAGAACAGCCTGCGCATGAACCGCGAGCTGGACGAGAGCTTCGTCGCCAAGCGTGATCCAAAGACCCTGATCGCATGGGGCCCGGAGGAGCGGCGTCAGCTGCGCGAGGTCGCCCGCGAGGTCTGGCAGGAGTGGGCCCAGCAGAGCGAGATGGCCCAGAAGATCTACGACAGCCACATCGCCTTCATGGAGAAGAACGGGCTCCTCTAGCCCCGCTTCGCAGCTGCCACCCGGATGCCGCCGCGGACGGCCTTGACCGGCCGTCTGCGACGGCCGTTCGGGGCACGCCTCTGATCGTCTTCGCGGAGCGCGCATGGCCGATCCCAATCTCGTCGATCGCACCTCGCGCACCGTCGGCGACACGCTCAGCTGGCTGTTCCTGATCAGCGTCGCGCTGACCTGCTACGAGGTGCTGATGGGCTCGGCGTTCCGGGCGCCGACCATCTGGGTGCACGATTCCAGCACCATGATGAGTGCCACCTGCTTCCTGCTCGGCGGCGCCTACGCCATGGAGCAGGGTCAGCATATCCGCATCACCTTCGTCTACGATCTGCTGCCCGCGCGCGGCCGCCGCGCGCTCGACATCCTCGGCCTGGTGCTCGGTCTGGTGTACCTGTTCGGGCTTGGCTGGTTCTCGGGCATGCAGGCGTTCAACTCGATCCGGATCGTCGAGATGAGCGGCCGGGCCTGGAATGTCCCGATGCCGATGATCATCCGCACCGCCTTGTTCATCGGCACGGCGCTGTTCGCGCTCCAGGCGGCGTCCGAGCTGGTCAAGCGGCTGCGCAACGGGGGCCGGCAGCACCCATGAGCATCGAGCTGATCACGGTGCTGATGGTCGGCTCCCTCCTGCTGCTCGTGATGCTGGGCATGCCGATGGCGCTGGCGCTCGGCTTCGTGGCCGTGGCCTTCGCCTATCTGTTCTTCGGCTGGAACGCGCTGCAGCTGATCTCGAGCCGGATCTACGGCTTCGTCGGCGTCTATGTCCTGATCGCCGTGCCGATGTTCCTGCTCATGGCCTCGATCATGGACCGATCGGGTGTCGCGCGCGACCTGTACGATGCGATGAGCGTCTGGGCTGGCAGCCTGCCGGGCGGGATCGCCGTGATGACCCTGGTCGCCGCGGTGTTCATGGCCGCGACCACCGGCATCATTGGCGGCGAGATCATCCTTTTGGGCCTGGTCGCGCTGCCGCAGATGCTGCGTCTCGGCTATCACAAGAGCCTGGCGATCGGCACGATCTGCGCCGGTGGCTCGCTCGGCACGATGATTCCGCCCTCGATCGTGCTGATCTTTTATGGCCTGACCGCCAATGTCTCGATCGGTGAGCTGTTCGTCGCCGTGGTCATGCCGGGCCTGCTGCTGGCGGCCCTCTATCTGGTCTACATCCTGGTGCGCTGCTGGCTCGACCCGAGCCAGGGGCCACCCTTGCCGCCGGCCGAGCGCGACATGTCGATCGGGGCCAAGCTGCGCCTGCTCAAAGGCCTGATCCTGCCGATGGGCATCGCGTTCGGCGTGCTCGGCTCGATCTATGCAGGTGTGGCTGCGGTCTCGGAGGCGGCCGCTGTCGGCGTCGCGGGCACGATCTTCGCCGCCTGGGTGCGCGGCGAGCTTTCCTGGGCGATGCTGCGCGATGCGCTGCACCAGACCATGTCGACCTGCGGTCTGCTGCTCTGGCTGACCTTTGGGGCGACCGCCCTGATCGGCGTCTACAACCTCTTGGGCGGCATCCGCTTCATCCACGACGAGATGACCGGTCTGCCGTTCGCGCCGATCGTGGTCGTGCTGATCATGATGGCGGTGCTGATCGTGCTCGGCCTGTTCATGGACTGGGTCGGCATCCTGTTGCTGACCATGCCGATCTTCGTGCCGATCATCCAGAGCCTGGGCTACGATCCGATCTGGTTCGGCATCCTGTTCTGCATGAACATGCAGATCTCGTACCTGTCGCCGCCGTTCGGCCCGGCCGCGTTCTACCTGAAGAGCGTGGCGCCACCCGAGATCAGCCTGCACGACATCTACAAGGCGCTCTGGCCGTTCATGCTGATGCAGATCACCGCCATGTTGCTGGTGATGTTTTTTCCCCAGATCGCGCTCTGGCTGCCGGCGGCGCTGAGGGGTGGCGGGTGAGTGAGAAATGCGGGTTGCACGGACCGCGAATTTCGACGATGATAGACAAGCGCTCTTATAGGTAACGCACCTGAATGCATCTAGAAAGCGCCATGACGATGAAGGAGTTGCTCCAATCCGAGGAGCTGTGCCTGACCTATCGGGACAAGTCGTGCGCTTGGCTTCGTCATTTTTACAGTCCGACGAGCCATGCATTTCATATTTCGGCGTCCGTCGATCAACCGTTGCTGAGGACCGTTGCACCCAACGTAGCCACGAGCCACATTGGAGTAGTTGTCCATGACCTCCTCCGTTCAAATTTACCGCTAATTACGACAGACGAAAAGCGACTTCAGAAGTCCGTTCTGGAGGCTAGTACGGAATTCATACAGACTCCACCCAAAGAATTGCTTCCTCTTCACAGCTTCGGTCGCTTGCCTCTGTTCTCGACAAGTTTTCTTCATGAATTCCTGGCGCTCGACAATTCATGTTGCTCTAACCTGTCTTTCGCAATTACCTCAAGGAGGCTTTTATACCTAGTATTCGAGATCCTCATCCGCGACGCCGACAGTCAGGTTGAGCCGCACCCTTACCTTTTATACAGGCTTGCCAGAAACATGGTGCTCTTGAGAGAACTGTTGAATGTCAAGCGAACAGATTTTATTCGTCTGATGCGCGATGAGAGCAGCCTCTTAGGCGAGGTTTCGGACGAACCCGAGCTCGGCGAGCTTTTGGGATTTGCAGGTCGATCTGCGGACTTCAACAGGCGTGTGCTGTCGCAGCTCGAAAACAACTCTTTGGCACGTCTCTGAACCGCGCCGGGTTTGCCGGAGGCCGTTTCGTTTGAGTGCCTACGCCGCCACGGCAAGGTTGTCGAGCTTGGCGTAGAACACCGCTTCCGCCTCGGCCGGCGGCACGAAGCCGATCGGCTCGAGCAGGCGGCGGTGGTTGAACCAGTCGACCCAGTCGAGCGTCGCGAACTCGACGGCTTCGAGGTTGCGCCACGGTCCCTGCCGCCGAACCAGCTCCGTCTTGAAGAGCCCGATCACGGTCTCCGCGAGCGCGTTGTCGTAGCTGTCGCCGACGCTGCCGACCGACGGCGCGATACCGGCCTCGGCGAGCCGCTCGCTGTAGGGGATCGAGACGTACTGCACGCCTCGATCACTGTGATGGACGAGGCCACCCTCGACGGGCCTTCGAGCGTGCAGCGCTTGTTCCAGAGCGTCGAGCACGAGGCCCGTCTCGGCCCGCCGGGCCACCCGCCAGCCGACGATCCGCCGGGCGAAGGCGTCGATCACGAAGGCGACGTAGACGAAGCCCTGCCAGGTGGCGACGTAGGTGAAGTCGGCCACCCAAAGCACGTTCGGCCGCGGGGCCTTGAAGTCACGGTTCACGCGGTCCAGCGGACAACGGGCTGCCTTGTCGCTGACGGTCGTCCGCACCGTCTTGCCGCGAACCATGCCCTGGAGCCCCAACGCGCGCATCAGCCGGGTAACCGTGCAGCGGGCGATCTCGATCCCCTCGCGTCGCAACTGCCGCCAGACTTTCCGCACGCCGTAGACCTGGAAGTTCTCGTCCCACACCCGCCGGATCTGGCCGCAAAGCTCGGCGTCCCGCTGGGCGCGGGCGGGCAGCTTCGAGGGATCGGCACGCCGGCCGACGTGCTCGTAGTACGTCGACGGGGCGATCGGCAGCACTCTGCAGATCGGCTCGACCCCGTGGACGGCGCGATGATCGTCGATGAACGCGATCATGGCTTGGACCGACGGTCGAGCTCCGCCAGGGCAAAATACGCCGCTCGCCTTCCTCAGGATCTCGTTCGCCTGCCGCAGCTCGCGAACCTCGCGCTCGAGCGCCTTGATGCGCTCCCGCTCATCCCTCGTCGGTCCAGCGCGCAGCCCCTGGTCGCGCCCCGCCTGGCGAACCCAGCCACGCAGCGTCTCTCCCGTACAGCCGATCTTCGACGCGATCGAGCCGATCGTCGCCCATTCCGAGGCGTGCTCGCCCCGGTGCTCCAACACCATCCGCACGGCCCGCGCTCGCACCTCCGGCGAATACCTCGTCTGCCTCGTCATCGCTCCATCCTCTCAAGAGCTCGGAGCCTCCGGCAAACCCGGCGCGGTTCACTCCTTCAGCTCCTTGAACGTTGTGCGCTGAATTGTGCTTCTACCGAACTTGCGTGGCACAGCACTCCGAGGAAAGATCGCGCCGATCCTACAGCGCTGCTCTTCGCGTCGGCTACTTTGACGTTCCTGAACGCCAACCGACATGACATCCTGATTTCTGAATGAACGAAGATTTTTCTCGCCGCATTTGGTGCCGGCAACGTGCCCGCACGGAAGCCGTTCCACATTGATGACAGGGGTCGGGCCCTGTTTGTGGCCACTCTGGAGTGTGCCAGGGTGTTCATGGATATGGTGCTTGACAGGTTCCCGCGGCTCACCGAGCCCGAATTGAATGACTTGTTGCGTGCTACCGACGAGCTTCAGGCGCATGTCATCGAAGATGCAAACGAGATCCTGTGCAAATCGTCGAGAAGCACCTTGCCGCGATTGGGATGGTGTTCCGACCGGGCCTTTTCTCGAACGCGGATAATTTCATGGGTGACGGTGGAAGCGTATGCTTTCTTCCGAAAACGCCTCCAGCTCATAGGGCTGACAAAGAAGCAGTTTGTCTTTACTCAGTATAGCTGGCTACCGCCTTCACGTTGCCACCCCGAATGGAGTGAGTTGGTCGATCCGAACCTCGGTGAGGCCGCTTCGACGTTGGTCCTCCAACGCATCGATGGCATCGTTTCGGACGCGTTGGACCAGGCGAACCTGTTCCTGCTGTACGGCCCTCCGGGCACAGCAAAGACCGCTCTGGCCCAAGGGCTGGCGCAGAAGCTGAGTTGGGAGTTAATCACTCTATCTCCGTCCGACTTTGTTGTTGACAGCCTCGACCAGATCGAGCATCGGTCCCGCGAGCTTTTTGTGCATATGACGAACGTTGAACAGTGCGTCATCCTGTTTGATGAGATGGACACACTTCTTCGCGACCGAGAGACGCTGGGCGTGTCCAGCCCGGGGATGATGATAGAGTTCGTTGTACCGGCGCTCCTGCCAAAGCTTCAGCAATTTCGGGATCATATCGTCGGACGTCAGCTGGCAGCATTCTTTGTTACAAATTTCTATGAACGCCTGGACGGCGCTATCTCGCGAGCGGGTCGACTGGACCATCATCTCCTAATCTTGCCGTACACTCACGAGGCGCGTTGCGAGGTTGGAGCCCGCATTCTCGGCAAGCGCATCAAAAACAAGAAGCACTTGGCTGCTGCATGCCAGGAGTTGGCGGAAGTGCTGGATCCCTTCCCTTGCAACCTCACTTACCGCGATGTCGAATGGATTTGCAACGCTTTGCTCAACGGCCGGCAGGGGCGTGCGGAAATAGGTGAACGACGCGCGGACATGGGGATCTCGCCTACGGTATATTCTCCTAAGAAGAGACGGGGGGCATTTCGAGAATTGTTTGCCTTCATGACACGCTACAGGTCCCAACCCTTAGGACCCGGCGCAGCGTCTGCGAGCACCCACCAAATCGCTGCCTATTTCAACGACTGCGCGAGCGCATGTCCTGTTCATTCCGATTTTTTTTCTACATGGGCTAACCACTTACAAGATACTATTCAATCCTAGACAATCATTTGAAGGACACGCTCAAGCAGTGACCTGCACTCCCGCAAACTCAAACTTCCAGCTCGCAGATCAATGTCGCGTCGGTCGTATCGATGAGAATAGACAAGAGCGTAAGGCCGCATGAACAGGCGATCTTCGACCAGCAGGGTAACGGTAGCTGGGTCGTCTACCCGCGTCTGATGCAGCTCCCGCGCAGGGAAGAAATATGTGGACCCACTCAGAATCTCCTGGATTGTGCTGGCTACAAGAGTTCTCTCTCCCTCGTACTCCAATATCTGGATCCCGGTCCCCGAACCTGGGTAATACCTATACCGCGAGTAGCGGTCTCGTGATACCGCCTCCCTCCAGTTCCTCTGCCACAGCGACCCGCAGACTACATGCGACCAAAATGAGAAACGATGATCGTGTATGTTGCCGGACCAGACCCCCGCGCCCGCGCTGTCCCATATGTGAAGCCGGACTGCGATCGCTTCGTCTTTCAACAAAGGTATTTTCGCAAACCCGTTCTCATGCATTAGAGAGCGATGGGCAACGCCTTCTAGCGCCTGCTCATGTTGCAGGACGCTGAGCACGAGGTCTCTTATGCCTCCCTGGTGAACAAGAATGTTCAAGAGGTTGTGCGCACGTTCCCGATGCCCGTCTTTACTTCGCGTGGCATCGCGCGCTTCTCCGAGGGCAATCTCAAGCGGCCTGGACAAGTAGTCGAAGAAGCCGTCTTTCGACACGCTCAAGCCCTGATGAATGGAAATGTATTGGTAGATCTCTGGCCAATCCGCAAAGGCGTGGCCGATTCGAACAGAAATCAACCCTGCGATGGGGTCCTCGATAGGCAAATTGATAACAGTCTTCACTGATGTGACCTCAAGAATGAGGCTGCTGGGTACACCATGGCCATACCCCGGTGCCACATAGTATGAAGAACCGATGCTGTTAATCCCGAGCCTCGCGAGTGAGGACCGTGTATGTAGAAAACCGAATATGCTGTTGGAAATGCTAATCTCCTCGACCGTCTGAAAGAGGTACAACTCACCAGGTTCGAAAGAGGATTGCCCTAAATCGACGATGTCCGTCACAAGGAATGCATCTGGGGCTGCATCCACAATAGCGGGCAGTTTCCGACCGCCTGGTTTGATTCTAAGTCCGATTTTCATGCCGTCGAGGAAATGACAGTCGCGGTGGCTGATCTGCCCTTCGAAGACGAGCTTGTGAAACCGGCGTTCGTCGATGACTCTCATTCGGCTAGGGCCCAAACACGGGGCGACGCATGATCGCCGTAACGTCTTCTAGTCCAGCGAGGTAGTAGCTCGTTGTGGAGAAATGTTCGTTCCTGATCAGATTTACCGAACGGTGTTCGCCGTCTATTTCAGCCCCCAGTGCGGGAGGGCCGTGGCATGCGCGGCCGATGATCACAATCGGAATGCCTTCATCGTGCGCAACTCGACTCAGGAGGAAGGATTCGATTGCCGGAAAAGTCACGAGAATCTGCCAGTCTCCCCAGAAAGCGAAAAGGCTCCAGGGATCAATTTGCAGGCGGCGTGCTTCGTCCTTGACGATTTGGGGCAACATCGCGTCTGTCAGCTCAAGCTGAAAGCCGCAATTCGATCTTTCAGCTATGTTCCAGATGGCTCCAAGGAGGCCGTCGGAAGCGTCCGAGGTGGCAGTCAGACGTGCCACGGACCGCAGCACCTGCATCTCACGGATTCGTGGAACCGGGCGCCGAAGCGCCCTTAGAGTTTCGTGGCTCAAACGGTGACGTGGAGTGCGAACAGCTCGGAGGAAAGCAGACGCGAAGTGGCCGCATGTTCCGATGCAGGCGAGCACGTCGCCTGGGGAGCATCCACTACGGCGCAGTGGCTCTTTGCCGCTCACCCATCCAACCGCCGTACAAACTGACCTAAACCGCGTTCCGGAACTGAGATCTCCTCCGGCGTTAATAAAGCCGAACGTCTCGATCGCTGTATTATAGCCCGTGAAATACTCTTCCAAATCGGAGACCGGCATATCCGGTTTGGCGAAGATACAGTTTGTCATGAATAGGGGCTTTGCAGCGGTTGTTGCTAAATCGCTGGCGCTGGCCGTGGCTGCGTACCACCCCCAATCGCTCATATCGTGCCAATCCTCTCCGAGCAAAGCTACCAGAGGAGTCGGGCCGGGGTCAGCTGTCACTGCCAAAAATCCCTCGCCAAAGGGAAAGTGATAGCAGTCGTCGCCGTTGCCACTGGCGAGGTTCCCGAGCGGTAGCAGCTTGTCGAGGACCGCGAACTCTCCTAGGTCCCGCAGTGTCCTGCTCATAGGGCCCAGCTCCACACGCGCATGCGCATCTCACTCCTAGCCGGGTTTTTCCACCGTGGCACTCTCGCCGTGGATTTATCGTGCCTCAAGATCGTTGGGTCGACAACCCTGGTCACGAGATCAGCGTGCGCTATGTGCCGGAGTGCAGCGTCCGGATGGCCGGGCGCATGCGCTTGTCGGCGAGCGGTCGGTGGAGGCGCACGCAGGCGCTGTCTAATCGATCATGGATAACGCTTCATTACCCCCCGACGGCAGACGTTGCAAGTCCGTGCAGCCGACGTTGACAGCCGCCCTGCTGGCAGCACAATGACGCTGTACAGGGGGAGGCGCTTTGCGATGGAACTTCGTCTCGATGGCCAGCGGGTGGTCATCACGGCCGCTGCGGGCGGCATCGGCCGCGCGACGCTGGAGACCTTCGTCGCGGCGGGTGCACGGGTCCATGTCTGCGATGTCGATGCGCCCGGCCTCGAGCAGCTGCGCGCGTTATTGCCCGAGGTTGGCACGGTGGTCGCCGACGTGTCCGACCCGGTGGCCGTGGACCTGCTGTTCGAGACGGCGATCGATCGGCTCGGCGGCCTCGACATCCTGATCAACAACGCCGGCATCGCCGGGCCGACTGCGCCGATCGAGCAGATCGAGCCCGAGGACTGGGCGCGCACGCTCGAGGTCAACCTCACCGGCCAGTATTTGTGCGCGCGGCGCGCGGTGCCGTATCTGCGCGCCGCGGGCGGCGGCTCGATCGTCAATCTGTCGTCGGTTGCCGGCCGCTTCGGCTTTGCCCTGCGCACGCCCTATGCCGCCTCGAAATGGGCCGTGGTCGGGCTCACCAAGAGCCTCGCGATCGAGCTGGGGGCGGATCAGATCCGGGTCAACGCGATCTGCCCCGGCGCGGTCGAGGGCGACCGCATCGAGCGGGTGATCGCCGCCAAGGCCGAGGCGCTCGGCATCACCTTCGAGACCATGCACGCGCAAGTCGTCGAGAAGGCCTCGATGAAGCGCATGGTCAGCCCCGAGGATGTCGCCAACATGATCCTCTATCTCTGCTCCCATGCCGGCCGCCTGGTGTCCGGCCAGGTGATCGGCGTCGACGGCAACGTCGAGTATCTGCGCTAGCCATGGCACGCATCTCCCCCGAGGCGGCCCTGCGGGTCGCGGTGATCGGCGCCGGCACGATCGGTGCGAGCTGGGCCGCCCTGTTTCTGGCGCACGGCCTCGAGGTCGCGGTCTATGATCCGGGGGCGGACAGCGAGGCACGGGTGCGGGGCTTCGTCGCACGCGCCTGGCCGACCCTAACCCGCCTGGGTCTCACCGAGCGCGCCGATCCCGATCGCATGCGCTTTCATGCCGATCCGGCGGCAGCGGCGAGGGGCGCCCAATTCATCCAGGAGAGCGGGCCCGAGAACCTGGCCGCCAAGCAGGCTCTGTTTGCCCGCATGGAGCAGGGGCTCGATCCCGACACCATCGTCGCCTCCAGCACCTCGGGCCTGCGGCCGAGCGAGATGCAGGCAGGCCGGATCGGGCCCGAGCGCTACCTGGTCGGCCACCCGTTCAACCCGCCGCACCTGATCCCGCTGGTCGAGCTGGTCGGCGGCGAGGCGACCGACCCCACCGTGCTCGACTGGGCGGCCGCGTTCTACCGGTCGGTCGGCAAGCGCCCGATCAGGATCCGCCGCGAGGTGGTCGGCCACGTCGCCAACCGGATGCAGGTGGCGCTCTATCGCGAGGCGATCCATCTGGCGCTGGAGGGCGTCGCCAGCATGGAGGACATCGACGCCGCGATCGCTTACGGGCCGGGGCTGCGCTGGGCGATCATGGGGCCGCACCTGGCACACCATCTGGCCGGCGGCGAGGGCGGCCTTCGCCACCTGCTCGAGCACATCGGGCCCGGGATCGAGACCTGGTGGAACGACCTTGGGCGCCCGGATCTGACGCCCGAGGCGATCGACCGGCTGGTCGAGGCGTTCGACGCGGGCAACCGGCGCAGCATCGAGGATCTCGCCGCCGAGCGCGACGCGCTTCTGGTCGGATTGCTGGAGAACCTCGCCGAGACCCGCCGCGCGCTCGCCGCGGACGAAGAGCCCGAAGGGCGGGATGCCTAGTCCGTCACCGGTCCGGTCGGGATGGTCGCCACGGTGCCCTGGGTCAGCCGGATCAGGGCGTCCTGGGGCTCGCGCAGCTGCAGCGTCTGGTCGGGCGCCAGGCCGAGATAGATGCCGCGCAGCGCGCGCCCGAGCGCACCGTGGCTGACGACGATCAGGCGCGGCTCGTCCCTGACGCTCTCGAGCCAGTCGGCCACCCGTTCGCATAAGACGCGATAGCTCTCGCCGCCGGGCGCGCCGACGTTCCAGCGATCCTCGACATGCGCCTGCCACCTCTCGGGATAGCGCTGCTTGATCTCGGCGATGGTCAGGCCATCCCATTCGCCCCAGCTGACCTCGCGCAGGCGGTCGTCGCTGCGTTGCGAGGCCAGGTACTGGCGCGTCTCCTCGGCGATCACCTTGGCGGTCTCGCGGGTGCGTCCTAAGGGGCTGAACATCAGAGCATAGGGCTCGTTGCTCTCGATCAGGGCGCGCAGCGCGGCGCCGTCACGGCGCGCTTCGCGCAGGCCGCGTACGGTCAGCGGCGCATCGAGGTGCCCCTGCATCCGCCCCTCGAGGTTCCAGGTGGTCTCGCCGTGGCGGACGAAATAGATCACCTGGCCCGCGTCGCTCATGCACGCCCCTCTGCATGCAGCTTGAGCGCTGCCGTGATCAGCGCGTGGGTGGGGGTCGCGACGCCGAGATCGCGGCCCATGCGCGCGATCGTGCCCGACAGCCAGGCCAGCTCGAGCCGCCGGCCGCCCTCCAGATCCTGCAGCATCGACGACTTCATCTCATGGGGCAGCCGGTCGACCTGCTCGAAGCTGTCGATCGACCAGGTCGTCGGGCAGGCCGATCCCTGCAGCGCGGGCCACAGCGAAGGCCTCGGCAAGACCGTCCCGCACCAGGCCGCGCGTTTCCGGATCGCTGCGAATCGGTCCGATCGGCAGGCGCATCAGCGAGGTCAGCCCGGCGAAGGTCGAGAGGAACACCATTTTGTCCCAGATCTCGCGCCGGATGTCGTCGCTCGCCGTGTGCTTGACGCCGGCCGCCTCGAGCGCTGCCGCCAACGCTGCGACCCTGGTGGATGCTTGGCCGTCCAGTTCGCCGAAGATCAGCTCCGCCATGGTACCGGTGTGACGGATGACCCCGGGCTCGGCGATCACCGCGGCGATCTTGGCGGTGCCGCCAAGAACGTGCTCGGGGCCGAGCGTCCGGGCGAGCACCTCGGGGCCGGCTGATGCCGTTCTGGAAGGTCACGACGCCGGTATCGCGGCCGATCAGCGGCCGGATCGCGTCGGCGGCGGCCTCGGTGTCGTAGAGCTTGACCGTGAAGATGACCAGATCGACCGGGCCGATCGCCGCGGGATCGTCGGTCGCCTGGGCGGGTGCGATGGTGGCATCGCCCAGCGCGCTGGTGATCCGCAGGCCGCTTCGCCGCAAGGCTTCGAGATGTGCGCCGCGGGCGATGAAGTTGACGTCCTGCCCGGCCGCTGCCAGCCGGCCGCCGAAATAGCCGCCGACCCCACCCGTGCCCATCACCGCGATCCGCATCACCCAGGCCCTCCGCGCGCTCCCTCGGCCGCAATCTAGCCTGGGGACCGGCTTCGGTCACGCGTCAAGGAGATGGAGCTTTGGCCGGCTTGAACGCCCGGCGCGACGCGCTGGACGAGCTTTGCAGGGATGTGCTGTTGCGGCTGGAGAAGAGATGACCGGTCACGGGCTTCGGTGCTGTGCACCAAGGGCCGTGACCGGTCCGAGGGAGGCTATGACGTGGGCTCTATTAATCGCGGTTGGGCTGATCAATTGAGGCAATGACTATACGGTGCGAAACCGGAGCGCGATACTGTCAAGGTGGATGGATTCGTGTTCCGTGATGGATAGGTACCTATCAATATTGATAGCTTGCCGACGCGCCAAGCGTCCCGAATCGGCCGCTTACGGCGCATTTCGCGTGCCGTGCCGGGCTCGCCGCAGCCAGCGTGTGACAAGATGCGACATTTGGCCGCTCGATCGCGGAGGTCGGCGTCACTGCCATCGCGCATGCGCAAGACGGCCGGCACAATTCTTACGGTTGCACGGCGAGCGCGGCGCGGGCGCGCGGCAGCCTCGTCCGACGCATGCTCGTCAGCGCCCGCAGGCTGCCGTCATTTGGCCGCTTCGGCCGAAGGCGCTGTGCGCGGGGCCTCTTCGGCCTGAATGGGCTTGACCGCTTCGGCGCCGCTACGGATGTGCAGGTCGCGCTGGGGGAAGGGAATCTCGATCCCGGCCTCGTCAAACGCCTTCTTGATGGCGAAATGAAGCTCGCTGCTGACACGCAGCAGATTGTCAATCTCACGGAGAAAGAAGCGCAACTCGAAATTGAGCGAGCTGTCGCCGAACTCCCGAAACAGCACTTGCGGCGCCGGGCGCTTGAGGAGATCGGGGTGCTGGTCGGCACAGGCGAGCAGAACATCGCGCACCTGCTCCGGATCCGAATCGTACGAGACTCCGACATGCACGATCACGCGTCCGAGCTTGTTGTGAAGATGCCAGTTGATCACCTGGCTCGAAAGCATGGTGCTGTTGGGGATGATCACCGCGGCCGCGTCGAAGGTCTGGATCTCCGTGCTGATCACGCTGATCCGCCGGACATAGCCCTGCTGGTCGCCGACCACGATCCAGTCGCCGGTCTTGATGGGTCGCTGAATCAGGAGGATCAGGCCGGAGACGAAGTTGCTGACGACATGCTGAAGACCGAAGCCGATGCCGACCGACAGGGCGCCGAAGATCAGCGCTACATTGCTGACATCCAGGCCCAGCACAGCGAACGTGATCAGGGCCGCGAGGACATAGCCGACATAGCTGATACCAGTCACGAGCGCGTCGCGCACGCCCAGCTCGAGTCGGGTCTGCACCAGCACGCGGTCGGCGAGAAAGCGCCTGAAGATGCGCACGATGGCCAACAACATGGCGAAAACGCCGACCGCCAGGCCGATGTTGACCAACGACAGGGTGATGCCCCCAAGATCGACGCCGTTCACGGCCAGATCCTTTGCCTGATCGAGCACGGCGCCCGGCAGGCCCCACATGATGAGGATGGTCACGATCACGAACGTCGCTCCGACGACGTCGACGGTCAGCATCACCCAGAACACGAGTCGTGACGCGCCAGTGTCGTCGATCATCAGGCGCTGCCGCACCCGCTGGCCCAGCGCGTTTTCCGCGGACGTCGCAACCTGCAGCCCCCGATATAGAAGAACACGCAGGCCGAACGCGTAGCCGAGCAGGATCAGCGTTCTGGTCATGGACGAGATGACGTAGACCCCGAGATTGACGTAGCCGATCACGCACAGGAGCATTGCCGCGGTCACGCCACCGGTGATCAGGATCGTTCCGGTCCGGGCGAGCGCGCCGTCCTGCTGACCGCTCGCATCGTCGCTGTCATCCGGCTGATACCTCCAGTTGCGTGGCCGCACCAGATTGAGCATGGTGAGGCCGAAGATGACCACGGCCACGAACCCGCCGAGCGCGCTCAACTCAGCGCGAAACCCGGAAAGCTCGAAATACCGGCCGTGCGCGTACTTGGGGCTGATTGCCACGAGGAAAGGCGCAACCACCAGCAGCGCGACCGCATAGGCACGGATCGTTCGGACGACGTGCTTCGCGGCTTCGTCGGTCAGGTTGCTGGCACGCCAATGAGGAAGGCGTGGCATGAGGATCGCGTGGGCCAGCCCGACCAGCGGCACGACGTCACGCGCAACGCGGAGTAGCACGTCGATGGTCAGCTTCAGGTCGGTGGCGGCGTTCGGGCTCAGAGACATGGCCCCCCCGAGACCGAGGATCACCAGAGCCGGCAGAACTGCGTTGCCCAGAGTCAGCGCCATGGCGGCGCCGAAGCGCCGTGTTGCGCTCGGCTGATCGATTGCGGGATCGGGGCCAAACGAGACCAACAGCCAGTGGCGGAACGGCAGTACGATCAGGACCGTCACCGCAACGATCACCGCGACGGCTGCACCGGCTGCAGACCAGGGATCAAGGAGACCATTGGGCCGCCACGATCGGCTGGCTATGTCTTCCAGTTCGCCGAGCCGGTCGCCGGCCTGGCCGATCGCCTTGAGCACGACGCTCGGGATCAGTGGTGAGACCGTGCGCTCCTGGACGGCGCCGAGCAGGGCCGAGGTCTGCTCCTCCACGGTGCGGGCGTACAGATCCCGCACGCGCGCCAGGACCACGCTGGCCCGCGCAACCCGCCCAAGTTCACGCGACAGCCGGTCCTTGATCAGGGAGCGCTCGGTCGCGACCACTGGATCTTCGGCCGGTTCGCCTTCGGCCGGCGCCGGTCCCATGGCGTCCAGCAGTGCCTGCTGCTCTGCTACCTCCGCGGCCGCCTGATCGCGCGCTTCTGCGGCGGACTCCTCGACGATCCTGATGTTATCACGCAACGCGGCGAGCAGATCGCCGGTGATGGTGAGGTCATGCAGATCGCCACCAACGCTGTTGAGCGTTCGGTTCCACCGGTGTGTCAGCTTTTCGAACTGGCCTTCGGAAAGCTCGGTCTGAGCCTTGCCCGTAAGCGGACCGAGCAGCAGGGCTACGACCAGGCAACAAGACAGCGCGCGAGCCATCAGCGTGGTTCGAGCCCAATAAGGACGGACATCAGGATCTGGTCGCGGTGTTTCACAATGGGCCTCGCTGTCTTCCGGCCAGCGATCAAGCATGGGCTCCGTGAGCCTACACGGCGTCAACTCCGATGCCAACGCACCGCGCGGCTAGCCCGAC
The DNA here is from genome assembly GCA_963731495.1 of uncultured Alphaproteobacteria bacterium. Classification (GTDB taxonomy): domain Bacteria; phylum Pseudomonadota; class Alphaproteobacteria; order Geminicoccales; family Geminicoccaceae; genus DASUGG01. Next base: position 123,352 of record CAVSVZ010000036.1, read on the forward strand.
AGGACAGCGGCCGCGGCCACTGAGCTGCAACCCTTGATCTCGCTGATCGGGCTTGCCTGCGACGGCTGGCCGCGGCAGGCTGAACCACCATCGCGCCTGCCGCGACAATCTTCTTGGTGAGGGAACCTATGGCCGATCATCATCCCCTGGCGCATCAGGTCGCTCTGGTCACCGGTGCCGGCCGCGGCCTGGGTCGCGCGTTCGCCGAGCGGCTCGCCGCGCTTGGCTGCGCGATCGGCGCGCATGGCATGCGGGAGCACGGGCCAGCCGAATATGGCGAGGGCAGCAGCCTGACCGAGACCGCCCGCGCCATCGGCGAGCAATCCGGGGTGCGTACCTGTCGGGTGCTGGCCGATCTCACGCAAGCCGACCAGGTCGAGCGCGTGGTCGAGGAGGTCGAGGCCGAGCTCGGTCCGATCGATGTCCTGGTGCACAATGCCGGCGGCGACGTCGCAGCGCGGGGCGGCAAGCCCGATCCCAACGATGCGGTGATGATCAAGGAGGAGGACGTGCGCGCCGTGCTCGATCGCAACCTCCTGTCGACCATCCTGGTCTGTCAGCGGGTCGCGCGCGGCATGATGGCCCGAAGGCGCGGCCGCATCCTGACGATCAGCTCGATCGCCGCCTTCCAGGCGCGCGCGCAGGGCGTGATCTATGCCACCGCCAAGGCCGGCGTGGTGCACTACACGCAGTGTCTCGCCAAGCAGCTGCGGCCCTACGACGTGACCGTCAATACGCTGGCGCCGGGCGACACCCGCACCGCCCGCTTCCTCGCCACCCGTGAGGTTGACCCGGCACGCCTGGTCGAGCATGGCACCCTCGAGCGGATTGCGACGGTTGATGAGGTCGCGCGGCTCGTCGATCTGTTCGCCGGCCCGCTCGGTGCGTTCGTCTCGGGCCAGGTCCTGCGGGTCGACGGCGGCGCCTCTTAGTCGAACGCCGCTAGCGCAGGCCGGCGTCGACGATGAAGCACTGCTTGGTGATCATCCGGCTGTCGTCGGCCGCGAGGAACAGCGCCATGCGGGCGACGTCGGCGGCCAGCAGGCGCTCCTTCAGGCATTGCCGGGCGACGATCGCATCGACCTGGGCATCGCTGGCGTACCAGAGCTCGAGCTGGCGCTGGGTGAGCACCGCGCCCGGCGCAATCGCGTTGACCCGGATGCGGTCCTCGCCGTAGTCGCGCGCCAGGCTGTTGGTCATGCCGACGATCGCGGCCTTGGCTGCGCTGTAGGCGACCAGGTTGGCGGCGCCGCCGCCCATCCAGGCGATCGAGCTGAGATTGATGATCGAGCCGCCCCCGGCCGCCCGCATCTGCGGCCTCACCGCCTGGCAGGCGAAGAACTGGTGATCGAGGTTGAGCGCCAGCGCCCGGTCCCAGTAGTCCGGGCTGACCTCGGCGCTGTGATGCCGCTCGTCGTTGCCGGCATTGTTGACCAGCACCGTGATCGGCCCGAGGTCGTCATGCACCCTGGCAATCGTGACGCGCAGCGCCTCGATGTCGGTAACGTCGCAGCGGTGGAAGTGGAGCCGATGGGCGCTTTGCGGCGTCAGCTCCGCGACCAGCGCATCGGCCGGCTCGGCCTGGATGTCGAGGAACGCTACCTTGGCACGGTTCTGCGCGAACTGGCGCACCATCTCGGCACCGATGCCGGAGGCGCCGCCGGTGATCAGCACGACGCGGTCCTCGAGGCTCGGATAGGTCGCGAGCCGGGCCATCAGATCAGCCGTTCACTGGCGGGGTCGAACAGGCAGGCCTTGCGCATGTCGACCTCGAAGCGCATCAGGCTGCCCTCGGGCTGGGCCTCGTCCGGGTCGACCCGGGCGATCACCTCGCGGCCGCCGAGCCGGATCACCACCATGGTCTCGGCGCCGGTCGGCTCGACCACCTCGACCTGCGCCTCGAGTTCGCCCACCGTGCCCTCGTCATAGGCGCGCCTGCCATGATGGGCGATATTCTCGGGGCGGATGCCGAGAATCAGCTCGCGCTCGCGCCAGGCCTGCAGGGCCTCGCTGGCATGCGGCACCGGCAGGTGCAGCGCGGCGCCCTCGTTTTCGATCACCACCTCGGGGCGGTTGCCGCCGGCGGCCAGTCGCGCCGGAATGAAGTTCATCGACGGCGAGCCCATGAAGCCCGCGACGAACACGTTGGCCGGGCGCTCGTAGGTTGTCCGCGGCTCGGCGAACTGCTGGATGCTGCCCTGGTGCATGACGGCGATGCGCGATGCCAGGGTCATCGCCTCGACCTGGTCGTGGGTGACGTAGACGATGGTGGTGCCCAGGCGGTGGTGCAGCTTCTTGATCTCGGTGCGCATCTCCACCCGGAGCTTGGCGTCGAGGTTGGACAGCGGCTCGTCGAACAGGAACAGCTCGGGATCGCGCACCAGGGCCCGGCCCATGGCGACCCGCTGGCGCTGGCCGCCGGAGAGCTGCGACGGCTTGCGCCCGAGCAGCGGCTCGATCTGCAGCAGCTGGGCCACCCGCTCGACCGCCGCGTCCTGCTGCTGGCGTGGCACGCTGCGGCACTCCATGCCGAAGGTGATGTTCTGGCGCGCGGTCATGGTCGGGTAGAGCGCATAGGACTGGAACACCATGGCGATGTTGCGATCCTTGGGATGCACCCGGTTGACCACCCGCTGGCCGATCACGATCTCGCCCTCGGTGACGCCCTCGAGCCCGGCGACGATCGCGAGCAGGGTCGACTTGCCGCAGCCGGACGGGCCGACCAGCACCACCAGCTCGCCGTCCTCGACCTGCAGATCGATCCCCTTGAGCACCTCGGTCGTGCCGAAGCTCTTGCGCAGATTGACGATCTCGAGCGAGGCCATCTACTTGATCGCTCCCGCGGTCAGCCCGCGCATGAAGTACTTGCCGCCGAACAGATAGACCAGCAGCGTCGGCAGGGCCGCCATGATCACCGCAGCACTCTCGATGTTGTAGAACCGGGTCGTGGTGCCCGAGGCCGAGAGCGCGATCAGCGCCGCGGTGATCGGCTGGCTCTCGCCCGAGGCGAAGGTCACCGCGAACAGAAACTCGTTCCAGATGTTGGTGAACTGCCAGATCACCGTGACGATCAGGATCGGCGGCGACAGCGGCAGCACGATCCGCCAGAAGATCCGAAAGAAGCCGGCGCCATCGATCCGCGCCGCCTTGATCAGGTCCTCGGGGATGTTGACGTAGTAGTTGCGGCAGAACAGCGTGGTGAAGCTCAGCCCCTGCACCACGTGGATCAGCACGAGGCCGGACGTGGTGTTGGTGAGGTTCAGGTAGCCAAGCGTGATCGCCCAGGGCAGCAGCACCATCTGGCCCGGGATGAACACGCCGAGCGTGATCGCGCCGAACAGGATCTCGAGCCCTTGAAGCGCCATTTCGAGAGCGCATAGCCGTTGAGCGCGCCGAGCGCGGTCGAGATGATCGTCGCCGGCACGACCATCTTGAGCGAGCTCCAGAAATACGGCCGGATGCCCTCGCAGATGCCGCCGATGCAGATCTCGTCCCAGGCCTGGCCCCAATAGCTGAAATTGATGCTCTTCGGAATGCCGATCAGGGAGCCGCGGGTGATCTCTTGCAGATCCCGAAACGAGTTCAGGAACAGGACTGCGAGCGGGATGATGTAGTAGAGCGCGAACAGCACCAGGAAGCCGTAGACCAGCGCCTTGCCGGTCCAAGGGTTGCGCGTGAAGCCCGGCTGATAGGCGACGCTAGCCACCGGACGCCTCGCGCCGATCTCGCCAGCGGACATAGAACAGGTAGGGAATCAGCACGAGGCTGAGCGCCAGCAGCATCATGATCGCCGCGGCGGCACCCTGGCCCATCTCGCCACGCTGGAACATGTAGTCGTAGACCACGATGGTCGGCACGGTGGTGGCGATGCCGGGACCGCCCGAGGTCAGCGCCAGGACCAGATCGAAGGTCTTGATCGCGAACTGGATCAGCACGACCAGCACGGCGATGAAGATCGGCCGGATCGAGGGCAGCACGATCCGCCGGTAGATGCGCGCGCTGCTGGCACCATCGATCTGCGCCGCCTTGATCAGGTCCTGATCGACCGAGCGCAGGCCGGCCAGGAACAGCACCATGACGAAGCCCGATGCGTGCCAGACCGCGGCCATGACGATGGTGTAGATGGCGAAGTCGCGATCGACCACCCAGTTGAACTGGAAGCCCAGCCAGCCGAGGTCGTGCGCGAAGTTCTCGATGCCGGTGGTCGGGTTCAGGATCCAGCGCCAGACCGTGCCGGTGACCACGAACGAGACCGCGATCGGATAGAGGAAGATCGTGCGGAACACGTTCTCGCCGCGGATCCGCTGGTCGATCAGGATCGCCAGGAGCAGCCCCATCGCCGTGGCCGCCAGCACGTACAAGACGCCGAAGATGAACAGGTTGGTGTAGGCGAGGTGCCAGCGTCGGCTCTGCCACAGGCTGACATAGTGCTCGAAGCCGGTAAGGCTGTAGTCGGGCAGCAGGGTCGACTTCGAGAACGAGATGTAGATCGTCCAGCCCATGAAGATCACGACGTAGACCAGCGTCGCGATGATGGTCGGCGTCAGCACCAGATGCGGCATGAAGTCGGCCAGCCGGTCGCGCCAGGACGGCTGCACGTACAGGCGCCCGGCCGGTGCGTGCTGCGCGATCGGATCGGCGGTGACGAGAGGCGTTGCCATCAGGTGTTCGGGTTTGGGACGCGCCGGCCCGGAGAGGCACGCCGGGCCGGCTGTCCGGGTTTAGCGACTAGAGCTCGTTCCCGACCGCCTCGGACAGTTGGGCCGCCGCGTCCTCCGGCGACAGATTGGGATCGTTGACGAACTCGGTGATCACCTCGAGCATCGCGGCGCGATACTTTTGCGGCACCGCCATGTTGTGCGCCATGCTGACCACCAGGTTGTTAGCCTCGATGGTCTTTTGCAGATCAGCTTGCGACAGCTGCTGGCAGGGGTTGAAGCCCTCGCTCAGGTCGATGTCCAGGCGCGCCGGGATCGAGCCCTTGGCGACGTTGAACACCTTCTGGAACTCGGGCGACATGATCAGATGCGCCAGCAACTTCTGGCCTGCCTGATAGTCCGGGTCCTCGACCTTGAAGAACACCACCGAATCGCTGTTCAGGATGAAGCCTGGCGCGTCGACGTTCATCGGCGCGCGCGCACACAGATAGTCGACGTTCGGCTTGAAGCCGTTGTTGTTGAAATAGCCGATCGCCCAGTCGCCCATGAAGTGGAAGCCGGCTTCGCCCTTGAGCATCATCGCCGCGGCGACGTCCCAGGTACGCCCGGGAATGCCTTCGTCCATCCAGCCGACCATCTTACGCAGCTGGGCGAAGGAATCGATCATGCCCTGGCTCTGCAGCGCGTCCAGATCGAGCTCGACGAAGGCCTTGCGGTACAGCTCGGGGTCCATGCCGTAGACCACGATCTCGAACAGCGTGCCGTCGGTCCAGTCCTGGCTGCCGTGCGCGATCGGCGTGATGCCGGCATCGGCGAGCTTCTGCGCGTCCTCGTTGAACTCGTCCCAGGTCTTCGGCAGCTCGGTGATGCCCGCCTTGTCGAGTGCCGGCTTGCTCGCCCACATCCAGTTGATGCGATGGATGTTCATGGGCGCGGCGGCCCAGGTGCCCTCGGGCTTCATCACGCTGATCAGCTCCGGCGCCACCACATCGTCCCAGTGCTCCTTGGCGGCCAGGTCGTTGAGGTCCGCGGTGTAGCCGGTTTCCGCCCACTCGGCGATCTCGGGCCCCTTGAGCTGGACCGCGGACGGCGGATTGCCGGCCAGGACGTCGGCGCGCAGCTTGGTCAGGACGTTGGCGGTGTGGCCGGGGATCGGCGTCTGCTGCCAGGAGCCGCCCTCGGCCTCGAACATCTCGCCAAGCTTGGCGATCGCCAGCGCGTCGCCACCGGTATCCCACTGATGCAAAAGGTTGATCTTGGGCTCGGCCTGGGCGCCGGCACCTGCTGCGAGCGTCAGCGCGGCTGCCAGAGTGAGGCGCGAGACGCACGAGGCAAGCGTGGCGGTGATATTGTCAGCTTTCATGTGGATCATCTTCCCTGATGGATCTCCGCTCGTCGGGCGGACCTGATCGCCATCATATTGCGCGAGGCCGCCTCGTCTAGCCGTAGCCGCTCGGCCGGTGGGACTTTCTCTCGCGTGGCGTTGGTGGCCGGGCGCCATCTTTTCTGCGCTCAGGATTTGCGCAAGAATGTCGGATCGCGGAGATATGGCGGATCGGGGGAGGTGGCCATGTTGCACACGGAAACCAGTGCGCCCGTGCCGGGCGTGCGCGATCAGGTCTATCCGTTCGAGACGCGACCACTCAGCGCGACGCTCGGCGCCGAGATCATCGGCGTCGATCTGGCCCAACCCCTGTCCGATCCCGACTTCGACCGGATCTACGATGCGTTCCTCGAGCACCAGATGCTGCTGTTCCGCGATCAGCATCTCGAGCCCGGCGATCAGGTGGTGTTCGCGCGCCGTTTCGGCCCGGTGCAGGTCCACGTCATGAACCAGTACCATGCCGCCGGCTTTCCCGAGATCTACTACCTGTCGAACCTGGACGCGTCGGGCCGGCCGAGCGGCAAGCATCCGGATCGCGGCACGGTGCACTGGCACACGGACGGCTCGTGGGCACGCCGCACCGGCCAGGCGACCCTGCTGTATGCCGATCAGGTGCCCCAATCGGGCGGCGAGACACGGTTCGCCAGCATGTACACCGCCTACGACAACCTCGACGAGGCCACCAAGCAACGGCTGGCCTCGCTGCGCGCGATCCACTCCCTGGATTTTTCGCGCTCCCGCCGGCATGGCGACGACCCGATGACCGAGGAGCAGAAGAAGGCCAAGCCGCCGGTCGCCCATCCGATCGTGCGCATCCATCCGGAGACCGGGCGCAAATGCCTGTTCCTGGGCGATCACGCCTGGTGCGTCGAGGGCATGCCGATCGAGGAGGGGCGGCGGCTGATCGAAGCAGCTGAACGCCGCGATCATCAAGCCAGAGCTGGTCTACACCCACCGCTGGCGGCCGGGCGATCTGGTGATCTGGGACAATCGCTGCATGCTGCACAAGGCAGAGCCCTATGACGTCGGCAAGGAGGCGCGCGTCCTGCGCCGCTGCACGGTGGTCGGCGAGGTGCCGATCTAGGCCGGCGCTTCCGCCCCCGAAGATGCGCGCAAGAAGCGGAAGTAGATCGCGCTGCTGACCAGGCTGATCACGGCGACATAGACGCCGAGCTGCCACAGATCGCGCACATGGACGTGGGCGAGCACACCGGAGAACAGCGCGCCGCCGATCGAGATCGCAAATCCGACGAACGCGGCGGCGGCGCCGGCGCGATCGCGAAACAGCGTCATCGCGCCGGCGTTGGCCGCCGGGCTGACCAGGCCGGCGCCGAAGATGTAAATGCTGATCGGGATCAGGACGCTGAGCGTGCCCAGGTCGACGAACAGCTCGACGACGAAGAAGGCGACCGTCGAGGCCGCGTAGGCGATCATGGCGAACAGGATGGGCCGATCGACCCCTGTGCGCCGGACTATGCGCCGGGAGATCTGCGCGCCGGCAATGTAGAAGACCACGTTGAAGATCAGCAGATAGCCGTATTGATAGGAGGTATAGCCGAGCTCACGCGTGAACAGATACGGGGTCGTGGCGTAGTAGCCAAGCAGGCTGCCGAAGGCGATGCCGTAGATGGCGAGGTAGGCGCTGTAGCGGCCATTGCGCAGCATCTCGAGGTCGTTGTCGGCGACCTGGCGGAACGTTCGATGTGGCGCGTCGGCCCTGAGCGTTTCGCGCATGCTCGACAAGGTCAGCAGCCAGACCGCCGCGCCGTAGAGGGCGATGGCGAAGAAGATGCCGCTCCACGACACCCAGAGCGCAAGGTAGCCGCCCAAAATCGGCGCCAGCGCCGGCACCAGCGCGACCACGGTCACGACGTAGGCCAAAATGGCGGCGATCTCGGCCCGATCCACCGTATCGGTCAGCACCGCGCGGCCCAGCACAGGGCCGACGCCAAGGCCCAGCGCCTCGATCGTCCGCGCCAGCAGGAACAGCTCGATGTTGGGCGCGAGGCCGCTCAGAGCGGCTGCGACCACGCTGATCGCCAGTCCGATCAGCAAAAGCGGCTTACGTCCGAAGCGGTCCGATAGTGGGCCCCAGACCAGCTGGCTGCAGGCGAACGCGAGCAGGAACACGGTCACCGTCAGCTTGGCGACTCGAGTGCTGGTGCCGAACACGTGCTCGAGCTCGGGCAGGACCGGCAGGTAGATATTGACCGACAGCCAGCCGTAGGCGAACAGGGCCATGGTGTAGCCGGTCAGGAACGCCGCCGAGAAGGGTGCGTCGCGTTGGGCGCTGGAGGACGCTTGCTGGGTCGGCTCGGCCATCTCGTCTCGCGGCATGTGATCAGGGCGCTTTTGCAGCAATCTCTTGCTCGACGCAAACCTGGGGCCGCCTGTTTTGCGATCAAATGCTTAGGAAAAGCCGAAGCGCATAGCCGACTGCGGCTACCGCAACGACGCCGGCAGCCCAAAGGGCGACGAACCAGAGGAGCCGCCGCAGGATGGTGCGATGCTTGCTCAATGATAGCCGCCGGCCGGATCGACCTTGCCGCGAAAGACCCAGTAGGCGTGGGCGGTGTAGGCCAGGATGATCGGGATCAGGATCAGCGCGCCGACGAGCAGGAACGCCAGGCTCTCGGGCGGCGCCGCCGCCTGCCAGATCGTAACGCTGCGGGGCACGGCGTAGGGATAGAGGCTGATGCCGAGCCCGATGAAGGACAGGACGAACAGGCTCTGGGCGAGCAGAAAGGGCAGATACTCGCGGCGCGCCTCGATGGCCCGGTACAGGGCGATGGCCGCGCCGGCCACCAGCAGCGGCACGGGCGACACCAGCAGGATGTTGGGCCAGCTGAACCAGCGCGCGGCAATCGTGGGGTCGAGCAGCGGCGTCCAGATGCTGACCACCACGATCATCGCGACCACCGCGGCGGCGAGCGGCAGGGTCAGCCGGAAGCAGCGTTCCTGGAGCGCGCCCTCCGTCTTCATGATCAGCCAGGTCGCGCCCAGCAGCGCATAGCCGACCACCACCGCGATGCCGGTCAGGATGGAGAACGGCGTCAGCCAGTCGTACCAGCCGCCGGCATAGGCCCGGCCTTCGACCGCGAAGCCCTGGATGAACGCGCCGAGCGCAATGCCCTGACATAGCGCGGCCAGCGTCGAGGCGGCGCAGAAGCCGACGTCCCAAGCCCATTTCGCCCGCCGGGTCCGGAACCGGAACTCGAACGCGACGCCGCGCAGCACCAGGGCCAGCAGCATCGCGATCAGGGGCGGATACAGGGCCGGCAGGACGATGGCATAGGCGAGCGGGAAGGCAGCCATCAGCCCGCCGCCGCCCAGCACCAGCCAGGTCTCGTTGCCGTCCCAGACCGGCGCCACCGAGTTGATCATGATATCGCGCTGGTCGGGACCGGCAGACGCCGGGAACAGGATGCCGATGCCGAGATCGAAGCCGTCGAGCACGACGTAGGCGAGCACCGCGAACGCGATCAGGACGGCCCAGACGAAGGCGAGATCGATCGCCATCATGGGGCTCCTTCCGCCGGTCCCGTCTCGAGCGCCGGTCCCGGCGTGATGCCGGCCGTGCGGATCGGGATGTGCTCCATCTCGGGCTCGGCCGTTGCCGGCGGCCGGCGCATCAGGCGCAGCAGGTAGAAGACGCCGGCACCGAACACCACGAGATAGACCAGCGCGAACGCGGCGAGCGAGCTCGCCAGCGCCGGCGCCGCAATCGGCGAGGCGGATTCGGCGGTGCGCAACAGGCCGTAGACCGTGTAGGGCTGGCGACCGACCTCGGTGGTGATCCAGCCCGCCAGGACCGCGACGAAGCCGCTCGGCCCCATCACCAGGGCAGCCCGCTGAAACCAGACGGTCTCGTACAGCCGCCCGCGCCAGCGCAGCCAGAGACCGACCAAGCCGAACAGGGCCATCAGCAGCCCGAGGCCGACCATGATGCGAAAGCTCCAGAACACGACGGCGGCATTGGGGCGATCCTCGGGCGGCCACGACTTCAGGCCCTGGACCTCGCCGTCCAGCTCATGGGTCAGGATCAGGCTGCCGAGCTTGGGGATCTCGAGCGCGTAGTCGGTCCGCTCGGCCGCCATGTCGGGCATGCCGAACAGGATCAGCGGGGCGCCGCGCCGGGTCTCGAAGTGTCCCTCCATGGCGGCGATCTTGGCCGGCTGGTGCTCGAGCGTGTTCAGGCCGTGCAGATCGCCGGCCACGATCTGGATGGGGGCGACCAGGGCCGCCATCCAAAGGGCCATCGAGAACATCACCCGCGCGCCCTCGTTGGCAGGGTCGCGCAGCAGATGCCAGGCGCCGACCGCGCCGACCGCGAAGGCGGTGGTGAGATAGGCGGCGAGCACCATGTGGACCAGGCGATAGGGAAATGAGGGGTTGAAGATCGCCGCCCACCAGCTCTCGGGGACGAACTGTCCGACCTCGTTGATCGCATAGCCGGCGGGCGTCTGCATCCAGCTGTTCACGGACAGGATCCAGAAGGCCGAGAACAGCGTGCCGGCCGCGACCATCAGGGTCGCGAAATAGTGCGGCCCTTTGCCGACCCGGCTCATGCCGAACAGCATGACGCCCAAAAAGCCGGCCTCGAGAAAGAACGCGCTCAGCACCTCGTAGCCCATCAGCGGCCCGAGGATCGGTCCGGTACGGTCGGAGAACACGCTCCAATTGGTGCCGAACTGGTAGCTCATGACCAGCCCGGATACCACGCCCATCGCAAAGGCGAGGGCAAAGATCCTCACCCAATACTTGAACAGGCGCAGATAGGCGTCGCGCCCGGTGATCAGCCAGGCGCCCTCGAGAAAGGCGAGGTAGCTGGCCAGGCCGATCGAGAAGGCCGGGAAGACGATATGGAAGGCGATCGTGAACGCGAACTGCAAGCGCGCCAGAATCAGGCCACCGCCGATGTCGAGCAAGGTTCTCTCCGCTTGCGCACGAGGAGGATCGAACCGGTCCTGACATCAACAGTGGGATGGCGGGCGCAGAAAGCAATCATGACGGAGTATCGCCCGCCACGATGGGCACGTCCGGCCGCTCGAAGGCGTCTCTCGAGCGACCGGCGGCGAAAGCGGCTTGCCGGGCGCAGCCCGGGCCTCAGCTGTGGGGCGCCATGTCGCCCCAGAGGTCGGTCAGGCGCTGATCGCGACCGCACGCCCAGCGGTAGTATTTGTAGCGCAGCGGGTTGTTCTGGTAGTAGTTCTGATGATAGTCCTCCGCCGGATAGAACGTCATCGCCGGCACGATCTCGGTGACGATCTTGCCTTCGAACGGCTTGTCTTTTTCGAGCGCGGCAAGGGATTGCTCGGCGATCTGCTTCTGCTGGTCAGTGGCATAGAAGATCGCGGTACGGTACTGGTTGCCGTGGTCGCAGAACTGGCCGTCGACCTGGGTCGGATCGACATTGTGCCAGAACACGTCGACCAGCTGGTCGTAGCTGACCTTGCTCGGATCGTAGACCACGCGGACCGATTCGGCGTGGCCGGTGCCGCCGGCCGAGACCTGCTTGTAGGTCGGATTGGGCACCGAGCCGCCGGTATAGCCCGAGGTGGTCGAGATCACACCGTCCAGCTTGTCGAAGGGCGGCTCCATGCACCAGAAGCAGCCGCCGGCGAAGATCGCGGATGCCTGCTCGGATGCCATCGTATCCTGGGCGGCATCCTTGCTGGTGTCCGCCGCGAGGGCAGTTGCACCGGCGATCGCCCCGGCGATTCCCAGGCCGGCGATCAGGCCGGCCGTCCACTTAGGCATGTCAAATTCCCCAATGCTGGTCGGTTCAATCGCTGACATGGCAAGCGCAGGGGAGGCTGCCAAGGCTTCGAGCCGCCAAACCCGACGCACCTCGGATCACGTCTCCTTCAGCAGGCCGTGATGTCGGTCGGTGTTGGCAGGGAAGCCGTGCGCCGCGGCATCAGGAGGTGCGCCAGTCGGTGTGCAACCTGGCATCGTCGGTATTGACCACGGTCCGGCCGATCGGCCACAGCGACAGGCCGGCGAGCTTCAGATGCGCCCAGGCGAACGGAATGCCGATGATCGTGATCGCCAGGGGAATGGCGGTCAGCAGGTGGCCGAGCGCCAGCCACCAGCCGGCCAGCACCAGCCAGATCAGATTGCCGATGAAGCCCAAGGGTCCGGTGCCGAGATCGCCGCCGGCCACCTGGTCGCGCGGCAGCACGGTCCGGCCGAACGGCAGGAAGGTATAGACCGTGATGTTGAAGGCCGAGCGCGCCCAGGGGATGCCGACGATCGTGATCGCCATGATCACCGTAGCCAACAGCCAGCCCGCCGCCATCCACAGACCGCCGGTCAGAACCCATAGGATGTTCAGGATCAAGCTCAGGGGAGACACCAGAATTCCTTCCTTCGATCGTGTAGACGCCTACGCTTTGCGCCTCATATGGGAACGCATGGACCGCCGCGAAACATTCACCCTCAGCGCTGCCTGCTCATGACAGACCCGAGGCTCGCGCGCTGGTTCGACGAGACCTTCCTGGAGTTCGGCCGCCAGTTTCGATGGTCCTATCTGCCGCCGCTGATGGTCTATCTGGCCGCCGGCGTGGCCGGCCTGACCGCGATCGTCGGCACCTTCTTCATCAAAGAATACCTGGATCTGTCCGCGGCGTTTCTCGCCGGGCTCACCTTCTGGGCCGGAATTCCCTGGGCGCTGAAGATGCCGCTCGGCCATCTGGTCGACCTGATCTGGCGCTGGAAATCGGTCCTGGTCTATCTCGGCGCCGCGCTGATCGCGCTCTCGATCGCCATCATGTACGGCCTGATCGCCCATACCGCGGCGATGGCCGGGCTGATGACCGTCGAGGCCTGGTACGTGCTGAGCGCACTGCTGGCGCCGGTCGGCTATGTGGTGCAGGACGTGGTCGCCGATGCCATGACGGTCGAGGCGGTGCCGGTGGTCGATGCCGCGGGCCGGCCCTTGCCGGAGCAGCGGATCAAGGCGATGCACACCACGATGCAGACCCTGGGTCGCATCGCGGTGATCGGTGGCCTGGTCGCGGTCTCGCTGCTCAACCTCACCATGTTCGCGGGCGTCGAGGCGATGTCGCAGGCGGACAAGGCGCAGGTCTATGCCGAGATCTACCTGCTCGCCCTGATCATCCCGGTGCTCTCGATCAGCGGTGTGACCCTCGGCTCGATCATGCTGCACCGCAGGGCATGGCGGCTGCGCGCGGAGGGCATCGAGGACGCAAAGGTCGACCGCCTGCTGTTCCGCCCGGCCGAGGAGACCAGGCCGAACTGGTGGATTTTCGGGGGCGGCCTGCTGTTCGCGGCGTTCACCTTGACCATCGGCCTGGGCGGGGTGCCGTTCGCCCAGGAGATCGTCTTTTGCGGCTCGCTCCTGATCGTTGGCTTCCTGATCTGGCGCCTGCTGTTCGAGCTCGACGCCGAGGTCCGCGGCGCGCTGGTCGGCACGGCGCTGATCATCTTCGCCTTTCGCGCGACGCCGCTGCCGGGCCCGGGCGCGACCTGGTTCTCGATCGACGTGCTGGGCTTCGACCAGCAGTTCCTGTCGGTCCTCTATGTGATCACCTCGGGCCTTACGCTCGCCGGCCTGCTGCTCCTGCGGCCCCTGATCGCGCACCGCTCGATCGCCTATGTCGTCGCCGTGCTGACCATCGCCGCGGGTGTGCTCTCGCTGCCGAATATCGGCCTCTACTACGGCGTGCAGGATTGGACCGCGCGCTGGACCGGCGGCGTGGTCGATGCGCGCTTCATCGCGATCATGGACACCGCGTTGGAATCACCGCTCGCTCAGGTCGCGATGATTCCGATGCTGGCCTGGATCGCCAAGAACGCGCCGGCCCATCTCAAGGCCACGTTCTTCGCGGTCATGGCCTCGTTCACCAACCTCGCCCTGTCGGCCAGCAGCCTCCTGACCAAATATCTGAACGAGATCTTCGTGGTCACGCGCGAGGTACGCGATCGGGCGACCGGCGCGATCGAGGTCGCGGCCGACTACAGCGAGCTCGGCATGTTGCTGATCATCGTGGCGCTGATCAGTGTGCTGATGCCGCTTGCCGTGATTGCCCTGGTGCAGCACACGCCGTTGCGGACCGAGCAGTAGGCGCCGGCACCGGCGCATCGTGACGCATGGATGCGACGGCCTGACGCAAGAATGCGACGGGTGCGCCACGACCACGCGGCGCTGCGGCGGGACGACCGCCGTCATCAGCGCGTTCGCGATGCGTGGATCGCCGCGGCGGGCGCAGGCAGCGCCGCTGGCGCTATTGTGTCAGGATTGGCGCGGGCTTCGGGTTCCTTCGGCGGTTCTGCTGGCGCGATGCGTCGGCAGCGGGCGCATCCAGGGTTCCGGTCATGGCCCGGAGTCGGTGGCCGTTCACCGAGTGTTAACCATGGTCCGTTAACGCTGTCTTCGGCAGGTCCATGGGACCTTGGGAATCCGTGGCCGCGACGCCAGGGCAGGCCGGGCGGCTCGGCTGGCCGATCGGTGGCGGGCTCCGATCCGTCACGATCGCGGATTCGCCAGGGTTCATGCTGCCTTCGGGTTCGATTGGTGATTTAGGCGCGTCGTCGCGACGCCCCGACGCGTGGTGGTGAGCGCCCCGCGCATGCTCCCAGACGAGGTTGGGTGTCGCTGTGGAGGGTGTGGCGGGATCAGGTGTCGACGAAGCCGCCGCCGAGGTTGCGTCGGCACGCGGTTCGTCCGGGTTTGCGCGGGCTTCGGGTTGGTTCGGTAGCACGGCGAGCGCTGGTTCGGGCGCGGCCTCGCACTGCGGCTGCGCGGGTTGCGTGGACGCGGCCGCATCCTGCACCGCCTCGGCCTGCAGCTCCTTGAGCGTGCGCAGCGTGCGGAACACCTCGGCCTGGGCGGCGGCGCGATAGCGCAGCAGCGTGTCGAAGGCGCGGCGCCAGGGCTAGAAAGGGGTTGGGGCCCCTTTCCCCAACCAGCCCTGGCGCCCATTGCCGTCCTTGATCAAGGCGAGCCCGAGATCGCCGTCGTCGCCGAACAAGCCCTCCATCTGACGCGCGAACAGCTCGGTCTCCTTGGCCGCCGGCTTGGGGAACGAGGCCCCAACCGTTCCGGCCGCCAAGCGATCGGCCCGCTCGAGCCGCCAGGCCGCGCGCACGATCCGGCCCGCGAAAAAGGTCTGCAGCGCGTTCTGCGGTGACAGGCAGTCGAGCATCGCCGCCTCGAACGCGGCGAACTCCTGGGGGTCCTCGTCGCCGACCACCGCGAATGTCTCGGCGCGAAGCCCGTGCTTCAGCGCGTTCTGCGCCGAGCGCTGTTTGCCTTCGGGCGTCTTGGGGCCGCGCGACTTCGCGCCGTTCTTGCGGCTGGCCTCGGCGCGGGCGGGGCTCAAGAGGGCGGCGAGCGTGGCGGTGACGTTCGCTGCGGCCACGCGCTGCGCGGCTTTGGGTCTGGACATAGGGAACCATCCCGAAAAATTTTTGAGGGCTCCGGGCGACCACCCGGCAAGGCCAATTTATCCGAATATAGGAATAAATACAAGGGCGACGTGAGGCGTGGCGCGTTTGCCCGCGCGTCATCGGGGGCGGGTGATCGAGGGCTGCGGCAACGTCTCGTTAACCTTGATCCTTTGGTATGGTGGCCGTGACAGGGTGGGAATCTGTGCCCGCACCGGAACCGGAGGCGCAGGCGGCCAATGGTTGCTGCGCTCGCGTCGCGCGATCGGCAGGGCGTTTGTAACGAAACCACCACGGGCGGGTGCTAGGGCCGCGCATGGCCTGCGGGCCATCGTCTTCGCAAATTCCGGGAGAACCTCATGCGCGTTCGTATCGCGCCCGCCGCGGGGGCGGGCTTCATCGCGCTGTCCCTGCTTGCCGCGCCGGCGCTTGCCGACAAGGTCCGCAAGCAGCAGAGCGTCCAGCTCGGCCCACGGCCGTTCTATCTGTCCAGGACATGGACCCGAGTGACCTCAAGACCAGGCTCGAGGCCTGCGCCGAGGGCAAGGGCGGCAAGGGCCGCTTTTCGGACCACAAGCAAGAATTCGAGCCGACCGATTTCTCGATCGGCCATCGCGGTGCCGGGCTGCAATTCCCCGAGCACACCGAAGAATCGTACGAGGCGGCGGCCGCGCATGGGTGCCGGCATCGTCGAGTGCGACGTGACCTTCACCAAGGACCGCGAGCTGGTCTGCCGCCACGCCCAGTGCGACCTGCACACCACCACCAACATCCTGGCGGTGCCAGAGCTGGCCGCCAAGTGCACCGAGCCGTTCACGCCGGCCGACCCGGACTCCGGCACGCCGGCATCGGCGAAATGCTGCACCAGCGATCTCACGCTCGCCGAGTTCAAGAGCCTCCAGGGCAAGATGGACGCGTGCCAACCCCGACGCCACCACGGTCGAGGCGTACATGGCCGGCACGCCGCCCTGGCGCACCGACCTGTACGCGCCCGGCACGCTGATGAGCCATGCCGAGAGCATCGCGCTGTTCAAGAAGCTGGGCGTCAAGTTCACGCCCGAGCTCAAGGCGCCCGAGGTCGAGATGCCGTTCAAGGGCGACTACACCCAGGAGGACTTCGCCCAGCAGATGATCGACGAGTACAAGGCGGCGCGGCGTGTCGCCGAGAGATGTCTTCGCGCAGTCGTTCAGCCTTGACGACGTGCGCTACTGGATCGCCAACGAGCCGCAGGTTCGGCAGGCAGGCGGTCTATCTCGACGGCGCGAACCCTTCGATCCCGCCGACCCGGGCACCTGGTCCCCGACCATGGAGGAGCTGGTCGCCGAGGGGGTCCAGATCATCGCGCCGCCGATGCCGTTTCTGCTCGCCCTCGACGGGCGGCGCGATCGTGCCGTCGGCCTATGCCGAGGCCGCGAAGGCGGCCGGCCTCGAAGATCATCACCTGGACGCTCGAGCGCTCCGGCCCGCTCAGCACCGGCGGCGGCTTCTACTACCAGCCGATCAGCGAGGCGATCGACAATGATGGCGACATGCTCGAGGTGCTCGACGTGCTCGCCCAGGATGTCGGCATCATCGGCATATTTTCCGACTGGCCGGCGACCGTCACCTTCTACGCCAACTGCATGGGCCTGAAGTAGCTCGAACAGACCATCGAGCGCCAGAGCGGGCGGGTGCTCCTCCGGGGCACCCGCCTGACGGATTCGGCCTCGACTTGGTCGGCGCGTTCCGTGTTCGGGTCCCGGCGCGCCTGCCAGATCTCCGGGGATTTGGTCGCCAGGATGCTCGCCGGCAACCATTGCTTCATGTCGGGCGGCTGACACGGCCGCGTTATGCGGCTACCAAGGAGCAGGCTAGCGGACATCATCACACGATGCAGACGTGCTTCGCTTCTTGGTTCGCCCGGCTGGCGGCGCTGGCATGGCTGGTGATCGCCGCGCCCGGCTCCTGCGCCGGTGCCGAATGGCTGGTGCTGCTGGTCGACCGCTCGCAGTCGATCGACGATCGCGAGCTGGCCTTGCAGCGCAGCGCCTATGTTCGCCTCCTGTCCGACGAGGCCGTGGCCGAGGCACTGGCCGACACCCAGGTGGCGATCGTCGAGTTCGACACGCGCGCCGAGCTGATTGCCGACTGGGCCGATGCCGCGAGCGCTGCCAAGCGCTACCAGGAGACGCCCTTGCCCGGCCTGCGCCGTCAGACCGGGATCGGCGCGGCGATCGCCATGGCGCTGAACCTTCTGGCCGGCAAGCAGGGCAGGCGGGTGATCGACATCTCTGGCGACGGCAAGGAGAACGTGGATACCATCCTGCTCGATCGGGCCCGCGCGGCCGCCGACCAGGACGCGGTCGAGATCAATGGGCTCGCGATCCTGAACGACGATGTGCCCGAGATGGACGTGTACTATCGGCGCTGGGTCGCAAACGGGTTCGTCATGCCGGTCCACGAGACAGACGATTTTTACACGGCTTTGCGCATGAAGCTTCTTCTGGAGATTGCCGGGCTCGACGGGGCGCCTTTCGGAACCCTGTGAAGTGGCATCACATCCGCCGTTGGAGAGAGACATGAAAGTCGG
The DNA here is from genome assembly GCA_963731495.1 of uncultured Alphaproteobacteria bacterium. GTDB lineage: Bacteria > Pseudomonadota > Alphaproteobacteria > Geminicoccales > Geminicoccaceae > DASUGG01. The sequence continues at coordinate 141,375 of CAVSVZ010000036.1, forward strand.
CCTGTACCTGCGCAATATGGGGCCGCAGTCGGTCCAGCCGCTGCTCGGCGAGGCAGCGCGGGCCGCTGAGGAGGCGGGCATCGACGATCTCTGGGTCGCCGATCACCTGGCGCTGGCGCCCGAGGATTCGGAGGGCTCGGAGGGTCGCTACCTCGAGCCGCTCGCGACGCTCGCCTTTCTCGCTGGCATCACCGAGCGGGTCGGCCTGGGCGTGGGTGTGCTGATCGTGCCCTATCGCCCGGCCTTGCTGACCGCCAAGTGGATCGCGACCATCCAGGAGCTTTCCGGGGGGCGTCTGATCTTCGGGGTCGGCGTAGGCTGGATGGAGAAGGAGTTTCGGGCTTTGGGCGTCGATCGGCACCGACGCGGCGCGATCACCGATGCGACTCTCGCGTTCCTGCACGACTGCTTCGCCAGCGACGAGGTCGAGACGAACGGCCAGACCTTCCTGTTCCGGCCGCGACCCGCGCGGCCACCGATCATCGTCGGCGGTGCGGTGCCCCATGCGATCCGCCGCGCGGTCCGGTTCGGCGAGGGCTGGATGCCCGGCGGTGGGCACGCGGAGCAGCTGGCAACCGGCATCGCCAGCCTGCGCGAGGGCATGGCGAGCGCCGGCAAGCCGCCGCCCGAGGTGATCATGCTGCAGTCGCTGCCGGTCGGCGACGAGCAGGCGCTGGCGACCCGGTTGGGCGAGCTCGCCGCGCTCGGCGTGACCCGGGTCGCGCACATGTGGCGCTACCAGGATGCCCGGGAGGTGGCGGCAGTGGCCGCGCGATTGGTTGCCGCGCGGGATGGGCTGAGGCTGTCCGCCTAGGCGAGGGCGCCGTGGAGGGAGACGAGCATGGCGACGCCAACCCATGATCTCAGGTTCTATGCGCTCACGCTGCCGAACGTGCCGTGGGACGAGCTCCTGTTGCGCTACCAGCGGCTCGAGCAGCTGGGCTTCGATTTGGCAGGCGTCGCCGATCACTTCGTCGATTGGAGCAATCCGCCGTCACCCTGGTTCGAAGCCTGGACCCTCGCGGCCGCGATCGCTCGCGAGACCAGCCGGATCAGGATCGCGACCTGCGTCAGCCAGTTCCCGCTGCGCAACCCCGCGATGCTGGCGTTTCAGGCGTTGACGGTGGACCACATCTCCGACGGTCGACTCGATCTGGGCCTGGGCATCGGGCTGACCAGCGATCCATCGTATGCGATGATGGGTTTGCCCAACTGGAGCAACAAGGAACGGGTTGCACGCTTCAAGGAGTACGTCGAGATCGTGGACCAGCTCCTGTCGAATGAGGTGTCGACATACAAGGGCAGGTTCTACGAGGTCGACCAGGCGGTGATGAACCCGCGGCCTGTGCAGCGCCCGCGACCCCCGATCATGATCGCCGCCATGGGGCCGGTCATGCTGAAGATCACGGCCCAATTCGCTGATATCTGGAACAGCATGAGCTTTGCTCCGTCGTTCGATGCCCAGATGGAGGAGATGCGCGCAAAGGTCGCCTTGATCGACGAGCACTGTGCGTCGCTTGCCCGGGATCCCGCGACGCTGCGGCGCTCCTACCACATGTTCGATGCGAGCGCGCGCGCAAGCGGCGGCCTGATCAGCTACTACGAATCCGAGGATCTCTTCGTGGAGATGGTGGAGCGTGTGATCGGGCTGGGCTTCACGGAGATCGGTGTCTACTACCCGACCGTCGAGAGCCAGCTTGCCAGGTTCGAGCAGATCGCCAGGCAGACCATTCCTCGGTTGCGGGTGAGCCACGCGACGAAGGTACGGGGCTGACAGCGTCGGGGCGATCGAGAGCGCCCTTCTCAAACCGCATGATGGAGGGCGGCGCCGATCTCGTCGAGTGTCGCCAGGAACGCTTCGTCCCTGCCGTTGCCAGCATGCCGGCTTCTGGCCGCAATCAGGCTGCGGTTGGCGGCGTCCAGCCGTCCCGATTGCACGATGGCAACATAGAGCGCGATCAAGGGTTCGTTGCGCAGCAGGAACGCGGCGTCGTCGACCACGAACAGGCTGGACGGCTGGACGACGATGACGTCGGCCGAGTGGGGCTCGTCCCGAAGTACCGACATGTCGCCGAACACCGCGCCTGGCTTATTGACCCTGGCGATGTGCCAGCCGTCCTTGACCACGTCGAGGGCGCCCTGAAGCAGGAACAGCAATCGACCCGTCAAAGTGCCTTGCGCCAGCAGGACGTCGCCCTCTTCGAACACTTGGATTGGGAAGCCGGACAATCGTTCGAAGACCGAACTCCAGGTCCACCATCGGCATGAAAGTGCTCCTCCGGGTCACAAGAGTCTTGATGGAAGGCAGCAGATTTCAAGGCCTCGAGACCCGTGCTCTCGTTCACAGAGACGTCAACAGCCGCAAGAAGGTTCCCATCGATTTTTTGCAGCGCGGCATAGCGAGTCGCGGGTCCGCGCGCCTGGACCGGTCCCCGTCGGTCGCGCTAGCTAAGACCAGCTGCGGAGTCCTGCCGGCAGGGCGGCCCGCGGCGATTGCTTCCGACGGACCTGCACGATGGATTCCTTGCTGAACGTGATGGGTTTGAGCCCGCCGGGGCTTGCGTTCAGCGTGCTGGCGGTGCTGGTCGGGGCGTTCGTCAAGGGCTTTGCTGGCTTCGGCTCGTCGATGGTCTGGGTCACGAGCCTGTCCCTGGTGCTGCCGCCGCTCCAGGTGGTGCCGATGGTCCTGATGTTCGAGGTCGCGACCAGCATCGGCCTGCTGCGGCATGTCTGGCACCAGGTCGAATGGCGATCGCTCTGGCTGCTCCTGCTCGGCACCATCGCGGCGACCCCGATCGGGATCTATGCGCTGGCCTCGATCCCCGCGGACACCTTGCGGATCGCGCTCGCCGCCGTGGTGTTCTGCGCGGCGATCCTGATCTGGCGCGGCTTCGCGCTCAAGAAGGCACCCGGCAAGGTCTCGACGGTCGGCGTCGGCCTGGCGGCAGGCTTCCTGAACGGCAGCATGGCGATCGTCGGGCCGCCGGTGATCCTGTTCTATTTCGCGACACCGCTCGGCGTGGCGGTCGGCCGGGCCTCGATGGTGACCTATCTCTTGGGCACCGATTCGATCGGCACCGGCATGTTCGCCGTGCAGGGACTGGTCAGCACCGAGATCCTGTGGCGCACCGCCGTCTTCCTGCCGGTCCTGATGGTCGGTGTCGCCGCCGGCCATCGCCAGTTCGTCGGCGCCACGCCCGAGACGTCGCGAAAGCTTGCCCTGTTGCTGCTGATCGCCCTGTCGATCGCGCTGCTCGCGCGCTCGATCTGAGGCTTCAAGGCAGACCGAACGGCGTCTCGTCGGCGAACCGGCGCAGCACATTCGTGGTCAGGCGCGCGATGTTGTTGTCGAAGCCGTTCCAGGACAGGCTGCCGGCATAGGCGATCGAGCCGGTCGAGAACACCGCACCGCCTTCCTGCGTCTCGAAGAAGGTGATGTCGGCATGGATGTCCTCGTTCAGCACGGCATCGCTCGAGCCGTGCGGGATGCGGACCTCCTCGGCGACCAGCTCGTAGGTGTTGGAGTGATTTTCCGAGCGTGCGACCACCAAGGCGTGCGACGGCGTGCCGAGCGCCGGATCGACGCAGTCGATCTCGAGGCCGGCGGTGCCGCCCTGGAGCACGCCGAAATCGCCCAGGAGCTCATCGTCGATCCCCTCGAACATGAAGGCCACGCGCCGATCACGGCTCTCTGGGGTGCGCCGGTAGTAGGAGCACTTGTCAAAACCCTGGCTGATGAAGCCGACGCCCGCGAGCTTTTGCGGCGCGCGGCCCTGGCGGCGCCATAGCCCGCCATACTCGCCCGTGAAGCTGTGGTAGTACTCGCCAGGCAGGGCGTCCCAGGCGCGCACCCCGCCCTCGGCACGCCGCACCTCGATCACGCCGCGCCGGGCCGGATGATGGGCGATCCGCCAATAGAAGCCGTTGCCGCCCATATACATCAGCCGGCCGCCCTGGCGCAGGTAGGCGTCGAGCGCATCGAGCATCGCCAGCGAATCGTATTCGGGATGCGAGCCGGTCAGGACCACGTTGTAGGGGCGCAGCAGGTCCAGCCCCTCCTCGTGCAGGTCCTCCTCGGTGATCACGTCGTAGTCGACGCCCAGATGCTCGAGCCAGTCGATGATGAACAGGTCGAGGTTGAAGTTCCAATGGCGCCCGGTCGGCCGGCAATTGGTCACGGGCCGGTGGCGCGAGGAGTAGCAGACGCCGCTGCCGTCGGAATGCCGATCGTAGGTCGAGAGCCCGATGCCGGGATGCTCGAACAGCAGTCGGTCGATCGCGTCCATGACCGTCAGGCGGCCGTGATAGAGCTCGGTCGCGAGCGAGACGAACCGGCCGCGATTGTTCATGTAGACGATGTAGGTCGCGGTCGAGGCGAGGAACGCGATTTTTCCACGCGCGTGCCCTTTGGGCGGGCGGACGAAGAACGGCACCCAGAACTCGGCCTCGTTGGCGCTAAGGCGCGCGGCATAGACGCCCGACCGCAGGTCCTGCGGCACCTCGAACGAAAAATCCTGCTGCCAGCCGGCATCGACCAGGTCGTCGTCGTGAAAGTGGATCGCGCCGTACTGGCCTGGCGCCTCGGTCCAGTCCATGACCTCGCCGGTCCAGTTGTGACCGGTCATGGCGCGCGCCGGCAGGTTGACGGTGCGGCCGTGCATGCGGTTGGGTGAAATGTCCACGAGGGTCTCGCCCGGGATGTCGGCGGAAAAATCCCAGGCGGCGACCACCGAGGTGATCAGGCGGTCGGGCAGGTCGTCGGCACCGAGTGCTGCAATCTCGGCCGGGTCGAGCGCACGGCGGGCGAGGCGAGGGCGGTCGAGCTTGCCGTTGAAGTGGCCACCCGCTCTCACAGGCCGATCGGGGCCGGGGGCATCGGACGGGCCCTCGTACCAGGCCGCGAATAGGAACGGCAGACCCGTGCAGGCGGGCCGGACCGTGGTGCCGTCCGACACCGCGCAGGCATCGTCGCGATGAAAGGTCTTTTGGCTGACCGGCGCCTGGGAAAGCTCCAGCTGGCCGCTTGCGGCATCGAAGCGCGCGGTCACGAGATACCAGCAGCGCTCGAGCAGGGGCGTTGCGGTCGACAGGCGGGCGACGCCGCCCGCACCATCGCCGATCCGCGCCTCGGGCGCGCCGCGCTCGTCGAGGAACAGGCCGAAGCCACGCTGCTCGGGCTCGGACCAGGCGCCGAGCAGCGCCTGCCGCCGCCGGCCGGGCGTGGTCGGCCACACGAACACGCGAAGCGTCCAGCTTGCGGGCCGGTCGATTGCAGGGTGGGAATCGACGATGCCGTAAGAGCCTGGCTCGAGTTTCTGGCTGCGCGCAGGGTAGTTGCGGGTGGCGGGCGTGGTCACCGGCTCGACCCGGAACGGCGTCGCCTCGGGCTCGGCTTCGGGGTTGATCAGGCGCACGATCTTGGCCTGGTACTCCGTGCAGCCCTCGCAGCTCACCATGAAGCGCACGGCATCGCCGGGTGCCGCGCTGATCGGATCGCAATAGGCTAGGATCGTGGTCATCTGGGTCCGCTCTGTCGTCGTGTTTGGTTGGACGCGCGTTGCGCCTCAATCGATCAGCAGGTCCTCGCCGGTCAGCGCCTTCCAGCGCAGCTTGAACACCTGCCACTCGGCGTCCTCAAGCTTGTCGAACACCATGTTGGTGAGGCGCGGCGGGCCGGGATTGGCGGCATCCTGCAGCGCCAGCGTCCAGCGCCGGAACGGCTCGGTCATGACCAGCTGATGGAACGGCTGGTCGCCCGGCTTGCGCATCACGTTGAGCAGATACTGCAGGTCCGGGCTGTGCTCGCCATAGGGATTGGCCCTGAATTCCTCGGCCAGGTCGAGCCGGCGGGGGTCGATCTCGTACATGCCTCATTCCGACTTGATGCTCGTGGCCTCGACCAGGCGAGCCGGTGCACCCTCCCGACCGAGCGTAGCCCGTCGCGTGTGGGAGGAAAAGCCAAGGGCGCGCGGACGTGGCCTGGACCCGCGGCTACTTCCGCTCGTGCGCCTCGACGAACGCGCGCAGCGCCGCGTTGATCCGCGTCTGATAGCCACGCCCCTGGCGCTTGAACCAGTCCAGGATGTCGGGATCGATGCGCAGCGTGATCTGGCGCTTGTGCTCTTTGGGGTAGTAGGGCGTGGCATGCTTGTACCAGTCGCGCGGGATGTCGGCCCAGTCGGGATCGCTGGCGATCGCCGCCTCGAGCTCAGCCTCGGTCATGGCGTCGACCCGCGCCCAGTCGGTCTTGCTCTCACCTCGCGCGCGCATTTCCTTCAGTTCTTCAGCCGTGTAGCTGACGATATTGCCGTCTCTCCTCATGCCTCGCCCTCCGGAATGAGATGATTCTGATGGCGTCTCCGCGCTGGACCCAGACCACTGCGACCTCATGGCCTTCGAGTAATCCCACGGTAACCCATCGTTCTTCGCCCCCACGCGGCGATCGGTAGCTGTGGGCCGGCCCGTCGAACACCAACTCGGCATCGAGGAAATCGAGGCCGTGCTTGGCCAGGTTGGTCCGTCGCTTACGCTCGTCCCACTCGAACCTCATAGCGTCATGTAGTGACCCACGTAGCTACATGCAAGTACCGTTGCTCAATACGTTGGCGTGATCAGGAGTGCCTTTCTTCGCGTTGAGATTGTGATATCCTGATACCATCATCCATTTTCAGTTGGGGAGTATAGCTATGCCTAGAAAGTCGCCTTGGCACTCGATCAAAGCGGACGTGCACCACAACAACACCGAGTGCAACACAGGCAACAACATCGAGGACGAGAACCTACGGCAGGGTGATGGCGGTAAGCCGCTCTGCAAGGAGTGTGCGGATCTGAACCGTCAAGGGCGCTAGCGCGCCCGAACAAACGTCAGTTCCCAGTAAGGGCCGGTCGGCTCGCCATCCAAGATAGGCCAGACGCGGCGCAACTCGGCAACGGGCAAGCCGGCATGCATCGCGGCTGCTAGCGCCTTGTAGCCTTCCGGCCTTCCGCCGTGAAACCTTACGGTCGGCTCCGGGTATGCGTGCCCGGAGCCGCCCTCGCACAATACGAAAGTCTCAACGCCAGCCTCTCGCAAGACCTCGACGGTCCTTAGGATGCCTGGATCAAGCGGGGGGTCGAATGTCATTGTCGTCATGGCGACAGCTTCATGCTATCGCAGGGGCGATGTCATTAGCAAGATGGCATATTCCGGTATGAACGTTCACAATTCTAGGGTTATCCGCCCGCCCCATCGGCTGGGCCTTTGCGGACGATACAATGGCGCCCCGTATCTCGATTCTCGCTTAAGAATATCAAACGCCTCAATCAAAAAATTATGTTTGCGCCCCAATCATTCCAAAGACCACGTATAATATTTCTGCTAGCTTCCGTTGTCTCCAATGCCTTGTCCAACTCACTACCTTGACCAACAAACTCTTTGTAGCTTCCATTTTCTAGATCGCAGACACAATCAATCATTTCGCGTATGGTCATAATGGGTTTTGGGCTATCGTGTAATTTAGATAGCTTCTCATATTTTTGACAGAATGTCCAGTGCATGTGATCATGTAGCAACCCTTGTTCTGCGAAATGCTGCACAATGCTTACGTCGCACATTTCTTTTAGAATCGTTGTTTGCAACACTATCTGTGCGGAGCATGCAGGTAGAACATAATCTAATATGAATAGTTCCAAGCGTTCGTGAGCATCGCCGTATAGAGCATCCATAGGATCTTGCACTGTCGTTTGAACTGCGTGCGATGCAGGCTCGATAAGTAAACTGGACGTTGGATCAGCCTCAGATCGAATGCCACTACCTATCGTCCTTTGCTGACGAGGCCACGAAAGCCACATCAACCATAAGGTTAAGATTGTGGCAACACCAAGGGGTGCCCACCATGGCACGGTTAGAAGCCAATCAAGAAATTGATCGAGACGCGTTTTTGCCGCGCCGAGATCTTGGGGGCTGTCGAATATCCAATGAGATCAAGCACTGCCCTGGCTCCAGTGAGGAGCCAGCCTCCGGCCACAAAAAGCGCGCTGACGATACGGCCAAGAATGAGCTTCATGATGGCCAACAATGCCCCGCGCGTGCTCCTGTCGCCAAGCCTAAATCCGACATTCACCCTCTCTTAACCATCCCCACGCCAAGGTAGCGCCGGGACGCAACCAACGAACGGCGCGGGCGATGAAACAATCCGATGAACTCCTCCACAACATCCTTGAGGCTGGCGACGTGGTAGGACGGGACGATGCCGGCCGCGTCGTGATGGTGCTCGCGATCGAGCCGCGCGACTTCAACCAGCTCGTGATCTTCGGTGCGGTCGAGGGAGCGAGGACGGCGGCGAGTACGAGCTGCCGGACGTGCCGCCGTGCTGGGCGTGGGAAGCGGCGCCAAAATTTTTTGGGTTCCCGCTGCAAGCCTAAGTCACAGCCCAGGCTCCTCGGGCAATCGGCGGCTTGGTGTGTTTGCTACCGAATGCCGGGTAATTCCCCCACCCCGGCGCCGTTCTTTGGCTGCCGGAGTGACCAGCAATTATCCCTTGATGGCGCCGACCGAGAGGCCCTGGACCACGAATTTTTGCAGCATCAGGACCAGGATCACCGAGGGCAGCAGCGCCAAAAGGCAAATCGCCATCATCAGGTTGAAGAACACGTGCACGTCGCCCACCAGGCTCGCGATCACCACCGGCAGGGTCATGAACTCGGTCTTGGAGTTCAGGATCAGCGGGATCAGCAGCTCGTGCCACGAGATGATGAACATGATCACGCCACAGGCGGCAAGCCCTGGCGTCGACAGGGGCAGGGTGATGCGCAAAAAGGCGGTGAACCGGGTGCAGCCGTCGATCCGCGCGGCGTCCTCGAGATCGCTCGGGATGCTGTCGAAATAGGGCGCCAGGATCAGGATCGCGTAGGGCAGCAGGAACCCGGTCAGCGCAATGATCACGCCGGTCAGCGAGTTCAGAAGCCCGGTGAAGCGGAACGTCACATAGAGCGGGATCATCAGGACGATGATCGGCACGAAGCGCGCGACGACGTTGGCCTGCATGAACCCGATCAGCCAGCGAAAGCGCAGCCGCGCGACCGTATAGGCCGACATCGACCCGAAGGCCAGCGTGAGCGCGGTCACGCTCAGCGCCACCACGGTGCTGTTCAGGAACGCGCGGTAGAACTGCTTGATGTTGTCGGGCAGATAGGTGACCTGCTCGAAGATCGCGCCCTTCTGGGCGCCGCCGGACAGGATCACCAGAAAATTGTCGAGCGTGTATTCGGGCGGAAACACGGCGCGGGTGTCGGCCTGCAGCGATTTTTCGGACTGGATCGCGCCGATGATCACCGCGAACAGCGGCAGCAGAAAGAAGGCGATCGCCGCGAGATTGGCGAGATGCAGGAAGATGCGCGCGATCGGCGAGGTCTGCAGCATCAGGTGATCCGACGATAGATGAAGCGCACATAGACGATCGCGAACAGGCCGACGATCAGCGCCAGGACATAGGCCGAGGCCGAGCCCATGCCGATGTTGAAGGGCGGTGCGAACGACGTCTTGTAGCTGTACCAGGCCGCCACCCAGGTGGCATCGCCAGGCCCGCCCTGGGTGATCGCCAGGATCTCCTCGAACACCGCGAAGGCGAACGAGGTCCTGAGCACCAGGATGACCACGATGATCGGCCGCAGCAGCGGCAGGGTGATGTGGCAAAAGCGCTGCCAGGCGCTCGCGCCGTCGACCGCGGCCGCCTCATACAGGCCCTTGTCGATACCCTGCAGCGCCGCATGCACCAGCAGGATCGCGAACGGCAGGGTGCGCCAGATATAGGGCACGGCGACCGCGTAGAGCGCGGTGCTCGGATTGCCCGCCCAGTTGATCGGCTGGTGGATGATGCCGAGGCTGAACAGGATGCGGTTCAGGAAACCGAACTCGAAGCTGTACATGAACGACCAGATCAGACCGTTCGCGATCGGTGGGATCGCGTAGGGCAGGAGGATCAGGAACCGGGTGAGCCGTGACGTCCAGATCCCCTGCTGGTTGATCAAGAGCGCGATCGCGACCGCCAGCACGACCTCGGCCGTGACCGTGATCGCGGTAAAGATGAAGGTGTTGGTGAGCGCCAGGGTGAACAGCTGATCGTCGAACAGGCGCAGGTAGTTGTCGAGGCCGTTGAACGGAAACTCGCCCTTCCTGAGCTGGCCGATCCCGACCTTGTGGAAGGACAGATAGCCCGCGTAGTAGATCGGATAGGCGAGCACCAGCGCCATCATCAGCAACGATGGCGTGTTCATCAGGAGGGCGAGCCAGCCGCGGGACAGCTCGCCCCCCGTGCGCTCTCGCACCGCGACCGACCCTGGCCCGGCGAGAGAGGCCTTGTTGCTCACCACCACGCGTCGTCCCGCATCGGGGGGTGGTCAGCGGCGAGACCTGGGCCGCCGACCATGCCCCTTTCGCCGCGAGCGCTACGCACGCTTGGCTTTGTCGATGCCCTCGATCAGGTTGTCGCAGCACTCATCGGCGGTGATCTGGCCGGTCAGGCACTTTTGCACCTCGATGTTGAGCTGATCGGTCCAGGGGAAGTGCCACGGCTGGTAGACCGAGGAGACCGGCTCGCCGATGTAGGATGCCTTGTTCCACATCTCGAGGATCTTTTGCGGATCGCCCCAGGGCTTCCAGCCTTCGGTGACGGCCTCGCTCTCCATCACCGACTGGTAGCCGCTGCCGAGCATGGCGTCGCGCGCGAGGTTGTTCGCCTGGGTGTATTCGCCGTCCTTGGTCCGGCCGCCGAGATATTGCAGGAGCTTCCAGGCCCATTCCGGATCGCGGTTCGCGGTCGAGAGGAAGTAGACGTGGGTCACCCCGATCGTGCGGCCATCGCCCGGAAAGCCGTGCACCTTGACCTTGCCGGCGATCGGCGACTGGGCCGGATCGTTGACAATGTTCAGGCCGTAATGGTGGTTCGGGCCACGATAGATGTTGTTGCCGGCGCTGAACGCCTTGGCCGAGGTGGTGAACTGAACCTTGAGCGATTCGGGGTCGGCGATATCCAGGCCCTGCTCGAAGGTGTTGGCCCACCATTTAAGGGTCTCACGCGCGATCGAGCCGTCGCCCAGTTGGTGCTCGCCATCCTTGTCGAAGAACGTGCCGCCCTGGTTCCAGGTCAGGCTGTACCAGGTGCCCGGCAGCTGCTCGAGGCCGACGCCGGCGACCCACAGGATCGGGTACTGGGAGACTCCGTCCTTCTTGGCCTTGACGCAATGCTCGATCAGCTCGTCGTAGCTGGTGAACGGCTGGTCGATACCGGCTTTCTCCATCAGGTCCTCGTAATAGTTCCAGACCCAGATCGCGGAGAAATAGGGCAGGCCCATGGTCTGACCATCATAGGTCGCGACCTGCTTGGTGAACGGCGTGAAGTCGTTGACGTAGTCCTCGATCCCCGGCAGGCCGTCGAGCGGCTCGACCAAGCCCTGATCGATGAAATTGGGGAACGAGAACGGCGAGGACTGCGAGACGTCGATGTCCTCGCCGCCGGCGAACATGGTCACCAGCTTGGTCGGGTGATCGTTGAACGACGAGATGGTGGAATCGACCGGGATGCCCCAGTCCTGCTCGAATTGCGCCGAGATCTTGCTGTAGATGTCGCCATAGGTCCAGACGACGAAGTTGAGCCGGTCGACCTCGCTGTCGGGACGGACCGACCAGGGGCCCTCGTCGGCCAGGCCGAGCCGCGGCAGGCCGAGCCCGGCAACCCCGGCAAGCGCTGCAGCGCTCGCCGAAGTGCGAAGAAAGTCGCGCCGTGAGCGAATCCGGCTCGGATGCCATTGCCCTCTCATCGTCGTTCTCCTGGTGCGTTTTGTGGCCCGGCGCGCTCTCAACCTTCGACCGCGTCTCGTGGGCAGGGAAGGCAACTTTTGTGCCATCAATCGAGCGCCTTGTCGATCATCAACCGCCGCGCGATTCGGGCGCGGCCACGGTTTGGGGGTTCAGCCTGTCGCCGACCTGCTCTACACACAGCCCTGATGGTCGGGGCTGGCCGCCGCGTGCCTATTGCCGTGGCTGGCTCGTTGCTCATGGCAGGGTCTTTGGAGGTGGTGCATTGACCGAGAAAGCCGTTCTTCAGAACGTTGCGGACCAGGAGATGCCGGATGACCTCATCTGGCGGCAGTACCCGCTCCAGCCGCGCTCGTTCGCGACCAAGGTGAAGCTGCGGACACCGGATTTTCACAAGGATCACCAGACGTTCACGGTCGATCTGAACCTGGAGCCATGGGTATTCGTCGACAATGCCGATCCTGGCCACCAGTTCCTGCACATCCTGCTGCGCATCGACGCGCGCTTCTCGCCTGGCGCCCTTGCCAATCCGAGGTCCGGCAAAGGCCCCTATTTCGGGCTCTATCAGGCGCTGTTCAGCATCGAGGTGACGCCCGACCGGCCGGTGAGCGAGATCGCCTGGCAGCAGAGCCGGCCGGAGACCGTCAACCAGCAGGTCACCAAGACCGAGACCACCACCGACACCATGTCGTTCAACGTCGGCTACAAGTCGGCTGGCGTGAGCCGCACCTGGACCTACCAGACGGGACGATCCTACACCATCAGCGAGTGGAACATCGTGGAGACGGGCAGCGGCAACAAGATGGGGTGGCGTTTCTGGCAGGGCCTGCCCTGGGATGGCACACAGGGCGTTTCCGAGTCCGATGTGCGACGGCTCCCGCATCTGTCGGAGTACAGCGCGCAGGTTCACGCCCAGGGAATCTGGAAAACCAGCTCGATCCCCGACCAGCCGATTCGGTTCGCCATTGCGATGCGGCACCTGCCGCAGCTGACCTGGGGGTACGAGACAGGTCTTGCCGTACCGATGCACGACGACGCCGCGCCTCGCATCACGGATGCCTTCGAGCTCGATTTCTCCGGGCTCGCGACGCGGTAGGAGGAAATGGCTGCAGTTGCGGGGCGGGCGAGCCCCGCCGCTACAGCTGTGTGGCCTGGCTCAGCTGGCCTTCTTGATCTCCGAGCTCTTGGACTCCATGCTGGCGATCAGCTCGTTCCAGGACTTGACGAACGACTTCGCGCCTTCGTCCTGCAGCCGGGCCGCGAGCGCGTCGACGTCGACGCCGGCCTTGGCGAATGCCGCCAGCACCTGCTCGCAGTCACCGCCATCCGGCGGCATCATGTCGCCGACCTCGCCGTGATCGCCGAACGCCTTCAGCGTGCCTTCGGGCATGGTGTTGACCGTGAACGGCGAAGCGAGCGCCTTGATGTACAGGATGTCGGAGGCCTTCGGGTCCTTGGTGCCGGTGCTCGCCCAGAGCAGCCGCTGCGGACGGGCGCCAACATTGTAGCTGCGTTGCCAGGCCGGCGAGTCGAGCAGCTCGTGGTACGCCTTGTAGGCGCGCGTCGCGATCGCAATGCCGAGCTTGTCGTGCAGCGCTTCCGGCACCTCGTCCTTGACCGCCACGTCCCAGCGGCTGATGAAGATCGAGGCGACCGAGCCGACATAGGGGTCGAGCCCGGCCTCGATCCGCCGCTCGATGCCGCGGTGATAAGCCTGCGCCGCCGCGACGTAGTGCTCGCGCGAGAACAGCAGGGTCACGTTGATCGGGATGCCGGCGAAGATCGCTTCCTCGATCGCCGGCAGGCCTTCCTTGGTGCCGGGGATCTTGATCAGGAGGTTCGGCCTGCCCGCCCGCCCGTGCAGGTCCTTCGCCATGGCCAACGTGCTCTTCGTGTCGTAGGCCAGGAGAGGAGACACCTCGAGCGATACCCAGCCGTCGACCCCGTTGGTCCGGTCGTGGATCGGCCGGAACAGGTCGGCCGCGCGCGTCAGGTCCTCGATCGCCAGTTCGAAGAACAGGTCCTCGGTCGACTTCGCCTGGCCGAGCTTGCTCCTGATCGCGCCGTCATAGCTGCTGCTCTTGCTGATGGCGTGGTCGAAGATGGTCGGGTTGGAGGTCAGCCCGGTGATCGACAGCTCGTCGATGTAACGCTTGAGCGTGCCATCGTCGAGCATGTCGCGGGTGATGTTGTCGAGCCAGAGGCTCTGACCCAGCTCGTGAAGCTTCGCGGTTGCTTTCATCGGAATCACTCCGGCGAAGATGGGAGGTCGGCTTCAGGGCAGCATAGAGCATTCGGCGCCGAAGAGGATGCCCGAATTGGGACGTCTGCTCCTCCTGTGATGGTGCGACAAGGGGGCGCGCTGGCGTCATGCCCCGTGTAGCGCGTAGAATGGAACGCAGGTTCTTGGACCACGGTTCCGGCTTGGCCGTCGCAGCGGCGGAGAGACTGATGCAGAAGCTGCAGACCCAGGGAGTGCACCACATCACGCTGGTCGGCGCCGACCGCGCAACCTCGATCGACTTCTGGGAAGGCGTGCTCGGCATGCCGTTCGTGTTCGAGCAGCCCAATCTCGACGTGCCGGAGCAGAACCACCTGTATTTCGATCCGGGCGACGGCCGGCTGATCACCGTGTTCACCGACGAGGGCCGCAAGCCTGACGACGGGGCGACGCCGAACGAGATCGGTGCGGTGCACCACCTCGCCTTTGCGGTCTCGGCTGGGACCCTGCGGCAGGCGGTGGCGCGGCTCGACGAGCGCGGCATCGACCATAGCAAGGTCAAGGATCGTGGCTTCATGGATTCGATCTATTTCCGCGATCCGCTCGGGTTGCTGATCGAGCTGTCGTGCTACCGGTTCGAGCCACCGGTGGGCCTCGCCCATGTCGACGTGCTGATGGAAGCGCACCGGCTGCGCATTGAGCGCGACGATCCGCACATTGCCGAGGCGCATCTTGCCGATGCGATCGAGAACCTGATCCGTCGCCATCGGCAGAGCCTGTCTGAGGACCGCTCGCCAAAGCAGCCCTATTGAGCGGCGGGGACCCAGACAGCGTCACCGGTCGAGAGGGGTCGCACGACGGTCGCACCAGGCTCGGCGAGGAGCTTCGGGTGCTGGCGCGCCTCCACCCACGCGCGACCTGGCTCGAGCGCGCCGATCTCGGCCACACGGCCCGGTTCTGGCTGCAGCGCCACGCCATGTTCCGGCAGCTCGATGCGATCATCCGGGACGGCACCGAGGCGGCGCTGCAGGCCGCGCCGGACGATCCGCCTTCAGGCCCTGGCTTGCGCGTTATCTTCGAGCGTTCCTCGGTCAGCTCGAGGAGCACCACCAGGTTGAGGATGCTTATTGCTTTCCTGTGTTCCGGCGGGTCGAGCCTCGCCTCGTGGCCGGCTTCGCGCTGCTCGAGCGCGACCATGAAGCGCTACATGCGGCGATCGGCCGGATCGCCCTGCGGGCGAACGCCGTGCTCGGCCGCGAGCGCGTGGCCGATGCCCGGACCGGGCTGGCTCGGTTCCATGACAGCCAGACCCTGCTCGGGCGCGACCTGATCCAGCATCTCGACGACGAGGAGGATCTGGTGGTGCCGCTGCTGCTGGAGCGTGGCGAGCGCATCCTGCCGGGTGTCTGAGCCACAGGCGCCGTCAAGGCGTTTGACGGAAATGGCACCGCGCGCGTAGCTTTCTGTTTCATAAGAGAAACGAGAAGCAACGTGCGGAACCTCCTATGGATCGGCCGGACCTGCTGCCGCAACGAATCCTCGAAGCCTATGACGACATGCCGCGGGGCGAGCGCCGCCTGGCCGATCTGCTGCTCGAGCACCCGACGGCCATCGTCGACCAGTCGGCGACGGAGTTGGCGGCGCGCGCCGCCGTCTCCAAGGCAACCGCCGCCCGCTTCTTCAAGCGGCTCGGCTACGCCAGCTTCAAGGTCGCCCAGCGCGGTGCGCGCGAATACGGCATCGAGCCGCCGCCCGCGACCTATGGCGCCCGCATGCGTGCGCTGCCCGGACAGCACGTCGACCTGAGCCGGCAGCTGCAGGCCGATGTGCAGAACCTGGTACGCACCATCGAGCAGCAACACTCCGACGAGCTGAACCGTGCGATCCGCATGCTGGCCCGCGCCGACAAGCTCTGGGTGGTCGGCTTCGGTGACAACTATCCGCTCGCGCATTTCGCCCGCGCGCTGCTGATTCGCGTGCGCCCGGACATCCGGATGATCCCGATCGGCGGCTTCTCGGTGCCCGAGGAGTTCGCCTCGATCTCGTCGAGCGATACCATGCTCGCCTTCGGCCTCGGCCGTCGCACGCGCTCGCTCCGGAACCTCGTGCATTCCGCGGTGCGCGGCGGTGCCGGGCTGGTGTTCGTCACCGATCAGGCCGGCGGACTGAAGGATCCCGGTGCCGGCGTCACCCTGCGTTGCCGCACCATGAGTGCCAGCGTGTTCGATTCGATGACCGCGCCGGTCAGCCTCCTGACCTATCTGTGCTCTGCCCTGGCCGCCCGGCTCGGCGAGAGCGCGATCGAGCGCCTGCGTGTGATCGACAACATTCACGAGGAGTGGGGCGAGCTGGTGGCGTCGGAGATCTGATGTTTCATCGATGCGTAGCGACGTCGCCGAGACGATCTCAAAACAGTCATCAATGAAAATAATGATTTCAAAAACGAAATTTTATTGACGCCTCCTGACGGCCTGTTGCAGCCTCCTTCGCATCTGCACGCCATCGGATGCGGCGTGAACAACCACCAAAAATGGAGGTCGCCGGATGTCGATATCTCGTTTGCTGCCACGGACATCGGTCATCGCCGCAACCTGGGCCGCAGCCTGTATGGGAACGACCTTTGCGGTCGCGGCCCCGGTCGCGGCCAGCGAGCTGGTCTGGGCCCGCTATGGCGACATCGATTCGCTCGATCCGCATCGCGCGACCAGCACGCTCTCGATGCAGGTCTGGGACCAGATCTACGACACCATGCTGGCGTTCGACGAGAACGGCGTGCCGCAGCCTCATTTCGCCAAGTCCTGGGAAGTCAGCGAAGATGGCCTCGAATATACCTTCCAGCTGCAGGATGGCGTGCTGTGCCACGACGGTACGCCGTTCGACGCCAACGACGTCAAGTTCACCGTCGATCGCGCGTTCGGCGACCATCCGAGCCTGACCAAGACCAGCTGGGGGCCGATCGAGTCGGTCGAGGTGATCGACCCGCTGACCGTCAAGTTCACCATGTCGAGCCGGTTCGGCGCCTTCATCCCGTTCCTGGCCGACAGCTTCTCCAGCATCGTGTGCGACAGCGATGCCAACAAGAGCGACGCGTTCGGCAGCAAGGTCGCGATCGGCGCCGGCCCGTTCAAGCTGGTCCAGTGGGTCAAGGGCGACGTGGTGGTTCTCGAGAAGAACCCGGATTACAAGAACTTCGGCAAGCCCGCCCTGAACATGGGCCCGCCCCATCTCGACAGGCTGATCATCAAGACCGTGCCCGAGGCACAGACCCGCCTGGCCGGCCTCAGCACCGGCGAGGTGCAGATCGCCGAGCCGCCGTTTGACGACGTGCAGGCGATCAAGGACGAGGGCCTGCTGGACCTGGTGGTGGCCGACAACACAGGCCAGAACGTGTTCTGGGAGTTCACCGTCAGCCGGCCGCCGTTCAACGACATTCGCGCCCGTCAGGCGGTCGCCTATGCGACCGACCCGGAGATGGCGATCGACATCATCTATGGCGGGCTCAACCAGCGCGAATGGTGTCCGATCGCGCGCGGCGTGTTCGGCAACGACCAGGAGTTCTGCAAGCAGTTCGGCTATCCCTACGATCCCGAGAAGGCCAAGGCGCTGCTGGCCGAGCTCGGCTACGGCCCGGACAACCCGCTCGAGACCACCATGTTCGTCTGGACCGGCGGCAATCGCCACAAGCTCGCCGAGATCTTCCAGAACCAGCTGGCCCAGGTCGGCATCAAGGCCAACATCGAGATCATGGACATCGGCACCATGAACGGGAAGGTCAAAGCCGAGAACGAGAAGACCGAAGGCGGGCCCGGCACCTTCGACATGATGACCTGGTCCTGGTACGACCCCGACATCCTCTACCAGCTCTGGCACTCGCCCGGCGCCTATTCCGGCTTTCAGACGCCTGAGCTCGATGCGATGCTCGAGAAGACCCGCACCACGATCGAGCCGGACGCGCGGCTGGAGGCCGTGCACGACGTGATCCAATACCTGATGGAGAACGCCGCCCACATCGGGCTGTACACGCCGGGCTGGGAGTGGGTGTTCGCGGTCCGGCCCGAGGTCGAAGGCTTCAAGGTCGGCGCCTTCCTGCACCCGATGTTCAACGACGTCGTCGTCAAGTAGCGCATGGCATGACGCGCCGGCAGGCCCAGCAATGGGCGCTGTCGGCGCGTGCGAGCGACGATGAGCCGATATCTTCTGCAGCGGATCACCGCGGCCGCGATCACGATCTGGGTCGCGACCGTGGCCGTCACCCTCTTGGTGCACGCGGTGCCGGGCGACCCGGTGCGCATCATGTACGCCAAGTTCCAGACCTCGCCCGAGCAGATCGAGGCGATCCGGTCCAATCTCGGCCTCGATCAGCCGATCTACATTCAGTACGGCATGTATATGGGGCGGCTGCTTCGGGGCGATCTCGGCCGCTCGATCGTCGGGGACCAGCCGGTCCTGGACATTCTGCTGACCCGCTTTCCGCCGACCCTGATGCTGGCCACGACCAGCCTCGTGATCGCCATGGTAGTCGGCCTCAGCCTCGGCTTCCTGGCGGCCTATCGGCGCGGCACGCTGGTCGACGTCGGCGCGATGGTGGTGGCCGTGGCCGGGGTCTCGATCCCGCACTTCTGGCTCGGCCTGATCCTCCTGTTCTTCTTCGCGCTCAAGCTCGGCTGGCTGCCGGTCGCGGGCTCCGATCTGCGCAGCCTGGTGCTGCCCGCCCTGACGCTCGGCATCGCCAACGCCGCGGTGCTGGCGCGCCTGACCCGCTCGGCCATGATCGACATCTTCGACCAGGACTTCGTGCGCACCGCCTGGGCCAAGGGCCTGCCCAAGACCATCGTGCTCTATCGCCATGCGCTGCGGGCGGGCCTGGTGCCGATCGTCAGCATGATGGGCCTGCAGTTCGCCTACATGATGGGTGGTGCGATCGTGGTCGAGAACGTGTTCGCCTGGAACGGCGTCGGGCGGCTTGCGATCGAGGCGGTGTTCGCGCGCGACTACCCGCTGATCCAGGGCTTCATCCTGTTTTTCGCGACCATCGTGGTGCTGGTCTCGGTGGTGATCGACCTGCTCTACGCGCTGCTCGACCCGCGGATCCGGTACGGCTGATGGCGACCTCGGTCGACTTCTCCGACGCGACGGCGGCCACGGACCGGAGGCAAGGCTTCTGGCTCAGCCTGCTGCGCAGCCCGAGCGGCGTTGCGGGTCTCGCGATCGTCTTCGTGCTGGTGTTCAGTGCCGCCTTCGCGCCCTGGGTCGCGCCGTTCGATCCGTTGCAGATGGGTGCAGGCCCGCGCCTGCAGGCGCCGTCTCCCCAGTACCTGTTCGGCACCGACGATTTCGGCCGCGACCTGTTCAGCCGTGTCGTCTACGGCGCGCGACTGACCCTGCAGATCGGATTGATTGCCGTGGGCATCTCGCTGACCAGCGGGCTGCTGCTGGGTCTGGTCGGCGGCTATGCCGGCGGCTGGACCGAGCGGCTGCTGATGCGCGGGGTCGACGTGCTGTTCTCGTTCACCGAGATCGTGATCGCGCTCGCCTGCATCTCGATCCTCGGCATCGGCCTCACCAACGCGATGATTGCCGTCGGCATCGCCTCGATCCCGTTCTACGCCCGGCTGACCCACAGCGTGGTGCTGGTCGAGAAGAGCAAGCCCTACTTCGAATCCGCACTTTCGGCCGGCGCCGGGCATCTTCGCCTGATCTTCGTCCATCTGCTGCCGAATGTGGTGCCGACCCTGATCGTGTTCGGCACGCTCGGCATCTCGACCGCGGTGCTGGCGGCGGCGGGCCTGAGCTTCCTTGGCCTCGGCGCGCAGCCGCCCGAGCCCGAGTGGGGCTTCATGCTCGCCTCGAGCCGCGATCTGATCTCGCGCGCTCCCTGGATGATGATGTTTCCGGGCTGCGCGATCGCGATCACCGTTTTGGGTTTCAATCTCCTGGGTGACGGCGTACGCGAGGTGCTCGATCCCCGGCAGCGGCGGGACTGAGCCGTGAGCGCGCCGATCCTGCGGGTCGAGGGGCTTTCGGTCGCCTTCGAGAGCGGTGGTCGCACCAACACGGTGGTCTCGGATCTGTCCTACCACCTCGATCGCGGCGAGACGCTGGCGATCGTCGGCGAGAGCGGCTCGGGCAAGAGCGTGTCCAGCCTGGCCCTGCTCGGACTGCTGCC
This sequence comes from uncultured Alphaproteobacteria bacterium, assembly GCA_963731495.1. Taxonomy (GTDB): domain Bacteria; phylum Pseudomonadota; class Alphaproteobacteria; order Geminicoccales; family Geminicoccaceae; genus DASUGG01. The sequence goes on from CAVSVZ010000036.1 coordinate 161,556, forward strand.
GCGGCCCTTTGGCCGGGTCACCGCCGGGCAGGCCTGGTTCGACGAGCGCGATCTCCTGGCGATGTCGCAGCAGGAGCTGATGCAGATCCGCGGCGATCGCATCACCATGATCTTTCAGGAGCCGATGACCTCGCTCAACCCGGTCCTGACGATCGGCCGGCAGCTGACCGAGGGCCTGGTCGAGCATAAAGGCCTGAGCCAGCGCGCCGCCGATGCGCGTGCGATCGAGATGCTCGATCTGGTCGGTCTCGGCCAGCCCGAACGGCGGCTCGGGCAATATCCGCACGAGCTGTCGGGCGGCATGCGCCAGCGCGTGATGATCGCCATGGCGCTCGCCACCGACCCGGCCGTGCTGATCGCGGACGAGCCGACCACGGCGCTCGACGTCACGGTCCAGGCCCAGATCCTCGATCTGATGCGCGCGCTCAAGACGCGCTTCGATGCCAGCATCATCCTGATCACCCACGACATGGGCGTGGTCGCCGAGATGGCCGACCGGGTGGTGGTGATGCATCGCGGCCGCAAGGTCGAGGAGCGGCCGGTCCGGCAGATCTTCGCAGCCCCCGAGCAGGGGTATACGCGCCAGCTGCTCGCCGCGGTGCCGATCCTCGGCAGCCTCGCGGGCCAGGATGCGCCGCCGCGCGTGGTCGCAGAGGCTGAGGCCCGTCCGACCGAGCGAGCGGAGACCGTGCTCGAGGTCCGCGATCTGGACAAACGCTTCTCGGGCGGCCGCGGCTGGTTCGGCAAGCGCGGGCTCGGCGTCGTGGCCATGCAGGACGTCAGCTTCGCGCTGCAGGCGGGCGAGACCCTGGCGCTGGTCGGCGAGAGCGGCTCGGGCAAATCGACCACCGGGCGCGCGGTGCTGCGCCTGCTCGAGGTCGACCGGGGCGAGATCCGCCTCGAGGGCCGTGATCTGCGCCAGCTCGGTCGCCAGGGTCTGCGCCGGGCCCGGCGCGAGATGCAGATGATCTTTCAGGACCCGTTCGCCTCGCTCAACCCGCGCCTTTCCGCCGGCCGGCTGGTCGCGGAGCCGATGGTCATCCATGGCATCGCGAGCGGCAGCGAGCTGGACGACCGGGTCGCCGAGCTGTTCCGGCGCGTCGGGCTCGAGGCCGATCACATCCGCCGCTTCCCGCATGAGTTCTCGGGCGGCCAGCGCCAGCGCATCTGCATTGCGCGCGCGCTCGGCGTCGGCCCCAAGCTGATCGTCGCCGACGAGCCGACCTCGGCGCTCGACGTCTCGGTCCAGGCCCAGGTGCTGGAGCTGCTGCTCGAGCTGCAGCAGACGCTCGGGCTGGCCTATCTGTTCATCAGCCACGACATGGCGGTGGTCGAGCAGATGAGCCACCGCGTGGCCGTGATGCAGGCGGGTCGGATCGTCGAGCTGGGCCCGCGCCGGGCGGTGCTGAACGATCCGCGCCATCCCTATACCAAGGCGCTGCTCGCCGCGGTGCCGATTCCGGATCCGACCCGGGTGCGCGGGCAGCTGCCGAAGATCGATCTCGAGCACATGCCGCGTGGCCCGCTGCGCGAGGTCGCGGCCAGCCATCTGGTGGCGGCATGACCATCGGCATTGCGGTCCACGGGCCTATGGCGGGGCTTGCGACCTTCAGGGCGCTGCAGGCGGTCGAGCGCGTCGGGCGAGGCTCGATCGGCGGTTTCGCGAGCTTCGTTGCGATCACGGCAGACGGCCAGCTGCTGCGTGCCGAAACCCAGCGTGGCGGCACCATCACGCTGTTCACCGCGGGTGAGACCACCGGCGTGGCGCCGCCCTCGGCCCATGCCGAGGCGCCGCTTGCTGCCGTGATCTCGAGCGGTCCGGACCGGCCGGCACCGCTCAGTCAGTTCACGCCGGGCAGCGCAGGGGTCGGTCTGGTAAGCGGCCACCGCCTGCCCAACACGCCGATCACGAGGGGGTGCCGATCAATCGCGCGGTGCTCGAGCGCATGGCGCGCGGCGAGCCGGCGCCCGAGGCGGCGCAGGGCGAGCTGGCGCGTAATCCCGATGCCGATGCCGGGATCATCGCGCTCGACAGCAAAGGCCGGATCTTTGCCGGCAATACCGAGCTGGTCGAGCGCCGCTCGGATACCGGCCGCGCGCTGCTGCGCGGGCGGGATGGCGACAGCGCCGTGGCGGTGCTGCACAACGCGATCCACCCGCACGGGCCGCTCGCCCAGCTGGCGGCGGCGATAGCACTCGACGTGATCGCCCCGCTCGATCGCGCCGACCTCTGGGTGCGGCTCGAAGCCGGCACGCCAGTCGAGCTCGGCGTCGAGAACGCCGTGCTGGTCGATGACGCGAATGTCGCGCGAAGGGTCACGGTGACCGAGCGAAAATGGCTGCTCGGGCACCGTCAGGGCGCAGTGATCGGATTCGCCGCCGCCGTGCGCCGTGGCGATGAGCTGATGGGGCACGCCACCGTCGAGCCGTACGGCGTGGTCGAGGCTGGCCGGATCGTATCGCTCAGCGGCGCCGCGCAGATCGATCTCGGCGTGCGCCTGCTGCGCGCTGAGCGTGCCTAGGTGCCCTTGCCGGTTCGGGCCATGAAACCACGCGCGGGGTTGTAGCCGTACATGGCGATCAGGAGGAAGCCGACGGTCCAGGCGACCGTGCAGGCGAACGCCGTCGGCTCCAGCTGGCCGTAGAGCGCGAAACGGATCAGCTCGACCGCCTGGCTGAACGGATTGGCCGCACTGATCCGGTAGAGCAAAAGGCTGCTCTCCTTCATCCGCCACAAGGGGTAGAGCGCCGACGAGGCGAAGAACATCGGGAAGATGATGAAGTTCATGACGCCGGCAAAATTCTCCAGCTGGCGAATGAACGAGGACAGCAGCAGGCCGAGCGCGCCCAGCATCAGGCCGGCGAGCAGCAGGGCCGGAAACACGGTGAGGTAGCCGAGTGCCGGGGAGCGGATGTCGAACAGCCAGGCGATCGCCAGGAACGCGTAGACCTGCAGGCAGGCCACCAGCACGATCGCCAACAGCTTGCAGGCCAGGAGATACCAGCGGGGCAGGGGGCTCACCAGCAGGACCCGCATCGAGCCCATCTCCTGGTCGTAGACCATCGAGAGAGAACCCTGCATGCCGCTGAACAGGAGGATCATGCCGCACAGGCCGGGCGTGATGTAGATCTCGTAGAGGATGTAGGTCTGGTAGGGCGGCTGGATCGAGACGCCGAGCACCGAGCGAAAGCCCGCCGCAAAGATCATCAGCCAGACCAGCGGGCGCACCAGCGCCGCGAAGAAGCGGCCGCGCTGCATCAGGAAGCGCAGGAACTCGCGCCAGCAGATGCCGCGCAGGCAAAGCAGCCATGGCTCCAGGTTCATGATTTCGCCGCCTTGGTCGACGCAGGTGCGGTCAGCTGCTGGTAGGCATCCGCCAGGTTGGCGCGGCCCGATTGGGCCAGAATCTGCTCGATCGTGCCGATCGCGCGGACCCGTCCCGCGCCGAGAATCACCACCTGATCGTCCTGCCAGACCTCGTCGATCAGGTGGGTGGTCCACAGGACCGCAATGCCGCGCTCGCGGCAAAGCCCATGGACGTGCGCGACGATCGCGCGCCGGCTGTCGATGTCGAGGCCCACGGTCGGCTCGTCGAGGATCAGGAGGCGCGGCTCGTGCAGCAGCGCGCGGGCAAGCTCGGCCCGCCGCCTGAGGCCGCCGCTCAAGGTGCGCGCGGCAGCACCCCGGCGGTCCTCGATGCCGAGACGCTCGAGCTCATCGGCGATCCGCAGCTTGGCCTGCCGGCCGTTCAGTCCTTGCAGGCTGGCCGCGTAGCGAAGGTTCTGCTCGACGGTCAGATCGAGATCGAGGGTCGGCCGCTGGAACACCACACCCATGGCGGCCAGCGCAGCGCGGCTGGCGCGTTGCAGATCGAAGCCGCTGACCGTGATGCTGCCGCCACGACTGTGAAACAGCCGGGTGACCAGCGACATCAGGGTCGTCTTGCCGGCGCCATTGGGACCGAGCAGGGCGGTGAAGCGGCCGCCCGGCGCGCGAAAGCTGACCTCGTCCAAGGCCGGCTGACCGCGCCGGCCATAGGCGAACGAGACCCGGTCGACCACCAGCGCGTCGAGCGCCTGCGCATCGGTCTGCGCTTCGGGTTGGGTTTTCGGCGGCCGCGGACTCAAGTGCCCGACCTCCGGCGCGCCAGGTCCACAGGCGCCGGTGGCGTCTCATCCAGCGAGCGCAGCTCGGCCAGCTCGGAGCGCGCCAGCAGCTCGGCCCGGAACGCGTCGATCGTCTGCTCGTCGCGGCGTTCCGCCTCGCTCAGCGGCACCTCGATCTCGCCGACCAGCCGGCCAGGCGACGCCGACAAGAGGATCAGGCGGCGCGCGAGCATGATTGCCTCACGCAGGTCGTGGGTCACCAGCATCGCCGTGGTGCGATGCAGCGCGAGCAGGCCTTTGAGCAGCAGGCGCAGTCGCCTGGCGGTCGGCTCGTCGAGCGAGACGAAGGGCTCGTCGAGCAGCAGCAGGCCCGGCTCGATCACGAAGGCGCGTGCCAGCGAAACCCGGCGCGCCATGCCGAGCGAGAGCCGCGAGGCGAACAGCTTGGCGACCGAGCCGAGCTCGACCTGCGACAGCACCTGCTCGATCCGGGCCTGATCCTGCGGGTCGCCATCGAGCACCAAGCGGATATTGTCCTCGACGGTCCGCCATGGCAGCAGGCGTGGCTCCTGGAAGACGTAGGCCAGGCGCGAGCCGGGAGCGAAGTCGATACGGCCGCCGAAATCGCCGTCGAGCCCGGCGATCAGGTTCAAGAGCGTGGTCTTGCCACAGCCCGAGGGCCCGATCAGCGCCAGCATGTCGCCCGGTGCCACGCTGAAGGCGACCTGGCCGAGCGCGCGCTTGGCCGGCGCATCGCCGACCGGCGCGAACCACTTCTCGCGGATATCAACTCGCAGCGCCGCCGAGCCGGGCGCCGGCCCTGGCATCAACGCCGCCATTGGTTGAGGCGAAGCTCCAGGGGTTGCAGCACGAGCCACTCGATCATCTGGACGACCGCGATGAAGGCGAGGGCATAGGCGAGGATCCCGGCGACGTCGAACAGCTGGAAGTAGACGCCGAGCTGGAAGCCGACGCCGTTCGAGCGACCGAGCAGCTCGACCACCAGCGCGATCTTCCAGATCAAGGCGAGACCGGAGCGGGCGGCCGCCGCGAGGTAGGGGTAGAGCTGGGGCAGCACGATCTCCCGCAAGGCGCGCAGCCGCGGCACGCGGAAGACCTCGGCCATCTCGGTGAGTCCGGGATCGAGCGCCCGGGCACCCTCGCAAATCGTGACCGCGACGTTGGGGATCTTGTTCAGGGCAATGGCAAAAATGGCGGCCGACTCGACCAGGCCGATCCAGATGTAGGCGAGGATGATCACCACCAGCGCGGGTAGGTTCAAGAAGAACAAAAGCCACGGTCCGCCCAGCCGGTCGATCAGCTGCGAGCGTCCCATGACGAACCCGATCACGATGCCGATCGACATCGCGAGCGCGAAGCTCGCCACAACCCGCAGCAGGGTGATGCCCAGATGGTAGGGCAGCTCACCCCGGACGATCTCCTGAACCAGGACGGAGAACACCTTGAGCGGCGCCGGCATGAGCCTCGGGTTGGCGGCGTTCGATGCCGCGATCTGCCAGATGACCAGCAGCAGCAGGATCGAGAGCGCGGGCAACAAGGCGCGCGACCATGCCTCACCGAGCGCCGGCCGCGGCGGGCTGGTGCCGGCTGCGGTGGCGGGCGCGGCGCGCTGCCGAGCGGACCTAATAGTTGACGCCGGACCAGAATGTGCCATCGACCAGCACCGGCGAGCTGCCCACCAGCTCCTCGCCACCGAGCTCTGCCAGCACCGCATACAGCTTTGCCGCCGCCTGACGCTCCTGATCGCCCCAGCTGCGCACGATGCCCTCACGGTAGCGGCGCTTGAGCGCATCGAGGGTGGCGTCGTCCTCGGCCTTGGTCAGGGGCCGCAGCCGCTCCCACTCCTCGTCGCTGGTGTCCATGATCTCCTTGGCGGCGCGCGATGCCTTGGCGAACGCCTTGACCAGCTCGGCGTGGTCGTTGGCCCAGTCCTCGTCGAACACATAGCCCAGCTGCGGCGTATCGGCCGGCACGCCCAGCGCCTCCTGCGCCTGGGTGACGTCGATCAGGCGCTTGTGGCCCTCGGCCTCGAGACGGGCGGCATAGTGCCAGTAGTTGATCACCGCATCGAGCTCGCCGCTCTTGAACTTCTCGGCCAGCAGCGGCGGCGCGCCGTAGGCCACCTCGGTCACCTCGGCGAGATCGATCCCGGACTGCTCCTTGGCGAGCGCCTGAATCAAGAGCCAGCTCTTGTCGAGCGGTCCGCCGGCGATGCCGAGGCGCTTGCCCTCGAGATCGGCGAGCGTGTCGATGCCGCCATCGGCGTGCACCATCAACGCGCCGACGCTGCTCGAATAGGGAATGAAGGTCAAAGGCACGCCCTCGGCACGCTGGCGCGAGACCCAGAGCCAGTCCTCGACGATGCCATCGACGGCCTCGCCCATCAGCGCGACGTCGGCCGCATCGTTGGCGGCGAAGCCGATCACCTCGAGGTCGAAGCCCTCCTTCGCGTCCAGGCCGTTCGCCTTGATGACGTCCAGCTCCCAGTTGACCGTACCGAACTTCAGCACGCCGATCTTGATCGGGCCGAGATCGGCGGCATGGCCTGCGACGGCCATCAAGAGACCGCCGAGCAAGCTGATACCGAACGCCATTGCCCGTCGCATTCGAGCCTCCCCTGGTTGTTTTGGTGGCCGCCCGCCCCGGCCGTTTTTTTGCTAAAGCGAAGTCGCCTTTCCTGCAAGGGGCGCCGCGGCTTGGCCGCAGCTGCCCCGTGCTGGCGGACCGTATGGGATCAGGCGGCGAGCGGCCGCTCGGCGGCCTTGGCGGCGGCTGCGGCCTCGAGCATCGCCTTTTGCAGCTTCTCGAAGGCGCGCGCTTCGATCTGGCGGATGCGCTCGCGCGACACGCCATAGACCTGACTGAGGTCCTCGAGCGTCTTCGGCCCCTCGGTCAGGCGACGCTCCGAGAGGATGTGGCGCTCGCGCTCGTTGAGCACCTTCATGCCCTTGTCGAGCAGGGCGCGCCGCCAGGTGAGCTCGCTCTCCTCGGCCACGACGGTCTCCTGATCCGGGCGTTCGGCGACCAGCATGTCCTGCCACTGGGTGTCCTCGTCGGCACCCATGGGCGCGCTCAGCGATTGATCGCTGGCCGCGAGGCGCCGGTTCATCTCGATCACCTCGTCCTCGGTCACGCTGAGCTCGGAGGCGATGTTGGTGACCACCGCGGGCGGCAGGTCGCCGTCGCCGAACTCGCCGAGCTCGCCCTTGATCCGGCGTAGATTGAAGAACAGCCGCTTTTGCGCTGCCGTGGTGCCCATCTTGACCAGCGAGCGGTTGTGCAGGACGTATTCTTGAATCGCCGCCCGGATCCACCACATCGCATAGGTTGCGAAGCGAAAGCCGCGGTCCGGCTCGAACTTGCTCAGGGCCTGCATCAGGCCGACATTGCCCTCGGCGACCAGCTCGCCCAGCGGCAGGCCGTAGCCGCGGAAGCCGCGGGCGATCTTGAACACCAGGCGCAGATGGCTGCCGAGCAGCAGCTGTGCCGCTTCCGGATCCTGCTTGTCGCGCCAGCGCTCGGCGAGCGAGCGCTCCTCCTCGGGGTCGAGAAGGGGAAAGCGCAGGGCCTCCTGCAGATAGTGCTCGAGATCGGTTGGAGGCGGAAGCATGACGCGTTTCTGATCCATGGTACCTCTGGTTACGACCACTTCGACTTCGCACAGCGAACCGCCGCCTCGATCCGCCGCGACAGGCAGACCGGGTCGTGCGGGCAGGTTCGTCGGATATTGGGGGTCACATGCCATATGGTACTTGTTAACCGGATTGCAAGGAAAAAGGCGGGGTAACGCGCTCGTGAGCGCGCCATGGTGCGGCTTGCGGCACGCTTTGGGTGCTTGCCAAACGCCAGGATTTCCTCACGTGTCGAGTCTGGCGAACACGGTGGTCGCCTCGATCTGCTCGACGTCGGCGGGGCGCGCGAATGGCTCGGGTGCCGGATCGCCGGGCTTGCGGGGCCGGCCGATCCGGGCAAAGAAGTCGTCGAGCCCGTCGTCGCCACCCGGCATCATCACCCAGCACAGCTTGAGTGCATGGTCCGGGCTGGTGTTGACCAGCTTGTGGCGATGCCCGGCCCCGATGTAGACGGTCGTGCCCTTGGGCATCGGATGGCTGCTGCCGTCGATCACCGCTTCGCCGTCGCCCTCGAACACGAACAGGATCTCTTCCTGCGCTGGATGCACATGCTCGCGAATGTAGCAGCCGGGGGCCACCACCTGCACGCCGGTGGCACAGGCGGTGATGGCCGGATGCTTGCGGTGCGAGACCCGGACCTCGGCGTAGCCGTTGGCGGGGACAGGCTGCCAAAAGCTCTCGCCCTCGTCGGGCCGGACGACGAACACCTCGCTCATTCCTCACCTCCCCTGAGCGACAGTCCATGCCTGCAAGAAGCCGAGCGCAGCATGCGCAGCCGAGGCGACGCTCTCGATCCTTGCTTGGCTCTGGGCGGCGCAGGCAACTGCCCTTGCCGGCACGGCCTTCCATGTCATATCTGAGATATCAGAAACAAGCGCTGTTGCGCATCAACATCCTGGGGGCACTTCTTGCTGCTTGGACCACTGGATCCGCCCCAGTCGCTGACCGCGCTCGCGGTCGCACGGCTGCGCGAAGCGATCGTCGAGGGCGATCTCGCTCTTGGCGAGCGTCTCTCCGAGGCAAGCCTCGCCGCAGCGCTCAGCATCAGCAAGACGCCGGTGCGCGAAGCCCTGATGCGGCTGCAGACCGAGGGTCTGGTGATGGTCTCGCCACGCCGCGGCACCTTCGTCTTTATGGTCAACGCGGCCGAGGTGCGTGCCATCAGCGAGCTGCGCCTGACCCTCGAGGCGACCGCGCTGTCGCTGGCCATCTCGCGCAACCAGGGGCCCTTCACGGCCGAACTCGGCGAGGTGGTCGAGCTGATGAGCGCAGCGCTGGCGCGCGACGATGACCGGCAGTATCTGCGCCTCGACAACGCCTTTCACGAGCTGTTCTTCCGCCATTGCCACAACAGCTATATCGAGGACGCCTACGGTCTGATCGCCGGCAAGATCGCCGCCCTGCGCACGCACCTGTCGGTGCGTCCCCAGCAGATCGAGGAACTCCTTCGACGAGCACCGCGGCATCCTGGAGGCTGCGGCCGCAGGCAAACCGAAGCCGGCGATTCGCCTGCTCGACCACCAGGTCGCGCGGATGGTCCAGGCCTTCGCCGATGACGACACCTGCGATGGCGGCACAAAGCCGCCGCAGCACCGCCGGCTGAAGCCGCTCGACCAGGCAGGCGCCGACCTGCCAAGAGCTCACTGACTCGCGCCACGGAACCGCGGCGCTGCGTATCTCCTCCTCGGGTGCGTAGGAATCGACCGAGAAAGCCAGCCCCAGTAGCCAGAGCGACCGAAGCCCGTGCGGCGGCCCCTGTCTACTTGCGCGGACTGATGGCTGGCCTGACGGCCGCCACCGTGGTGCGCTCGGTCACGCAGACGCCAAGGCCTTCGACCGGCGCGATGGTCACAAGCTGCGTTGTGCCGTCATCCCAGGTGACGTGGGCGATGCCGACGGCGGGCAGGGACAGGGCTGGGTTCACACCATACTGACCACCCGTGTTGACGAACTTGTCGAGCTGGCGTGTCCACCACCGTTCCGCGCTCACGTGACAGTCGATCGGCTTTGCCATCACCGCGGTCGGAGCAGCGAGGATCAGGCCGGTCAGCGCTGCAAGGAAGGTCCTACGCATATGTGGCTTCTCCTATAAGGTGACAGACACTCTGAGTAGAACATCAACGATGAAGAATTTCTTAAGAGCCAGACCTTTCGTTGATAAGATGCTTGCCTTGACTGCACTGGGGATTGAGCGCCCGCAAGGGCCGGGCGCGTCAGTCCATGACCTGTTGGCCACCGTCGATGCCGAGGACCTGGGCGGTGACGAAGCCGTTGGCCATCAGATACAGCGCGCCGAGCGCGCAGTCCTCGGCGTGGCCGACCCGACCGACCGGCAGACGGCGCGAGAACTCGGCGTAGCGCAGCTCCTTGTCATGGGCATGCAGAAGATCGTTCAGCGGCGTGTCGCACAGGCCGGGCGCGATGGTGTTGACCCGCACGCCGAGCTTGGCGAACTCGAGAGCGAGCGATCCGGTGGCGGCGTTGAGGGCGCCGTTGATGCAGGCGCCCATGATGTAGCCCTTGACCGGCCGCTTGGCGGCGACGCCGGTGAAGAACACAATGCTGCCGCCGCGCCGCAGATGCGGGCGCGCATCGAACGCGGCCCAGAACGGCCCCCAGAACTTGCTCTCGAACGATTCCCGCGCGTTCTGGTCGGTCAGCTCGTCGTAGAGCAGCGGCTTCACGGTCGAGCCGGGCAGCACCAGGTGGTCGAAGGGCGCGCAATCGGCCAGGAAGGACGCGACAGCGGGCCGATCCTCGACCTGCAGCGCCCGCCACGGTACCGTGCGCCCGCTACGGGCCGCGAGCTTACGAGACGCCTCCTCCAGCCTGGCGGCACCGCGCGCCGCGATCGCGACCTCGGCGCCGGCATCGACCGCCAGCTCGGCGGTGGCGAAACCCATGCCGTACGAGCCGCCGATGATCACCACCTTCTGTCCCTCGAGCGAGACCATGCGTCTGCCTCCCCATGCCGTGCGCGGAGACGATAGCGGCGCCCGACGGCAGCGACAACGCAGCGAAGCGTAGGTGCCGCGGACGCCATGGAAGCAACCGGATAGCCGGCACCTCACCGTGGCGACTCATCAGATCTTGTTGCCCGGCGCCGCTGCTTTCAGCAACACTTCCCTTCCGCTCGTGTCGGTGTACCTTGCTTCCGAACAGTGGGCCTCTTTCTCGGGACGGTTGAGCGCGCTTCCCATGCCATGATCCGGCAGCTCCACCTTGCGTCAGAATCCTCCTTGGTCGACCGGCGGCCGATGCGATGACGGACGAGCCGGTGGCGGCGACCGGGGCGCAGGCGCTTCGCCGCGAAACCGACGGTGGATCGGGTGGCCGGCGCGAGGGCGGGGTTGCTACGGCTGCCGGGGTCGGCACGGCGCGTAAGAAGGGCCGACCACGTGCCATCATCGCGCTGCTCGCGTTCCTGCTGGTGGGCGGGCTGATCGGCGGCGGCTACTGGTATCTGACGCGCAATCAGGAATCCACCGACGACGCCTTCATCGACGGCAATGTGGTGCACATCCGCCCGCAGGTGTCCGGGCCGATCGCGGCGCTGCACGTCACCGACAACCAGCGCGTTCAGCAGGGCGATCTGCTGATCGAGATCGACCCGCGCGACTTCATCACGGCGCGTGACCACGCGGCCGCCGCGCTTGCGGTGGCCAAGGCGCAGGCGGACGCTGCTCGGATCGACCTGCAGATGATCCAGGTCACGGCCCCCGCGCGCCTTGCCGCGGCCCAGGCGCAGCTTGCCGAAGCGCTTGCCCACCAGAAGCGAGCCGACATCGAGGCCGAGCGTCAGACCGGCGCGGGCCCCCGCGTCACGCCCCAGACCGAGATCGACACGGCGCTGGCGAACGCGAAGTCGGCGGCCGCGAGCGTCGACTACGACCGCGCTCAGGTCGAGATGAACCAGGTGGTGCGACAGGACGTCGACCAGGCCAAGGCGCGGGTCGAGCAGCTCGAGGCTCAGGCGAAGCAGGCCCAGGCCCAGCTCGATCAGGCCGAGCTGAACCTCTCCTACACCAAGATCCAAGCGCCGGCCGACGGCCTCGTGACCCGGCGTGCGGTCAATGTCGGCGATGTCGTCGAGGCCAACCAGACGCTGACCGACCTGGTCGTCGGGATGCCGTGGGTGATCGCCAACTTCAAGGAGACCCAGCTCACCCGCATGCAATCCGGCCAGCCGGTCGAGATCGAGATCGACGCCTATCCCGACGATGCGTTCAAGGGCCATGTCGACAGCATCCAGGCCGGCACCGGCGCGCGCTTCAGCCTGCTGCCTGCGGAGAACGCTACGGGCAACTACGTCAAGGTGGTGCAGCGGGTGCCGGTCAAGATCGTGTTCGACGATCCGCAGGAGATCGACCGGTTTCTGGCACTTGGCATGTCGGTGGTGCCGACCGTCGACGTGAGCGCCGAGCCAGCGGCGCGCGTGGCCGAGAGCGGCGACGGCGCGCCCTCGGCAGCGACAGCATCCGAGGGCAGCGAGCCCGCCCGATGAGCGCATCCCGGGTCGAGACGGGGCAAGCCGAGCTCCGGCTGGGCGCCGGGCACGCGCAGGCCAAGCCGGCGACCAGCTTCTGGCTGATCGCGCCGGTGGTCGCGCTCGCGGCGTTCATGGAGGTGCTGGACATCTCGATCGCCAACGTGGCGTTGCGCCACATCGCGGGCGATCTCTCGGCCGGTCAGGAGGAATCGACCTGGGTGCTGACCTCCTATCTGATCACCAATGCGATCGTGCTGCCGGTCAGCGGTTGGTTGTCGATCGTGCTCGGGCGACGGCGCTTCTTCCTGGGCTGCATCGCCGGCTTCTCGATCAGCTCGCTGCTCTGCGGCCTGGCGCCCAATCTCGCCTCCTTGATCCTGTTCAGAGCCCTACAGGGCCTGACCGGCGGCGGTCTGCAGCCGGCCGCGCAGGCGATCCTGAGCGATGCAGCCCCGCCCGAGAAGCGCGGCATGGCGTTCGCGGTGTACGGCATGGCAGTCGTGTTCGCCCCGGCAATCGGCCCGACGCTCGGTGGCTGGATCACCGACCATTCCAGCTGGCGCTGGGTATTCCTGATCAATGTTCCGGTCGGCGTGGTCCTGATGTTCCTGACCGTGGCCCTGGTGGCCGATCCGCCTGATCTGGTCGCGGAGCGCCTGCGCCGGCTGCGCGACGGCATCCGCATCGATTACATCGGCTTCGGGCTGCTCGCGCTGGGTCTGGGTGCGCTCCAGGTGATGCTGGATCGCGGCCAGCAGGACGACTGGTTCAGCTCCGGCTTCATCACGGCGTTGGCGATCGCGAGCGGCGTCGGCCTGGTGTTCTTCGTGGTCTGGGAGCTCTATCAGTCGGATCCGATCGTCGACGTGCGGCTCCTGGGGCAGCGCAACTTCGCGATCGCCAACGTGTTGATGCTGATGCTCGGTTTCATCCTGTTCGGCAGCACGGTGCTGATCCCCCAGCTGGTGCAGACGCTGTTCGGCTACACCGCGACCGATGCCGGCCTGGTGATCTCGCCGGCCGGCTTTGCGATCATGCTGGTGCTGCCGATCGTCGGGCGCCTGGTCAGCGTGGTCGACGTGCGCATCCTGATTACGATCGGCCTCGTGATCTGCTCGGCAGCGCTCTATCTCCTGAGCGGCTTCTCGCTGGCGGCCGACTACAATGCGTTCATGTGGGCGCGCATCTACCAGACCATCGGCCTGGGCTTCCTGTTCATCCCGATCAACACCGTGGCGTTCATGAGCCTGCCGCGCGCCAAGACCAGCCTCGCGTCTGCGATCATCAACCTTTCGCGCAACATCGGCGGCGCGTTCGGCATCTCGCTGGTCACCACGATGCTCGCGCGCGAGACCCAGCGACACCAGAACCATCTGGTGGAGCACGTCGCGTCGGCCGATCCGGCCTATCAGGCGTGGATCGCTCACCTCACCGATCTGCTGCAGCAGAAGGGCCACGCGGCCGGCGAGGCGTTGACGATGGCCGAGGCCATCGTCTATCGCGTGGTGCAACACCAAGCGAACATGCTCGCCTATCTCGACGACTTCCGCTTTCTCGCCATCGTCTTCTTCGCCCTGATCCCCCTGGTGTTTCTGCTGCGAGGCTCCGGAACGGGCGGACCGGCGCCGCCGGCCCACTGAGCGATCCGGCCGCCACCGGCGCGCCGCTCCCGGATGGTCAGTCCGGCGCCAGGCGCCGCAGCCAGGGCACCAGGAGCGCGAAGATCACTCCGGTGCCGAGGCCAGCCGCGCCATAGGCGGCAAAGCCGAGCCCGTAGACGCCTTCCGGCGCCGGCGTGCCGTCGTGCGTGGCCAGCGGCTGCGCGATCACGCCGGACAGATAGAAGGCGAAGGCGGTGGACAGATAGCAGATGCCCATGGCGGAACCGGCGAGGCCGGGCGGCGCGAGCTTGCTGGTGAGCGCCAGGCCGACCGGCGACAGGCAGATCTCTCCCACCGCGAGGATCAGCTGGAACAGGGCGTCTTCCAATCGAGGATCGTCCGGTCGACGTCGACCTGCGTGAACACCAGCCTAGACGCGATCAAAGCCAGGGCTCGACGACCTCGGCAGTGTCCTTACCCGGCACGACGGGCACGAACTCGAACTCGATCAGCCCGTGCCAGCGCAGGGCCCACTGCTGCAGCAGGCGGGCGTCCTCGCATTCCATCAGCTGGAAGCAGCGGTCGAAGTTGGCCTCGACCCAGCTGCCGACGAAGGTCAGGCCGTCCGGCAGCATGCGGCCGTGCTCGCGAAACTGGCGGTAGACGGCATTCGCGTCACGGTCGTTGAAGCGCTCGATGGTCATGAACATCATGGACGTGCCTTTCTCGGTAGATCACAGCGGCGATCGGGCTGGTGGCGTTGCGGGCCGGGCGCGTGCCCGCTAACATCGACCTCAGCAGGGAGCATTCAACGACATCGGGAGGCAAGGATGTCTGTGCAAAAAGCGTTGCGGCTGGCCAGTCTGCCCGTCGTCCTGGGGCTGACGGCATGGCTCAGCAGCCATGGGCTCGCAGCCGAGGGCGGCAACATCACGATCGTGCTGTCGGAGGAACCCGACATCGTCGACCCGTGCGAGGCCAGTCGCTCCAATGTCGGTCGGGTGGTCAAGCAGAACATCAACGAGACCCTGACCGAGATCAATCCGAAGGACGGCAGCATCACGCCGCGCCTGGCGACCGAGTGGGAGCAGACCGACCCGTTGACATGGCGGTTCAAGCTGCGCGAGGGCGTCAAGTTCCACGATGGCGAGCCGTTCAATGCCGAGGCGGTCAAGTTCTCGATCGAGCGGACCCTGGACGATCGCATCGACTGCGAGATCCGGATCAAGTTCTTCGGTGGCACCGAGGTCACGCCCGAGGTGGTCGACGACTACACGATCGACATCAAGACCACCGAGCCCGCGCCGATCATGCCGACCATGATGGGCACCATGACCATCGTCTCGCCCAACACCGTGGTCGGTGAGCGCACCCGCGAGCCGGTCGGCACCGGGCCGTACACCTTCGATCAGTGGAACGTCGGCGAGAACATCGTGCTCAAGCGCTTTCCCGACTACTGGGGCGAGCAGCCGGACGTCGAGACCGCGACCTACGTGTTCCGCACCAAATCCGCGGTGCGCGCAGCCATGGTCGAGACCGGCGAGGCCGACATCGCGCCCAACATCGCGGTCCAGGACGCGACCAGCCCGGAGATGGACTTCAGCTATCCCAATTCCGAGACCTCGCGCCTGCGGATCGACGTGCAAAAGCCGCCGCTCGACGACATCCGCGTGCGCAAGGCGCTTAATCTGGCCGTCGATCGCGACGCCATGCGCGGCACGATCTTCAGCAAGGACGTGATCCCGGCGACCCAGCTGATCGTGCCGAGCATCAGCGGCCACAACGACGACCTCAAGGTCTGGCCGTACGATCCCGAGGAAGCCAAGCGCCTGCTCGACGAGGCGCGCGCCGACGGTGCGCCGGTAGACAACGAGATCGTGATCATCGGCCGCACCAACATCTATCCGAACGCGACCGAGGCGGCCGAGGCGATCATGGCGATGTACCAGGCGGTCGGCCTCAACGTCAGCCTGCGCATGCTCGAGGTCGCCGAATGGGTCGACTGGCTGACCAAGCCGTTCGCCGACGACCGGCCGGTCAATGTCCAGCAGAGCCAGCACGACAACAACAACGGCGATCCGGTGTTCACGGTCTTCAACAAGTACCACAGCGATGGCGGCCAGTCGGTCTACAGCTATCCCGAGCTCGACAAGATGATCGAGGCGGCCGAGGTCGCCACCGGCGAGGATCGCAAGGCGAAGTGGCAGGCGGTGTTCGCCAAGATCGACGAGCTCGTTCTGGACGTGCCGATGTTTCACATGGTCGGCTATTCGCGGGTCGGCCCCGACGTCGATTTCACGCCCGACATCTCGAGCAACAGCGAGCTCCAGCTCTCGCAGATCAAGATCAAGTAGAGCTTTTCCGTTGCAACCCCGGCGGCCCGATATCGGGTCGCCGGACCCTACCAACCGGGGCGCGAGACGTGGGGCATTATCTGGGCCGGCGCACGCTGCACAGCGCCATCTCCCTGGTCGGGCTGATCGTCCTGGTGTTCGTCCTGGTCCGCCTGACCGGCGATCCGACCAATCTGTTCCTGCCCCTCGACGCCTCGGTCGAGGCCCGTCAGGCGTTCGCCGAGAAGCACGGCTTCAACGATTCGATGCTCGAGCAGTTCGGCCGCTTTCTGGTCGGCATCGCCCATTTCGATCTGGGCGACTCGCTGCGCAAGGCGCGGCCGGCAGTCGAGGTCGTGCTCGAGGCCTTTCCGACCACCCTCAAGCTCGCCGGCTTCACCATGGCGTTCGCGCTCAGCATGGCGATCGTGGTCGGCGCGCTCGCCGCCTACCGGCCCGGCGGGCCGTTCGACCGGATCGGCAGCGTGCTGTCGCTGGCCGGCGCCAGCGCGCCCGATTTCTGGGTTGCGATCACCGGCATCCTGCTGTTCGCCGTGACCCTCGGCTGGCTGCCGACCTCGGGCACGGGCTCGGCCTGGCATTGGGTGATGCCGCTTACGGTGCTGCTGATCCGGCCGTTCGGCCTGCTGGTCCAGGTGGTGCGCGGCGCCATGATCTCGGCGCTGTCCTCGGCCTACGTCAAGACGGCCCGCGCCAAGGGCGTGCGCGAGCGCAGCGTGATCTTCGTGCATGCCCTGCGCAACGCGACCTTGCCGGTGATCACGGTCGCCGGCGACCAGGCCGTCGGCATCATCAATGGTGCGGTGATCGTCGAGACCGTGTTCGGCTTTCCGGGCGTCGGCAAGCTGATGATCGATGCCATCACCCAGCGCGACTTCGCCGTGGTGCAGGCGGCGATTCTGGTCACTGCCATGGCCATCTTCGTCATGAACATCCTGATCGACCTCACCTACGCGATCCTCGATCCGCGCATCCGGTACGACTGATGAGCAGCCCCGCGGCCACCACCCTGCCGCCGGTCGAGCGGCCCTGGCAGCAGCGGTTCGCGCTGCTGGTGCGCGACAAGTTCGCGCTGATCGCGGCGATCTATCTGGTGATCATGGTGCTGTGCGCGCTGTTCGGGCCGGCCCTGCTGGGCGACGTCGCGACCAAGATGAACCTTCGCCAGCGCAACGCGCCGCCGTTCACGCTCGAGCATGGCTGGCTGTACGTGCTGGGCGCCGACGCGCTCGGCCGCAGCATTTTGGCGCGGATCATCGTCGCGGCGCAGAATACGCTCGCCGTGGCCGCCGCCGCGGTCGCCGCGGCGATGCTGATCGGCGGCACGCTCGGCCTGATCGCGGGCTACCGCAGCGGCTGGGCCGGCGAGGTGATCATGCGCCTGGCCGACGTCATCATGAGCTTCCCTTCGCTGCTGCTCGCGGTGGTGGTGCTCTACATGTTCGAGCCGCGGGTCGCCAACCTGGTGCTGGTCCTGGCGTTTACCCGCGTACCGGTTTATCTGCGCACCACCCGCGCCGAGGTGCTGGAGATCCGCGAGCGCCTGTTCGTCTCGGCGGCGAAGGTGATGGGGGCGGGCTCGGTCCGGATCGCGCTGCGCCACGTGGCGCCGATCGTGGTGCCGACCCTGATCACGGTGGCCACGCTCGACTTCGCGTTCGTCATGCTCGCCGAAATCGGCCCTGTCGTTCCTCGGCATCGGCATCCAGCCGCCCGAGATCACCTGGGGCCTGATGGTGGCGCAAGGCCGCAACTATCTGAGCGTCGCCTGGTGGCTCGCGTTCTGGCCGGGCCTGGCGATCATGCTGACCACCATGGCGCTGAACCTGCTCTCCAGCTGGGTGCGGATCGCGACCGATCCGATGCAGCGCTGGCGCCTGGAAGTCCCGGCGCGCGCCGATGGCTGATCACCTGCTCGAGGTCCAGGACCTGGCAGTCGCGTTCCACACTGCCCAGGGCACGGTGCACGCGGTCAACGGCATCAGCTATCACCTGGACGCCTCCGAGACCCTGGCGATCCTGGGCGAGAGCGGTTCGGGCAAGAGCGTCCAGGCGGCGGCGATCATGAACCTGATCGACAGCCCGCCCGGCTACATCACCGGCGGCCGCGTGTTCTATCGCGGCACCGATCTGCTGCCTTTGCCCAATGAGGCCAGGCGGCAGATCAACGGCCGGCGCATCGCGATGATCTTTCAGGACACGCTCGCCCATCTGAACCCGGTCTACAGCGTCGGCTGGCAGATCGCGGAGACGCTGACGGCGCACGGCGCGACCTCGCGCACCGAGGCGCATGAGCGCGCGGTCGAGCTCCTGGGCCGGGTCGGCATCCCTGACCCCAAGCGCCGGGTCGACGACTATCCGCACCAGTTCTCGGGCGGCCAGCGCCAGCGGGTGATGATCGCCATGGCGCTGGCATTGCGCCCCGAGCTGCTGATCGCCGACGAGCCCACGACCGCGCTCGACGTCACGGTCCAGGCCCAGATCCTCGGCCTGCTCAAGGAGCTGCAGGCCGAGACCGGCATGGGTCTCGCGCTGATCACCCACGATCTCGGCGTGGTCGCCGACGTCGCCGAGCGGGTCGTGGTGATGCACGACGGCCGGATCGTCGAGACCGGCCCGGTCGACCAGATCTTTCACGCACCCGAGCATCCCTATACCCGCCGCCTGATCGCTGCGATCCCCGGCCACAGCGGCCACAGCTCGCAGGCCACGGCCAGCGCCGATGCCGCGCTCGAGCCGCTGCTGCGGGTGCGCGACCTGAGCAAGCACTACGAGATCACCAAGGGCATGCTGCGCCGGGCGACCGGCGAGGTGGTGCGCGCGGTCGATGGCGTCAGCTTCGATCTGCGGCCGGGCGAGACCCTGGGCCTGGTCGGCAAATCCGGCTCGGGCAAGTCGACCCTGGCGCGCACGCTGCTGCGTCTGGATGCGCCGACCGGCGGCAGCGCCCAGTATCGCGGCAACGATATCTTTCGCCTGTCGGATGTGGATCTGCTGCAATTCCGGCGTCAGATGCAGGTCGTGTTCCAGGACCCGTACGCCTCGCTCAACCCGCGCATGACGGTGGCGCAGATCGTCGCCGAGCCCTGGACCATCCATCGCGACGTGCTGCCCAAGCGCCAGTGGCTGGACCGGATCAGCGAGCTTCTGGTGCAGGTCGGCATGCGTCCCGAGCACGCCAGGCGCTACCCGCACCAGTTCTCGGGCGGTCAGCGCCAGCGCATCGCCATTGCCCGCGCGCTAGCGCTGCAGCCGGAGGTGATCATCTGCGACGAGGCGGTCTCGGCGCTCGACGTCTCGATCCAGGCCCAGGTGATCGAGCTCTTGGCCGAGCTGCGCGACATGCTTCACCTTGCCTACATCTTCATCGCCCATGATCTGCCGGTGGTGCGTCACTTCACCGACCGGGTGATGGTGATGTTCCAGGGCAAGATCGTCGAGCAGGGGCCGACCGAGCAGATCTTCGAGCGGCCGGCGCACCCCTATACGCAGCAACTCTTGGCCGCAAGCCCGGTGCCCGATCCTGCGTTGCAGCGCGCGCGACATCTCGCCATGTAAGAGAGAGCGTCGGGGACGCTTCGCGGATTCCGAGCGCGCGAAGTGTTGTCGGGGCTTTGGGAGCGCCCATGCTGGCGGCAGGGGCAGGCGTCGGCTCGTGTCGTGTGAGGAGGTGGACGAGGAATCACGGACCGAGCGACGGAATGAACCAAGCAACCGATGCCGCTGCGCCGGACCGCGTGCCGGGGCTGGCGGACGAGCGCCGCGGCGAGCGCCACGTGATCACCGGCTCCGGGCGAGCCGGTTCCATGCCTACGCCCCTGAGGCGCGGGCTGGCCGTGCCATGTCGCGGGACTGAGCGGCGCGGACGCCGCCGGACCGGCGCGCTGCGCGTGTGAAGGGCGAGCACCGCGATGGCATCCAGGCCGGCCTTCGATCGACACGAGCCCCCCTGACGCGGCGAAGGGGCAGGGCACACCGTGCAGGGCGCGGCGGGCAGGGCGGCCCGAGCTCGTGGGCCGGCGTGGGCCCGGTCACCTTCATCGCTCCCCCGAGCGAAGAGGAGATGCCGCCGCTGCCCTCGCAGAACGGGGGTAGCGGCGCCGGATCGCCCGATCTCCTCAAGGGGCCCTCCATCGGTGTGCTGCCTGATCTTTCGAAGCCACGACGATGGCAAGCAGGACGAGAAAGTCCCGGCCAGATCGGTCGGGCACCCTGGGTCGGGCCCGTCCCTAGCACCCGACGATCCGAGCGTCCCGGCAGCACAACCGGGCACGATCAGTCCGCGCGCGCTGATCCGGGGCGGCTCGGGCGTTCATGCGCCCGGGGTCGGCAAGGTCCACGCGAGCAGCGGTCGCCGGCCCAGCTGGGAAGGGTGTTCGGCTCGGTGGGGTGGTCGGCTTTGTTGTGGGCGGCGCGGCGGCGGTGGCGGTGGTGGTCGCGACCGGTGGCATCGCCCTGGCGGTGGCCGGCGCGATGGTGGGCGGCGCGACCGCAGGCGGGCGCCTACGGGGGCGGCGTGGGGCTCGGCCTTGGCGGTCGGCAACCAGCAGCATAAGGAGCGTTTGGACGCCGCGCTGGAGAGCCTCGACGACCAGAACGTCAAGTTCACCGCCGAAGAGGCGGACGGGCTCGCCGAGATCACCAACTCGCAATGGCGCGGCCTGCTGCAGCCAAGCGCGTACGTGGCCGAGCCCGCAGGCGCAGCGCGAGCGCCTGGTGCGCGCGGCCGCCAGGCACGGCTACAAGGTCGTCAGCCGATGGCGGGCGTATGCCGAGGAGCTCCGCCAGCTGACACGCGACCAGGCGAAGCAGCTCGACAGGGTCCCGGACAAGGATCGGAAGGCGTTGCTCGAGGTGCCCGAGGACCAGGTGCCGGACAGGGCCGCCCTGCGTGCGCTGCGCAAGACCCTGGTGTTCAACGTCGGCAAGCAAGCACGGCCTCGGGCCCACGATGGCGGAGAAGCCTGCCTTGACGCGCATCGCGCAGGCAGGGGCGCTGCCGGAGCGAGCTGCCGACCTGGACGACCTGAGGCGTTCGGTCGTGGGACCCGGGGGCGAGGTGTTGCGCGGACCCTACGACGGGGATCTGGCGACGGCGGCCCGCAGGGTGCTGACCGGCTCGCCCGAAGGTAGGCTCGATCGGGAAGCCGGGGGCCTCGCGGAGACGTTCGTCGCCGACATCGGCCGGTGGACATGGCCCGTCCTGATCGATCAGAACCGCAAAGAAGAGGTGTTGGGGTGGAGGCCGAAGAACAGCAGGCCTGAGCACATCCCAGGGTATCTTGCGGATGCGGAGGACAAGCTCAAGACCTATGTCGGCGACAAGGACGGCGATCAGGCGGAGGTGGCCAAGAACCTGTCGCAATACCTCAACCAGAAGCCTGTCAACCCGATCGTGCGTGACACGCGCCGCTTGGTGTCGAGCAGGGCCGCCACAGAAGCGAGTTCCTTACCAAGAAGCCCGAGGAGGGGGAGTTGCGCGTTACCATCCGGGTCAGCAAGGAGAGTCTGGATGGAAACTCGTACCGCGTGTCCTACGCGTACGCCGCACCGATTGTTGGCGTGCAGGAGAAGATCAGCCGCGGGGTCCATGAGTACGAGCAAACGGAATGCGGTGTAGGCCAAGGCAGCACGTTGTCGGCCACGATGTCGATCCGACTCCGTCGCGAGGACCTGGCGGAGGGCAACAGCAGGTTCGACTGGGTCGAGCGGCCGCACTATGAGGTCCACATAAGCGGCTACAGCAAGTCGGAGCAGGCCAGCCTGCAAGGTCGCTGTTTGATCAAGGCGACATCTCGCAGCCGAGTGCGTTCCGACCGGGGCAGGCCGTCAGCGATCCCAGCGCCAGGAAACAATGCGGCAGTCCAGGGCCAGCAGGAAAGCAGAGCAAGCGGCGCGCTCGGGGGGCGCAGACATCTCGGCGGCCCCGACGGCCTGCACCTGATCGGGCCGAGCAACCAGGAGTACAAGAGCGAGTTTGCGGGGACCTTGCCCAGGTCAGGTTCAAGGCAGACAAAAACTTCCGGATGCTTCACGAGG
>CAVSVZ010000037.1:0-92784 GCA_963731495.1 uncultured Alphaproteobacteria bacterium
CAGCAATACGTACCCGCTGCCGCCGCCCACTGGTTCAGTTGCGTCCTTGCCCTGGCACGAATCGACCAAGGTCAGAAATGCTCTTAGCTCCGGGAGACATCGGACATGCCTCACCTTCCCCGCGTCGGCCTGCTGCTGGGCGATCCTTCGGGGGTCGGACCCGAGCTGGTCGCGAAGCTGCTGAGCAGCGACGATCTCGACCCCGAGGTCTCGACCGTGGTGATCGGCGAGCCGGCCGTGCTCGCCCGCGGCCAGGAGATCGCCGAGGTCGCCCTCGAGCTCCCGCAGATCGACCGGCTGAACGGCGACGATGGTGCAGGCCCGGTACTGCTGCGCGGCCCTGAGCTCGATCTGGCCGAGACGCCGGTCGCGCAGGCGACCGAAGCGGCCGGCCGCTACGTGCTCGACACCTTCCGCCAGGCGCTGGCGCTCGCGAAGGCCGGCGAGCTGGACTGCGATCTGCTTTGCGCCCTGCAACAAGCAGGCGATGCACCTGGGCGGCCTCGCGTTCGAGGACGAGCTCAGGTTCTTCGTCGACGTGCTCGGCCACAAGGGCTATGTCGGCGAGATCAACGCCACCGGCGACCTGGCCACCACGCGCGTGACCTCGCATGTGCCGCTGCGCGCGGTCGCCGACCTGATCACCGAGGACGCGGTGCTCGCCGCGATCCGCCTCGCCCACGACACGCTGCGGGCGGGCGGCAATCCGCACCCGCGCATCGGCGTCGCCGGCCTCAACCCCCATGCCGGCGACGGCGGCATTTTCGGGCGCGAGGAGATCGAGGTGATCGCGCCGGCGGTCGAGCGCGCCAGGGCCCAGCAGATTTCTGCGGACGGCCCCTACCCTTCGGACACCGTGTTCCTGCGCGCCCGCGACGGCGCGTTCGATGCGGTGGTGACGATGTACCACGACCAGGGCCAGATCGCGATGAAGCTGATGGGCTTCGAGCGCGGCATCACGATCCTGGCGGGCCTGCCGGTTCCGATCACCACCCCGGCCCACGGCACCGCGTTCGACATCGCCGGCCGCAACATCGCCCGGGTCGACGGCCTGCGCGAAGCCTACCGCACCGCCTGCCGCATGGCGCGGCAGCGGGCTTAGCACGAGCCGCGAACAGTCCGTGCTGAGAAGGTTCCAGACAGATCCTGATACCTTTTCTCCCCTCGGGTGGCTTCACGCAGTCGGCTTGTTCTCTTGCTGCACAGCCACTGAGTTCGTGACAGCCCGTCGTCGCGATAGCGCGCTCGGTTGCGCAAGAGCGCCCTGGATGAGAATGGTGAGAATCGGAACGCCGGACTTGGCATGCAGTACTCCGACCCATCCTCCGCAGGGAATGGCGCTTGGTCCTTGGGCGAAACGTCCAGGACGCAAAGCAGGCCGAGACGCCTCGCCGACCCCACCGCATAAGCGGCTGTCTGCTCTAAGAACCGCTGGCAGTCCGCCAACACCAGCCGACGCTTAGCCTCTACCTTTAGCTCAAGCCGCACCCCCCGGAAGGACAGGTCTGTTTCACCGCCGCCGGCGTGAGGATGTTCCTCCAACTCAGCGCCGATCGTCGGCCACCGTCGTAGTTCGTCTCGGACATGCCTCTGAAATTCAGCCTCGCCGATCGGTGAGAAGAAGAGGTTGTCCTGTACAGCCCGTGCCGCGAGTTGTGCCAGCCCTGCGGCAAGGGTCATGGCCGAACTCGAGATCACCTTGGGGCATGGCCGGCAGCCGCCGTAGTTGGTTGCGGACTTCCAGTAGCCTGCTGTCCATGGCAGTGTAACCGGTGATGGGTGAGCATCGGAAATCGACGCTCTCGATTCGCAAGGTGCGATGGCCAACGACCGATACCGGTTGCTCGAACTCGTTTGGCCAGAACTCCGCCGCATAGCGGAACTCGAATGGCTGCGCTCGCAGCGCTTGCGCTGTTTTGATGGTTGCGCGGCCGTGCTGCCGAAGCCTGAATGGCGGGTCGCCACTCGGCCGATCAAGCTTGAACGTGGGAAACTCGTAGGCGCCGGCTACCTCGATGCTAACCGGCGAAAGGTGAAGTTCGGCCACGCCCTCCGGCCAGCGGAGAACTCTTACCTCGATGTCGAGGTCATGCATTTCGTGAGGTGTCAGGAAGTGGACTTGGTCGGCCGGTTCCCCGTCCACGGTAAAACTCAGAAACGCGACGCTCAGCTCCTGCGGTCGTTCACGTTCGCAGTCCGGCGGGCGCTGAGTAAGGGACTTGACCTGGAGTCGCTTCTTCTCGTCCCCATAAATCCCTATGGGTAGCGCCAGCCTAGCAAGTCCGAGGCAGAGCGGTCCGACTTCAGCGACAGTCAAACAGTCCCCGACGCCCTGCATGGCAACCGCGAGGCTGGCTGTCTCCCGTTGCCCCTCGTACTCGGAGCGCCACAGAGCGAGACGTTCGAGGGCACCTCGTTTGTATCGCTCGGTATCTAATCGGCGTCCAAGACACTGTGGCGCCAGTCCACGAAACAGGGCCGCGATCCGCACGAGGTCTGCGAAAGCAGCGAATGCTACTGCAACCCGCGCGTCCGCAAATCGGGCCGATGCTCCATCAAGGCCCCCCGCTGCCTTCCGCAAGGCCTGGGCATCACCGCCCCGCGCGTCGCCGGCGGTTGCAAGAAGATCAAACGCCTCCAGACGCCCGGCGTAGGTGTCGGTGTGGATCAGGGCGCTGGATGGTCTCACTTCGCCCGCCTCCCTAAAGTGGCCCTTTCCTTCAGAGTGGCGCTCACTTCACGCCACCGCGTCGCCAACTCACTAAGGCAGTCGTATTCGCCTATCGCGAGTGCATGCTCGAAGGCAGCGGCTGCGTGCACGAGTTCGAACATCAGGCGCTGGGACGCCTCGCGCACGGTGCCTGGAATCGAGGCTACGGCCGCTGCGGCTAGCTGTTCGGCCTCCGCCCAAGCCTCCGCTCGGGTCAGGATCTCGATCACATGCAGCACTCGAAATCGGGCGCCCCGATCGCCGCCCACCGGGATCTCCGCCAGCCTGCTCCGGTGGGCGTAGATCACGTCAACTGGCAGGTCAGCGAGCGCCTTCAGTACGCGATCCACGCCGTAGTCCGTCGTCTTCGGGTCAAGCAGGTGCGCGACAAGGAAGTCGACGAGCCCGCGAGCGTGAGCCAGTCGGCGGGCAAACAGGTCGATGTCGCGGGACACTTGCCAAGAGGGCATCTTGGACAGCAGCGCCACAAGGAAGGCGCCTTGAGATCGCGACAGCTCCTTTGCCGTAAGATAGCGGCCGACCAAGAGTTCGATGCAGTCTAGTACGATGTCTTGTCGGTCCGGGTCCTTCTTATGGGCTAAAAGAATCGTCCAGAGGAACTCGCGAATGCGAGCGTCGAACCTCGCTGGAAGTCGCATGCGGCACAGTGCCGTCACCGCGGACCGGTGGACGTAGACGTATGGATCGCTAAGCGTAGTCACGAAGGCTTCGAGCAGGAGGTCCGGCGCATTCTCACGCTGACGCCGAGGCATTTCCCCAACAGCCGTGGCAGCGCTGCCGCGGCGCGACACAGACGTTCCCATGAGCGCGGAGTAGAGCGATGGCAATACGGCGTTGAGACCGGCCGCGGTGTCCATCAGGGCGACCAAGCTCTCGATCATACAGGCGGCGAAGTCGTCGCGATCTTCCGGCAGCCCTTCCAAGACCTTGAGATAGGACGCAGGCTGCCCGGTGGCGGCCGCCCCAGCCGCAGCCCAGCTGACGAAGCGTTTCCGCAGGCTGGCCAGGGTCTGCCGCCAATTCACGCGCTCCATCACGTCCAGCGTCGTTGCCTTCGGCGGCTTCGGTTCGGTATCGAAAGCCGCAATTCGCTCGTCCATCAGGATGGCGGCGCCAAGTAGGGCGTCGATCTCGTCCCGGGCCAAGTCGATCAGGTCATCGGGATGTTCGTGGATGCCTCCCTGGATTTCGCGCAGCACCTTATAGCTCGTCGTCTCCGGCGCTGCCCAAAGGAGGCGTCCGAACGCTAGCCGATCTGCAGGAGCCACGGGCCGCACCGCGTCGAAGCGACCAGCACGCAGCACATTCGCGTAGACTGAAAAGAGACGAGCCTCGCCGGCCTCTGAGGCGCCCGGCCTATAGCGCTGTATCAGCGCGTCGACCGCATCGGGATCGCAGAGGAAAGCGGCCACGATTGCTGCTCGGAGCTCGCCACCCACCATCATCTCGTCGGGTGCATCGCCATAGTCCTCCGGGTCCGGCAGCCAAGTCGCGCGAGCAAGCTTGGAAACGAGGTCGCGCGCAAAGCGGACCGCAAGCTTCGTATCCCGCCTCGCCAGCACCTTCACCGCGCGCGCCGCCAAGCTCACGTTTGGCGGCTCCGAATTCGAGCAAGTCGTCCAGAGCGCGGGCAACCTGCTGGGGAAAGGCGGCAGTCAGGCGGACAAGAGTTGCGATTCTTGGAGGTCGCTGAGACACGAAGGGTCCCCGCGGGGGCGAGGCCATTAGGATGACAGCCGGCAACACTGCGGGAATGAGTGTCTCATCGGCGACTTGCAGGCGGGCGAGCAGTACTGACGCAGCGGTTCGCGTAGCGCCCGAGCGCTGAAGGCATATCATGGCGCACCGGGCCAGGCGGCGCCGATCAGCGTCCAATGCGGCAAGCACCTGAAGACCGGCTTCGTCGAACCATCCCTCCTGCGCTTCGAGTAGCCCGAAGGCGTGTTCGACGACTTCCGGAGGAAAAGCTTCAGGCGCCAGCTGGGCGGTTTGGGCCAAGCGTTCCGTCAATTCCGGCTTCCGCTGGAGATCCAGGTCCTCGATCTGATCGACGACATCGGCAGCCGCCAGCGGAAGGCCTGAGCGCAGTGCCGCGCGCGCCGCCTGTCGTTCTGCCCGCCTTGCTGCGATCTGTCTGACCTCGACGTCCGCTGCCGCTCGCTGTTTCGCGACTTCGGCGTCGCGTTCGGCGACCCAGCTTCCCAGGTTGGGGTACCCCAACCACTTTGCGCAGCGTGCAGTTGTGGCAATTGCGATCGTAGAAATTGAGGGCGGCGTCCCGAATATCCCAGGACGCCATGCCAGAAGCTGGCGCGTGGTCGCAGGCGAGACAGTGGTGGCCGATCGGAAGTCCGGTCACCGCCTCTACCATTCCGCGGCCGCCGAACCGCTCGATGCGCACATGGGCGCACCAGTTCCTCACTAAAGTGAAGCCCTCGGCGTTTCGCTCGCCGCCCGCGATGGCGTGGCGGATGCTTTCGTCACTGACCAAGTGGAGTAGCCCTTCGTTCTTGTTATGTCCTATTTTACGATGGTGCGTGTGGTCTCGCGACCACAAATAGTCGTGTCCTCTCGACGTGGCCCTTCGATCTAAGCCGGTATCGAGATTTCGAACTGCCGGCGGTTGCAGGCTTCACTCCGCCGCCTTTGCGTGATCCAGGCCATCGATGGGGCCCCAGCCCGCAACGATCGTCCCCGGCCATCTCCCTGCGGGCGCGCTCCTTGGGCGGGCGCACGGATTCCCACCATCCCACATCGCGTCTTGATATCGCGTTAAGGTTAACAAGCGGTTGACGCCGCGAGCCCTCACATTTCATGGCCCCCTAGAGGAACATCGTCCTCCAGCGATGCCTCCTCATTGATCGCTTTATTGAATTCCTTCCCATCATCGAGTAAGCTCCAGGATCCGGCAGAACGGCGCTGTCCTGCGCGTGTGCTTCGATCGCGGCTGCCATGGACCACCAGCCGCAAGGGCTGCCGGCTTTTCCATCATTCCCGCTCGGGGTCGCGCGACAAAGGCCACGGTCGTAATCGGAATCCTGAGGCAATGGCTACCTTACCGCTTACCGGTCGAAGCGACCGCCAGTCGGGCCTGGCTGGAGCAAGGCGATCTCGACGGAAAAACCGAACAACCCGTCGGCCGCAAGAGCTCCGATGCATATTTTTTTGCGAAACGAACCCAATCACACCCTGGCATCGAACGATGGCTTCAACCCCGGCTCGCGGGGACAAATCCCACGGTCGTATGGATCCGAAGGAATCCCGAGGCAATGGCGCCTCGCCACCTACGATCCAAGCGACAGCCGGTCGGGCCTGGCTCGAGCAAAGGGACGTCGATGGAAAACCGAACAAACCCAAGAGCTGCAGGAATCCTGAAGAATGGCAGGACGCGATGGAACCGACGGGGCCCCGCATCCAGGATCGAAGAGCCCGGCACGGGCCAAGGCATGTGGTGACGCATGGTGACGCATTTTTGCGACGCACTGTCCGATCCTTGCGTCGGCCCGGCACTCGACCCGAACCGATCGCCAGCACACCTGGAGCAGCCTTGCGCGCGGAACCGAACGAACCCAAAACCCGCAGGAATGCTGCCATCCCTGGCGCCAGCGGTGTACCGGCCCGCTCGACGAGACCCCACCGGCTGCGCGGGCACGGATTCCCACGGTCGCATGGATCAGCCAACACGAGGCTACCGGATCATGGTTAACACGTCGTCAGCACGCGGACGTCCACTCAAGCCAAGCCACCCGCGCTTCGTACCCGCGTAGCGTCTCAGTCAAAGGACCCCGAATGAACCCAAAACCCACAGGAATCCTGAAAAGTCCGACCGCCACAGGCGTGGCCGTCACGCCAGGACGCGGACCCGTTCCTCGATCTCGCGCTCCGACTTCTGCCGTGCGACGGCGAGATCGTATCGGCCCTGCAGCCTGATCCAGAACTCCGGGCCCGTGCCGAACGCCCGGCCGAGCCGAAGGGCCGTGTCCGCCGTGACGCCGCGGCGTCCCCGCACGATCGCGGCCAGTCTGGTCAGCGGCACGTCCAGCGCCTTGGCAAGGCGGTATAGAGACATGCCGAGCGGATCGAGGAACTCCGTCTGCAGGATCTCGCCGGGATGGACCGGCCCGAGCGGCTCAGCCGTCTCGTCGACCACGTCGCCGAGATCGACCTTGTCCACGTCCTCGATCCGGATCGCCATGATCTCAGCCCTTGTGGTAGTCGGTGAATTCCACGTCATACGCGCCATCCTCACGCCACACGAAGCAGATCCGCCACTGCCCGGTGACCCTGATCGAGCGCTGCCCCTTGCGGTCCCCCTTGAGCAGTTCGAGGCGGTTGCCGGGCACCGTGCGAAGCACCTGCAGCGTCTCGGCGGCGTGGATCATTTCGAGCTTTCGCTGGGCTTGCCTGGCCAAGGTGCGGTCCATCCGCTTGACCGGCTTGCCCAGGAAAAGCGCCAAGGTCCGGTTGTCGCGAAAGCTCTTGATCACCTTGGTAACGTAGAACGTCACCAAATAACGTCAAGCGCTATCGTGACGCCGAACGCTACCTGCTTGGTGGCGTTCGCCCCGGTGCGGCCTGGTGGCCCGCCCACCAAGGCTGGTTCGCGGACCAGATCGGGCGCCTCAGCGCTTAGGAACCACGAAGCTTCTTCAGGATCTCCTGGACGATCGTCTCGGGCGTGGCGTCGATGCCGACGGTGATCGCATCCGATGGCTCCTCGAGGGCTGCGAACTGGCTGTCCAGCAGGCTGGCCGGCATGTAGTGGCCGTGCCGACCTTCCAGGCGTGCGCGGATCAGCGCCTCGTCGCCCTTGAGGTAGACGAAGCGCACAGCCGGACGGCCGGCCTCAAGGATATCCCGATAGCGCCGCTTGAGCGCCGAGCAGGCCAGCACGACCGTCTGGCCGGCATCGAGCCAGCGGCCGATCTCGCGGCTGAGCGTCTCGAGCCAGGGCTCGCGGTCGGCATCGTCGAGCGGGATGCCGCTTTGCATCTTTTCGACATTGGCCGGCGGATGGTAGTCGTCGCCTTCGGCGAAGGTGCCGCCCAGCGCCTCGGCGAGCCGGGTGCCGACCTCGGTCTTTCCGACGCCGCTGACACCCATCAGCACCACGACCATGGCTGCCATGACCGCCGCCTCGGCTCAATCCCCCAGCCACTCGGTGTGGAAGGTGCCGGGCCGGTCGACGCGCTCGTAGGTGTGCGCGCCAAAGTAGTCGCGCTGGGCCTGGATCAGGTTGGCCGGCAGGCGCGCCGAGCGGTAGCCGTCGAAATAGGCCAGCGCCGCGCTCAGCGCCGGGATCGCGACGCCGTGCCGGGTCGCGGTCGCGACGACCTCGCGCCAGGCGGGCTGCGCCCGGGTCACCAGATCGGCGAAATACGGGTCGACCAGCAGATTGGCGACCGCGCGATCGCGCTCGTACGCCTCCCTGATCCGGTGCAGGAAGCGGGCGCGGATGATGCAGCCGCCGCGCCAGATCGACGCGATCGTGCCGAAATCGAGCGGCCAGTGATAGGCCTCGCCGGCCGCGGCCATGATCGCAAAGCCCTCGGCATAGGCGCAGACCTTGGCGGCCAGCAGGGTGTCGCGCAAGCGCGGTGACCAGGGCGTCCTTGTCGCCCTCGAAGCGCTGCGTCGGGCCCGCCAGGATCTCGGCGGCGCGGACGCGCTCGTCCTTCAGCATCGACAGGCTGCGCGCGCCCACGGCGGACGCCAGGACCGGCGCCGGCGCGCCCAGCTCCAGGGCCGCCATGACCGCCCAGGCGCCCGTGCCCTTCTGGGCGGCACGATCCATGATGACCTCGGCCATGGGCTGGCCGGTCTCGGGGTCGTTCTTGCCGAGGATGTCGGCCGTGATCTCGATCAGATAGGAAATCCAGCTCGCCCCGGTTCCACTCGGCGAAGATCGCCTGCATCTCGGGATAGCCGAGCCCCAGCGCATCCTTCATGATGGCGTAGGTCTCGGCGATCAGCTCCATGTCGGCGTATTCGATGCCGTTGTGCAGCATCTTGACGAAATGGCCGGCGCCGTTCGGGCCGATATGGGCACAGCAGGCTTCGCCGTCGACCTGGGCGGCGATCGCCTCGAGGATCGGGCCGACCCGGGCATAGGCTTCATCCGCCCCGCCCGACATGATCGAGGGCCCATGCCGGGCGCCCTCCTCGCCGCCGGAGATGCCGGTGCCGGAGAACAGCAGGCCGCGCTCGCGCAACGCCCGGTCGCGCCGGATGGTGTCAGGATAGCGGGCATTGCCGCCATCGACGATCAGATCGCCCGGCTCGAGCAGCGGCGCCAGCGCATCGATCTGCTGGTCGGTCGCCTCGCCGGCCTTGACCATCGAGATGATCGCGCGCGGGCGGCGGATCGACGCGACCAGGTCCTCGAGCGACAGGCAGGGGACCAGCGGAAAGCCCTTGGCCTCGTCGCTCGCGACGAACGCCTCGGTCCGGCTGGAGGTCCGGTTGAAGACGGCGGTGCGGTGACCGTGCTCGGCGATGTTGAGCGCGAGGTTCTGGCCCATGACGGCGAGGCCGATCAGGCCGATGTCCGCTTGCCCGCTCTGTGACATGTCGTGCCGCCCCCAAAAAGCTGCCGTTTGTGATCTCGACGTCCCGTCTCCCACGAGACCTGGCGTACTACGTCGCGGTAAACGCTCGCAAGCCCGGCTTGTTGCATTCCGACCATTTCGGGTAGGTTGGGACGATGGCATCGCGCGCTCCCGAACGCATGACGCTTGCCGCCTTCCAGGCGTCGGGCCGCGCCGATCGCCGCTATCAGCTGATTGGGGGCGTGCCGGTCATGAGGGTGCCGGCGACGGCGGCGCACGATGCGTTGATCGCCCGATTGATGCTTGAGATCGGCAGCCGGCTAAAGCGATCATGCCGCGTGGTCGGCGAAGCGAGGATCACGGTGCCGGACCGCATCGGGACGCTGCTACGTCGCCGATCTGGCGGTGACCTGTGCGCCCCGCGAGCCCGATCGGCGGACGGTTACCAGGCCGGTGCTGATTGTTGAGGTGCTCTCGCCCAAGGCGGGCGAGGTGACTGGCGTTCGTAAGATGGCGGATTATCGGACGCTGCCCTCGGTCGAGCAGATCCTGATCGCTGTGCACGACGAGCCGCAGGTGAGCCTGCTGCGGCGTACGGCCGACGGCTGGCGAATCGAGGATCTGATCGGTCAGGCCGAGATCCGCCTGTCGTGCTGCGACGATCCGATCCCGCTCGAGGCGATCTATCGCGATCTGGTGCCAGGGCCGGACGAGCCGCAGGCGCCGCCCTCAGGCGCGTGACGCCGCGGGGGTGCAGGGCGCCTCTTCGCGGACCGGCCGGCTGCGCTCGCCGTAGAGGTCCCTGGCGCGCGCCTCGAAGGCGCCGACCATGCGCGATACCGCCTCGTTGAACAGCAATCCGATCAGCTTTTGCAGGACCTTGGAGCGGAACTCGAAGTCGACGTAGAAGTCGATCGTGGAGCCGCCGTCGTCGGCTTCGATGAAGCGCCAGTGATTGTTGAGGTAGCGGAACGGGCCGTTGATGTACTCGACGTCGATCTGGCGATGGGGATGCAGCGTCACCTTGGAGACGAAGCGCTCCTGAAAGACCTTGAAGCGCACCACCAGGTCGGCATGGAAGACGTTGCCGCTACGTCGGTTGATGCGCGCGGCCGTGCACCACGGCAGGAACTCGGGATAGCGCTCGACCGTGGCGACCAGGTCGAACAGCTCCTCCTGGCTGTAGGGCAGATGGCGCTGTTCCGCGTGGGTGGGCATCGGCGCGCCTACTCGGCGGCGGCCGCGAGCGCGGCCTGCCGGGCGTCACGCAGTCGCGAAAAGTCGTCGCCGGCATGGTACGAGCTGCGGGTCAGCGGCGATGCCGAGACCATCAGAAAACCCTTGGCGCGGGCCATGCGCGCATAGTCCTCGAACTCGTCGGGCGCGACGTAGCGCTCGAGTCGGTGATGGCGCGGCGTCGGCTGCAGATACTGGCCGATGGTCAAAAAATCGACGCCGGCCGAGCGCATGTCGTCCATCACCTGATAGATCTCGCGCTTCTCCTCGCCCAGGCCGACCATGATGCCCGATTTGGTGAACATGCCGGGATCGCGCTCCTTGACCCGATCCAAGAGGCGCAGCGAGTGGAAATAGCGAGCGCCGGGCCGGACGGCGCGATACAGGCGCGGCACGGTCTCGAGATTGTGGTTGTAGACGTCGGGGCCCGCATCCACGACCTGCTCGAGCGCGCCCGGCTTGCGCAAGAAGTCCGGGGTCAGCACCTCGATCGTGGTCTCCGGCGAGGTCTCCCGGATCCGCTCGATGCAGGCGGCGAACTGGAAGGCGCCGCCGTCCGGCAGATCGTCGCGATCGACCGAGGTGATCACCACGTGCTTGAGCCCGAGCTCGCGCAGCGCCTCGGCCAGGTGCTCGGGTTCCTCCAGGTCGACGCCCTTGGGCATGCCCGTCTTGACGTTGCAGAAGGTGCAGGCGCGGGTGCAGGTGTCGCCGAGGATCATCACCGTGGCGTGGCCCTGGGCCCAGCACTCGCCGATATTGGGGCAGGCCGCCTCCTCGCACACCGTGTGCAGCTGCTTGGTGCGCATCAGCTGGCGGGTCGCATGATAGCCGGGCGACGTGGGCGCTTTGACCCTGATCCAGGGCGGCTTGCGCAGGACCCCGGCGGTCGGCGGGTGCAGGATTTCGGTCATCACCTCAACACAAAGCGGCTGCTCGGTCTCACAAGTGGAGGGCACGAGCCTGAGCGTCAAGCGGTGAAAGCGGCAGGCAGCAGTTCGCCAGCTTCATGAAAGACGCCCGCCCGCCCGGCGGGTTCCCTGAACGGTCCTGCTCGGCTACCATCCCTGGTGAGGACATGCGCCCAACGAAAGCAACCCAGCCAATGCTCTTGGATCTGTCAGACGAGGATGTTGCTGCGCTCGAGGAGCGCGCCGAAATCCGCTCCTTCGCGCCAGGCGACGTGCTCATCCAGGAAGCTGAGCCGATCCAGAGCATCTTTCTGATCAAGGAAGGGACTGTCGAGGTCAGCCGCCAGGTTCGCAACAGGCGGCTGGTCCTGGCCCAATGCGGCGTCGGCGAGATCTTCGGTGAGATCGGCTTTCTGGACGGTGAGCCGGCAACCGCCTCGGTGACGGCGCTGGAGCCGGTCAGCGCGCTGGAGATCAACCGGATCCGTATGAGCGTGTATCTGCGCATGGACGACAAGGTCGCCAAGACCTTCTACCGCTTCCTGTGCCACATCCTGGCCTCGCGCATGCGCGATCTGTCCAAGAAGATGCCCGACCTGATGGTCACCTGAAGCCGCTCAGAAGTGGATCGCCCGGCCGTACGCGTCGAGCACGGATTCGTGCATCATCTCGGACAGGGTGGGGTGCGGGAAGATCGTGTGCATCAGGTCGAGCTCGGTCGCTTCCATCTGGCGGGCGATCGCGTAACCCTGGATCAGCTCGGTCACCTCGGCGCCGATCATGTGCGCACCCAGCAACTCACCGGTCTTTGCATCGAACACGGTCTTGACCATGCCCTCGGTCTCGCCGAGCGCGATCGCCTTGCCGTTGCCGATATAGGGGAAGCGCCCGACCTTGACCTCGTAACCGGCATCCTTGGCGGCCCTCTCGGTCAGGCCGATGCTCGCGACCTGGGGCGTGCAGTAGGTGCAGGCGGGCACCTTGGTGACGTCAAGCGGATGGACGTCGTTCAGGCCCTTGATGCGCTCGACGCAGACCACGCCCTCGTGCGAGGCCTTGTGGGCGAGCCAGGGCGGACCGACCAGATCGCCGATGGCGTAGACACCGGGCTCGCCGGTGGCCAGCCATTCGTCGACCACGATATGGCCCTTCTCGACCTTCACCTTGGTGTTGTCCAGGCCGAGATTCTCCACATTGCCCGTGATCCCGACCGCGAGCACTACCCGTTCGACCTCGAAAGGCTGCGCCTTGCCGTCGTTCGGCTCGATCTTGCCGCTGACCGTTCCGTTGGCCGCCTTGAGGTCGGAGACCTTGGCGCCGGTCCGGATCTTCAGGCCGCGCTTCTCCAGCTGCTTGCGGGCGAAGGCGGAGATCTCCTCGTCCTCGACCGGGAGCACGCGATCGAGAATCTCGACGATCGTGACGTCGGCGCCGAGATGATCGTAGAAGCTCGCAAACTCGGTGCCGATCGCCCCCGAGCCGACCACCAGGACCGACTTCGGCATCGACTTCGGAACCATCGCCTCCTTGTAGGTCCAGATATGCTCGCCATCCGGCTCGAGGCCGGGCAGCGTGCGCGCCCGCGCGCCGGTGGCGAGGATGATGTGCTCAGCCTTGATGCTGTCCGTGTCCTTGCCGTCCTTGGCGACCGCGACCGTATGATTGCCGTCGAGCCGGCCATGGCCATCGAACACCTGCACCTTGTTCTTCTTGAGCAGATGGGTGACACCGCGGTTGAGCTGGCCGGCGACGTCACGCGATCGTTTGATCACCTTGTCGAAATCGTAGCCGATGTCCTTGGCCTTGAAGCCGAAATCGGCGAGATGATGCATCATCGCGTAGATCTCGGCGGCGCGCAGCAACGCCTTGGTCGGGATGCAGCCCCAGTTCAGGCAGATGCCGCCCAGGTGCTCACGCTCGACCAGCGCCACCTTCATCTTCAGCTGGGCCGCACGAATTGCCGCGACGTAGCCGCCCGGCCCGCCGCCGATCACCACCAGATCAAACTCGTGCTGCGCCATCAGGCGTTCCCCCACCTCAATTCCTCATATCTCCATTATACCAGCTGGGCGAAAAAGGGGCAGAGACGTGACAGTCAGTTGGTATCGGCTCGCTGCTCCAACCATGGGCACGCTTCGGCCGGATAACAGTCCTGATCGCACCTACTGTCATCAGGCATAGTCGTCCTGCAGAACCTGGCGTGGCTGAGGTCGGCGTGGTCGAGGTGGGCGTGGCTGAGGTCGGTGCCGTAGAGATTGGCTTCGACAAGCTTGGCGAAGCTCAGGTCGGCGTGGCTGAGGTTCGCTTCGACGAGCATGGCGGAGTTAAGGTCGGCGTTGCGGAGGTCGGCGCCGCTAACGTTGGCGCCGTCAAGGACGGTGACCTGGAGGTCCGCC
This sequence comes from uncultured Alphaproteobacteria bacterium, assembly GCA_963731495.1. Taxonomy (GTDB): domain Bacteria; phylum Pseudomonadota; class Alphaproteobacteria; order Geminicoccales; family Geminicoccaceae; genus DASUGG01. The sequence goes on from CAVSVZ010000037.1 coordinate 13,823, forward strand.
TCTTGCTTGAGGTTGGCTTCGCGGAGGTCCGCGCCACGAAGGTCGGCTTCGCGGAGGTAGGCGCCGGAGAGATTGGCGCCCGTGGCGTCGGCAAGGTCGGCGCGGGAAAGATTGGCTTCGCGGAGGTCGGCGCCGGTGAGGTTGGCTTGGCGGAGATTTGCCTGGCTGAGATCGGCACCTTGCAGATCTCTATCTACTGACGGCTCGTTGATGATCTCCCATACCAAATGCCACTTATCATCAAGCTTTGTCGCCTCGTTGAGGTTGGCCTCGCGGAGGTCGGCGAGGTCGAGGTGGGCGTGGCTGAGGTCGGCTTGGCTCAGGTTGGCGTTGGTTAGGTCGGCGTCGCTGAGGTTGGCGTTGGTTAGGTCGGCGAGGTACAGGTTAGCGCCGCTCAGGTTGGCGTAGCTGAGGTCAGCGTTGTAGGGCCCGAGGACGCCACCGATGCTGAAGAACATGAGGTTGGCGAAGCTGAGGTCGGCGCCGCTAAGGTCGGCAAGGTGGAGGTAGGCATTGCTGAGGTCGGCACCGCGGAGGTTGGCGCGGCCGAGGTTAGCGAGGTGGAGGTTGGCGCTGTTGAGGTCGGCGAGGTACAGGTTAGCGCCGCTCAGGTTGGCGTTGCTGAGGTCAGCGTTGCTGAGGTTGCCACCCTCCATCGAAGCTTCCGGAAGGTCGAGTTGAGCGAGATCGATCCCCTGTAATCTGATGTTGTCGAGTGGCACGCCGGCAGTGTTGAGTGTCTGTAGCGCACCAAGTTGTCCATCGTTTCCGCGCGCCGCTCTTGTGCGAGCCTTTCTGACCGCCTCCTCGCGCCCCTGCACCAACTTCTCCATTCCCGCCATAAGCGCCTCGCACTCCTCCGGCGGGTCGGGGTTCCTGCAGCCACGCTCCTCGATGTCTTGTTGCGTGTCGGCGATCTCTTCATCGACCCTGCGCTCGGCCGCGTCCATGCGGTCGTACGCTCGCTGGGTTGCCGTGTGGAGCAAATCCCACGCGCGCGTGATCCGCGCCTGTTTCTGATCTTGATACTCGCCGATCAGGAACGCCGCGCCGGCCAAGGCTACGACGCTGCCGCCGAGAAGCGCACCCAGTTCAAAGCGCTTGGCTAGGGTGAGGTCTTTGGTTGCCGGAAGGGCGAAAGGCAGTAACGCGAACAATGCAACCAGAGCCATACCGACCGCCGTCAACAGGGCGCTGCCTTCGAGGCTGCCATAGACCGGTACCTGGACCCTGAAGCTTTCGGGTAGCGTTTGGACAACGCCGTAGGCCAGCGAGGCGAGCACGCCAAACGCGATGGCGGCGACAAGTATCAGAACAACGGCGAATAGCCGTAGAACGACGCGACGACCAAACACGACGGCGCGGCCGAGGAGGCGGCGCACTGTCCACCATATGCGTGTCCAAAAGCTCTGCTCGTTCGGCGCGGCCTCGTCGGGCGGCTTGTGCCCTGCCATATCTGTGCCCCCGCTGCATGCGCGAGGGCAATAGGATGTCGCTAATGTCCTCACCTGGCTACCTGCTCCGAGCGTGTGCCGCCCTAAGCTGTCGCGTCGGAGAGGGGCACCGGAACGGTGGTCGGCCCCATATGTGGCGAGAGTGTATAAATTCTATGTGTGTTTTGGCGTGCGTCTCGCAATAGCCCGCCCGGGACCGGAGGATCACAACAAGATCGGACTTGCGCCGTCAGCCCTTCCTCTTGCGACCTCGCGCGCTCGTTCCCGTCTCCTCACCGCCCGAAAGACTGATACCGGCCTCGGCAAAAACGTCGCGATGCCACACCTGCTCCCAGTCATAAGGGCAGGACTTCGGCAGCCGCCTTACGAGGTCGGGCTCGCGCTGATGCAAAGATCGGGCCGCGCCGCGCCGTGCGCGCTCATAGAGCGCCGCCAGCTCGGTTTCGACCTGTTGGCGAATCCTCGGCGTGATCTTGCGCTCGATGCTGGCCCTGAAGGCATCGACCTCTGCGCGCCAGTGGTTTCTCGCCTCGATCCATCCAGAGTAGTCGAGCTTCAGCAGGTGCTCGATGACGTTTTCGATGTAGCTCTCGACCGCATGCAGCTCGGACTTGCCCAGATCCTCGACCTCCTCGGCGAGATGCTCGACATCAATGCGGTTGTCGCCCTTGAAATGCGTCCGCAGCGCCTGTGCCTGCTGCTGGGTCCAGGCATAAAAATCCTCGTCGTAAAGATCCGCCGCCTTGGATGCCATGGGCGTGCTCACAGCATCATCGCCAGCGGGTCTTCGATGTAGGTCTTGAACGCTTCGAGGAGCTGCGCGCCGAGCGCGCCGTCGACCGCACGGTGATCGATCGACAGCGTGGCGGTCATGATCGTGGCGATCGCGAGCGCGCCGTCACGCACCACCGGGCGCTGCTCGCCGGCGCCGACCGCCAGGATGCTGGACTGGGGCGGATTGATCACGGCCGCGAACTCGCGCACGCCATACATGCCGAGGTTCGAGATCGACATGGAGCCGCCCTGGTATTCCTCCGGCTTGAGCTTCATGCCGCCGGGATCGCGGGCCCGGGCCGACATGTCCTTCATCTCGCTGGAGATCGCGACCAGGCCCTTCTGGTCGGCCTTGCGAACCACCGGCGTGACCAGGCCGTCCTTGATGGCGACCGCCACGCCGACGTCGATGTCGTGGTACTGGTAGATCTTGTCGCCGCCGAACGAGACGTTGGCCGCCGGCACCTTGCGCAGCGCAAGCGCCGCCGCCTTGATCACGAAGTCGTTGACCGAGAGCTTGTAGTCGGCGCCGGGCCGGCCGTTCAGATCCTTGCGCAGCTTGAGCAGGGCGTCGAGCGCGCAGTCGACTGACAGGTAGAAGTGCGGCACCGTCTGCTTGGCCTCGGTCAGCCGGCGCGCGATCACCTTGCGCATGTTGGACAGCGGCACTTCGTCATAAGCCGCGGCCGGCGGCGCGATGGTTGGTGGTGCCAGCGGCGGCGCTGCTGGAGCCTCGGCTTTCGGTGCAGGAGCCTCGGCCTTTGGCGCAGGCTTCTCGGGGGCAGCGGACAGGCCTTCCTTCAGCGCCCGCTCGATGTCGGCCTTGACGATCCGGCCATGCGGCCCGCTGCCCTGCAGCGCCGCGAGGTCGAGGCCGGACTGCGCCGCCATCCGCTTGGCCAGCGGGCTCGCGAAGATCCGGCCGCTATCGGCGCCGTTGCCGCGGCTGGCCGCAGGCCTGCCGGTCGGTGCCGCAGCAGCCTGCGCCGACGCAGCGGGCTGCTCGGCCGCTGCCTCCGCCGGCTGCTCCTTGGCCGGCGGCGCTTTCGCCGGCTCCTCTTTGGCCGGCGGCGCTTTCGCCGGCTCCTCTTTGGCCGGCGCGGGGGCACCCTCCGCCTTGAAATCTTCGAGCGCGGACGCGTCCTCGCCTTCCTCCAGCAGCAGGCCGATCACGGTGTTGACCGGCACGCCCTCGGCGCCATCGCTCACCATGATCTTGCCGAGCACGCCGTCGTCGATCGCCTCGACCTCCATCGTCGCCTTGTCGGTCTCGATCTCGGCGATCACCTCGCCGGCGGAGATCTGCTCACCCTCTTTCTTGAGCCAGCGCGCGAGGTTGCCCTCGGTCATGGTCGGCGACAGGGCCGGCATCCGGAGTTCGATCGGCATCGCGATTCCCAGACTTTTCGTGCTTTGTCTTAGCGGTAGCAGACCGCCTTGGCCGCGCCTACGACGTCGTCAACCTGCGGCAGGGCGAGGCGCTCGAGGTTGGCGGCATAGGGCATCGGCACGTCCTTGCCGGTCACCCGGTGGACGGGCGCATCGAGGTGATCGAAGGCGTACTCCATCATCGCCGCGGACAGCTCGGCGCCCAGGCCGAACTGCGGCCAGCCCTCCTCGACCGAGACCAGGCGATTGGTCTTCTTGACCAATTCGACAATGGTGGCGACGTCGAGCGGACGGATCGTGCGCAGGTCGATCACCTCCGCCTCGATGCCGGCCTCGGCCAGCGCGGCCGCCGCCCCGAGCGCGCGCTCGACCATCAGCGAGAACGCGACCAGGGTGACGTCGCTGCCCTCGCGCAGCACCCGCGCCCGGCCGATCGGCAGCACGAAGTCGTCGAGCTTGGGCACCTCGAAGCTGTGGCCGTAGAGGATCTCATTCTCGAGGAAGATCACCGGATTGGGGTCGCGAATGGCAGCTTTGAGCAAGCCTTTCGCATCCGCGGCCGAATAGGGCGCTACGACCTTGAGCCCGGGGCAGTGCGCATACCAGCTGCTGTATTCCTGGCTGTGCTGGGCGGCGACCCGCGCCGCGGCGCCGTTCGGTCCGCGGAACACGATCGGGCAGCCCATCTCGCCACCGGCCATATAGAGGGTCTTGGAGGCCGAGTTGATGATCTGGTCCATCGCCTGCATCGCGAAGTTCCAGGTCATGAATTCGACGATCGGCTTCAGCCCTGCGAACGCCGCCCCGACGCCGAGCCCGGCAAAGCCATGCTCGGTGATCGGAGTATCGATCACCCGCTTGGCACTGAACTCCTCCAGCAGCCCCTGGCTGACCTTGTAGGCGCCCTGATACTCGGCGACCTCCTCGCCCATCAGGAACACCTCGGGGTCGCGCCGCATCTCCTCGGCCATGGCATCGCGCAAAGCCTCGCGCACGGTCTGCTTGACCATCTCGGTGCCGGCCGGCACCTCGGCTTCCGCGGGCGGTGCAGCCATGGATGCGCCGTTCGGGGCTGCGCCATTGCCGGCGCTGACCCTGACATGGTCCGCCGGCGCCGCGGGCTCGGCCGGAGCCTGCTCTTCGTCCGGCGCCCGGTCCGCCGCGGCCTCCTGGTCCAGATCGCCGACTTCCTCGCCCTCGGCGACGAGCAAAGCGATCGGCGCATTCACTGCAACGCCTTCCGTGCCCTCGGGCACCAGGATCTTCGCCAAAACCCCCTCGTCGACCGCCTCGACCTCCATGGTCGCCTTGTCGGTCTCGATCTCGGCGATGACGTCACCGGCCTCGACCTTGTCGCCTTCTTGCTTGAGCCACCTCGCGAGGTTGCCCTCGGTCATGGTCGGCGACAGGGCCGGCATCAAAATCTGGGTCGGCATGGCTGATGTTCCGCAATCCCCGAGGGCATCCTCGCCCGCTACGTCCGGGCCTCGACATAGACGTCGGTGTAAAGCTCATCGACGTCCGGTTCCGGGCTGTCCTGGGCGAAGGTCGCGGCCTGGTTGACCCGCGCGCGGATCTCCTTGTCGATCTCCTTCAGCTTGTCCTCCTCGGCCATGCCTTGATCCAGCAATACCTTGCGCAGGCGGTCGATCGGATCACGCTCGGTCCGAACGCCCTGAACCTCCTCGCGGGTCCGATATTTGGCCGGATCGGACATCGAGTGGCCGCGGTAGCGATAGGTCAGGGCCTCGATCAGGACCGGCCCCTTCTCGCGGGCATGCTCGGCCGCGTGATCGGCAGCATCACGCACTGTCAGGACATCCATGCCGTCGACCTGCTCGCCGGGGATGCCGAACGCCTCACCGCGCCGGTACAGCTCGACGCTCGCGGATGCGCGCTTGACCGAGGTACCCATCCCGTACTGGTTGTTCTCGATCACATAGATCACCGGCAGGCCCCAGAGGGCAGCCATGTTGAACGCCTCGGCGACCTGGCCCTGATTGACCGCGCCATCGCCGAGATAGGTCACGCAAACGCCGCCGTCCTCGCGATATTTGTGGGCGAAGGCGAGGCCGGTGCCGAGCGGCACCTGCGCGGCGACGATGCCGTGGCCGCCATAGAAGTGGCGGTCCTTGGCGAACATGTGCATCGAGCCGCCCTTGCCCTTGGAATAGCCGCCACTGCGACCGGTCAACTCGGCCATGACCCGGCGCGGATCCATGCCGGTGACCAGCATGTGACCGTGATCGCGATACCCGGTGATCACCGAATCGCCAGGCTTCAGGGAATGCTGGACGCCGACCGCGACCGCTTCCTGCCCGATGTAGAGATGGCAGAAGCCGCCAATCAGTCCCATGCCGTACAACTGTCCGGCCCTCTCCTCGAAGCGCCGGATCAGCAACATGTCGCGATAATAGGTGAGTAGCTCTTCGGCGTTGCGCGCGGGTGCCTTGCCGCCGGATACGTCAGCCTCCGATACGACAGGCTCGATCTTGCGCTGAGCGGTGGCCATGCTCTTCCTCTCCCAGCTACGTCCGTCGGACCGTCGCCTCCCAGCTGCGACCGCACCGACTCCACGTTCGCACCACCATAGGCGCTTCCGTTAAACACGATATTCAAGGTGCTGTTAAGGCTTGCTCCCACAAACCAGCCATGCATGCGGGGCCGAGCTTCTACCGGCTCTGGCGCCCGTCATCGAGCAAAATGATCACGTCGAGCGGATCGACCAGGCTGAGCTGCCGGCGCGCCAGCTCGTCGATCAGGTCCGGATCGAGCCCGTCGTGACGCAGCCGCGCAACCTTCTGCGCCAGCGCCGTGCGCTCGGCGCGCAGGCTCTCGAGATCCTGCCGGGTCGACGCCAGCTCGGCATTGAGATCCCGCCACGCGAGCAGGCCCCGGCTGCCGGTCAGCGCGTGATAACCGAAATAGGTCGCCAGACCGACCCCGAGCGCCACCAGCCAGAGCGGCCGATGCCAGCGGGAACCACGCAGCCTTGCGATCATCGCGCCCGCCTCACACCTTGAGCGCCGCGTTGCCGGCATAGCGCGCCGCGGGGCCGAGATCCTCCTCGATCCGCAGCAACTGGTTGTACTTGGCCATGCGATCCGACCTGGACAGCGATCCGGTCTTGATCTGGCCGCAGTTGGTCGCGACCGCGAGGTCGGCGATGGTGGCGTCCTCGGTCTCACCCGAGCGATGCGACATGACACAGCGATAGGCCGCCCGATGGGCCATCTCGACCGCATCGAGGGTCTCGCTGAGCGAGCCGATCTGATTGACCTTCACCAGCAGCGCGTTCGCGATGTTGCGTTCGATGCCATGCGCCAGAATCTTCGGATTGGTCACGAACAGGTCGTCGCCGACCAGCTGCACCCGGTCACCGAGCTCCTGGGTCAACGTCTGCCAGCCCTCCCAGTCATCCTCGGCCATGCCGTCCTCGATCGACTTGATCGGATAGCGCTGGCAGAGATGCTCGAATTCACGGATCATGCCCTCCGCATCCAGGGTCTGCCCCGCACCTGCCAGCCGGTAGGCGCCGTCCGCATGGAACTCGCTGGCCGCGACATCGAGCGCGAACACCACCTGCTCACCCAATGTATAGCCGGCATTCTCGACCGATTTCGCCAAGAATCCAAGAGCTTCGTCGGCGCTCTTGAGATTCGGCGCGAACCCGCCCTCATCGCCGACATTGGTGTTGTGGCCGGCATCGCGCAGGCCCTTGCGCAGCGTCTGAAAAATCTCCGAGCCCATGCGCAGCGCTTCGGCGAAGCTGGCGGCACCGACCGGCATGATCATAAACTCCTGCCAGTCGATCGGGTTGTCGGCATGGGCGCCGCCATTGATCACGTTCATCTGCGGGACCGGCAGGATGCGTGCGCCAATGCCGCCGACATAGCGATAGAGCGGCAGCCCGAGCTGCGCCGCCGCGGCCTTGGCCACGGCCAGGCTCACGCCGAGGATCGCATTGGCGCCGAGACGGCTCTTGTCGTCGGTGCCATCGAGCTCGATCATGACCTGGTCGAGCGCCGCCTGCTCGGTCGCATCGCGGCCCAGCAGCGCCTCGGTCAGCTCGCCATTGACCGCCGCGACCGCGTTGCCGACGCCTTTGCCCAGATAGACAGAGGCGTCACCGTCGCGCAGCTCGAGCGCCTCCCTGGAGCCGGTCGACGCTCCCGAGGGCACGCCCGCGCGTCCGCTGGCACCACCCGCCAGCGTGACATCGACCTCGACCGTCGGGTTGCCCCGGCTGTCGAGGATCTGTCGGCCGCAAATCGCGATGATCTCGGTGTCGGTCATGGTGCTGTCACCATCAATCGAGCCTGATCGGATGCCGTTTGCTGTGGCGGTCGAACTCGGCGAGCACGTCGAGCAGGGCCGGCAGTGCTTTGAGCGGGATCATGTTCGGCCCGTCGCTCGGCGCCCCGTCCGGGTCCTCGTGGGTCTCGACGAACAGGGCCGCAACGCCGACCGCGAGCGACGCCCGCGCGAGCACGGGCACGAACTCACGCTGGCCACCGCTGGCACCGCCGAGACCGCCCGGCTGTTGCACCGAATGGGTCGCATCGAACACCACGGGCCAGCCGGTCTGCGCCATCTGTGGCAGGCTGCGCATGTCCGATACCAGCGTATTGTAGCCGAAGCTCACGCCGCGCTCGCACAGCATGATGCGCTCGGCGCCGCCCTGCTCTAGCTTATCGACCACATTGCCCATGTCCCAGGGCGCCAGAAACTGCCCCTTCTTGACGTTGATCGCGGCTCCGGTCGCGGCCGCCGCCAGCAACAGGTCCGTCTGGCGACAAAGGAACGCCGGGATCTGCAGCACGTCGACCGCTTCGGCGACCGGCTTGCACTGGTGGCTTTCGTGAACGTCGGTCAGCACCGGACACCCAAGCCGCTCCCGCACCTCCGCAAGGACCTCGATCCCCTTCGCCAAGCCGAGACCGCGCGCACTTTGCGCGCTGGTCCGATTGGCCTTGTCGAAGGAACTCTTGTAGATCAGCCCGAGTTCCCGCGCCACGCAGATTTCCCGCAAGGCGGCTGCGGTCTCGATGGCGTGATCGCGGCTCTCGATCTGGCAGGGTCCCGCGATCAGCACGTAGGGCAGATCGTTGCCGATCGTCAGTTGGCCGATCTCGATGTGACGAATCATGGCGCGTTTGCTGCCTCACACCAGGCGTGACTGGTCGAGCGCCGCCTTGACGAACGACGCGAACAGAGGATGCGGCGCGAACGGCTTGGACTTGAGCTCGGGGTGAAACTGCACCCCGATGAACCACGGGTGGCCGGGCAGCTCGATCATCTCCGGCAGCCGGCCGTCCGGCGACATGCCGACGAAGCGCAGCCCGGCAGCGCTCAACCGGTTCAGATAGTTGATGTTGACCTCGAAGCGGTGGCGGTGCCGCTCGCTGATCTCGTCGGCCTGGTAGATGGCATGGGCCAGGCTGTCGGCCGCGAGCCGGCAGGGATAGGCGCCAAGGCGCATGGTGCCGCCGAGATCGCAGTTCGCCGCGCGCCGCTCGATCGCACCGGCCCGTTGCCATTCGGTCATCAGGCCGACCACCGGCTCGTCGGTCGGGCCGAACTCGGTGGAGCTCGCGCCCTCGATCCCGGCCAGGTTCCGGGCCGTCTCGATCACCGCCATCTGCATGCCGAAGCAGATGCCGAAATAGGGAATCCGCCGTTCGCGGGCGAAGGTGACGGCCGCGACCTTGCCGTCCGAGCCACGCTCGCCGAAGCCACCGGGCACCAGGATGCCGTTGACGTCCTGCAGACTGGCGGCGACGTCGCCGCCCTCGAAGATCTCGGAATCGAGCCAGCGCAGTGTTGACCCGCACGCTGATTGTCGATGCCGCCGTGGGTGAGCGCCTCGCCGAGCGATTTGTAGGCGTCCTGCAGGCCGGTGTACTTGCCGACCACCGCGATCGTGACCTCGCCCTCCGGCTGCGCGCAGTCGCTCGACGATCTCCTGCCAGCGCCGCAGATCGGGCGGCGCTCTCGTCGAGGCATCCGAAAGTGCCTGCAGAAGCTGCGGTGTCGAGACCCTCGTCATGGTAACGGATCGGCACCTCGTAGATGCGTGCTGACATCGAGCGCCGGGATCACCGCATCCGGCGGACGTTGCAGAACAGCGCGATCTTGCGCCTGGCATCGGGCGGGATCGGCTGCTCGGCACGGCAAAGCAGCAGGTCCGGCTGGATGCCGATGCCGCGCAGCTCGCTTGCACCGAGTGCTGGGTCGGCTTGGTCTTCAGCTCGCCGGCCGACGCGAGGTAGGGCACCAGGGTGAGGTGCAGAATAGGCGATGCGGTCATGGCCGAGCTCGTTGCCGAGCTGTCGGATCGCCTCCAGGAACGGCAGGCCCTCGATGTCGCCCACCGTGCCGCCGATCTCGCAGAGCACGAAGTCCTCGTCGTCGACCTCGCGCATGATGCACTGCTTGATGGCGTCGGTCACGTGCGGGATCACCTGGACCGTGCCGCCGAGATAGTCGCCGTGCCGCTCCTTGGCGAGACGTCGGAATAGATGCGCCCCGTGGTGACGTTGTCGCTGCGGCGGCCGGCACGCCGGTAAAGCGCTCGTAGTGGCCGAGATCGAGATCGGTCTCGGCGCCGTCGTCGGTGACGTAGACCTCGCCGTGCTGATAGGGGCTCATCGTGCCCGGATCGACGTTCAGGTAGGGGTCGAGCTTGCGCAGGCGCACCTAGAAGCCGCGCGCCTGCAGCAGCGCCCCAATCGCCGCCGAGGCCAAGCCCTTGCCCAGGGAGGAGACCACGCCGCCGGTGATGAAGACGAACCGCGTCATGGGACCGAGAGTATCGGGCAGGAACGAACGCAAGACAATCCTCTTGTTCGCCCGGCCGTTGAGAATTCGCCCCTACCGCGCGCAGCAACCGGCGGCTCTGGCGCGGTAATCGGCGTACGGGCCGGATCAATCGGCGACCGGTGCGCTCGGCCCAGCAGGCTCAGTGGGCGCAGCAGGCTCGGCGCGGCGTGGCCGGCTCGGCTGCCGGTGCTGTCGGCGCGGCAGGCGTCCCGGAGGTCGACGCCGCAGGCTGATCGAGAATTGAGCTGGGCGCGGTCCGATGGGTCGCCAGGATCGCCAGCAACAGGCTGGTGGCGATGAAGCCGCCGGCCAGGACAGCGGTCACCCTGGTCAGGAGATTGGCCGAGGCACGCCCGGTCATCAGGCCGCCCCCGCCGCCGCCAATCCCGAGCGCGCCGCCTTCGCTGCGCTGCAACAGGATGACGCCGACCAGCGTCAGCGCGATCAACAGGTGCACGATCAAGACAATGGTGGTCATCGACAACTCGACAGCAGGTTCATGAGGAGGTCACGCCGCAGCCCTTTGACCCGCGCTGTATATGGCATCGAACTGGTCGGCGTCGAGACTGGCGCCGCCGACCAGGACGCCGTCGACATGGGAGATCGCCATGATCTCGCCGGCATTGGCGGGCTTGACCGAGCCGCCATAGAGCAGCCGCACCTGCCCACCGTCCTCGACCAAGGCGCCGATGCGCTTGCGGAGATGAGCGTGCACGGTCTCGATGTCCTCGACGCTCGCGGTCCGTCCCGTGCCGATCGCCCAGACCGGCTCGTAGGCGATCACCAGGTTTTCCGCCGACCCACCGTCTGGCAGGCTGCCCTCCAGCTGGCGGTCGAGCACGTCGAGGGCTGCGCCGGCATCGCGCTCGGCCTCGGTCTCGCCGATGCACAGCACCACGACCAGCCCGGCGGCATGGCCCGCAGCCGCCTTCGCCCGCACCAGCCGATCGTCCTCGCCATGGCCATGCCGCCGCTCGGAGTGGCCGACGATCACCAGGCGGCAGCCGAGGTCCACCAACATCGGCGCGCTGATGTCGCCGGTGTGGGCACCATCGGGCTCTGGCGCGCAGTCCTGGCCGCCGAGCAGAATCGCACTGCCGCTGAGCAGCGCATTGATCGGCGCCAGCAAGGTGGCCGGGGGACAGATGCCCAAGGTGCCGGTTCGATTACTGCGACGATGACGCTCGATCAACCCTGAGGCGAGAGCCTCGCCATCCGCGCGCAAGCCGTTCATTTTCCAGTTACCGAGCACGAAAGGCTTGGCGAGACGCATGGAGGGCTACCAGGATCCGGGTGCTGCGGAGACTGCGGCGCCTCTCTAGCACATGAGCCCGGCCGTTGCCAGCGCCGCCCCGAAAACAACTTGCGGGTTGCTTCGGGGTGACCGGCTGCCTAGATTTCGCGCCGGAATGCGGTCCCCCGATCGAACCGCGAGCCCCGACGGCTCCGGGCGATCCAGCAGTTGGCACGCGGCATGCTCAATGCGCTTCGCAAACAGGCGGGTTCCTGGGTCGTCAAGGTCCTCTTGATGTTGCTGGTCGTGAGCTTCGCGATCTGGGGTATTGGCGACGTGTTCTTCGGCAGCGCACGCAATCCCGCGGTCGCGAAGGTCGGCGAGAGCGAGATCACGGTCGAGGAGCTTGCCAACGCCTTCAACCAGTCGCTGCGCAATCTGCAGCGGCGGGTCGGCACCCAGATCGATCGTCAGCAGGCGATCCAGCTCGGCCTGATGCAGCAGGCGCTGCAGGACCTGATCAGCCGACGGCTGATCGACCTGCGCGCCAACGACATGGGACTGACGGTCACCGACGCGACGTTGCGCGAGCTCGTGACCAAGGATCCGCTGTTCCAGGTGGCGGGCAGGTTCGAGCGGGCACGCTTCGAGCAGCTGCTGATGACCAACGGTCTGACCGAGGACGGCTATCTGGCATCGCTGCGCCAGGACGTGATGCGCGGCACCTTGACCGACGGGGTCGTCGGCCCTGCCACCGTGCCACAGGTCCTGGTCGACGCGGTCTATCGATACCGCAACGAGCAGCGCGCCGGCCGCTACCTGGTGGTCGAGACCAGCTCGACCACCGATGTGCCCGAGCCGAGCGAGGAGGAGCTGCAGGCCTATCACGACGACCACCAGGATCGCTTCACCGCGCCGCAATATCGGGCGCTCACCTTCATCACCCTCGAGCCCGAGGATCTGGTCGGCGAGATCGAGGTGACGGAGGATCAGATCGCCGCCGAGTACCAGGGGCGGATCGAGAGCTACCGCACGCCTGAGCGGCGCACCGTCCAGCAGCTGCTCGCCCCCGATCGCGAGACGATCGAGGCGGCCGCACGGCGGCTGGCCGAGGGCGAGAGCCTCGCCGAGGTCGGCGAGGCGATGAGCGACCAGGGCGTCGCTTTTGACGATCTGGGCACCGTCACCCGTGACGATCTGCCTGGCGAACTTGGTGACGCGGTCTTTGCCCAGGCTGCAGGCGAGGTCGGATCGCCGGTCGAGAGCCCGTTCGGCTGGCATCTGTTCCAGGTCACCGCGATCCAGCCGGAGGTCGTCACGCCACTGGACGAGGTGCACGACGCCTTGGCCAAGGAGCTGGCGCTCGCCGAGGCGCGCGACCGCCTGCCGAATCTCGCCACCCAGCTGGACGACGAACTGGCGGCGGGCGCCAGCCTCGACGAGGCGGCGGCCGCCGTTGGCCTGACGGCGAAGAAGCTGGCCGCGGTCGATCAGAGCGGCCGGGATCCCAGCGGCGCGACGCCAGAAGACCTTCCGCCCTGGCCGGAGTTTCTCAAGACCGCGTTCGAGACCGCCGCAGGCCAGGCGAGCCTGCTCGAGGAGACCGATGCCGGCAGCTATTTCGTGGTGGCGGTGGATTCGGTGACGCCGCCACGTGTCAAGCCGCTCGAGGAGGTCCGCGACGCCGTGGCGGCGGCCTGGACTGCGGAACGGCGCCGCGAGCTCGCGCAGCAGAAGGCGGAGACGCTGCTCGCCCGGGCCGGCGAAGTGGCATCGCTCGACCAGCTGGCCGACGGCGCACCGGTGTCCCAGATCACGCCGATCAAGCGCGACGATCGCGGCAACGCGCAAGGGCTGACCCCCGGAATCGTGCAGGCGCTGTTCGCGACTGAGCCCGGCAAGGTTGCCGACCACGTCGTACCGACCCCGACCGGCTTTGCGCTGGTCGCCGTCGACGAGGTGACCGAAGCGGATCGGAGCGCCGATCCGGACGCGATCGCAAAGCTGCGCGACGAGCTCGAGGCCGGGACGCGCGACGATCTGCTCAATCAGTTCGAGGCGGCGCTGCGCAAGGACTACCCGGTCGAGATCGATGGCGCGGCAATCAACCGCCTGATCGATCCGAATGATCTGGGCGGTTTCGGCGCGACGGGCTAGGCCGATCCGTCATGGCGCCGCGCCCCGATCTTGCCGAGTTCGTCGACGCTTATGCCGCGGGTCGGCCGCAGGTCGTGTGGACCTCGCTGGTCGCCGACCTCGAGACGCCGGTCTCGGCGATGCTCAAGCTGGCGGAGGGCCGGCCGTACAGCTTCCTGCTCGAATCCGTCGAGGGCGGGGCGGTCCGAGGTCGCTATTCGGGCATCGGCCTGAAGCCCGACCTGATCTGGCGTTGCTACGGCAATCGCGCCGAGGTCAATCGCCAGGCGCGTCAGGACCTGCACGCCTTCGAGCCGAGCCCGAACGACGCCCTCGAGTGATCTGCGCGCCCTGATCAAGGCGTCGCAGATCGACCTGCCTGAGGCGCTGCCGCCCATGGCCGCCGGCCTGTTCGGCTTCATGGGCTACGACATGGTCCGGCTGATGGAACGCCTGCCGAACGCCAATCCCGATCGGCTCGGCCTGCCGGATGCGGTGTTCATGCGCCCGACCGTGATGGCGGTGTTCGACAACATCGCGGATCGGGTGGTGATCGTCACCCCGGTCTGGCCGTCGCCGGATCTGACCGCGCGTGCCGCCTACGATCTGGCGCGCGAGCGGCTGGCCGACGTGGTCGCCGACTTCGATCGCGGCCTGCCGCACCGCACCGACGGGCGCGGCGCCTCGACGCCGCCGGTGCCGGTCTCCAACGTCTCGCGCGAGCAGTACCATGCCATGGTCGAGCGCGCGAAAGAGTACATCCTGGCGGGCGACATCTTTCAGGTCGTGCCCTCGCAGCGCTTCACCGTACCCTTCGAGCTGCCGCCGTTCTCGCTGTACCGCGCGCTGCGCCGGCTCAACCCCTCGCCCTTCCTGTTCTTCCTGGACTTCGATGCGTTCGCGCTGGTCGGCTCCAGCCCCGAGATCCTGGTCCGGCTGCAGCGACGACACGGTGGTCATTCGGCCGCTCGCCGGCACGCGCCCGCGCGGCGCCACGCGCGACGAGGACGCCCGCCTGGCCGCGGACCTGCTGGCCGACCCGAAGGAGCTGGCCGAGCACCTGATGCTGCTGGATCTCGGCCGCAACGACGTCGGCCGGGTCGCCGAGATCGGCAGCATGCGCGTCACCGAGAAGATGGTGGTCGAATACTACAGCCACGTCATGCACATCGTGTCCAACGTCGAAGGCCGCATCCGCCCGGACGCCGACGCGCTGGACGCGCTGATCGGCGGCTTTCCGGCCGGCACGGTGTGCGGCGCCCCCAAGGTGCGGGCGATGCAGATCATCGACGAGCTGGAGCCGGAGCGGCGCGGCTTCTACGCCGGCGCGGTCGGCTATTTCGGCGCCGACGGCAGCATGGACACCTGCATCGCGCTGCGCACCGCCCTGGTCAAGGACGGCAAGATGTACGTCCAGGCGGGCGGCGGCGTGGTCGCCGACAGCGATCCCGAGACCGAGTATCAGGAAAGCCGCAACAAGGCCCGCGCCCTGATCCGCGCCGCCGAGGAGGCCGTCCAGTTCGCCCGCTCGGGACCGTGAGGCCTTGAGCGTCGGTTCATCAGTCTGTAGCGCAAGGGCTCGGTGCTGAAAGCGAAGGGAGCATCATGAGCGCCCTGCGCCAGATGGCGAGCCGACAGGGTTCGCGAAGCTGGCGCCCGCGGGACGCGTCGGAAAGGGCTGTATGGCAACGAAGTTGAAGCGCCGGTCCATCGCTCGCTTCAGCTCGAAGCGTTCGAACGCTGAGATGGGATCGACCGCCCAGATCCGTCCAAAATCCAGACCTCGCCAGGAGTTGCTGCTCACCCGGGCGCTGTACAGGTAGTCGTCCACCTCGGCGCCAGTCGCCGGATCGCTACGTTGCGTGTACGCCGAGACGGTTATCTCCTGGACGGCCGGAAGCGCAGCAAATGCCTCACCAACCACACGCAGGCCGACCGCGTGCACGTGGCGAGCGTAGTCCGCGCGGCGCCTTGCTTCGCTCCGATTTCGGACCAGTAGCCGCACCCCTCGTGCTGCGACAGTGGCCTCCTTGGTTGGCATGTCCGCGATCTCGGGAAGATCGATGTCGATCTGTAGCGTCGCGGCGTCACCACCGAAATCGAAGCTCACAGCCGTCTCACGTGGCCAGTCAATCTGCTGGAGCACCTCTTGGAGAACCGTGCTCATCGCATCGATGTTGCCGGCGTTGCTGCGCGCGGCGAGATCGGCTCGACGGCGGCTTTCCGCTTCGTGGTCTTGTCGCGTCTGCTCCCACGCGGCGAGCCGGCGACGATACGCATTCAGTTCCTCCAAGTGCCCCTCCTCAATGCGCCGGCGTCGCGGCCGCCACATATGGGCCCAGACGCCCAACCGCGGAGGCGAAGGCTCGGTGGGGCGCTCGTCCTCAAAGGGAGGCACGGGAGGCGAGTAGCCTCCCATCGGCGGTGGCGTAGATCGATGGATCTCAAGGGCGGCCTGTCCGTTGATGGTTGCAGCCTCCTCCTCAAGCCAGTCCTGGATAGTGGAACAAGCTGTTCGCGCGCTAGGCGAACGAGCTTGGGCGGCAAGGGCTCGCGGTCGCCCGTGACGAACTCGACGGCTCCGTCATCTCTTAGGCTCAGCACGATCTGCAAGGTCGCCGTGTCGCCAGATGGGTCTCGTGAAGCGTTGGCGAGGGACCTCGACTCCGCACCGCTGGTCCCCACGCGAGATCGGAAGGATACTCCTGTTCCGGGCAGTCCGAGGTTGCTGTAGGTTCCACGACCGCTAAAAGTCATCGACGCGCCGCGGGGGCCAGCTGACAGGCTGACGCCCGATTTGCTGAAGTTGAGTCGGACCCCGGGGGCCAAGCGGACGCTGCGCCGAAAGCGGAATGCCATCCTCGCTACTCCCCCGAAATCCTTCGCTAAGTCGTTCCCCTGGTTGTCGAGTTGCTCGCGGTGCCTCTGAAACGCGTCACTGAAGGCGGCAGCGAGAATGCCGGTAGGCATTGCGATAAGCCCGATGGCCGAGATCGCGGTGAGGCCGGCCAAGAGCTTGCCGAGAGGGGTCACCGGGTAGACATCGCCGTAGCCCACGGTTGTGAGCGTCGCGATGCTCCACCAAAGCGCCCTCGGGATGCTGCCGAAAACCTCCGGTTGCGCGGACGACTCGAAAACGTGCATGAGCGTCGATGAGAAGATCAGGATGATGCCGGCGATCAGAACACTGAGCCCGAGCTCGAACCGTCGGCTCCGGACGGCCGTAGTGAGGTGTTGAAAGGCAAGTGAGAAACCGCCGAGTCTCGCCAGTCTGAGCAGGCGCAACAGCCGGATGATCCGAAGCAGGAAGGTATCGGTAGCGCCGTAGAACAGGAAGAACGGCGCGACCGCCAGAAGATCGATCAGCGCAAGCGGTGTAGCCATGTAGAGAAGCCGACCGAGCACACCCTGGTAGCGTGCATCCTCGCCTGCCGCAAACACCCTTGCGGCATACTCGAGCGCGAAGAGCAAGGCGAAGGCGAGATCGACGACGAAGAAGGTGGTCTCAGAGGCCAGTGCCAGGAACGCCGGCTCGGTTTCGAGGATGGCAAGCATGGTGCTTGCGATGATCGCAGCGCAAATGACCTTGTTTAATCGCGACAGGCCGGGCTCGGGCCAGCCTTCGGGAGCAAGATGCCTATGAAGCAGCCGGCGAAGGCCAAGGAACCCCGCCGGCGCCCCAAGAGCGTCCACTCTCATCACCACCTGTTCTTGGATGCAGTCAACGCGCCCTCATTTCGACGAGCGCGGCCGTGCCGACCGGCCTCGCCTCGCAGGCTCGCGCGTCGCTGAGAATCGCAAGCGCATCCGGGCGGCTTGCTGCAGGATTTGGTGGTAGCAATGCATCCGTTGCCGCAAGCCTTGCCCTTGCCACAGGTCTTGCAGCACCGTTGTGCAATGTCAGCATCGGTGGCTGCCAGCGTGACTTGCGACAGCGGCGTCAGGTGCTCTGACGCAAGCTCTCCACACTGCAAAGGCTTCACCACTAGCAATGCAGCGAGGACAACCGAGAGAATGACCAGCATCGAGTTCTCACTGACTCGTCAATCGGTAGCAAATACGGTGCGCAGTGTCATACGGCCCCCAGTTGGGGACAAGCCCAAAATTCACAACACACGCGCGCTGATCCGGGCGGCCGAGGAGGCCGTGCAGTTCGCCCGCTCCGGGCCTTGAGCGGCTGCGGCCACGGCGCGGCCGCTTCGCGTCGCTGCCAAGGCCTTGACGCCACCGGGCATGCCGGAGTTTGCTGCCGGGACCGCGCCAACCCTTCGCGCCAACCCTGATCGGGGCACCGCCATGCTCCTGCTTCTCGATAACTACGACAGCTTCACCTACAATCTGTATCACTACCTGGGCGAGCTGGGGCAGCAGGCCGTGGTCTGGCGCAACGACGCGGTGACCGTCGATCAGGTCCTGGAGATGCGGCCCGATGCGATCGTGATCTCGCCCGGCCCGTGCGATCCCGACCAGGCCGGCATCTCGCTCGAGCTGGTCCGCGCGGCCGCAGGCAGTGTTCCCCTGCTCGGCGTCTGCCTGGGCCATCAGGCGATCGCCCAGGCGTTCGGCGGGCGCATCGTGCGCGCTGAGACGGTGATGCACGGCAAGCTCAGCGCGGTCGAGCACCAGGGCCAGGGCATCCTCGAGGGCCTGCCCAGCCCGTTCGCCGCGACCCGCTATCATTCCCTGGTGGCCGAGCCGGCAAGCCTGCCGGCCTGCCTGGAGGTGACCGCGCGCACCGCCGATGGCGTGATCATGGCGATCGAGCACAAGGAGCTGCCGATCTATGGCGTGCAGTTCCACCCGGAGAGCATCGAGACCGAGCACGGCCACCAGCTGCTGCGCAACTTTCTCGCGCGCGTGCCGGAGCGGGCCTTGGCATGAGCTCGGGCATGACCAGCGCGCCGAACCGGATGAAGGAGCTGATCGGCAAGGTCGCGGGCGGCCGCGCCCTTACGCTGGAGGAGGCGCGTGACGCTTTCGACATCATGATGTCGGGCGATGCCACGCCGGCGCAGGTCGGCGGCTTTCTCATGGCCATGCGGGTGCGCGGCGAGACGGTCGACGAGCTGACCGGCGGCGCGCTCGCGATGCGCGCCGCGCATGGTCACGGTCAAGGCGCCGGCCGATGCGATCGATACCTGCGGCACCGGCGGCGATGCGTCGGGGACCTACAACATGTCGACCGCCGCGGCCCTGGTGGTCGCGGCCTGCGGCGTGCCGGTCGCCAAGCACGGCAACCGCGCCCTCTCGTCCAAGTCCGGGTCGGCCGACGTGCTGGCCGCGCTGGGGGTCAACACCGATGCCGAGGTCGACCATGTCGAGCAGGCGATCGAGGAGACGCAGATCGGCTTCATGATGGCGCCGCGCCATCATGGTGCGATGCGCCATGTCGCCGGCGCCAGGGTCGAGCTCGGCACCCGCACCATCTTCAATCTGCTCGGACCGCTCGCCAATCCGGCCAGCGCCAAGCGGCAGCTGATCGGCGTCTTCGCCGAGGACTGGGTGGAGCCGATGGCCCATGTGCTGGGCCAGCTCGGCTCGGAGCGGGCCTGGGTCGTGCACGGCTCCGACGGCCT
Source organism: uncultured Alphaproteobacteria bacterium (assembly GCA_963731495.1). GTDB lineage: Bacteria > Pseudomonadota > Alphaproteobacteria > Geminicoccales > Geminicoccaceae > DASUGG01. The sequence continues at coordinate 33,208 of CAVSVZ010000037.1, forward strand.
GGACGAGATCACGACGACCGGGCCGTCGCAGGTCGCCGAGCTGCGCGACGGCAAGGTGCGCTGCTTCGAGGTCACGCCCGAGCAGGCGGGCCTGCCGAAGGCCCGGCTCGAGGATCTGCGCGGCGGCGATGCCGAGACCAACGCCCAGGCGGTGCGTGCGCTGCTTGACCGGCGCGTCCGGCCCGTTCCGCGACATCGTGCTGCTCAACGCCGCCGCCGCGCTGATCGTGGCGGGCCGGGCCGACGACCTGCGGGCGGGCGTTGCCCAGGCCGCCGAGGCGATCGACAGCGGCGCCGCCGAAGCCGTGCTCGGCCGGCTCGCGGCGATCACCAGCGGCGCCGGACGTGCCTAGCATCCTCGACGAGATCTGCGCGGCGAGGCGCGCCTCGGTCGCCGAGCGCAAGGCGGCGGTGCCGCTCGAGCAGCTGCAGCGGCGCCTGCCGGGCACGCCTGCGCGTGGCTTCGAGCGGGCGCTGCGGGCCACCCTGGCGCGCGGCGAGCTGGCGCTGATCGCGGAACTCAAGAAGGCCTCGCCGAGCCGCGGCCTGATCCGGCCCGCGTTCGACCCTGCCGGTCTGGCCAAGGCCTATGCCGCCGGCGGCGCCACCTGCCTCTCGATCCTGACCGAGGAGCGCTATTTCAAGGCGCCGATCGCTATCTCGCGGAGGCCCGCGGCGCCGTCGCTCTGCCCTGCCTGCGCAAGGATTTTCTGCTCGAGCCCTACCAGGTGCTCGAGGCGCGGGTGATCGGCGCGGACTGCATTCTGCTGATCATGGCGGCGCTCGACGATCGCGCTGCGGCCGGGTTGCTGGCGCTCGCCACCGAGCTGGGCATGGATGCGCTGGTCGAGGTCCACGACGAGGCCGAGCTGGAACGCGCGCTCGCCCTGGACGCGCGGCTGATCGGCATCAACAACCGCAACTTGAAGACGCTCGCGGTCGACCTCGCGACGACCGAGCGGCTGGCCGCCTCGGTGCCGGCCGATCGGCTGCTGGTCGCCGAGAGCGGCCTGCACGCGCACAGCGACCTGGAGCGCATGGCGGCCGTCGGCGCGCGCTGCTTCCTGGTCGGCGAATCGCTGATGCGCCAGGCCGATGTCAGGGCCGCCACCGCCGCGCTGCTGGGCCGCGTTCCGGTCGCCTGAGCCGGTGTGAGCCATGAGCCAGCTGACCCATTTCGATCGCGACGGCAACGCCCGTGATGGTCGACGTCGGCGCCAAGGAGGTCACGGAGCGGGTGGCGACCGCGGCCGCGCGCGTGCTGATGCAGCCGGCGACGCTGGCGCTGATCGAGCAGCGGGCGGTCGCCAAGGGTGATGTCCTGAGCGTCGCGCAGCTCGCCGGGATCATGGGCGCCAAGCGCACGCCCGAGCTGATCCCGCTGTGCCATCCCCTGTCCCTGTCCTCGGTCGAGGTCGAGCTGGCCTGCTGCGCCGATCCGCCCTCGATCGAGATCACCGCCACCTGCCGCCTGAGCGGCCGCACCGGCGTCGAGATGGAGGCGCTGACCGCCGTGTCGGTCGCCGCGCTCACCGTCTACGACATGTGCAAGGCCGCCGACCGGGGCATGCGGATCACCGACATCCGCCTGTTGCACAAGGCCGGCGGCAAGTCCGGCACGTTCACGGCCGCCGACACTTCTGGGGGCCAATAATCCCATGCTGGCGGTCGAGGAAGCGCTCGAGCGCGTCGTCGCGGGGCTGGCGCCCCTGCCCTTCGAGTGGCTGCATCTCGGCGCGGCACAGGGCCGGGTCCTGGCTGAGGATCTGGTCGCGACCCGGGACCAGCCGCCCCATGCGATCTCCGCGATGGACGGCTATGCGGTACGCTCCGCCGATCTGGCCGACGGCGGCGCGACCCTGCGCCTGATCGGTGCCGCACCCGCGGGCGGTACGTTCGAGGGCGCGATCGGGCCGGGCGAGACCGTGCGGATCTTCACCGGCGGGCACCTGCCGCAAGGTGCCGATGCGATCGCGCTGCAGGAGAACGCAACGGCGGACGGCGACCAGGTGCGTCTCGAGGGCCGGGTCGAGCCTGGCGCCTACGTCAGGCCTGCGGGCCTCGACTTCAAACGCGGCGAGCTCGGCCTCGCGCAAGGCACCCGGCTGACCGCCCGTGATCTGGGCCTGGCTGCCGCGCTCAACCACGCCTGGCTGCGGGTGCGCCGCAAGCCGCGGGTCGCGCTGCTGGCGACGGGCGACGAGCTGGTCATGGCGGGCAACCCTCTGGCCGCGCATCAGATCGTCAACTCCAACAGCACGGCGCTCGCCGCGATGGTCAGGGCCTGGGGCGGAGAGCCTTGCGATCTCGGCATCGTTGCCGACCAGCCGGACCTGCTCGCCGCGATCGTGCCACAACTCAAGGGCGCCGACCTGGTGGTCACGGTCGGCGGCGCTTCGGTCGGCGAGCGGGATCTGGTGCGCAGCGTGTTGGGCGAGCACGGTCTCGAGATCGACTTCTGGCAGATCGCGATGCGCCCCGGCAAGCCGCTGATGTTCGGCCGGATCGAGGGCGTGCCGATGCTCGGCGTTCCGGGCAACCCCGTGTCCGCGGGGGTCTGCGCCGTCCTGTTCGTGCGTGCGGCGATCTGCGCCCTGCTCGGCCTCGACCCCTCGCTGCCCGAGGTGTCTGCGGTCTTGGGGCAACCCGTGGGCGCCAACGACCGGAGGCAAGACTACCTCCGAGCGCAGGCGAGCTGGCGCGCGGACGGTCGTCTGGAGGTGCATCCGGCAGCCAGGCAGGACAGCTCGATGCTGGCCGTGTTCACGCGCTCGACCTGCCTGATCAAGCGCCCGCCCTTTGCTCCTGCGCTTCCCGTTGGCGCTGCGGTGCCCGTGATCCTGCTCGCATCGGACCCGATCGGCGTGTGAGCGCCGCCGGTTGCGTGCACGAGATAGCGACAATTCTACCATCGAAACTGTTGGAATAGGGCAGCCGATTCAGTACACTCCGACCCTCCGACATGATTGACGCTGAACAAGAACTTCTTTAGAACATCGGCGATCACGTTCGGTCCTTCGCATCTGCAAGCCGGGGAGTAAGAGGTGCTCACGCAGCGACAGCACCAGTTGCTCGAGTTTATCCATGGCTACATGAGCGAACACGGAGTGCCGCCCTCCTTCGAAGAGATGAGGGACTCGTTGAAGCTGAAGTCCAAGTCGGGGATTCACCGGCTGATCACGGGGCTCGAGGAGCGTGGCTATATCCGTCGCCTGGCCTATCGGGCACGAGCGCTCGAAGTGGTCCGGATGCCGGCGAACTGGCGCGCCGAGCCGAGCGGCGAGGCATTGGGCCCGACCAATGTCGTGCAGGGCCGTTTCGGGGCGCGGCCCAACCAGGCCTTTGAGGACGAAGGCAACATCAGGCTGCCGCTGTACGGTCGGATCGCCGCGGGCACGCCGATCGAAGCGTTGCGCGACCACACCACCCAGATCGACGTACCACCGCACCTGGTCCAGAACGGCGACCACTACGCGCTCGAGGTGGTCGGCGACTTCGATGATCGACGCCGGCATCCACGACGGCGACATCGTGGTCATTCAGCGCTGCGACCTGGCCGACAACGGCGACATCGTGGTCGCGCTGATCGACGACAACGAGGTCACGCTGAAGCGGCTGCGGCGCAAGGGCGCGACGATCGCGCTGGAAGCGGCCAATACCGAGTACGAAACCCGGATCTTCGGCCCGAACCGGGTCAAGGTCCAGGGTCGTCTGACCGGGCTGATGCGGACCTACTAGGGCCTCCTGCGCGGTCCGACTTCGCCTCTCTTTTTCTCCCCGATCGGCGCTTCGGCGCCACCGCTGATTGCGCCGTGCTGTGCGCAGGCCGCCGATTGGCATCGCGCGCCATGGTCCGGTACAAGGAAGGATCGGAATAAGGAGGAACCCATGGAAGCGGCCGTTCGGGTGATCGGCGGTGGCCTGGCGGGCAGCGAGGCGGCCTGGCAGCTTTCCCGCGCGGGCCTGCCTGTGGTGCTCCATGAGATGCGGCCCGTGCGCGCCACCGATGCCCACAAGACGGCAACGCTGGCCGAGCTGGTGTGCTCCAACTCGTTCCGCTCGGATGACGCCCAGAACAACGCCGTCGGCCTGCTGCACGAGGAGATGCGGCGCTGCGGCTCGCTGGTCATGGCGGCGGCCGATGCGCACAAGCTGCCCGCCGGCGGCGCGCTCGCGGTCGACCGGGATGGCTTTGCCGACGCGGTGCAGACGGCGCTCGAGGCGGCGCCGCTGGTCGAGATCCGGCGCGAGGAGATCGCCGGGCTGCCCGCAGCCGGCGACGGCGAGACCATCGTCGCCACCGGGCCGCTCACCTCGCCCGATCTGGCGGCTTCGATCCGGCAGCTGACCGGCGAGGACGCGCTGGCCTTCTTCGATGCGATCGCGCCGATCGTGCATCGCGACACGATCGACCTCGAGGTCGCCTGGTTCCAGTCGCGCTACGACAAGCCGGGCCCGGGCGGCACCGGCGCCGACTACATCAACTGCCCGCTCGATCGCGAGCAGTACGAGCGGTTCATCGCGGCTCTGCTCGAGGCCGACAAGCACGCCTTCAAGGAATGGGAGACCTCGACGCCCTATTTCGAGGGCTGCCTGCCGATCGAGGTGATGGCCGAGCGTGGCCCCGAGACGTTGCGCTACGGACCGATGAAGCCGGTCGGGCTGACCGATCCGCGCAGCGGCTCGCGGCCGCATGCCGTGGTGCAGCTGCGCCAGGACAATGCGCTCGGCAGCCTGTTCAACATGGTCGGCTTTCAGACCAAGCTGACCTATGGCGAGCAGAAGCGGGTGTTTCGCATGATCCCGGGCCTGGAGCGCGCGGAATTTGCGCGCCTCGGCGGCCTGCACCGCAACACCTTCATCAACAGCCCGCGGCTGCTCGATCAGGAGCTTTGCCTGCACGCAAGGCCGAACGTCCGCTTTGCCGGCCAGATCACCGGCGTCGAGGGCTATGTCGAAAGCGCCGCGATCGGGCTGCTGGCCGGGCGCTTTGCCGCGGCCAGGGCACGCGGACAGGCGCCGCTTGCGCCGCCCGCGACGACCGCGCTGGGCGGGCTCCTGCACCACATCACGGGTGGCGCCAGCGCGGCCACCTTCCAGCCGATGAACATCAACTTCGGTCTGCTGCCGCCGCTCGCCCAGCAGGCCAAGCGCGCTTTGCGCAAGCCGGCACTGGCGCGCCGGGCGCTCGCCGATCTCGACGGCTGGCTGCTCGAGCTGGCGAGCGCCGCCTAGGATTTGGCCGCCAGGCGCTCCAGCGCGTGGGGCTGCAGGCTCAGCGTGACCACCGGCTCCTCGCGCCCGCCGATTCGCCGATAGAAAGCGCGCGCCGCACGATTGGCCTCGAGCGCGTTCCAGAACACATAGAGGCCGCCGTCCGCCAGACAGGCGCGCGCCACCGCCGCCATCAGTGCGCGGCCGACGCCCCGCTTGCGCGCCCCGGGCACCACGAACAGATCCTGAAGGTAGAACCCCCTGGCGGCGTACTCGCTGTCGTAGCTCGGGTAGAACATGGCATAGCCCAGCGTGCGGCCCGCTCGCTCTGCGATCAGCACGCGAAACCTCGGCTGCTCGCCGAAGGCATGCGCCAGCACGTCGGCGACCGTCAGCCTGGCGGCGTTCTTGCCCTCTTCATGCTCGAACTGGTGCACCAGCGCCACGATGGTCGCCGCGTCGTCGGCCACGGCCTCGCGAACGGTGACCGCCATCAGTCGACGAACTGGCCGAGGCGCACCGCGGTCAGACCGGGCACCAGGCGGCGCGACGGCATGATCAGGATGCAACGGTCGTAGGGCGTACGGATCGCCTTGTCGCCATCATAGGCGATGATCGTGCCCGCCTCCGGAATCACCTCCAGTCCCTGGAAGTCCTGGGTAAACCGGAACGGCCCGCCGTCCACCGTTACCGCATCGGTCACCTCGACGACGCGTTGCGGCGGCATCTCGGGTGCCGGGCACAGCCGGTCCAGCATGGCCGGTTCGACCACCTCGAGCGCCTCCAGAAACCGCCGACAGGTGGCGATCGCGACATCGACGCTATGGCGCGCCCAATGCTGCCCGCACTCCACCAGCATGGCGGTGCGGGGGCTTGACGGATCGGCGAACGCGCCGAAGTCGCGCATGCGGGCGCCATTGCTGTGGCCCCGGTCGGCCACGACCAGACCCGGATAGCCCATCCTCGCGGCGAGCTGCCGGCCCTTGTCGCAAAGCCCGCTCAACAGGAGCGGAAATGCCGGCAGCTGCATCGAATGCAGGTCGAGCAGCCAGTCGGCGCTCTCGATCAGAGGGCGGAGCTCTCTGGCACGCTCCAGCTCGCGTGACTGGCGCGCCCCATCCAGTGTGGCCGGATCCCAGAGACGATTGAGATCCTCGTCCAGATAGCGGGTCGACCTCGGCTGCGCCGGATCGAACCGTCGGTACGCCCGGGTGTTGACGAACGCCAGCGACAGCCGACCCGATTGCGGGTGGATGCCGCACTCGAGCAGGCGCGACAGAGCCCATGCGCCGCAAAGCTCGTTGCCATGGACCAGGGCCGTGATCACGACGTGCGGTCCCGTCCGGCCGCTGTCCAGGCTCACCACATAGGGTATCCCGAGGCTGCCGTGGCGAAAGGCTGAGATGTCAGGGGCGTCGATCTCGACCGGCGGATCATTCATGCCGCCGGACCGCCAAGATCCAACGGTGATGGTAAGGGCTCGACTCGTAACACGGATACCTCGTGCTTAGCGGCTCGCTCGGATCGGACTATAGGCGCAGGACCCGATACTGTCATGCCGCCACAGCGAAACGTCGGATCGAATGGTGCGCAGCGCCGCTCGACCAGACAGACTCGCCAGGATCCCGATCCGGCGCATATTGATACGAGTGCATGGGACTCGGCCCGCGCCGTGCCGGGTCTTCCGCGATCGGAGATACCGCCATGAACCCACGATCTTGCCGTGGACCCGACTGGCGAAGCATTTTTTCGGCAGTGCCAGTGATCGCAAGCTTGCTCCTCCTGATCATCGCGCTGCCCGCCCAGACCATGGCACAGGACGTCGGCGAGGCGTCCATCAGGGGTATCGTAGAGGTCAAGGCCGTGATTCCGGGCGATGCACGCACCGCCGGCTCGCTCGGCACCGAGCGTGAAGGAACCGGCGTGGTGATCGACGACAGCGGACTGGTCGTGACGATCGGCTATCTGATCCTCGAGGCAAGCGAGGTCACGGTCAGCGATGCGGATGGCGACGCGGTGCCCGCGACCATCCTTGCCTACGACCATGAGAGCGGGTTCGGCCTGATCCGCGCCAACCATTCTCTGCACGTCCCGCCGGTCAGCCTGGGCAACTCGTCTGCGCTGCTGCCCATGCAGCCGCTCCTGGTGGTGAGCCATGCCGGCGAGCTCGATGCCACCGGCGTGTACCTGGTCGACCGGCGCGAGTTTGCCGGCTACTGGGAGTATCTGCTTGAGGATGCCCTGTTCACTTCGCCACCACACGCCGAGTTCGGCGGGGCTGCCCTGATGGACCAGGAGGGACGGCTGGTCGGAATCGGCTCGCTGTTCGTCGCTGACGCTGGCCGCCAGCCGCGGACGGTTCCCGGCAACATGTTCGTGCCAATCGACGGGCTCAAGCCGATCATGGGCGATCTGCTGAGCCGCGGCCGGCGCGCCGAGCCCGGGCGCCCGTGGCTCGGTCTCACCATGGAGGAGCACCGCGGCCGCGTGTTCGTCACCAGGGTCGCGCCGGACGGTCCCGGCGAGGCCGCTGGCATCCGGCCGAACGATGTGATCCTCGGGATCGATGGGGTCGCGGTCGGCGGCCTCGGCGACCTGTACCGAAAGCTTTGGAGCCGGGGCGATGCCGGGGTGGCGGTCCCGCTCGACGTGCTGCAGGGGATCGAGGTCAAGCCGGTGACCGTCGAGTCGCGCGATCGCTACCGCTATCTGCGCCTCAATCCGAGTTATTAGGCCGAGCGAGCAGAAGGAAGCGCAAGCGCCGCTAGAAAGTGCCGAGGGCGCGATAGCCGAGCAGCGTGAGAGGTGCCCAAGGTGGCTGCTTGGTGGCAGCCGTTGCGCCGAGCGCACGCAAACGTGAAAGCCGACCGCTCACCAGCGTGCCGGGGAGCAGCGCCGGCAGCGCCCGGCCCGGCACCGTGCGCCGTGACCGGCGGGCCTGGTGCAGATGCTCGCGCGCCTCATGGGCCAGCTCGCGGACCGCAGGCGCGAACGCACGTGGTGAGCTGGCCTCCTGCACATCCTTGAGCGCGATGTGGTGGCGGCGCAGCAGGTCCTTTGGCAAGAACAGGACCCGCTGCCGATCGACGTCGATCTCGTGCAACAGGTCGGCAAGCCCGATCGCGAGCCCCATCTGGTGACCGGCATCGAGCGCGGGCCGCTCGCGCACGCCCAGCAGCTCGAGCGCGACCAGGACCGGACCGGCACTGGTCGCCGTCAGGTGCTGCTCGAGCTCCGCCAGCGTCTCCGGCGCCGCGTGCTCGAGCTCCCGTTCACGGGCGTCGATTGCGGCCTCAAGACGGGTCCGCGCGCCCGCGAAGGCGTCCCACGCATGCCGCAGCGCCTCGGCCACCGGGTGGGCTGGCGCCGGACGCCCGGCTGCGATCGTATCGAGCGCGTCGCGCCACCACTGGAACCGGATCAGCCCCGCCATCGGTTCGCTCACCACCTGACGGACCTTGGAGATCTCGTGATCGAACGCGTACAGGCCGAACAGCGCCGGACGCACGCTCGCAGGTGCGAACAGGGTCGCCAGGTAGCGGGTTGGCGCCTGGTCTCGAACCAACGCCGCGCAATAGGAAAGCGACGCGCTTGCCGGTTTGCTCATCCTTCCCGGCGCGCTCGGTCGGGCGCGGCATGGTGTGTCTCCAAGCTCACACGAAGGCGACCAGATCGAGCGGCTGATCGATGCCCGCAACCGCGCGCCCGTGCCGTTCCTGCACGGGCGCACCGCCCGGCACATAGCCCTGCCGCAGCGCCAGCCGATAGGTCTCGGCGGGGCAAAGGGCCGGCGCCCTCTCGACCTTGGTGTGCTTCTCCAGCTTCGCGACCAGGTTCACCGGATCGCCGATCACCGTGTATTCGAGCCGCGAGCGGTCACCGATCGCGCCGAACATGACCTCTCCGGTGGCGAGCGCCGCGCCGACGGCGGGCGCCGGCAATCCAGCCGCCTGCCGCTCGAGAGCCCAACGACGCGCGGCATCGATCGAGGCCTCGAGCGCCCGCAGGCCGTCGGCCGCATAGGAAGTGCTCGGCCTGGTCGCCCCGAAGCTGGCCAGAATGCCATCACCCATGAACTTGTCGACGCTGCCGCCGTGTCGATCGATCTCGGCGACCATCAGCGACTGGTACGCCGAGAGCAGCTCCATCACGGCACGCGGCTCGAGCTGATGGGTAAGCGCCGTGAAGCCGCGCAGGTCGAGCATCAGGATCGCGGCATCGCGCGCCTCGGCCTGGCCGGGCTCGATGGTCGCGTCCATGGCGCGGATCCGGCCGGCGACCTCGGGCGCGAAGAAGCGCGACAGCTCGGTCGCGGCCAGCTGATCGGTGGTGGCGCGAATCAGCAGCTTGCGCGCCCGCAGCAGGGCGAGCGCCAGGATCGCCGTCACGATCAGGATCGAGAGCACCTTGTCGACCTCGGCGCCCAGCAGCACCTCGTAGGACATGGCATAGGTGGCAAAGCTGTGGGTGATCACAGCACCGCCTTCGGCGAGCACCGCATAGGCGACGATGACCAGCCAGCCGATCGCGCCGGCGGTCCCGGCCAGCAACACCAGGCCCGGCTCGAAGCGCAGCGTGCGCAGGGCGATCAGAATGAACACATACATCAAGGTGGTCGCCTTGAGGTAGATCGGCGCCGGCTGCTGATATTGCAGATGAAAGCTCCAGATGGTCACCATCAGCACGGTGACGTCGACGATCACGGACAGCGCCAGGAACCAGGTCGTCAGCAGTCGCCGCAAGGCAAGCCACAGGCGCAGCAGCGTGAATCCGGCATAGACGCCCAGGGTCCACGGCACCGGCTCGAACGGCACCCCGGGCGGGAACGCTTTGGGCGCGATGGTGTAGACCAGGCCGAACAGCGCGATCGCGACCAGCTGGATCAGGCTCACCAGGATCTCGCCCGAATTCCTGCTCGCGCTCGATCTCATGCTGCACGCGCTCGGGAATCCGCGGCGGCGTCGGCGGCCCGACCACGAACCGGACCCAGCGCGCCAAAGGCGCATCCGCGTCCTGCTTCGCCACGGCGATTTCACTCGTCATGCTCGATCCTCGATGGCGTAAGCCGGATATGGGGGTCGAGCGCAGCCTGTCGAGCGTGCCGATCGGACAATGACGCCGTTCTGATCCGATGTGTGGACCGCTTGCCGCGCCGGAGGCCGCGGCCGGAACCTCGGACTGCGATGGCCGTTTGCAATCGATGAGCCAACCTTCTATCTAGCGGGACATCGAAACGCCGCTCTCGTGGCGGAATATCGAACACCGCTCTGCTGGCACACGACTGCGCGAGGCGAGGATCCCATGGCATTCGAACTCCCTGACCTGCCCTACCCCTACGAGGCGCTCGAGCCTTACATGTCGTCGCGGACACTGCACCTGCATCACGACAAGCATCACCAGACCTACGTGACCAACCTCAACAACCTGATCGAGGACACGGACCTGGCGAATGCGCCGCTCGAGGAGATCGTCCAGGCGTCGGCCAAAGATCCGACCAAGGCCGGAATCTTCAACAATGCCGGCCAGCACTGGAACCATATCCTGTTCTGGAAGGTGATGAAGCGCGGCGGCGGGGGCGCTCCCGGCGGCGAGGTCGCCCGGCGGATCGACGACGCGTTCGGCAACCTCGAGTCCTTCAAGGACCAGTTCAAGACCGCCGCCGCGACCCAGTTCGGCAGCGGCTGGGCCTGGCTGGCGCTGGACGGCGACACGCTGAAGGTGGTGAAGACGCCGAATGCCGCCAATCCGCTGGTCGACGGCATGACGCCCCTGCTCGGCATCGATGTCTGGGAGCATGCCTACTACCTGGATTACGAGAACCGCCGTCCCGAGTATGTGGCCGCCTTCCTGAACCACCTGGTCGACTGGGAGGCGGTCGAGGCGAATCTGCAGCACGCACTTTGATTTGCCTGACGTGACCGGGTCGCCGCGGCGACCCCAAGGCAACCACCAACCATCGGAGGGAACCGCACACCAGCGTTCGGGGTGACCCGAGGAGAGAAGCGATGAACCTCCCGCGCTTGTCGCAGATGCTGACCGTATCGGTCATGGTGTTCGGCGTCGGGCTGCGCGGCAACGAGCACCGGCCTCGGCAAGCGCAATCTCGAGGTTCAGACCAAGATGACCGACACCATCTTCCTCGAGCCGGTGTCACCCCACGATCGCACGGTGCTGGTCGAGGTCCGCAACACCTCGGACCAGGCGGACCTCGATCTCGAGCAGGCGGTCAAGGATTTGATCGCCGAGCGCGGCTATCGGGTCGTCGAACGGCCGGAGCAGGCGCACTTTCTGCTCCAGGCCAATGTCCTGCTGGTCGGCCGGGCTTCGCCGACCGCCGCCGAGCAGACCTTCGCCGGCGGCTTCGGCGGCACCCTGATCGGGGGAGCCGTCGGCGTTGCCGGCGCGCGCATCGCGAGCGATGACCCGCGCGCGCTGATCGCGGGCGGCCTGATCGGAGCCGCCACCTCGAGCGTGGCGGACGCGCTGGTCGAGGACGTCACCTACACGGTGATCACCGACGTCCAGATCTCCGAGCGCGCCGGCGAAGGCGTGGTCGTCACCGAGCGGCTCGAGCAGACGCTGAGCCAGGGTCGCGGCGCCCGGATCATCTCGGCGACCGAGATCCACGACTGGAAGCGATACCAGACCCGGATCATGAGCACGGCCAATCGCGCCAACCTCGACTTCGACGACGCCGCGCCGCGGCTGGTCGACGGCGTGGCCCGCTCGATCGCCGGCATCTTCTGAGCCGGGCGGTCCCGTTACCCCGAACCGGCCTCGCCCGCCGCGTCGTCGAGACCGAGCAGGGCTGCGTTGCCGCCGATCGCCGCGGTATTGACGCTCACCGTGCGCTCGGTGGCAAAGCGCGGCAGATAGTGCGGGCCGCCGGCCTTCGGCCCGGTGCCCGACAGCCCCTCGCCGCCGAACGGCTGGACGCCGACCACCGCGCCGATCATGTTGCGATTGACGTACAAGTTGCCGACGCGGGCGCGCTCGATCACGTGCTGCACCGTATGCTCGACCCGGCTGTGAACGCCCAGGGTCAGCCCGTAGCCCGTGCCGTTGACCGCATCGATCACCTCGTCCAGGCGGTCGCCGGCAAAACGGATCACGTGCAGGATCGGGCCGAACACCTCGCCCGGCAGCTGATCGATCCGATCGATCTCGTAGGCCTGCGGTGGGAAAAAGCAGCCGCGCTCCAGGCTCCGATCGAGCGGCACAGCCCGGATCAGGCGCGCCTCGCTCTGCATGCGCTGCGCATGCAGAGCGAGGCGGTCTCGGGCCGGCTCGTCGATCACGGGGCCGACATCGGTCGCGAGCAGGCCCGGATCGCCGATCCGCAGCTCGTCCATGGCGCCCGCGAGCATGGTCAGCACCCGATCGGCGATCGCATCCTGCAGGCAGAGAACGCGCAGCGCCGAGCAGCGCTGCCCGGCAGAGCGGAACGCGGAGTCCAGCGCATCGGCGACCACCTGCTCGGAGAGCGCGGAGGAATCCACCAGCATGACGTTCTGGCCGCCGGTCTCGGCGATCAGCGGCACGATCGGCCCATCCTTTGCGGCAAGGGCGCGATTGATGATCCGGCTGACCTGGGTCGAGCCGGTAAACGCGATACCGGCGATGCCTTGCGCCTCGACCAGCCGCTCGCCGACCGCGGCGCCGCCCGACAGCAGGATCAGCGCCTCCTGCGGCACGCCGGCGCGATGCAACAGCTGCACCGCCTTGGCCGCGATCATCGGCGTCTGGAGCGCGGGCTTGGCGACCACCGCGTTGCCGACCACGAGTGCCGCCGCCACCTGGCCTGTGAAGATCGCCAGCGGAAAATTCCAGGGGCTGATCGCGAGAAAGACGCCGCGCCCGTGCAAGCCCAGCACATTGCTTTCGCCCGTGGGCCCCGGCAGGTCCCGACGCGCGATCGCCCGTGCCTGGGCCGCATAGTAGCGCAGGAAATCGACCGCCTCGCGCAGCTCGGACACGGCATCCGCCAGGGTCTTGCCGCCTTCGCGCACGCACCACGCCATGAGCTCCGCGCCATGCTCCTCGTAGAGGTCGGCGGCGCGTGCCAGGCACTCGCAACGCTGCTGGAGCGGCGCCCGATCCCACCGGGCAAAGCCCTGCCGGGCGACCGCCAGCGCCCGATCGACATCCGCCGCGTCTGCCTCGCAGACGGCGCCGATCCGGGATGAGCGGTCAGTCGGATCGAACAGCTCCCTGGCCGGCGCCTCGCCGGCGCGCACCGTCGGCGCCGCCACGAAGTCGGGCCGGAAGGCCTGGCTGATGGCGCGCGCGAGCGCTTCGAGCGCCTCCGGGTCGCGCAGGTCGAAGCCCCTGGCGTTGGGCCGAGCCGGTCCGTAGAGATCGCGTGGCGGGACGATCCTCGGGTGGGGCTTGGCATCGAGCGCCGCCAGTCGCCGGGCCGGATCCTCGACCAGGCTGTCGATCGGGATGGCGTCGTCCATGATCTGGTTGACGAACGACGTGTTAGCGCCGTTTTCCAAGAGGCGCCTGACCAGGTAGGGCAAAAGATCGTGGTGGCTGCCGACCGGCGCGTAGACGCGGCATGCGATCGCGTCGTCGCGCTCTCCGATCAGCCCGCCATAGAGCGCCTCGGCCATGCCGTGCAGGCGCTGGAACTCGAGACCGCGACGCGCGCCGGCAAGCTCGACGATGCTGGCGATGGTATGCGCGTTGTGGGTCGCGAACTGCGGATAGAAGGCATCGCCGCCATCCAGCAGCCGGCGAGCACAGGCCAGATAGGAGACGTCGGTGGCGAGCTTTCGGGTCAGCACCGGGTAGTCCAGGCCCTGCTCCTGGGCCCGCTTGATCTCGGTGTCCCAATAGGCGCCCTTGACCAGACGCACCGGGATCTGTCGCCGGTGCCGTCCGGCCAGCGCCTCCAGCCAGGCGACCACATGGATCGCCCGCTTCTGGTAGGCCTGGACCGCCAGGCCGAGCCCGGCCCAGCCCGCGAACTCGGGCATGGCCAGCAGCTGCTGGAACAGGTCGAGCGAGGGCTCGAGACGATCGGCCTCCTCGGCATCGATCGTGACCGCGATGTTGCCGGCCCGCGCACGCCGGGCCAGGTCGATCAGGCGCGGCAAAAGCTCGGCGGGCAGGCGCTCGTGCTGCGCCAGCTCGTAGCGCGGGTGCAGCGCGGAGAGCTTGATCGAGATGCCCGGGCGATCCATCAGCGCATCGCCGCGCGCGCTGGCGACGATCGCCTCGATGGCGTGGGCGTAGGACCGGTGATAGCGCTCGGCGTCGCCCATGGTGCGCGCCGCCTCGCCCAGCATGTCGTAGGAATAGCGATAGCCGCGCCCTTCGGCCTCCTCGGCGCGCGCGATCGCCTGCTCGATCGTCTGTCCAAGGACGAAGTTGCGGCCCAGCAGGCGCATCGCCTGCAGCAGGGCCGTGCGCACCACCGGCTCGCCCACACGGTGCACCAGCCGTGTGAAACGGGGAGCGACCGCCTGCTCTTCGAGGTCGACCTGCACGAAGCGGCCGGTCAGCATCAGGCCCCAGGTCGAGGCGTTGACCAGCAGGGAGCCGCTTCGGCCGAGATGCCCGGCCCAGTCGCCGGCGTGCAGCTTGTCGCGGATCAACCGATCGGCGGTCTCGGCATCGGGGATCCGCAGCAGCGCCTCGGCCAGGCACATCAGCATCACGCCCTCGGGCGTGCTGAGGCCGTACTCATGGAGAAAGGCCTCGACCCCCAGGCGGTCGCCGCGGGCGTCGCGGACCCGCTGGGCCAGCGCGCGAGCGCGGGCTTGGACCCGGTCGCGGTGGTCGTCGTCCAGCGCCGCTTGCGCGAGCAGCAGCTCGACACAAGCGGCCTCGTCGGCGCGATGGGCCTGCCGGATGGCGGCGCGCAGCGGATCGGGGTCGCGTGCCGGACGATCGTCGAGGATGGGCGCGGTCATGATCCGAACTCCCCGCCCGGCACCGTCAGTGGGGTACGCCCAACTCCGCCCAGCCAGGCGCACGCCCTGTGATCACGGGTTGCGTGATCTCACGGTCCGAGCCGACCGCCATTCTATCGGCGCTGCGCAAATGATTCTACGAAGGCGGCTCGCCGCGATCGGAGAGGCTCAGCCGGCCGCGGCCTGCTCCGCAACGGCGTCAACCTCGGGTAACCCGCCCTCGTTGGCGCGGCGGCTCGCTGCGATCCGTTCCTCGGCGATCTCGTCGGCGATCTCATGGGTCGGCCGCCCTTCCCGCTCCGAGCGCTCGAAAATCTCGGCAAGCGTGGTCTCGATCGTCGCCACATGCGCCAAAGCCCGGGCCCGGTCGTAGCCGCCGGGCCGCAGCTCCTGGGCGATGTTGATCAGGCCGCCGGCATTGATCACATAGTCCGGCGCATAGAGAATCCCACGGTCATGCAGCGCCGTGCCATGGCGAGGCTCGGACAGCTGGTTGTTGGCCGATCCGGCCACGATGTCGCACGACAGCCGCGCCAGACTCTGATCGTTGATCACGCCGCCGAGCGCACAAGGTGCCAACACCTCTGCCTCGACGCCGACGATCTCATCGCAGCCGACCTGCCGGGCACCGAGCTCCCGGGCCGTGCGCGCCGCCCGCTCGGCGTCGATGTCGGCGACCGTCAGCTGGGCGCCCTGCGCCGCAAGAAGCCTCGCGAAATTGCCGCCGACGTGGCCCACACCCTGGATCGCCACGCGCACGCCCTGCAGGTCGTCGCGCCCGAACCGGTGCTTGACGGCGGCCTTGATGCCGAGCAGGACGCCACGCGCGGTTACCGGCGACGGATCGCCGCTGCCGCCCTGCGTACGCCCGAGCACATAGGGCGTCTCCTGGCCGGCCCAATCCATGTCGGACGGCCTCGTGCCGACATCCTCGCCGGTATAGTAGGCGCCACCCAAGCTGTGGATCGCCCGGCCGAGCGCGCGAAACAGCGCCTCCGATCGCATCGATCGGGGATCGCCGATGACCACGGTCTTGCCGCCGCCGAACGGCAGATCCGACATCGCGGCCTTGTAGGTCATGCCCTTGGCGAGCCGCAGGACGTCGGTCAGGGCTTCGTGCTCGTTCTCGTAGGGCCAGAATCGACAGCCGCCGACAGCGGGTCCGAGCGTGGTGTCGTGCAGCGCAACGATGGCCCTCAGGCCGCTTGGTCGGTCGTAGAAGAACAGCACCTGCTCGTGATCATCGAACGCAGGCGAGGAAAAGACATCCATCTCCGTCTCCAAGAGCACCGTCCGCGACGCAAGCCAACACGACGCCTGGACGACGTCCGCTTCACCTTCGGATCCCGCTATCGAGCCTGGATGCTATGTAGAAATGGTTAACAAAACTTCAACTTTGGGTTCAAAATGACGCAGCTGTGACGACCACCCTGGGTCGTCGCAAACAGGACGCTCACGCGCGATCGCGTTGCCTTGCCGGATGTGACGATGTCTGTCGAAGAGATGGCTCGGCTACCGACGAGATCAAGGGTGGGGGCCGCGCTCAGGGCCGCCGGTTGTGGTCGCCAGGCGGCCATGCCGAGCCTCAAGGATCGGCGTGCGCCTCGAACTCGATCAGGATCACACCTTCCTCCACCTGATCGCCCTCGGCATAGTGGAGCTGCACGATCTGCCCGTCCCGTGGGGCCACGATGGTGTGCTCCATCTTCATCGCCTCGAGCACCAGGAGCGCGGCACCGCGCGCCACCCGATCGCCGGCTGCCACCAGCTGGCGGACGATCTTGCCCGGCATCGGCGCGCTCAGCGCATCGTCCGCCTCGTCCTCGGCTTCGGCGAGCGTCAGCGGGTCCAGCCGATCGATCCGGACATGGCCCCGGTCGAGTGAACAGGTGCAGCTGGTCGCCGCGCTCGACCACGCTCGCCTGCGAGGCCTCGCCGTCCAGCCAGACCGCCAGTCCGTCCGGCCGCATCTCGGCGCTCGCCGTGAGCTGCCTGCCGGCAATGTCGAGCCGGTAGCCCGACTTGTCGGTCCAGACCTCGACCTGCGCGGTCTGATCATCCCGTACCAACCGTATGGTCTGATGCGCCTGGTCGTTCAGCCGCCAGCCGTCGACGCGTCGCCAGGGCGAATAGGCGATCGTGGCCGCTTTCCGCCATGGCCGCGGCACACTCACGCTGCCGGCACAGGATCCAAAGGCCGGCGATTGCCCAGAGCGAATCGTCGACGGCCCGCTCGGGCGCGAGCAGCCTGTCCCTGCCTGCCCGAGATAGCCGGTGTCGACCGCGCCGGAGGTGAAGGCCGGGTCCCGGGCGACGCGTAGCAGGAAGTCGAGATTGTTGGCCGGGCCCACGATCTGCGATCCCGCCAATGCCGCTTGCAGACGACGCAGGGCGGCCCCTCGATCGGCGCCATGCGCGACGACCTTGGCCAGCATCGGATCGTAGAACGGGGTCACGGTATCGCCCTCGACCACGCCCGTCTCGATGCGCAGCGCATCGCTCTCCGACGGAAACCGAAGGTGGTCAAGCCGGCCGGTCGAAGGCAGAAAACCCTTGGCCGGATCTTCGGCATAGACCCGGGCCTCGATCGCGTGGCCGCGCAGCGAGATCTCCTCCTGCCGCGAGCGGCAGGGGCTCGCCGGCCGCGACCTCGAGCTGCCATTCGCACCAGGTCCTGCCCGGTGATCATCTCGGTCACCGGGTGCTCGACCTGCAGGCGGGTGTTCATCTCGATGAAGAAGAAGTCGCCGTCCGCCATCGAGGAACTCGACCGTGCCGGCGTTGACATAGCCGATCGCCTGTCCGGCGCGCACCGCGTGATCGCCGAGCGCGCTGCGCTGCTCGGGCGTCAGGCCTGGCGCCGGCGCCTCCTCGATCACCTTCTGGTGACGGCGCTGCACCGAGCAGTCGCGCTCGAACAGATGCACGATCCGGCCCTGCCGGTCGCCGAAGATCTGCGCCTCGATGTGGCGCGGTCGCGACAGATAGCGCTCCAGGAGGACGCGATCGTCGCCGAACGCCGACGCCGCCTCGCGCCTGGCGCCATCGAGCGCCGCGGCGAAGCCGGCCGCGATCCTCGACCACCCGCATGCCCCTGCCGCCGCCACCCGCGGCTGCCTTGATCAGCACCGGAAAACCCAACGCGACCGCAGCTTCGTGCAGCGCCTTGCCGTCCTGGCTGGCGCCGTCGTAGCCCGGCACCAGCGGCACGCCCGCCTCGGCCATCAGCGCCTTGGCGCGATCCTTGGCGCCCATCACCTCGATCACCTCGGCGGGCGGGCCGACAAAGGCGATGCCCGCTTCGGCGCAGGCGCGGGCAAACGCCGCGTTCTCGGAAAGGAAGCCGTAGCCCGGATGGATCGCCTCGGCGCCGGTGCGCGCGGCGGCCTCGAGCATCGCATCGATCCGAAGATAGCTGTCGGCAGCGGGCGGCGGACCGATCCGGATCGCCTGGTCGGCCAGGGCGACATGACGCGCGCGCTCGTCTGCATCCGAGTAGACCGCGATCGCGCGGATCCCGAGGCGGCGCAAGGTGCGGATGATGCGGCAGGCGATCTCGCCCCGATTGGCGATCAGCACCGATTCGAACATGCCTAGCCGATCCAGCCGGGCTTGCGCTTCTCCAGGAAGGCGCCGAGGCCCTCGCGCGCCTCGGAGGTCGTGCGCAGCGTAGCGATCCGGCGCGCCGTGTCGTCGATCAGATCCTGGTCGATCGGCCGATTCGACGAGATCCTGCACCAGGCGCTTGGCGGCAGCGATGGCGCCGGGTCCGCCCTTGAGGAGCTGGCTCACCACCCTCTCGACGGCGGCATCGAGCTGCTCCGCCGGCACGACCTCATGCACCAGGCCGATCCGCGCCGCTTCATGGGCCGTGATCCGCTCGCCGGTCAGCATCAGCCGGCGCGCCTGCCTGGCGCCGATCGCGGCCACCACATAAGGGCCGATCACCGCCGGAACGATGCCGAGACGGACCTCCGTGGTGCCGAACAGCGCGTTCTCACCGGCGAGCACCACGTCGCAACAGGCGACCAGCCCGGTGCCGCCGCCCAGCGCCGCGCCGTTGACGCGCGCCACGGTCGGCTGGGGAAGCTCGTACAGCGCTTTCATGAGCGCCGCCAACGCATTGGCATCGCGCAGGTTCTCGTCTTCGCCATAGGTCGACGTGCGGCGCATCCAGTTGAGATCGGCGCCCGCCGAGAAGCTGCGGCCCGCGCCCGTGAGCACCACGACACGCACGGCGTCATCCTGCGCCAGCTCGCGGAACGCTGCTGTCAGCTCGGCGATCTGCTGGTCGTCGAACGCGTTGTGGATCTCGGGCCGGTTCAAGGTGAGCCATGCGACGCCACCCGGCCGCTGCTCACGCAGATACGAGGGATCGCTCATCAGTCACATCCGGAACACGCCGTAACGGGTCGGCTCGATGGGCGCATTGAGTGCTGCCGAAAGCCCCAGCGCCAGGACGTCCCTGGTCTGGAGCGGGTCGATGATGCCGTCGTCCCACAGACGGGCGCTCGCATAATAGGGATGCCCCTGGCTCTCGTATTGCGCGATGATCGGCGCCTTGAAGGCCGCCTCCTCCTCCGCCGGCCAGGTCTCGCCCGCCCGCTCGAGATTGTCGCGCCGGACCTGCGCCAGCACGCTCGCCGCCTGCTCGCCGCCCATGACCGAGATGCGCGCATTCGGCCACATCCACAACAACCGCGGGCCATAGGCGCGGCCGCACATCGCGTAGTTGCCGGCGCCGAAGCTGCCGCCGATGATCACGGTGAGCTTGGGCACGCGCGCGCAGGCGACCGCGGTCACCATCTTGGCGCCGTCCTTGGCGATGCCGCCGGCCTCGTACTTGCGGCCGACCATGAAGCCGGTGATGTTCTGCAAGAAAATCAAGGGGATGCCGCGCTGGGCGCAGAGCTGGATGAAGTGCGCGCCCTTTTGCGCCAATTCGCTGAACAGGATGCCGGCATTGGCGACGATGCCGACCGGATAGCCGTGGAGATGCGCGAACCCGGTCACGAGCGTCGGCCCGAAGCGCGCCTTGAACTCGTCCAGCTCGGAGCCGTCGACGATCCGCCCGATGACCTCGCGCACCTCGAACGGCTGCCGCGTGTCCTGCGGCACCAGCCCATAGAGCTCCTGCGGGTCCAGCCGCACGTCACGAGGCTCCCGCGTCTCGAGACCCTGCCGCTTTGTCTTGTTCAGATGACCGACGATGCGCCGGACCAGGGCCAGCGCGTGGTCGTCGTCGTGGGCGAAGTGGTCGGCGACGCCCGAGATCCTGGTGTGCAGATCGGCGCCGCCCAGCTCCTCGGCGCTGACCTCCTCGCCCGTGGCTGCCTTGACCAGCGGCGGCCCGCCCAGAAAGATCGTGCCCTGCTCGCGCACGATGATCGCTTCGTCCGCCATCGCCGGCACATAGGCGCCGCCCGCCGTGCACGAGCCCATGACCACGGCGATCTGCGGAATGCCGGCCGCCGACATGGTCGCCTGGTTGTAAAAGATCCGGCCGAAATGATCGCGATCGGGGAACACCTCGTCCTGGCTCGGCAGGTTGGCGCCGCCCGAATCCACCAGGTAGATGCACGGCAGACGGTTCTCGCGCGCGATGTCCTGGGCGCGCAGATGCTTCTTCACGGTGATCGGGTAGTAGGTGCCGCCTTTGACCGTGGCATCGTTGGCGACAATCACGCACTCGCGGCCCATCACGCGGCCGATGCCGGTGATGATGCCGGCCGCCGGCACCTCATCGCCATACATGCCGAAGCCGGCGAGCTGCGAGAGCTCGAGGAACGGCGAGCCCGGGTCGAGCAGCCGCCGGATACGCTCCCTCGGCAAGAGCTTGCCTCGCGCCAGATGACGCGCGCGAGAATGCTCGCCGCCGCCCTGCTTGATCGTCTGCACCTGCCTGTGCAGGTCCTCGACCAGCGCCCGCATTGCCTGCGCGTTGGCCCGAAACGCTTCCGAGCGCGGATTGATCCGGCTCACCAGCACGCTCATGGGCTCACCAGCCGCCCACCTCGAGCCAGCGCTCCACCTGGTCCAGGCGATCGGCGCCCCAGAAGGGCTCGCCGTCCACGAAGATGAATGGTGAGCCGAATACCCCGCGCTCGATCGCCGCCTGGGTCTGCCCCTTCAGCCGACCCTTGATCTGCTGATCGGCGATCGCGTCGAGCAGCGCCCGACGGTCGATGCCCAAAGAGCCGGCGATCTCGGCCACTTGCTCGGGGCTGCTGATGTCCTGGCCCATGCCCCAGTGCGCATGAAACACCGCCTTCGCGAGCTGCTTGGCGATCGCTGCATCATCGGGCTGCAGCCAGACGACCGCACGACTCGCCGCAAGCGAGTTGGCCGGCATCACCGGCGGCTCCCGGAAAGGCACGCCCAGCAGGCGCGCAAACCGAGGCACATCATGAAGCAGATAGGGTGCTTTGAGCGGCGTGTGGGTCAGCGGCCGTGCGCCGGTCTCCTTGAAGGCTGCGCCGAGCATGATCGGGTGCCAGGAAACCTCGCGGCCGTGGCGCGCCGCGAGCGCATCGATCCGCGTGCTGGCGAGATAACCGTAGGGGCTTGCAAACTCGAAATAGAAGTCGATCAGCGCCGTCACAATCCCGCCTCCTCCTACGCTAGCAGCGGCCTGCACAAGGCCTCCCACCGGGACCCGGCGAGCCGACCGATCAGCCGCCGGTCGGCGGTGACCAGGGTCGCCTCTTCGCGCTCGGCCAGCGCCAGGTAGAAGCAGTCGTAGACCGGGTGGCGCAACGCCGATGCGATCTCGAGGGCTCGCGCCGCCAGCGGTGCGAGGGGAAGCAGGCGCGCGAAGAAGCGTGGCAAAGAGGCTGCCATCAGAGGCGCTTGCCGCGGATCGCCCTCACCTGCCACGACGCGTTTCCACACGGCACTGGCCACTTCGGCAACGATCAGGTCGGGGGCAACGAGGCGGCTGTCGGGTTCGAGGAGACGCCGTGCGGCCGGTCGATCAGGTTCCTGAATGAACCATTTGACGGCGACCGAGGCATCGACGACGACGATCAACGGCTGTCCCGGTCCTCGCGAATCAGGTCCGCACTATCCGTCTCGAGCGGTCGCGGGGTCAGCGCGGCGATTCGATCCGCGAGGGCGAGCTTCTCCTCGGAGGTAAGCTCGGCCGCGCTCTTCAAGATCTCGCGCAACTCCTGCTCAAGCGAGCGCCCGTGCAGCTCGGCCTTGATCTTCAAGGACGACACCACCTGTTCGTCCAGATTACGCACGGTCACCTGCGCCATGCAGGCAGATATGCTAGCGCCATCGCCGCTGTCAACCATCGCAGAGAGGGGTTTGGATCGCTCCAGCGTCGCGGTGGCAGTGTCTCAGCCCTGCGGGTGATTGGGATCGATCCAGATTTGCTCGGGCGGCTCGGCGGGCTCGATCTCGAGGTTGACCACCACCGGCTCCTGGTCGCTGCGCACCAGCACGCATTCCAGCGGCTCGTCGGTGCGCGCGTTGATCTCCTGATGAGGCACATAGGGCGGCACAAAGATGAAATCGCCCGGATCGGCCTCGGCGACATATTCCAGCCGCTCGCCCCAGCGCATGCGGGCCCGGCCTTTCACCACATAAATGATGCTCTCGAGGTGGCCGTGGTGGTGGGCGCCGGTCTTGGCGTCGGGTTGCACCGAGACCGTGCCGGCCCAGAGCTTCTGGGCACCCGCCTTGGCAAGGTTGATGGCGGCGGCGCGTGTCATGCCGCACGTCTGCGGCGTGTTGAAGTCGACGTCGGACGCCTTGACGATACGCACGCCCTGGGTACGCCAGTCGGGCCCTTTCGCGGGTTCGGTCAATCCCTTCCTCCGAATGTTGGCGTAATTCTCGGCTCTTCGGGCGAGCTAGCTCTTGTCCCGGTGCGCATCCATATATGCCTCGTTGATCTCGTCCTGATAGACGAACCGGCGAGCACGGAACCACTCGAGGATGTCGACGTCGAGATGCAGCTCGATCGCCTCCCATCGAGGCGAGTCGGGCCACATCGTCCGACCTTCCCGCATCAACCCCTCCTCGCGCGGCGGATTATCGGGATCGGACGCCGCATTCGCCTCGATCTCTTCCTCGGTCATGTTGCGCAGCCAATTCCAGTCGGTGCGGTCATGGGAGACCGCCGCTCGACGTTGCCGCGTGGTAGTCTTTGCGCTCATCTCTCCGGGCCCTTCGGATACTGATGATCCGTCGTCTCTGGTCGCGCTGAGTGTAGACCACACAGAGCACGACGCCACCAATCTCGCCACAGGCGACCATGCGCTGCTCGCCATAGCCAGGGCGTCGGTCCTCGCGCTCGATGAACTTGCCCTCAAAAATCTGCCTTGCGGCCGCGAAATCAATGCCATGCTTGGCCAGGTTCGTGCGCCGCTTGCTCGTTCGAGCTCCATCCCGCCTCGGACCGACCTCGGCGCAGTCAGGCCGTCGCCTCGAACAGCTCGCGGCCGATCAGCATGCGGCGGACCTCGGAGGTGCCGGCGCCGATCTCGTACAGCTTGGCGTCGCGCAAGAGCCGCCCGGTCGGGTAGTCGTTGACATAGCCGTTGCCGCCGAGCGTCTGGATCGCCTGCAGCGCGATCGCTGTGGCCTTCTCGGCGGCATAGAGCAGGCAGCCGGCGGCATCGTAGCGCGTGGTCTCGCCGCGATCCGCCGCCCTGGCGGTGAAATACACATACGCCCGGCAGGCGTTCATCGTGGTGTACATGTCGGCGAGCTTGCCCTGCATCAGCTGGAACGAGCCGATCGGCTGGCCGAACTGGGAGCGCTCGTGCATGTAGGGCAAGGCGATGTCGAGGCAGGCCTGCATGATGCCCAAGGGCCCGCCGGCGAGCACCAGGCGCTCGTAATCGAGGCCGCCCATCAGGACCCGGACCCCGCCGTTCACCTCGCCCAGCACGTTCTCGGCCGGCACCTCGCAGTCCTCGAACACCAGCTCGCAGGTATCGGAGCCGCGCATGCCGAGCTTGTCGAGTTTTTGGGCCGTGCGGAACCCCTTCATGCCCTTCTCGATCAGGAACGCGGTGATGCCGCGCGCGCCGGCGTCGGGCGCGGTCTTAGCGTAGACCACCAGGACCTCGGCCTCGGGCCCGTTGGTGATCCACATCTTGGAGCCGTTGAGCACATAGCGATCGCCCTTCTTCTCGGCGCGCGTGCGCATGCCGACGACATCGGAGCCCGCGCCGGGCTCGCTCATCGCCAGCGCGCCGACATACTCGCCGCTGATCAGCTTCGGCAGATGGCGACGCTTCTGCTCGAGGCGCCCGTGCAGGCGGATCTGGTTCACACAGAGGTTCGAATGGGCGCCGTAGCTCAGGCCGACCGAGGCCGAGGCGCGCGACACCTCCTCCATGGCGAGCACGTGCTCGGTATAGCCCAGGCCCGCGCCGCCATCCTCCTCCTCGACGGTCATGCCGAGAAGGCCGAGCTCGCCCATGCGCGGCCACAGGTCGCGCGGGAAGGTGTTGCTGCGGTCGATCTCCTCGGCACGCGGCGCGATGTCACGCTGGGCGAAGGCCGCAACGGTGGCACGGATCATCTCGGCCGTCTCGCCGAGATCGAAGTTCAAGGAGGGGCAGGTGAATTGAGCCATGACGCGCACCTAAAGCAGAAAGAGCGTGGCGAGCCCGAGAAAGGACAGAAACCCGACCACGTCGGTGACCGTGGTCATGAACACCCCCGACGCCAGCGCCGGGTCGACGCCGAACCGGTCGAACGCCAGCGGGATCGCGACCCCGGCCAGCGCCGCGAAGATCAAGGTGATCAGCAGCGCGATCCCGAACAGCATGCCGAGCAGCACGTTGCCGAACCACAGCACCGCGACCAGCACGCCGGTGATCAGGAACAACAAGCCGTTGAAGCTGCCGACCATCAGCTCCTTGCCGAGCACGCGCAGCGCGTTGGCGGGCGTGACCTCACGCGCGGCCAGGGCGCGCACCACGATGGTCACGGTCTGGGTGCCGCCATTGCCGCCCATCGAGGCCACGATCGGCATCAGCACCGCGAGCGCCACGACCTTCTCGATCGCCTCCTCGAACTGCGCGATCACCACCGATGCCAGGATCGCGGTGCCGAGGTTGATCAACAGCCAGGGAAAACGGCGCATCCCGGCCCGCAGCGGTCGCTGAAACAGGTCGGTCTCCTGGACGCCGCCGAGCTTCAGAATGTCCTCCTCGGCCTCCTCCTCGATCACGTCGACCACATCGTCGACGGTGATCACGCCGAGCATCCGGCCGTTGGCGTCGACCACCGGCGCCGAGACCAGGCCGTACTGGCGAAACATGAAGCCGACGTGCTCCTGATCCTGCTCGACCGGAACCAGATGCAGGTCCTTCATCTTCAGCTCGGTCAGCAGCACGCCACGCTTGCTCCGCAGCACCTTGCTCAGCGGGATCGAGCCGACCGGCTCGAACCTGGGGTTGATGATATACAGATCGTAGAAGTCGTCTGGAAGGTTCGGACTGGCCCTCAGATAATCGATCGTCTGGCCGACCGTCCAGAATTCGGGAGCCGCGACGAAGTCGCGCTGCATCAGCCGGCCGGCGCTGTCCTCGGGATAGGCCAGGCCGGCCTCGACCGCCGACCGTTCCGGCATGGGCAGGGTCGCGAGCAGCGCCATCTGCTCGCTCGGATCCAGATCCTCGAGAATCTCGATCGCATCGTCGGTCTCGAGCTGAGCGATCGCCGCACCGGCCTGCACGGGTCCGAGCTGCTCGAGCACCTCCTCGCGCACGGTCTCGTCGAGATAGCTCAACAGCTCGGGATCGAGCGCCGTCTCGAGCTGGCCAACCAACGCCGCGCGGTCCTCGCGGCCGAGCTGCTCCAGCAGGTCCGCCTGGTCGGCGGCATGCAGGGGCTTCGCCAGGGAGGCGGCACGCTCCAGGTCACCCTGCTCGAGCGCCTGCTCGACGGCTTCGGTCAGCTCCTCCGACAGCTCGACCGGGGCGTCGGTGTCAGGCGGCGCTTCGAGCTCGGGATCCTGCGGCGACGGGGTCGCGGTCATCGCGCCGCGGGGTTCCGCCTGCGGCTGCGCCGCCTAGCGTGCTTGCCCGGCCGCGCTGCACGGTGATATGCGAAAGCTGGGTCGCGTCGCTGGTCGCGCATCCTGCGCACCCCCGATACGGCAGGCCCCAAGCGGGGTCATGTGCCCCGGCCTGGCGCTTCGCGATGCCGGACACTAGCGAGACCGGCGTCGCATGGCCAGTCACGTGAGCAGAGCATGTGGAGATGGTGCGGTCGAGAAGACTCGAACTTCCACCCCGTTTCCGGGACAGCGCCCTCAACGCTGCGCGTCTACCAATTCCGCCACGACCGCACTTGGCATGGCCGCGAACCCGCCGCCAGCAAGTCGCTGGGCATAGCAAATGACGTCTACGGGTTCAAGCGCCGCCGCACACGCGATCGGCGCGCGCGATCGCGTGGAGTGGCGAGTCAGCGACCATCTGGTCGAATATGGTGCCGCGCTCGCCGAGATGGAAGCGCGGGTCGCGGCGATTCGCGCCGGCGAGGCGTCCGAGCTCTGCTGGCTGCTGGAGCATCCGCCGCTCTACACCGCCGGCACCAGCGCACGCGAGCAGGATCTCCTGACGCCTGAGCGCCTGCCGGTGTTCAAGACCGGGCGCGGCGGCCAGTACACCTATCACGGCCCGGGACAGCGGGTCGGCTACGTGATGCTCGACCTGCAGCGGCGCGGCCCGGATCTGCGCGCCTACATCTGGCGGCTCGAGGAGTGGGTGATCCGCGCGCTCGAGCGGTTCAACGTCCACGGCGAGCGGCGCGACGGGCGGGTCGGCATCTGGGTGGTCAAGCCAGATGGTCGCGAGGCCAAGATCGGCGCTATCGGCGTGCGCGTTCGGCGCTGGGTCAGCTATCACGGCGTCGCCGTCAATCTGGATCCCGACCTGGCGCATTTCGCCGGCATCGTGCCCTGCGGCATCAAGGATGCCGGCGTGACCTCGCTGGCCGATCTCGGTCTGACGGTCAGCATGAGCGAGCTGGATGCCGCCTTGATCGCGATGTTCGGCGAGGTTTTCGAGCAGCCCGAGCGGTCGCACGTGCTCAAAGGGTCGGCAGCAGGCGAAATCCCGGCTCCGGCGAGGTTTCCTCCAGCTCCTGGGTGACCGCGACGACCCGGGCC
The DNA here is from genome assembly GCA_963731495.1 of uncultured Alphaproteobacteria bacterium. Taxonomy (GTDB): domain Bacteria; phylum Pseudomonadota; class Alphaproteobacteria; order Geminicoccales; family Geminicoccaceae; genus DASUGG01. The sequence goes on from CAVSVZ010000037.1 coordinate 60,481, forward strand.
AGGGCCGGCCCTCGATGGCAGCGCTCGATCATCGCGCGCACGGCGTCCTCGGGTCCGGACACCAGCGCTTCGACCGAGCCGTCGCGGCGATTGCGAACCCAGCCCGAGAGGCAGACCAACGAAGCCTGGCGCTCCATCCAGGCCCGATAGGCCACGCCCTGGACCCGTCCGGAGATGCGCAGCCTGACGGTCATGTCTCGGCTCACCTCGTTTCTCCGTACTGCTGCCCGGTGCGCCGGGACACGCGGCCCGTCGGTCGGATGCCACAGCAGGGCCGAGCCTGAGGGCCGCTCCGGCCTTTCAACGGCGGCGCGCATGGCGTATGAGTATCTGCATGAGGACGTCTCACTCGGCGCGAATCCTGGGTTTCGCCTGTCTGCTGATTTCCGTCAGTCAACCGGTGCTGGCCGACTGTTCGGACGTGGCGGCGCCGGGCGTCAATTGGCGGCGGTGCTTTCAGGATGGGCAGGAACTCCAGGAGGTCGATCTCACCGGTGCGGTGCTGCGCGACGGCTCGTTCAAACGCGCCGATTTGTCCGGCGCGAATTCGACGGGCGCGGACGCGCGCCGGGTCAAGTTCGTGTCGGCGGTTCTGCACGAGACCCGGTTCGACGAGGCCAACATGGTACAGGCCGACCTGACCAAAGCGGAGCTGACAGGCGCCTCGTTGCGCAACGCCAATCTGACCCGCGCCCGCATGTTCCGGGCCGACCTCAGCGGTGCCGATCTGACCGGGGCACGCCTCGAAGGTGCTGATCTGCTCCATGCCAATCTGAGCGAGGCAATCTGGATCGACGGCGTGACGATCTGCGCCGAGGGCTCGGTCGGCCAGTGCAATCCGGGACGGAACCAACGCGAGGTGAGCGGCGCCGAAGCCAGCGGCTGAGGCACCGCGCGTGCAGGGGCGTGGTGAGCACGGCGTACGCAAGTACAGCATTACCCGCAGCCCGAAGCGCGCAGCGAAGGACCCGTTGCAGAGCCAGCATCTCGCCGCTAAGGTTACGCTAGTTCCGGTATCGCTGCAAACTCGTGACAGGGTTCGAGCGCGTACTCAGCGCAAATCGGGGGATAGGGGACGGCGGCGAAGATGGCCTTGGGTGTCATCGTCGTCGTTGACAAACAAAGGCAGAACGCTGCAGGAGGCGAAAAGAATGGTTTTTCGAAGGCACGCTGCCGTGGCGGCGGTAATGGCTGCCGTCGCAGCCACGGTTGCTGTTCAAGCCGCAAACGCGCAGGAACGGGTCCGCTGGAAAATGCAGAGCGCATTTGGCAGCAGTCTCCCGCATCTCGGGACTGCGGGTGTGCGGGTCGAGGAAATGGTCGATCGCCTGTCTGGCGGCAACTTCGAGCTGAAGTTCTTCGAACCTGGCGCCCTCGTCCCGGCGCTCGAATGCTTCGATGCAGCGTCCAAGGGTTCTGTTGAGTCCTGCTGGACCACCGCCGGCTACCATACCGGCAAGATTCCGGCGCTCGCATTTTTCACCGCGGTGCCGTTCGGTCCCGGCTTTGGCGAATACCACGCCTGGATGCTCTATGGCGGCGGCAAGGATCTGGAGAACGAGATCTATGCCCGCCACAATCTGTATTCGATCGACTGCAACACCATCGGGCCGGAAACTTCCGGCTGGTTCAAGCAGCAGGTCGGCTCGCTCGAGGATCTCAAGGGCCTCAAGATGCGCTTCTTCGGACTGGGCGCGCAGGTGATGCAGAAGCTCGGCGTGTCCACTCAGCTGCTCGCCGGTGCCGACATCTATCCGGCGCTGGAGCGTGGCGTGATCGACGCGACCGAGTTCTCGATGCCCGACATCGACATCGATCTCGGCTTCTACCAGATAGCCAAATTCAACTACTATCCTGGCTGGCATCAGCAGACCTCGGTCAACGAGCTGCTGATGAACAAGGAAGACTGGGACGGGCTCGACGAGCAGAACAAGGCGATGCTCGAGGCCGCCTGCGGCTGGAATATCTACGTCAACTATGCCGAGACCGAGGCCAAGAACCCGATCGCAATGAACAAGATGTTGTCGGAGTACGGCGTCACCAACGTGCGCTGGACCGACGAGGAGCTCGCCGCGTTCGAGAAGGCGTGGCACGAGGTGCTCCAGGAGCAGTCGGCGCAGGACGAGGATTTCAAGAAGATCGCGGACAGCTATCTCGCTTTCCGCAAAGTGTACAAGACATGGGGTGACGCGCAGGCGCTCAAGCCCACCTACATGGACGGTCAGTAGGCACCGTATTCGATAGCGGCGGCGAGCTACGCCGAATGCTGACAGAAACTAGGACGAAGGTGGGATCCGGCGAGTCCGGCCCCGCCTGTCCGCGCCGGGGCAATACGAGGCAGGCGCATGGAAGCGTTGCTTAAGTTGGGCAGCCGGTTGAACGGCAAGACCGTGACCTTGATCATTGTTCTGGTCGTCGTGGGTACCGCGTTTGCGATCGTGACCAGCCTGTCACCTGAACAGAAGCAAGGAACTTTTATGGTTTGATGCAGGATTACCTGCCGATCGCGATGTTCCTGACCTTGGCGTTATTGTTGTTCTCCGGTTATCCAGTCGCGTTTATTCTGGGAGGCCTTGCTCTCCTTTACGGTTTGTCGGCTACGCTCTGGGTGTATTCTCTCTCATCGAGTTCTTCAATTTTCTACCTCGGATCTGGGGCCAGGCGGCCGAGAACCTGGTGCTGGTCGCGGTGCCGGCATTCGTGTTCATGGGCATCATGATGGAGCGCAGCGGTATCGCCAACGATCTGCTGTATTGCACGCAAGTGCTGCTGAAGCGGGTGCCCGGAGCCCTGGCGCTGGCGGTGACGATCATGGGCACGATCCTCGCCGCCATGACCGGCATCATCGGCGCATCGGTCACGATGATGACCGCACTCGCCTTGCCGACCATGATGCGCCAGGGGTACAGCCACGCGCTGTCGTGCGGCACGATCGCGGCGTCGGGCACGCTCGGCATCCTGATCCCGCCCAGCATCATGCTGATCATCATGGCCGACCTGATGTCGGTGTCCGTCGGCAACGTGTTCATGGCGGCCTGGGGGCCGGGCCTCGCGCTGGTCGCGCTCTACGTGACCTTTGTGGTCGTGGTCGCCGCAGTGAAACCCAACCTGGCGCCGCCGCTGCCGCCGCACCTGCTGCACGTTCCCAGGGGCGAGCTCGGACCGCTCGTGCTCAGGGCATTCATTCCGCCCGTGTTCCTGATCGGCCTGATCAAGGGCGCCATCCTGTTCGGCTGGTCGACGCCGAGCGAGGCCGGCGCGGTCGGAGCGTTCGGCGCGATTCTCCTGGCGCTGTTCAACGGCCGTCTGTCCTACAACACCATGGAGAGTGTCTGCCACTCAGCCGCGCGTACGGTCGCTATGATCTTCTTCATCATCATCAGCGCGACGTGCTTTGCCTACGTCTATCGCTCGCTCGGCGGTGACGACGTCGTCGAGAACATCATCACATCGGCCGGCCTTGGTTCCTGGGGACTGCTTTTCCTCATCATGGCCATTGTCTTCGTTCTGGGCTTCTTCCTCGACTGGATCGAAATCACATTGATCGTGCTGCCGGTGTTCGCGCCACTGGTCGTCAACCTCGACTTCGGAGACCACGTGGCCAAGCAGGACATGATGTACTGGTTCATCATCCTGATGGCCGTAAACCTGCAAACTTCATTCCTGACCCCGCCGTTTGGATTCGCCCTCTTCTACCTGAAGGGCATCGCACCGAGGGAGATCAAGATCCAGAGCATCTACCTCGGCATCATCCCGTTCGTGTTGCTGCAGGTCTCGGCCCTGATCTTCGTGATCCTGTACCCCAACATGGCGCTGTGGCTGATGAGGGCGGTCTATGGCTGACCGGGACTGTCGGTGAGGGAGGTGAGAGGCCCATGGAAAACCTGAGCACCGCCGAGAAGGCCGGTATCTCGCTCCGGCGGAACGTCCGACCGCTCTTCGGGTCAGTGATGGGCTCAGGGGCTTCGTCGACGTCGTCGGACGATCGGCGTCGTGGCTGTTCGTGCCGCTGATCCTGGTCACCGTGTTCGACGTGACCGCGCGCAAGCTGGTCTGGATTCAGATCTGGCTGGTCGCGAATCTCGGGTGGGATCTTCGGATCGACGCTGCTCCAGGAGCTGGAATGGCATTTTCACACGGCCCTGTTCGCGCTCGTGCTCGGCTACGGCTACATCTGGAACACGCACGTCCGGGTCGACCTCGTCCGGGAAAATCTGGCGTTCCGGAAGAAGGCCTGGCTGGAGTTTCTCGGCCTGACCATCTTCATGATCCCCTTCTGTCTGATCGTGATCTGGTTCGCCTTCATCTACGCGTACGATTCCTGGGCAATCCACGAAATCTCGGCCTCCCAGGTCGGGCTGACCAACCGATGGATCATCAAGAGCATTCTCGTCATTGGCCTGATCGTCGCAGCACTATCCGGGGTCGCGGTCTGGCTGCAAGTCGCGATTGTACTTTGGGGACCGCAAGACATCCGGTTCCCTCTGATGACGCTCGAATGGCCGGAGGAAGCAGGAACCAAAATTGAAGGCAAGGAGCGGATCGAGTTGGAAGAGCTCGAGGAATCCGAGTGGGATACCGAAAACGATTCGTTGCGGCGTCCCGCGAAGCCCTCACCGGTCGCTTCCGGCGACTGACGGCCGCTCGCAACCGCTCACGCATCGCTCAACCACCGAAGAAGAAGGAGGCGAACGATGAGATCGATGTGCACGAAGGCACTTGGCGCGAGCGTGGTCGCTGTTGCCGCGCTCGGGATCGCGACGACGACGGTTGCGCAAGAGCGCGTCAATTGGAAGATGCAGAGCGCGTTTCCGAGCAACCTCTCGCATCTCGGCACATCCGCGGTCCGGCTGGAAGGAATGGTCGACCGCCTGTCGGCCGGCAACTTCAAGCTGAAGTTCTTCGAGCCCGGCGCGTTGGTGCCGGCGCTCGAGTGCTTCGACGCGGCGTCCAAGGGCTCGGTGGAATCCTGTTTTACGACCGCGGGATACCATACGGGTAAGTACCCGGCCCTGGCGTTCTTTACGGCCGTGCCGTTCGGACCCAGCTTCGGTGAATACTTCGCCTGGATGATCTATGGCGGCGGCAAGGACCTGCAGAACGAGATTTATGCGCGCCATGATCTGTACTCGATCGACTGCAACATGATCGGGCCGGAGACCTCGGGCTGGTTCAAGGAGAAGGTCGGCTCGCTCGACCAGCTCAAGGGCCTCAAGATGCGATTCTTTGGCCTCGGTGCGCAGGTGATGCAGAAGATGGGCGTCTCGACCCAGCTGCTCGCCGCTGCCGACATCTATCCCGCGCTCGAGCGCGGTGTGATCGACGCCACCGAGTTCTCGATGCCCAACATGGATATCGACCTCGGCTTCTACCAGATCGCCAAGAACAACTACTATCCCGGCTGGCATCAGCAGTCGTCGATCGGCGAGCTGCTCATGAACAAGCAGGCCTGGGACGCACTCGATGAGCAGAATCAGGCGATCCTCGAGGCCGCCTGTGGCTGGAACATCTACGTCAACTACGCCGAGACCGAGGCCAAGAACCCGATTGCCATGAACAAGATGAAGGACGAGTACGGGGTCACCAACGTCCGCTGGACCGATGACGAGCTGGCCGCGTTCGAGAAGGCCTGGCAGGAGGTGCTGGCGGAGCAATCGGCGCAGGACGAGGACTTCAAGCGAATCGCCGACAGCTACGCGGCCTTCCGCAAGGTCTACAAGACCTGGGGCGACGCACAGGCGCTGAAGCCGACCTATCTGGCTCAGTGAGCGCAACGCACCATCGAACAAGGGGCTCAGCGGATCGCCGCTGGGCCCCGCTCGCCCTTGACGGCTGCCTGCCCGCACCCGATCGATGGCTACCACGGTGAACTGGGAGAAGCTGTTCAAGCGCTACATCTGGGACGACGATCGCACGCCCTATTTCGTGCCTGCGTCCAGGATGACCAGAAAACAGGCCGACTATGAGGTCTTCGCCTACACGGTCTTTCTCGGGATTCTCTTTTCGATCGTCTGCCTGGCGGCTCTATCGCACGGGGGCGGGTCGGATCTGATCGTGCTCTACGGGTTCACCGCGCTGGTCAGCACGGTGATTCTCGGCGTCGCCAAGCACATCTATGCGGCCTATTACTGCGGCGCCGTACCCGTCGTCTTTCTCCTCTACCTGCTGATCAACGGATTTCCTGCCAACCTGGCGCCGATCGACCACTTTGTCTTGATCGTGTTCGCCCTGATCTGGCTGCGCTACTCCTATCGGATCCTGGGCATCGCGAAGGCTTACCCGGACATGCCCGGGCAAGACGAAGGCGCCTAGATAAGCCTAGCACCAGTCTTGGTGCGCGCGCAGCACCGCCGGCAGCGCCTCGCTCAGGTCCTCGGCAATCAGGCCCACGCCACCCTGCGCCGCCGCGGCCGCATGCAGCCAGACCGCCGCAGCTGCGGCCTCGAACAGCGGCATGCCCTGGGTCGCCAAGCCTAGCGCCGTGCCCGCCAGAGCGTCGCCCGAGCCGGCGGTCGCCAGGGTCGACGGCGCATCCGGCTGGATCACGGCCCGGCCGTCCGGGGCCGCGACCACCGTGTCGTTGCCCTTGATCAGCACGATCGCGCCGCTCTGCTCGGCGGCCGTCCGGGCACGCGTGAGCTTGTCGCCCTCGAGCTCGAACAGGCGCGCAAACTCGCCCTCATGCGGCGTCAACAGACAAGGGCCGCGAATTTGCTCGAACAGCTGTGCCGGCTGCTCGGCGAAGCTGGTCAGCGCGTCGGCGTCCAGAATGCAGACCTTGTCCGATCCCAGCGCGAGGCCCACCCGACGCCGCAGCGCATCGCCGACCCCGGCGCCAGGCCCGAGCAGGATCGCGGTTCTTCGAGGGTCGACCAGCTGTTGGCCGAAGGATGCATCGTCGGCAAACGGCGTCACCATGACGGCGGTAAGCTGGGCGGCATAGATCCCCAGGGCGTCTTCCGGGCACAGCACGGTGACCGCCCCGGCGCCGGCGCGCAGCGCCGCTCTCGCGGCGAGCCGGGCCGCGCCCGACGACGAGCGGCCGCCGCCGAGCACCAGGCCATGACCCTGGGTGTATTTGTGGCTGATCGCGGTGCGGTGCGGGAAATGCGCTCGCCAGCGTCGAGGCGCGTTGGCCCACAGCCGGATCTCCAGCGCGCGATCGACCTGATCCGGGATGCCGATGTCGCCGATCACCAGCTCTCCCAGCAGGTCGCGGCCGGGCAGCAGCAGGTGGCCGATCTTGGGGCGATGGAACGTGACCGTCAGCCGCGCCGGCGCCGCATCGCCGAGAATTTCCGCCGTATCGCCGTGCAGCCCCGAGGGCAGGTCGATCGCGACCACCGGCAGGCGCGAATCCTTCAGTGCCTGGATGGTCGCCAGGGCCGCGCCCTCGAGCGGCCGCGCGAGACCCGCGCCGAACAGCGCATCGACCACCAGCCCGGCGCCGGCGAGCGCCGCGGGACCGACCGGTATTACAGCGCCGGGCCACGTGCTCGCGGCGCCCGCGGCATCGCCTTTGAGCCGCGCCCGGTCACCGAGCAGCGCGACCCGGGCCGCCCAGCCCGCCTGCTCCAGCCGCCGCGCGACGACGAAGCCGTCGCCGCCATTGTTGCCGGGCCCGCACAGCACGGTGACCGGGGTCTTGGCAAAGCGTGCCATGATGGCATCGGCCACCGAGCAGCCGGCGTTCTCCATCAGCTGCTGGCCGGCAACGCCCGCGGCCACCGCGCCCGCGTCGGCTGCCGACATCTGCTCGATGCTGAGCACGCCGCCGTCGCGACACAGGCACGCCGCGAGCCGGTTGCCGGCGATCGGCCCCGTCATCTCAACCGGAGAAATGCCGTGCGTAGGTGGCGCGCTCGATGGCTGCTGCGACCAGACGATCGATGCTCAGGCGCCGGCGCAGAAGCTCGAGCAGATTGGCCTCCTCCTCCGCCAGCGTGCCGTCGGCCGCCGCCACGTCGCAGGCCACCGTGTAGGCCGTCTCGCGCAGGCGCGGCGACAGGGCCTCGGCAATCATGTCGCAGGCGAGGTCCAGGCCGTCTTCCCGGCGCAGCAGCTCGGCGCAGCTCCTGCCGACCGTGGTCAGACGATCGTGGTCGAACCCTCGAAACACCGGCAGATACCGGACCTGCCGGCCGATGGTCTCCAGCTCGGCGTCGGTCATGACGCCTTCGGCGGCGGAGACCAGCACCATGGTGAAAATCAACGCGGTATGATGGTCGATGGGGCGTTGCATGACACTTCCTGCTCAGTGCGGGCCGGATTATGACGCAAAGCAGCCGGGCCGCAAGCCTGACCGCCGGCCGCCCCTCGAGCGGCCTCCAACCACGGCGAGGAGAACGCCGATGACCATCGACATCGCCCCAAGCGTGCAGCAGGCCCTGGCCGAGGGTCGCGGTGTGGTGGCGCTGGAGTCGACGTTGATCTGTCACGGTATCCCGCGGCCGCGCAACGCCGCACTGGCGCTCGCGATCGAGGACGCGGTCCGCGCCGCCGGCGCCGAGCCGGCAACCATCGCCGTGCTGGATGGCCGGGTCAAGGTCGGCTTGAGCAGCGCCGAGCTCGAGCGCCTGGCAGGCACGACAGAGGCAATCAAATGCAGCACGCGCGACCTGCCGCATATCATGGCGAGCGGCGCGCCCGGCGCCACGACGGTCGCCGCCACGATCTTCCTCGCCCGCCGCGCCGGCATCGACATCATGGCGACCGGCGGGCTCGGCGGCGTCCACCAGCACGGCGAGAGCAGCATGGACGTATCGGCCGATCTCGAGGAGCTGGCGCGCAGGCAAGTGGTCGTGGTCAGCAGCGGCATCAAGTCGATTCTCGACGCCGCACGCACGCTGGAGCGCCTGGAGACCTTGGGCGTGCCGATCGCGGGCTACCGCTGCTCCGAGCTGCCGGGCTTTTACACCGCCGAAAGCGGCTTGCCGGTGCCCATGGTGCAGAGCCTCGAGGAGCTTTGCCGGCTGGTCGAGGCCCATGAGGCCCTCGATCTGCCGAGCGGGATCGCCGTGGTGCAGCCGCCACCGTCGCCGCACGCGATGCCCAGGGACCAGGTCGAGCGGCTGGTGGCACAAGCGCGCTCGGCTGTCCGCCGGGCGGGCGTGCGCGGCGCGGCCGAGACCCCCTTCATGCTCCGCCACATGGCCGACAGCAGCGGCGGCGCGACGGTCGAGCTGAATTGCGCTCTGGTGCTTTGCAACGCCGACCTCGCCGCCAGATTGGCGGCCATGCTCGCGAGGCGCGCGGTGCACCGGGCAAGGGTCTGATCTGGTGAAATCAGCTTGACGCCTTAGGAGATTTTGATGCAGGTAATAAGTACTTAAAGTTGAATACGAAGAGGCTACATGCAGCACAGCGTTCAGGGCGCTCATCCCGCAAGCCAACGTAGGGCTCTGGTCGTCGAGCAGCACGACGTGTACAGCGAGCTTGCCGTTTCCGTCCTCTGCCAGCTCGACTATCAGGCTGAGATGGCGTCGAGCGCCGCCGACGCACTCGCCCGGCTCGGTCAGGAGCGCTTCGCGCTGGTCCTGCTGAGCAGCACGCTGCCGGGCATGAGCTTCGAGCTGATCGCGAAGCTGCGCGGCCTTGCCGAGCCCGGGTCGCTCGCGATCGTCATGGTGCATCCCGAGGGCGAAGCCGCCACCGGTGGCGAGGCAGGCGTCCTCGGCCACCTGAGCCGCCCGATCAGCAGCACGTCTCTCAAGCAGCTGATCGATCCGCCCAGCGCGGCGTCTGTGCACGACTCCACAGCAGAGCCGATCGTCGACCTGGACCATCTGCTCAGCTTTACCGACGGCGATCCGGAGCTGGAGAGCGAGCTGTCGATTCTGTTTCTGTCGAGCGCCGAGGCCTATTTCGACAAGATGAGCCGGTCGCTGCAATCGGACGCGCCCTGGACCAAGACGGCCCATGCGCTCAAAGGGGCCAGCGCCAATCTCGGCGCACGCCGCCTGGCGGTGCTGGCCCGCGCGGCTGAGCATGAGCCTCCGAGCGCGGCCGACCTGGAGGCGATTCGCCGGGCGATCGACGAGGTCGCTGCCTTCTTCGGCCAGCGACAGCGCGCCCACGGCAACGTGTCAGGTCACTAGCGCGACCGCCTACAGGGCAAGCCTTGGCCGGCCTTGCGCCTCACTTCCAGCCTTCTTGCTGAGCCCGAATTGACCCCGGCCGACGGATGCGGTATTACTTTCTAGAGACTGTAATGGAAATAACATGGAATCCGCCATCACCTCCAAGGGCCAGGCAACGATTCCGAAGGCCATTCGCCAGCACCTCGGGTTGAAGCCGGGCGATCGGATCAAGTTCTTCCTGCATCCTGACGGCAGCGTGGTGCTTTTGCCTAAGTTGCCGGCCACGGCCTTGCGGGGGATGGTTGCTCGCGGGCGCCGGGTTACCATCGAGCAGATGAACGAAGCGGTCGCCGAGGGTGTCCTCGCTGCTGTACCGCGCGTGAACCATCGATGATCGGACTCGATACCAACATCCTCGTCCGGTTTCTCACCCAAGACGACCCCATCCAATCGCCCAAGGCGACTGAGGTCATCGAACGCCAACTCACTGAAGAAAACCGCGGCTTTATCAGCGTGGTGGCGATGGTCGAGACCGCGTGGGTCCTCGATCGTGCCTATGGCCTCTCCAGCCGTGACATCGCTGCCGCCATCGAGCGCATGCTTCAGGCCGATGTTCTGCTGGTCGACCATGAGCAGGAAATCTTTGCCGCCATGATCGCGCTCAAGGAGGGCAGCGGCTCGTTCGCTGATGCCTTGATCGCAGCGCTCGGCGCCCGGGCCGGCTGCGTCCATACTTTAACCTTCGACCAGAAGGCATTGCGGCTTTCGGGTTTCGAGCATCCCTAGTTTCGCCGCGGTTCCGGCAACGCTGAGTACGACACGGTCGGCGGCAACCCGCAGAGTCCATACGCTCAGCGCTTGGCTGTGGTGCCTGCGCTCGGCCGCCAGATCAGCTCGCCGGTCAAGGCGGCATGGTCGGATAGCGCCCGAACCAGCAGATCGTTGAACTGCTCGGTCCGCAGGTCGGTGACCTCGAGCTGCGCCGAGCGCACCAGCACGTAGTCGATCCGCCGGCGCTGCCAGCTGTCGGTGCCACCGAGGCCCTGGCCGGGATCGCGAAAGCCCAGGGTCGCCAGCTCGCGGATCATCGCATGGTATTCGGCGCCGGGATCGCGCCGCGCCGCCGCCGAGCCGTCGATGTTCAGATCGCCCAGCAGGAGCGCCGGCAGGCCAGGATCCGAACGCTTGCGAATGAACGCCGCCAGCTCGCCGATCTGGGCCTTGCGAATGTCGGCATGATTGGCCTGGAGATGGGTCACGAACAGGTCGAGCAGATCGCTCTTCGGCGCCTCGCCACCGCGCCACAGGCGGGCATGCAGAACCCCTTTGGCGGCCAACGCGTCGGTACCCCGCGCCGTGCTATAGGTGGTCGAGGCGCTGGCCACGATCGGCAGGCGGCTGGCCAGGGCCACCTCGTCGCCCAACCAGGCCAGGGCCACGTCGTCGGTCAGGAAGTCGGTGATCTTGGCGAGGCTCGGCGGATCGGACTCGGGACCGGCCAGCACCTGAAAATATCGGCCGCTCGCCAGCCGCGACGGCCGGCCACAAGCGGCGCCGGCACGCTCCATCTCGCCAAAGATTTCGGCGCGGCGCGCATCGTTGATGGTCTCGTTGAGTGCTACGATGTCGAAGCAGGCGAGCTCCACGCCGATCGCGCGGGCGCGCGCCTCGGTGTTCGGCCAGTGCTTGGGCGAGATCGTGCCGTAGCGCCAGGGCGTCACGAACTGCACATTGTACTGGGCGACCCGCAGGGTCTCCGACCAGGCCGGCGACCCTGGAGGACCGGCCCGAGCCACCCCGCCCCCGACGAGCAGCGCCAGGGCCAGCCCGGCGCCAATCGGCCGATACCCCAAGCGCACGCTCAAGGCACAGGCTCGGCGTTGGTCGCAGCGAACAGCGCCCCGCCGACGCCTCCGATCAAGGGCTCATGGCGACGCAAGAGTGCACCGAAGGCTCCGACCTGGCCATGGCGCGAGCCTAGCCAATCCGGCGACAGGACGCATCCGGGATCTTCGAGCCATTACGACCCGTGACCAGATCTCCGGTCCGGGTCGACAGCCGGAATCAGCCGAGATCGGAGGTCGGCTTACCAACCGGGCGCGGCAGCAGGAGCACTAGGCTGTCGCGCAGCTGGTCGAGCAGGGTTTCGGCTTCCAGCCGCTTGCGCGCCCACATGATGCTGGTCGCATCCTTGGCACTGCCGAGATAGCTCAAACGCTGAGAAAGCTCCTGCAGCTCGATCTGAGCGTTCTGCGCGACCTCCGCACGACGCTGGTCACCCGCATTGCGATAACCCGCGACCAGATTCTCGAGGCGCCGCCTAGCGCTGCGCAGGATGGTCGCTATGCTTCGATGACGGAAGGCCGAGCCTCCGTCAGCCAGATCGGCGTTGAAGGCGACGCTTTGCTGGCCGGCTTCGAGAGGGGCCGGGTCGACCCGTTCGAGTTGCGCGCGGACCGCACCGAGGTCCCGCCGCACGCCGTCGATCAGGGATAGCGCCGAAACGCTGGTCGCCATGGTCGTCGAGATGCTGGCCAGCAGCACCACCGCGAACGCGGCGAGCAGCAAGAGCTGTCCCTGATGTTCCGATGCGCGCAACGATCGGAGTTTGAACATGGCGGCCCGATCCATCCATGCAGATTCTCGGCGCCATCAGCTTCCTCGCAACGTCCTAACGTTCGATGAACGTCGCTCGCCCTCAAAGTCGCGCCCGCACCGCAAGGAGGCCGCGCGCCCCTCGCCCGCCATCCGCATGATCCGATCTGGCCCTCGCCGGCCGCATGCGCTAGGACAGGCCACCACCTCGCCGAGAGGCCTCATATGCGACCATCGGGACGTAGCGCCGACCAATTGCGCGAGATCAGCCTGGAGCTCGACCATGCGCCCCAGGCCGAGGGCTCGTGCCTGATTCGCTCGGGCAACACCCATGTGCTGTGCACCGCCACGGTGCAGGAGCGCGTACCGCCGTTCCTGCGCAACTCGGGCCGCGGCTGGGTGACCGCCGAATACGGCATGCTGCCGCGCGCCACCAACCGGCGCACCGACCGCGAAGCCGCGCGCGGCCGCCAGTCCGGGCGAACCCAGGAGATCCAGCGCCTGATCGGCCGCAGCCTGCGCGCGATCACCGATCTGGAGGCGACGGGGGAGCGCCAGGTCGTGCTCGACTGCGACGTGCTGCGCGCCGACGGCGGCACGCGGACCGCCGCGATCACCGGCGCCTATGTCGCGCTACATCAGGCTTTTCAGCGCCTGGTCGATGCCGAGGAGCTGCCGGCGCTGCCGCTGCGCGAGCCGGTCGCGGCGGTCGCCTGCGGCATCGTCGACGGCGAGGTCAGGCTGGATCTCGACTACGCCGAGGACAGCACGGCGCAGGCCGACGCCAATTTCGTGCTGTCTGGCTCCGGTCGCCTGGTCGAGGTCCAGTTCACCTCCGAGGACGTCCCGCTCCGCCGGGACCAGTTCGAGGCGATGCTCGATCTCGCCGAGGCCGGTGTGCGCCAGCTGATCGCCCTGCAGCGCCAGGCGCTGGCCCTGGAGCCGTAAGCTTGGCCAGGCGCTTTGACGGCGCGCGCCTGGTGCTGGCGACCCACAATCCGGGCAAGGTGCGCGAGCTTGACGCGTACTTGCGGCCGCTCGCCATCGAGGTGATCGCCAGCGGGACGCTGGGCTTGGCCGAGCCCGTCGAGGATGGGCAGTGCTTTGCCGCCAATGCCCGCATCAAGGCGCACGCCGCCGCAGAGGCTTCGGGCCTGCCGGCGCTGGCCGACGATTCCGGCCTGGTGGTCCAGGGGCTCGACGGCCGGCCCGGCGTCCATTCCGCGCGCTGGGCCGAGCCGCACAAGGATTTTTCGTACGCGATGGCGCGGGTGTGCGACGAGCTGGTGAGCCGCTATGGCAGCTTTGAGGCCGCCGATCGTGCCGCTGCGTTCGTCGCCGTGCTGTGCCTCGCCTGGCCGGATGGTCACGAGGAGCTGGCGCTGGGCCGGGTCGAGGGCGAGCTGGTCGATCCGCCGCGCGGCGAAGGTGGCTTCGGCTACGACCCGATGTTCCAGCCCGACGGCGATGCGCAGACCTTCGCCGAGATGCCGGCCGAGAAGAAGCAGGCGCTCAGCCACCGCGGCCGCGCCTTTCGCCGCCTGCTCGCAGACTGCTTTCAACCCTCCTGAGGCAGCGTGGCCCTCAGTCTGTACGTGAGGTGGCCGGCGGAGGACCCGACCGGTCGGTGGCTGCGTCTTGCGCTCGGGCGCGCGCTCGCAAGCGCTCCGGGGCGCGCGGCCGGGCGCCGGCTGGTGAGTGTGCTGATCGATGCAGCCGGCGCGCCATCGGCGAGCAGCGTGCGCGCGCTGCTTGCCGACGCCGCCTGCCGGCTCGACATCGCGCCGGACGTCGAGGTCACGCTCGCGACAGACGCCGGCGCGATCCCCGCCCCTCTCGTCGCCTATCGTGCGGCCGGAATCAATCGCATCGCCTTGCGTGCGGGAACGATCGGCGCAGCGCAGGCCGTGCTGCCGGCAGCCGGCGGGCTATTCTCCAGGATCGCGCTCGATCTCACCTTCGGTCGACCTGGCCAGACGCCTGCGACCTGGCTGGCCGAGCTCGATCGAGCTGTGCAGATGGGCGTGGGCCATATCTCGATCGAGGAGCACGCTGCGGCGGCCGACATCGTCTCTTCCGATGAGGCGGCCGCGCTCTATCAGGCAGCGTTCGACCAGCTGGGCGCGGCCGGCCTGCCGCCCTACGAGATCGCCCATTTCGCCCGGCCGGGCCAGGAGTTCCGCCAGCTCCTGCACGGTGCCACCGGCGGCGACTATCTGGGTATCGGGCCCGGCGCGGTCGGCCGGATCACGGCAGGCGGGGTCTGCTGCGCGTTCAGCCAGATCGAGCCCGCGAGCGACTGGCTGCGCGCCGTCGAGACCGGCGTGGAGGCCCGGTGGCTGGAGCTTGGCGCCGAGCAGCGGCTGACCGAGTTGCTGCTGACCGGCCTGCGCCTGCGTGCCGGGATCGCACGGGCCTGGCTCGAGCCCCTGGTCGGCGAACCGCTCGAGGCGGTGCTCCACGCCGATCGGCTCGCGGCCCTGATCGAGGATGGCTTCGTCGTGCTCGACCGGCGCGGCCTTCGCCTCACCGAGCGCGGCTGGCCGCTGTGCGACGGCGTGCTGGCGCGACTACTGAACTGAGCCTGTCGTGGGCTGCATCGGAACCATCGTCGGATTCGGCGCAAGCCGCGGGGTGGCGGGCACGGTTTGTGCCGGCCGCGCGAGCGGATTGTCGCCGCCTGCCAGCTGATCGACCAGCCTGGCCGGTGCGGCATCGATCGTGCGGGTGGCCGGACCGTCGACCTGGAAAATCGCCAGGCCGTGATCGGCGAGACCATCGGGCCGCAGCCGGAACAGTCCGGTAGCCCCGGAAAAGCCCTCGGGATTGGTCAGGCTCAGGCTGCTGAAGTCGCGATCGCCGAGGTCGCGCGCCACGATCACCACCAGCGCCGTGGCATCGTAGGCGAGACCGGCAAGCTGCTGCGGCTCGGTGCCGAAGGCCCTTTGAAAACGGCTGCGAAAAGCGGCCATCGGCTCGGGCGGCAGGGCGGCGAACCAGCCGCCGCGCAACGCAGCTTCCTCGAGCACCATGGCATCGTCCTGCCAGCGCATGGTACCGAGGAAGCGGATCTGGTCGGGGTCGACATCGTAAAAGGTCAGCAGCGATGCGACCGAACGCAGCCGGCTGCCGCCATCGGCAATCAGGATCGCGTCGAACGGCGGCCCTCCCAGCGTGTCGAGCGTCTCGAGTCGCTGCAGCTCCCGCTTCGAGCCCTCGTCGTCGAACGTCGCGAGCCGCCGGCGCTCGGACTCGACCGCGGTGTGGCGCCGGTCGAAGTCGGCGACCTCGCGCACCACCACCGAGGGATCGGCCAGATCAGGCGGATAGAACGCGGTCATCGCCAGCTCGCCGCCGCCTGCGATCACGGCGCGGCGCAGGGCCTGCAGCGCGGTCGCGCCATAGGGATCGTTGGGCGCCAAGCCGGCGATGCGAACCGGGCCGCGATCCACCCCGAAGCCCTGGCTCCCCTGCCCGGCCCCGGCCATGCTGCTGGCAGCGCCGGGCTGGTAGCGCTGGATCTCGTCCGGCTGCCGCTCGACGTTCTCCAGCGCGAAGTGGACCACGCGCGCAACCTGCTCCTCCGGGCGAAACCCGAGCAGATAGGTGTCCGGAGCCACCACCGAGGCGACGTTGGAGAAGGCGAGCAGCGGGATCCCGGCTGCCTGGGCGATCGGGCTGGTCGCGAGCACCGCCTGGCTGAACAGCGGCCCGATGATGATCTCGACCTGCTCGGCCACCAGCTCGCTGGCGGCTTGACGCGCGCCCTCGGGCGTGCCACCGGTATCGCGCGGCAGCAGCACGACGTCGTTCGGCCCGACATCGAACAGGGCCATCTGTGCGGCCTGCAGCATGTCCTGGCCGAGTGCCGACGCCGGGCCGGACAGCGGCACCATCAGGCCAACCTTGATCTCCTTCGGGCGCGCCGGCTCGACCTGTTGCGCAGGGGGTTCTGGCGGCGGTACTCTCGATGCGCAGCCCGCCACGGCGAACAGCAGACCGACAGCGGATGCAGCGAAGGCAAACTTCACGCGCGACCTCTTCCTCGCGGCGCGTCGGCAAGAGGCCATCAGAGCGGCCGGCCCCCGACACGGACCAGCGCCAACCTAGCGGTGAGGACAAGGGAAGTAAACTCGCGCCGGGGCTCCATCTGGTCGCCACCCCGATCGGCAATCTCGGCGACCTGACGCCGCGCGCTCTGGCCGCGCTGCGCAACGCCGATCTTGTCGCCTGCGAGGACACCCGGGTCACCGGCAAGCTCTTGCGGCTGTGCGATTCGATGCGGCCGTTGCTGGCCTATCACGACCACAATGCGGCGCGCGTGCGGCCGCGGATTCTGGCCAGGCTGCAGGCCGGCGCCAGTGTCGCGCTGGTCACCGACGCCGGCACGCCCCTGGTCTCGGATCCGGGCTACAAGCTGGTGCGTGAGGCGATCGCGCAGGGCGCCCCGGTGTTCGCGCTGCCGGGACCATCGGCGGCGCTCGCGGCGCTGACCGTATCGGGGCTGCCGAGCGACCGGTTCCTGGTCGCGGGCTTCCTGCCGCCCCGGGCCGGCGCGCGCAGGCAGGCGATCGCCCAGCTCGGCGCCGTGCCGGCAACGCTGGTGCTGTTCGAGGCCGCGCACCGGGTGCCGGACACGCTGGCCGAGCTGGCGGCGGCGCTCGGGCCGCGCGAGGCCGCACTGGCCCGCGAGCTGACCAAGCGGTTCGAGGAGGTGCGGCGTGGCAGCCTTGCCGAGCTTGCCGCGCACTATGCCGACACCGGCGCGCCGCGTGGCGAGGTGGTGCTGGTGATTGGCCCGCCGGCGGCGCAGGCCGCCGAGGTCGCGCTCGAAGATCTGGATGCCGCGCTCGAGGAGGCGCTCGCGACCATGTCGCCGGCCGCGGCCGCCGCCCACGTGGCGGCGGCGACCAGGCTCGCCCGACGCGAGGTCTACCGCCGCGCTCTGGCCCTGAAGAAAGAGGCGCGCGACGAGGAGCCGGCTGGCCAATGAGCCGCGCACGGCGCGAGGCGTGGGGCCGTCTCGCCGAGACCCTGGCGGCCGCGAGCCTGCGGCTGCGCGGCTACCAGGTGATCGCCCGGCGCTTTCGCACGCCGCTCGGCGAGATCGATCTGATTGTCCGGCGTGGCCGGCTGCTGGCGTTCGTCGAGGTCAAGGCGCGCGCCGATCTTGAGCAGGCCCTGGCGGCGCTCGGCCTGCGCCAGCGCGAGCGCATGGAGCGTAGCGCGCAGCTGTTCCTGGCCAGCCATCCGCGCTATCGCGACCACAGCCTGCGCTTCGATGTGGTCGCGGTACGGCCCTGGCGGCTGCCCCACCATCTCGAGGACGCCTGGCGCCCCGGCTCATGACGGAGGGCCCCTAGCCTGGCCGGTTGGCTTCGCCGGTGCGGGCGCGATACAGTGCGGCGGGGGCGAGGAGGCGGCGATGAGCTCGGTCATGACCATGATCCAGGACGAGACGCGGCTGCGCCGCATGCTGGATGCCGCGATCGCGGCGGCCAGCCCGGCGAGCGCGATCGCGGCGCATCTGCCGCCAGCGCCCGCGGGCCGCACCATCGTGCTGGGCGCAGGCAAGGCCGCGGCCGCCATGGCCCAGGAGGTCGAGCAGCACATGGCCGGGCCGATCGAGGGCCTGGTGGTCACGCGCTACGGCCATGGCGCGCCGTGTCAGCGAATCAAGGTGGTCGAGGCGTCCCACCCGGTGCCCGATGCCGCCGGCAACCAGGCGGCCGCGCGCATGCTCCAGCTCGCCGAAATCCGCCGGTGCCGACGACCTCGTGCTGTGCCTGATCTCGGGCGGCGCCTCGGCCCTGCTCAGCCTGCCGGCGCCGGGCATCAGCCTGGACGACAAGCAGGCGCTCAATCGCGCCCTGCTCGCCTCGGGCGCCGACATCGGCCAGATGAACGTCGTGCGCAAGCACCTCTCGGCGATCAAGGGCGGCCGCCTCGCCGCCGCGGCGCATCCGGCCAGGGTGGTCACGCTGGTGATCTCGGACGTGCCGGGTGACGATCCGGCGGTGATCGGCTCCGGCCCGACCGTGCCCGATGCCAGCACCTTCGCCGAGGCGCTGGCGGTGGTCGAGCGCTTCGGCATCACCGAGCCGGCTGCGCGTGATCGAACACCTGCGCGCGGCCGCCGAGGAGACCCTCAAGCCAGGCGATCCACGGCTCGAGAAGGTCAGCACCACCGTGATCGCCACCCCCCAGGCCTCGCTCGAGGCGGCGGCCGCGGTGGCCCTGGAGATCGGCCTCACCCCGGTCATCCTGGGCGATGCGATCGAGGGCGAGGCGCGCGAGGTCGCCAAGGTGCTGGCGGCGATCGCGCTGCAGGTCCGCCGGCACGGCCAGCCGGCGGAAGCGCCCTGCGTGCTGCTCTCGGGCGGCGAGACCACGGTGACCCTGCGCGGCCGCGGTCGCGGCGGCCGCAATGTCGAGTTCCTGCTCGCGCTCGCCATCCAGCTGAAGGGCGCTGCCGGCATCAGCGCGCTCGCCGCCGATACCGATGGCATCGATGGCAGCGAGGACAATGCCGGCGCCATCGTGACCCCGGACACGCTTGCGCGCGCCGCTGGCCCGCGGGCTCGACGCCAAGGCGATGTTGGCCGATAATGACGCCTACGGCTTCTTCAGCGGCCTGGGTGACCTCGTCATCACCGGGCCGACGCTCACCAACGTCAACGATTTCCGCGCGATCGTGATCGACGCGTAGGGAGTCATCGAAAACATCCGGGGGGAAGGCATGCGCAGCTATCAGATCGTGGAATGGGGCCAGCCGATCGAGCTGCGCGAGTATCCGACGCCCACGCCGCAGGGCACCGAGGTCCTGCTGCGCGTGACCGCCGCCGGGATCTGCCATTCGGATCTGCACATCAACGATGGCTTCTTCGATCTCGGCGAGGGGCGCAAGGCGGAGCTCGGCAAGCTCGGCGCGAGTCTGCCGCTGACCCTCGGCCACGAGATCGTCGGCGTGGTCGAGGCGCTCGGCCCCGATGCCGAGGGCGTCGAGGTCGGCGAGCCGCGGGTCGCCTTCCCCTGGATCGGCTGCCGAAACTGCGCCGTGTGCGAGCACGAGCGCGAGCAGCTCTGTCTCTCGCCGAAATTTTTGGGGGCCCGGGTGCACGGCGGCTACAGCGAATACGTGATCGTGCCGCATCCGAAATACCTGATCGACTACGGCAACGTGCCGACCGAGCTCGCCTGCACCTTCGCCTGCGCCGGTCTGACCGCCTACGCCGCGATCAAGAAGACGGCCCCGCTCACCGAGGACGACTATCTGGTCCTGATCGGCGCCGGCGGCGTCGGGCTGAGCGGCCTGCACATCGCGCCCTCGGTCGTGCCGGCCAAGCTGATCGTCGCCGACGTCGACGCGCAAAAGCGCGGCATCGCGCGCCAGGCCGGCGCGTTCGCGACGATCGACAACAGCGAGCCCGATGCGGTCGCCAAGGTGATCGAGCTGACCGGCGGCGGTGCGCGCGCCTCGATCGACTTCGTCGGCGCGCCGGCGACCGCGCGGTTCGGGCTCGACGTGCTGCGCAAGGGCGGCACGCTGGTCAATGTCGGGCTGTACGGCGGTGCCATGTCGCTGCCGCTGCCGCTGATGCCGCAGCGCTCGCTGAGCCTGCGCGGCTCTTATGTCGGCACGCTCGAGGAGATGGAGGAGGTCATGGCGCTCGGCCGGGAAGGCAAGGTGCCGCCGATCCCGCTCGATGTGCGGCCTCTCTCGGCGGCGCCGCAGGCGCTCGACGATCTGCGCGCCGGCCGGGTCTCGGGCCGCGTCATCCTCAGGCCGGACGCCTAGCCTGAGATCGGACCGCGAACATAGGGTCTAGGGCTTGCCGGCTGCGGGGGTAAGCATCATGGCAAGCACCTTTGCGGGGTTCTCGCGCGAGCTCTTGGATTTTCTCGCCGAGCTCGAGCAGAACAACAACAAGGCGTGGTTCGACCAGCAGCGCGAGCGCTATCAGCGCGTGATGCTGGAGCCCGCCAAGAGCTTCGTCGTGGCGATGCAGCCAGCCCTCGCGACCCTCGCGCCAGGCCTGCACGCCGAGCCCCGGGTCGGCGGCTCGATCCTGCGGGTCGCCCGCGACACGCGGTTCAGCAAGGACAAGACGCCGTACAAGACCCATCTCGACATGATGTTCTGGGAGGGCGCCGGATCGAGCAAGCAGGCGCCCTCGTTCTTCGTGCGGATCGGCCGCGCGCAGGCTGACCATCGGCGCGGGCCTGCACGGTTTCACGCCCGAGCAGCTCGAGCGCTATCGCCAGGCCGTCGCGGATGAAGCATCCGGGGAGGCGCTGCGCGATGCGATCCGGGTGGTCTCGGCCCGCGGCTTCCAGCTGAACGAGCCTCACTACAAGCGGGTGCCGCGAGGCTTTGCCGCCGATCACCGGAACGCCGCGCTGCTGCGCCACAACGGGCTCTACGCCTGGCGCAGCGACGACGTGCCCGAGGCCCTGTTCGGCCCGGGCGCCGTCGCGTACTGTCAGCAGATGTTCACCGCGTCACGGCCGATTCAGGCCTGGCTGGTCGCGACGCTGGGCTGAGGCGCGAAGATCCTGAAACCGAGAAGGTCGGCATGACGACAGATATCGGCGTCGCCCGCGACGCAGGCTGGCAGGAGCAGCATCGGCTGCTGCAAGAGGCGGTCGAGCGTCACATGATCCGCTATGTCGGCGATTTTCCCGACTTCTTCATCGAGCGCGCGGACGGCGCCTACATCTACGACGATCGCGGCCGCAGGATCCTGGATTTCACGTCGGGGCAGATGTGCGCGACGCTCGGCCACAACCATCCCGACGTGGTCGCCGCGATCGAGGCGAGCTGCGGTCGGGCGATCCATCTGTTCAGCTGGCTGCTGGCGCCCGAGGTGGTCGAGCTGTGCCGCGAGCTCGCAGCCCTGCTGCCGCCGCAGCTGCAGAAGGTGATGCTGCTCAATACCGGCAGCGAGGCGAACGAGGTCGCGCTGCGCATGGCCAAGCTCGCGACCGGCCGCCACGAGGTCGTCGGGCTCAGCGGCTCGTTTCACGGGCTGACCGGTGGTGCCGGCGCCGTCACCTACTCGGTCGGTCGCAATGGCTACGGGCCTGGCGATCCCGGGCAGCCTGGCGATCCCGGCGCCGAACGCCTATCGCTGCCCGATCCGCCATTGCGGCGGCACCTGCGACATGAGCTGCCTCGAGGTCGGCTTCGAGCAGGTCGACAGCCAGAGCACGGGCGCGCTCGCGGCGGCGATCGCCGAGCCGATCATGAGCACCGGCGGCGTCATCGTGCCGCCCGCGGGCTATTTCCCGCGCATGAAAGAGCTGTGCGAGGCGCGTGGCATGCTGCTGATCCTGGACGAGGCGCAGACCGCCTTCGGCCGGGTCGGCGCCAATTTCTGCTTCGAGCAGGACGAGCGTGGTGCCGGATTTTCTGACCGTGTCCAAGACCTTGGGCGGCGGCATCCCGCTCGCGGCCACGGTGACCAGCGCCGAGATCGAGGAGGACTGCTACCGCAAGGGCTTCGTGCATGTGACCTCGCACGTGTCCGATCCGCTGCCGGCGGCAGTCGGTCTCGCCGTGCTCGAGGTGCTGCGGCGCGAGCGGCTGGCGGAGCGCGCGGTCGCGCTTGGCGCGCGCCTCGAGGCGGGCTTGCGCGAGCTGCATCAGCGCTACGAGGTGATCGGCGATGTGCGCGGCCGGGGCTTGCTGTGGGGCGTCGAGCTGGTGACCGACCGGCATCGCCGGCAGCCCAATGCGGCACTCGGCACGCGCATCACCCGTCGCTGCATGGAGCTCGGGCCTGTCGATGAACATCGTCGCCCTGCCCCGCCTGGCCGCCGTCTGGCGGATCGCGCCGCCGCTGACCTGCAGCGAGGACCAGGTCGACGAAGGCCTGACCATCCTCGACCAGGCAATCGCGGACTCCCTGCACGACGCATCCTGACCATCGCCGGCCTGCAGATTGCCCCTTGACGTGGGCTCGCATTTAACCATACCGTTATTTAACTGATGAGTTTTTCATGAGCCGAGCGTTCGACGGGAGAGATCACCATGCAACCGCACACGATCGTCTCGCAGGAAGAGTGGCTGGCCGCGCGCAAGGCGCATCTGGCCAAGGAGAAGGAGTTTACCCGGCTGCGCGACCAGCTCAGTGCCGAGCGGCGGGCCCTGCCCTGGACCCGGGTCGACAAGCGCTATGGGTTCGAGGGGCCGGACGGCAAGGAGACCCTGGCGGACCTGTTCGACGGTCGCAGCCAGCTGATCGTCTACCACTTCATGCTCGGGCCTGGCTGGGAGCAGGGCTGCCCCAGCTGCTCGTTCCTGGCCGATCATTTTGATGGAGCGCTGGTGCATCTGGCGCACCGGGACGTCACGCTGGTCGCGGTCTCGCGCGCGCCGCTATCCGAGATCGAGAGGTTCCGCAAGCGCATGGGCTGGCGCTTCAAGTGGCTCTCGTCCTTCGGCAGCGACTTCAACGCCGACTACCACGTGTCCTTCACCGAGGACGAGATGGCCAAGGGCGAGGTCTACTACAACTACCACATGACCCGGTTTCCTAGCGAGGAAGGCCCGGGCGCCAGCGTCTTCTACAAGGACGCCGACGGCACGATCTTCCACACCTATTCCGCCTACGCGCGCGGGCTCGACATCCTGATCGGCACGTACAACTATCTCGACCTCGTGCCGAAGGGGCGGGACGAGGCGGAGCTGCCCTGGACCATGGCCTGGGTGCGCCACCACGACCGCTACGACCAGGAGTCGCCGGAA
Organism: uncultured Alphaproteobacteria bacterium; assembly: GCA_963731495.1. Lineage (GTDB taxonomy): Bacteria > Pseudomonadota > Alphaproteobacteria > Geminicoccales > Geminicoccaceae > DASUGG01. The sequence continues at coordinate 83,905 of CAVSVZ010000037.1, forward strand.
GCGTAGCGCTTGCGTCCGGTTGGCGTACCACCGCCAGAGGCCACTTCATGCGCCTGCGAGGCCGCACATCTCGCGACTCTGTCGGAATGGGGCAGGCTCGTTCGTCCTTCGGGCACGATCAGCCGTCGCCGAGCGCCGAAGGAGCCGCGCATGCAGTATGCCATCCTCTGCTACCACGACGAGGCGACCGTGAGTGTATTGACCAAGGAGCAGGATGACGCGCTGATGGCCGCGCTCGCGGTCGTGAGGCGGGAGCTGATCGCGGAGGGCAAGCTCGGCCCGGTCGCCCGCCTGATGCCGACGACCGCGGCGACCACGCTGAGGTACGGTCGCGAGACCGTGATTCTCGACGGCCCGTTTGCCGAGTCCAAAGAGGCGCTGCTCGGCTTCTACGTGGTCGACTGCAAAAACCTCGAAGAGGCGATGGATGCCGCCCGTCGCCTGGCGGCCCCCAGGGAGGCCGCCGGCCTTGCGAGCGCGCTCGAGGTCCGGCCGATCTCGGTCTATCACCCGGACTCGTCGACGTGAGCGAGCTCGCCTGGATCGACACCGCGCTGACTTCGGCGCGGCCCCAGGCGCTGGGCGCGCTGCTGCGCTACTTTCGCGATCTCGATGCCGCCGAGGAGGCGTTCCAGGAGGCGTGCCTGCGGGCGCTGCGGCACTGGCCGGTCAACGGCCCGCCGCGCGATCCGGCCGCCTGGCTGATCCTGGTCGGACGCAACGTCGCGCTCGACCAAGTGCGGCGGCGCAGCCGCGAGCGGCCGCTGCCCGACGAGGAGCTGATCTCGGACCTGGACGATGCCGAGACGGCGCTCGCCGAGCGGCTCGACAGCTCCGACTACCGCGACGACGTCCTGCGCCTGCTGTTCATCTGCTGCCATCCCGAGCTGCCGGCAACCCAGCAGATCGCCCTGGCGCTACGGATCATCTCGGGCCTCTCGGTCAAGGAGATCGCGCGCGCCTTCCTGGTCAGCGAGAGCGCGATGGAGCAGCGCATCACCAGGGCCAAGCGCCGGATCGCCGATGCGGAGGTCCCGTTCGAGACGCCGGGCGCGCCGGAGCGTGCGGGGCGGCTCGCCGCGGTCGCCGCCATGATCTACCTCCTGTTCAACGAGGGCTACGCGGCGAGCGGCGGCGACGTCCATGTCCGCGTGCCGCTGTGCGAGGAGGCGATCCGGCTGGCCCGGCTGCTGCTGCGGCTGTTCCAGAGCGAGCCCGAGATCATGGGGCTGACGGCCCTGCTTCTGCTGCAGCACGCGCGGGCTCCCGCACGGCTCGATGCCGACGGCGCGATCGTGCTGCTGGAGGACCAGGATCGCAGCCTGTGGGATCGCGAAAAGATCGCCGAGGGTCTCGTGCTGGTCGAGAAGGCGCTGCGCCACCGGCGGCCGGGCCCGTACCAGGTGCAGGCCGCGATCGCCGCGTTGCATGCGCGGGCAGCCCGGCCCGAGCACACGGACTGGGCCGAGATCGATCAGCTCTACGCCGTGCTCGAGGCGGTCCAGCCCTCGCCCGTGGTTACCCTCAACCGGGCCGTCGCGGTCTCCAAGCTGCGTGGTCCGGAGGCCGCGCTCGAAATGATCGAGCCTTTAGCAGCACCTCTGTCCGGCTATTTCCATTTCTTCGGCGTCAAGGGCGCCCTGCTGCTCCAGCTTAAGCGCGCCGAGGAGGCCCGCGTCGCGTTCGATCAGGCGATCGCGCTGGCCCATACCGCCGCCGAAGCCGCCCACATCCGCGGCCATCTCGACCGCCTGATGAAAGACAGCCGCTCCGCCTGACGGGTCAGGTCGGCGAGGATGGCATCGTGCAGTCCAGGGCTGAGCGTCGGGCAGTAGACCACCCGATGATACCCCTCTCCGCCTGCAGGGGCCGGCTCGACGAACAGGCCGGTCTCGCCCAGCCGCCAGCGCCAGAACCAGGAGTGGGGCTCGATCGCGGCCGGCAGCTCGGCGCAACGGAACAGCTCCGGATGAAGCAGATAGGTCGCCCCGACCAGATCGAACGGGAAGAAGCCCGGCTGACGAATATCCTCGCGCCAGAAGTCGAGCCAGCCTTGCGAGCGCTCGGCAACCCAGCGCGCCCCCGGCCCGGCATCGCGCATGGCCTCAAGATCGTGCCCGGTGATCGCGATCTCGCGCGCGGCCTCGTAGGGGATCAGCGTGATCGGCAGGCCATGCGCCAGAAGCTCCGCCGCGGCCGCATCGTCCTTGACGAAGTTGAAGTCCTGAAAGACCGGCCCGTGCCCGAACAGGATCGCGGCCGTGCCCCCCTCGACCGGGTGGAACACGTGATTCGGCCGCTGCCCCATCACGGCGACGATCCGCTGAACGCGCGGCGCGAGGTCGGGACGGCGCCGCAGGACGGCTGCGATGTTGGTCAGCGGGCCGAGCGCGATGATGACCATCGGCGCGTCGGCAAGCGCCTTCGCGAGCGCCCGTTCCGCCGGCGTCGGATCATGGTCGTTCGATCCAGCCGGCGAGTCTCGACCGCGATGTACGGGCGGTACCTGGACTTCCTCGGCGCCAAGCTGGGATGTCAACGCTCTGGTCGTGCCGTCGGTGACCTCGAGTGGGGCATTGCCGAAGACCGTGGAGATGCCAACGACGTCCGCTCCGCGCGCCTTGAGCAGCGCGAGCAGGCCGAGGCAGTCATCGGAATCGGTCATCCGGCCGGCGCCGCACGCTGCGTCGGTGTCGATCCAGACGCTGTGGCTGTCGAGGGCAAACGCGCCGGCCGGTGCCAGATCCAGCCCCTCGACCTCGACCCATCCGGTGCGCCAACCCGGGATCGGCAAGGCGAGGGTCGCCGCGGCTAGTAACACCAGGCCCAGCAGCACCACCAGGGCGCGTCTTGCAATCTTCCTCACTGCTCGCATGGTGTGATCCGCCTACGTGGAACTTTCGACCACTATTGCCGCCAACGGACAGCGGCAGCGCCGTACTCCAAAAAAGATCGGGCTCACTGTCGGATCGCCACCGGTCCGTTCGTCCTGGGAATGACGCACCGAACCTGCCGTTGACACAGGAGGACGAACGATGCCGTTGACCGCCCACAAGATCACGCCCTGCCTGTGGTTCGACGGCCAGGCCGAGGAGGCGGCGAAGATGTATGTCGCCATCTTCCCGAACGCGAGGATTCTGAGAACCAGCCACTACGGCAAAGAGGGCCATGACATGCACGGCAGGGAAGCGGGATCGGTCATGACCGTCGAGTTCGAGATCGAAGGGCAACGCTTCGTGGCCCTGAACGGCGGCCCGCTTTTCAAGTTCAACGAAGCCGTCTCGTTCCAGGTGCACTGCGAGACCCAGGAGGAGATCGACGACTACTGGGGCAAGCTTACCGAGCACGGCGAGGAAGGCCCGTGCGGCTGGCTGAAGGACAGATACGGCCTGTCGTGGCAGATCGTTCCCTCGGTCCTGCCAACCATGCTGATGGACCCGGATCCCGAGAGAGCCGGGCGGGTCACCAAGGCATTCCTTCAGATGCGAAAATTCGATATCGAAGTGCTGGAGCGGGCGTACAGAGGGCAGCAATGATGGGTGCCCCTGGCGGACTGAGGGAGAACGTCATGACGATTCGCGGAAGCTGCCACTGCGGCAGGATCGCCTACACGCTCGATGGCGAGGCGACCGAGGCGATCGAGTGCAACTGCTCGATCTGTCGGCGCAGGGGCTCGGTGCTGGCCGCCTTTGCGCCGGAACAATTTCATCTCGAGACCTCGCGCGACGACATCGCGACCTACACCTTCAACAAGCACGTGATCCGCCACCAGTTCTGCAAGACCTGCGGCTGCGCGCCGTTCGCCGAGGGCACCGGCCCGGATGGCAAAGCGATGGTCGTGCTCAACCTGCGCTGCGCCGAGAACGTCGACCTGTCGACGATCAAGATCACGCCATTCGACGGCGCCAGCCTCTAGGAACGGGCCCGGGAGGTCTCGATGCACTACCTTTGCCTCTGCAACTACTCCGAGACCAAGTTTGAAGGCTTGACCGAGGAGGAGCTGGAGGCCCTGGGACCTGCGTGTCGGCCCTACGACGAGGCGCTGCGGAGCAGTGGCCATCTGTTGCTGGTCGGATCCCTCGCCCTGCCGTCGTCATCCAGAACGGTACGGCCCGGAGCGGGCGGACCTCGCATCACCGAAGGCCCTTTCACCCAGACCGCGGAGCCCGTCGGCGCGTTCTTCATCATCAAGGCAGATGGGATGGATCAGGCGATCGAGGTAGCCGCCAAGCATCCGGCAGCCCACCTTGGCGAGCATCTCGGCTGGGCGATCGAGATCCGGCCCATCGACATGTTCGATCAGCCACAGCCGACCACCTGACCCGCAACCAGCGGCCAGGCGTTGCTCCGCCTGGAACCCTGAGCGAAAGGCACCCCGATGTCTCTCACCCTCTATTTCCATCCTCTATCGTCGTTCTGCCAGAAGGCGCTGGTCGCGCTATACGAGAACGGCACGCCGTTCGAGCCGCACCTGGTCGACCTGATGGACGACACCTCGCGCGCCGAGTTCAAGAAGATCTGGCCGATCGGCAAGTTCCCGGTGCTGCGCGACGAGGCGGCCGACCGGACGATCCCGGAATCCAGCATCATCATCGAGTACCTGGCGCAGCATTATCCGGGCCGGACGCAACTCGTGCCCGAGGATCCCGATCTCGCACGACAGACGCGGCTGCGCGACCGCTTCTTCGATCTTTACGTCAACGTGCCGATGCAGAAGATCGTCACCGACAAGCTGCGCCCAGCAGGCAACAACGACACCTACGGCGTCGATCAGGCGCGGACGCAGCTGGCGACCGCGTGCGGCATGATCGATCAGGACATGGCGACCAGAACCTGGGCGATGGGCAACGCCTTCACCATGGCCGACTGTGCCGCCGCCCCTGCCCTGTTCTACGCCAACATGGTGCTGCCGCTCGGCGACGCTCACAAGAACGTGGCGGCATACCTCGACCGGCTGATGCAGCGGCCGTCTTTCGCGCGCGCGCTCGAGGAAGCGCAGCCCTATCTCAAGCTGATGCCGCAATAGTTCGGACAGGCATGCCGGCGACTGGTGGAGACGCACATGATGCACAAAGTCCTGATCCTCATCGGCACCAAGAAGGGCGCCTTCGTCCTGGAGAGCGACGCCGAGCGGCGCGCCTGGAGCCAGCGTGGCCCGTTCTGCGAGACCTGGCCCATCAATCATGTGGTCGGGGACCCGTCGACGGGCACGATCTATGGCGCTGGCGGCAATGAATGGTTCGGCCCGGCGGTCTGGAAGTCGACCGATCTCGGCGCGAGCTGGACGCATTCGAGCGAGGGCCTCGCCTACCAGGAGGGCGAGGAGCCGATCAAGTCGGTCTGGAGCCTGGCGCCGGCCGATGGGAGCCTCTACGCCGGTGTGGAGCCGGCCGGCCTGTTCCAGAGCGAGGACGGCGGCACCTCATGGCGGCATGTGGCCGGCCTGCGCGACCATCCGACGCGGCCGAACTGGCAGCCGGGCGCGGGCGGGCTGATCCTGCACTCCATGGTGGTGCGCCCGGACGAGAGGCAGATCTGGGTCGCGATCTCGGCCGCCGGCGTGTTCCACACAGGCGACGGCGGCGAGACCTGGGAACCCCGCAACCGCGGCACGCGCGCCGACTTCAACCCGGAGGATCAGCGCTATCCGGAATGGGGCCAGTGCGTGCACTGCCTGGTCCAGGCGCCGGGCACGTCCGGCCGCCTCTACCAGCAGAACCACTGCGGCATGTATCGCAGCGACGACGGCGCCCTGACCTGGCAGAGCATCGAGGCGGGGCTCCCTTCGACTTTCGGCTTTCCCGCGGCGACCCATCCGCGCGACCCGTCGACCTTGTATCTGCTGCCGCTCAACGGCGACATCGCGGGCCGCTACGTGCCCGACGCCAAGGCGGCGGTCTGGCGCACACGCGATGGCGGCGACAGCTGGCAGGATTTGCGTGAAGGCCTGCCGCAGAAGGACGTGTTCTTCGGTGTGCTGCGCCAGGCCATGGCGACCGATCGCCTGGATCCCGCGGGCGTCTACTTCGGCGCCAACTCGGGCGAGCTGTATGCCAGCGCCGACGAGGGCGGCAGCTGGCGCTGCATCGCACAGCGCCTGCCGATGATCACCTCGGTCGAGACCCTGGTGGTCGAGGCGTAGGTTTTCGCGGGGGATCACGCCATGCGCAACCTCCGGCCACAGCCCGCGCTGGTGCTGGTCGTGCTGCCGCGGCTGCTGGTCAACCTGTTCCCCGGCTCGCAGCGCGAGGTCGAGGTTTCGGCAACCAGTGTTCGCGAAGCGATCGATGCGCTGGACGCCCGCTGGCCCGGCATGCGCGATCGGGTGTGCGATTCCAGACCGGCGATCCGGCGCCACATCAACGTGTTCGTCGACGGCGACAAGGCCACCCTCGACACGCCCCTGGCGCCGGGCGCCGAGCTGCTCATCATGACCGCGATCAGCGGCGGCTGAACATCACCAGTCGGCCGCCCAGCGGCAGGCGCCGCACGCGAAAGCTTGCTTCCCCAACGATCACAACGGCGCCGTCCTCAACAACACTGCGCATCCCTACGCCGGCACGACCTCGTCCCTGGCGAGCCACGCTGTGTAAGCGAGCGCCTGTCGGATGTCCTCCCGCTCGAGATAGGGGTAGTCGGCGAGGACATCGTCGATCGAGGAGCCCTCGGCGATCTGGTCGACGATGGTCGCAACGGTTACCCGCATCCCGCGGATGCAGGCGCGCCCGCCCAGCATCTCGGCATCGAACGTGATCCGATCGAAGCGATCCTCATCGGCTCGCGCAACTGCCGGCGCCATGCCCATCTCCAGCTCTTCGCCCACCATCAGGACTGCACGGTCGGCGCGCCACCATGCCGAGTTCCCGAGGTCAGATTACATCACATATCGACGCGCCGAGGGGTGCTTGTCGCTGCGGTGCGCACGCCTCATTTCTCCAATGCACCATGGTTCATGGAGGGTCCGAGCATGAGAGCACATCTGGACGGACAGGTGGTCGCTGAGAGCGACGACATCGTCGAAGCCCACGGCTATCAGTATTTTCCGAGCGCGGCGGTGCGAATGGAGTGGCTCGAAAAAACGGAGAGGACGGCGGACGATCTAGAATGTCCGCACGGCGTGCAGTTCTATGACGTGGTGATCGACGGCACCCGCCACGCGCGCGCCGCCTGGCAGTATGAGGCGCCGCGTCCGTCGATGGCGCAGACCGGCGACCGGTTCGGCTTCTGGCAGGACGTCGAGGTCGGCTGATCCGAGCTACGAACGCCCCGCTCCGGCCGCGTGACGCGCCGCGACGTAACCGAAGGTCATCGCCGGGCCGAGCGTGATGCCGGGCCCCGGATAGCAACCGGCCATCAGTGAATCCATGTCGTTGCCGCAAGCATAGAGCCCTGCGACCGGCGCACCGTCCGAGCCCATCACCTGCGCGAACTCATTGGTGATAAGGCCGCAGCTGGCGCCGATGTCGCCGGGGTAGACCCGGATGGCATAGAAAGGCGGCGTCCGGATCGGTCCCATGCACGGGTTGGGGCCGTGCTCGGGATCACCCAGGTTGCGCTGGTAGGCATCGCTGCCCTTGGCGAAATCGGGGTCGCGCCCGCTGGCCGCAAGCTCGTTGTATCGGGTCACCGTCGCCTCGAGAGCCGCAGCCTCGATGTGCAGCAGACCGGCAAGCTCGCCGACCGTGGCGGCGCGCACGAGATAGCCGTCGGCGAGCGCACGGCGCAGGTTGATCCGCCGCGGCCGGACCATGCCGAGGCCATATTTTTCGATGAACCGATCGTCGCAGATGAAGAAGCACGGAATGGTCGGCGTCTGCGCATGCTCGGCGTAGATCGCTTCGGCGAAGCGGTGATAGGTGGTCGCCTCGTTGACGAAGCGGCGCCCTTCGCGGTTGACCGCGATCAGGCCCGGCTTGCCGCGATCGAGCACGAAATGGGGGAAGACCGCGGTCGAGCCATCGGCACGCGTGCGGATCGAGACGGGCGCCCAAAAGCTGTTGTTGGCGTGGTCGGTGCCGAGATGGCCTCCTGCCTGCTGGCCCAGGATGACGCCATCGCCGGTCACGCTCTCGGCGAGCGGCGAATGCTCGCACAGCGGCTCCGACAGAAGCTTGCGTCTCAGCTCCGGATGCCGAGAGAAGCCGCCGGTGGCGAGGACCACACCTAGGCGACTGTGAACCGTCCACGCATGATCGGAGGATTCCAGCATCGCTCCGCTTACGCGGCCATCCTCAAACATGAGCTCCCTGGCCGCCGTCGCGGTGAGCACAGGCACGTCGCGCTGCAGCAGCGAATGGAACAGCCGGCCGGCGAGCGCATTACCCATCACCAGCCTGGTGCCGCGCGCATGCCGCACGCGATCGGCGCCGTAACGCAGCAGTAGGCGCCCCGTGTGGCGCAGCGAGGTGACGGAGCGTGTCGCAGCCAGCAGATGGGTGATGTCGGTGCGATCGACCATCAGGCCGCCCAACAGGGTGAATTCGGGCAAAGGCGGCCGCAGCCGCGAGAAATCGCGGCCGAGCACTCTGGCATCGAACGGCAGCGGCTCCAGCACCCGGCCCGACAGGGTGGCGCCCGGCAGGTCTGCCAGATAGTCAGGATGGTAGGGATAGGCGCGAAACGCGACCGCCGTGTGCCGCTCCAGGAAGCGCACCATCTCGGGCCCCGCGGCCAGGAAGGCATCCGCCATGTCGGCCCGCAGGCGATTGCCGATGGCAGCGCGCAGATAGCACAGCACCTGGTCGGCATCGTCGTCCGCAGCGTCATGGTGCGAGCCGGGAACCCAGACCGAGCCGGCGGACAGCGCCGTGGTGCCGCCGACGGCCGCGGCTTTCTCGACCAGCAACACCCGCAGGCCGAGGATCGCGCCGACCAACGCCG